>NZ_FRBI01000005.1:0-346146 GCF_900142575.1 Actinacidiphila paucisporea
ACCGGTACGAGCACGGGTACGTCGGCGGGTACGAGTTCGGGTACGTCGGCGGGTACGACCGGTGGTACGCCGCCGCCGAGTGCGGGGTGCTCGGCGACGTATCGGACGGTGAACGCGTGGACGGGTGGTTACCAGTCCGAGGTCACGGTCAAGAACACCGGTAGTTCGGCGATCTCGGGGTGGACCGCGTCGTGGTCGCAGCCCGCGGGTGACACGATCACCAGCCTGTGGAATGCCGTGCAGGGCAGCTCCGGTGGCCTGACCACGGCGAAGAACGCACCGTACAACGGCACGCTCGGTGCCGGGGCGAGCACGACCTTCGGCTACACCGTCAACGGCGGAGCCGCGCCCACCCTCACCCTGAGCTGCCAAGCGAGCTGACCCGCACGACAGGAGCACCGCCGTGACCACCACAGCACAAGGACCGGCAGGCCGGCTCGGCCGGACCACCGGGTCCGTCGTCGAGACCACCTGCCAGGTCGGCTCGTATCTGGCGCTGACCTTCGACGACGGACCGCACCCGGTCCACACTCCGCACCTGCTGTCCGTGCTCCGCGAGCACGGGGTCACGGCGGTCTTCTGCCTCTGGGGCGCCCACGCCCTGGCCCACCCGGAAGTCGTCCGCGCGATCGTCGCCGGCGGCCACCGGCTGGGCAACCACGGCATGCACCACGACGACATGTCGGACTGGCCGGCGGAGCGGATCGAGGCCGACCTGGTGAGCACCACGGCGGCCATCCGCGCGGCCGTCCCCGGCGTGCCGATCCCGTACTTCCGCGCCCCCTTCGGCAACTGGGGGTGCACCCCCGAGGTCGCCCGCCGCCTCGGCATGCTCCCGCTCGGCTGGCGCGTCGCCGCCGAGGACTGGGAGCCCCCGGGCACCCCCGAGCTGGTCCGCCGGGTCGAGTCCCGCCTCACCCCCGGCGCGGTCGTCCTGCTGCACGACGGCGGCGGCGACCGCTCCCAGACCGTCGAGGCGGTCGCCGCCCTCCTGCCCCGCCTGACCGCCCGCGGCTGGCGCTTCACGGGACCTTCCCGCCGCACCTGAGCCGCCGGCCGGCCCACCGGCCGCACACGCCCCGCGCACCGCCCCAGGCACCGGCCGGCACACTGACCCGCACCGGCCCGCGCGGCGAAACCGCAGGTCAGATGGCCACCATTCACCCGAATGGCCCCTGGTGGCTGTCGGCGCACCCGGAACGGGCCGAGCGTGGAAGGTATGCGACCGCTCAGGATAAAGCTGGTGTCGTCGCTTCTGGCGCTGGCCTTTCTGGGGGCCTGCTCGGCCCCAGACCGTCCGGTACAGAGGCAGCGGCACACCCGCGCCGTCCTGCACCCGTCGATGCTGCGGCCCGTGGTCATCGGGCGTACGGCGTGGCACGCCGACGAGGCAGCGGTGCGCAAGGGGCTCGTCTACGACCACTCGGTCAAGGCGGTCTTCGTGCACCACACGGACAATCCCAACGACTACGACTGCAAGAAGGACGTGCCGGCGATGCTGGTCGCCCTTCAGCAGCAGCACATCGCGCTCGGCTGGGACGACCTCGGGTACAACTTCGTGGTCGACCGCTGCGGCGGCATCTACGAGGGCCGCAGTGGCAGCGCGCAGCGCGACGTGCGCGGCGCGCACACCGAGGGCTTCAACACCGACACCATCGGCATAGCGGCGCTGGGCAACTTCGGGGCGGGCCGGAAGGTGCCGCGGGCGATGCTCCAGGCCATCGCCGAGATAGCCGCCTGGAAGCTGGACCCGTCGGTCGACGCGACCGGCAAGGTGCGGCTGGTGTCCAGCAACGGCGGAAGCCGCTACCCCAAGGGCACGGCGGCCACGCTGAACGTGATCTCCGGGCACCGCGACGTCTTCGAGACCACCTGCCCGGGGCAGGCCCTCTACGACGCCCTGCCGTGGATACGGAAGACCGCCGCGGCCCTGCGGCAGAAGGCGACGTGGGCCGGCTGAACCCTGTGGGCGCGGCGGCCCGCCCCGTATTCTGGGGCCACGGGGGTGGTCTCATGGGCCTGGGAGATCTGGTCGACAAGATCGGCGACAGCGGCGAGAAGCTGCTCGGGAAGGCCAAGAAGAAGGCCGGGGAGCTGATCGACGACGGGGCGCACCTCGTCGGGGACGGGCTCGACCACGTCGGTCTGCACGACGCGGCGGACTGGGTGGACGACCACGGCGACGCGGTCGCCGACCAGTTGGGGGCCGAGGTCGCCGAGCAGCAGCTCGGGCAGACCGAGGACCCGAAGGAGCTGCTGCACGGGGACTCGGCGAAGATCCGGGCCGCCGCCGAGCATCTGGCCAGGTTCCACACGGCGTTCGAGACCGGGCACAGCGGGCTGATCCACCTCGACCCGGGCAGCTGGGACGGCGACGGAGCCGAGGCCTTCCGGGCGAAGTTCAAGCCCCAGCCCGCGAAGTGGGCGAAGGCGTCGGCGGCCTGCCAGGACGCCACCGACGCGCTGACGGCCTACGCGCACACCGTGGACTGGGCGTTGGGCCAGGCGAAAGAGGCGGTGCGGCTGTGGAAGCAGGGTCAGGCCGCCCGCAAGACGGCGGCGGACGCCTACAACGCGAAGGTCGACCGCTACAACTCCGACCTGGACGCCTACAAGAAGTCCGGTGACGGCCAACCGCCGGTGAAACCCGCGGACTTCGTCGACCCGGGCGCCAAGGACCGGGCCACCGCGAAGGACACCCTGGACTCGGCCCGCAGGCAGCGCGACACGGCGGCGGGCGAGGCCGAGTCGAAGATCAGGACGGCTGCCGCGCTGGCGCCGGAGAAGCCGGACTTCACCGACCGGATGAAGAGCGACGGCGGCGACTTCCTGAAGTCCGCGCCGATCCAGGTCGAGCATTTCGCCGGCGGCCTGGTCCGGTCGGGCACCGACCTGCTGAAGTTCGTCCGCGGCCTGAACCCGTACGACCCGTACAACCTCACCCACCCCGCGCAGTACCTGACCCACCTCAACTCCACCGCCGCCGGCCTGGTCGACATGACCGCGCACCCCGAGCGGCTGCCCGGCATGCTGCTCGGCAGCGGATGGGGCTCCGACGGCGACGAGGCGGGCGGTCGCCTGATCGGCAACATCCTGATGGCGCTCGCGACCGACGGCGGCAGCGCGGGAGCCAAGGCCGGCGTCGAGGGCGCCGGCAAGGAGGCGGGCGAGGACGCGGCGGCCAGGGCGGCGGCCGAGGACCCGCTGAAGTCCGGGATCCGCAAGGCGGCCAAGGACTGCGTCACCGACCCGGTCGACATCGCGACCGGCGACATGCTGCTGTCGCAGACGGACCTGTCGCTGGCGGGCACCCTGCCGCTGGTGCTCGATCGCACCCACCTGTCGTCGTACCGCACGGGCCGCTGGTTCGGGCCGTCGTGGGCGTCGACGCTGGACCAGCGGCTCGAACTGGACGGCCAGGGCGCGGTCTTCGTCGCCGACGACGGGGCGCTGCTGGTCTACCCGGTGCCGGCGGCGGGTTCGCCGGTGCTGCCGGTGGAGGGGCCGCGCTGGCCGCTGGAGTGGGACGGGGTGCCGGGCAGCCCGGTGCGGATCACCGACACCGACACCGGCCGCACCCTGCACTTCGCCGCCGTCGCCACCGCCTCCCGGCCTCGCGGCGGCCCGATGCTGCTGCCGCTGGCCGAGGTGAGCGACCGCAACGGCAACAACTACCGGATCACCTACGACGCGGCCGGCGTCCCGGCCGGGATCAGCCACTCGGGTGGCTACCGCATCACCGTCGAGAGCCGGGACCGCCGGGTGACGGGCCTGCGGCTGGTCGGCGCGGACGGGACCGGCACC
Source organism: Actinacidiphila paucisporea (assembly GCF_900142575.1). Taxonomy (GTDB): domain Bacteria; phylum Actinomycetota; class Actinomycetes; order Streptomycetales; family Streptomycetaceae; genus Actinacidiphila; species Actinacidiphila paucisporea. The sequence goes on from NZ_FRBI01000005.1 coordinate 3,805, forward strand.
CTGGTCCGCTCGTTCGGCTACGACTCCGCGGGGCGGCTGACGGAGGTCGTCAACTCCTCCGGGCTGCCGTACCGGTTCACGTACGACACCGCGGGCCGGATCACCTCCTGGACCGACCGCAACGACAGCACCTACCGCTACGGCTACGACTCCCTCGGCCGCTGCGTGCGGACCGAAGGCCCCGACGGCTTCCTGGCTGGCACCCTCGGCTACGACGGCGCCACGCGGACCACGACCTTCACCGATTCCCTCGGCAACCGGCGCACTTACCAGCACGACGCGGCCTACCGGCTGATCCGGGAGACCGACCCGCTGGGCCACACCACCGTCCAGGAGTGGGACGCGGCCCACCGGCTGGTCGCGGTCACCGATCCGCTGGGCGCGACGACCCGCTACGGCTACGACGACGCGGGCCGCGTCACCGCCGTCGACCAGCCGGACGGCACCCGCGTCACCGTCGCCTACAACGCACTGGGCCTGCCGGTGGAGGCCACCGAAGCCGGCGGCGCCACCTGGACGTACGGCTACGACGAGCGCGGCAACCGGCTCACCGCGACCGACCCGCTCGGCGGTGTCACGCGCTCGGTCTACGGCCCTGCCGGGCAGATCCTGTCGGTCACCGACCCGGACGGCAGCACCCGCGCCTACGTGACGAACGCCGCCGGCCTGGTCACCGGCACGACCGACCCGCTCGGCCACCGCACCGCCGTCGAGCGGGACGCCTTCGGCCGGGTCACCGCCGTCACCGACCAGCTCGGCCACACCGTGCGGGCCGCCTGGACCGTCGAGGGCAGGCCGCTGTGGCGGCAGGGCGCGGACGGGGTGCGGGAGACCTGGACCTGGGACCCCGAGGGCAACCTGCTGGCCAGGACGGACCGGGCCGGGCGGACGACCCGCTACGCGTACACGCACTTCGACCTGGCCGCGACCCGCACGGACCCGGACGGCAGGGTCTATTCGTTCGGCTACGACAGCGAACTGAACCTGACCCGGGTCACCGGCCCGGGCGGCCTGCACTGGACCTACGCCTACGACCCGGCGGGACTCCTGACGTCCGAGACGGACTTCAACGGCCGCACCCTCGGCTACGCCCACGACGCGGCAGGGCGCCTCGCGGTCCGCACCAACGGCGCCGGGCAGACCCTGGCCTACACCCGCGACCCGCTCGGCCGGATCACCGAACAGCGCACGCCGGCGGGGGAGTCGACGACCTACGCCTACGACGCCGACGGCCTGCTCGCGGCACTGTCCAACGCCGACGCGGAGGTGACGTACGAACGGGACGCCCTCGGGCACCCGTTGCGGGAGACCGTCAACGGCCGTACCACCCGCTACACCTACGACCCGGTCGGCCGCCGCACGTCCCGCACCACTCCCGGCGGCCACACCTCGACCTGGACGTACGACGCCGCCGGCCGGCCTGCCGGGCTCGAAACGGCCGCCGGTGCGCTGGAGTTCACCCATGACGCGGCCGGGCGGGAGACCGGGCGCCGCATCGCCGACGCCTTCGACCTGGACCAGGTGTGGGACCCGGCGGGCCGCCTCGTCCGGCAGAGCGTCGCCGCCGGTCCCGCGCCACGGCACCGCGACTACACCTACCGCCCCGACGGCTACCTCACCGAGATCCGCGACTCCGCGGGCGCCCGCCGCCGCTTCGCCCTGGACCCCGAGGGCCGGGTCACCGCCGTCGACGCGGCCACCTGGACCGAGTCCTACGCCTACGACCCGGCGGGCAACCTCACCCGGCACAGCGCCCCCGGCGCCGACGAGCCCGGCACCGACCACCACGCCGGCACCGACGCCCCCGGCACCCGCGAATACTCCGGCACCCGCATCACCCGCGCGGGCCGCACGACGTACGAGCACGACGCCCAGGGCCGCCTCACCCGCACCACCCGCCGGCTGCTCAACGGCCAGAAGCGCGTACGGACCTACACCTGGGACGCCGAGGACCGCCTCACCGGAACCCATGGCGACGGCACCGCCTGGCGCTACCGCTACGACCCGCTCGGCCGCCGTATCGCCAAGCAGCAACTGGGCCTTGACGGCAGCGTCCACGCCCACACCGACTTCACATGGGAGGGCACCCGCCTCGCCGAGCGGACCGCCCCCGGCGGCGGGACCACCACCTGGGACTACGCCCCCGACTCCCACCGCCCGTTGGTGCAGACCGAGAACGGCACCCGCTTCTACGCCGTCGTCACCGACCCCGTCGGCACCCCCACCGAACTGCTCACCGCGCAGGGCGAGACCGCCTGGCGGATCAGCACGCCCCTGTGGGGCGGCGGGCCGGCCACCGCGACCGCCGCCGACTGCCCGCTGCGCTTCCCCGGGCAGTACGCCGACGACGAGACCGGCCTGCACTACAACCTGCACCGCTACTACGACCCGCACACCGCCCGCTACCTGTCCGCCGACCCGCTCGGCCTGCTGCCCGCCGACAACGACTACGCCTACGTCCACAACCCCACCGCGAGGACGGACGTGCTCGGCCTCGCGGACTGCGAGAAGGCGCTCAAGGTCGCCGACAAGGTGATCGAGCGGGCGCAGGCCGGCAAGATGCGCAAGGCGTCGAACTACCACCCGCACTTCCCCGACGACCAGCGCGTGCTGGACATCCTCAAGAACCCGGACGCGATCTACCAGTCGCAGGGCGGCGCGGGAAAGCTCATCTTCCGGCAGGGCGACGACATCGTGGTCGTCAAGGGCGGCGGCGCCGGCGGCGGCGATGTCATCACCGGATACGGCCCTTCGGGGATCAAGGGCGACAGCGGCGCGAAGGCGCTGGGCGGCAGACCGGAGGACCCCGGCGATCCGATCACCCACGACGACATCATCAACGGCAGAATCAAGGACACGAACGGCAACTACATGCCGCCCGCGATCCAGATCCGCTGACGAGGTGGCGAAGCTCCCGTGGACGTGAACGTGAAGGTACTGCTGACGGACACCGCTGCCGCCGAGGTGTCGGGACCCCCGCTGTCCGCGCCCACCCGGCTGCGGCCCGTCGACGCCTCGCTGTCCGTCGGCGGCGGCGCGGAACCGGCGGACCGGGAGCGGGAGTTGGCCGAGACGTTCGGCAGCGCCCCCTGGCTGTGGGCGGAGGCCGACACCGTGCGCTTCCGCGCCGCCGACCGCCGGCTGCGGAGCCTCTTCCTGCGGCTGCCGGACCTTCCCAGCCCCGATCCGCTGCTCTGCGAGCAGTGGACGGTGGCCCCGGTGGCCACCGGCGGCCTGGTGGCCGACCGGGCCGAGGACTTCGCGCTGCCCGCGGCCGCCTACCGCTGGACCGACCCGGCGGGCCGCCACCTGGTGTGCCTGGGCGCCGATCCCAGGACCCGGGCCGACGCGCAGCGGATCGCGGTACGGATCGCGGACGGCACGCACCTGCTGCTCAGCGACGGCCTGGTGACCGGCTGGATGGTGACCGACCCGGCCCGCTACCTGGCCGACGGCTGGGAGGAGCCCCCCGCCACCCCGCCCGACGCCACCACGGCCCTGCTGCTGCGCGACTGCCTGGCCCTGACCGAGGGCCCGGCCTACGACCTCCTGGACAGCGGCGACGAGGCGTCCTGCGCCCGGCTGCGCGACCTGGACCGCCGGGTCCGCGCCCACACCGCCGCGGACCCGGCGCGGATGTCCGTCCTCGGCAAGGCGGTCGAGCGGCTGCTCGAAGACGTCTGCTGACCCGGACGGGGCTGCCTCCGCACGCACGCAGGCCGGCCCGGGGAGGACCCGGGCCGGCCTGCGTGCCGGTGCTGTCGCGCGCCCTGACCTACCTCAGGGTGATGGAGTAGAGGCCGCGGCCGTGCGTGGCCGCGTAGATCCGCCCGTCGGGGCCGGACTTGAGCTGGAGTACGGCGACCGCCGGCAGGTGGCCGAACCGGCTCCAACCGGTACGGTGCGGTGCCCGGTAGACCACGCCGAGATCGGTGGCGAGGGCCAGTCCGCCGCCGGGCAGCGCGAGCAGTGAGTCGGCGGGCACGTCGGGCAGGTTCGCCGAGATGTCCTTCCACGTGGTGCCGCCGTCACGGGACTCGAAGACGTGGCCGATACCGGCGCCCGGTCCTTCGGTCCAGTGCCGCGAGAAGCCGTTCACGGCCAGGTAGACGTGGTCGGCGTTCGCGGGGTCGATGGCGAATCCGGACAGGTAGCGGTTGGGCACGGTGCCGTCGACCGGCAGGTCGACCTGGTGCCAGCCGGTGCCGTCGGCGTTGCCGACCGCGATGCCGCGGGTGAAGCCCTGGTTGTTGCAGGGGCCGCACCAGGCCGCGTAGACCTTGCCGCCCTGAGCGGCGACGGCGGTGGCGGTGTGCCCCTGGCCGAGGTCGAAGGCGTCTGTCCACTCGTCGCCGCTGCGGATGGCGTAGCCGTGGGTCTGCACCCACACGTGCCGTCCGCCGGCGATCCAGGTGTCGCTGTCGCGGGTGTCGGCGGTCAGCGGGGCGATGAAGCGGGCCTCACCGGTCTCGTTGTCCGGCGGCGCCACGGCGTAGCTGGTGGTCTTCGTCGGGTCGTCCACCCAGGCGCCGTTGTTGACGGCGCAGTTCTGCGTGACGTTGACCGCGAGGTAGACGTACTCCTGGGCGATGTTGCAGCCGTTGGCGGGGTCGGTGAGGGTGTCGCCGCCGTCGCCGCCGAAGTTGGAGCCCATCACCTTGTCACCGGAGCGCAGGATGGACTGGCCGTTGTCCTGCAGACCGCCGTTGACGGCGAGGCCGTGACCCGCCGGGTCGCGCCCGATGCCCACCGAGTAGTACTGGAGGGTGTCGATGGTGCCGTCGCTGGTGGACACCCAGTCGGTGCCGTGCCCGTCGGCGTCCTTGCTGCCCTTCAGCGGCCGCTTGTAGACGCCGCCGTCGTCGCCGACGTAGACGTACGGCTTGCCGTGGTAGCTGCCGGCGGCCACCGCGTGCTGGTCGGCGTGCACGGTCTGGTTGCAGTCACCGGTCTGCTTGGCCGGGTCGATACTCCAGCAGGAGAAGCCGAAGTTCCAGTACGGTCCGACCGCCGACCAGTCGGTGCCGCCGTTCCCGGTCTCGAAGACCTCTTCGAGGCCGGCGTAGACGTGGTCGGCGTCGGTCGGGTCGACCTGGAGGAATTCGTTGTACCAGGCCTGGACGCCGGGCATGAAGCCGGGCGAGTCCAGTGCGGAACCGGCGGCGGCCAGCTTCTCAGTGTCGGCCGTCTTGGTCCAGTTGCCGAACGGGTCGCCGTTCTTGGAGACGTAGATCCCGTCGAGGTTGCTGTCGGGGTCGGTGGCCAGCGCGGTGGGCGACTGGTTGATCAGGTAGTAGCGCGAGCCGTCCGCCGAGCGGGCGAAGGTGACGTTGCCGACGTTGCCGGCGTCGGTCGGCAGCGCGCCGAGCGAGGTGACCCGGGTCCAGCTGCCGTTCACCTTGCGGTAGAAGCCGTTGTAGGTGTCACCGCTGCGCCAGCCCACCGCCAGCAGCACGTTGGACGGGTTCTTCGGGTCTATCGCCACGTCGTTGGCGATGTTCTTGTACGGCGCGTTCGGGTCGCTCGCCTGCGAACCACCCGGCAGGTAGGTCGGGTTGGGTGCGAACTCCAGCTTCCACGGGCCGCGCAGGTTCGTCGTGGAGTGGCTCCACACGCCCTTGCTGGTGGACGCCCACACCGTGCTGCCGCCGAAGCGCAGCGTGTGGACCGTGGTCGAATCCAGCTCGCTGCCGCCGACCCGGTCGCGCGCGGTGAAGGTGTCGCCGTGCGGGTGCGTGAGCACGTACACGCCGCTGCCGAGATACGCGTCGGCGTTGGTGGTCGCCTCGCCGGTCCCCAGCCACAGCCGGCCCTTGCCGTCCAGCGCGAGCGCGCCGGTGGCCTGGGTCGGCAGCGCGTCGCTGATCGGCTTCCAGTGACCGCCGCCGGTCGCCGAGCGCCACACGCCGCCGCCGGCGCTGCCCTCGTAGACGTAACCGGCGTCGTCGGCCGCGAGCGCCGCCGCGCGGCCTGTCACCAGGCCTGCGCCGCCGCTGGAGTTGGAGTCGAAGTCGCGGTAGCGCGGGTCGTCGGAGTTGTACGGCAGGCCGGTCAGGTGCTGCCAGTTCCCGCCGGTGGTGGGCAGCTTGTTCAGCTGGTCCCAGGCCGCGGAGAAGGCACCGGGGGCGATCGTGCCCGGCGACGTCCTCGCCTCGGCGAACTGGTCGGCGCCCTCGGCGATCTCGTCGGCCTCGCCGCCGCCGTCGCCGTCCCCGCCGCCGTCCTCGTCCTGCGCGGTGACGGCGGTGAAGGCGTGCGGCTTGGCCGACGGGCGCCCGGGGGCGGCGCCGGCGGGCAGGGCGACGAGCGCGGCCAGCGCGGTGGCGGCTGAGATCGTCAGCCACCGTCTTTTGCGGGTGGAAGCGTGCACGGGACCTCCCGGGACAGACCTTGGATGGGACAGCTCGGAGGTCAACCGATCATGCCGAGCGCCCGGCATGCCCGGATGGCGCGAAGTCTTGGCCAAAATTTTGGCAAGTACCTGCCACTGCTGCCCCGGTGGTCAGGGCGCGGCGGCGACGTAACGCGTCCAGATGGCCGCCGGGAAGGTGCTGCCGGTCCTCTCCCGCGGGCGGCTGCCGGTAATGCCGGTCAGCGGCTCCACCTGCTGCGACCTGGGGTCGATACGGAAGAGGGCGACGGCCGTCGACACCTTCGGGGTGCAACCCACATACCAGGCCGAGGTGTTGTCGGGGGCCGTCCCCGCGGTGCCGGCCCGGCCGCGCGCGGTGGCCAGCGCCGCGGTCACGTCGGCGGCGACCGCGGGGGTGAAGGGGTGGGTGACGGCGGGGGATCGCAGCGGGAGGCGCTGCCCGTCGCGCGTGACGCGCAGGACGGAGTAGGGGGCGGTGTGGGTGCCGCCCGCGGCGAAGGTGGCGTAGGCGCCGGCCATCCTGATCGGGCTCGGGGTGGCGGTGCCGAGCGAGAAGTCCGGGGTCTGCGCGCCGAATCCGCTGTCCGGCAGCAGCCCCGCGTCGACCGACGCCTGCCGCACCCGGTCCAGGCCGACGTCCATGCCGAGTTGGACGATCGGCCCGTTCACCGAGGACGCCACCGCCTTCCGCAGGGTGATCCGCCCGTAGGAGCGGTGCCCGTCGTTGGCCACCCGCACGATCTTGCCGTCCCGGCTCCAGTAGGGGCCCTCGGGGGTGTGGACGGCCGCCTTGTCGTCGCCGTCGTAGAGCGTGTCCGGCGTGACCGGTGTACGGGGGGCGTCACGGGTCAGCAGCACGCCGTCGCGCAGACCCGCCGCGTAGACCAGCGGGGCGAAGGCCGTACCCACCGGCACGATCCCGATGTTGGCGTCGTCGAAGCCCTGCTTGACGTAGTCGGGGCCGCCGTAGAGGGCGAGGATGCGGCCGTCGGTGCCCACCGAGGCGGTGCCGACCCGCACATCGCGGTCGGCGGCGCGCTGCGCCGGGCGCAGCGCGGCGAGCTGTCCGCTGACCGCGGCGGCCAGGGCGTCGACCCGGGGCCGCTCGAAGGTCGTGTAGACCTGGTAGCCGCCGCGGTCGAACTCCGCGTCGGAGATGCCGCTGTGCGCGGAGACGTAGGCCCTCGCGGTGTCCACCAGGTAGCCGGTCTGGCCGCTGAGCCCCGCCGGCCGCGGCGGCGGCTTCGGCTCGGGGAAGACGGTGTAGGAGGCCCTCTCCTCGGGCGAGAGCCGGCCGATCTTCACCATCCGGTCCAGCACCCATTTCCAGCGCGCCACCGCACGGCGGTGGTTGGCGGCGCTGAGCGCCGGGTCGTACAGTCCCGCGCCCTTGAGCAGGGTGGCGAGGAAGGCGCCCTCGCTTGCGTTCAGTTGCGAGACGTCCTTGCCGTAGTAGGCCTTGGCGGCACGCTGCACCCCGTAGGCGCCGCGCCCGAACCAGCTCGTGTTGAGGTAGCCGTCGAGTATCCGCTGCTTGCTCATCCGGCGGTCCAGCTTGACCGCGATGAAGATCTCGGTGGCCTTGCGCGAGAGCGTCTGGGCCTGGCTGAGGTAGACGTTCTTCACGTACTGCTGCGTGATGGTGGAGCCGCCCTGCGTCTGGCCGCCGGTCGCCATGTCGGTCACCGCGCGGGCGATGCCCCTGAGGGAGATGCCGGAGTCGGAGTAGAACGACGCGTTCTCGGCGGCGAGCACCGCCCACTGGACGTCCGTCGGGATGCGGTCCAGCGGCATCGACTGCCGGTCGACCGGCCCGACCCTGGCCATCTCGGTGCCGTCGGCCCAGTAGTAGACGTTGTCCTGCTGGGTGGCGAAGGCGTTGAGGTCGGTCGGTATCCGGGTGCGCTGGTAGCCGTAGCCGACCAGCCCGACGAGCAGCAGCATCACCCAGCACAGGGCCAGCAGCCCCTGCCGCCACCATCGCCTCGGGCGCCGCAGATCCGGCAGCCCCGGACCCCGCCACGGCGCGGCGGCCCACGCCCCCAACCGTCGACGGCCCCCACGTGGCGACGCACCGCCACCACCCCAGGCGCGCGGGGCACCATCCGACCTGCGACTGCCGCCGTACGGCGACGCACCGCCACCACCCCAGGCGCGCGGGGCACCATCCGACCTGCGACTGCTGCCGTGTGGCGACGGACCGCCACCACCCCAGGGGCGCGGGGAACTGCGCGCCCAGCCGCCACCGGGGCGCGGGTCGCCACCGTCCGAAAGGGGCTGTTCGGTCCGTGCCGGACCACCGGCCGGTGGAGGGCTGGGCGCGCCCGCGCGGCGGCAGCCGCAGATCGGACGGCGCCCCGCGCCCCTAGTGGGCACCGCCCTGCGCAGCAGTGCCCTACGCAGCAGTGCCCGGCGCACTGCTGCGGCTCGCTTCCATGCCTGCCGGCCCGGCACATCCTCACCTCCTGAACAGTCGCGGCGCGGGCTGGGCGCTCGACCGCCGGGCCACCGTAGGAGCCGAAATGGGGCGGGACCGGGATGGGAAGGCGACAGCTCCGTAACAGCCGTGCGTGAAGGGGCGGTTGCGGTTCCGTGACACTTCGGTCCAGGGACGGTCACCTGCGGATCGCAGGGTCGCCCCCATGAGTGCTGCCCGGATACGACGCCTTCTGCCCCGCATCGGCGACGGCCGCAACCGTCGCAGGACCGCCCTGCTCTGCGGTGTGCTGTGCACCGGCCTGCTCGGTACGGCCGCTGCCGTCACCGTCGGGCACGAGGGCGGCGGCGCCGCGCCCGCCCGGGAGCGCACGGCTCCGCAGCACAAGGCACCGCAGAAGCAGAAGCAGAAGCAGCAAAAGCAGAAGCAGCCGACCACCCCCGCATGGGACGGCAAGGTGCGGGTGATCGGCGACGGATCGACCTCCGACTCCGGGCCGCAGCCGCACCAGCCGACCCCGCACAAGCTCAAACCCGGGGAGAAGCCCCCGCAGTTCGTGGTCTTCTCCTGGGACGGCGCCCTGGAGAACGACGACCACCTCTTCTCCCGCTTCCGCAAGGTCGCCGAGCAGAACGACGCCCATATGACGTTCTTCCTCAGCGGCATCTACCTGCTGCCCAATGGCAAACGCAGCCTGTACAAACCGCCGCAGCACTCCCCCGGCGCCTCCGCCATCGACTTCCCCACCGACGAGCACATCCGGTGGACCCTGTCGGAGCTGCGGCACGCCTGGGAGGACGGCGACGAGATCGGCACCCACTTCAACGGCCACTTCTGCGCGCCCGACCCGGGCGGCGGCGGGAAGTGGAGCACCGCGGACTGGCGGAGCGAGATCGCGCAGGCCTACTCCTTCGTGGAGCACTGGAAGACCGACACCGGCTTCACCGACATCCCGCCGCTGCCCTTCGACTACTCCGAGGAACTCGCCGGCGGCCGCGCCCCCTGCCTGGAGGGCCAGCAGAACCTGCTGCCGGCCGAGAAGGCGAACGGGTGGCGCTACGACGCCAGTTCGCCCGGTGACTTCCAGACGTGGCCGGCGAGGAAGGACGGGGTGTGGAATTTCCCGCTCCAGCTGATGCCGTACCCGCAGGCCGACTTCCAGGTGCTGTCGATGGACTTCAACTTCCTCTACAACCAGTCGGGCGGCGACGTCACCGAGGGCGACCCGGCGCACTACCCGACCTGGGAGAGGCAGGCGCGGCAGGGCTACCTCAACGGCTTCGAGCGGGTCTACAACGGCAGCCGGGCGCCACTCTTCATCGGCAACCACTTCGAGACGTGGAACGGCGGCATCTACATGCAGGCCGTCGAGGACGTCGCCAAGGACGTGTGCCACCGCAAGGGCGTGCGGTGCGTGTCGTTCAAGGAGCTGAGCGACTGGCTCGACGTCCAGGACCCGGCGGTCCTGGCGAAGCTGCGCACCCTGGACCCGGCCGAGTCTCCCGACTGGTCGACGTTCCTCAAGTGACCCTCAGTGACCACTGGCCGGGTTATGTGATCGTCCCGTAACAGTTCTCCCGGGGTGCGGCCCACCGTACGGATACTGAGGTCATGCCACGACTGCTGCTCATCGAGGACGACCGCGCTGTCCGCGAGGGCGTCGAGCTGGCGCTGCGCCGGCAGGGCCACGACGTCGCCGCGGTGGCCACCGGCGAGGACGGGATGGACCGGCTGCGGTCCTTCCGGCCCGACGTGGTCGTGCTCGACCTGATGCTGCCCGGGATGACCGGTCTGGAGGTGTGCCGGCGCATCCGGGCCGACAACCAGGTGCCGATCATCATGGCGACCGCCCGGGGCGACGACGTCGACATCGTCGTCGGCCTGGAGGCGGGCGCCGACGACTACGTCGTCAAGCCGGTGCAGGCCCGGGTGCTCGACGCCCGGATACGGGCGGTGCTGCGCCGGGTCGGCGGCGGCTCCGACGGCGGCGACGGCCTGCCGCAGCCCGAGACGCACGACGACCTCAGCATCGACCGGGCCGGCCTGACCGTGGCCCGGCAGGGCGTCCCGGTGCCGCTGGCGCCCTCGGAACTGCGGCTGCTGCTGATCCTGTCCGCCGCGCCCGGCCGGGTCTTCAGCCGGCAGCAGCTGCTCGAAGCGGTCTGGGAGCACAGCTACCACGGCGACTCGCGGCTGGTGGACGCCTGCGTCAAGAGGCTGCGCACCAAGCTGGGCGAACCGCCGGGCCAGCCGCGCTTCATCCGCACGGTGCGCGGCTTCGGCTACCAGTTCAGCAGGTTCACCGACCCGGCGCGGCCGGCGTCCCGGTGAGGCGGCGCCTGCCGCTGCCGGGCGGCGGGCTGCGGATGCGGCTGGTGGTGGCCTTCGCCCTGGTCGCCGTCGTCGCCACCGTCACCACCGGCGCCCTGACCTTCCGCGCGGCCCGCACCGACCTGCTCCAGCAGGGCCAGGACACGGTGATCACCCAGTTCAGGGACGGCGTCGACAGCGTGGCACCCGGCGTGTCCTTCCCGCCGACCCGCTCCGACCTGCAAAGCTTCGCGACCCAGGTGGCCCGCACCCAGCGCACCGCCGACTGGCGGGTCATGGCCACCTACGGCGACCTGAGCGCGACCTCCCAGGTCGGCGACGGCTTCGCCGAGCTGACCCCGGCGATGCGCGACTCGGTGGGCACCCGGGCCGCCACCGTCTTCCAGCGGGTGGCCACCGGCCACGGCCCCGCCCTGGTCGTCGGCATCCCGGTGCGCTTCGGCAGCACGCTCTACGACGGGTCGGCGGACTCCTCGGGCCTCGCGGTCTTCCTGACCGTCCCGCAGGACAGCGAGCAGGGATACGTCGACGCGCTGGTCGCCGCGGTCGAGCGGGCCACCGTGCCCGCGCTGGTGGTGGCGGTGCTGCTGGCGCTGCTCGCCGCCCGCGGGGTGCTGCGGCCGGTACGCGCCCTGCGCAGCGCAACCCGGCAGATCGCCGAGGGCCACCTGGAGACCCGGCTCGCCGTGCACGGCTCCGACGAACTCGCCGGCCTCTCGCACACCTTCAACGACACGGCCGCCGCGCTGGAGGAGTCCGTCGCGGAACTGCGCCGGATGGAGGCCCGCGCCCGGCGCTTCGCCGCCGACGTGTCGCACGAACTGCGCACCCCGCTGGCCGCGATGGCCGCGGTCACCGACGTGCTGGACGAGGACGCGGCGCACCTCGACCCGGACACGGCCACCGCGGTACGGCTGATCAGCGAGGAGACCGTGAAACTGGCCCGGCTCGTGGACGACCTGATGGAGATCTCCCGCTTCGACGCCGGCGCCGCCGACCTGCACCTGGACGAGGTCGACCTCGCCGAGTCGGTACGCCGCTCGCTGGCCTCCCGCGGCTGGCAGGACACCATCGGCACCCTGCTGCCGCCGCCCGACACCGCCCGCGGCCGGGTCGACCCGCGGCGGCTCGACGTGATCGTGGCCAACCTGGCGGGCAACGCGCTGCGGCACGGCGAGGAGCCGGTACGGCTCGCGATGACCGTACGCGAGCCGCCGGGCGCCCACCCGCTGGCCGTCATCGAGGTCATGGACAGCGGCCCCGGCATACCCGACGACGTACTGCCGCACGTCTTCGACCGCTTCTACAAGTCGGACACCTCCCGCACCAGGACCGAGGGCAGCGGCCTCGGCCTGTCCATCACCGCGGAGAACGTCCACCTGCACGGCGGCACCATCACCGCCGCCAACCGCCCCGGGGGCGGCGCCGTCTTCACCGTCGCCCTGCCGCTGCGCAGGGACGTATGAGCGCCCGGGGCGCCGCCGCGGTGACGGCCGGGCTGCTGCTCGGCGGGCTGCTCGCGGGCTGCGGCATCCCCACCACGGGCGTGGTCGAGGCGGGCGAGCCGGCCACGGGGGTGCACCAGGACGTGGTCCTCTACTTCGTCAGCGCCCAGCACGGCGCGCTGTCCACCGTGCGCCGCAGGGCGGACTCGCGGGTCGACGCGGCCATGGCCGTCAGAATGCTGCTGGCGGGCCTCGCCCCGTTCGAGCAGAAGATGCTCGGCCTGACCACGGACCTGCCGCCCGCCACCGCGACCGTCCGCACGCACGGCGGCGCCGTGACCGTGGATCTCTCGACCGCGGCGGGCAGGCTCGCCGGCGCGGCCGTCGACCAGGTCGTCTGCACGGTGCGGGGCGCCTTCGCGGGCGCCGGCGCGGTGACGGTCACCGTCACGGTCGGCGGCGTCCCGGCGGCCGGGTCCCATCGCGACGCCCCGTGCGCCGTGGGCGACGCCGTCTGGTGGCCGGGCACGCCGGGAGTGCCGACCGGCAAGCCGCGGGGCCCGGTCAGCGGCCGGTGAAGAGCGAGATCATCAGCGCCCGCTCCTCCTCGGTGAAGGGCGGGTCCGCCGACTGCTCCGGGTGCACCGGGTAGAGCACCCTCGCCAGGACGTCGGGGCGCAGCAGCGCGGCCTGCCCTGCTGACAGGCTCAGCACGTCGAGCAGCGCGCGGGCGGCGCCGCGGCGGTGGGTGGCGGCGAGCATCAGGCGGTCGGTGTAGCCGTTCATGACGGCGCCGAACGGGCCGGGGCTGCGGCCCTCGGCGCCCGGGTAGCGCAGGTCCTGCGTGCCGGCCAGCGCCCAGGCCGCGTCGGCGGCACGGGACGCGGCCCGCTGCACCCGCCTGGCGAGCCCCGGCCCGGGGTCGCGCGCGACCTGCTCGCGCAGCAGCAGCGCGTGCTGGGCGGCGACCGACATGCCGTGCCCGTAGAGCGGGTTGTAGGTGGCCAGCGCGTCGCCCAGCACGACCAGGCCGTCCGGCCAGACCCGCATCCGCTCGTAGCGGCGGCGCCGGTTGGCGGTGCTGTGCGAGACGGTCACCTCGGTCAGCGGGGTGGCACGGGACAGCAGGTCGGCGATCACCGGGTGGCGCAGGCTCCGCGCGAAGGCCTCGAAGCCGGCCGCCTCCCCGGTGGGCCGGCCGCCCTGGGTGCCGGACAGCGTCACCAGCCAGCGGCCGTCCTCGACCGGCAGGATCGTGCCGTTCAGCCCGGGTACGGGCTGCCGCGGGTCGGCCTGCACGTTGACCGCCGGGAAGCCGTCCGTCCCGGGCGGTGCGTGGAAGAGCCGGCTGGCGTAGCCGAGGCCGGAGTCCACGACGTCCGTGCGCACGGCGGGCAGCCCGAGCCGGTCCAGCCAGCGCGGCATGGCCGAGGCGCGGCCGCTCGCGTCGACCACGAGGTCCGCCTCCAGCGTCTCCTCGCGCCTGGCACCCCGCACCACGACGCCGGTGACGCGCGTGGAGGTGCCGCGAAGCCCCAGCGCGGCATGCCCCGGCAGCGTACGGACCCGGGGCTTCCTGACCACCAGGTCCCGCACCACCCAGTCCAGCAGGTCCCGGGTGCACGCCAGGAAGTGCTGCTGCTCGGGGAAGCGGGTGATCCAGCCGCCGGAGGTCAGCACGACCAGGTCCTTCGGTACGGCGATGTGCCGGGCGCCGGCCTTGAGCAGGCGCTCGGTCGCGCCGGGCAGCAGTGCCTCGACCGCGCGCGCCCCGCCCGACCACAGCAGGTGCGCGTGCCGCGCCTGCGGTACCCCCTGGCGCGGCAGCGGGCCGTGCGGCATATCGTGCCGTTCGACGACGGTGACTTCCATCGTCTCGGCCAGCGCGCCGGCCGCGAGCATTCCGGTGAGGCTCCCGCCGATCACCAACGCCCGCCCCCGGGGCGCCCGTCGGCCCCGCTCCCCCCGCATCCGCCCTCCCACGCCTCTCGCCCGCCCCAACGTTCGCACCCCCGCAACGCCGCGGCAAGCCCGGCCCCGCACTTGCGCCGGAGCGGCGGCCGGCCGGACCCGCGGAAGGGGGGTCTGCCACTCCCAGGAACCGCGGGGTACTGCCCGGCGGGCCGCGTCCGGGGGAAGGTGGAGGAGTCCGTGCGTGAGGCACCACGAAAGGCAGCACCATGACCGCAGCGATCGCAGGGGGCGTGTTCACCCCCACCGCCGCACCCGACCTGACCCTGACCCGGATGGGGTACGGGGCCATGCAACTGGCAGGGCCCGGCGTCTTCGGGCCGCCCAAGGACCGCGGCGAGGCGATCGCGGTGCTGCGGACGGCCGTCGAGCTCGGGGTGACGCATATCGACACCAGCGACTTCTACGGTCCTGAGGTCGTCAACGAGCTGATCAAGGAGGCGCTGCACCCGTATCCCGAGGGCCTGCACCTCGTGACCAAGGTGGGCGCGCGGCGCGACAGCGCGGGTGCGTGGCTGCCGGCGCTGGACCCGGAGTCGCTGCGGCAGCAGGTGAAGGACAACCTCCAGCGGCTCGGCCTGGACGCGCTGGACGCGGTCAACCTGCGGGTCGGCGGAATCGAGGGGCCGGCCAGCGCGCCGCTGGCCGAGGAGTTCGGCGTGCTGGCCGAGCTGCGGGAGCAGGGGCTGATCCGGCACCTGGGGCTCAGCAACGTCACCTCGGAGCAGCTGACCGAGGCGCAGCAGGTCGCCCCGGTGGTGACCGTGCAGAACCTCTACAACATCGCGAACCGCGCGGACGACGCCCTGCTCGACCGGTGCGCGGCCGAGGGCATCGCCTTCGCGGCGTTCTTCCCGCTGGGCGGCTTCACCCCGCTGCAGTCGGCGACCCTGGACTCGGTCGCCGCGCGGATCGGCGCGTCGCCCCAGCAGACGGCGCTGGCCTGGCTGTTGCAGCGTTCGCCCGCGACCGTGCTGATCCCGGGCACGTCGTCGGTGGCGCACCTGCGGGAGAACATCGCGGCGGCCGGCCTGGTGCTGCCGCCGGACGCGGTCGCCGAGCTGGACGCCGTCTGAAACCCCTGCGGGAGTCCCGCTATACGCCATGTGTATAGTTCCCCGCGGTCCGCCCGAACGGGCGAGCGACCACGGAAGTAGGGGGGAACTCCCGCATGCGGAGCACCATCACCGCGCGGCGCGTCCGTACGCTGGCCGCACTGCTGACCACGGGGGCCGTCGCCGTCGGCCTGAGCGGCTGCGACGGCTACGACGCGACGGCCCCGGCGAAGGCCAGGAGCCAGGTCGCGGCGAGCGGTGCCGCCGCCTTCGCGCCGGGCCCCGGCGGTGGCACGGTCGACTGCCGCAAGGCCACGTGCGTGGCCCTGACCTTCGACGCGGGCCCGAGCGTCCGCACCCCGCAGATACTGGGCCTGCTGGACAAATACCACATCCACGCGACCTTCTTCACGCTCGGCAAGAACCACGTGATGAAGCATCCGGAGATGGTGAAGGCGATGGCCGCGCAGGGCGACGAGGTCGAGACGCTCACCTGGTCGCACCAGATCCTCACCAAGATCAGCAAGGACGAGGTCCGCAAGGAGATCACCGAGGGCCGGGACGCGGTCGAGAAGGTGATCGGCGTACGCCCCACGCTGCTGCGCCCGCCGCAGGGCCGCACCAGCGGCACGGTCACCGCGATCGCCAAGGACCTCGGCATGGCGGAGGTCGTCTGGAGCGCGGACGGCGCGGACTACCGGACGACCGACTCGCAGCTGATAGCCAAGCGGATACTGGACCACACCAAGCGCGACGGCATCATCCTGCTGCACGACCTGGTCGACCCGACCGGCAAGGGCTACAACGGCACGATCGCGGCCGTCCCCGCCATCATCTCCACGCTCCAGGCCCGCGGTTACACCTTCGTCACCGTCAAGCAGCTGCTGGCTCCCGGTACTCCGCAGCCCGGCAAGGTCTACAAGTAGCGGTCCGCGAGCGGTCACGGGCGGCGGTCACAAGTAGCGGGACATTACACGAGATGTCACCGCCCGATGGTTAAAGGTCCAGCTAAGGACCACCTTTCGCGGTTCCCTCCTCCTTCGAGTGGCGTGCACACTACAGCCCGGCGGCCGTCAACTCCGGTCACTGGACGGTCCTGTCCCGCTACGAGCCACACGTTGGAGCAGTCATCACCGAGATACAACAACCCCGTGCCGTGCGGGCCGCCGTGGTGGCGGCGGCCTCGCTCGCCCTGGCGTCCGGCGCCCTGCTGGTCGCCGCCCCTTCACAGGCGGCCGGCGACGCCGCGCCCGCCGCGAAGACCATCACCGGCAGCCATCCCGCGTGGGCGACACCGGCGGGCGACGCCGGGTCCGTACCGGCCGGGAGCGAGATCACCGGCACCGTCTACCTGGCCGGCCAGGACCCCGCGGGCCTCACGGCGTACGCCACCGCGGTCTCCGACCCGGCGAACGCGGCCTACGGGCACTTCCTCAGCCCGGCGCAGTACCAGGCGCGGTTCGGCGCCACGCCCGCGCAGGTGCGGGCGGTCACCACGTGGGCGACCGGCGCGGGCCTGAAGGTGGTGGGCAGCACCCAGCACGCGGTCACCGTCAAGGGCACCGACACGGCGATCACCAAGGCCTTCGGCACCGGCATCCACCAGTACCGCGTGGGCGGGCAGCTGCGGCACGCGCCGGCCCGCGACGTCACCGTCCCGGCGTCGGTGTCCTCCGCGGTCCTCGGCGTCAGCGGCCTGAGCACGGCCGGCGCCAAGGCCAGGCCCGACTCGACCCGGGTGGACGCCGCTCCCCGCGCGGCCGCCGGCGGCTCCGCGGCCGGCCCGGCGCGGCAGGACGCGGGCACCCTGCCGGCCACCGCGACCTGCTCCGACTACTGGGGCCAGAAGTCCACCACCGCGGGCCCTGCGGGCTACTCCAAGGGCGCGACGCCGTTCGACCAGTGCTCGTTCTACCCCTCGCAGCTGCGCAAGGCCTACGGCATCACCGCGTCGGGGCTGACCGGCAAGGGCGCGACGATCGCGATCGTGGACGCGTACGCCAGCTCCACGATGCTCGCCGACGCCGACCGGTACGCGGTCGGCCACGGTGACAAGGCCTTCAGGAACGGCCAGTACACCGAGTACGTCGACCAGGCGAAGTGGCAGGACCAGGACGCGTGCGGCGGCCCCGAGGGCTGGGCTCCGGAGGAGGCGCTCGACGTCGAGATGGCGCACGGGCTCGCGCCCGACGCCGACGTCGTCTACGTGGGGGCCAACTCCTGCAACGACGACGACCTGCTGACCGCGATCACCACGATCGTGGACCGGCACCTGGCGGATGTCGTCTCCAACTCGTGGGGCGAGATCATGCACACCAGCGACAACCTCGACGTCTCCGCGTCCGAGATCGCCGCGTACGAGCAGGTGTTCAAGCAGGCCGCGGCCGAGGGCATCGGCATCGGCTTCTCCGCCGGCGACTGCGGCGACAGCAGCCCGCTGGCGGCCGCGACCGGCGCCAACTGCCAGAAGGACACCACCCGGGCGCAGGCCAACTGGCCCGACTCCGACCCGTGGGTGACCTCGGTCGGCGGCACCGCGCTGGGCATCAGCGACAAGTCCGGCAGCTACGGCTTCGAGACCGACATGGGCACCCTGCGCTCCAACCTGTCGGCTGACGGCACCAGTTGGGTCCCCGCGGTCCCGGCACCCTTCTACTTCGGCGGTGGCGGCGGCACCAGCGAGGACTTCGCGCAGCCGGCGTACCAGCGGCGTACCGTGCCCGGTTCGCTGTCGCACACCCTGATGACGGGCGCGCACAGCCGCAGTGCGATGCGGGTCACGCCCGACGTGTCGATGGTCGGCGACCTCTACACCTCGGTGCTGGTCGGCATCTCCGACGGCGACGACTACAGCGAGGGCGGCTACGGCGGCACCAGCGTCTCGTCGCCGGAATTCGCCGCGGTGCAGGCGGACGCACTCCAGGCCAGGCACCACGCCATCGGCTTCGCCAACCCTCTGCTGTACGCGCACCCCGACCGGCTGCGTGACGTGGTCGACCAGAACGCCGCGCACCACGCCAAGACCCCGCTGAGCAGCATCGTGGACTTCGGCACGATCAACGGCGCGCTGACCGCCCGCCTGGTCGCCTTCGGCCAGGACACCTCGCTCAACGCGGTCCGCGGCTACGACGACGCGACGGGCCTGGGCACCCCGACCCTGTCCTACCTCCGCTCCCACTGACCGACCCCGACCCCCGGATCCGGGCCCCGCGACCGACGCGGCGCCCGGCTCCGGGACGGATCAGCGGCGGACGGTGGGCAGCCGCTGCTCGACCCAGATGATCTTGCCCTCCTTGGTGTAGCGGGTGCCCCACCGTTCGGCCAGCTGCGCGACCAGGAACAGGCCGCGGCCGCCCTCGTCGGTGGTCGCGGCGTACCGCAGGTGCGGGGAGGTGCTCGAGGTGTCGGCGACCTCGCAGATCAGGCTGCGGTCCAGCAGCAGGCGTACGTCGATCGGGCCGGTGGCGTAGCGGATCGCGTTGGTGATCAGCTCGCTGAGGATCAGCTCGGTGGTGAACGCCAGCTCGTCCAGGCCCCAGGCGGCCAGCTGCTCGTCGGCCCCCTCGCGTACCGCCCCCACCGCCGCCGGCTCGGTGGGCACGGACCACCGGGCGATGCAGTCGTCGGGCAGCGCGCGGGTCTCGGCCACCAGCAGCGCGATGTCGTCCGTGGGCGCGGCCGGCATCAGGGCGTTGAGCACCGCGTCGCAGCTCTCCTCCGTCGTACGCCCCGCCGTCCCGCTCAGCGCGGACCGCAGCAGGTCCAGGCCCACGTCGATGTCCCTGAAGCGGTCCTCGACCAGGCCGTCGGTGTAGAGCACCAGCCGGCTGCCCTCGGGCAACCGGTGCTCGATCGCCTCGAAGGGCAGCCCGCCCAGGCCCAGCGGCGGTCCGGCCGGCACGTCGAGCAGCTCCACCGAGCCGTCGGGGGCGACCAGCGCGGGCGGCAGGTGGCCGGCCCTGGCCAGCTGGCAGCAGCGGGTGACCGGGTCGTAGATCGCGTACAGGCAGGTCGCGCCGGCGATCGGCGCGTCGGCGCCGGGCGGCCCGGCACCGGCCGACTGGTCCTTGTCGATCCGGTTGACGAGGTCGTCCAGGTGCGCCAGCAGGTCGTCGGGCGGCAGGTCCAGCATCGAGAAGTTGAAGACGGCGGTCCGCAGCCGCCCCATGGTGGCCGCCGCGTGCATGCCGTGCCCGACGATGTCGCCGACCACCACCGCGACCCTCGCCCCCGCCAGCGGGATGACGTCGAACCAGTCGCCGCCGACGCCCGCCTGCGCGGGCAGGTAGCGGAAGGCGACGTCCAGCGCGTTCTGGTCGGGCGGTCCGTGCGGCAGCAGGCTCTGCTGGAGGTTCACCGCCATCGCCGTGTTGCCGGTGATGGCCGCGTCGAGCTGCTCCTGGGTGGTGTATTTGGTGTCGAAGAAGCCGGTGTTGCGCCCGACCCGGAGCACCGCCATCCGGTCGGCGACCGCCCGCACCTCGTCCACCTCCGGGCTGACCAGCAGCACTCCCAGGTGCTGGTCGCGCAGGCGCTGCACCAGCTCAAGCACCCGCGCGGCCTGGCGCGGCCCGAGCGCGGCCGTCGGCTCGTCGAGGATGATCAGTTCGGGTTCGCCGATCAGCGCCCGGGCGATGGCCACCCCCTGCCGCTGCGCGCCGGACAGCGACGCCACCGGCACGCGCAGGCTCTCGATGGGGATCGACAGCGCGTCCAGCAGGGTCCTGGCCCGCTTCTCCATCTTGATCTGGCTGAGCACGCCCAGGGTCCGCAACTCGCGCCCGAGGTAGAGGTTCTCGACGGTGTCGAGGTTGTCGCACAGGGCCAGGTCCTGGTGGATGGTGGCGATCCCCAGCTTCAGCGCGTCCTGCGGTCTTCGCAGGTCCACCGTCCGCCCGCGCCACTCCACGACCCCGACGTCCGCCTGCGTCACTCCGGCGATGACCTGGACCAGCGTCGACTTCCCGGCCCCGTTGCTGCCGACCAGGCCCACCGCCTCGCCCTCGTAGATCGTGAGGTCGACCTCGCACAGCGCCTGCACCGCACCGAACCGCTTGGAGACCCCGCGCACGGACAGCAGCGGGCTGTCGCTCACGCAAACCACCTCCCTGCCCCCGGGCGCACGCCGCCCCGCCTACCGAGTCTGCCCGGCGTACCGCCCCCACGCACCGTGGCAGGCACCGGATCGCCATCGCACCGTAATACAGGCGGGCGCCTGATATTCCGGGCGCCGCTGGGTGTGTCCGGCCCGGCTTGTCAGGCGGTCGGGTGCTGGTGGTCGTGCACGGCCGGCTGCCCGTACTGCTGCTGCGGCTGCTGCGCACTGGCCAGCAGCTGGTCGGCCTGCTCCTTCGACAGCTGCTGCGCGGCGCCGCAGAAGGTGCACTGCGTCACGTACTTCGTGCTGATGGGGAACAGCGGGATGAAGAACAGCGAGAACTTGGTGACGCGCTTCTTGAGCGAGTGCGCGGCCGGGTTCCCGCACCGCCCGCAGACCAGCGTGATCATCGCCAGGGTGTACAGATATCCCTTGGTGCCGAATACGATCATGTGAATTCCCCCTCGGATCGGTGTGCCGTCTGGGGAGAGTGTGCCCCACCGCGGGGACCTGGCGATATGCGGGTCCGCCACCGGAATTTCCCCCGCCACGCCCCGCGGCGGGCCCCCGCGGCGGGCCCCCGCGCCGGCCGGCGCGGCCCGCGGCCCGGTGCGGATCGCCGAGGAGCGCACCGGGCCGCCGGCCGTACCCCCCTATTCCGTGCGCAGGCTGGACGCCGTCGAGGTGCGGGCCGACCAGGTGGCCGGGAGGAGCGCGCCGGCCACCGCGATGGCCAGGCCGGACAGGGCGAGCAGCAGGACCGGGAGCGGGTGGTAGACGTGCAGGTCGGACGGGGGGATGTGGGTGCCGGCCGCGGTGCCCATGGCGGGGATGACGTAGTCGTGCAGGGCGATGCCGAGGGGGACGCCGACGACGCCCGCGACGGCGCCGATGCCGGCCACGGACGTGACGACCATGGCGACGGTCTGGCGCGGGGCCATGCCGAGGGCCTTCATGACGCCCAGGTCGTGGACGCGTTCGCGCGTGTCGAGGACCACCGTGTTGAGGACGCCCAGGCCGGCGACGGCCACCAGCATCACGGTGAGCATCGCGATCATCGTGTCCATCGCGATAACCGTGCCGCTGACCTGGCTGCTCTGCCCCACGGCCGTCACGCCGACGGGCCGCAGCGCGGTGTTGAGGTCCCGCAGGTAGGCCGCCCGGTCGGTGCCGTGGGCCAGGTGGACCTGGTAGGTGTCGGGGCGGGTGTCCGCGCCCAGGGCCGTGAAGGCGGCGGTGTCGGCCGCGACGCGCATGCCGCTCCCGTCGACGGTCAGCGCCTCGCCGACGATGCGCATCTGGACGCTGCGGCCGTCGCCTTCGAGGGTGACGGTGTCGCCGACGTGTTTGCCCGCGGCTTCCAGGAAGCGGCGGCCGACGACGAGCTGGCGCGGGCCGTCCAGCCAGTGGCCGGAGACCATCTGGAGGGCGCCCCAGGACGAGTCGCCCCGGTAGGTGGTGACGTCGACCGCGCCGGGCACGCCGGTGAAGGTCGCCCGCTGGTGGCCGGTGCCGAAGTAGCCGGCGGTGCCGGACTGCGCGGCGATGGCACGGCCGACGGCCGCCGCGTCGGCGGGGGCGGGCCGGTGCGAGGGGCCGCCGCCGGGCGGGGGGCCGGACGGGGGCGCGAAGGTGTCGACGGCGACCTCGCCGGGCGCGTCCCGGTTGAGGCCGTTCTGGATGGCCGACAGCGACGAGCCGAGCCCGAAGGCGAAGGTCACGCCGATCGCGCCGAAGGCGACCGCCGCCCAGATGGTCGCCGAGCGCGCGGGCCGGGCGAAGGGCCCCGCCAGGCCCAGGGTCAGGGCGCGCGACAGCGGCAGCCGGGACGCCAGCCGGGCGGCGAGGCGGCCCCTGCCGACCCGCGGGGTGCGGCCGATCGCGAGCGCCTCGACCGTCCGCAGCCGGGCCGCCCGCAGCGCCGGGGCCAGCGCGCTCGCCACGACCAGCGCGAGCACCCCCGCGGGCACCGCGAGGTCCAGCCACCAGGCGACGGTCAGCGACGCGGCACCGTACGCGTCGGAGGCCTGCGCCAGCAGCGGTACGGACGCCAGGTTGCCGACCACCACCCCCGAGGCCGTGCCGACCGTCGCGGGGATCAGCGCCTGGCCGACGTAGGCCCTGCCGACCTGGCCCGGCGTCAGGCCCAGCGACTTGAGCACCCCGATCCGCCGGGTGCCCGCGCTGACCGCGCCGCTGACCACGATGCCGATGATCAGCACCGACATCACCAGGCCGAGCACCCCGAAGGCGACGATGAAGGGCACGAAGGTCGCCGTCTCCTGGTCGGCGGTGTGCTTGGTGGCCAGGTACGACGCCGTCCCGGTGAGCGCGCCGCGCGGCACCGCGGCCGCCAGCGCGTCCCTGTCGCGGGACAGCTCGGCGCCGGTCCCGGCATGCGCGAAGCGGTAGAGCATCTCGTACGAGGGTGTGGCGCGAGGCCCGGTCAGCGCGGGGATCTCGGCGGGCGCGACCCACGCGTCCGCGGTCCTGCTGACCGACCGCGCGAGGCCGACGATCGTCAGCGACGGCTTGCCCGGCAGTCCGGGGAAGCTGACGGTGCCGCCGACCCGGCCCATGACGGGCCCGTCCTCCGCCTTGGTGAGCACGATCTGCCCGGGCCCGGTGACCCAGTGGCCCTGGTCGAGCGTGACCGCGTCGACCGGGCCGCCCCCGGCCGCGCGGCCCGCGATCGTCAGCGGCGGCAGGCCCTCCATGACCATCCCGTCCGAGGCGAACCGCGGGGACGCCGAGACGACGGCGAAGGGTCCGGCCGCGGCGGTCACCCCGGCGGTGTGCGCGGTCGCGGCGATCTGGGCCCCGGTCGCCTTCGTGCCGTCGAATCGGCCCGTCAGGTGCGCGCCGTGCTGCTCGGCGAAGGCGTGGTCGAAGGGTGCCCGCGAGGCGACCACCAGGCCGCCCGCCATGATCGAGGCGGTGACCGCCGTCATCGTGGTCAGCACCATGACGACGGTCTGCACCCGCCGCCGCCCGACCCCGGCCCGTACGACCTTCCCTAGCGCGCTCACCGCGCCACCGCCGCGGACCCGCCGGCCGTGCCGTCCGCGTGGCCGCCGTGTCCCCGGCCGGGGCGGGCGGCCGTCCCGCCGCCCCCCACGTCGCGCACGATGTGCCCGTCGACCAGCTCGATCGTGCGGCTCGCGCACGCCTCCGCCAGCGCCAGGTCGTGCGTGACCAGCAGGATCGTCTGGCCGTCGTCGTTCAGCTCGGTGAGCAGCTCGCGCACCTCCGCGCCCGACGCGGTGTCCAGGGCGCCGGTCGGCTCGTCGGCGAGCAGCAGTGCGGGGCGGTTCATCAGGGCGCGCGCGACCGCGACCCGCTGCCTCTCCCCGCCGGAGAGCCGGCCCGGGTAGGCGCGGGCGTGCCGGGCGATGCCGAGCAGGTCGAGCAGTTCCGCCGCCCGCGCCCTGGCCTGCGCCCGGCCCGCGCCGACCAGCTGCGAGGGCAGCAGCACGTTGTCGGTCACCGTCAGGTCGTCGAGCAGGTTGAAGAACTGGAAGACCATGCCGATCCGCTCCCGCCGGAAACGGGCCGACCCGGTCTCGCCGAGCTGGTCCACCCGGACCCCGTCGACGGTGACGCTGCCGCCGGTCGGACGGTCCAGGCCCGCGATCAGGTTGAGCAGCGTCGACTTGCCGCTGCCCGAGGGGCCGAGCACCGCCAGCGCCTCGCCCGCCCGTACGGTCAGCGAGAGACCGTCGAGCGCGGCGGGGCCGTCGTCGTAGGTTTTCCGCACCTCGCGGATGTCGATGATGGGCGTGCTGCTGCTCACGTGGGGTCCTCCCCGTACGGGCCGGTTGTGCGGTACGGCCGACGCTAGGGTCGGCACGTCCGGCGCCGCGTCGGCCGGCCTGTGGATCCCCGGTACCGCGGTGGGCGGACGGCGGACGGTGTCATCCCGGAGAGGTACGCGGAAGTCGTACGCCGCCGGGGCCGCACCGGTCGGCCGGGGGATGTACCAGGTCACGCGGCCCCGGCACACTGGGCCGGTGACGACAACCCAGCCGGTCGCCGCCCGGATCAGGGCCGCGCTGGCACCGCTGTGGCGCCCGGCGCCGCCCGCGCCCGACGCGCCGCAGCGGCTGTCGCGCTGGGCGTGGGTCGCCGACGTGACGCTCGCGGTCTTCCTGGCCGCCACCACCGTCTACGCCACCGCCAACGGCGCCACCGACACGTCGGGGCCCGACGGCCCCGCCTTCGTCGTCGGCCGCGACGGGCGACCCGTGCCGCCGATCCCGCCGCTGCCGCCCGTACCGCGCCCCGACCAGCTGAAATACCCCTACATCGCCGGAGTGCGCCACACCGAGCTGGCCGCGGCCCCCGGCTGGCTGCTGGTGCTCGCCGCACTGACCGCGCTGCCGCTGGTGCTGCGCCGCCGCTACCCGGCCGCGGCCTTCACCGCGGTCCTGGCCACCACCGTGGTCTTCCACTGGGCCGAGCAGGAGTCCTGGGCGCCGTACAGCGCCGACGCCCCCACCGTCTTCACCTTCGTCGCCTGCCTCATCGCCGCCTACAGCGCCGCCCTCTACAGCCCCTACCGGCGGTTCACCACGGTCGCGCTGCTCGCCGGCGGCGCTCTGATGGCGGCGCTCCACGAGTCGAACGTCCCCGGCATCACGCCCGGCTTCGTCCCCTTCGTGGTGCTGGTGCCGCTCGGGCTCGCCGCCAACACCATGCACACCTGGCGGCAGCGGCTGCGCACCATGGAGGCCGACAAGGAGGCCGCGACCCGGCTCGCGGTGGACCTGGAACGCGCCAGGATCGCCCGCGAGCTGCACGACGTCGTCACCCACAACGTCAGCATGATGACCGTGCAGGCCGGCGCCGCCCGCACCGTGCTGACCGCCCAGCCCGAGCTGGCCAGGGAGGCGCTGCTCGCCGTGGAGTCCGCCGGCCGGGCCGCGATGTCCGAGCTGCGCCATGTGATGGGCCTGCTCGCCATGACCTCGCAGACCTCCGACACCCCCACCGCCGACCTCGCCCCGCAGCCGGGTCTCGGCCAGGTCGGCGTGCTGGCCGAGCGGGTGCGCGGCACCGGCGTCCCGGTCGACCTCACCGTCACCGGCGCCCCCGTCCCGCTGCCCGCGGGCGTCGACCTGGCCGCCTACCGCGTCGCGCAGGAAGCCCTCACCAACACCGTCAAGCACGCCTCGGGAGCGAGCGTCACCATCACCGTCGACTACCTGCCCGGCGAGGTCCGCGTCGAGGTCGCCGACACCGGCGGCGCCCCCTCCCCGTCCGCCGGCACCGGCAACGGCCGCGGCCTCATGGGCCTGCGCGAGCGCCTCGCCGTCTACGGCGGCACCCTCGACGCGGGACGCCGTATGACCGGTGGCTACCGGGTCCGGGCCGTCATCCCGGTAGGAGACGCATGAACACGCAGCCACCGCCCCTGCGGGTCGTCATCGCCGACGACCAGGGCCTGGTCCGCACCGGCTTCCGCATGATCCTCACCGCGGCGGGCATCGAGGTCGTCGCCGAGGCCGCCGACGGCGAGCAGGCCGTCGACGCGGTACGCCGCACCCGGCCCGACCTGGTCCTGATGGACATCCGCATGCCGGGGCTCGACGGCCTCGAAGCGACCCGGCGCATCCTCACCGGCCGCACCGCGGACGAGCCGCGCATCGTCATCCTGACGACCTTCGACCTCGACAGTTACGTCTACGCGGCGCTGGCGGCGGGGGCGAGCGGCTTCCTGCTCAAGGACGTCACGCCCGAATACCTCGTCGCCGCGGTCCGCCTGGTCCGCGCCGGCGACGCGCTCCTCGCCCCCGCGATCACCCGGCGCCTGGTCGAGCGCTTCGCCGCCGCGGGCGGCCGCGGCGCCTCCACCGTCCACCGCGACCTCGCGGCGCTGACACCGCGCGAGCTGGAGGTCCTGCGCATGCTGGCGGGCGGCCTCAGCAACGCGGAGCTGGCGCGGGCCCTGGGGGTGAGCGAGGCGACCGTCAAGACGCACGTCACCCGGATCCTCTCCAAACTGGCGCTGCGCGACCGCGCGCAGGCGGTCGTCGCCGCCTACGAGTCCGGCCTCATCACCCCGGGCACCACCCAGCGCCCCTGACCTCAGCCGGCGGCGTCCTCCAGCGCCTGGAATTCCTCGTCGGTCAGGACGAGGCCCGCGGCGGCGGTGTTCTCCTCCAGGTGCGCCACCGACGAGGTGCCGGGGATCGGCAGCATGACCGGGGACCGGCGCAGCAGCCAGGCGAGGGCCAGCTGGGAGGGGGCCGCACCGTGGTCGGCGGCGATCCGGGTCAGCGGGCTGTCGGAGCCGGCAAGCGCCCCGGTGGCCAGCGGGAACCACGGGATGAAGGCGATGCCCTGCGCCTCGGCATAGGCGAGTACGCCCTCGGCGGCGCGGTCGGCGAGGTTGAAGCGGTTCTGGACCGAGACGATGGTCGCGGTGGCCGCGGCCTCCTCGATCTCGGCGACGGTCACCTCGCTCAGCCCGATGTGCCGGATCTTGCCCTCTCGCTGGAGCGCGGCCAGCTCGCCGACCTGCTCGGCGACCGGCACCTTCGGGTCGATGCGGTGCAGCTGGAGCAGGTCGATGCGCTCGACGCCGAGGTGGCGCAGGCTCAGCTCGACCTGCTGCCGCAGATACTCCGGGCGCCCGATCGGCACCCACTGCCCGGGGGCCGGGCGGGAGAAGCCGGCCTTCGTGGCGATGACCAGGTCGTCGGCGTAGGGGTGCAGGGCCTTGCGGAGCAGCAGGTCGGCGGTGAAGGGGCCGTAGGCGTCGGCGGTGTCGATGAAGTTGATCCCCAGCTCGGAGGTGCGCTTCAGCACCCGCACGGCTTCGTCCGGATCCCGCGGGTCCCCCCAGACTCCCGGCCCGGTCAGCTGCATCGTCCCGTAGCCGAGCCGGGTCACGGGCAGGTCCCCGCCGAGCAGGAAGCTCCCCGAAGCAGAAGCCGAAGCAGAAGCCGCTGTCGCGGTGGTGCGGGGTGTGGTCTCTGGCATGTCGAGCTCCTCGGGAGGTGTACTGGCGTGACGAACACTAGGGCCTGCGCGCCTCCGGTATTTCCGGCCCGAGGCCGCGGCCCGCGGTCGTCCGAACGCCGGTTCGGTGAAGCTCCCCGGCGGGGGCGGCTGTTGACAGCACAGGTTTATCGGCCATACTGCCCGCCGTGGAGCAGCGCACAGGTTCGATCACACCGGCGATACACCCCGCAGGGACCGATCCGGCATTCGTGCCAGGTCTCCTGCCCCCGCGTCCTGCCGCGGACGAGGTGAAAGCCTCGGAACCGGCCGAGGATGCCCCGCCCGAGGAGGCCGCGGCCGAGGTCGCGGAAGAGGTCGTCGCGGCCCCCGCGGCAGAGCCGGAAACGGCGGCCGAGGAGGAGGACGAGGACGAGGACCGCGGCGAGCCGCTCTTCGAGATCTCGGACCGCCGCGCGACGATCCTGGCCGACCGGGTCGGCATCGTCTTCCGGCTGGACGGCGAGGAGGCCGACTTCACCTGGGACGAGATCGGCGCGGTCGAGATCGACACGCCGCGTTTCAGCAAGCGGTTCGTGGTGACCGTCTACACGGGCCCGCGCCGCTGGTTCGAGGCGCATGTCGAGGCGAAGTCCCGCGGCCTGCTGAAGACCTGGACGGCCGAGCTGGACGCCGTACTGGACGAGCACTTCGAGGAACCGGAGGACGAGGCGGTCGCGGCACAGGACGACGAGGCCGGGGCCGTAGCCGAGGCCGCCGAAGGCGGGAAGGCCGCCGAGGACGGGAAGACCGCCGCCGAGGCGTGACCTCGGCCGTGGCGGAAGACCCGGCGGCGTCAGGGAACGGCCGCCGGCGTTAAGAACGCGTAGAGAAAAGTCGTGCGGCGCCCCGCGGACAGCCCGGGCGCCGCACGCTGACCGAGGCTCCCGCACCTGTTCTCCCGCGGCCGGACCATGCCGTGGGGGTGCGGTGGCGCGCACGGTCGACGGTGACCAGGTTGCGTACGCTGCCAGGCCGTCCTTCGTCGGGCGGCCTGCTTCACCACGCCTTGTCGCCCGGCGACGGCGCCGCACGACAGGAGCACGGTCCATGGCCACCACCGCCGGGACGGAACGCGGCAGGTTCCGTTCGTGGTTGCTCGAGGGCCTGTCCGACATGGCCAGGCACCAGCACCAGGAGCCGGGCAGCGAGGGCAGGCAGCAGCCCGCACACCAGGGGCAGCGCTGGTGGCGGGTGATGTGCCTGACCGGTGTCGACTACTTCTCCACCCTCGGCTACCAACCGGGCATCGCGGCGCTCGCCGCCGGGCTGCTGTCGCCGATCGCGACGATCGTGCTGGTGATCGTGACGCTCGCGGGCGCGCTGCCGGTCTACCGCAGGGTGGCGGAGGAGAGCCCGCACGGAGCGGGCTCGGTGTCGATGCTGGAGCGACTGCTGTCGTTCTGGCAGGGCAAGCTGTTCGTGCTGGCCCTGCTGGGCTTCGCGGCCACCGACTTCCTGATCACCATCACCCTGTCCGCGGCGGACGCCTCGACCCACCTGGTGGAGAACCCGCACTTCACGTCCAGTCTCGGCGGCCACCAGATGGTGATCACGCTGGGCCTGATCGCCCTGCTGGGCGCGGTCTTCCTGAAGGGCTTCCTGGAGGCCGTCGGGGTGGCCGTGGTCCTGGTCGGGATCTATCTGGCGCTGAACGTGGTCGTGGTGGTGGACGGCCTGTGGCACGTGCTGACCGCCGCACACCTGGTGACGGACTGGACGCACGGGCTGACCGTGGAGCGCGGCAACGTCTTCGTGATGATCGGCGTGTCGCTGCTGATCTTCCCCAAGCTGGCGCTCGGCATGTCCGGCTTCGAGACCGGTGTCGCGGTGATGCCGCACGTCAAGGGCGGCGCCGACGACACCGAGGAGCATCCGGCGGGGCGGATCCGCGACACCAAGAAGCTGCTGACGACCGCCGCGCTGATCATGAGCGTCTTCCTGATCGCGACCAGCTTCCTGACCACCGTGCTGATCCCGAAGGCGGACTTCGAGGCGGGCGGCCCGGCCAACGGCCGCGCGCTGGCCTATCTGGCGCACCAGTACCTGGGCTCGGGTTTCGGCACGGTCTACGACTTCTCCACCATCGCCATCCTCTGGTTCGCCGGCGCCTCGGCGATGGCGGGCCTGCTCAACCTGATGCCGCGCTATCTGCCGCGCTACGGCATGGCGCCGCACTGGGCGGGCGCGGTGCGGCCGATGGTGCTGGTCTTCACGCTGGTCGCCTTCCTGGTGACGTGGATCTTCGACGCCAGCGTCGACAAGCAGGGCGGCGCGTACGCGACCGGTGTGCTGGTGCTGATGAGTTCCGCGGCCATCGCGGTGACCATCGCGGCCCGCAAGGCGCGGCAGCGGCGGTGGACCGTCGGCTTCGGCGTGATCGCGGTGGTGTTCCTCTACACGACCGTGGTCAACGTCGTGGAGCGGCCGGACGGTGTCAAGATCGGCGCCTGCTTCATCGCGGGCATCATGCTGGTGTCGTTCCTGTCCCGGCTGGCCCGCGCCTTCGAGCTGCGGGTGACCAGCGTGCGGCTGGACCCGATGGCCGAGCGCTTCGTGCGGGACATCGCCACCCGCAGGGTCCGCTTCGTCGCCAACGAGCCGGGGCTGCGGGACGCCGCCGAATACCGCGAGAAGCTCGCCCAGATCCGGCTGGACAACGACATCCCGGCCGAGGACGACCTGGTCCTGGTGGAGGTCACCATCATGGACGCGTCGGAGTTCGAGTCGGCGCTGACCGTACGCGGCCAGGTGCTGCACGGGCGCTACCGGGTGCTGTCGCTGGAGAGCTCGTCGGTGCCCAACGCGCTGGCCGCGCTGCTGCTGCACGTACGGGACGTCACCGGGTGCAAGCCGCACGTCTACTTCGAGTGGACCGAGGGCAGCCCGTACGCGAACTTCCTGCGCTTCCTCCTCTTCGGCCACGGCGAGGTCGCCCCGGTCACCCGGGAGGTGCTGCGGGAGGCGGAACCCGACCGGTCCCGCCGCCCGAAGGTGCACGTCGGCTGACGCCGGGGCGGCACCGGCGCGTCAGCGCCAGCCGTACAGCTCCTTGAGCCGGTTGACCACCAGGTTGAAGCGGCCGCGGTCCAGGGCGCAGGCCTCGCGGCGCATGCCCTGCTCGTGCAGGCGCAGCACCCGGTCGACGTCGACCCAGGAGTCGCGCCCCTCGCGGTCCCAGGGGCCCGCGCCGATCGCGACCCACTCGCGGTCGTGGTCGTGGCGCTTGCTGGAGAGCCGGACGGCCAGCAGGGTGCCGGCCGCCTCGCGGGCCACCACCAGGACCGGGCGGTCCTTGCCGCGGCCGTCGTTCTCCTCGAAGGGCACCCAGGTCCAGACGATCTCACCCGGGTCGGGGTCGCCGTCGTGGGCCGGGGCGTAGGCGGTACGCACCCGGCCCACCTCGTGCGGGTCGGCGTCGGTGGTGGCGTACGGGCCGGTGGCGCCGGGGGACTCGGGGTGGTGGCTGTCGGTGAAGGTCGTCACGGCCCCGACGCTACCGGGCCGCGTCGGGCCGTCACCAGCGGTGGTGCACCTGGGCCCGGATCCGCCGGTCGTACAGGTCGCGTACGCCGTCGAGCACGGCGGGCGGCAGCTCGGGCAGGGCGGCGGCGGCCGCGTTGGCCCTGGCCTGCTCGACGGAGCGGGCACCGGGGATCACCGACGTCACGCCGGGCTGCTGGATGATCCAGCGCAGCGCGGTCTGCGCGGGGGTCGCGCCCTCCGGAGCGAGGCCGCCGAATTCCACCGCGGCCTCCAGGCCGGTCTCGTAGTCGACACCGGAGAAGGTCTCGCCCTGGTCGAAGGCCTCGCCGTGCCGGTTGTACGCGCGGTGGTCGTCGGCGGCGAAGACGGTGTCCCGGGTGTACTTGCCGGTGAGCAGCCCGGACGCCAGCGGCACCCGGGCGATGATGCCGACGCCGGCCCGCCCGGCCGCGGGCAGCACCTGCTCCAGCGGCTTGAGCCGGAAGGGGTTGAGGATGATCTGCACGCTCGCCACACCGGGGCGGGCGATGGCCGCGAGCGCCTCCTCGCAGGTCTCGACGCTGACCGCGTAGGCGGCGACGCGCTGCTCGGCCACCATCGTGTCGAGGGCGTCGTAGAGCGCGTCGGAGTCGTAGACGGCGGTGGGCGGGCAGTGCAGCTGCACCAGGTCGAGGGTGTCGACGCCCAGGTTGGCGCGGGAACGATCGTTCCACGCGCGGAAGTTGTCGAGGGTGTAGTTCTCGGGGCGCTGCTCGGCACGGCGGCCCATCTTGGTGGCGACGAAGATCCCGGCGTCCGGCCGGTCCTTGAGGTAGCGGCCGATCAGCTGCTCGCTGCGGCCGTCTCCGTAGACGTCCGCGGTGTCGAAGAAGGTCACGCCCGACGCGACGGCGGCGTCCAGCACCGCGATCGCGTCGGCCTCCTTCACGTCACCCCAGTCGGCGCCGAGCTGCCAAGTGCCGAGGCCGACGACGGACACCGGCTTGCCGGTCCTGCCCAGTACGCGCTGTTCCATGGCCTCGATGCTACGACGGCTCCCGGTACCGCCCCGTGCCGGGCGGGACCGGGAGCCTGCCGGCCGTCCGGGCTCAGCCGGACAGGCCGTCCAACGCCCGGTTCAGGTCGAGGACGTTGACCCGGGGCTCGCCGAGGAAGCCGAGGTCGCGGCCGTGGACGTGGTCCGCGACCAGTGCGCGGACGTCGGCGACCGGCAGGCCACGGGCCTCGGCGACCCGGTTCACCTGCTCATAGGCGTAGGCGGTGGAGACGTCCGGGTCGAGGCCGGAGCCCGAGGCCGTCAGGGCGTCCGCGGGGACGTCCTGCGGGCGTACGCCGTCGAAGGCGGCGACAGCCGCGCGGCGCTGGGCGATCGCCTTGACCAGGCCCGGGTCGTTCGGCCCGAGGTTGGACGCGCCCGAGGCCAGCGGGTCGTACGCACCCGCCGAGGGGCGCGGCTGGAAGAACCTCGGGTCCGGCCTCGCCGCCTCACCGGCGTCGTCCGGGTTCTTCTTCGGCAGGTCGAAGCTCTGGCCCAGCAGGCTGGAGCCGACGGCCTTGCCGTCCCGGGTCACCACCGAGCCGTTGGCCTGGTGGGGGAAGGCCGCCTGGGCGACACCGGTGACGGCCAGCGGGTAGAGCACGCCGGTGATCACGGTGAGCACCAGCAGCATCCGCAGCGCCGACAGGTGGCGGCGGACGGCCGGGCGGAGGGAGTGGGCCATGTCGAACACCTTCTTTCGTGGATCGGGTCCGCCGGATCAGCGCAGTCCGGGGACGAACTGGATGACCAGGTCGATGAGTTTGATGCCGGCGAAGGGCAGGACCAGCCCGCCGATTCCGTAGACGCGGATGTTGCGGCCCAGCAGCTTCGAGGCCGACGAGGGCCGGTAGCGCACCCCGCGCAGCGCCAGCGGGATCAGCCCGATGATGATCAGCGCGTTGAAGATGATCGCCGAGGCGATCGCGGAGGTCGGGCTGTGCAGGCCCATGACGTTGAGCTTGTCCAGGCCCGGGTAGGCCACCGCGAACATCGCGGGGATGATCGCGAAGTACTTCGCGACGTCGTTGGCGATCGAGAAGGTCGTGAGCGCCCCCCGGGTGATGAGCAGCTGCTTGCCGATCTCGACGATCTCGATGAGCTTGGTGGGGTCGGAGTCCAGGTCCACCATGTTCCCGGCCTCCTTCGCGGCCGAGGTGCCGGTGTTCATGGCCACGCCGACGTCCGCCTGGGCCAGCGCGGGCGCGTCGTTCGTACCGTCGCCGGTCATCGCGACCAGCTTGCCGCCGGCCTGCTCGCGCTTGATCAGCGCCATCTTGTCCTCGGGGGTGGCCTCGGCGAGGAAGTCGTCCACGCCCGCCTCCTGCGCGATGGCCTCGGCCGTCAGCGGGTTGTCGCCGGTGATCATCACCGTGCGGATGCCCATCCGGCGCAGCTCCCCGAAGCGCTCCCGCATCCCGGCTTTGACGACGTCCTTGAGGTGGATGACGCCCAGCACGGTCGCGGTTGTCCGGCCGTCGCGGTGCACCACCTCGCCGACGACCAGCGGGGTGCCGCCGCCGGCCGCGATGGCGTCGGTCATCGGGCCGACGTCGGCCGTGGGGTGGCCGCCGTTCTCCTCGATCCAGTGCAGGACTGCGGAGGCCGCACCCTTGCGCAGCTCCCGCCGGTCGCCGTCCTCGGCCAGGTCGACGCCGCTCATCCGGCTCTGCGCGGTGAAGGGCACGAACTCGGCGCGCCCACCCGGCTGCCGCCCCCGCAGGCCGTACCTCTCCTCGGCCAGCACCACCACCGAGCGGCCCTCGGGGGTTTCGTCGGACAGCGAGGCGAGCTGGGCGGCGTCGGCGAGTTCGTCGATGGTGACACCGGCGACCGGCAGGAAAGCGGCGGCCTGGCGGTTGCCGAGGGTGATGGTGCCGGTCTTGTCCAGCAGCAGGGTGGTGACGTCGCCCGCGGCCTCGACCGCGCGCCCGCTCATCGCCAGGACGTTGCGCTGCACCAGCCGGTCCATGCCCGCGATGCCGATCGCGGACAGCAGCGCGCCGATCGTGGTCGGGATCAGCGCGACCACCAGCGCCACCAGGACGACGAGCGACTGCTCGGCCCCGGCGTAGACCGCCAGCGGCTGGAGGGTGACGACAGCCAGCAGGAAGACCACGGTCAGCGAGGCGAGCAGGATGTTCAGCGCGATCTCGTTGGGCGTCTTCTGCCGGGAGGCGCCCTCGACCAGGGCGATCATGCGGTCGATGAAGGTCTCGCCCGGCTTCGAGGTGATCTTGACGACGACCCGGTCGGACAGCACCCTCGTCCCGCCGGTGACGGCGCAGCGGTCGCCGCCGGACTCGCGGATGACGGGCGCGGACTCGCCCGTGATCGCCGACTCGTCGACCGACGCGATGCCCTCGACGACGTCGCCGTCGCCGGGGATGACCTGGCCGGCCTCGACCACGACGTGGTCGCCGAGCCGCAGCCCCGCCGCGGGCACCGGCTCCTCGGCGGGCGCGCTGTCGCCGTGCCGCCAGCCGACCAGGCGGCGGGCGACGGTCTCGGTCCTGGTCTTGCGCAGCGTCTCGGCCTGCGCCTTGCCGCGCCCCTCGGCGACGGCCTCGGCGAGGTTGGCGAAGACCGCGGTCAGCCACAGCCACACGGTGATCACCCAGGGGAAGACCCCCGGGTCCTTGACCGCCGAGGCCGTGGTCAGCACGGCGCCGACCTCGACCACGAACATCACCGGGTTTTTGACCATGATCCGCGGGTCGAGCTTGCCGAACGCGCCGGGAAGTGAGGTGAGCAGCTGCTTCGGGTCGAGCAGCCCGCCGGAGACGCGGTGCGGCTCCTGCTGCCGGGCGGCGGCCCCGCCGCCGGACGGGACCGGCTGCGGCCGGTCGGTGGTCAGGGACATCAGTGCAGACCTTCCGCGAGCGGACCCAGCGCGAGCGCGGGGAAATAGGTGAGGCCGACGACGATCACGATGACGCCGGTCAGCAGGCCGACGAACTGCGGCCGGTGGGTGGGCAGCGTCCCCGCGGTGACCGGGACCGGCTGCTGTCGGGCCAGCGAACCGGCCAGCGCCAGCACGAAGATGATCGGCAGGAAGCGGCCGAAGAGCATCGCCAGTCCCAGCGCGGTGTTGTACCAGTGGGTGTTGACGCCGATGCCGGCGAAGGCGGAGCCGTTGTTGTTGGCCGCGGAGGTGAAGGCGTACAGCACCTCGGAGAAGCCGTGCGGCCCGGAGTTGAGCATCGAGGCGCGCTCGCCCTTGAGCGACATCGCCGTCCCCGTGCCGATCAGCACGATCGCGGGGGTGGCCAGGATGTAGAGGGAGGCGAACTTCATCTCCCGCGCGCCCAGCTTCTTGCCGAGGTATTCGGGAGTGCGGCCGACCATCAGGCCGGCCACGAAGACCGCGATGACCGCCAGCACGAGGATGCCGTAGAGGCCCGAGCCGGTGCCGCCGGGGGCGATCTCGCCGAGCATCATGTTGAAGATCGTCATCCCGCCGCCGCCGGGCGAGAACGAGTCGTGGAAGGAGTTCACCGCACCGGTCGAGGTCAGTGTCGTGGAGGCGGCGAAGAGGGCCGAGGCCCAGATGCCGAATCTCTGCTCCTTGCCCTCCAGCATCCCGCCGGCCGAGTGGCCCGCGGTGCTGCTCACGCTGTGCAGCTCGTTGACCGTGATCAGCGCGACCGAGGCGGCCCAGATCAGGCCCATCACGGCGAGGACCGCGTAGCCCTGCCGGTGGTCGCCGACCATCCTGCCGAAGGTGCGCGGCAGCGAGAACGAGATGGCCAGCAGGAGGTAGATCTCCAGGAGGTTGCTGGTCCCGTCGGGGTTCTCGAAGGGGTGGGCGGAGTTGGCGTTGTAGAAGCCGCCGCCGTTGGTGCCCAGCTCCTTGATGGCCTCCTGCGAGGCCACCGGGCCGCCGGTCAGCGCCTGCTTGTCGCCGACCAGGGTGCCGATCTCGTGGATGCCGTGGAAGTTCTGCACCGCGCCCGTCGCGACCAGCACGATCGCGAAGACGAACGCCATCGGCAGCAGCAGCCGCACCACGACCCGCGTCAGGTCGACCCAGAAGTTCCCCACCCGGTCGGTGCGCCTGCGGGTGAAGCCGCGGATCAGCGCGGCCACCACCGCGATCCCCACCGCGGCCGACACGAAGTTCTGCACCGCGAGACCGGCCATCTGGACCAGGTGGCCCATCGTGACCTCACCGCTGTACGACTGCCAGTTGGTGTTCGTCACGAAGGAGGCGGCGGTGTTGAACGCCTGGTCGGCCTTGACCGGCGCGAAGCCCAGCGACAGCAGCAGGTGGTTCTGCAGCCGCTGGAAGCCGTAGAGGAACAGGACGCAGACCGCGGAGAAGGCCAGCACGCTGCGCAGGTACGCGCCCCACTGCTGGTCGGCCTCGGCGTCGACGCCGCCGAGCCGGTAGAGGACCTTCTCCACCGCCAGGTGCTTGCCCGCGGTGAGGATACGGGCCATGTAGTCGCCCAGCGGGCGGTAGGTCAGCGCCAGCGCCGCGATCAGCACGGTGATCTGGAGCCAGCCCGCGAGAGTGTCGTTCATCTAGAACTTCTCCGGGAAGATCAGGGCCAGCACGAGATAGCCGAGCAGGCAGCAGGCCACGACGAGGCCGACGGCGTTTTCCACGCTCACAGCCGCCCGACCCCCCTGGCGACGAGTGCGAGCACGGCGAAGACCGCGATCGTCACGGTGATGAACACGAGATCGGACATGTCGGTGGCACCCCAGGTGGTGACGTACGGATACGGCTGACGGGGCCGCTGCGGCCCTGTCCCATACGGTCACCCCGCACCGGCGTGCGGCCGCGTTCGTTGACGCTTCCCTTGCGCGGGAGGCGCCGCCATTGACGTGC
This sequence comes from Actinacidiphila paucisporea, assembly GCF_900142575.1. Lineage (GTDB taxonomy): Bacteria > Actinomycetota > Actinomycetes > Streptomycetales > Streptomycetaceae > Actinacidiphila > Actinacidiphila paucisporea. Next base: position 40,876 of record NZ_FRBI01000005.1, read on the forward strand.
CCTTGACGGTTTGCGGCCGCGGGGGGTGGGCGTACGCTCGAACATGGTGAGGAATGAGGGCAAAACGGGCGGAGGTGCGACGATGACACGGTTCGGAACGCGGCGATCACCGATGCAGGAGCCGCTGACCCCGTTGGAGGACACCCATTCCGACTCCGAGGCCGACCACCGCCGCGCCCTGGTTCTCAGCGAGGTGGCCGCCGAGGGCCCCATCGGCCTCTACCGCGTGCTGCGCCGTGCCGTCTCCGGGGACACCGACGCGGCAGGCATCCGCGTCTCTGGCCTGGTCCGCGCGCTCCCGGGCGTCACCTTCATGGACTCGCACGACCTGCTGCTCCAGGCCCACATCGCCGACGCCGCCCTCGCCGGGCACCTCACGCCTGGCCAGCGGGTGGCCCTGTGCTCGGTGATCGACCGTACCGAACACCTGTACGACCACCCGCGCACGTGAGGGGTGTGCCCGGCCGGGCGCACCCCTCGACGCAGGCCGTTCCTACCAGGCGAAGGCCTCCGGTGACGGACCGGGGCCAGGGAAGATGCCGTCGAGTTCGGCCGGCAGTCCGTCGGACAGGTCAAGGTCGAGGGCGCGCAGCGCCGAGGTCAGGTGGGCCGGGGTGCGGGGGCCGACGATCGGGGCGGTCACACCGGGACGGGTGAGCAGCCAGGCCAGGGCGACCTCGCCGGGCTCCAGGCCGTGCTCGTCGCACAGGTCCTCGTACGCCTGCACCTTCGCGCGGACCGCCGGGTCCGCGAGGCCCGCCGCCGAGCGGCCGGTCGACGTCCGGGAACCGCCGCCCTCGCGTTCCTTGCGCAGTGCGCCGCCCAACAGCCCCTGGTTCAGGGGCGACCAGGGGATGACGCCGAGGCCGTACGCCTGCGCCGCCGGGATGACGTCCATCTCGGCGGTGCGCTGAGCGAGGTTGTAGAAGCACTGCTCGCTGACCAGCCCGAGCGAATTGCGCCTGCGCGCCGCCTCGTTGGCCTGGGCGATGTGCCAGCCGGCGAAGTTGCTCGACCCGGCGTAGAGGATCTTGCCCTGGGCGACCAGGACGTCGACGGCTTGCCAGATCTCGTCCCAGGGCGTGGCCCGGTCGACGTGGTGGAACTGGTAGACGTCGATGTGGTCGGTGCCCAGCCGACGCAGGCTCGCCTCGACCTCGCGCCGGATGTTCAGCGCCGAGAGGTGGTCGTGGTTGGGCCAGGACTGCTCGCGCCAGGAGGTGCCGTCGTTGGTCATGTTGCCGTAGAGCTTGGTGGCCAGCACGACCTTGTCCCGCCGCCCGCCGCCCTTGGCGAACCAGCCGCCGAGCACCTCCTCGGTGAGCCCCTTGCGGCCCTCGTCGCCGTAGATGTTCGCGGTGTCGAAGAAGTTCACCCCGGCGCCCAGTGCGGCGTCCATGATCGCGTGCGCGGTACCCTCGTCGGTCTCCGAGCCGAAATTCATCGTCCCGAGCACGACACGGCCGACCTTGAGGCCGGTGCGGCCCAGCTGGGTGTATTCCATAGCGGCCAAGACAACACCCTGGAGTGCGCTCGATGGCAAGGGCTACGGCACGGGCCGTGTTGCGTGGCTCCGCCGGGCCGCAGACCCGGCCCGGCCCGTCACCGGAAGCCGCCGCTACACGTCCAGGTGCGCGTTGGCCGCGCGGGCGGACGGCGCCAGGTCGGGCATCTCCACGACCTCGGCTCCCGCTGCGGTCAGTAGCTCGACGCCCTGGCAGTCGGCGACGAAGAGGTCGGGTTCGCGCCAGGCGATCACCACCCGGGGGATACGGGCGGCGACGATCAGGCGAGCGCAGGGGAGCGGGCGGGAGCGGCGCTCCGAGCACGGTTCGAGGGTGCTGTAAAGGGTCGCGGTGGTCAGCCGGGGGTCGTCGGGCGGGAGTTTGGCGAGGGCCGACTCCTCGGCGTGGACGTGCGGGTCGCTCTCGCGGCTGTAACCGCTGCTGATCTCCCTGCCGTCGGCGCCGACGATGATCGCACCGACGTTGAAGGCACCCGCCGCAGGTGGGCACTTGCGGGACAGCTCGATCGCGCGGGACATCCACGCGTGGTCGGTGGCCGGGTCCTGCGTCACGGGTGCGTCTCCTCGGGTACGGGTTCGGTGCGCGGCTTGGGCGCGTATCGCAGCAGCACCACGTCGCCGATCGTGCGGGTGCCGAGCAGCGTCAGCCGGTTGGTGGAGCCGCCGGGGTAGTCGGCGGCGCCCAGGAAGCGGGGCGCGGCGGGCTGGCCGACGAGCAACGGCGCTATGGCCAGGTGCACTTCGTAGGCCAGACCCGCCGCGAGGAACTGCGTGTGGCTCGACGTGCCTGTCCGAGGCTTTCCGACCTCTTCCTCCACCGTCCCGGCCACGGTCCTGAGCATGGTCGAGGCCCTGGAAGTCCAGGACGGCGACCGCGTGCTCGAAATCGGTACCGGAACCGGGTATTCGACCGCGCTGATGTGCCACCGGCTCGGCGAGGACAACGTCACCAGTGTGGAGGTGGACCCCGACGTCGCCGGCCGGGCGGACGCCGCGCTGGAGGCGGCAGGCTACTCGACCTGGACGGTCACCGGAGACGGCCTGCTCGGCCACCCGTACCGCGCCCCGTACGACAAGGTGATCGCGACCTGCGCGGTCCGCCGCATCCCCTACGCCTGGGTCCAGCAGACCCGACCCGGCGGGACCATTCTGGCCACAGTGGGCTCCTGGCCGTACGGCACCGGTCTGGCAAGGCTCACGGTCATGGACGACGGGACGGCCGAGGGCCTGATCATCGGGCGTTCCTCCTTCATGCCGGCCCGTTCGCAGGCCGTGGCGCCGCTCGCCGGGGATCTGTCCGCCCGGGCCGCCTACGCGGACACCGAGCGCCGCACGCCGATCGCGCCGCGGCTGCTGGAGGAATGGACGCCGGCCTTCCTCGCCCAGCTCGGCGCTCCCGGCGCCCTGCCGCTCCAGGCGGTGAGTGCCGACAGCGGGCGGACGGTGCACTACCTGTTCGATCCCGAGCGGGAGTCCTTCGCCGAGCTGACGGAGGACGCCACCGGTTGGACCGTCCGCCAGGGCGGCCCCGTGGCCCTCTGGGACGCCGTCGAGCAGGCCCTCACCGCCTGGCAGGACTCCGGCCGATCGGGCATCGGTACGGTACGGCTCCGCGTCACCGCCGAGGCGCACTCCTACTGGATCGGCGACGAAGCGGCCCTGCGGTGGGAGCACCGTCTGACGTGACGACTGCGATCAGCACGACGATCCGGAGAGCCACGATCGGCGCCGACCCGTGCGAGCCCACCGAGACGGAGTGCACTCCGGGCTACGACGGGCAGGCCCGGGCCGATGACTGGTCCGCCACCGGCCGCCCACGTCGTCCCCCGGCGGCGGGAAAAAGGGGTGGGCCGACGGCAGTCGGGCTGCTAAGTTGCACTCGACCGCGACTCCGTCCCGAGGAGGTGAGACCCCGTGAACGCTGTATCCATGTGGGTGCTCCCCCTCCCGTCACGGTCGGGCGACTGACGCTGGTGTCGCCGGGAGCGCCTCGACAACAGGGCACTCCCGAAAGGCACCACCTGTGCATTCTCTGCAGTTCACCGCCGAGTCCTCGTCGAACGGCCTGCTTCAGCGCGACTTCACCGTGGGCGGTGTCCCCGGTGTCCTCTGGTCGCCGGCCCATGCTGGGGGCGAGCGCGCGCCCCTGGTCCTGATGGCCCACGGCGGCGGCAACCACAAGACGCACCCGGCGATGGCCGGACGCGCGCGGCTCCTCGTCACCGGCTGCGGCTTCCACGTCGCCGTCATCGACGCACCCGGGCACGGCGACCGGCCGCGTACGGCGCACGACGAGGCGGAAATCGCCGAGCTGTTCCGGGCGCGGGCGGCGGGCGAGCCGGAAGGCCCGATCGTCGTGCGCTACAACGACCACCTGGCGCAGCTCGCCGTACCCGAATACCGGGCGACGCTGGACGCCCTCCAGGAGCTCCCGGAGATCGGCGGCGCGGGGCCGGTCGGCTTCTGGGGCATCAACATGGGCACCGCGATCGGCGTTCCGTTTGTGGCGGCCGAGCCCAGGATCACCGCCGCGGTCTTCGGCCAGCACTGGCCCGACGTCCTGGCCGAGAAGGCGAAGCTGATCACGATTCCGATCGAGTACGACATGCAGTGGGACGACGAGCACATCTCGCGCGAGGAGGGCCTCGCGCTCTTCGACGCCTTCGCCTCGGCGGAGAAGTCGTTGCACGTGAATTCGGGCAGGCACAAGGAGTTGCCCCGGTTCGAGGCCGACAGCGCGGCCCGCTTCTTCGCCCGGCACCTCGGCGCAGCCGTCACCGCGTCGGCCTGACCTGACCGGTCGCGGCGCCACCCGGCGAACGGGCACGCCGCGACCGCGAGGTCCGCCACCACCGCTCCGGGTTCCAAGCCCCCCGACGCCGCCGCGGAGTGATGAGGCGGCCCTCCGTCCGAGCGCCGCACGGACTCGTCAGACCGCGCGCGGGTTGCCCGCGATGATCGGCCTCGCCGCGCTGTGGGCGGTCTTCGAGGTCGGCTACTACGGGCTGTACGTGTGGTTCGTCGGCCGCCTGCAGCACGTCATCTCGCGGGCGGCCGTACGCAGGCGGCTGGAGCAGGTCTCCGGCGGAGTCCTGCTGCTGCTCGGCATACGGATGGCCGTCGAGGGCTGAGGGTGCCCCCTGCGGTCACCTCGCCGCCGGGGCGCCGCGGACCGTGAGGTCGGCCAGCAGGGACTCCGTGGCGGCCGCCACCGCGTCAACCGCCGCGTCGAAGGCCTCCTGGTTGTGGGCCGCGGGGGCGCGGAAACCGGAGATCTTGCGTACGTACTGCAGGGCGGCCGCGCGGATGTCCTCGTCGTGGACCTCGGGGGTCATCGGGGGGCGCAGGGTCTTGATGCTTCGGCACATGCCTCCAGTGTGCCGCGCGGGTCCGACAGCCCGGCCCCGTCGGCCGCCCGGCGCCGGGAGGGGGCCGGGCCGCGCTCGGCCGGCGGAAAGCCCGCGCTCGACCCGGAACGTCAACAACCCGCCCGCTCCTGCCTCTTGGCTCACACCCGGCACCGGTGCTTCAATGCCTTCCATTGGTTAGGAACCTTTCCTAACCGCACAGCCACGCACCGCAGTGGCCGCCCCGCCACGGGCGCGGCCGGAAACGGAGACGCACGTGCACCAGTCCCCCCACGGAACCACCGCCACCACTGGTACCACCAGCACCCGACGCGGCCACCGCGCCTCGCGGCCCAGCCGCCGCATCGCCCTGATCGCCGCGGCCGGCGTACTGGCCGGCGGCGGCGCCTCGCTCGCGCTCGCCGGCAGCGGCCAGGCGGCGACCCCCGCCGCGGCGCAGCACCGTACGAACGCGGCGGCGCCCGCGGCCACCGGCACCGGCCTGGCCGACCCGCACAAGAAGGAGATCGCGATGGAGCTGGTCTCCTCCGCCGAGAACTCCTCGCTGGACTGGAAGGCCCAGTACAAGTACATCGAGGACATCGGCGACGGCCGCGGCTACACCGCCGGCATCATCGGCTTCTGCTCCGGCACCGGCGACATGCTGGAGCTGGTCCAGCACTACACCGACCTCGAACCCGGCAACGGGCTGGCGAAGTACCTGCCCGCACTGGAGCGGGTGAACGGCACCGACTCGCACTCGGGCCTCGGCTCGGCCTTCGTCAGCGCCTGGAAGACCGCCGCGAAGGACACCGTCTTCCAGCAGGCGCAGAACGACGAGCGCGACAGCGTCTACTTCAACCCGTCGGTGAACCAGGCCAAGTCCGACGGCCTGGGCACCCTCGGGCAGTTCATCTACTACGACGCCATCGTCATGCACGGCCCCGGCGACGACTCCGTCAGCTTCGGCGGCATCCGCAAGACCGCGATGAAAAAGGCCAAGACCCCGGCGCAGGGCGGCAACGAGACCACCTACCTCAACGCCTTCCTCGACGCCCGCAAGGCCGCGATGAAGACCGAGGACGCGCACGACGACACCAGCCGCGTCGACACCGAGCAGCGCCCGTTCCTCCAGGCGGGCAACCTCAACCTCGACCCGCCGCTGCACTGGAAGACCTACGGGGACTCGTACCAGATCCTCACCCTGCCGTAACGGCGGGCAGCGGCCCGGACGCGCCCGCCATCCCGCGTCCGGGCCGCTGCTAGGCTCCGCGTACGCCCGCAGAGGTCCGATGTCTGCACGCCCGTACGAGTGAGGAGTCGCCGCCCATGCTGCGCTACCAGCTGACCCACCCGACGATTCTGGCCGCACTGGCATCCGCGGGCCACGGCTCCCGGGTACTGATCAGCGACGGCCACTACCCGCACACCACCGGCGCCAACCCGGCCGCCCAGCGCGTCTACCTCAATCTCGCCCCCGACCGGCTCCTGGTCACCGAGGTCCTCGCCGCCCTGGCCGACGCGGCCCCGATCGAGTCCGCCACCGTCATGACCCCGCCCCCCGACCACCCCGAACCCCCCGTCTTCGCCGACTTCCGCACCGCCCTCCCCCACCTGCCGACCCTCACCCCCCTGGACCGCTTCGCTTTCTACGACGCCGCCCGCGCCCCGGACACGGCACTGGTCATCGCCACGGGCGACCGGCGTACGTACGCCAACCTGCTACTGACCCTCGGTGTCCGCCAGGCCTGAGACGCCGGCGTCCCCGACCCCCGCCGCCGGTCAACTACGGCTGCGCTCCCGCGGCTCGTCGCCGACGGCAGCCTCGTCCGTCCCGAAGAACGCGTCCGCTTCCTGACGCATGCGCGCGTGGTCCACCCGCGGCAGCCTCCGGTGCCGCTCCACCAGTTCCTCGGCGCTCAGCCGCCGCCTGCGGGCGACGGGGCGCAGTTCGGCGACCTCGATGCCATTCCGGGTGATGCGGTAGGTCTCTCCCGCCTCTACCGCGTCCATGACTGCGGCCCAGTTGTCGCGCAGGCGCGCTGGGCGATGGTCTTCACCCGCCCTGTGTAGCACCGCGTGTTCTCACTGGGCTGCGCAAGCCCGAGCGGGTCTCCTGACGGAGGAGGCGCACGGCCGTCGACCGCCACCCGCCGCAAGCAGTCAGGGCACGGCAAGTCGGGCGTAAGAGAGCGAAGAGGGCGCGCGGACGGCTAGGGTTTCGGACGCATCGGGGGTGTCACGGAACGTGGGGAGTGGGGGCCGTATGCGTGAGATGAGCAAGGGGAGCAATGTCGGTCTCGCCGAGCTGAGCGGTGAGACCGGCGCGGTCATCGCGCGGCTGGGATGGAGCAGTGCGAGCGCGGACGGGGACGCCGACGTGTCCGTGCTGCTGCTCGGGGCGCACGGGAAGGTGCGCGGCGACGGGGACTTCTACTTCTACAACCACCCGGCCGCCGATGACGGAAGCGTGCAGCTGCTGGGCAAGACGCCCACGGACAACGGCAGTGAGGACCGCATCGGGCTCGACCTGGCGGCGACACCTGCCGACGTCGAGCGGATCGTGCTGGCGGCGAGCCGCTACGGCGGGGCCGGGTTCGGTGATCTGGAGGACCTGCGGCTGACGCTGGCCGACCGCGGCGGCGAGGAATTGCTGGGATTCTCGGTCGACGGACTCGGCGAGATGCGGGCGGTGATCTTCGCGGAGCTCTACCGGCGGGACGGCGGCTGGAAGTTCCGGGCCGTCGGACAGGGCTACGACACCGGGCTCGCCGGGTTGGCCACGGACTTCGGCATCGACGTGGACGACGCCGAGGAGGCGGACGAAGCCGAGGAGGCTGACGGAGCCGGGCCGCCCGGGGAGGCGACGGCGGAGGTGGAGCCGGTGCCGCCCGTGCCGGCGGTGCCCGCCGTGCCGAAGCGGCCGCGCACCGCGCGGAAGAAGGTCACGCTGCCGGCCGTCGCCCGCAAGTCGCTGGCGGAGAACGACTCCTGGCACCAGGCCCGGCTCTTCCCCTGCGGCTCGCTCAAGAGCGACCGCGAGCGGGAGACGCGCGCGACCTCCGTCCTGCTGGCGGTGATGGCCCAGGTGCCGGAGTACGGTCGGCGGCTGACCGCCGGGTTCGGGGCGCCCGCCGGGCGGATGGAGACCTTCACCGAGGTCACGCTGCCGCACGGGGAGACCCCGCGGCGGCCGGACGGCCTGGTCCGCGTCGAGCGGGCGGGCAAGCTGTGGACGGCCCTGGTCGAGACGAAGACCAACGGCAACGCGCTGCGGGCCGCGCAGGTGCAGGACTACATGGACATCGCCGCCCGTCGCGGTTACGAGGCGGTGGTCACCGTCTCCAACGACGTGGCGCTGGACGGCAGTCCGCCGGTCGACGTACGGATTGACGGCCGCCGCAAGCACAAGGTGGCGCTGTGGCACCTGTCCTGGGCGGAAGCCGCGCACCAGGCGCAGATGCTGATCAGGCACGAGGGAGTGGGCAATGCCGCGCACGCCTGGCTGCTCCAGGAGTTGCTGTCCTACCTGCAGCACGACAACTCCGGCTGCCACGGCTTCCAGAACATGGGCCCCGCCTGGGTGCCGGTGCGCAAGGGCATCGACGAGGAGACGCTGTGCGAGGGCGACGCGCGCGCCGTCGAGGTGGTGGCCAGCTGGGAACGGCTGATCCGGCAGGTGTGCCTGCGGCTCGGCGGCGAGCTGGGCCAGAAAGTGCTCCCCGTGCAGCGAGTCAAGCGCGGCACCGACCCGCTGGCCCGCCGGGCCTCGCAGGCCGACCAGCTGTGCAGGGACGGGAGGTTGGAAGCCGAGTTGCGCATCCAGGACGTCCCCGGCGTACTCGCGCTCACCGCGGATCTGCGCACCGGGCGGCTCCGTACGTCCATCGAGGTGCCGGTCCCGGAGCAGGGTCAGCCGCTGACCTGGGCGAAACGCCTGATGCGGCAACTCGCAGACGCGCCGGCCGACATCCACGTGGAGACCCTGACCGACGGCCAGGCCAACGGCCCGCGCGGCACGCTGGAGCGGCTGCGGCCCGAGCCGGCGGATCTGCTGCCGCGCGACGGTGCGCGAATCACCGGCTTCCGGCTGTCGCTGTTCAAGGGCATGGGCAGTAGGCGCGGCAGCGCCGAGACCGGCTTCATCCGGAGCGTGGACGAGGCGGTGGACCGCTTCCACGCGACCGTCGTGCTCGCGCTGGAACGACGGACCCCCACCCCCCGCAAGGCGGCACCAGCGGCGCTGCTGGGGGCCGGAGCGTGAGCGCGGGGCGCGGCTGGGCTCTGCCCGAGTTCGGCCGGCGGTTCGGGCCAAGTGCCGGACAGCCTTCCGCCCCGGGAGGATAATCCCGCCGTATGGCCATCGACTACCGCAAGCGCCCCAAGGCGCCCTCCGCCGGCGCGATCACTCTGGAGAAGGTCGCGCACAGCGCCCCTGAACTGGTCAGCCTCTACAAGACCGCCGCGGTCTCACTGGCCAAGCACGAGGTCAGCGGCCAGCGGGCCGCGGTGTATCTGGTGTTGGACCGCTCGGGGAGCATGCGGCCGTACTACAGGGACGGGTCCGTGCAGCATCTGGCGGAGCAGACCCTCGCGTTGGCAGCGAATTTGGACGACGACGGGGTGGTGCCGGTCGTCTTCTTCTCGACGGAGGTCGACGGAGTCGCCGAGATCGGCCTGGACGCCTTCCGGGACCGGATCAATCCGCTGCACGAGTCCATGGGGCCTCTGGGGCGGACGAACTACCACCTGGCCATGCAGGCGGTCATCGACCACTACCAGTCGTGCGGGGCCGACGACCCGGCCTTCGTGGTCTTCCAGACGGACGGTTCGCCGACCTCAAAGGCCGCGGCGGAGCACGTGCTCTGTACGGCGGCGAAGTTGCCGATCTTCTGGCAGTTCATCGGCTTCGGCGACGACGAGTTCCGTTTCCTCCGCAAGCTCGATGAGCTTCCGGTGCCGGAGCGGCGCGTCATCGACAACGCCGGCTTCTTCGCCGCGGGGAAGGCGCCGAAGGACATCTCGGACGGGGACCTCTACGACGCCCTGCTCGGGGAGTTCCCGGCGTGGCTGGCCGCCGCCCGCGACGCCGGGGTCGTCAGCGGCTGAGTCAGGAGCCGTGTGCGCGCCGGGTCATGCCGGGTGTTCGACGGGACGGGGCGGATCAGCGGTTGGCGGTACGGCCTGCGGGCCGAGGATGAGCTGATCGCCTCAGCGCACGGCGTCGATGGCCTTCACGATCAGAGCGCGCGCTTCCGTCCCGTATACGGCATGCCGGGCCAGTTCGGCGTAGGCCTCGACGTACTGGGCGACCTCGGGCGGTTGCGTGATGGTCAGGTAGCCGGATACCAGCTCGACGTTGACCTGCGCGGAGTCGAACACCCAGAAGCCCTCGACCGGCATGCGAGTCCGGTCTGGCCCGGCCGGGATAACGCCCACGCTGACGCTCGGCAGCGCGCTGACCGTGATCAGGTGCCCGAGCTGTCCGACCATTACCTCCGCACCGCCGATCCCGGATCGCAGCACGGACTCTTCCAGGAGAAAGGCCCAGGTCTTCCCCGGCTGGTGCAGTAGCTGTTGCCGCTCCATCCGCGCATCGACGGCCGCCGCGACGTCGTCGACCTCGACGCGGCGGCGTTGGACCGCGCGCAGCACGGCTTCGGTGTAGGTGCGGCCCTGGATCAGGCCCGGGATGAACCACGAGGAGTACGCCCGGAAGCGGGTAGTGCGCTCGAACAGCGGACGGACGGCTACCTGGGCGTGGCGTAGGCCGGCGCGCTCCATGCGCCGCCACTCGACGAACATGCCCTCGACGGCTCGCAGGGATGCGACCAGGGCAGGTGCTTGGTCGTCGGCGGAGCAGGCGCTGCACCATGCCCTGATGTCGTCGGCGGACGGGGCGGTGCGGGCGTGCTCGATACGCGAGACCTTCGAGGCGTACCAGCCGGTGGCGGCGGCGAGGTCTCGGCCGGACAGGCCAGCGTCCCGGCGGATCTCGGCTAGCCGATCGGCCAGGACCCGCCGGGCCTGCTGCACGCTGGACGATGCGGATGGCGGCATGGGTCAGGTGGCCGGGATGTACTCCGCGTGCGGGGTGGCCCGTTCCCACACCGCCTCGAAGGCGCCGCTGAAGGTCTTGGCCAGGGCCGCGTCGGTGCGGTACTCGCGGCCGTCGTCGGCGAGCCGGCCGCCGCCGGTGAAGTGGTGGAGCAGGACGGTCTCGTCGTCGAATACCCAGAAGTCGACGGCAGGCAGGAGCAGATCGGCAGCACGGCGGCGGCTGAGCCAGCGGACGTCCTCGCCGGCCGCCAGGTTTCCGGGGGTCAGGTCGTACTCGTACAGCCCGTATGGGTGCAGGGGCTCGGAGACGACACGAGCCCGGCGCACGGTGACGCCCCGCGCGGCCGCGGCCGCGACGGCGTCGTGCCAGCCGTTCCACCAAGAGGCACGGTCGGCGATGTCGAGCCGCCGCCCCTGCTGGTAGGCCAGGTAGCCGGGATCGTCGAGCATGTAGCTGTCGCGCAGCTCCAGGTGGACCGCGGATCGCAGCGCGCCGGCAAGGGCTTCACGGGCGGGGGGTTGCACTCTTCGGGTCTCCGTCCGGGCGGGGGATGAACTGGAGCATGCGGGCGGGCAGGCGAATGATGCGCTCGCCGGCCGGGACGCCCGGGCTGTGGCCCGGTGCGGGCTGCTCGGCGCACCGCCGGTGGGTCTTCTCGTCGGCCTCGTACGACTGGATGATCAGGTCACCAGTCGCCTCGTCGAGCCAGACGGTAGGCGACTCGTCGACGGGGCTTTCGGGGTCGACTCCCAGAAACCGTAGGTCCACGGGGTCCTCACCTTCGACTGGATTGCACAGGATTCCACCGACTGTCACCCGGGGCTGATGTGCCGTCAAGAGGCGTATTGGCAGCACGGGGGCGCAGCCCACTCCCCGGGGTGACCTGCCGCAGAATCTCGCAGAATCCGCTAGGCGCCTGGGGAGCACGCTCCCTAGCGTCGAGGTGACCGTCCCTGCGTGCCGACACGTGGGGCGGGCAGAGAGAAGCCCCGCGGCTGGCAGGCCCGGGGGGTTGGCCACGCCAGTGAGGGGCGCAGCAATGGAGACCTCAGCTTCCCCGCAGACACCAGATACAGCCCTCGACCGGAAAGCCGTGGACGACCTCAGGCGCCTCCCGTGGGGCCCCCGTCGAGCCCGTGGTGCTGCCGCCCGGGGCGATGGCGACCCGATGAGGTACTGCACAGGCTGCGGCCTCCAGATCCCGCCGGACGTCGAGGCGGCCCTCGTCGGTGTGATCGAGCAGGGCTCCGGCCCCGGCATCGCCCAGTACCGGCACCCCGCTTGCGTGCGGCGCCCCACTGCCTCCCAGCAAGGCCCGGTGCCGACCGGGATCCGCCGCGCCCCCTGAAGCCTGCCCATCACTTCCCCGCTTGGAGGACCGATGCAACTCACGTCGCCCCGCGCCCTACTCGAACCCGCGGAGTTCGCCGACGTCACCGCCACCGTCATGGACAACAACCCGGGCATGACCCAGGACATCGCCGGCCGGATCGTCACCGAGGCGTTGGCGTTCGTCGCCACCGCCGCCCAGCACCCCGGGTCGCCCATCGCACCGTCCCGGGTGGTCGACGAAGGCTGGCATGCCCTGCTGTTGCACACCGCGATGTACGCCCGCCCGTGCGCCCGCCTTGAGGCGTTCGTCCACCACTACCCCGAGCGGCCGAACGCCGCCCGGCAAGACGTCAAGGTCACCGCCCGAACCGTGGCCCTCATCAAGGAAGCCGGCCACACCCCCGACCTCGAACTGTGGACAACCCCGATGGACACCGGCATTCCGGTCGCGGCCCCGTGCGGGCACGCCCCGAAGTGCGGCCCGATCGAGCCCATCCCGCGGCCGCCGTCCGGCGTGGCAGCCCTCGTCAGCCCGTAGCGTGGCGGTCAGAAACGGAGGCACCCATGGAGTGGATCGACCCCAAATACGCGGACGTCATGAAGGCCCTCAAGCAGGCGCAGCAGGGCCGCCCGGAGAACCGCGAGGACGACGCCCGGGCGGTGCGCGGGTTCGTCATCCCCGCCCCGCCTGACGGCCGCTGAGAGCAGCGGTACAGATCGATGCAGCGGTGCCCCTGGTCGTAGCCCATGGCCCCCACGGTCGCGGAGAGCACCAACGTGATGCGCCCGGCCGTGGCGGCGAGGGTGACAAGCGGGGCGTAGGTGCGGGACGACTCGTGCTCGCGAGCGTAGGAGAGCAAGGCGCCCAGTTCGGCACCCCCGCGACCGCACGAGCGCCGGGCCCGCGCCCTTGGCGGCGCGGGCCCGGCGGCCGGCGGTGACGGTGAACGTACGGGCCCCGGTGCGCGGCGGCTTACAAGCGGCGCCAGCGGGCCGAGGCGAAGGAGAACAGGCCGAAGAGCATCAGGCCGGCCGCCACCACGACCAGCAGCCAGGGGCCGGCGGGGGTGTGGGCGAAGGATCGCAGCGTGTCGTCCATGCCCTTGGCCTTGTTCGGGTCGAAGCGGACGGCTGCCACGACCGCGAAGGCGCCCGCGCCCGCGTAGACGCCGCCGCGGGCCGCGCCCCCACCGGTGCCGGTGGCCGTCACGGCGGCCCTGGTGCGCCGGCCCATGCGGCCGGTCTCCAGCTTCTTGAGGAATTTGCGCCGCAGCGCGCGTACCGCGATCACCACGCCCGCGACGCACAGGCCCACGCCCACGGCGCCGGCTATCCAGCGGCCGCCGGGCAGTTTGAGCAGCGAGGCCGTCACGTCCTTGGACTTCTTGTCGCTGCTGCTCGACCCTCCCGCACCGGCGGCATAGGTGGCGGTACCCCAGCACAGCACGGCGTAGAAGACCGCCCGGCCGCCGGCGGCGAGCCGTTTGCCCGTACTCTCGCCGCCGATGAGGGCGTTGGCGCCGCGCCACAGGGCCATGCAGGCGAGGCCCGCGGCCAGCAGCCACAGCAGCCCGGTGCCGAAGGGCTGCCGGGCGATCTGCCGCAGGGCGCCCTGGCGGTCGGCCTCGTCGCCCTTCTCGCCGAAGGCGATGCGCAGGGCGAGGTAGCCGACGAGGAGGTAGATCACTCCCCGCGCGGTGAAGCCGGCCCGGCCGGCGGACCTGAGCACGTCCCGCACCGGCGGGCGTCCGGCCGCCCGGGACGTCTGACGCCCTCCGTGAATGTGTGCCGACATGGCCGTCTGCCTCTCTGTCTGGGTGGGCGCGAGCCCGTCAGGTGTTCTGGACCGCAAGGGAGCCGGAGGTCACGGTGAGGGCGACCCGGTGTGCGGCTGAGGGGTCGTTCGGCACCTGGACCTGCACGTCGGCGGAGGCCGCGGCCGTCGTGACGGCGTAGCCGTCCGCGGTGTGCGGCAGGTGGACGGCGACGGACGCGGAGGACGCGTGCACGGCGAGGTCGGCGGGCGCGGCGGCGAAGCCGAGGTCCGCGCTGCCGGAAACGACGGTGACGTCGGCGTACGAGGGCCGCAGGTCGCGGGTGGTGAGCTGGAGTGACGAGCCGTCGAGGCGGATGTCGCCGCCGAGCCCGTCGAGTACGGCCACGCCGGAGGTCTGTCGCATCCGCAGGCCGGTGTGCCGGGGCACCACCAGGACCAGGGTGCCCGCGCAGGACTGCGGGCCGCCGCTGTCGTCCGCGCAGTCCAGGGTCAGGGCGCCCCCAGAGGTGCTGCCGTGCAGGGCGGCCGGCTTGCCGTCGGCGCGGTGGTAGTTGCCGGTGACCGCCCGGGCGTCCGGGTCCGCGGTGATCTGGACGGTGCCTGACACCCCGTCGAGGACGACCGTGCCGGTGTCGGCGGCCCGGAAGCCGTAGGTGCGGTGGGCGGGCCAGTTCTGGCCGCCGTCACCGTCGTCGTCGTGCACGGCGAGGGCCACGCCGATGGCGACGGCGAGCACCACCGCCAACCCGCCCGCCAGCAGGCCGGTGTGGGCCCGGCGGGGAGGGCTCGGCGGACCGGTCGGTCTCGGCGGCACGTCTGCGGTGTCCATGGCGGGCGTCTTCCCCGGCCGCGCGTCGGCACGCATGGGCGGGGCCCGGGGCCGGATCGGGAGGTCCGCCCGGTACCGCCGCCAGGCGTCAGGCCGACGGGAGGCGGATGCGGAAGGTGGCGCCGGCCCCGGGGGAGGTGTCCAGTTCGACGTGGCCGCCGTGGGCGGTGATCAGGGCCGCGGCTATGGACAGGCCGAGTCCGGCGCCGCCGCCGGTGGCGCGGGTGCGGGAGGCGTCGGTGCGGTAGAAGCGCTCGAAGACACGGGCGGCCTGGGCGGGGGTGAGGCCGGGGCCGGTGTCGGCGACTTCGAGGACGCCGTGGCCGTCGGTGGTGCCGACGCCGATGCGGACGGGGGTGCCGGGAGGGGTGTGGGCGACGGCGTTGCCGACGAGGTTGGCGACGACCTGCCGCAGCCGGGCCTCGTCGCCCAGCACGGGGGCGGGTCCGGGGAGCCCCGAGCCGGGTCCGGTGAGGGTGACCGTGCGGGTCGGGTCGAGGGCGGTGGTGTCGTGGAGGGCGTCGACGGCGAGGGTGCGCAGGTCCATCGGGGCGAGCTGGACCGGGCGCAGCTCCTCGCTGCGGACCAGCGTCAGCAGGTCCTCGACCAGGCCACCGAGGCGTACGGCCTCGCTCTCGATACGGGCCATGGTCCGCTTGACGTCGGCGTCGTCGGGCAGCGCGCCCATCCGGTGGAGCTCGGCGAAGCCGCGGATGCCGGCCAGCGGGGTGCGCAGCTCGTGGCTGGCGTCGGCGACGAAGCGCCGCATCTGGTCCTCGGACTCGGCGCGGGCGGCGAAGGCCGACTCGATCTGGGCGAGCATGCCGTTGAGGGCGAGGGACAGCCGGCCCGCCTCGGTACGCGGTGAGGCGGCGGGCATGCGGTGGGACAGCGGGCGGCCCGCGGCGATCTCGGCCGCGGTCGCCTCGATCTGCCGCAGCGGCCGCAACCCGGCCCGTACCGCGAACCAGCCCGCCACCCCGAGCAGCGCCACGACCACCGCGCCGATCAGCACGAAGGCGGTGCTCAGGCCGTCGGTGGTGGAGGACACCTCGTCCAGCGAGGCGGCGACGACGACGCCGGCGGGCAGCGTACGGGTCGGCGAGGTGGCGGTGACCGGCACGATCAGCACCCGCCAGCGCCCGCCGCCGTGGTCGCTGGCCACGCTGAAGGGCGTGTTCATGTGCGCGGTCAGCGCGGCCGCGTCCATGGCGGGCCACAGCGGGCGCGGGTCGCCGGCGGCCACCGGCAGCCGGAACTGGTCGGAGACCCGCCCGTCGGCCGCGGCGAAGGCCACCACGAACTGGCTGGGCAGCCACGACCGGTTGCCCGGGCGGACGTTGCGCGGCGCCGGGATGCCCTCGGTGCCGAGCCGCTGCGCGAGCGGGCCGCCGTAGCGCTGCAACTGCTGGTCGACCCGCTGCACCAGCTGGCTGCGCACCGAGCCGAGCACCACGGTGTCGCTGACCGCGAGGCCCAGCAGCACCAGCACCAGCGACAGCAGCACGAGCCGGGAGCGCAGCGACAGCGCGGAGGGCCGGAAGGACCTGAGCCGGAGGCGGGCCATGCGGGGCGCTCACGCCTGGACGGGGCGGCGCAGCACGTAGCCGACGCCCCGGACCGTGTGGATGAGCTTGGCGGCGCCGTCCGCGCCCGAGTCGACCTTGCGCCGCACGTACGAGATGTACGACTCGACGATGCTCAGGTCGCCGCCGAAGTCGTACGCCCACACGTGGTCGAGGATCTGCGGCTTGGAGACGACCCGGTCGGCGTTGGACATCAGGTAGGCGAGCAGCTTGAACTCGGTGGGGGACAGCGACACCGGCCGGCCCGCCCGCAGCACCTGGTGGCCGACGGTGTCCAGCTCCAGGTCGCCGGCGACCAGCCGTCCGTCGTCGGTGCCGCCGCCGGTGCGGCGCAGGATCGCCCGGATGCGGGCGATCAGCTCCTCCAGGCTGAAGGGCTTGGTGACGTAGTCGTCGCCGCCGGCCGTCAGGCCGCTGATCTTGTCCTCGACGCCGTCCTTGGCGGTGAGGAAGAGCACCGGCAGCCGGTCGTCGGTCCCGGCGCGCGGGTGCGGGCCCGCCGCCTCGCGCAGCCGCCTGACGACGGCGAAGCCGTTCATGTCGGGCAGCATCACGTCGAGCACGACCAGGTCGGGCCGCTCACGGGCGACCGCGGCCAGCGCGTCGGCGCCGGTCGCGGCGGAGACGACCTTGAAGCCGACGAAACGCAGGGACGCCGACAGCAGCTCCCTGATGTTCGGTTCGTCGTCCACCACCAGCAGGCTGGCCTCGGGCGTGTCCATCGAGCGACCTCCCGGCCCTGAGTGTGCGGACGTACGGTGCCGCGACGCGCTGTCGCCGGGCACCGTACGCCTCGGAGCTGTGAGCGGGCCGAGGGTCAGTTCCCCCCGCCCGCGCCGCCGCCCGCGCCGCCGCCCGCGAAGCCGCCTGCGAATCCGCCTGCGAATCCGCTGAAGCCGGTCGGCGAGGTGGCGCCCTCGGTGACGGTGGTGGCGGCGACGTCGCCGGACGCGCCCTTGCTGCCGCGTACGGTCACCGTCTGGCCGGGCTTGAGGTCGCTGACCTTGCCGTCCTTGGACTCGGTGACCTTGGTGGACGCGCCGGTGGTGACCTTGACGATGTTGCCCTGGGCGTCGGTGACGTAGAGGGTGCTGCCGTCGACCAGCTTGACGGTGCCGAAGGTCAGCCCGGCAGCGGCGGTGCCGCCCGCGCCCGTCGTGGTGCCCGTGCCGGCCGTGGCGCCGCCGCCGAAGCGGCTGGTGCCCGTACCGCCCGCGGTGCCGCGGCCGCTGAGCCCGGCGAAGGGGTTGCCGGCGGACGCCGAGCCGTTCATGTGGTGCTTCTCGACCAGCGCGCCGCCCGCGAAGGCGGCGGCCGCGACGACCCCGGCCGACAGCAGCAGCGTCAGCCACGGCAGCTTGCGGCGGGGCGGGGCGGCCAGCTCGGCGGAGATGTCGCGGGCGTCCGGCGGCTCCGCCAGTACGTCCTCGGGCCGCTCGCCCGGCAGGCCGCCGTGGCCCTGGATGATGTCGGAACCGCGCAGGATCTCGATCCCGCCGGCGCCCTGCTCAGGGACGAGCGGCAGCAGATCCGTGCCGGAGTCGTCCGCCTTGACCAGCTCGGAACGGCGTCGCGCCATCTCGGCTTCTCCCTTGTGTCTGAAAAGTGTGGTCACTCGTGCCGCAGGGCCTCGATGGGCCGCAGGCTCGCCGCCCGGTTGGCCGGGTAGCTGCCGAAGAACAGCCCGATGGCCACCGCGATGGCGAAGGCGCCCCACACCGAGGCCGGTATGACGACCGGTTTGATGCCGACGATTCTGAAGTGCGAGCCGATCAGCCCGGCCACCACCCCGAGCCCGCCGCCGATCAGCGACAGCAGCGTCGACTCGGCGAGGAACTGCCCGAGGATGACGCCCTTGGGGGCGCCGATCGCCTTGCGGATGCCGATCTCCCTGGTCCGCTCGGTCACCGTCACCAGCATGATGTTGGTGATGCCGATCCCGCCGACCAGCAGCGAGATCGCGGCGACCGCCCCGAGCAGCACCGTGAAGGTCTTGTTGGTGTCGGACTGGGTGCTCAGCAGGGACTCCTGGCTGCTGACCCGGAAGTCCAGCGAGTTGGCGTCCTTGATGCCGTGCGTGCCCATCAGCACGGTGGTGATCTCGTTCTGCGCGGGCGTGGTGGCGTCCGCGGATTTCGCCTCGACCAGGATCTGGCTGACCGGGCCGAAGCCGGTGAAGGCGTTCTGCACGGTCGGCAGCGGTGCGATCACCGTGTCGTCCGGGTCCTGGAAGCCGGTGCCGCCCTTCGTGGCGAGCACGCCGACCACGGTGAAGGGGGTGCCGCCGATGACGACCTTCCTGCCGACCGGGCTCACCGTCCCGAACAGGTCGGTGGCGGTGGTCGAGCCGATCACCGCGACCTTGCGGGAGTTGAGCACGTCGTCGGCGGAGAAGTAGTCGCCCTTGTCCACCTTGCTGTTGGACGCCTCGAAGTACGCCGGGTAGGTGCCGACGACCTGGCTGACGGTGTGCGAGGCGCCCTGGTAGATCGCCGTCTGGGACGTACTGACCTCGGGCGCGACCGACTTGACGTCGGGCGCCGAGGCCGGGTCGGCGAGCGCCCGGGCGTCGTCCACGGTCAGCGGCTTGGTGCCGGTGCTGCCGCTCGTCGAGCGGCCGCCGCCGAAGGCTCCGCCCGAACCCGAGGAGATGGTCAGCGAGTTGGTGCCCAGCTTCTCGATGGAGTCCTTGACCGACTGCGACGAGCCGTTGCCGACCGCCAGCAGGATGATCACGGCGGCGACGCCGATCAGCACGCCCAGCATGGTCAGCGCCGAGCGCACCTTGTTGGCGGACAGGCCGCCGACGGCGAAGCGCAGCGTCTCGAAGGGGTTCACCGCGAGCCACCCCCCGCCTCGGTGAGCGCGTGCGGGGAGAGCGCGGCGAAGACCGCGGGGTCGCGCAGCGCGGGCGGCGGCCCGTCGGCCGGTGCCTGCCGTACGTCGGCGACCACCTGCCCGTCGACCAGCCGCACGACACGCTTGGCGTGCCGGGCGACCTCGTCCTCGTGGGTGATCAGGACGACGGTGCGCCCGGACGCGTTGAGCCGGTCCACGATCGAGAGCACTTCCTCCGTGCTGTGGCTGTCCAGGTTGCCGGTCGGCTCGTCGGCGAGCAGCATCGCGGGCGCGGTGACCAGCGCCCTGGCCACCGCGACCCGCTGCTGCTGGCCGCCGGACAGCTCGTTGGGGCGGTGGTCGACCCGGTCGGCGAGGCCGACCAGGGCGAGCGCGGCCAGCGCGCGCCGCCGGCGCTCGGCGGTCCGCACGCCCGCGTAGGCCAGCGGGAGTTCGACCTGGGCCAGCGCGGGGGTGCGCGGCACCAGGTTGAACGACTGGAAGACGAAGCCGATCTTGCGGTTGCGGACCAGCGACAGCTGGTGCTCGTCGAGGCCGCCGACGTCGATGCCGTCCAGCAGATAACGGCCGGAGGTCGGCACGTCGAGGCAGCCGAGGATGTTCATCAGGGTCGACTTGCCCGACCCCGAACTGCCCATCACCGCGACCATGTCGCCCTGTTCGACCAGCAGGTCGACCCCGGGTGACGCGCCGGTCGCCGGGTCGGGCGGCCCGCCGAGCGCCCGTACGGTCGCGTCGCCGTGGCCGTACGTCTTGAGCAGCGACCGCACCTCGATGACCGGCGGCGGACCCCACGGGCCCTCCTCCAGCGGCGCCTCGGGCGGGCTTCCTCTGCGGTGGGCGCCGGCCCTGCCGCCCAGGCCGAGCCTCATCCGCGTGCTCCGCCGGTGCCTGTGCCGCGGAAGGCGCCGCCCGCCGTGCCGGCCGCACCGCCGAAGCGGCTGGTGCCGCCGCCGAGGCCGCCGGGGAAGGCGCCGCTCGGGAAGCCGTTGCTGCCGGCCGAGGCGACCGTCGGGATCTGCACCTGCTGGCCCTCGGTCAGGCCGCTGGTGATCTGGTCGGTGGAGTCGCCCTCGATGCCGACCGTCACGGCGGTACGGGTGGTGGACCCGTCGGGGTTGACCAGCAGGACCGTGCGGTTGGCGCCGGTTCCGGTCACGGCGGCGGTCGGCACGCTCAGCGCGTTGTCGGCCGAACCCGTGGTGACCTGGATGCTCGCGCTCAGGCCGGTGCGCAGATTCGACGTGTCGCTGGTGATCTGCAGCGTGGCCGCGTACTGCACCGCGCTGCCCGACGAGCCAGAGCCGGACCCGGACCCGGAGCTGCTGCTGACCGGCAGCGAACTCACCGAAAGCACCTTGGCGTCGAGGACCGTGCCGGACTCGGCGTTGAGCGTGACCGTGGCGGACTGGCCCGCCTTGACCTTCAGCGAGTCGGCCTCGGAGAAGTCCGCGGTGACCTGCATGCCGGCCGGGTTGGTCAGCACGATGAAGCCGCTGAGCGAACCGGACGAGGTGGACGAGGAGTTGGTGGACGAGCTGCTGCCGCTAGCGCTGCCGCCCGATCCCGAGCCGCTGCCGCCGGTGCCGGACACCGTGTCGCCCTTGGCCGAGGCCACCGAGGCCACCGTGCCGGCCACCGGGGCCTTGAGCGTGGTGCCGTCGACCGCGCGCTGGGCGGCGTCCACGGCGTTCTGCGCCTGCGTCAACTGGGCTTGCGCCTGGGCCAGCTGGGCGGCATCGACGGTCGGGGTGGGCGACGGGGTGGGGCTGGCGGCGACGGAGCCGTCGCGGCCGGAGCTGCTGCTGCTTCCCGAACTGCCGCTCGACGCGGGGAGTTCGCCCGCCTCGACCTTCGTCAGATTCGCCTCGGCCGCGGTCAGCGAGGCCTCGTCCTGCTGGAGCGTCTCCTTCGCGTCCGTGGCGTCGACCTTGGCCAGCACCTGGCCCTTCTTGACCTTGTCACCCGGCTTGACGTCCACCTGAGTGAGCGTGCCGCCGGTGGTGAAGTTCAGTCCCGCGTCGCTGGGCGAGGCGAGCGAACCCGAGCCGGACACCGTGGCGAGGACCGTGCCCTTGGTGACGGTCGCCACCCGCGCGGTGCCGCTGCCGGTGGACTTGCTGCCGTCGTCGTGCACGGCGGCGTACGCGCCGCCGATGCCCGCGAGGACGACCACTCCGAGCACCGAGTTGATCAGGGCGGCCCTGTGCCGCCGTGGGAGCACCTTCATGGCCCGCATCCTGGCCGCCCACTCCTTTGAAGCCCTGGGAGGAAACTGGGAGTTCCCTGGGAGCGCGAAGCGCTTTTTTACGGACCCAGGCCGCATTCCGGGCACGGCCGTGACCGGTTCGGTCACCGACGGGCGATGTGTTCCCCGGGAACTCACAGGCGGCCCCCGGGCGGCGCCTACCTCCGTGGGGTTCAGTCATGGGCTGCCGCCCTGTGTTGGCCCTCGTCATCCCCGCGCGCACGCGCAGGGCGGCCCACCGCTTTCGCCTTTCGCCTTTCGCCTTCGCCCGAGGAGACCCGGCCATGACCTGGACCCCCACCACCGCGCAACGGGCCGGCGCGTCCGTCGCCGTCTTCGCGTCGGCGGCGCTTCTGCTTGCCGCGTGCTCGTCGGGTGCGTCGGGCTCGCCGGCCGCCGACGCGAAGTCGTCCGGCTCGGCGTCGGCCTCCGCGAACGCGTCCGCGTCGGGCTCGATGACGGCGTACCGCGACTGCCTGTCGCAGCACGGCGTGCAGCTGCCCAGCTTCTCGCCCCGCACGGGCGGGACCGGGCGCCCGTCCGGGCGCCCCACCGGGGGCGGCGGCTTCGGGGGCGGCGGCTTCGGGGGCGGTTTCGGGGGCGCGTCCGCCGATCCCAAGACGCAGGCGGCGATGCAGGCCTGCGAGTCGCTGCGGCCGCAGTTCTCCGGGCGCGGGGGCGCCGGTGGCGCCGGTGGCGCCGACTCCAGTGCCTACCAGGCCTTCACGAGCTGCCTCAAGGACCACGGGGTCACCCTCCCGACGTCCTCCGCGTCCCCGGGCGCCACGAACCGCCCCCGCGGCGGGATGTTCGGCGCCGGCGCCCTCAACACGTCCGACCCGAAGATCGCCAAGGCCTACACCACGTGCAAGGCCCTCCTCCCCCAGCGCCCCACCCCTTCCACGACCTGACCCTCCCCCTCGGCTCGCCACCCTGCCCCTCGCGGTGCGTTGCTTGCCCGCGGGCCGCGTCGTGGCGTGTCGCTCCGTTCTCCCCCGGAGCTTCGCGTGGGGTACCCCCACGCACCCCTGAAAACGCGTGCCCTCCTGCGTAGAGGCCGAGCCCTTGGCAGGGGCTAACGCTGGGCGTAGGAGGACGCAGGCCCCAAAGGGGCGCGTGGGGGTACCCCCAGGCGAAGCCCTGGGGGAGAACTGCGCGCCCGCCGAAAAGGCGGGAAAGAAAGCCACGCACCGCAAGGGGCAATCACCTGGGGGCCGCGGAACCACGACGGCGGCCGCGGCCAAGCGACGCGCCGCGAGGGGCAGGGTCACCCCCAAAGGCAGCCCGCAGGGCGGGCTCAGCCGTAGCTGAGCTTCGAGCAGGGGTCCGCGTCGGCGCTCCGCGCCTGCTTGCCGAGGTCCGTCGTGGACGGCTTCGGCGTCGTGGACGCCGACGTACCCGACTTCGCGGCGGCAGCCGCGAAATCCGTGCCGAGCACGACGTTCACGCCGGTCGTGTCGAGCGGCACCAGCTGCGCCCCGGGGAAGAGCTTCGCGACGGTGTCCGCCTGCGCCTTCGCGCCGGCGCCGGAGCCGTACTCGATGCGGGTGACCGTGTGGTCCTTGGTCTTGGCGTTCGTGGAGTTCATGACGGTGAAGCCGTCGGCCTTGAGCAGGTCGGCCGCCTTGCCGGCGAGGCCCACGGTGTAGGTGCCGTTGTAGACGGAGACCATGATCCCGGTGCCGTCGACCGTGGCGCTGGGGGTCGGGGTGGGGGTGGTCTTGCCGGAGGCGTTGACGCCTTCGAGGGTGCGGTCGGCGCGCAGTTCGGCGAAGAGGTCGTCCACGGCGGGGTGGACGAGGTCTATGCGGGAGCCGGAGTATTTCCAGGGCGCGGTGATGAACTGGATGTTCTTCAGGTCGATGCCCTTGAGCGACAGCCCGAAGGACATCAGTTTCGCGGCGCTGCCGAGGCCGGGGTCGACGGTGAGCGACTTGGTGGCCGCGTTGGCCAGCGGCAGCAGCGTCGTCGGGTTCATGCCCTGGCCCTTGACCTTGCTGATCAGGGCGGACAGGAAGGCCTGCTGCCGCAGCATGCGGCCGACGTCGGAGTTGTCGCCGACTCCGTGCCTGACCCGGACGTAGTCGAGGGCCTGCTGGCCCTGGAGGTTCTGCATCCCGGCCTTGAGGACGACCTTGCCCTTGTGGCCGAGGTTGGGGTTCATGTCGCCCTGGTAGATGTCGTTCGGGACGCAGACCTCGACGCCGTGGACGGCGGAGGTCATGGAGGCGAATCCGGCGAAGTCGACCACCATCGTGTGGTCGATCCGCAGCCCCGACAGCTTCTCGACGGTGTTCTGGGTGCAGGCCGGGTTGCCCTTGGCCGTGTCCCCCATGGAGAAGGCGGAGTTGAACATCGCGGCGGGCTGGTCCTTCGACCACGTGCCGTCGGGCAGCAGGCAGGGGGGTATGTCGACCAGCGAGTCGCGGGGTATGGATATGCCCACCGCGTGTTTGTGGTCGGGGTAGACGTGCAGGAGGATCGTGGTGTCCGAGCGGCCCACGGGGCCGGACTTGGCCCCGCCGAGCTTGGCGTTCGCGCCGGCGCGGGTGTCGGAGCCGATGAGCAGGACGTTGACGGCCTTGTGGCCGTTGGCGTCGGCCTGGGCGGCCGCGGGGCGGTTCTTGCTCAGGCCCGCGGAGTCGAAGGTCGCGATGTTGGCGTTCAGCTTGAGGTAGATCGCTCCCGCACCAGCGACGAGCAGCACCGCGCACGACACGACAACCGCGATGATCCAGCGTTTGCGGCTGTGCTTACGTTCCGGCTTGCGCCCACGAACGCCCATTCCCTTACACCTTCGGTCCGGTGGCACCCGCACGGATCACGACGAAGCCCCAACGTTTATCAGCTCACCCGGTGTTGCCGTATGACGCCGGTCACATGGGCGCCCGGGGAGGACGACTGTCCAGCGAGACACTGTACGGCGTCAACATTTGGGTGACGTAAAGGCAGCGTGGAGTGACGGGTTCCGGTCCGCGGGGGCAGGCTCGGATCCCCGGGGAGACGGGCTCAGGTCCTTGAGGGGGCGGGCTCAGGCCCGCAGCGCCTCGTCGAGGGTGGGGGCCGGGAGGAAGACCGCGTCGAGGCCGGTCATGACCAGCAGTTTGCGGGTCGGCGGGTGGGCGCACGCCATCGCGGTCCTGCCGCCGCGGTCGAGTACCCGGCGGCGGGCGCGTACGAGCAGCGCCAGGCCGAAGCAGTCGATGAATTCCAGCGGCCCGAGGTCGAAGACCACCAGCAGCGGCAGTGGCCACAGGGCGGCCGCGTCGAGGTGGGGGTGGACGTCCTGCGCGCTGCCCAGGTCGATCTCGCCGGACAGCTCCACGACGGTGGTCTGCCGGACGCGGTAGGTGCGGGCGTAGGGCGTCGGGGCCGGGAGGATGTCGCCGAGCGGGCAGCCGAACGGCGGCCGGCCCTCGCGGTTCCCGGCGGCGCGGTCGCCGTTGACCCCCTCGTGCACCCGTGCCCCCCATCCCCCTGGCGTGACCTGCGTAACCGTAGCGGTGACGCGGTGCCGCCGGGGAGGGCGACGGGGGGAAACCATGCCGATATTCACCCGGAGGGGTGAAGATCTGCCAAAAACGACCTAAAGGTCACAACTCCCGCTGGAATGTGTTCAGCCAGTCCAGCGAGTCGGCCGGGCTCAGCGCGAGCCGTCCCAGCGCGGTCATGGCCTTGTCGTATTCGACGACCTCGTCGTGCTTGTCGATGTAGAGCGCACCGGTCAGCTGCTCCAGATACACCAGGTCGGGCAGGTCGGACTCGGGGAAGCTGAGCAGCGTGAAGGCGCCGCCGCCGGCCGCGTGGCCTCCGGTGGCGAAGGGCAGGACGCGGACGTCCACGTTGGGCGCCTCGGCGGCCTCCAGCACGTGCTGGATCTGGTCGCGCATCACCTGCCGGGTGCCGAAGGGGCGGCGCAGCGCGCCCTCGTCCATCACGGCGACGAAGTGGGGTGCCCGCTCCGATACGAGGAGCTTCTGCCGTTCCAGGCGTAGGCCGACTCGTCTTTCCACCCAGGAGTCGGCTCCTTCGGGGTGACCGAGCCGGATCACCTGCCTTATGTAGTCCTCGGTCTGCAGCAGGCCGTGCACGAACTGCACCTCGAAGGTGCGGATGAGGGCCGCCGACTCCTCCAGACCGACGTAGGTCTGGAACCAGGTGGGCATCACCTCGCCGTATCCGTGCCACCATCCGGCCGCGTTGGCCTCTCTCACGAGTCCGAGCATGGCGAGCCGTTCACCCTCCTCGGTGACGCCGTACAGCGTCAGCAGATCGGCGACATCCCGCTCCTTGAAGCTGACTCTTCCCAGCTCCATGCGGCTGATCTTCGACTCCGACGCCCGGATGGAATACCCGGCGTCCTCCCGGCTGATCCCCCGCGACTCACGCAGCCGCCGCAGCTGCGCTCCGAGCAGCATTCGTCGCACGATGGACCCGCCTCCCGGCTGCCCTGCGCTCATAGGTCACGCTCCGCCCTTGGTTCATCAGCAGTCTGCCACTAATGGCTTGCGCGCAGTACCCGTCCGGTCACTCTGGATCGTCACGTGCATCAATTCCTTGCAGATGCACGTGCAGACGCTCTTGCATCCCCCGGGTGGAATCCCTGAGCATGGGAACGTGCAGAAACTCCGGGGGCACGCATGAAGGCAGAGGCCGCACCTGTGCTCGACCCGTTATGGCAAGGCGTGCTCGCACCCGAGCGACTTGCCGCGGGTCACGGCGCCACGTGCGAGTTGCCCGCCGCCCTGGAGTCGGTGCGTGAGGCACGCCACTTCACACGTACGACCCTTCAGCACTGGGATCTGGCCGCACTGCTCGACTCCATGGAGCTGGTGGCCTCCGAGCTGGTCACCAACGCGCTGCGCTACGCGGTGCCGGCGGGCACGCCCGGCGCCCCGGTGCGGCTGAGCCTGGTGCGCTGGACCAGCCGGGTGGTCTGCGCCGTCCGCGACCCCAGCGGCGTGGCGCCGATCACGAAAGACCCTGACTTCGTGGCCGAGACCGGTCGCGGACTGCACCTGGTGGACTCCTTCAGCGAGAACTGGGGATGGCACCCGCTGAGCGGTACGGGGAAGGTCGTCTGGGCGCTGTTCCTGGTCGCACCGGCCGGCCAGCGCGGGTAGGGCCGTGACGCGTCAGCGCGTCACGGCCCCGGCACCAGCGGCATCAGATGGTCGAACTCGCCCGCCTTCACACCGATGATCATCGACTCGATCTCCGCCCTGGTGTAAATGAGCGCGGGACCGTCCGGATAGCGCGAATTGCGTACGGCCACGTCGCCGTCGGGCAGTGCCGCGAACTCCACACAGGTGCCATTGGCATTGCTGTGTCTGCTCTTCTGCCAGACCACGCCCGCAAGGTCTTCTGCGGCCATTCCGTTGTGCGTCCGGCGCATCAGCCACTCCCCAAAAGTGCCGTGTGGTACAGGAGATGATAACTCGTGGCGCGAGCACGTGCATGTGCACGTGCAAGTGCACGTGCAGTCACAGCGCGTCATCACGGAGAGCGCTCTGACCTGAATCTGACCGGAATGTGAATGCGACGGCGGTAATCCGGCTACGGTCCGATACGATTGACGATCCGTAGATGAATTCCTCACTCCGCGCTACGAATTGGGAGCAGCCTGCAATGGCTCGTCACCTCATCACCTCGGCCCTGCCCTATATCAACGGGATCAAGCACCTGGGCAACATGGTGGGGTCCATGCTCCCTGCGGACGTCTACGCCCGCTATCTGCGGCAGCGCGGGCACGAGGTGCTCTACATCTGCGCCACCGACGAACACGGCACCCCGGCGGAACTGGGCGCCAAGGAGGCCGGCCTTCCGGTCGACGTCTTCTGCGCCCGCGCGCACGACGCCCAAAAGGCGGTCTACGACGGATACGCACTGTCCTTTGACTACTTCGGCCGCAGTTCCTCGGCGCAGAACGTGGACATCACCCAGCGCTTCGCCCGCCGGCTGAACGAGAACGGCTTCATCGAGGAACGCGCGATCCGCCAGGTCTACTCGCTGGCCGACGAGCGCTTCCTGCCCGACCGCTACATCGTCGGCACCTGCCCGCACTGCGGCTACGACAAGGCTCGCGGCGACCAGTGCGAGAACTGCACCCGGGTGCTGGACCCCACCGACCTGATCGAGCCGCGCTCGGCGATCAGCGGCAGCAGCGCACTGGAGATCAGGGAGACCAAGCACCTGTTCCTCCTCCAGTCCAAGCTGGCCGCCGAGGTGGAGGCCTGGCTCGACGCGAACAGCGACGACTGGCCGACCCTGGCGTCCTCGATCGCCCGCAAGTGGCTCACGGAGGGCCTGCGCGACCGGGCGATCACCCGCGATCTCGACTGGGGTGTGCCGGTGCCCGCCGACACCTGGCCGGAGCTTGCCGCCGAGGGCAAAGTCTTCTACGTCTGGTTCGACGCCCCGATCGAGTACATCGGTTCCACCAAGGAATGGTCCGACGCGGCCCCGGAAGGCGAATCGCGCGACTGGCAGTCGTGGTGGTACGAAGCCGACGAGACGGTGCGCTACACGCAGTTCATGGGCAAGGACAACGTGCCCTTCCACACCGTGATGTTCCCGGCGACCCAACTGGGCACCAGGGAGCCGTGGAAGAAGGTCGACTTCGTCAAGGCCTTCAACTGGCTGAACTACTACGGGGGGAAGTTCTCCACCTCCCAGCGCCGCGGCGTCTTCACCGAAGCCGCGCTCGAAGTGCTGCCCGCCGACTACTGGCGCTACTTCCTGATGGCCAATGCGCCCGAGTCCGACGACACGTCCTTCACCTGGGAGCTGTTCGCGGCCGGGGTCAACAAGGATCTCGCCGACACCCTCGGCAATTTCGTCAACCGGGTGCTGTCCTTCTCCCGCAAGCGCTTCGGCGACGAGGTGCCGGCCGGTGCGCCGGCCGGCGAGGCGGAGGCCAGGCTCGGCGAGCAGATCGCCGGTCTGCTCGCGGAGTACGAGGGCCACATGGAGACCCTCCAGTTCCGCAAGGCGGCCCAGTCGCTGCGGGCGCTGTGGAGCGCGGGCAACTCCTACCTGGAGGAAAAGGCCCCCTGGACGCAGGTCAAGACCGACCAGGACGGCGCCGCCCTGACCCTGCGTACCGCGATGAACCTGATCCACCTCTACGCCGTCGTCTCCGAGCCCTTCATCCCGGCCTCGGCCGCCGCCATGCGGGCCGCCTTCGCGCTGCCCGAGGACGACGCGCGCTGGGTCACCGCGCACGAGGCCCGCACCCTGGCCTCGGTCCCCGCCGGTACGCCCTTCACCGTGCCGCCGGTGCTCTTCGCGAAGATCACCGACGACGACCTGGCCGGTTACGTCGAGCGTTTCGGCGGCGACCCGGACGCCGCCGCCTAGGGTCGGGCGCCGCCGCGCGCCCGTGTGCCGCCGAGTCACCGAGCGGCACCGGGCGCAGCGGCCCCTCCTCCGGCAGCCGCGACCGCCGGGCTCCCGTACCGGGGTTGCACGCGGCGACCAGCGCCGCGGCCAGCCCGAACACCGCGCCCCTGCGGCCTATCGGTATCTGACCGCTCATCCGAAGTCGGCCGACGCCAGCAGGCCCCTGACCCGGGTCAGTTGGGCGGCCGAGGGGTGCGACAGGCAGGCCACCGCCCACACCACGGCGCCCGTCGCCGCGGAGCCGACCATCGTCCGCCCCATCTGCCGGGTGCCGGTGACCGCACGGCAGGACGAGTACGGGTCCTCGTCCGTGAGCGGCAGCTCGTAGCCGCCGAACTTGGCCGCCGGGGCCTTGCTCTGCGCGAGGTGGAACATCACCAGCGCCCCGTCCTCGGCCAGCACACGGGCCAGCGGCGTGCAGAAGCCGTCCAGGGCATGCGCGCAACCGCCCTGGGGCAGGACCAGCTTCTGCGACGACAGGAAGACGGTGTCGGTGTCCTGGTCCGCCAGGACCTTCCAGCCCGGCGGCGGCCGCAGCCGCAACCCGGCCATGCCGGGCGGCAAGTAGCCGCGGCCCGGTGTCGAGCCCGGGGTGGTCGGCTCCTCGCCCCGGGCGCTCGCCGGCGGGCTGCTCGGCAGCTGCGCCTGCCCGCTGGTCGCCACCGCCACGGGAGCCGCGCCGCCCTCCGGCCGGAGCAGGCCGGGCACCGCCAGCAGGCTCGCCGCGAAGGCGACCACCACGCTTCCGGTGACCGCGGCCATACGCCGTCGGCGCCGCCGGACCCGCTCGTGGATACGGTCGAGCCGCTGCGCGGAGGCGGCCGGCTGGGGCACCACCCGCTCCAGCAGCACCCGCAGGTCGTCCTCCTCAGTCACGGTGACTCACCGCCGTCCGCCGTCACCGCGACCGGCAGCCGCCCGCGCAGCGTCCGCAGCGCCTTGGCCGCCTGGCTCTTCACCGTGCCCTCCGAACACCCCAGCACCTCCGCAGTCTCGGTCACGCTCAGGTCCTCGAAGTAGCGCAGCACGACCACGGCCCGCTGCCGCAGCGGCAGCGCCCGCACCGCGGCGGCCAGCGCCTGCTCCAGATCCACCCCGGCGTACGCGTCCTGAGCCAGCGCCCGGTCCGGCAGGTCCCCGTGCGGCACCTCCCCCCGCCACCGCCGGCGCCACCACGAGGCATGCGTGTGCACCAACGCTCGGCGTACGTACGCCTCCGGGTCCTCCTCGGCGATCCGGTGCCACTTCGGCCACACCTTGGCCAGCACGGTCTGCAGCAGGTCCTCTGCGAGGTGGGCGTCCCCGGTGAGCAGCCACGCGACACGCAACAGTCGTTGCCCACGCGCCGCAACAAACCCCTCGAACCCGCCCTCGCCCACGAATGGTCCCTCCCACACCTCTACAACGCCGCGGCCCCCCCATCCGGTTGCCCCGCGGCCCCGTTGCGGCGTGGCCGCACACCCCACGACAGTCCCGTGGTGACGGACCGCCACCGCCCCAGGGGCGCGCGGGGGCACCCCCGGGCGAAGCTCTGGGGGGAGGGCCGAAACAGCCCCTTCCGGACGGTGGCGACGTTCAGCCCGTCAACGGCTGAGCGCGCAGTTCCCCGCGCCCCTGTATGGCGCCCCCTGCGCAACCCGCCACCGGCCGTCGTGTGGCGACGACCGCCACCACCTCAGGGGCGCGTGGGAGTACCCCCATGCGAAGCTCTGGGGGAGAACTGCGCGCGCAACCCGCAACCGGCCGGTGGTCCGGGGACAACCGAACAGCCCCTTTCGCACGGTGGCGACGTGCAGCCCGTCAAAGGCTGCCCTGCAAGGCGCAGCCTTGCGTGAAGGGGTCCGGGGGCGCCCGGGGTTATTTGGCGCGGAGCTGGATGTGCAGCTCGCGTAGGCGGGACTCGGACACCTCCGACGGCGCCCCCATGAGCAGGTCCTGCGCGTGCTGGTTGAGCGGGAACGCAATGGTCTCGCGGATGTTGGGCTCGTCCGCGAGGAGCATGACCATGCGGTCGACGCCCGGCGCGATGCCGCCGTGCGGGGGCGCGCCGAAGTGGAAAGCGCGCAGCATTCCGCCGAATTCCGCCTCGACGGTCTCGCGGGAGTAGCCGGCGATCTCGAACGCCTTGTACATGACGTCGGGTTCGTGGTTGCGGATCGCGCCGGAGGACAGCTCGATGCCGTTGCAGACGATGTCGTACTGCCAGGCGAGGATGTCCAGCGGGTCCTTGGTCTCCAGCGCTTCGAGGCCGCCCTGCGGCATCGAGAACGGGTTGTGCGAGAACTCGACCGCCCCGGTGTCCTCGTTGCGCTCGAACATCGGGAAGTCGACGATCCAGCAGAAGCGGAAGACGCCCTCGTCGTACTGCCCGGCACGCTTGGCGGCCTCGACGCGGACGGGGCCCATGATCTTCGAGACCTCGTCGAAGTCGCCGGCGCCGAAGAAGATCGCGGTGCCCGGCTCGGCGCCGACCGCGGTGACGAGCGCGGCCACGTCCTCCTCGGTGAGGAACTTGGCGATCGGCCCGGTCAGCGCGTTCTCCTCGCCGACCCGGACCCACGCCAGGCCCTGCGCGCCGAGCGAGACGGCGTATTCGCCGAGCTGGTCGAAGAACTTGCGCGGCTGGTCGGCGGTGTTCGGCACCGCGAGGGCGCGGACGTGCTTGCCGGCGAAGGCCTTGAAGCCGGAGCCGGCGAAGATGTCGGAGACGTCGACCAGTTCGAGCGCGGTGCGCAGATCCGGCTTGTCGTTGCCGTACTTGAGCATCGACGTGCGGAAGGGGATGCGCGGGAAGGGCGAGGTGACGGTGCGGCCGCCGCCCAGCTCGGTGAACAGGTCGGTCATCACCTTCTCGATGACGCCGAAGACGTCCTCCTGCTCGACGAAGCTCATCTCGACGTCGAGCTGGTAGAACTCGCCGGGCGAGCGGTCGGCGCGCGAGTCCTCGTCGCGGAAGCAGGGCGCGATCTGGAAGTAGCGGTCGAAGCCGGAGATCATCAGCAGCTGCTTGAACTGCTGCGGGGCCTGCGGCAGCGCGTAGAAGCGGCCGGGGTGCACGCGGGAGGGCACCAGGAAGTCGCGGGCGCCCTCGGGGGAGGTGGCCGACAGGATCGGGGTGGCCATCTCGTTGAAGCCCAGCGCGGTCATCTCGCGGCGCAGGAAGGAGATGACCTGGGTGCGCAGCATGATGTTGCGGTGCATGCGCTGGCGGCGCAGGTCCAGGAAGCGGTTGGTGAGCCGCATCTCCTCGTTGGCGTTGTCCTCGGGGAAGACCGGGAAGGGCAGCGGGTCGGCGGCGCCGAGCACCTCGAGCGACGTCACGTCGACCTCGATGCCGCCGGTCGGCAGCTCGGGGTTGACGTTGTCGGCCGAGCGGGCCAGGACGCGGCCGTCGACGCGGACCACGGACTCCTTGGACAGGCTGCTCAGCTCGTCGTAGACGGGCGATCCCGGGCGGACCACCAGCTGGGTGAAGCCGTAGTGGTCGCGAAGGTCGACGAAGAGGATGCCGCCCAGGTCACGCCGATTGTGCAGCCAGCCGGACAGGCGGACGTCGGTGTCGACGTCGGTGGCGCGCAGCTCTCCGCAGGTGTGTGACCGGTACCGGTGCATCGTGGTCTCGTCCAAGTCGTCAGGTCGTCGCGAGGGTGGGGTCCCGCACAGCCTACCGGCGCCGGAGGCGCCTCCTCATCCGCGTATACGCGGCATGAGCAAGTGGTGCACATTGGCCCATAGCATCCGAGAACCCATAAACTGGGGCAATGCACTCCGAGGAGGTCCTCGCCGCGGTCGGCTCCGGCCTCTGGCAGTGGGACGAGGGCACCGGCAATGTCACGGTGGACGGTTGTGCGGCGCGCCTGCTCGGTCTGTCGGGGGGCGCCGCCACGCACCGCTCCAGCGCGGTGAGGGCCTGCCTCCACGCGGGCGACTACGTGTCGCTGAACGCCGCGGTCTCGCTGGCCGCGGCCGAGGGCACGGTCGCGGAGTCCCTGGTGCGGGTGGTCGGCGACGACGGCTCCGTGCTGCGCACGCTGCGCGCCCGGGTCGCGCCGCGCGGGGACATGATCAGCGGCACCCTGCACGAGGTGCGCAGCGCGCAGCGCCGGACGGGCACGGCGAGCGGGGACTGGCGGCGGGCCAGGGAGGCCTTCCTGCTGGACGCGGGCCGGGCGCTCGCCGAGGCGGACTCCACCGGCGACGTCCTGCGGGTCGCGGCGACCCTGTCGATGCCCGGCTTCTCCCCCGACGGCCTCGCCGTCTTCGGGGTGGAGGGCGACCGGCTGGAGATGATCGGCCACCACGGGCAGGAGATCGCCGACGCCGCCCTCCTCGACATGCCGCTGTCCACCGACTACCCGGCGGCGCTGGTGGCCCGTACCGGCCGTGCGGTCTACGTGACCTCGCCGGAGGAATACGCGCGGCGTTTCCCGACGACCTGGCCGCTGGTCGAGCCGTACGGGCGGGTGTCGTGGGCGTATCTGCCGCTGATCGTCGCCGGGACCACGATCGGCGCCTGGCTGGCGGCCTTCCGCGAACCCGTCGCCTTCACCCCCGACGAGCGCTCGGTGCTCACCACCGTCGCCCGGCTGCTCGGCCAGGCCCTGTCCAGGGCGGGCCTGCACGAGTCGGAGCGGGCGCTGACCGACGGCATCCAGCGCACGATGCTGCCCACGCGCAAGCCCGGCGTCAGCGGGATGGCGGTGGCCGCCCGCTACGTTCCCACCGGCGGCGGCCTCCAGGTCGGCGGCGACTGGTACGACGTGATCGACCTGCCCTCGGGCCGTACGGCGATCGTCATCGGCGACGTCCAGGGCCACGACATCAGGGCCGCGGGCCTGATGGGACAGCTGCGGGTCGCGCTGCGGGCGTACGCCGCCGAGGGCCACGGGCCCGACGCGGTGCTGTCGCGGACGTCCCGGTTCCTGGCCGGGCTCGGCGACGAGCACCACGCCCCCTCCGACGTCCGCTTCGCGACCTGCCTGTACGTCGAGATCGACCCGCTCACCGGCACTCTGGACATGGTCCGCGCCGGCCATCCCGAACCGGCGATCCGCCTCGGCGACGGCACCACGATCGTGCGGCGCACCGCCGTGGGCCTGCCGCTCGGCATCGAGCCGGACACCGACTACCCCACCACCAAGATGGTCCTGGAGCCCGGAGAAGTGCTGCTGATGTGCACCGACGGCCTGATCGAGACCGGCGGCCACGACCTGGAGACCGGCTGGCGCAGGCTGTCCCAGGCGCTTGCCGCCGGTCCCGCGAACGACCTGGAGGTCCTCGCCGACTCCCTGGTCGGCGCCGTCCACGGCCCCGCCTCGCACCACGCCCCGGGCCCGCTCACCGACCGCCGCGAGGACGACATCGCCCTGGTCCTGCTGCGCCGCAACGCCGACGGCCCGAGTTGCGCGGTCCCGGTCCGCCGCACCGTCCAGACCGTCTCCCAGGACGACCCCGGCCAGATCCGCTCCTGCCGCGAGGACATCCGCGCGCTGCTCCACGACTGGGCCTCGCCCGATCAGGTCGAGTCCGCCGTCCTGCTGACCTCCGAGCTGGTCACGAACGTCCTGGTCCACACCGAGGGCGACGCCCTCCTCCTGGCCCAGGTGACCGGCATGCCCGGCACCCGGCGCCTCCACGTCGCCGTCGGCGACCCCTCGGACGACATGCCGCACCTCCGCTCCCCCGGCGAGATGGCCTCCTCGGGCCGCGGCCTCCTCCTGATGGAGGAGCTGGCCGACGCCTGGGGAGTCGATCCCCGCGGCGACGGCAAGTCCACCTGGTTCGAGCTGTACGAGGCGGCGCGGACGCCGTAGCTTTCCCGGACGCGCGGGGCCGCCTGCGGTGGTGCGTCACCCGGGCGAGGGCAGGGCCAGCCCGGCGACGACCGACTTCCCGCGGTACGGGCGCGGCACGACCGCCCAGGCGTCGGCGAGCGCGTCCACGAGCAGCAGCCCGCGGCCCGACTCGGTGTCGGGCGAAGGACGGTGGTCCACCGCGGGCTTGCCCGGCCCCGGGTCGGAGACCGCCAGCCAGTAGTGGCCGTCTGTGGGCCACAGCACGAGTTCGACCACCTCGTCCGCGTCGGCGCACGCGCCGTGCCGGATGGCGTTGGTGACCAGCTCGCTGGTGATGAACCCCAGCTCGGCGTGCAGTTGGGGCGGCAGCCCGTACGGCAACGCCTCCATTACCGCGTGCCGGGCACGGCCCACCGAGGCGGGATGAGCCGGGAACCGCCAGAGGGCGGGCACGACGGGGATTTCGGGCATGGCGAACTCCGTTGTGAGGGTGAGTTTTCGGCGCCGCCGCCGGTGGCATGCCGCCCTGGTCGTGAGCCCACCCCTTCCAGGGCGGATGGGCAGGCTCACGCGGTGCGCTTCCGGCGAGTGACGCGTAGTAGCGTGCGTACTACGGTAGGGCATCCGGGTTACATGTGCTACCGATTCCTGACGGATCGTTGGACCAGCCCCGGCCTGGCACGACAGACTGAGCACACGCGGGAGGGGACCCACATGCCGCCGAGAAGCAACCCGAGCGCGCGCCAACAGCGCCTGGGTGCGGAACTCCGCAAACTGCGGGAGGACGCCGGACTGTCCACCGAACAGGCAGCCGCCCTGTTGGACACCAACCGGACCGTCATCTCCAGCACCGAGGCCGGACGCCACGGGGTCAGCTCCGAGCGCGTGCGGCGGATCGCCTTCGCCTACGAATGCACCGACCAGGCGCTGGTCGACGCACTGGTCGCGATGTGCGGCGACCGCGTGCACGGCTGGTGGGAGGACTACCGGGACGTGCTTCCCTCGACCTTCCTGGACATCGCCGAACTGGAGTGGCACGCCTACGGCCTGCGGGTCAGCACGATGACCCACATGCCGGGCCAGTTCCAGACCGAGGCCTACGCGCGCGCTCTCTTCCGCGCCGCCATCCCGCCGCTCCCCGAGGCGGAGTTCGAGGCCAGGGTCGCCCACCGCGTGCAACGCCACCAGGCCATCGACCGCCCGGACGCCCCGCCGTACGAACTCGTCATCCACGAGGGAGCGCTACGTACCGAGGTGGGCGGCCGTACGGTACTGCGCAACCAGCTCGCGCACCTCATGGCCGCCGCCGACCGCGCCAACGTCACGATCCAGGCCATCCCGTTCTCGGCGGGCGCCTTCCCCGGCTCGGGCCAGTCCATCCTGTACGCCCGCGCCCAGCTCCCCCGCCTGGACACCGTCGAGCTGGACCGCGCCACGGTCGTGGAATTCATCCACCCCGAGGCGCAGTTGAGCAAGTACCGGCTGCAACTCGACGAGATGCAACGCATTGCCCTCCCGCCGGAGAAGACCCTCGACCTCATGCACGCCATCGCGTCCCAGCTCTAGGAGAGTCCACCGTGTCCGACATCACCTGGGAAGCCCCCTTCTGCCAGGACGGCAGCAACTGCTTCCGCATCGGTACGGACGCGGACGGCAACGCGTACATAGCCGTCGCGGGCCAGGAGGACCGCTACCTCACCGACTCGCGCGAAGCGCTGCAAGCGCTGATCGCCGAGATCAAGGCCGGCAAGGCCGACCACCTGCTCTAGGGCCTGGTCACGCCGGCGCCAGCCGATCAGTCGGCGAACCGCAGATCGCTGATGCCCGCCAGGTCGATGCCGTAGCTGGCGTACAGGGCCGTGGTGTTCGCACCCGTCAGCGCGTGACGGGGGAGGGCCAGGCGGTCCGCGGTCGCCCACACCTGATCGGCGTCGTCGGCCTCGATCTCCAGGTAGGGCGGAATCCGCGGCCACGAGTCGATCTCCAGGCGGACGCCGTCCAGCAGCCAGGACGACCGGCGGTTCTCCTGGTACGCCTTGGGCTGGAAGCCCAGGAGGCCGAGGAGTTCGTGGGTCACGTCGAAGTCGCCGACCGTCGTCTCTGTCTCTCGGGTGCCGTCGACGGCGTCATCGCTGATCTCCTTGACGCACAGCGTCACCTCGCTGCCCGTGTCGCGAAGCCGCATCCAGCGGCCCTGCTCGCCGGGGCGGATGTCGTAGACGAAGCGGCGCATCAGCCGGTCGGCCACGTGCTCGCCGCCCGCCGCCGCGATGCGCCGGGCGATGTCGGCGGTGTCGACCTCAAGTGCTCGCATTTCGAACTCGACCTGCGCCATGGGACATGGCCTCCCAGCTTCCGGTGGGTGATCGGCGAGCATCTTCCCGCACTGCGCTGAGGCGCGCACACGCCCCCGTACATCCGGGAGATGGCGGTTTGCGGGAGTCCGCACGCAGGGCGGGCCGGGAGGCTTAACGTGGGGCTCCGCGGGTTCGGGGCAGGGGGTGGCCAGGTGCGCGAGAACCGGCTGGGCGTGGTGCTGGTGCACGGGATCAGGTCCGGACCGAAGGCATGGGACCCGCTGCGGAAGCTGATCGCGGCCGACAAGGGGCTCGGCTTTGCCAGCACGCTGGCCTTCTCGTACGCGACCGGGCTGAAGCGGGTGCATCCGCTGCGGGTCTTCCCGGGGATCGACACCGCCGCGGACAGCCTCAGGGAGTACCTGGCCACCGAGGCGGGCGCGTACGAACACCTGGTGCTCGTGTCGCACAGCCAGGGCGGCCTTGTCGTGCAGCGCTGCCTCGCGCGGATGCTCGGGGACGGGCGGGGGCGCGAACTGGCCCGCGTCCGGCGGGTGGTCATGCTGGCCTGCCCCAACAACGGTTCAGAGCTGTACCTTTCGCTGCGCCGCACTGTGCTCGGGTCCGGCCATCCGCAGGAGAGCCAGCTGCGGCCGCTGAACGAGCAGGTGACGCACACCCTGCGCACGGTGCTGCGGGACGCGGTGAACGCCACCGGGGTCACCGACCGCACCTGCCCGATCCCCTTCTCGGTCTATGCCGGGGAGAGCGACGGCGTCGTACGCCCCGCGTCCGCGCAGAGCGTCTTCCCGGACGCGGCGGCGCTGCCCGGTGACCACGCCACCATCCTCAAGGCCACTACGGCCGATCACCGGACCTTCACCACGCTGCGCCGCCTCCTGCTGGCCGCCGAGGGCGTGGACCGCTCGTTATCCGTCGAGCCCACCGAGGCGCTGGCGGGCCTGCCGCCGCGGTCGCGTACGTTCACCGGCCGCGAGGAGGACGTACGGGCGCTGCTCGCGCTGCTCGCCCCCGGCGGCGGCGGGCAGCGGCCGGTGCTGGTGCAGGCCGTGGCGGGGATGGGCGGTGTCGGCAAGACGGAACTGGCCCTCCAGAGCGCTGAGCGCGCGCTGCTGGAACCCGGCTGGTTCCCGGGCGGCGCGCTGTTCGCCGACCTCAACGGCTACGACCCCGACCCCGGCCGGCGGGTCGGCGCCGCCGACGCCCTCGACGGCTTCCTGCGCACCCTCGGTACCTCCGCCGACGACATCCCGCCCGGGGTCCCCGCACGCTCCGCGCTGCTGCGCTCGGCCCTGACCGCCCGCACCAGCCGGGGCGAGCGGACGCTCCTGGTCATCGACAACGCGAGCAGCGAGGAGCAGGTGCTGCCGCTGCTGCCGCTGCTGCCGGGCGACGGCACCACGCCCGCCCTGATCACCTCGCGCAACACCCTCGCTCTGGGCGCCCGCGTGCACAGCCTCGACGTCCTCGACGCCGAGGCCGCGGCCGACCTCATCCGCCAGGAGCTGCACCAGGCCCTAGGCCCGTCCGACACCCGCGCCGCCGACGACCCCGACGCCACCATGGACCTGGGCCGGCTGTGCGGGGGCCTGCCGCTGGCCCTGCGGATCACCGCCG
The DNA here is from genome assembly GCF_900142575.1 of Actinacidiphila paucisporea. Classification (GTDB taxonomy): domain Bacteria; phylum Actinomycetota; class Actinomycetes; order Streptomycetales; family Streptomycetaceae; genus Actinacidiphila; species Actinacidiphila paucisporea. Next base: position 79,571 of record NZ_FRBI01000005.1, read on the forward strand.
CACTCCTGGTCGACACCCCACGCCGCCCGATCGCCTCGCTCACCGCCGCCCTGCGCGCCGGGCACTCCCGGCTCGACCACCTCAGCCGCGCGGACCGCGCGGTGCGCGGCGCCTTCGACCTGTCGTACCACCACCTGACGCCCGCCCAGCAGCGCCTCTTCCGCCTGCTGCCGCTGAATTCCGGCCCCGACATCTCCACCACGGCGGCCCACCACCTGACGGGCGACGGCGACGAGGCCACCACCGAGCACCTGCTCAGCGACCTGGCGGCGGCCCATCTCATCGAGCCCGCCCCGGTCTGGGGCCGCTGGCGCTTCCACGACCTGCTGCGGCTGCACGCCGACGAGCACGGCCGGCGCCATGCGGCGGACGACGACCGCGAGGCGGCGCTCGGCCGCCTGCTGGACCACTACCTCAGCACCGCCCAGGCGGCCGACACCTATATGGAGACCCGCGCCGGCGAGCCCGTCTCCGACCTGTTCACCGGGCGCGAGCAGGCCTTGGCGTGGCTGGACGCGGAGCGCACCAACCTCACCGCGGCGGCCACCGCCGGACCGGCCGACCACGAAGCCCACACCGCACTGAGCTTCGCCCTCGCGCGTTACCTCAACTTCCGCCGCCACTTCGACGACTGGTCCGTCCTCGCCGCCCAGGCGGCGGACGCGTTCCACCGGACCGGCGATCGCCACCACGAAGGCACAGCCCTCAACAACCTCGGCCTCGCCCTACGCTTACTCGACAGGTACGACGAAGCCATCATCGCCCTCCAGCAGGACCTGGAAATCTGCCGGGAGACCGACAACCGCTACGGCGAGGGCCAAGCCCTGAAAAACCTGGGCCTCATCCTCCAAGAGCTACGCCGGTTCGACGAAGCCGTCACCGCCTTCACCGTCGCCGCCGACATCTTCCGCCAGACCGACGATCCCCGGAAGGCGGACGAGACGCTGGCCATCCTCGAAGAGGTACGGCAGCAGCAGCACGACGGCCAGGCGTAGCAAGCCGCCTGGCCGTCGTACCGCGAAAGCTCACCCCGAGCCCGGGAAGCGCAGCCCGGGGGCTCAGCCCAGAAGGCTGAGCCCCCGACGGCCGAGCCCCCGGAAACTCACCGCCCGTAGGGCGAGTCCGCCGGGATCGTGCCGAGGCGCCCGGCCTGGAAGTCGTCGAAAGCCTGCGCCAGCTCGGCGTGGGTGTTCATCACGAACGGGCCGTACTGCATCATCGGCTCGCGGATGGGGAGCCCGCCGAGCAGGACGAACTCGAAGTTCGCCGAGCGGGAGTCCTGGGTCTCGGCGGCGCGCACGGTCAGCGTGTCGCCGGGGCCGAAGACGACCGCCTGCCCCATGGCGAAGGGGCGGCCCTGCGGGCCGGCGAAACCGGTGCCGGCCAGGCCGTAGGCGAGGGCGTTGAAGTCGGGGCGCCACGGGAGGGTGACCGAGGCACCGGCGTTGAGGGACACGTGGGTCATGGTGATCGGCGTGTGGGTGGAGCCGGGTCCCGTGTGGCCGCCGATGTCGCCGGCGATCAGCCGGATGAGGGCGCCGCCGTCCGCGGAGGTGAGCAGCTTCAGGCCGCCGGCCCTGATGTCCTGGTACTTCGGGGGCATCATCTTGTCGGCCTTCGGGAGGTTCACCCACAGCTGGAGGCCGTGGAAGAGCCCGCCGCTGAGGACGAGCGACTCCGGCGGGGTCTCGATGTGCAGCAGCCCGGACCCGGCGGTCATCCACTGGGTGTCGCCGTTGGTGATGGTGCCGCCACCGCCGTGCGAGTCCTGGTGGATGAAGGTGCCGTCCATGATGTAGGTGACGGTCTCGAAGCCGCGGTGCGGGTGCCAGGGGGTGCCCTTGGGCTCGCCGGCCGCGTAATCCACCTCGCCCATCTGGTCCATCATGATGAACGGGTCGAGCTGGCGGTAGTCGATGCCGGCGAAGGCGCGGCGGACCGGGAAGCCCTCCCCTTCGAGCCCGCTGGGCGCGGTGCTGACGGCGAGGGCCTGGCGGGGCCGGCCGTCGGCGGGGGCGGTGACGCGCGGCAGGGTCAACGGGTTCTCAACGGTCACGGCGGGCATGGGGGCCTCCTTGGGGGGATGTTCCGCATCCAATGTAGTTGAAGACTGAACATCTAGCAACGCGTGACCATTCCCTCACCCGTCAGGGAGATGCGAAGAGATGGACGAACGGGGAGGAAAGCGTACCTAGCCGTACATCCGGCGCATGGTGAAGTCGACCATCTGCTCGACCGCCTTCGCGTCGAAGACCATCCGGTGCTGGCCGTCGATGTCGAGCACGAAGCCGTAGCCGGTCGGCAGCAGGTCGAGCACCTCGGCGCCGGTGATCACGAAATACTTCGACTCCTTGCCGGCGTAGCGCCGCAGCTCCTTGAGGGAGCTGAACATCGGGATCACCGGCTGCTGCGTGTCGTGCAGCGCCAGGAAGCCGGGGTTCTCGCCGCGCGGGCAGTAGACCTTGGAGGTGGCGAAGATCGCCTGGAAGTCCTCGGCGGACAGCGAGCCGGTAGTGAAGGCGCGTACGGCGTCGGCCAGGGACGGCGGCGAGGGCTCAGGGTAGCCGGACATGGGCGCAGGTCCGCCGGGGGCCGCGCCTTGGCCGGGATTCACGCTCTGGTCGTAGCCGTACACGGGCCCTAGCGTAACGGGGACAGGCGGGGCCTATCGGGGAACGGTCGCGAACCGGCCGCCGGGGAACGAGGAACCCGTCACATCCACCCGTCGGGGGTTGCTTCTTATTACTGACGGGTAGCATCATGTGGATACAGCTTTTGTGACATCAGCAGAGTGCCTGCAGCAGCGATACGGAGCCGTCGTCATGGGCCACTACAAGTCGAACCTCCGCGACATCGAGTTCAACCTCTTCGAGGTGCTCGGCCGCGACCAGCTCTACGGCACGGGTCCCTTCGCCGACATGGACGCCGACACGGCCAGGGACGTGCTGGCCGAGCTGACCCGGCTGGCGGAGAACGAGCTGGCCGAGTCCTTCGCGGACACCGACCGCAATCCGCCGGTCTTCGACCCCGACACCAACACCGCGCCGATACCCGACACGTTCAAGAAGAGCTACGCGGCCTTCATGGACGCCGAATACTGGCGGCTCGGCCTGCCCGAGGAGATCGGCGGCACCACCGCGCCCCGCTCCCTGATCTGGTCGTACGCCGAGCTGGTGCTCGGCTCGAACCCGGCGATCTGGATGTATTCGTCCGGCCCGGCCTTCGCCGGCATCCTCTACGACGAGGGCACCGAGGAGCAGAAGAAGATCGCCGCCCTCGCGGTCGAGAAGCAGTGGGGCTCGACCATGGTCCTCACCGAGCCCGACGCGGGCTCCGACGTCGGCGCGGGCCGTACGAAGGCCGTCAAGCAGGACGACGGCAGCTGGCACATCGAGGGCGTCAAGCGCTTTATCACCTCGGGCGAGCACGACATGTCCGAGAACATCATCCACTACGTGCTGGCGCGCCCCGAGGGCGCGGGACCGGGCACCAAGGGCCTGTCGCTGTTCATGGTCCCGAAGTACGAGTTCGACCCGGAGACCGGCGAGCTGGGCGCGCGCAACGGCGTCTACGCCACCAACGTCGAGCACAAGATGGGCCTGAAGGCGTCCAACACCTGCGAGATGACCTTCGGCGACAAGCACCCCGCCAAGGGCTGGCTGATCGGCGACAAGCACGACGGCATCCGGCAGATGTTCCGGATCATCGAGTTCGCCCGGATGATGGTCGGCACGAAGGCCATAGCCACCCTGTCGACCGGGTATCTGAACGCGCTGGAGTATGCCAAGGAGCGGGTCCAGGGCCCCGACCTGGCGCAGTTCATGGACAAGACCGCGCCCAAGGTCACCATCACCCACCACCCCGACGTGCGCCGCTCGCTGATGACGCAGAAGGCGTACGCCGAGGGCATGCGCGCCCTGGTCCTCTACACCGCCTCCGTCCAGGACGCGATCCAGGTCGCCGAGGCCACCGGCGCCGACACCAAGCAGCTGAACGGGCTGAACGACCTGCTGCTGCCGATCGTCAAGGGCTACGGCTCGGAGAAGTCCTACGAGCAGCTCGCCCAGTCCCTGCAGACCTACGGCGGCTCCGGCTACCTCCAGGAGTACCCGGTCGAGCAGTACATCAGGGACGCCAAGATCGACACCCTCTACGAGGGCACCACCGCGATCCAGGGCCAGGACTACTTCTTCCGGAAGATCGTCCGCGACCAGGGGCAGGCGCTGACCGCGCTGAGCGAGGAGATCAAGAAGTTCCTGGCCGAGGCCACCGGCGGGGCGGAGCTGGCCGACGCGCGCGACCAGCTCGCGAAGGCCGCCGCCGACCTGGAGGCCATCGTCGGCACCATGCTGGCCGACCTGGCGGCCACCGAGCAGGACGTCCGCTCGATCTACAAGGTCGGCCTGAACACCACCCGGCTGCTGCTGGCCTCCGGTGACGTAGTGGTTGCCTACCTGCTGCTGCGGGGCGCGGGGGTGGCGCTGGACAAGCTGCCGTCCGCGTCGCAGAAGGACACCGCCTTCTACACCGGCAAGGTCGCCGCGGCGAAGTTCTTCGCGACGAACATCCTGCCGGGCGTCGGGGTGCAGCGCGCGATGGCGGAGGCCGTCACGCTCGACGTGATGGACCTGCCGGAAGAGGCCTTCTGACCAAGGCCCGTACCGGGCCCGTACCGGGTTCGTACCGGCTTCGCGCCGGGTGCCGCCACCGACGAGGTGACGGCGCCCGGCGTTTCCTATGCTGGCCGGTATGAGCAAGCCACCGCGCACTTTCGACCGCACCCACACCGACGACCTCGCCGCGTTCGTCCAGGCGGCACCGTCCCCGTACCACGTGGTCGCCGCGGTCGCGGCCCGGCTGGAGAAGGCCGGATTCCGCCGGGTCACCGAGACCGACGCCTGGGACGCGGAGGCCGGCGGGAAGTACGTGCTGCGCGGCGGCGCCGTCATCGCCTGGTACGTCCCCGAGGGCGCGCCCCCCGAGACGCCCTTCCGGGTGATCGGCGCCCACACCGACTCCCCCAACCTGCGGGTCAAGCCGCGCCCCGACATGGGCACGGCCGGCTGGCGGCAGGTCGCCGTCGAGATCTACGGCGGCCCGCTGCTCAACAGCTGGCTGGACCGCGACCTGGGCCTGGCCGGCCGGCTGTCGCTGCGCGACGGCTCCACCGCCCTGGTCGACGTCGACCGCCCGCTGCTGCGGGTCGCCCAGCTCGCCGTGCACCTCGACCGCGGCGTCAACGACACCGGGCTCAACCTCGACCGCCAGCGGCACCTCCAGCCGCTGTGGGGCCTCGGCGACGCGCACGACGGCGACCTCATCGACTTCCTCGCCGCCGAGGCGGGCCTGGACGCCGACGACGTCGCGGGCTGGGACCTCATGGCCTACGACGTGCAGCCCCCCGCCTACCTGGGCCGCGACCGCGAACTGCTCGCCTGCCCGCGGCTGGACAACCAGCTGTCCGTGCACGCCTGCACCGCGGCGCTGCTGGCCGCCGTCGAGTCCGGCGACCTCGACTTCATCCCGGTGCTCGCCGCGTTCGACCACGAGGAGAACGGCAGCGGGTCCGACACCGGCGCGCAGGGGCCGCTGCTCGGCAACGTCATGAAGCGCTCGGTCCACGCCCGCGGCGGCGCCTACGAGGACCGGCTGCGGGCGCTGGCCGGCACCGTCCACGTCTCCTCCGACGTCGGCCACGCCGTGCACCCCAACTACGCCGAGAAGCACGACCCGACGCACCACCCCCGCGCCAACGGCGGCCCGATCCTCAAGACCAACGTCAACCAGCGCTACTCCACCGACGGCGTCGGCCGCGCCGTCTTCGCGGCGGCGTGCGAGGCCGCGGGCGTACCCTTTCAGCACTTCGTGTCCCACAACGCGATGCCGTGCGGGACGACGATCGGCCCCATCACCGCGGCCCGCCACGGCATCAAGACGGTCGACATCGGTGTGCCGATCCTGTCGATGCACTCCGCCCGCGAGCTGTGCGGCGCGGACGACCCGGCATACCTGGCGGCCGCGCTGACCGCCTTCCTGACCGCATGACCACGTAGCGGCCACGACCATCTGACGGCCGAGTCCCCCGGGGTGGGCGAGATGCTGAGCGAGACGATCTTCCGGAGCGACGACCTGCCGGCGTCGGAGAGATTCGACGCCTGGGAGGCGGTGATGAGCCGGACCAACTCGCCCATGCACCTCACCAGCGATCACGCGGCCGACTACCAGGCGCACTTGCGGCTGATCACCCTCGGCGAGGTGACGCTCTGGCCGGCCACCTACCAGCAGCTGGTCTTCCTGCGCACCCCGAGGCTGATCCGGCAGTCCGACCCGGAGCACTGCCACCTCTCGCTCGTCCTGCGCGGCGACGCGGTGGTGACCTGGGGCAAGGCGGAGGCCGAGTACGGCACGTACGACATCTTCACCAACGACACCTCGGTGCCCTACGAGATCGCGACCGGCGCCGGGCCGATCACCTCGATCGGCATCGAGGTGCCCAAAGCGCGGCTGGGCTTGCCGTGGGACAAGGCCCGGCAGGCCATCGGCCGCCCGATCTCGGGGCGGGAGGGGATCGGCGCGCTGGTGGCGCAGTTCGCCACCCAGGTCTCCTCCGACAGCGGTGCCTACGGGCCGGCCGACGCCCACCGCCTCGGCGGGGTCCTGTGCGACCTGGTCACCGCGATGTTCGCGCACGTGGCGGAGGCGGACGCCGCCCTCCAGCCGGAGACCCGCCACCGCACCCTGCTGCTCGCCGTGCAGGCCTTCATCCGCGAGCACCTGAACGACCCCGACCTGAACCCCGGCTGCATCGCCGCCGCGCACTACATCTCCCGCAGCCACCTGCACCGGCTCTTCAGGACCGAGGGCACCACCGTGGCCGCCTTCATCCGCGCCCAGCGGCTCCGGTCCGCCCTGCGCGACCTCGGCGACCCGGCGCTGGCGGCCACACCGGTGCACGTCATCGCGGTCCGCTGGGGCTTCAGGGACCACGCCACCTTCACCCGCGCCTTCCGCGCCGCCTACGGCGCCGCTCCCACCGACTACCGCCACGGGGCCGACGTTTCAGCGCTCGACGCGGGGTAGGCGGCTCCTGAGGAGCATTCAACTCCACCTCTGGAGGCGGACATCGTGGGTATCGGAGGGTGCATCATCCTGATCGCGATAGGTGCGATCATCACCTTCGCGACGGACTGGCACGCCAAGGGCGTCAACATGGACCTGCTCGGCCTGATCATGATGGCCGTCGGCGTGATCGGTATGGCCGCCTATGTGAGCATCTTCAAGCGGCGCAGGATCCCGCCGACCGCGGACGGCGACGTGCCGCCCGTGGTCGAGGAGCGCTACTACACCGACCGGCGCTACTGAGCGCTGACGGGCACGACCGGCACGACCGGCACGACCGGCACTACTGGTCGGACGGCGCGTCCATCCCTGCCAGGACCAGTGCGAGCCGGCTCCCGCCGGTGTCGGTCAGCCGGACCGGGACACCCCAGTCCTGCTGGTGCACATGGCAGGCCGGGTATTCGTTGGCCGGGTCGTCGTCGCAGGACGCCGCCATGGCCGAGACATGCAGGACCCCCTCGCTCACGGACGGGTCGAGCACCAGGTCACGGAAGAGATCCGTGCCCTTGCCCGCACCGTCCGCGAGCAGTTCCGGCGGGGTCGCGCTGACCAGCAGCCGGGTCGAGGGGCCGTAGCGCTCGTCCAGCTTCTGGCCGGCGGGCGCCGAGAAGACCACGTCGAGGCGGAAAGGCCCGGCTGCGACATCGGTGGCGGCCCGCTGCGTGCGGTGGGCGACCGCCTCGACCCGTACCGCCTCTTCCGGCAGGCGCATCCGGGTCAGCCGGTGCCGGGCCGACTCCACCACCACGATGTCCCCGTCCACCACGGCGGCGTCCGACGGCTCGCGCAGGTCGGTCGCCAGCGTGCTGACCTCGCCGCTGTCCGGGTCGTAGCGGCGCAGCGCGTTGTTGTACGTGTCGCTGATCGCGACCGAGCCGTCGGGCAGCCCGGTCACCCCGAGCGGGTGCTGGAGCAGCGCCTGCCCGGCCGGGCCGTCGCGGTGGCCGAAGTCGAACAGGCCGGTGCCGACGGCCGTACGGATGACGTACCCCTCGCCGTCGGTGGCCCGTTCCACCCAGCGCAGTGCCGACGTCTCCGAGTCCGCGACCCACAGCCGGGCCCCGGCCGCCGCCAGCCCCGACGGCTGCGCGAACCAGGCGTCGGCGGCGCGGCCGTCGACCAGGCCCTCGTTGGTTGTGCCCGCCGCGACCTCGACCCGGCCGGTCGCCGGGTCGTACGCCCACAGCTGGTGCACACCGGCCATCGCGATCCACACCCGGTCCTCGAACCAGGCCACGTCCCACGGTGACGACAGGTCCACCTCGCGCGCCTTGCCACTGGTCGGCGAACCCTGCCACCACTGGCGCCCGGTGCCGGCCACCGTCGTGACCCGGCCGCTCTCCAGGTCGAGCCGCCGCAGCGCGTGGTTGACGGTGTCCGCCACGATCACGCCGCCGTCGGGCAGCATCGCCAGTCCCTGCGGCTCGCTGAACCGCGCGGTCGCCGCGTCCCCGTCGGCGAAGCCGCGCTCACCGGTGCCGATCCGGCGTACGACGCTCTCGCCGTCCGCCGCCAGCTCCACCAGGGCATGCCGCGTCGAGTCCGACACCAGGTAGTGCCCCGAGCCGGGCAGCGCCAGCATCTTCCCCGGAAAGCGCAGGTCGGTGGCCACCGGCTCCGGCGGCACGTACACGCCGTCGCCGCGCCGCAGGGTGCCCTTCGCCCCGTGCTCGACCTCCAGCTCCGTGACCAGCTGCTCCAGCGCGTGGGCGTGGCCCTCGCCGGCGTGCTGCGCGACCACGTAGCCCTCCGGGTCGATCACCACCAGCGTCGGCCACGCGCGGACCGCGTACTGCCGCCACGTCGCCAGCTCCGGGTCGTCGAGCACCGGGTGGTGCACCTCGTACCGCTCGACGGCGTCCACCACGGCCTGGTGCTCCGCCTCGTGCACGAACTTCGGAGAGTGCACACCGACGATCACCACGGTGTCACGGTGCCGCTCCTCCAGCGCCCGCAGCTCATCGAGGACATGCAGGCAGTTGACGCAGCAGAAGGTCCAGAAATCCAGGATCACGATGGATCCGCGCAGGTCGGCGAGGGTGGGGGTGGCCTCGCCCGTATTCAGCCAGCCGCCCTTGCCGACCAGCTCGGGCGCCCGGACGCGTGCACGTGCAGTCATGCACCCATCCAACAGCATCACGGGGGGTAGGCATTCCCGCATGAAATACGTGGTGCAGGAGAAGATGTTCGCCATCGGCGACGACTACTGGATCGAGGACGAGAACGGCCGCAGGGCCTTCTACGTCGACGGCAAGGTCCTCAGGATCAGGGAGACCCTGGAGCTCCAGGACCCCTCCGGCGCGGTGGTCGCCGTCATCCACAAGAAGCTGGTCTCCCTGCGGGACGCGATGACCATCGAGCGCGACGGCGACGTCCTGGTCACCGTCCGCAAGAAGCACGCCCTGCTGCACGAGGTCTACCGCGCCGACCTCGCCTCCGGGGAGGAACTGGAGATCCGCGGCGACCTCATCGGCAAGGAGTTCGACATCGAGTACGAGGGCGAGCGCCTCGCCCGCGTCTCCCGCCGCTGGTTCTCGCTCCGGGACAGCTACGCGATCGACGTGGAGCGCGACGACGCGGACGCGGCGATGCTGATCGCCGTGGCCGTCTGCGTCGACCGCATGGTCACCAAGGAGTAGCCCGCCCGGCTACCGGGGCGGCGCCCCGAGGACGCGGTCGCGCAGGACCGGGAAGTCGGAGCGGGTGGCCGCGACCCGGGAGGGGTCCAGCTCGACGGTGAGGACCTCCTCGGCGGCGCCGGCCTCGGCCAGCACGGCCCCCCACGGGTCGATGACCATGCTGTGGCCGGCCTGCGGCACGTCCGCGTGCGTACCGGCAGTGCCGCAGGCCAGGACGAAGACCTGGTTCTCGATGGCCCGGGCCTGCAGGAGGACCCGCCAGTGCGCGAGGCGCCGGGCGGGCCACCCCGCCGGGATGACCAGCATCTCGGCGCCGGCGTCCACCAGCAGCCGGAACTGCTCCGGGAAGCGCAGGTCGTAGCAGGTGGCCAGCCCGAGCACGCCCTGCGGGAGGGCGGCGGTGACGATCCGCGAGCCACCCGCCATCAGCACCGCCTCGCCCCGGTCGAAGCCGAAGCGGTGGATCTTGCGGTAGGCGGTGTGCAGCGTGCCGTCGGGCGCGAAGAGCAGCGAGGTGTTGTAGAGCGGCCCGTCGGGCCACGGGTCGCGCTCGACGACGGAGCCGGCGTGCAGCCACACCCCGGCGTCCCGCGCGGCGGCGCTCATCGCCTCGGCGGTGGGCCCGCCGTCGAGGCGCTCGGCGCCGGCCGCGAAGTCGTCGGAGGCGAAGGCCCCGACGGGCCACAATTCGGGCAGCACGACAAGATCCGCGCCCGCCTGGGCGCGGACGAGGGCGGCCGCACGGCGCCGCCGGTCGGCGGCCGTCTCGGCCGGGTCGACCTCGATCTGGAGAAGCGTTGCGCGCACCTGGACACCGCCCATACGTTGGGTCGTCAAGCCGGGCCTACCATCGTCACTCGAAAGCACTGCGTGGGCGCCCGCGCGCAGCGTAACTTAGGCGCCAACCACCACGACCGCGCACCGATCCGTCGAGGGGTCCCGTGACCGTCCACAGCAAGCTCCAGCCGTACATCGACGCCTGGACCCACTCCATAGAATCCATCAACGAACTGGTGTCCCCACTGGCCGAGGGGGAGTGGAACCGCGCCACGGAGTGCCCCTACTGGTCGGTGCGCGACATCGTCTCGCACGTCATCGGCTTCGAGTGCGAACTGCTCGGCGATCCGCGCCCGATCCACACCCTTCCCAGCGACCTGCGGCACATCACCAGCGAGGCCGCCCGCTACACGGAGGTGCCGGTCGACATCCGGCGGCACCACACGGCCCCCGAGATGACCTCCGAACTGGAGTACACGATCATCCGCAGGTCGCGGCAGCTGCGCAACGAGTCGCGGCAGCCCGACCAGGAGGTACGGGCGATCGGCGGCGGCGAGATCACCCTGGAGGAGCAGCTGTGGAGCCGCGTCTTCGACGTGTGGGCCCACGAGCAGGACCTGCGCAGGGCGCTGAACACCCCGGGCAACCTCGCCTCGGCTGCGGCGGTGCTGGCCCGCGACTACGTGCTGCGGGCGCTGCCGAAGCTGGTCGCGCACGACGCGGGCGCCAAGCCCGGGTCCGCGGTGGTCTTCGACGTGCACGGGCCGCTGGAGTTCATGCGGACGGTGCGGGTGAACGCGGAGGGCCGCGGGTCCATCGACTCGGCGGTCTCGCTCGGCCCCGCGGTGACCTTCGCGCTGGACTGGGAGACCTTCCTGCGGCTGCTGACCGGCCGGGTGCGGCCCGCCGTGGTCGCCGACCGGCTGAAGATCGAGGGTGACACGGCGCTGGCCGAGGCGATCCTGCAGCACATCGCCGTGACGCGCTGAGACGCTCCCGGACCCCGCAGGGGCCGGTACCGACGGGTTCCCACCCGTCGGCACCGGCCCCTTTGCACAGACTTCCGCCCCCTCGCGGGACGTCAACGGAGCCGACCGAGTCAACCGACCGGTCGACCGACCGGTCGGATCAGCGAGTCGGAGCCCCGATGGGCAGAGCGCGGGCGGCTGCTCACTCCCCGCGGACCGCGGCGGCCGACGAGCGGTGGACGCTCTCCACCCGGCTGACGGCGATCCGCTCGCGCTCCAGGCGCTCGCTGTGCCGGTGCAGCCGCAGGATCTGGGTGGTGCCGATCGCCTGCAGGACGAAGACGCTGCTCCAGGCCACCCGGTAGTTGTCGCCGGTGGCGTCCAGCAGCACGCCGATGGCCAGCAGGGTCAGCATCGACGCCGTGAAGCCGCCGATGTTGACGATGCCCGACGCCGTGCCGAAGCGCTCCGGCGGGTTGGCGGGGCGCGCGAAGTCGAAGCCGATCATCGAGCCGGGACCGCAGGCGCCCAGCACCACACACAGCAGCGCCAGCAGCCACATCGGGTCCTGCCCGCCGGGCCAGCCCAGAACCGCCGCCCAGGCCCCCGCGGTCGCCGCGATGACGCCCAGCGTCAGCGGCATCCTGGCCCCGTGGTGGCGGGAGATCAGCTGGCCGAAGACCATCCCGAAGACCATGTTGGACAGCACCACCAAGGTCAGCAGGCTGCCCGCCGTGCCGCGGGACAGGCCCTGGTCCTCGACCAGGAAGGGCAGGCCCCACAGCAGCAGGAAGACCATGCCGGAGAACTGCGTGGTGAAGTGCGTCCACATCCCCAGCCGGGTGCCCGGCTCCGCCCAGGACGCCGCGATCTGCCGCCGTACGTACGCCGGTCCCGCGTGTTCGGCCGGCGCGGGCTCGTGGCCCTCGGGGTGGTCCTGCAGGAAGAGCGCCACCAGCAGCAGCACGAAGGCGCCGCCGATCGCCGTGCCCAGGAAGGTCGGCGTCCAGCCCGCCGAGTGCAGCAGCCGGGACAGCGCGACCGTCGAGACCAGGTTGCCCGCCACCCCGAAGAGGGCCGCGCCCTGCGCGATCATCGGCCCGCGGCGGGCCGGGAACCAGCGCGAGCCGAGCCGCAGCACGCTCACGAAGGTCATCGCGTCACCGCAGCCCAGCACCGCGCGGGCGGCCAGCGCCATGCCGTACGAGTGCGACAGCGCGAAGGCCAGCTGGCCGCTGGTGAAGAGCACCGCGCCCAGCATCAGCACCCGCTTGGTGCCGAGACGGTCCACCATCAGGCCGACGGGTATCTGCATGCCGGCGTAGACCAGGACCTGGAGTATCGAGAAGGACGACAGCGCGGACGCGCCGATGTGGAAGCGGTCGGCGGCGTCGATGCCGGCCACGCCGAGGCTGGTGCGGTGCACCACCGCGACCAGGTAGACCAGGGTGCCGACTCCCCAGACCAGGACGGCACGCCGGCCGCCCGGTGGGTCGCCCGGCAGGGTTTTCGCGGTCACGACTCGCCCCGGGCCAGGGTGTTGACCCGCGACAGGTGCCGGCGGACGGCGCCCTCCGCCTGCCGCGCGCCGCCGTGGCGCAGCGCGTCCAGGATCTCGGTGTGCTCCTCGATGTTCTTCGCGACCCGGCTGGGCTCGGCGTGCATCGTGGCCACCCCCATCCGCAACTGGCGGTCCCGCAGCTGGTCGTAGAGCTGGGCGAGGATACGGTTGCCGGCCGCGCGCACGATCTCCGCGTGGAAGCAGCGGTCGGCGACCGCGAAGGCCGCCAGGTCGCCGGCGGCCGCGTGCCGGCGCTGCTCGGCCAGCAGCTCCTCCAGACGCGCGACCAGCCGCTCCGGCAGCGCGCCCACCAGCTTGGCGACCGCGTGCTGCTCGACCAGCAGCCGGGTCTCGACGACGTCGGCGATCTCCTGCGCGGAGACCGGCAGCACCAGGGCGCCCTTCTTCGGATAGAGCTTGAGCAGCCCCTCCGCCTCCAGCCGCAGCAGCGCCTCCCGCACCGGGGTGCGCGACACCCCGACGGCCTCGGCGAGGTCGCCCTCGGTCAGCAGCGTCCCCCCTTCGTAGCTGCGGTCCAGCACTCCTGCCTTGACGTGCAGATACACCCGCTCGGCGGCGGGCGGCGACTTGACGGCGACCGGGGTCGTGACGGTTGCTGCATCCATGATGCGCACATCATAGATACAACAGGCCGCCACCCGTGACGTCGTCCGCGATCCGGACGATCCGCCCCGCCCCCGGCCCCCCGGCCTAGGCTCCGGCGGCAGCGACGTCGACGTCGTCGCGGATGATGCTGTAGAGCATGGCGTCGCGCCACCGCCCGTCGCGGAAGACGACGCTGCGCAGGACGCCCTCGCGGGTGAACCCGGCCTTCTCCAGGGCGCGCTGCTCGGGGAAGTTGGTCGCCTCGGTGTCCGCCTCGATCCGGACCACGGGGGTGTGGGCGAAGAGGTAGTCGACCAGCAGGCGCTGGGCGCGGGTGCCGACACCGCGGCCGCGGGCGTCGGGGAGCAGCAGGATGCCGATGTTCCAGAAGTAGGAGTAGCCCGAGGCGTCGATCTTCCGCCAGGACACGAAGCCGAGTGGCTCGGTGGCGGTGGCCACCATGAGCAGGCCGTTGTCCGGGCCGAGCAGGCCGTTCTCCGCCCAGCCGCGGGCCGTTCTGGCCGGGTCCAGCCAGCCGAACCACTGGAAGGGCGCCCTGGCCTCGGGGCTGTTCAGCATGCCGGTCAGCGTCGGGAGGTCACCCTCGCCTACCGGCCGCAACAGCACATCGTCGACGTCGCTCATCCGATCATCGTAACGACCGACTCTGCGGGACCGGCGCTACGGGCGGATCGTGCTGACCAGGTCGGCGGTCGAGGCCACGGTGGACTGGATGGTGGGCGCCAGGCTGGAACCGGCCAGGAAGAAGCCGAGCAGGCCGCACACGAGCGCGTGGCTGACCTTGAGGTTCTTGCTGCGCATCAGGAGTGCCGCGATGACGAACAGCAGCAGGACGACGGAGACAGAGACGACCATACGGTGATAGCAGCACAATTCACCCGCAGTGTGCGGTCAACACGCGGAAGCGGAGGCTCCCGGACGTTTGTCCGCCGGGAACCTCCGCTGGGTGTACCTGCTGCGCCCGGTGCTCGCCGGGTCCGCGGGCCGCCCGTACGGGCTACGCCCAGGTGATCAGCCGCTTGGGCTGCTCCAGGATCGCGGCCACGTCCGCCAGGACCTTCGAGCCCAGCTCGCCGTCGACCAGCCGGTGGTCGAAGGACAGCGCCAGCGTGGTGACATGGCGCGGCTTGACCTTGCCCTTGTGGACCCACGGCTGGAGCCTGACCGCGCCGAAGGCGAGGATCGCCGACTCCCCGGGGTTCAGGATGGGCGTGCCGGTGTCCACGCCGAAGACGCCGACATTGGTGATGGTCACCGTCCCCGCCTGCATGTCGGCCGGTGACGTCCTGCCCTCGCGGGCGGTCGCGACCAGGTCGCCCAGCGCGGACGCCAGTTCGGGCAGCGTCTTGTCCTGCGCGTCCTTGATGTTGGGCACGATCAGGCCGCGCGGGGTGGCCGCGGCGATGCCCAGGTTGACGTAGGACTTGTGGACGATCTCCTGCGCCGCCTCGTCCCAGGCCGCGTTCACCTGGGGGTGGCGCCGGATCGCGACCAGCAGGGCCTTGGCGACCAGCAGCAGCGGGCTGACCTTGAGACCGGTGAAGGCGCGGTCCTCCTTCAGCTCCTGGACCAGCTTCATGGTCCTGGTGATGTCGAAGGTCACGAACTCCGTGACGTGCGGGGCCGTGAAGGCGCTCGCCACCATGGCCTGTGCGGTGGCCTTGCGCACGCCCTTGATGGGGGTGCGGGTCTCCCGCTCGCCGGGTGCGAAGGCGGGCGCGGAGCCGGATGCGGAACCGGGCGCCGGGACCTGCGCGGCGGCCCGCGGGAGGGTCGCGGGGGGCGCCGCCGCGGCCCGGATGTCCTCCCGGGTCACGACACCGTTCGCGCCCGTCGGCACCACGGTGGCCAGGTCGATGCCGAGGTCCTTGGCGAGCTTGCGCACCGGCGGCTTGGCCAGCGGCCGCTCCGACCGCTCGGCGGGCGCGGGGGCCGGGACCGAGACCGGGGCCGGGGGTGCGGCCGGAGCCGTACTCGTACCGTTCAGCGGAGCCGTGGACGCCGGCTTGCGCGGCCGGCGGGAGGTCGAGGACGGGGCGACCCCGTAACCCACCAGCACCGCCTCGCGCTTGGCCGGCTTCGGCTCCTCGACCGCGGCGGGCGCGGCCGCCGCGGCGGTCTCCACCCCGCCGTCCGCCTCTCCCGAGGACCCGGCGTCGACCACGATGATCGGCGTACCGACATCCACCGTCGAGCCCTCGTCGAAGCGGATCTCGCTGACCACCCCGTCGTAGGGGATGGGCAGTTCGACGGCCGCCTTCGCCGTCTCGACCTCGCAGACCACCTGGCCGTCGGTGACGGTGTCGCCCACCGCCACGTACCACTTGAGGATCTCGGCCTCCGTGAGGCCTTCGCCGACGTCCGGCATCCGGAATTCCCGGAAGCGCTGTGCCTGTGGCGTCATCGTCGTCACAACCCTCTCCCTCAGAACGCCAGTGCGCGGTCGACGGCGTCGAGTACGCGGTCCAGGCCCGGCAGGTACTCCTCCTCCAGGCGGGCCGGCGGGTAGGGGGCGTGGAAGCCGCCGACCCGCAGCACGGGCGCCTCGAGGTGGTAGAAGCAGCGCTCGGTGATCCGGGCGGCGATCTCGGCGCCGGCTCCGTAGAAGACCGGGGCCTCGTGGACGACGACCAGCCGGCCGGTGCGCTCCACCGACGCCTGGATCGTGTCGAAGTCGATCGGTGAGAGCGAGCGCAGGTCCACGACCTCAAGGCTACGGCCCTCGTTCGCGGCCGCCGCGGCCGCCTCCAGGCACACCTTCACCATCGGCCCGTAGGCGGCGAGCGTGATGTCCGTGCCCTGCTGGGCGACGACCGCCCGGTGCAGGTCGCCGGGCAGCGCCGAGACGTCGACCTCGCCCTTGTCCCAGTAGCGCCGCTTCGGCTCGAAGAAGATCACCGGGTCGTCGCACTCGATGGCCTGCTGGAGCATCCAGTACGCGTCGGAGGGGTTGGACGGCGAGACCACCTTGAGCCCGGGGATGTGCGCGAACAGCGCCTCGGGCGACTCGCTGTGGTGCTCGACCGCGCCGATGCCGCCGCCGTAGGGGATGCGGATGACGACCGGCAGCTTGATCTTGCCGAGCGCGCGGGCGTGCATCTTGGCCAGCTGGGTGACGATCTGGTCGTAGGCGGGGAAGACGAAACCGTCGAACTGGATCTCCACCACCGGCCGGTAGCCGCGCAGCGCCAGCCCGATCGCGGTGCCGACGATGCCGGACTCGGCGAGCGGGGTGTCGATGACCCGCCCCTCACCGAAGTCCTTGTGCAGGCCGTCGGTGATGCGGAAGACACCGCCGAGCTTGCCGACGTCCTCACCCATGATGAGGACCTTGGGGTCGTTCTCCAGCGCCTTGCGCAGGGACTCGTTGAGCGCCTTGGCCACTGCCATCGTCTGCGTCATGATCAGTGCCCCGTTCCCGCGCTGCTGCCTGCTGCGGCGTCCTCGAAGGACGCCTGGTATGCGGCGAACTGCGCGCGCTCCTCGTCGACGAGCGCGCTGCCGTCCGCGTAGACGTTCTCGAAGATCGCCATGGTGCCGGGGTTCGGCATGTTCCGTACGCCCTCGCGCACCCGCTTGGCGAGCGCGTCGCTCTCCGCGTCGATCCCGGCGTAGAAGTCCTCGTCGGCGAAGCCCTCGCGCTCCAGGTAGGTCTTCAGGCGGGCGATGGGGTCCTTGGACGCCCACTCCTCGCGCTCCTCGTCGCGCCGGTAGCGCGTCGGGTCGTCGGTCGTGGTGTGCGCGCCCATCCGGTAGGTGAACGCCTCGACCAGCATCGGCCCCTGCCCGCTGCGGGCGTGCTCCAGGGCGGCCCTGGTGACGGCGAGCACCGCGAGCACGTCGTTGCCGTCGACCCGGACGCCGGGGAAGCCGTAGCCGGCGGCGCGCTGGTAGATCGGTACCCGGGACTGCTTCTCGGTCGGCTCGGAGATGGCCCACTGGTTGTTCTGGCAGAAGAAGACGACCGGCGCGTTGTAGACCGCGGCGAAGGTGAAGGCCTCGGCGACGTCGCCCTGGCTGGAGGCCCCGTCGCCGAAGTAGGCGATGACGGCCGCGTCGGCGCCGTCCTTGGCCACCCCCATGGCGTAACCCGTGGCGTGCAGCGTCTGCGAGCCGATCACGATGGTGTAGAGCTGGAAGTTGTTCTCGTTGGGGTCCCAGCCGCCGTGGTTCACGCCGCGGAACATCCCCAGCAGGTTGAGCGGGTCCACGTCCCGCGTCCACGCCACGCCGTGCTCGCGATACGTCGGGAAGACGTAGTCGTCGGGGCGGGTGGCCCGGCCCGAGCCGATCTGGGCGGCCTCCTGGCCGAGCAGCGAGGCCCACAGGCCCAGCTCGCCCTGCCGCTGCAAGGTGATCGCCTCGGCGTCGAAACGGCGGGTCAGCACCATGTCGCGGTACAGGCCGCGCAGCTCTTCCGGCGTCAGGTCGATCGCGTAGTCCGCGTGCTCGACCCGTTCACCCTCGGGGGTCAGCAGCTGTACGAGCCCGGGTTCGCCGGTACGGGGCTTCGCCGCGTGGCCGCGGGGGCTCGTCCGCCCCCTGCCTTTGGCGGGGGGACCCCCAGCGGCAGTGCTCTTCACGCTCACGTTCGCTCCTCCGTCTGTCCGGCCCCCGGGATCTGCCGGGGAGCAGGATCGGGCCGCCCCCACGTGTTCGAGGGGCGGCGCACCTGGTCCGGCGGGACGCACGGGGTGTGTGCGGCATGGCCGAGCCAGGCGTGACAGTGTCCCGGCGAGTGGCCTGCAATACAGACGTTACCCAGAAGTCCCGCATTCGCGCGAAGCCGTCCGACCTGCGGTTTTGCTTGGATTTCCTAGTAAGTGCGCGGGCGCGGCGCTTTCCGGGCGGCCGAGGCGGCCGTTCGTCGCCCTGCCGGGTCTGTGCTGTCGCCTGTTGTCGCAGGCCACCGGGACAACGGCACCGTATCTCGAATGCCGGACATACGTAAGGGGCCGCCCGGGGGTTCGGCGGGAACGCGGGAGGCAGAAGCGTGCGCGGGGTGCGACGCTGGGCACGTGAGCGAAAACGGGCATATACGGGTATTCGTACTTGATGACCACGAAGTGGTCCGGCGCGGCGTCAACGACCTGCTCTCGGTGGATCCCTCAATCGAGATCGTCGGGGAGGCCGCCAGCGCGAGCGAGGCCATGGACCGGGTGCCCGCGGCGCACCCGGACGTCGCCGTCCTGGACGTCAGGCTGCCGGACGGCAGCGGCGTCGAGGCCTGCCGGGAGATCCGCTCCCAGGACCAGTCGGTGAGGTGCCTGATGCTCACCTCCTTCGCGGACGACGAAGCCCTCTTCGACGCCGTCATGGCCGGCGCCGCCGGCTACGTCCCCAAGGTCATCAGGGGCGACGACCTGATCAGCGCGGTACGCGAGGTCGCCGCCGGCCACTCGCTGCTCGACCCGGCCGCCACCGCCCAGGTGATCGAACGCCTCAAGGAGGGTGGCGCCCGCAGCGAGCACGAGGAGCGCCTCGGCGAGCTGACCGACCAGGAGCGGCGGCTGCTCGACCTGATCGGCGAAGGCCTCACCAACCGGCAGATCGGCGAGCACACCGGGCTCGGCGAGAAGACCGTCAGGAAGCACGTGACAGGGATGCTCGCCAAGCTGGGCATGGAGCGGCGGACGCAGGCCGAGGCGTACGCGGCACGGCTGACCAGGCCGCTCCCGTAGCGTCACGGCCTGCCCTCGACCGGCCCGGGGTGAGGGTGGCCTCGACCGGCCCGGGGTGAGGGTGGCCTCGACCGGCCCGGGGTGAGGGTGGCCTCGACCGGCCCGGGGTGAGGGGGCCGTTGGCAGGTCGGGTGAGGGGCCCTTAGCAGGTCCGGGCGGGGTGGCGCCACCCCGCCCGGACGGCCCCCTTTGGTGATCTACGCTGTGGCTCGTGAAAGGCACGGCGACGGAGCCGCACGCGCGGGCTTCGCTGACCGCCCTGCTGCACCGGTACGAGGAGGCGGGCGAGCCGCTGACCTGCGAGGCCGTCCCCCGGGGACTGCTCAACCGCGGGTGGCGGGTGACCACCACCACGGGCCGCTACTTCCTCAAGCAGTACGTCGCCGCCGACACCGCCGAGCCCGCGCTCATCGCGCGCCAGCACCGCGCCACCCGGGGACTGGCCCGGCTCGGCTTACCCGCCGCGGCCCCGCTCCCCGACGCCGACGGCCGCACCGTCGCGCTGCTCGGCGGCGACGGCTACGCGCTCTTCCCGTGGATCGACGGCACCCACCGCGAGGGCACCGAACTGACCGCCGGGCAGTCCCGGCGGCTCGGCACCCTGCTCGGCCGCGTCCACACCGGCCTGGCCCGCGTCCAGCCGCCGCCCGCCGCCGGCCCGCAGCCCAGCGCCGACCCGGGCCGCACCCACGCCGACATCGCCCGGCTGCTCACCCTGGTCCGCGCCCACCGCCCCTACGACGACTTCGACGGCCTCGCGGAACACCGGCTGGTCGAGCGCAGCGACCTGCTGCGGCGGCACGCCCACCGCCGCCCGCCCGACCCGGCGCCCGACGGCCGCGCCCAGGGCTGGGTGCACGGCGACTTCCACCCGCTGAACCTGCTCTACCGCGGCGACGAACCCGCCGCGATCGTCGACTGGGACCGGCTCGGCGTCCAGCCGCGCGCCGAGGAGGCGGTCAGGGCCGCCGCCATCTTCTTCGTCCACCCGGTCGACGGCCGCCTCGACCTGCGCAAGGTACGGGCCTACGCACGGGCGTACCGGCTCGCCTCGGGCGTCGGCGAGGCGGAGATCGCCGCCGCCGTCCACCGGGTGTGGTGGGAGCGGCTCAACGACTTCTGGATGCTGCACTGGCGCTACGAGCGCCGCGACCCCCGCTCCGACCCGCTCTTCCCCGCCGCCTCGGCGCTGGCCGTGTGGTGGACGGGGGAGTACGAGTCGGTGCTCGACGCCTTCGCGGGTTAGCGGCCGGTCAGCCGGTTCCGTCGGTCGTGCCGGGAGAGCTGGTGTCGGTCGGATCGACCGTCGGCGGCGTCGTCGTCGGCTTGGGCACCGTCGCCGACGGCGTCGGCTTGCTCGCGGTCGCCGACGGCGTCGGCTTGGTCGCGGTCGGCGACGGCGTGCCGGACGTCTGGGTCGGCGTCGGCGTGCTGGACGTCGGGGTGGTCGACGGCTTGGCCGGCCCGGTGTTCGGCTCGCCGGCGCCCGACGAGTCGGTCGTCGGGTCCTGCGACGGCGGCTGCTCGGCCGACGGCTGGTCGGACTGTCCCACGGAGGCGGACGGCTTGGTGCCGGCGGGGTTGTCGCCACCGCCGCCGCTCGAACTCTGGGTCGCCAGGTAGACGCCGAGCACGACGGCCAGCACCGCGGCGACCGCGAAGAGCACCGGCTTGAGCCAGCGGTTGCCGCCCTGGCCGCCACCAGAACCGCTCCCGCCGTCGTAGCCGGCGTCCTCGTAACCGCTGCCTCTGCCGTCCTTCCCGCCGACGACGCCGGGGACCAGGGGCAGTCCCAGCTCGGCGGTGCTGCCGCTGCGACCGTCGGGGTGGTAGGTGCCGCCCGCCGCGCCGCCCGAGCGCTGCGGGAGCACCGCGGTCACCGCGCCGGTGTTCCACATGCCGCCGGTCCAGCCGCCCTGCTGGGTCAGCGCCTGGTGCGCGTAGCCGACGACGCCGCGCATCTCCTCGGCGCTCTGGAAGCGGTCCTCCGGCTGCTTGGCCAGCGCGCGCAGCACCATGCCGTCGAGCTCGGGCGGCACCCGGTCGCTGACCTGCGAGGGGACCCGCGGCTCGTCCTGCACGTGCTGGTAGACCACCGACAGCGGGGTCTCGCCGACGAAGGGCGGCCGCAGCGCCAGCAGCTCGTAGAGCAGGCAGCCGGTGGCGTAGAGGTCGCTGCGGTGGTCGACGGACTTGCCGAGCGCCTGCTCGGGCGACAGGTACTGCGGGGTGCCCATGACCATGCCGGTCTGCGTCATGGTGCTGGCGGCGCCGTGCAGGGCGCGCGCGATGCCGAAGTCCATGACCTTGACCGCGCCGCCCGTGGTGATGATCACATTGGCCGGTTTGATGTCCCGGTGCACGATCCCGTGCTGGTGGCTGTACGCGAGCGCGTCCAGCACACCCGAGACGATCAGCAGCGCCTGGTCGACCGGCGGCGGGGTCGGGCCGGTCAGCAGGTCCTTGATCGTGTGGCCCTCGACCAGCTCCATCACGATGTAGGGGACGGTGCCGGTCGGCGTGCTGTCCTCACCGGAGTCGTAGACGGCCACCACGGCATGGTGGTTCAGGCCCGCGACGGCCTGCGCCTCGCGGGCGAAGCGGGCCTTGGAGACCGGGTCCTCGGCGAGGTCGCCGCGCAGCAGCTTCACCGCCACGATCCGGCCCAGCCGCACGTCCTCGGCAGCGAAGACCTCGGCCATGCCGCCACGGCCCAGCCGCCCGGTCAGCCGGTAGCGGCCCTCGCCGACGAAGGAGCCGATGCCCCACTGTCCCGAGGACTCGCCTGACGCCTCCCGTGCACCGGTGGACGCCTTGCTGCCGTCGGCCGTCTCGTTCGGGTCGACCATCAGTCCTCGCCGTCGTTCGCCATCGCTTCGTGCTTCGTCTGGTGCGCCACCGTACCGCTTTTCGGCCGTCGTCCACGGCGTCCGTCCACCGCTTACCCGGCTTTGACGGGCCGACCCCGATACTTGCCGAACTTCCGGGTTGTGTGCGCGCCCGATGGGCGTCAGGTGACGAGATGGTCAACGAGCTTGACGTGCACGCGCGATCGGCCAGACTTGGCGGGCAAGCCCGGGGACAAGTGGCTTCCCGTTGGACCTTCATGGGGGTAGCGGTACTGATGAGCGGGGACGCCACGCAGGGCGGCGGGTACACGGGGCGCTCGGTCGGCGGGGGCCGGTACGTACTGCGCGACCTGCTCGGCCAGGGTGGCATGGCGTCGGTGCACCTGGCACACGACACCGTGCTCGACCGTCCGGTGGCCGTCAAGACCCTCCATACCAATCTCGGCCACGAGCAGTCCTTCCGGGAGCGCTTCCGCCGCGAGGCCCAGTCCGTCGCCAAGCTCAACCACACCAACATCGTGTCCGTCTTCGACTCCGGCGAGGACACGATCGACGGCCAGGTCGTCCCCTACATCGTCATGGAGTACGTCGAGGGCAAACCGCTCGGCGACGTCCTGGCCGCCGACATCGCCCAGTACGGCGCGATGCAGGCCGACCGGGCGCTGAAAATCGTCGGCGACGTGCTGGCGGCACTCGCCGTCAGCCACGAGATGGGCCTGGTCCACCGGGACATCAAGCCCGGCAACGTGATGATCACCCGGCGCGGCGTCGTCAAGGTCATGGACTTCGGCATCGCGCGCGCCATGCAGTCCGGGGTCACCTCGATGACCCAGACCGGCATGGTCGTCGGCACCCCCCAGTACCTGTCGCCCGAGCAGGCCCTGGGGCGGGGCGTCGACGAGCGCTCCGACCTCTACTCGGTCGGCTGCATGCTCTTCGAACTGCTCACCGGGCGGCTGCCCTTCGACGCCGACTCGCCGCTGGCGATGGCGTATCAGCACGTGCAGGAGACGCCCCCGGCGCCGTCCTCCTTCAACCGCGCCCTCACCCCGGCCGTCGACGCCCTGATCGCCCGCGCCCTGCGCAAGAACCCGGCCGAGCGCTTCCCGACCGCCGACACCATGCACGACGAGGCCGACCGGGTGCTCGCCGCCACCGCCCGCAACACGATGCCGCTGATCGCCGGCGGCCCGGCAGCCGGCAACCGCGGCGAAGGCATCGCCGCCTCCGTCTTCCCGTCCGCGCAGGGCCCGGTCCACACCTCGCCGCCGCAGCTGCACACCCCGTACGCCCCGACACCGCAGCCGCAGGGTTTCGGCCCGTCCACCCCGCCGCCCTCCGCCTACGGCTACCCGCAGCAGGGCCCCGCCTCGACCCCGCCGCCCAGCCCCGCGTACGGCATGAGCGCGCCCCCCTCCCTGCAGTCCGTGCCGCACCAGCACATGGGCGGCCGACCGCCCGGCGGCGGCACGGGCGCGGGCCCCGGCGGAGGCGGCGGCCGCAAGCGCAACACCCCGCTGATCATCGGCGCCGCGGTCGCCGCGGTGGCCGTGATCGTCATCGTCTCCGTCCTCATCGCGATGTCCGGCGGTAGCGGCGACCCGGCCTCCGACCCGACCGCCAGCACGAGCGTCACCGCGTCCGGCTCCGGCTCCCCCACTGCCACCGCCAGCGCTACCGACTCCGTCATCCAGGGCGACCAGAGCCGCACCATCGAGTCGACCGAGTGCACCAAGGCGCACAACGAGCTGATCAACCCCGGCAAGCCCAACCTCATGACGATGCCCGACTTCACCTCGATCTACGTGGACTCCGCGGTGGCCTGCATGAAGGCCGCCAACTGGCCCTACGAGATCAAGGACATGGACGAGCAGCAGTGGGGCAAGGGCACCATCACCAACCAGTCGCCCAAGTCCCTCGATGACTTCGACGTCAAGTCCGGCCAGAAGATCACCATCTGGGTCTCCACCGGCAAGGGCGCCAGCTGAGCGACCGTGCCGCGGGCGGCCGCCGGGTGGCGGCCGACCCCGCGTTCACGTGACCCGCAGGTCCTGACCCGCGTGTTCTGATCTGCGGATGGTGACCTGGGGATGGTCACCACCTGCGGATGGTCCGGTCTACAGATGGTCCGATCCGGTCCGGTCCGGTCCGGTCCGGTCCACAGACGGTCTGATCTACAGATACGGGCCCGAGCGGGAACCCGGGTGGCCCGCCTCCTGCTCCTCGTCATTGCCGAGCGCCCCCGGCGGAAGCGCCCGCCGCATCTGCTCGAGCTGGGCGCGAGCCGCCATCTGCTGGGCGAACAGCGCGGTCTGGATCCCGTGGAAGAGCCCTTCCAGCCAGCCCACCAGCTGCGCCTGGGCAATACGCAGCTCCGCCTCGCTCGGCACACTGTCGTCGGTGAACGGCAGCGACAGCCGATCCAGCTCCTCGACCAGCTCCGGCGCGAGACCCGCCTCCAGCTCCTTCACCGAACTGGCGTGGATCTCCTTGAGCCGCACCCGGCTGGCCTCGTCGAGAGGTGCCGCCCGCACTTCCTCCAGGAGCTGCTTGATCATGCTGCCGATCCGCATCACCTTCGCCGGCTGCTCGACCATCTCCGTCACCGGAATCTCGCGGCCCTCGTTACCATCACCGCCGGGTGACCCTCCCAGGGTCAATCCGTCCGGTCCGACGACCAGGACCTGCTGATTCTGCGAGCTATCCGGCGACCGTTCGTTCCTCGGCATCTCCATGTGTCCATTGTCCCGCACCCCCGCGCCGGGCGGGCCCGTGCCCCCTCATCCCTCGGCCCGCCGACCCAGGTCGGGACGGGACCTGGTGACCAGCGCCGCCAGCAGTCCCGCACCCAGCGGCACCACCACGACCAGCAGTGCCAGGGTCGCCCAGGGCACCACCAACGGCACCTTCGGCGGGGTCACCGCACCCCAGCCCTCGTCGAGCTCCCGGCGGTATTCGTCCCAGCGCCGGTGCTGGTCGCCGCGCCGCAGCGCGATCGCGGGCAGCACCCCCGCCGCCGAGCCCAGCACCACTCCCATCACCGCGACGACCCCGCACTGGAAACCGGTCAATGTACGCCGCACCTGACCTGGCGCACCGATCGCCGCCAGAGTCCTGAGGTCCGGCTCCGCGTCGGTCTGCGCCAGCCCCGTCGCTATCCCGGCGGCACCGATCGTGATCACCCCCGCGAACAGCGTCAGCGCCACCAGCACCAGATTGCCGT
This sequence comes from Actinacidiphila paucisporea, assembly GCF_900142575.1. Classification (GTDB taxonomy): domain Bacteria; phylum Actinomycetota; class Actinomycetes; order Streptomycetales; family Streptomycetaceae; genus Actinacidiphila; species Actinacidiphila paucisporea. The sequence goes on from NZ_FRBI01000005.1 coordinate 105,015, forward strand.
GGCCGATGTAGCCGCGCTCCAGGTACACCTCCGCGCGCGTGCCGATCTTGGCCACGTCGCTGTTCAGCGCCTGCCGCTGCGCCCCGCTCGGCATCTGCGACGTCGTGTAGTAGGAACCCAGCGGTGTGGTCGTGAAGCCCGCCGCGTCCGCCGCCCGCCGCGGCACGACGGCCACCACTCCGTACGGCTCCTCCTCGGCAGCCAGGTGCACCGGCAGCGACTTCACCGCCCCGGCCGGCTCCGTGCCGTCCTGCGACTCCTTCGTCACATCGGCTATCACCGTGAACTTCACGCTGCCGTGATCGGCATACGCCCGGTCGAACAGCACCGTCTCGCCGCGCGCCAGCGCCTGCTCTGCGGCACCGTCGCGCACCCCGAGCGCATGCAGCACCGCGGGTCCGCCCACCAGCACACCGTCGGAGGCCGAGATCGCCGACGGCCCCCATCGGAGGGCGCACCGCCAGTCGTGAACCAGAGCCTCGCGCTGCGCCACGGTCAGCCGGTGGGCACCCGTCGGCCCCGACGACGGGCACACGTTGGCCGGCGGCATGCGCATCTCGATCCTGCCGCACCCGGGCAGACCCTCGTCCTTGAGGCAGGACGCGCCCCCCACGTACACCCGGGACACGTCCACCCGGCCCGTGACCGGATAGTTCTTCTCGACCGCGGCACGCACCTGCGCCAGATCGCCGGCCGCCTCGCCGTTCGCCCCGACCGCAACCTCCCCGTGCGGCAACCGCGCCACATACGCCTGCCGATCCTCCTGCGCCTGGCTGGCCGCGTAGGACGCGACGGCCACGGACCCGGCCACCGCGGCAAGCACCGCCGCCACCGCCGGAGCCGTCCGCCCGCGGTTGCGCACCGCGTCCCGCAGCGCCAGCCGCGGTGCCAGCGGCAGCCACCGGCCGAGCCTGCCGAAGGCCCCGATGATCGCCGAGGTCAGCATCACCAGCCCGGCCTCCGCCAGCGCCGCGCCGAGCACCGCCGAGTACGTGCTGTCGGTGAGCATCGTCGCGCAGAAGACCACGGCCACGCCGAGGCCCAGCAGGAGCAGGCCCGCGACCGGCAGGAAGCGATTGGCCCGCCGCACGCCGCGCCGACCGGTGAGCGAGGCCAGCACGCTCTGCCGTGCGGCGCCGACCGCGGGCACCACCGACGCCAGCAGCCCGGTGAGCACCGCGAGCCCGCCGACCCCCGCCAACTCCGTCGGCCGCAAGGTCAGCCCTCCGAACCGCTGCCCGACATAGCCCTCCAGCGTCCCGCGCAGCAGCATGGTGGCGACCACGCCGAGCAGCGTGCCCACCACGGCTGCCGCCGCGCCGAGCACCAGCCCGCTGGAGAGCACGATCGCCCTGATGTGCCTGCGGTCGCCGCCGTTGGCGCCCACCAGACCCAACTGGCGCCGCGAACGACGGGCCCCGACCGCGAACGCCGGGCCGGCCAGCAGGCAGATCTCCAGCATGCTCAGCCCCGCTATCGTCACCCCCGCGGCGACGGCCTTGGGCCGGACGTCCCCCGAGTCGTACAGCACCGGGTCGCCGAAGTCGGTCCGGTAGATCGGGACATCCGCCCTGGCCGGCGGGTGCAGCCGCACCGCCCGCGAATCGACCTGGACGCCCAGGGTGTTGGCGCGCTTGACCATGTCCCAGGTGAAGTCGCCCCGCACCGAGACCAGATAGGTCGGCACACCGCTCGGATCCATCGCTCTTTCCGCCGTGCTCCGCGTCGCCTCGTAGGGCGGGATGAAGGCCCCCGGCAGCGCGTTGAGCTGCTCGGCGTCCAACTGGCTCGGCAGGTCGTAGGCACCCACGATCCGATAGGACCGGTCGAGTCCGCGCACCCTGACCTGTGAACCCACATGCAGTCCGCTGGACTTGAGGAACCCGTTGGTCGCCGCCATCTCGTCCGCCGCCGCGGGGAACCGGCCCCGGTCCAACTCGGCGATACCCGCGGCGATCGGGTCAGCCGCCTTCAACTCTCTTATCTCGACGTTCAGCAGCCCGAACCTCGTCCTGACCGGCGCGTAGATGAACGCGTCGCTCAACCGGTGCGCCCCGGCCGGCAGTGCGACCAGCGGATCGACCGGCGGAGTGATCTCGCCGGCCACGGCCACCGAGCCGTCGGGTTCCGTGACGGTGACCTCCTTGGCAGCCGCCTTCCCCCCGGGATTCTGCTGCACCGGCACGACACCGCCGGGCACCGCCTCCTGGTAGACCGGCTGCGGCCCGTGCCCCGCGTCACTGATCCGGGCGTCGGCGGCACCCAGTTCCCTGGTGGCCGTCTCAGCGGTCGTCAACTGCGAGCTGCGGATGGTCACATCGACCGCGCTCACGCCCATGATCGGCAACGCGATCATCGCCAGCACCAGCAGGCTGCGGCCCTTGAAGCGCATGGCGTCCCTGCGGGCGATCCTGATCGCCGCGCGCCAGGTGTGCAGGCGCCCGACGCCGGGCACACCGGCCTGCGCCCGCCCGGTCATTGGGCCGCTCCGCCCGCGAGCAGCGACTCCGCGGAGGAGCGCAGCGTCATGTCGACCACCGAGCCGTCCCGCAGGAAGACCACCCGGTCCGCCCAGGCCGCGAACCGCGGCTCATGGGTGACCAGAATGCCGGCCGCCCCCGCGTCGCAGCGGGACCGCAGCAGGGCGAGCACCGCGTCACCGGTCTCCGAGTCCAGCGCACCGGTCGGCTCGTCGGCGAGCACCAGGCGGCGGTCGCCGACCAGTGCCCGGGCGATCGCCACCCGCTGCTGCTGGCCGCCCGACATCTCGTCGGGGAAGCGGTCCGCCAGCTCCTGCAACCCGAACTCCTCCAGTGCGGCAAGCGCTTCCTTGCGCCCCCGCCGGCTGCTGACGCCGTCCAGCTCGCGGGGGAGTGCGACGTTCTCCGCCGCGGTGAGTGCCGGGATCAGGTTGTAGTCCTGGAAGACATAGCCGATGCTCCGCCGACGCAATGCCGCTATGTCCTTGCGCCTCGCCATGGTCAGATCGGTGCCCTCGACCACGACCCGCCCCGACGTCGGCAGGTCGAGGCCGCCGGCGATGGTCAGCAGAGTGGACTTCCCCGACCCCGACGGTCCCATCACCGCGACAAGCTCACCCGGATACACGTCCAGGTCGATACCGCGCAACGCGTGCACCTGGGCCGCGCCCGTGCCGTGGACCCGGGTCAACTCCTGAAGACTGAGGACGGGTTCGACAGCGCGGTCGGGCGCTGTGGACGCGGTGCTCGCGGTGGGCCCGGTGGTGCTGGGGCCGCCGGCGGCCGGGTGCGACGGGTCGCGCGGCTCGGCCGGTGGTGTGGGCTGACTGGACATCGGAACTGCTTCCCCCTGATTCAGGCCCAGGCCGATCGGTCCGGGCTGTCCTCGCTGCTCGTGCGGCTCGTGTTGTTCGTGTTGTTCGTGTTGATCTGTTAGGTGTCGCTGCTCGTGCTGCTCGTGCTGTGCGTGCTGGATTCCGGCGTTCCGGCGGATTCAGCGGTGCGCTCTTTCGTCTTCTTCTCGTGCGGGCGGTGCGGGCGGTGCGGGCCCGTACCGCTCGGGCGAACAAGCCGGGATGGCCGGCCCCGGCAGGTCAGCGCCGAGGCCGGGTCCGTCTGATGGCGCCGCGCAGCCCCCCGTCCTGCGCGGCACCTGGCTGCTGTCCGCGGTCGGCCGACTCGGCCGGCTCGGCTGACTCGGCCGGGTCGGTCGGGTCGGCCGGGACGACCGCGGGGGCGGCGGCCGCGGCCTGCGGGGCCAGCCGCACGAGCCTGGTCTCGCAGTGGTCGAGCCAGCGCGCTTCCGCCTCCGCCTGGAAGATCAACTGGTCGATGACCAGCTGCCACGCCACGTCGTCCGGGTCGAACACCCCCGGCCGACGGGATGCCGCCTCCAGGGCCTGTCCCTTCAACCTCGTGTAGTCCTGCATCGCCCGGATGGTGTGGGCGCGCTGGGCCTGGATGACCGCACGCACGTCGACCTCGGGTGAACCGACCGCCATCGCGAGCTTGATGGCCAGTTCGTTCCGCGGCGGGTTGGCCCGGTCGACAGGGGTGGTGAACCACTGCCGCAGCTCGTCCCTCCCGTCCTCGGTGATGGCGTAGAGGGCGTGGCCCGCTTCGTCCTCACCCGCGGGGACGACCAGGCCGTCCCGCTCCAGCCGGGCGACGGTCGTATAGACCTGCCCGACGTTGAGCGGCCAGGTGGAACCGGTGCGCGACTCGAACTCGGTGCGCAGCTGATAGCCGTAGCGCGGACCCCGTTCGAGGAGGGCCAGCAGGCCGTGACGGATTGACATACTCAGTATGTATACCCAGTAAGGTCGGGCACCGCAAGGCCGATCGGCGGGATCGCGGACTACTTCACTCGAACGGGTGGTCGATTCGTCTTTCAGGTTCGATCCGGCTCGCGGCAGGCAATCATGTCCATAAGGCAGTCACTGAGAGTTACAGAGACCGCGAGAGGTCACCTCGCGCGTGCGTGCGGGTGCCCACGGGCGCGACGCGCGTGAGCGCGGGCGAGCGCGCAGAAGAAGGGGTGCGGGGGCGGAGCGGCGGTCAGGGGCGGCGGAGGCGCAGGCCGAGAAAGCCGAGTCCCAGGCCGACCATCAGCATCCCCGCACCGAGCGGCAGCACTCTGACCACGCGTCGGCCGGACGCGAAGGAGGAGGCCGACGGCTCCTGCTGTCCCACCCCGGGGGCGACAGATGCCGACGGCGCCGGGGTCGGTCCCGTCTCCTCGGCGTCGGGCAACAACGAGGGTGCCCGGTCGGGGTAGTCGCGGCCGTGGTGGCGCACGGGGCGCCGCTGCGAGAAGGCGTGCCCGGAGGGGTGCCCGCTGCCGGCGGTCGGCGTCGCGGTCGGGCGGGCCGGCGGGCGCAGCGGCGAGTTCGCGGAGGCGGACGGCGCAGGCCCGGACGCCGGACGGTCCGGGTCCCGGGTCGGTGCGGCCGGCCGCGCGGGGTCGGCCGGCTTCTGGACGGGCGGCCGGGAAGAAACAGGCGAATGCGACGAGGGAGGTGACGGCATGGCAGGCATGCCGGGGACGACAGGTGAACGGGGCACGGCAGGGGCGGCGGGCGCGGTAGCGGACGGCTTGGGCGGTAGGGATCCCGCGGGTCCGCCCGGCCGGTCGGGCCCTGGCGGGATCACGGCTCCCGGCCCGGGTGGCAACGGGCCGCCGGGCTGGGGGTCACGCCCCGGCGGGGGTTGCGGCGGCCGGGCCGCGCCGGGAGCGGCGGCCTCGCCGGGGGCAGGAGCGCCGGCGGCCGCCCGCGGTATGGACGCGGCCGGAGCGGCGGGCGGCTCGGCCGCTCCGGCGGGACCGGCCGGCGCGAGCAGTGCCGCCGCGAGGAGCAGGGTGGCCGCGGCGCGGTTGGCGGCGGTCGCGATGAGGGTCGGTCGGCTCGGATGTGCGGCGGCCCGCAGTCTGGCCCACCTGTCGGATTCCCACCTCATCCGTGCCGCCTCTCCGCCGGACTCTCGGTGGTTTCAGCGTCACATGAAGCGACATTTCCGGCATCCTGGCAGATGGCACGCCGATGCGGCGGCCGCCTGCGTCACGGGTAATGGGCCCGCCCGGCCGCGCGAACCGGAAGCGGACGCCCTGGCGGCGCCCCGCCGGACACGGGAGCGGAGTGATCCGCCGCCGCATCCCGCGGGAAAGCCGGAATGGTCAGATCGTGAGCAGGATCTTGCCGATGTGCTCGCTGCTCTCCATCAGGCGGTGGGCTTCCGGGGCCGACGCCAGCGGCAGCGTACGGTCCACGACCGGGCGGACGGTGCCGGCCTCGATCAGCGGCCAGACGTGTTCGCGGACAGCGGCGATGATCGCCGCCTTCTCCTCCGTCGGCCGGGCCCGCAGGGTGGTCGCGATGACGGCGCCGCGCTTGGCGAGCAGCCGGCCGAGGTTGAGTTCGGCCTTCGCTCCGCCCTGCATGCCGATGATGACGAGCCGGCCGTTGACGGCCAGGGCGTCGACGTTGCGGGCCAGGTAGGCGGCGCCGACCACGTCGAGGATGACGTCCGCGCCGTGGTCGCCCAGCTCCGCGACGAAGTCCTGCTCCCGGTAGTTGACCAGGACGTCGGCACCCAGGTCACGGCAGGCCGCCAGCTTCTGCGCGCTGCCCGCGGTCGTCACCACCCTCGCGCCGACCGCCTTGCCGAGCTGGATGGCCATGGTCCCGATGCCGCTGGACCCGCCGTGCACCAGAAGCGTCTCGGCCGGCCGCAGGTGGGCGATCTGGAAGACGTTGGACCACACGGTGGCGGTCACCTCGGGCAGTGCCGCGGCCGTCACGAGGTCGACGCCCTTGGGCACGGGAAGGAGTTGGCCGACGGGGACGGCGACCTTCTCCGCGTAACCGCCGCCGACGAGCAGCGCGCAGACCTCGTCGCCCACCGCCCAACCGGTCACGCCGGGGCCGAGGGCCGCGATCCGTCCGGAGCATTCGAGCCCGGGATAGCGGGAGGCGTCGGGCGGCGGCTCGTAGAAGCCCTGCCGCTGGAGAACGTCGGCGCGGTTCACGGCCGAGGCGACGACCTCGACCAGCACTTCACCCGCGCCCGGCACGGGATCGGGGACGTCGGCCAGGACCAGCGCATCCGGGCCGCCCGGTTCGGCAATGGTGATCGCACGCATGGCACGACCTTATGGGACGCGCTCGTAGGGGCCCGCGTCGCCATGCGCTCACACCACCGGAGTGCGCGAGGTGGCGAGGTCACGCGGTGCGCCCGGTTTCCGCGGGACGTCCGGTCGCGGGACATCCCGCCGTGGGTCGTCCCGTCGCGGGACGTCCGGTCGCGGGACATCCCGCCGTGGTGGCGCGGCGTCCCGCCCTCCCCGCCGGCCGGGGCGGCGAGGGCGGGACGCCGCACGGGACGGTCACCCCTCGACGGGCACCGGTTCCAGCGTGGCGCGGAAGTGGCGCAGGATCGGCGACTGGTCCACGATGCGGAAGCCGTAGACGCTGTCCGCCCGCTTGGCGATCTTCGCCAGGGTGTCGCCGACGTGGTCGTAGTGGCTGCGGGTGTAGACCCGGCGCGGCAGCGCGAGCCTGACCAGCTCGTAGGGCGCGCTCTTGATCGGGTTCCCCTGCTCGTCCTCCTCGCCGAGGTAGAGGGAGCCCAGTTCGGCCGAGCGGATGCCTCCCTCCAGGTAGAGCTGGCAGGCGAGGGCGTGGCCGGGGAAGTGGTGGGGCGGTATGTGCGGCAGCAGGCGGCCGGCGTTGAGGTAGAGGGCGTGCATGCCGGGCGGTTCGATGATGTCGACCCCGGCCGAGCGCACCCGGTGGGCGAGGTGGGCGGCGACGTCGGCCCGCTCGGCGAGGTAGGCCGGCTCGGTGACCTCCTTCAGGCCCTGGGCCATCATGTCGAGGTCGCGCCCGGCCAGGCCGCCGTAGGTGGCGAAGCCCTCGGTGGCGATGAGCAGCAGCTCGCAGCGCTGGGCGAGTTCGCCGTCGTTGAGCCCGATGAATCCGCCGATGTGGACGATGCCGTCCTTCTTGGCGCTCATCATGCAGCCGTCCGCCAGCCGGAAGGCCTCCTCGGCGACCTGGCGGGGGGTGCGGTCGCGGTAGGCGGCCTCGTGCCGGGTGACCAGCCAGGCGTTCTCGGCGAAGCGGGCGGCGTCCAGGAAGAAGGGGACGCCGTGCTCGCGGCAGAGGGCGGAGGTCCGCTTGAGGTTGTCCATGGAGACGGGCTGGCCGCCGCCGCCGTTGTTGGTGATGGTCATGACCACCATGGCGACCCGCGAGCCGTCGGGGCCGGTCAGCGTCCGGCTGAGCTCCTCCAGGTCTATGTTGCCCTTGAAGGGCTCGGTGCTGTCCAGGTTCCTGGCCTCGGCGCAGGGGAGGTCGCGTGCCTCGGCACCGGACAGTTCGACGTTCGCCCGGGTGGTGTCGAAGTGCGTGTTGGCCAGCACGAGGCGGCCGGGTTCCAGCAGGGTGTTGAAGAGGATGCGTTCGGCGGCGCGCCCCTGGTGGGCCGGCAGGATATGCGCGTATCCGGTCAGCTCGGTCACGGTCTCGTGGAAGCGGTAGAAGGAGCGGGAGCCGGAGTAGGACTCGTCGCCCGCCATGCCTGCGGCGAGTTGCGCGGCCGACAGCGCGCCGGTTCCGGAGTCCGTCAGCAGGTCGATGGTCACCTCCTCGGCCCGCAGGTCGAAGAGGTTGTAGTGCACGCGTTTCAGCGCCTCCTCGCGCTGTTGCCGCGTCGGTTGCGGGATGGGCTCCACGACCTTGATCCTGTACGGCTCCATGCTGACGGTGCTCCTGTCGTTGCTTCGTGCTGTCTCTCGGGGAGAGGTGCTACCGGCCGGACTCGCGGCCGAGCTGGGGCGGGACCGCGTCGCGCGGTCGCTGTACCTCGTACGCCTCGGAGGAGACGTAGACGGTCACCCGGGGCGGATGGCCCCGCTGGTGGACCAGCGACACGTAGGCGATCAGGCCCGGGCCGTCGCTCAGCCGGCGCGGGGTCACGGCGGCCAGCGCCCGGTCGAGTGCCGCGCTGTCCATGCCGTGCTCGCGCAGCACCGCGGCGGCACGGTCGCGTGCCTCGCCGTCGTGCCGGGCGTGTTCGCGGACGGGCACGTGCACCGTGTAGCCGCTGGGCAGGCCGGTCGCGGTCTCCGTGAAGGAGTGGCAGGTCAGGGTGCGGCGCCTGACGGGGAGTTCGGCGTCGTCCTCGGCGGTGTAGCCGCCGGCGGTCCGCACGAACCTCGCCATCTGCTCCCGCCCACCGGCGGGCGTCATGGCGGGCATGGCGCCGGCCTCCTCGGCGGACAGGCCGCGGTGGCTGAGGTAGACCTTCACGCGGGGTGCCTTCCAGTCCCCCAGGTCCAGGCCGACGAAGAGCATGCCGTCGGCCTTCGGCAGGGCGTCGAAGGCTTTGCGGTGGCCGAGCCTGGCCAGCGTCTCCTGGACGGTCTCGGCCGACCGGTCCTGCCCGGCGACCGCCGGGTTGAGGTAGACCTTGACCCGGGGAATGCCACCGGGACGCAGTTCCAGCGCGCACCACAGGGCCAGCGGGCCTTCAGGGGAGGCAGGGAAGTACAGGTCCTCGAGCCGGTCGAGGTGGCTGGTGTCGAATTTCCAGCGGTCCGCCATCTCCCGTATCGCGCGCAGCCCGGTGCGGCCGTTCTCCGCCATGTCGTCGCTGCCGCATCCCGGCTCCACCAGCACCCTGAGGGTGGGAGCCGCGCCCGGCAGGAAGGCCAGCGAGAATTCCACCGGTGTGTGGTCGTCGGACAGGAAGCTCCGGGATGGCGGCGGCAGCGCCAACGACCTCCGTGCTACCGGGCCCAGGCTGTCGGTCAGCACACCCGCGTAGGTCTCCGCGTCCGTCCGGTCCAGTTCGGCCACCGCGCACAGCCTGGTCAGCTGCCCGGTCACCAGGTCGCCGAGCCGTCCACCGTCGCGTTGCGGCCCCCCGTGGCCGGCAAGCTGCTCCGATTCCGGAGCGCGGCTTCTCACTGCGCAGCCCCGGAGACGGCACGGAAGGCGGTATTTCGCCTTATACGGACGTTAAGAGACCCGCCCCGGGGGGCGGGTACGGGAACTCGCGGCATGCGGGATGTCTTACGTATCAGTAAATTGTCCAATTTGAGGGGGAGATCGCATAGCCGCGACACCGAAGAAATCGCGGAACGTGGATGGGCGGGTGCGCCGACGGGGACAGGCACCACGACTACTCCTTTTTGTTTTTGACCAACGCGAATTGCGCCTCGTTGACTACCCGTCCCGTGTATCGGTCATGCAATGCGCTGGCATATTCCGCATGTGTCGTGGATCACACCTTCCACCAAGCCAGGAAGGAACTCCACAACCCGCCCTTTTCGGACTTCCCCTGCGGCCGGGCCTGGGTTCCGCTTGCCGCAGTCTGTGCCTGTCCCTGCGGCGCCGAACTCCTCTCGGCGCGGAGCGGGCTGAACCGGGCGGGCAGCGTGGCCAAGGCGCGGTTGAAGGGTCCCGGGCGCCAGGCCAGGCTGTCCTCGGGCACCGCGAGCTCGATGTCGGGCAGCCGGTTGAGCAGGTTCTCGATGGCCGCCACCGTGATGAGCTGGGCCGGATCCTTTGCCGGGCATCCGTGCGGTCCGGTGCTCCATGCCAGGTGAGCGCGCTTGCTGAGCAGCTGGCGCGATCCGGAGAAGGCCGGGTCGGAGTTGGCCGCGGCGAAGCTGACCAGCACCAGGTCGCCCGCGTTCAGCCGGGTCCCCGCGAAGTCGACGTCGGTCACCGGGTAGTGCGGCGCGTAGTTCGACATGGGCGGGTTGTTCCACAACACCTCGTCGATGGCGTCCTCGACCAGCAGGCCGCCCCCGGAATACCTGTCATCGGACAGAATGAGGTAAAGCCCGTTCCCGATGAGGTTCCGCAACGGCTCGGCACCGGCCCCGAGGAGCAGGACGAGTTGATGGGCCATTTCTTCGTCGGTAAGATTCGCCGGGTGCTGCATGAGCCAGGAAGTGACATCGTCACCCGGCTTTGCCCGGCGGAGCGCGACAAGTTCCCCGACGCTCTGCGCGAGCACCTCGTTCGCTTTTTCCGCGTTGATTCCGTCGAAAATACCGTTGATACCGAAGATGACCCGGTCACCGATGTCGGCCGGGCAGCCGAAGAGCTCGCTGAAGACGAAGAGCGGCAGCAGCTTGGCGTAGTCGTTGAGCAGATCGACGGAACCGCGGGAGTTGAACTGCTCGATAAGGTAGGTCGATATACGCTCGACGTTCCTCTTCAGCTGGTGCGCGTCCACCCGGGCCATCGTGTCCGTCACCGCCTGCCGCAGCCGCAGGTGGTCGGAGCCGTCACTGAACATGCAGTTCGGCCGGTAGGCGAGCAGCGGCACCACCGGGCTGTTCGGACTGACCAGACCCTGGTTGAAGTCGCGCCAGTGGCGCGAGTCCTTCCTGAACGTGTCCGGATTCTGCAGCAGTTGCAGCGCCGCCAGGTAATCCGTGACGAGAGTGGCGTTCACTCCGGGCGCCAACTCGACCGGTGCGGTCGCCCCGTAGTTGCGCATCCACGCGTAGTAAGCGTTCGGGTCCGCCGCGAAATCGGGCCCGTAGAGGGGCACCCGGCCGTGGGCGGGGCAGCCCGGCGGAGGCGAGGGGACCTCTGAATCGATGCTCACGTCATGCTCTCCTATCGGTACGCGTCTGCAGATACCGGACCAGGGCGATCAACGCGTCGGCGGATGACTTCTGGTCACGGGCGTCACAGGTGACGATGGGGGTTTCGGGTAGCAGGTCGAGGGCTTCCCGCAACTCGTTCTCCGGACGGACCGGCGTCTCGTCGAAGTGGTTGACGGAGATCGCGTAGGGCAGCCCGTACTGCTCCACCAGATCGATCACCGGGAAGGACTCCTTGAGCCGCTCGGGGTCGACCAGGATCAGCGCCCCGAGAGCGCCCCTGGTCATGTCCTCCCACACCTGGACGAAGCGCTCCTGCCCGGGCGTCCCGAACAGGTAGAGGACGAGCTTGCTGCTGAGAGTGATACGGCCGAAGTCCATCGCCACGGTGGTCGTGGACTTCCCCCGCACCCCGCCGAGGTCGTCGACGTGTGCGCCGGCCTGTGTCATCCGCTCCTCGGTACGCAGCGGAGGGATCTCGGACATGGTGCCGATGAACGTCGTCTTCCCGACGGCGAAGTGCCCCACGACCAGAATCTTGGCCGCGATCTGCACCGCGTCGTCCAGATAGACGCCATCAGCCGAATCGGGCCTGGAGCCCATTCAGCACCTCCTGGAGGAGTGATACGTCGACAAGTTGCGCGGGTGGCACGGGGGCGCGTACGACGAGGAAGCCGTCCGCCGACAGGTCGGACAGCAGGACCTTGACGATGCCGATCGGGAGCTTCATGTGCCCCGCGATCTCGGCGACCGACAGAAGCCCTCCGGAACACAGGTCGAGGACGCTGTGCTTTTCGGGGTCGAGGTGGCTCGGGCGTGGCTGGTCGGACGTGGTGACCAGGGTGATCAGATTGAACTGGTCGTCGTCCGGGAGCCCGCGCCCGTTCGTGATGACGTACGGTCGCACTAATTCCACGGACAGCGCTTCGGGATCCCCAGGTGTGCTCATGCCTGGGTACTCGTGTTCTCACGCAGCGGACTGGTCAGCGCCTTGCCGAGCTGTCCGACAAGCTGCTGCATCCGGAAGGTGATCGCTCCCATGTCGACGTCGGGCGCGGACGAGACGGCCAGATACGCGCCCGCTCCCGCGGCGATGAGGAAGACCCATCCGCCGTCGAACTCGACCAGGGTCTGCCGCCACTGCATATGGGAGCCGCCGCAGAAGCCGGCCATGGTGCGGCTCAACGACTGGATGCCGCTCATGGCCGCAGCGACGGTGTCGGCATCGTCCTTCATGATCTCCTGCGAGCGGGCCATGAGAAGGCCGTCGGCGGAGATCAGGATCGCATGACGGGCCCCTGGGACTTCTAGGGCGCTGTCAAGCATCCATGACAGGTCGTTGTTCACTGCGGATCGTGCCCTTCCGTGTTTGCGGAGCGCCCGGACTGTGTGCCGAGCTGGAAGGCGGCCATAATCGATGCAGTTTCCGCTTCCGTCCGGGCCGGAGCACGGGTGGAATCCGCTTGCGGCACGATGGATATCGAGCCTTTTCGACTACGTTTCGGGAGGCCACCGGGGGTGGAAGTGCTCACTTCTGGCGCTGCTGCCCCCGATGTGCGGGAAGGCATCGGCGCTTCTTCCGGCTCTGGCATGCTGGTCAGAAGCTCCTCGGGAATCAGCACCACCGCGCGTACACCACCGTACGGAGACGAAGAATCGACGGAAACGCTGAATCCGTATCGGGCGGCGAGCACGCCGATGACCGCGAAACCGAACTGCGGCGGGTTTCCGAGTGCGGTGATGTCGGTGGGGCCCTGCGGCGACAGCAGGTGATCGGCCCGCTTCTTCTCCTCCTCGTTCATACCGACACCGGCATCATCGATAATGATGCAGACACCCTTGGGCACTGTGCGGGTGGTGATGTCGATAGGGGAGTCGGGAGCGGAATAGCTGGTCGCATTGTCAAGCAGCTCGGCAAGCGCCAGTGCGACCGGTTCGACAGCCCGGCCGGTCATGGCGAAATTGCTCTGGGAACGGATTTCGACCCGGGTGTAGTGCCGGATTCTGCCCTTCGCGCTGCGCACCACGTCGTAGACCGAGGCGTCGGCCCGCTGCCTGCCCAGCCACCCGTCGCAGAGCACGGCGATGGCCTGGGCACGCCTGCCGAACTGCGAGTTCATGTGGTCGATCTCCAGGAGGTCCTGGAGCACGTAGTGCTCACCGTACTTCCCCTGCGCCTTGGAGATGGCCAGCTGCTGTTCATTCGCGAGACCCTGGAGCGTTCGCATCGCGGATTTCAGCGCACTCTTGGTGGCGTCCTCCGCACGGATCCGGGCCTCGTGCACGGAAGCGGCGTAACTGCCTTCGAGTTCCGCGTAACGGCTCTCGACGACCGCCTTCTCCCGGCGTGTCTTGGTTCGCGCTCTGCGCTCGCGCACTATGACAGTGGCGGCGAGCGGCGTGCCAGCGATCAGAGCCCAGAGCGCTGGATCCTGTATGTAATGCGTCATGAGACTCTCTTTAAACGACTAGACGACCGCCAAGGACTGAAAGGGGGTACTGTGCTTTTGCGTCCGGAATGTCCCGAGAAGCGACGGCGCCCGTACAGCGCCCACGGGGTCTGGGAGCATCGCACTCGGCCTGTCGACAGCGGCACCGAAGCGTCGATGAATCGAAACGGCTCCATATGCCCGACTGCGGCATAATGCTCCTTGGAGTGGTTAACGCTCTCAACGGATTGCCGTCCGTCTTACTCGCTTTGGCTGGCGCCGACAAGCGGCGTGATCATATCACCACTGATCGATCATGCGACCTGCAAGTATCCCTGGCATGAGCCGGCATGACGGAGCGTCGACTCCCGATCGGCCGCCAGGTCGGCCCGGCGGCACGGCAGTTGCGGGTACGGGAGGGACACCGGGCCGTCGGCGGCGCCGGTGTCCGGGGCGAGGGGACCGGGTGGCCCGCCGCCGCCCCGCGGTGTCACATCCCGCTCCCCCAGGCCGGCGCGAGCGCCCCGGTGTCGAGCACGGCCGTCTCCTGACCGGCCCTGGCGCCGCCCGGCGGGATCACCGCCATGCCGTCGGCGGCGGCCAGGCCGCGCAGCATCGCCGGCCCGGTGAAGTGCAGCGGCCGCGCCGCCGACTCGTCGTCGAAGACCACCGGCACCAGCCGGGTGTCCACCGGGTGCCCGGTGACGTCCGCGGTCAGCGGCGCCGCATACGGCGCGGGCACCGGGCGGCCGGCGAGTGTGCGCAGCACGGGGGCCACCAGCGTGAGCACCCCGGCGACGGCCGCGAGCGGATTGCCCGGCAGCCCGGCCAGCAGGGCGCCGGCGGGCAGTTCCGCCAGCAGCATCGGGTGCCCCGGCCGTACCGCCACCCCGTCGACCAGCAGTCTCGCGCCCAAGGCGGCCAGGACCGGGTGCACATGGTCCACCGGACCGCCCGCCGTGCCGCCGGTGGTCACCACCAGGTCGGCGGTGCTCGCGGCCACGGCGGCACGCAGCACGTCGGCGTCGTCCACCAGCCGGCGCACCGAGGTGACGTCCGCGCCGAGCCCGCGCAGCCAGGGCGGCAGCATCGGGCCGAGCGCGTCGCGCACCCGGCCGGCCCGCGGCGGCCCGTGGTCGAGCAGCTCGTCGCCGAGCACCAGGATCTCCACCCGGGGACGCATGGTGACGACCAGTTCGTCATGGCCCGCGGCGGCGGCCAGACCCAGCACCGCGGGCGTCACCACGGTGCCCGCGGGCAGCAGGTCGTCTCCGCCGCGGCACTCCTGGCCCCTGCGCCGTATCTCCTGGCCGGGGCGGGGCGCGGGATGCGGCGCCGGGACGTGCAGCCACTCGCCGTCGGTCCCGCGCCGGATGCTGCCGTACTCGCTGCGCAGCACCGCCGTGGTGCCCGGCGGCAGTACCGCCCCGGTGGCGATACGAACGGCGTGGCCGCTGAGCAGGGCGTCCGCCGACCGCTGCTGCCCGGCGAGCACCTGGCCCTTCAGCCGCCACGGGCCCGTGCCCGCGACCGCCCAGCCGTCCATGGCCGAGGAATCGAACGGTGGCAGGTCCGTCAGCGCCAGCAGGTCCCGCGCCAGCGCCATGCCGAGCAGGTCCTCGCCCAGCGGCAGCGCCCGCGCGTCGAGCCGCCCGCCGGCCCGGCGGGCGATCCGCCGCGCTTCGGGCCAGGAAACAGCGGCCGCCTGGTGCCGGGGCGCGGGTGTGGCCGGTGACCGGTGGCCGGGCTCGTGCCCGAGCGCGACGACCAGCGGGTCGGTGCTCGGCGGGCGGGCGGCCGGACTTGCCGGGCGGGGGCCGTTGGCCAGTGCGAGGGCGTCGTCGAGCGCCCGGTCCGCCGAGTCGGCGCCCGGACGGCCGCGCTCCCGTGCGCCGTTCGTCGTCGGCCCGTGGTCCCGTGCGCCGTTCGTCCTCGGCCAGTTGTCCCGTCCGCCGTCGTCCCGGGGGCCGGTCATCCGCCGGACTCCTCGGTCCAGCGCAATGCCAGGTCGGCGGCTTTCCGGGCCGCCTCCCGTACGGCCTCGGGTCCGCCGCCCGCCTGCGCCGCCGCGTATCCCACCAGAAAAGTGGTCAGCGGGGCGGCCGGCCGCGCTACGCCGTGCGCCGCGTCCCGTGCCAGGTCGAGCAGGACCCCGGTGTCCACGTCGAGGTCGATGCCCAGTTCGGCCTTGGCTGCTGCGATCCATTCGTCCACCACACGCCCATGGTCCCCGATCCGGCCCCGCAAGCCACCCAGGCTCACCCCTCGGACTCCCATCCGGCGGTGCGGCGGGCGCGCGGAAGCCCGGGTACCCCGCCCTCAGCGGTCGGGGGAATCGCCCAGCCGCGCCCGCGCGGCGGCCACGTCGTCCCAGGTGTCGCAGTCGAAGCTGGCCTCGCCGGTCGGGTCGGCGATCCGGCGCAGCGCCAGTTCGCCGGTCAGCAGGCGCAGGGGCAGGCCGTTCAAGGTGCCGTGCTCGGCGCCGAGCAGGGCGATCTCGCGGCGCAGCGGCTCCGCCAGATACGCCGCCGCCAGCGGTTGGTCGCGTCCGCCGGGGTCGGTGAGCACGACGCCTTCGTACGCCCCGGCTCCGGACCCGGGGCCGGCCAGCTCTTCGACGAGTGCCGTCACGGTCCGCGCCGCCAGGAAGGGCAGGTCCGCGGCCAGTACGACGACCGCCGCCGGACGGTCCGCACCGGTGAGTGCTGCCAACCCCGCGGCGAGCGCGGGGAGCGGTCCGCCGCCCGCGGGCTGCTCCCTGGTCCACCGCACCGGAAGGGCGGTCGGCCTGCGCGGCCCCACCACGACGGTGCGGTCGGCGACCGCGCACGCGGCGAGCACCCGGTCGAGCAGCATCCGGCCGCCGACGGCGAGCGCGGGCTTGTCGGCGCCGCCCAGCCTGCTGGCGGCGCCGCCCGCGAGCACCACCGCGTCGTAGCTCGTCGTCATGCGCGCGAGTATCCCCCGGCCGGGCCTCCCCGCCCGGGGCAGGCCCCGACCGGGGTCCGCGTCACACCGCGGCGAGCAGCACCGCGGGCTGCTCCACGCAGTCCGCCACCAGCCGCAGGAATCCGCCCGCCGTCCCGCCGTCGCACACCCGGTGGTCGAAGGTGAAGGACAGCTGCACCACCTGCCGCACCGCCAACTCGCCCTCGTGCACCCACGGCTTGGCCGCTATCCGGCCGACGCCCAGCATCGCGGCCTCGGGGTGGTTGATGATCGGCGTGGAGCCGTCGACACCGAAGACCCCGTAGTTGTTGAGCGTGAACGTCCCGCCGGTCAGCTCCGCCGGGGTCAGCGAGCCGGTCCGCGCCGCCTCGGTGAGCCTGGCCATCTCGGCGGCGAGCGCCGTGGTGGTCATGGTGTGCGCGTCCCGCAGCACGGGCACCACGAGGCCGCGGTCGGTCTGCGCCGCGAAGCCGAGGTGCACCCCGGGCAGCCGTACGATCTCGGAGCGCTCGGTGTCCACCGTGGAGTTGAGGTCCGGGTAGCGCGCCAGAGCGGCCGTCACCACCCGGGCCAGCAGCGCCAGGACGGAGATCCGCCGCTCCCCCGAGGCGTTCATCGCCGCCCGGGCGGCGAGCAGCTCCGTGGCGTCGGCGTCCACCCAGCAGGTGGCGTCGGGGATCTCGCGGCGGCTGCGGGTCAGCTTCTCGGCCACCGCCCGGCGTATCCCGCGCAGCGGCACCCGTTCGGCGCCGTCCGCCGCTCCCGACAGGGACGGGGCCGGTGCCGCGATCGCGCGCTCGACGTCGGAGCGCAGGATCAGCCCCTCGGGGCCGCTGCCTGCCAGCCGCCGCAGGTCCAGGCCGTGCTCGCGGGCGATCCGCCTGACCAGCGGGGAGATGACGGCCAGCGGGCCGCTGTCGCCGTCCACCGGGGCTGAGCCGTGCGGTGCGGCCGCCGCCGTCCCGCCGCGCCCCGCGTCCGGGACGGCGGAAGGCGCCCCCTCAGCGGCCGCGACCGAGCCAATGCCCGCCGCGCCGACCGCCCGTACGCGCTGCCGCCGCCGCGCGGACGCGGCGCCGGTGCCGTATCCGACCAGCACGTTGCCCGAGCCCTGCCCGTCACCGCCACTGTCACCGTCCCCGCCCGACGGGCGTGCGGCACCGGAGTCGGACCCCACGGCGACGGTGACCAGCGGGCGTCCCACCTCCAGGGAGTCGCCCTCCTCGCCGAAGCGGGCGGTCACCACCCCGCCATAGGGGCAGGGCACCTCGACGACCGCCTTGGCGGTCTCCATCTCGACCACCGGCTGGTCGACGGCGACGACCTCGCCGACCTGCACCAGCCAGCGGACGATCTCCGCCCCGGTGAGCCCCTCCCCGAGGTCGGGAAGGGTGAATTCGCGCACGACGGCCATCAGCCCTCCTCCCACTGCAGTCGGCCGACGGCGTCGAGGATGCGGTCCACGCCCGGCAGATGGTGCCGTTCGAGCATCGGTGGTGGATAGGGGATGTCAAAGCCGGCGACGCGCAGCACGGGCGCCTCCAGGTGGTGGAAGCAGCGCTCGGTGACACGCGCCGCGATCTCCGCGCCGGCGCCGCCGAAGCTCGACGACTCGTGGA
Organism: Actinacidiphila paucisporea; assembly: GCF_900142575.1. GTDB lineage: Bacteria > Actinomycetota > Actinomycetes > Streptomycetales > Streptomycetaceae > Actinacidiphila > Actinacidiphila paucisporea. Next base: position 123,118 of record NZ_FRBI01000005.1, read on the forward strand.
CGACCACCGCCCGGCCGGTGCCGCGGACGGCCGCGGCGACCGTCTCCTCGTCGAAGGGCACCAGGCTGCGCAGGTCGACCACGCCGAGGTCCCAGCCCTCCTCCTGGGCCGCCTCCGCCGCCTCCAGGCACACCGGCAGCGAGGGGCCGTACGTGATCAGCGTCGCCGTACGCCCCGGCCGGCGCACCACGGCCCGCCCGATCGGCGCGACGTCGGACGGCTCCTGCGGCGACCAGTCGGCCTTCGACCAGTACAGCCGCTTCGGTTCGAGGAAGATCACCGGGTCGTCGGAGGCGATGGCCGCCCGCAGCAGCCCGTAGGCGTCCTCGACGGTCGCCGGGGTGACCACGTGCAGGCCGGGGGTGTGCAGGTAGTACGCCTCGGAGGAGTCGCTGTGGTGCTCCACGCCGCCGATGCCGCCGCCGTAGGGGATCCGCACGGTGATGGGCAGCGGCAGCGCCCCCCGCGTGCGGTTCCGCATCCGCGCGACATGGCTGACCAGCTGCTCGAACGCCGGGTAGGCGAAGGCGTCGAACTGCATCTCCACGACCGGCCGCAGCCCGTACATCGCCATGCCGACGGCGGCGCCGAGGATGCCCGCCTCGGCCAGCGGGGTGTCGGTGCAGCGGTCCTCGCCGAATTCCGCGGTGAGCCCGTCGGTGATGCGGAAGACCCCGCCGAGGGTGCCGACGTCCTCGCCCATGACGTGCACCGCCGGGTCGGCGGCGAGGGAGTCGCGCAGCGCCCGGTTCAGCGCCTGCGCCATGGTGGCGGGTCCGCGGGCGGGGGCGGCGGTCCGGTCCGCCGCGGTGGTGGCAGTGGTCATGACTGCCGCTCCGCTGCCAGTTCCGCCCGCAATTGCGCGGCCTGCTCGCGCAGCTGCGGTGTCGGCTCGGCATAGACGTGCGCGAACAGCTCCATCGGGTCGAGCGGCGGGTCCTCGTGCATCCGCTCGCGCAGGTCGGCGGCCATCGCCTCGGCCTCGTCCATCGCACGCTGCCGGCCGGCGTCGTCGAGCAGCCCGCGGCCTGTCAGCTCCCTTTCCAGCAGCTCCACGGGGTCGTGCGCCCGCCAGGCGGCGACCTCGGACTCCTCGCGGTAGCGGGTGGCGTCGTCGGCGTTGGTGTGCGCGTCGATCCGGTAGGTGACCGCCTCGACCAGGGTGGGGCCGCCGCCTTCCCGCGCCCGCTCCAGGGCCTCGGTGAGCACCTGGTGGACGGCCGCCACGTCGTTGCCGTCCACCAACCGGCCCGGCATGCCGTAGCCGACCGCCTTGTGGGCGAGGGTGGGGGCGGCGGTCTGCTTGTCGAGGGGCACGGAGATGGCGAAGCCGTTGTTCTGCACCAGGAAGACCACCGGGGCCCGCCAGACGGCCGCGAAATTCAGCGCCTCGTGGAAGTCGCCCTCGCTGGTCCCGCCGTCGCCGACCAGGGCCAGCGCGGCCACCGGATCGCCGCTGAGCCGGGCCGCGTGCGCGAGGCCGACGGCGTGCGGCAGCTGGGTGGCGAGCGGGGTGCTCAGCGGTGCGACCCGGTGCTCGCGGGGGTCGTAGCCGGTGTGCCAGTCGCCGCGCAGCAGCGTCAGCGCCTCGACGGGGTCGACCCCGCGGGCGATGACGGCGAGGGTGTCGCGGTAGCTGGGGAAGAGCCAGTCGTGGGGCCGCAGCGCGAGCGCGGCGGCGATCTCGCAGGCCTCCTGGCCGGTGCTGGACGGGTAGACGGCAAGGCGGCCCTGTCTGGTCAGGGCGGTGGCCTGCCGGTTGTAGCGGCGGCCGCGGACGAGCTGGCCGTACAGCCTGCTGAGCAGCGCAGGATCCAGGTCCGCGGCGGCGGGGGTGCCGAGCAGCCGGTACGGCTCCGGGTCGGGCAGCAGCGGCGCGGCGTCGGCGCGAGGCCGCCAGGCAGGGGTGTCCAGCACGGTCATCGCGAGCACCTCCTTGTGGTCGGTGACCGAAAGCAATCGGTAGCGCGAGCGGGTTCCGCTCTCCCTACCGATTGTTCGGTCGCCGGAGGCATTTTGGCTACGGGGTGGTTTCGCCTGTGGACAAACGGTTCTGCACAGCCTGAGATGGAGCCAGTACGTCCATGGTAGGGAGCTTGCGGGGGATGGCGAGAGAACAGATGGCCGACGAGGAGCCGACGGTCCGACCTCTGGACCCGATAGACCGCACGATCCTGCGGCTGCTGCAGGAGGACGGGCGGGCCTCGATACGCTCGGTGGCCGAGCGGGTGCACGTGTCCAGGGCGAACGCCTACGCCCGGATCAACCGGCTCATCGAGGACGGGGTCATCCGCGGTTTCACCGCCCGGGTCGACCACGAGCGCGCGGGCCACGGCGCGTCCGCGTACATCACCCTCAAGATCGTCCAGAACTCCTGGCGGACTGTGCGGGAAAAGCTCGTCACCCTTCCGGGTGTCGCCCACATCGCACTGGTGAGCGGTGACTTCGACGTGCTGCTCCTGGTGCACACCGTCGACAACCGCAGCCTGCGGGAGCTGGTCCTGACCCGGCTGCAGTCCATCGAGGAGGTGCTGAGCAGCCGCACCCTGCTGGTCTTCGAGGAGACCGACCTGGTGGTCGGGGACTGAAACGGCGACGGCGCCGGCTGCCGTGATCTCCTCAGGAACGTCGCCCCTGGCGGCCCTTGACCCGTTCGGGTGACAGGCGGCCGGAGCCGTTGACCTGACCGAAGTTGTTGTCCTACCCGAAGTCGATGTCCTACTGCCGCGGACCCGGTCTAGCTGCGCAGCCCGTGGAAGGCCAGCCGCACCACGGCGTCGGCGACCTGCTCCCGGTCGAGCGCTCCCTTCGCGGCGGGGCGGTACCATTCGGCTATCGAGTTGATCATCCCGAAGAGCAGCCTGGTGGCCAGCCTGACCTCGACGTCCACCCGCAGGTCGCCCTCCGCCACGGCCTCCTTGAGCAGCTCGGCGACCCGCTGGTCGAACTCCCGCCTGCGCTCCATCGCCCACCGCTCGGTCGTGGTGTTCCCCCGCACCCGCAGCAGCAGCGTGACGTAGGGGAGCTCGTCCATGAGGACGACGGCCGTCCGCCGGATGACGAATTCCAGCCGCCGCACCGCCGGGCCGTCCTCGGCCTCCGGCTGGTCGAGGATGCCGAACAGACCGTCGAGGGCGCGGCCGACCGCCCGGTTGAGCAGCTCCTCCTTGCCCCGCACGTGGTGATAGATCGAGGATTTCGAGATTCCCGCCGCGCGCGAGAGGTCCTCCATGGACGTGCCGTCGTAGCCGCGTTCGTTGAAGACCTCCACGGCCACGGCGAGCAGCGAGTCCGGCGTATAGGTGTCGCGCTTGGGCATGGTCATGAGGAGAACACACCTTCGGCCGCGTCCGCACGCCGCCTCAGCTCCCGGCAGGGGGCGTAGCGGCCGGTGGGGGAGGCGCGGTGCAGCGCGTCCAGCAGATCGCGCACATAGCCGGCGGAGATCAGCTCGCACCACTCCAGCGGACCCAGCGGATAGTTGACGCCCAGCCGCATCGCGGTGTCGATGTCCCGGGCGGAGGCGACCTGCCGGGCGACGGCGTCGGTCGCCAGGTCGGCCAGCATGGCGACCGTCCGCGCCACGATCAGGCCCGGCACATCCCCGACGACGCTGACGTCCTTGCCCAGCGCCTGGAAGAGGCCCACCGCCTGGTCCACCGCCTCGGCATGCGCCCCGTCACAAGGTGCGACAGCGATCCGGGTCGCGGTGCGGTAGTCCAGCGCCAGGTCGAAGCGGACCCCCGGCGCCGGCATGGGATGGCCGTCCGCCAGCCGCAGCGGCGCACCGCCGGGCAGCACGATCGCGCCCGGCCCGTCCGCCGGCTCCTCGCGCACCTCGATCCCCGACTCCGCGACCAGCCCGGCGACCGCCCGCGCGGGGCCGAGGTCACCGCGCAGCACGACGTACGACGGGCAGACGGCCGGCTCGGCAGTCTGCGGCTGGAATTCCGGCCTCCGTACGCCGGCCTCCCCTGCGCCGCGGGAGCCGCCGGTGTCCCCGCCGTAGGCGAACCACCCGCGCCCGGTCTTGCGGCCGAGCCGCCCGGACTCGACCAGCCGGCGCTGGGCCAGCGACGGGGTGAATTTCGGGTCGTGGAAGAAGGCCTCCCAGACCGACCGGGTGACGGCCTCGTTGACGTCCTGGCCGATCAGGTCCATCAGTTCGAAAGGCCCCATGGCGAAGCCGCCGCACTCGCGCAGCACCGCGTCGATCGTCGCGGGGTCGGCGGCGCGCTCCTCGTACACCCGCAGCGCCTCGGCGTAGAAGGGGCGGGCGACGCGGTTGACGACGAAGCCCGGGGTGTCGGTGCAGCGCACCGGCGTCTTGCCCCAGGCGGCCGCCGTGTCGCAGGCGGTGGTGACGGCCGCGGCGTCAGTGGCGGCCCCGGCGACCACCTCGACCAGCGGCAGCAGCGGGGCGGGGTTGAAGAAGTGCAGCCCGACCAGGCGGCCCGGCAGCCGCAGCGCGCCCGCGACGGCGGTCACCGGCAACGAGGAGGTGTTGGTCGCCAGCAGGCAGCCGTCGCCGACGACGGCCTCCAGTTCGGCGAAGAGCGACTGCTTGGCGGCCAGGTCCTCGACCACGGCCTCCACGACGAGCGACGCCCCCGCCAGGTCCGCGGCGCTCTCGGCGGGTACGAGCCGGGCCAGCGCGTCCTTAAGGTCGGTCGCGCCGAGCCTGCCCTTGGCGACCAGCCGGTCGAGGCGGCCCGCCACGGCGTCGGCCGCGACCCGCGCCCGGCCGGGGGCGGCGTCGTGCAGCAGCACCCGGTGGCCGGCGAGCAGCGCCACCTGGGCGATCCCCTGGCCCATGGTCCCGACGCCTACGACGGCCACGGTGCTGGTGCGGTCAAGTGCGGTCACGCTGTCCACGACTCCTTGCCGATGCCGAACGGTTCCTGCCGGTGCCGGTTCCCGCCCGTGCCCGCCGGGCTCTCCCGGCTCCGGCAGAGTTATCCACAGGTCGGGGTTTCCCGCCCTTGTCCCGACCGAACATTCGGTTAATCTAGCGGTGTTCCCCTCACCCAGCCCAGCTCGACGAGGAGTTGGTCCCATTGTCCGCCGATCTCTCCCCCCTGTCCCTGGCCGAGCGCCATCGCGAGACCCTCGACAAGGCGCTGGAGACCATAAGGACCCGCGCCTACTGGTCGCCCCACCCCGAGCAGCCGAAGGCGTATCCGGACGCCGGCGAGGGCAAGGCCGCGTTCGAAGCGCTGCTCGGGAAGCCCTTCCCCTTCGCGTCGGCGCAGCCGGGGACGGACGAGTGGACCGGCGGCGAGCGCTCGCCGTACGGGATCGAGCTGGGTGTGACGTATCCGCACCCGGATCCCGACGTGCTGCTGCCCGCGATGCGCGCCGCGATGCCCGCCTGGCGGGACGCGGGACCCGAGGCCCGGGCGATGGTTTGCCTGGAGGTTTTGGCCCGGATCAACGCGCGGACGCACGAGTTCGCCCATGCGGTGATGCACACCTCGGGCCAGGCCTTCACGATGGCCTTCCAGGCCGGCGGCCTGCACGCCCAGGACCGCGGCCTCGAAGCGGTGGCGTATGCGTATGCCGAGCAGGTGCGCACCCCGGAGAGCGCCGAATGGGTGAAGCCGCAGGGCAAGCGGGACCCGATCGCCCTGCGCAAGTCCTTCACCGCGGTGCCACGCGGCATCGGCCTGGTGATCGGCTGCAACACCTTCCCGACCTGGAATGGCTACCCGGGCCTGTTCGCCTCGCTGGCCACCGGCAATGCGGTGCTGGTCAAGCCGCATCCGCGGGCCGTGCTGCCGCTCGCGATGACCGTCGCCGTCGCCCGTGACGTGCTGGCGGACGCGGGCTTCTCCCCCGACCTGGTGTGCCTGGCCGTCGACCGTCCTGGCGAGGGACTCGCCAGGACGCTGGCCCTGCGCCCCGAGGTCCGCGTCATCGACTACACCGGGTCGACGGCTTTCGGCGACTGGCTGGAGGCCAACGCCCGCCAGGCACAGGTCTTCACCGAGAAGGCCGGGGTCAACACGGTAGTGGTGGACTCCACCGACGACTACCGCGGCATGCTCTCCAACCTGGCCTTCTCCCTGTCGCTCTACAGCGGGCAGATGTGCACCACCCCGCAGAATCTGCTGATCCCCCGGGACGGCATCGGCACGGAGGCGGGACCGCGGGCGTACGACGAGGTGGTCGCCGACCTCGCCGCCGCGGTGGAACAGCTGCTCGGCGACGACGCCCGGGCCAACGCGCTGCTCGGCGCGCTGGTCAATCCGGACGTCAAGGCCCGGCTGGACGCCGCCCCCGGTATGGGCGAGGTCGCGCTGGCCTCGCGCGCGGTGGCCCACCCCGACTTCCCCGACGCGGTCGTCCGCACCCCGGTGCTGGTCAGGCTGGACACCGCCAAGCCGGACGCGGAGGCGGCGTTCATGGCCGAGTGCTTCGGCCCTGTCGCCTTCGCCGTCGCCGTGGACTCCACCGACGCGGCGCTCCGGCTGCTGCGCCGCACGATCCGCGACCACGGCGCCATGACGGTGGGCGGCTACACGACCTCGCCCGAGGTGGAGCGGCAGCTGGAAGAGGTCTGCCAGGAGGAGTGCGCTCAGCTGTCGCTCAACCTGACCGGCGGGGTGTATGTGAACCAGACCGCCGCCTTCTCCGACTTCCACGGCTCCGGCGGCAATCCCGCCGCCAATGCGGCGCTGTGCGACGGGGCCTTCGTCGCGAGCCGGTTCCGGACGGTGGAGGTGCGCAGGCCGGCCTGACCGGACGTACCCCGGACCGGCACGGGGTCAGGGGCGTCCGGGGACCAGCGGGGAACCGGACGTCGCCGACCAGTGGTAGAGCGTCATCCCGACGCTGGTGGCCAGGTTGTAGCTGGACACCTGCGGCCGCATCGGCAGCGAGACCAGTGCCGTGGCCCGGGCGCGCAGCTCGTCGGACACGCCGTGCCGCTCCGAGCCGAAGACGATCAGCGCGTCGTCCGGCAGCGCGGTGCCGCGGATGTCCGCGCCCTCGGGGTCGAGGACGTGCAGTGGCCCCGGCGGCAGCCCGTCCGGGTCGGTGCGGTCCACGGCCGTCGCGTAGTGCAGCCCGGCGCCGGCCCGTACGGCGTTGGGATGCCAGGGGTCCAGGTCGCCGGTGGTGACGACGCCGGTGACACCGAAACCGGCGGCGAGCCGGATCACGGCACCGACGTTGCCGAGGTTGCGCGGGCGGTCGAGGACCACGACCGGGGCCTGCCGGGGCAGCGCCGCCAGCGCCGCCGTGCGCCCGTCCCCGCCCGGGCGGGCGGCGAGCGCCGCCACGGCCGTGGGATGGACGCGGGTCACCAGCTCACGCAGCGCGGCGGCCGGGACCTCGGTGACACGCTCGGCGAGGTCCGCGGCCAGGTCGGGCGCCAGGTCGGCGGCGAGCCGCAGCACGGCGTCCTTGTCGCTACTGACCGCGACATGGACGTCGGCGCCGAAGCGCAGCGCGTGCTTGAGGGCGTGGAAGCCGTCGAGCACGACCGTGTCCGCCGTGGCGGCGTGCTCATGCCAGCGCAGCACGGCGGACCGCACCCCGGGCAGCCGGAGTGCGGCCTGCTCATCGCTCATGCCGCCAGCCTAAGGCGAGACCTGGCCCCGCCCGCCCAGGTCACCGGCCGGGAACGGGCCGGCGGGCAGGTGGATCAGCGGATCAGGTGCGTCAGCGGGCCGGGCGGGCTCGCGCGTCAGGTGACGGCCTCGGTGGGCGACGGCCCCGCCGCGGGCTGCCCGGCGTCATCGTCCGCCGAGCGCTGCCCGGGGACCGCGGCGGCCGCGGGCGGCGCCGAGGACCGGCGCAGCGGCCGGGCGACCTGCTCGCCCAGCCAGCGCAGGAAACCGGTGGGCAGGAAGACGGCGTCGGCGGCGATCATGGCCAGCGAGAAGAAGGGCAGCCCGAGCACGATGGCGATCGACGCGTGCTCCAGCATCATCGCCACCAGCAGCACGTTCTTCACCCGGCGGTTGAAGAGGGTGAAGGGGAAGGCGACCTGCACCATGACCGTGCCGTAGGTGATCAGCATGACCATCAGCGAATTGCCCGCCAGTGCGTGCGACAGGCTCGGCCACGGGGTGAAGTCGTCCAGGTGCAGCGGATAGTAGAGCGCGGTGCCGTCCTCCCACCGGCTGCCCTGGATCTTGTACCAGCCGGCCGTGGAGTAGATCAGGCAGACCTCCACGACGATCACCAGCATGGCCCCGTTGTGGATGACGTCGGCCATGATGTCCAGCACCGTGCGCGGCTCACCGGGCGCGTAGCGGCGTACCGCCCACCACAGTGCCTGGAGCAGCAGTCCCGCCCACAGCGCCACCGCCCACTCGGTGCTGAGCTTGCCCGCCGCGGTGGCCGCCACCAGTGCGGCACCCAGCAGCAGCCACAGCGCGATCCCCACCGGGTCGGTCCCCGCGCTCCCCGGCAGGCGCGGGGCGCCTCCGGACCGCGCGACGGCCGCATCCGACGCCCGGGCCTCCGCCTTGGCCGCGGCCCGGTCGGCGATCCGCCGGTCCAGCGACCAGACCTGGCCGCAGCGGGTGAAGACGAGGTAGATGGCCATCAGGTGGATGACGTTGTCGCCGCCGTCTCCCATGAAGACGCTGCGGTTCTGCAGTGACAGCACCCCGAGCATGAAGAGCACCGACGCGGTCCTGGTGCGCCAGCCGATCAGCAGCATGGCGCTGCTGATCACGGCCACCGCGTAGACCAGCTCGAACCAGCCGCGGCTGTCGCTCCACAGCACCGCGGTGAAGGCGTGGTTTCCGGCGACCAGCCGTTTGGCCAGGTCGAAGCTCCACGGGCTGTCGGGGCCGTAGAGCTCGGAGCGGTGCGGCCACTCCCGCAGCAGGAACAGCAGCCAGGTCAGCGAGAAGCCGATCCGTACGATCGCGCTCTGGTAGGGCGCCAGGGCGCCGCCGGTGATCCTGGAGAGACCGGCGGCGATACCGCGGTCGATACCGCGGCCTAGCCCGGCGAAGGGCGAGGGGGCCGGAGCGGGGTCCACCAGGGCATGGCTGCCGGCGCCCGGGGCGGCGGCGACCGGCTCAGCGGTGCCGGCGGCCGGGTCAGGGGCGGCGGGGGCGGGCGGGGCCGGGATGCCGGGGTCGCTCACGAGGCGTTCTCCTGCCCTGCCGGCGCGGTGGTGACGGTCCACCAGGGCAGCTCGCGGTATTGGGTGGTGGTGTCGACCGACTCGCCGCTCCACGTCGGCCTGGCGACCGAGGTGGTCGCGGCCCTGGCCTGGATGCGGACGACCGTGCCGCCGTTGAGCCGGGGACCGAGGCGCCCCGCGACGATGTTCTGCAGGTAACTGCTGCTCAGGTCGCTGCCGCCGCTCCCGGTCGACTGGTTCTGGTCGTTGTGCGTGTCGCTGTAGTAGCCCCAGGCGCGGCGCAGTTCGTTCTGCTGCGAGTGGCTGGGCACCGGGTTGTGCCGCATGTCGGCGACGTCCGTCGCCGTGAGGTCCACCCAGCCGGTGGTCTCCGTGCCGCCGCCCGCCTTGCGTACCTCCGCGCGGGCCTGCACGTGGATGTTCTGCTGGAGCGGATCGGGCGCGAAGAGCTTCCAGTTCTGCTCGAACTCGGGGTAGACGTAGTCGCTGACCGCCGTCGCGTGCTGCTTGCTGAGCGTGTTGGAGGGCGCGACGTGCAGGAAGACCATGCCGAGGTGGAAGAGCGCTCCCACGGCGACCACGCCCACGGTCACGGCCACCGTTATTCGGGCGGGCAGTGACAAGGTCGCCGCCTGGGGCTTGTCCCCCTGCTCTGACTGCATCGTCTCTCCGCTCTCCGCACGGGCGTGCATGCCGGGCAGCACGCTACCCACCCGGGGGTCCGGCGGTGACCATACCGAGTTATCCACAGGTGACGGAACGGCCTGGGGCGTCCGGAGTGACGGCGGGGAGAGAGCGGGACGGGCGGTGCGGCGGCGGACCCGCCGGCGGGGTCAGAGGACGAAGCCGTCGGTTCCGTCGCCGGTGACGACCGGGCGGCCCGCGGCCTCCCAGTCGAGCATGCCGCCGCTGACGTTGACCGCGTCCCTGCCCTGGCCGATCAGATACTGCGTGACCTGCGCGGACCGACCGCCGACCCGGCAGACGACATGCACGGTGCCGCTCTGCGGCAGCTCGTCGATCCGCGCGACGACCTCGCCCATCGGGATGTGCAGCGCGCCCTCCGCGTGTCCGGCCGCCCACTCGTCGTTCTCCCGGACGTCGAGCAGGACCGCGTCGGCCGGTACGGCGGTGGCCTCGACCGAGGGCAGCTGGGAACGGAACATCGGACGCGGCCTCCTGGGACACGGGAAGTGCGGCCCGCGCTCCGGCGGTACCGCTCACTGATCACTTGCTGCGTAGGTACAGTACGTTTCCACGCCGCGTGCGGGGGCACCCCGGCGACTCGGATGCGACCCGGCAAAACTACCTCAGCCGCCCGAGGCGTCCCTGACCAGTTCCGCCAGCCTGGCCTCGCGCTGGGAGACCTGGGTGAGCAGCTGCTCGGCGATCTCGTTGAGCAGCGCGTCCGGGTCGTCGGGGGCGAGCCGCATCATCTGCCCGATCGCGCTCTCGTCCAGCTCGGCGGCGATGGCCGACAGCTTCTCCTTGCGCTCGGCCAGCCACTCCAGCCGGGCGTAGAGCACCTCGGCCTCGCCGGGCAGGTCGGCCAGCGGCACAGGCCCGGCCTCCCACTCGGCGGCCAGGGCGTGCAGGGCGTCCTCGTCGGCGTAGGCGTAGGCCTCGTTGACCCGGGCGATGAAGGCGCTGCGCCGCTCCTTCTCCTCGTCCTCCTGGGCGAGGTCGGGGTGCGCCTTGCGGACCAGCTCGCGGTAGAGCCGCTGGGCTTCCTTGCCGGGCCGCACCCGGCGCGGCGGGTTCGGGTCCTCGACCGGGCGTACGCCGTCGGAGCCCAGCAGCCCGCCGAACAGCTCCTCGATGCCCGGCATGGGCATGACCAGAGCGCGGGCCTCCCAGGCCCGCTCGATGTCCGCCCGGTCGCCGCTGTGGGCCGCGACGGCCTCCGCGATCAGCGCGTCCAGCTCGTCCAGCCGCGCGTACATCGGGCCGAGCCGCTGGTGGTGCAACCGGGAGAAATTCTCCACCTCGACCCGGAAGGTCTCCACGGCGATCTCGAACTCGATCAGCGCCTGCTCGGCCGCCCGCACCGCCTTGGCCAGCCGCTCCTGCGAACCGGGCACGGACGGCGCGGCAGCAGCGGACGCGGCGGCGGACTCGGTTCCGAAGGTGTTCGTCACCCGGACAGCGTAGGCCCTGTCCGGGTGATCGCGCGGAGCGCCGGCCTGCGGGCGACCCGGCGCCGGGGGCACCAGCGCAGGACGTCAGACCGGCGCCGGCCGGCCTTCGAGGTCCGCGGGCAGCCGCCCGGCCCGTATCGCCGCCAGCAGATCGGCGTGGTCCGCCTCGGTCCGGTCGGCGTAGGCCGCCGCGAAGGCCGCCACGGCCTCGTCCAGCTCGTCGTTCTTGCCGCAGTAGCCCGCCACCAGCCGCGGATCCGCGCTGTGCGCGTGCGCTCTGGCCAGCAGCGCGCCGGTCATCCGGCCGTAGTCGTCCAGCAGCTCCGGCGGCAGCGTCGCCGGATCCACGCTTCCCTTGCGGTTCCTGAACTGCCGCACCTGATACGGCAGGCCGTCCACCTCGGTCCAGCCGAGCAGGATGTCGCTGACCACCTGCATCTGCTTCTGGCCGAGCACCACCCTGCGCCCCTCGTGCCGCACCGGCTCCGCCGCGAAACCGGCCTTGGCGGCGTACGGCAGCAGCGCGGAGGGGCGGGCCTCCTTGACCTGGAGCACCAGCGGCTCCCCCAGGTGGTCGAGCAGCAGCACCACATAGGACCTGGTGCCGACGCTGCCGGTGCCGACCACCCGGAAGGCGACGTCGTGCACCGCGTAGCGCGCCAGCAGCGGGAGCCGGTCCTCGCCGACCGTGGCGAGATAGCCGTCGAGCGCGCCCGCGACCGCCGCGGCCTCCGCGTCCGGGATCCGCCGCAGCACCGGCGGGGCGTCGGTGAAGCGCCGGGCGCCGCCCTCGATCGCCTCGGTGGAGCGCGCCGCGAATCTCGCGCTCGTGTTGCGCCGGGCCTTCGCGGAGACCTGGTCCAGCGTGCCGACCAGGTCGCGGGCGTCGGCGTGCGCGACCAGCCGCTCGTCGGCGATGGCGCTCCACGCCTCGTGCACCGGGAGCTTCGCCAGCAGCCGCATGGTCCGCCGGTAGGCGCCCACCGCGTCGTACGCCGCGGCCCGGCAGACGTCCTCGGCCGCGCCCGCCTCCCGCCCGGCCAGCACCAGCGAGGCGGCGAGCCGCAGCAGGTCCCACTCCCAGGGGCCGCGTACGGTCTCGTCGAAGTCGTTGATGTCCATGACCAGGCCGCCGCGGGCGTCGCCGTAGAGGCCGAAGTTCGCGGCGTGCGCGTCACCGCATATCTGCGCGGCTATGCCGGTGACCGGGCGGTCGGCGAGGTCGGCGGCCATCAGGCCCGCAGAGCCGCGCAGGAAGGCGAAGGGGCTCGCCGCCATCCGCCCGATCCGCAAGGGGACCAGGTCGGCTATGCGGCCCGCGTTGGACTCCTCCACGGCGGCGACCGCGGCTGCCACCGCGAGGGTGCCGGGCGCGGCGGCCCCGCGCCCCCTGTCCTGCCAGGTCCATACCTCGGGGCGGCCGAAAACCGCCCGCGGGACCCCCTCGCGCAGCGCCTTGCCCCTCTGCTTCGCCGACACCTCGTGCGGCCAGCGGGCGAAACCCGCGACCTGCGGCACTCGTGCGTGCACCGGCCCTCTCCCCCCATCCCCGTAGCCCGCGTCAGCGGACATCCCGTCATGTACCCCACTGCGGGGGTCAATCCGGCTATTCGGTCGCCCCGCGGCCTCATTCGTGCTTGCCTTGAACCCAGGACCCTACTCAGCGGCGAACCGCAGGTGCACGACGTTGAACGACATCACCCGGCATCCCGCAGCCACCGACGCAGATGATCACACAGACCGTCCCACCCCCGAAGAGCGGCGCGAAGACCAGGCACACGGAGCGGCCCGGCCCACCCCGGAGACCGACCCACGGCACCGCACCCGGTTAACCGGCGACGGCCGTCCTGACACCGGCCGTACCGACACCGGCGACGCCCGCACGGCCCGCGCCTGCGCCCCCGACGCCGCCCGTCCCGGCGCCGGCGGCCCCGCCCCGGCGGCCGTTCCGTTCGGCAGCCCGGCCACCGCCGGCGGCACCGGCGGCACCGGCATGACCGCGCTGCTCCGCCTCGCGGTGCTGTGCGTCGACCCGGACGGCCGGATCTCGTACTGGAACCGCGGCGCGGAAGAGCTGTTCGGCCACCGCTGGGAGCATGTCTTCGGCCACCGTGCCTCCGGTCTGCTCACTCCTGCCCGTACCGCCGCCGGCGCGACGCCCACCGCCTCGGGCACCGCGCGCCAGGACACCCTCGACGTCCTCGACGACCTCACCACCTCCGCCTGGGCCGGCGCCCTCGCGGCCACCGACCGGGACGGCACGGTCAAGGACGTGCTGTGGTGGACCTACCGGATCGCCGAGCCCGGCGGCCGCAGCCTGCTCGCCATCGCCGCGCACGCCCGACCGCTGCGCACCGGCAGCCTGCGGATCGCGGTGGGCGGCCGGTTGCTGCCGTACACCGCGGAGGGAAGCCGGCGCCAGGACATCGCGATCGCCGCCGTGCTGTGCCCCGCCCCCGACCCTGCGCAGGGCCATGCACTGACCGCACGGCTCGGCACCGTCCTGCCCGGGGTCAGCCCGGGCCGGCTGGACCGCATCGTGCGGCAGATCGCCCCGCTCGGCCACCCCGCCCTGGAGGTGGAGGGCAGTGTCCGGCTGCCCGTCACCCCGCAGGACTACGCCCAGGTCGCCGCGGCCGCCCGCGCCGACCGCTCCGCACGCCGTGAGCTGCTGCCGGGACCCCGCCCAGGCCCCGCCGCATCCCCCGACCACCGTCCCGGCTCCGATACCGACCCCGCCGACCGTACCGCAGACTCTACTACTCTCAGCAATGAAATGACTACCCACAGTGGCGACCGTTCAAGCGCGTCCGCCCTGACCGCCGTTCCCTTTCCGTCCGCCGGCCCCGCGAGCCCCTTCACCACGCACACCCCTCCGCACCCCGCGGCCGCCCCGCCGTCACCGGTCCGGCCGGACACCGGCGCACGGGCCGGCCGTCCCGCACCCGCCGGCGTCGGCCGCGACGCGCGCAGCCCGCTGCCCGGCAGCGCGCTGGACGAGCAGCTCTCGCTGCTGCGCGAGACAGGCTCCGTGGTCGGCTCCACCCTGGACCTGCACACGACCGCGCGCGAGCTGTGCGCGGTCACGGTGCCGCGCTTCGCGGACGTGGCCAGCGTGCTCGTGGTGGACCAGCTCTTCTCCGACACCGAGCCGCCCAAGGACGACCATGTAGCCGACACGGTGCTGGTCCGCCGGATCGCGATCGCCGACCTGTCGGGGGCCGGGTCGGGCACGGGCACGGGCTGGGACATCGCGCTGCCCGAGGGCGAGCTGCTGTCGCTGCCCGCGCAGGACGCGATGCCGCGGCTCGGCGACCCGGTTCTGGTGCCGGTCGTCGACCCCGCGCTGGCCCCCGACATCGCCACCGACCTGGGCGTGCCCGCGCTCGGCGGTCTGCTGGCCGGCCATTCGCTGATCCTGGCGCCGCTCACCGCGCGCGGCACGGTGCTCGGCCGGGTCTGCTTCGTACGCGGCCCGGGCCGCCGCCCCTTCGACGCCCGCGACGCCGCGACGGCGGCCGAGGTCGCCGCCCGCGGCGCGGTCCACCTGGACAACGCGCGGCTGCACCGCCTGGAGTCCCGCGCCGCCGCCACGCTCCAGCGCTCGATGATGCCGACCCGGCCGCCGCGCACCCCGGGCGTGCAGATCGCGCACCACTACATGCCGGGGGACCGGCAGGCGCAGGTCGGCGGCGACTGGTTCGACGCGATCCAGCTGCCCGGCGGCCGCGTGGCGCTGATCGTCGGCGACGTGATGGGGCACGGGCTCCAGGCGGCGGCCGTGATGGGCCAGTTCCGCACGTCGGTCATCACGATGGCCGCGCTCGACCTGCCTCCCGCCCAGCTGCTGCGCCACCTGGACAACCTGGCCCAGCGGCTCGGCACCGACCACCTCGCCACCTGCGTCTACGCGGTCTACGACCCGATCCACCGCACCCTGACCCTCGCCAACGCCGGCCATATCCCACCGGTCCTGGCCGGCCACGACGGGCGGGGCGAGCTGCTGCAGATTCCCGGCGGCGCGCCGATCGGCGTCGGCGGAGTGCCGTTCGAGACGGTGGAGATACCGGCTCCGGACGGCAGTTGGCTGGTGCTGTGCACCGACGGCCTGGTGGAGGTGCGCGGCCAGGGCATAGACGCCGGACTTGCCGCCTTGTGCGCGCACGTGATCGAGCCTCAGCAGACCCCCGAGGACGTGTGCGCGCAGATCCTCAGCCGGGTGCACTCCGAGGACCGGCGGGACGACGTGGCCCTGCTGGTCGCGCGTTTCGACGGCATCGCACCGCAGGACGTGGCGCAGTGGCGGTTGCGGGTGGACGACTGCGAGGTGGCGCGGGCCCGCGACCTGACCCGGCGCCAGCTCGCCTCCTGGGGCCTGGACCGGCTCAGTGACACCACGGAGCTGCTGGTCAGCGAGCTGGTCACCAATGCGATCCGGGCCGCCTCCTACGAGGTGGAGCTACGGCTGATGCGAGTCGGCAAACTGCTGGTCGAGGTCAGCGACGACAACCACAACCTGCCGCAGTTGCAGCGCGCGGAAGCCGACGACGCCCGCGGGCGCGGTCTCGCGCTGGTGTCGCACATGTCGCGGCGCTGGGGGACCAGCCGCAAGGCGGTGGGCAAGGTGGTGTGGTTCGAACTTCCGCTGCCCAGCTGATATCGTTGCACTCTACAACACAAGGTTCCGCAGGTGCCGGCCGGGCCTCGCCCGACCGAGAACCGGTGTGAGGAGTCGCAGCCATGAGCGCACGGGAGTCGTCCCTGGACACCGTCCAGCGGGAACTGACCGCGTTCGCCCGCCGGGCCCGGGCCACCGCCGCCCGTATGCACCCCGAACTGTCGCTGGTGGCCTACACGATCCTCGCGCACCTGGAGGAGCAGCAGGGCTGCCGGGCGACCGACCTGGCCGCGCACTACCTGCTGGACAAGTCCACGGTCAGCCGGCAGGTGGCCTCGCTGGAGAAGCTCGGCTTCATCGAGCGGCGGGTGGACGAGTCCGACCACCGGGTGCAGGTGCTGCACCTGGCGCCGGGCGGGATCGAGATCCTGGCCGCAGCCAGGACCCGCCGGCAGGAGTCCATCCAGGCACGGCTGGCCGCCTGGGACCCTGAGGACCTGGAGCGCTTCGCCCGCTACCTGGTCCGCTACAACGCGGACGCCGCGGACCACCCGTGAGCCCCGCCCGCCGGCGTGCACGGTGGCGGACGGGGACTGACGGACGCAAACTCCTACGTCAGAGGTTGACGCCGAAGTCCTGTGCGATGCCGCGCAGCCCGGAGGCGTAGCCCTGGCCGACGGCCCGGAACTTCCACTCCGCCCCGTTGCGGTACAGCTCGCCGAAGACCATGGCGGTCTCCGTCGACGCGTCCTCGGTCAGGTCGTAGCGGGCGATCTCGGTGCCGCCCGCCTGGTTGACCACCCGGATGAACGCGTTGCGCACCTGGCCGAAGCTCTGCTGGCGGGTCTCGCCGTCGTAGATGGAGACCGGAAAGACGATCTTGTCCACCTCGGCGGGCACTCCGGCCAGGTTCACCTTGATGGCCTCGTCGTCGCCCTCGCCCTCACCGGTGAGGTTGTCGCCGGTGTGCTCGACGGAGCCGTCAGGACTCTTGAGGTTGTTGAAGAAGACGAAGTGCTTGTCCGAGACGACCTTGCCCGTGGCGTCGAGCAGCAGCGCGCTCGCGTCCAGGTCGAAGTCCGTGCCGGTGGTCGTGCGGACGTCCCAGCCCAGGCCGACGGTGACCGCCGTCAGTCCGGGGGCCTCCTTCGTCAGTGAGACATTGCCGCCCTTGGAGAGGCTGACACCCATGGTGGATCTCCCTGCTCAATTCGGCGCGGGCCGCGCCACTTGACGATTCCTTTGCCCAATGGCTCCAACGGACACCACCCTGCCCCGGTTCCCGGACGGCTGCCACCCTTCACGGCCGGCCGCCGCGACCTCAGGTCAGCTCGCCGACCTGGTCCCTGGCCCAACTCGCCCATTCCTCCTGCATGGCGGTCAGCCGCAGCCCGTACTCCAGCGCGAGCCGCCCGTAGACCGACAGATGGTCGTCCCCCCAGTCCACCTGGGCGTCCAGCCGCTCCAGCTCGGCGTGCTCGCCGGCCGCGCGGGCCGCCTCGACACTGAGGTAGGTGACCGACTCCACCGGAGTGAGGACGCCGAGGAAGAAGACCCTCAGCAGGGTCTCGCTGCGGCGGGTGCGATCCGGCTCGGTGTCGATCAGCCAGCTGCGCAGCTCGTCGAGGCCGCGCTTGGTGATCGCGTAGTCCTTGCGGCCGCGCGGGCCCTCGGCGGACACCTCGATCAGACCGGACCCGGCCAGCTTGCCCAGCTCCCCGTAGACCTGGCTCTGCGTGGCGGGCCAGACGTTGGCGAGTGAGGTGTCGAACAGCTTCATCAGGTCGTAGCCGCTGGCCGTGCGATCGGCGAGCAGCCCGAGAACCGCGTGGCGAAGACTCATGCGCACCATTGTACCTTCCACTCTTGACAGGTCAATCCTTGACCTTCCACTTCAGACATGTCAGAGTTGGAACGTAACGACACCCGGGCGGCAGCACCCGGACCAACGGAGGGACTCCCATGAACTACCTGCGCGGCTTCATCCCCTGGATCGCCTTCGCCGCCGTCTCGTCGGTCGGCTGGCAGTGGGGCGCGCTGGCCGGCCTGCTGCTCGGGCTGCAGCTGGTCGTGCGGGACCGCAGGTCGGGAGTCCCGGCCGACTCGCTGATCCTGGAGCACAGCACGGTCCTCTGGTTCGCCGCGCTGACCGCCTTCGCCTTCGCCGCCCCCGACAGCCCGGTGCGGCACGTCACGGGCGCACTCTCGCTGGGCTGGCTCGCCGCGACCGCCTGGGCCGGACTGGCCGTCGGCCGCCCCTTCACCCTGGGCATAGCCCGCCGCCAGACCCCCGCCGAGCTGTGGCACAACCCGGTCTTCCTGCGGATCAACGTCGTGCTCACCCGGGTGTGGGCCGCTTCCTTCACCGTCACCGCGGCGCTCCTGGCCGGCGCGAGCGCCGCCCATCTCGGCGACGCGGCCTCGGTCCCGCTCCAGATAGCCGGGTTCGCCGCCCCCGCGATCTTCACCGCCCGCTACCCCGACCGCGTCCGCGCCCGCCTGGCCTGAGCGGGCCCGCCCGGCCCGGCCGCGCCACCACCGCGACGAGCACCCGGCTCGCGACACGGGACCCCCGCAACCCTCAGTTCGCCAGTGCCGAACGAGCTGTCGCGCGCGCCACACTTTCCACCAGTTTGACACCTTCGCTCATCGACGTACTGCGGTCCGAAAGGACCGCCATGAGGCAGCGATGTCCGTTGACCGTGAACAGTCCGATGCTGTTGATGTCCCAGAGGCCGGTCGCATCGCGTTGCAGCCAGCCGTTCTTCACCGCCCACGACGAGCCGCCGGCCGCCGAGATGCCCCATGACTGGCCGCGCTCGACGCTGCTCATCAGGGTCTGGACGTACGCCCGGGATTCCTTCGCCAGGACGCCGGAGGCCGTAGCCGGTGTCCCGCCGGAGCCGAACACCGCCGCCAGGAGTCGTATCTGGTCACTCGCAGTTGTCCGGGTGAGCCCCCACTTGTTGCCGGGACCGCCCTTCGTCCCGGTCAGCCCCAGACGCTTGTTCGCCGAGTCCAGTCCCGGCGCCCGTCCGATCTGCCGCCACAGCGTGTTCGCCGCGGCATTGTCGCTGTGCTGGATCATCGGCTGCGCATACGCGCGCTCCTGCGCGGTGGCCGTCCGCCCCGCGCCCTGCGCCTGCAGCAGTACTGCGGCCAGGATGTCGACCTTGACGATGCTGGCGGTGTCGTAGGCGTGGTCGTCCCCGAAGACGGTGACCTTCCGGTTTGCGCCATCCAGCGGCAGCACCGCTGCCGTGACACGCGCTGCGCCTCGGGGATGCACCTCCGCAGGGAGATGCGTGACGGAAACACCGGGTTGCGGTGTTGACGACGGTGCCGCCGCAGCGGCCGACCCCGCGCCCAGCGCACCGACCGTGACAAGTGCGGTGACGGCTGCGAGGAAACCGCCACCAAGCTTGGCAGCGGCTTTCCGAGTGGGCCGCGCGGTGGATTTCGCGCGCGGCGTGCAGCGTGATCGGTACGGCATCAAAAGGCAACCTCATCAGGAGTTCTGGTCGGTGCCAAAGATAGGCAAACCGCACGCCGGTGGGAGTGAGCCCCGTCACCAAAGCTCACCTTCAGGTGCAATTGCGATAAGGGTCACAAAGCGGATGGCACGGATTGTCTGATGCCCGGACGCTCGGGTTGCCCACCTCCAGAGCGATCGCGACGCGACACGGCGCGACGGTGATCCTCGATCAGGCTGCGGGCGGCGGGGTCGGCCGTGCTCGCGCCGCCGGGTTCACCCGCCGCAGGGCAGCAGCAGGGTGAACACGGTGGGCGAGGAGCCGGCCAGGGAGAGCCTGCCACCGGAGGCCTCGGCCAGGTCCCGGGCCAGTGACAGGCCGATCCCGGTGCCGGGCCCGATCGTCGCCCCCCGGTCGAACAGCCTGGCCGACGGGAAGCTCATCCGGCCCTCGTCGGCCACGTCGAACGCGAGCCCGCCGCTGGTCTCCCGCACGGTCACGTCCACGCGTCCGCTGCCGTGAACACGAGCGTTTTCCAGCAGCACGTCAAGGATCTGGCCGACAGCGCGGTCGGGCAGCGGAAGGTCCTCCACGCCGGGGGCGAGCCGTATGGCGAGGCGGCGCTGTTCCTGGGCGAACACGCCGTGCCAGCGGGTTTCGACGCGATCGAGCAGGACGGCGGCCGTCCGGGTGGCGCTGCCGCCCCTTCCCCCCTCGGCCTTCGCCTTGGCCAGGCGCAGGACCTCGTCGATCGTGTGGTGCAGGTGTCCGCTCTGGGCCAGGGCCTCCTCGATCGCCGCACGCAGGTCGACGTCCGGTGTGGCGAGCGCGGTTTCGAGGCCGAGTTGCAGTCCGGCCAGCGGTGTCCGCAACTGGTGGGACGCGTTCGCCGTGAAGTGCCGCTCGTGTCGCAGTAGACGTGCCAGCTCGGCGACCATGGCGTTCTGGGTGCGGGCCACCTGGTCGATCTCGGCTATGTGGCTGCTCGCCGCGCGGGCGGTCAGGTCACCGTCGGCGATGTCCTGGCAGACCGAGGAGAGGTTCTCCAGCGGTGCCGACAGCGCGCGGGCCTGCCGCCGGGCGACGAGGACCGCGACCGCCAGGGCGAACGCGGCCACCCCTGACAGCAGTGCCCAGGCCGCCAGCACGCGGGACCATACGTGCCCGGCGTCGACGGCCGCCCGCACGACGCCGATGACCTGCTCGTTGCTCGATACGGGGACGGCCACCACGATGTGCCCGCCAGAGCGCTCGCTGACGGCGACTGTGGAGGCGGCCCGCCGCGTCGCCGCGTCCCCGGTACGCGGGCCGGCCCCCGCCTGCAGACGCATGCCTGCGTCGTACACGCCCACCTGCGTCCCGCCCGGGGGAGTGGGCAGCTCCACCGGGTCGCCGGCGGAGAACTCCGGGCCCACGCGCACCGCGGCGGCCAGCGCGTCCCGCTCCAGCCTGCCACGCTCGTCGTCGAAAGCGGCGACCCGAATTCCCACGGCCAGCGGCAGCGCGAGCAGGACGAGCGCGAGCAGCACGGCCGCTACGGCCACGCGGGCCACACGCTGTCTCATGGACCCATCATGCGGGCTCCGCGGGACCGGCCCGCACCGATCGGCCCCCAATTTTGCCGTCGTCTAACCCGCGCTGCCCCTGGCTCTAACCGGCGGGTTCGTAGCGTCTGCGGCATGACCACACCACGCGAACTCCTTCTGACATCCGCCGGGTTCGTCCTTGCCGCAGTGGTGACGACCGCCTGCGGCTCCTCGGGTGGTTCGACGCACGCCACCGGCAGCACCAGTACGACCGCCTCTGCCCCCGTGACGAGCGCTACCACCGACTCCCCCACGAGCGCCTCCGGTCCGCCGGCCGCCGAGTCCAACCCAGCCGGCGACATCCCCGACAACCAGGCCTACGTGGCCTTCAGCCCCAGGGGCGGCGGCTTCACCGTCAAGGTCCCCGAGGGCTGGGCCCGCACCGACGCCGGGGCGGTGACGACGTTCACCGACAAGCTCAACCGCATCCAGATCGAGGCCCTTTCCGGCGGCGCGGCACCGACCCCCAGCACGGTGACCGCGACCGTGGTTCCCCGACTTCGGCAGAGCATCGCGAACTTCGCCTCACCGAAGGTCTCCGCCGTCAGCCGCAGGGCGGGTCAAGCCGTCCTGCTGACCTACCGCGGCGACGCGGCGGCCGACCCCGTCACAGGCAAGGTCGTCAAGGACGCCTTCGAACGCTACGCGTTCCATCAGGCGGGCCGCGAGGTCGACCTCACCTTGTCCGGACCCGTAGGAGCCGACAACGTCGACCCCTGGCGGATCGTGACCGACTCCCTCACCTGGCGATGACCGGAACCAACGGCACCTCCATGGCGGACCACGCCCTCGACGCACGCGACCTCTACCGGTTCTTCCGCGCCGGTGAGGAAGAGACCCTCGCTCTGCGCGGCGTCAGTCTGCACGTCGCGCGCGGTGAGACCGTCGCCGTCATCGGACCCTCGGGATCGGGCAAATCCACCCTGCTCGCCTGCCTGGCCGGACTCGACGAGCCCGCCGGAGGCACCGTCCACATCGCCGGCGAACGCCTCAGCCACCGCCCCGAAAGCGAAAGAGCACGCCTGCGAGCCCAGCACATCGGAGTCGTGACGCAGTCCGGCAACCTCGTCGCCCACCTCAGCGTCCGCGACAACATCCGCCTCGCCCGCAGTGCCGCGCGCGGAAAGAGCTCCCAGCCGATGACCGAACTGCTGGAACGCACAGGACTGGCACACCGCGCTCACGCCCTGCCCCGCCAGTTGTCCGGAGGCGAACTGGCCCGCGCCGGGCTGGCAGTGGCCCTGGCCAACGACCCCGATGTCCTCCTGGCCGACGAACCCACCGGCGAACTCGACGGCTCGACCGAACGCAGGATCCTCGACCTGCTGCGGGCCCACCGCGACACCTCGCGCGGCGTGCTGCTGGTGACCCACAGCCGTCAGGCGCTGCGGATCGCCGACCGGGTGATCAGTCTGGACGACGGAAGGATCCTCGATGACGAGCGCTGACGTCCTGGTCGACGCCCGCGACGCCGCCCGCACCTACGGCCGTGGCCCGACCGCCGTGGTGGCCGTGCACGGTGCCACTTTCCAGGTCCGGGCAGGCGACCGCACCGCCGTCGTCGGACCTTCCGGATCGGGGAAATCCACCCTGCTGCACCTGCTGGCCGGGCTGGAACGCCCCAGCGGCGGACGGGTGTCCTGGCCTGGCCTCGACACCCCGTCCGCGGAATCGGCACCCATCCATCAGATCGGCGTCGTGTTCCAGGGCCCGAGCCTGATCCCGGCACTCGACGTGGTCGAGAACACGGCCCTGCCGCTGGTCCTGGCCGGCGTGCCGGAAGGCCAGGCGCAACGGCGCGCGCAAGCCAGCCTGCACGACCTGGGCATCGCCGGCCTGGCGCGACGCCTGCCCGAGGAGCTGTCCGGCGGACAGGCCCAGCGCGTGGCGATCGCCCGCGTGCTCACCCAGTCGCCCCGGCTCGTCCTGGCGGACGAGCCGAGCGGACATCTCGACCGTGCCACCGCCGACCACGTCATCGATGTCCTGATCAGCGCGGTGGACATGCTCGGCGCGGCACTCGTCGTGACCACGCACGACCACGCCGTCGCACGACGTCTCGCCATCCGGCGGGAGATGCACGAAGGACGGCTCATTGCACCCCACGGCACCCAAGGACCACAGTCATGATCATCACCTGGGCCGCGGGACTGATCCGGCGGCGCTCCGGACGGCTGGCGGCCACCGCCCTGGGCATCGCGCTCGCCGTCGCCCTCGCGGCCGCCCTCGGCTCGTTCCTGACCGCATCGAAGTCGACGATGACCGCGCGGGCCGCCCGATCGGTCGCCGTCGACTGGCAGGTGGAGGTCCAGGCAGGCACCGATCCGGCAACCGTCCTCCGCAGCGTGCGGACCTCACCCGGGGTGAGAACAGCCTTGCCCGTCGGCTTCGCCCGCACCTCCGGATTCCAGGCAAGAGCCGGCGGCTCCGTGCAGAGCACAGGACCGGGGACGGCCCTCGGCATGCCCGACGGCTACAGCTCCGCCTTCCCGCAGGAGATCCGCCAGCTGACCGGCACCCCCGCAGGTGTCGAACTCGCGCAGCAGACCGCGGCCAACCTCCACGCCGCGCCCGGCGACACCGTCACCATCACCCTGCCCGGGGCCCCCGAGACCCGGGTGAAGGTCGACGGCGTCGTCGACCTGCCGCAGGCCGACTCCCTGTTCCAGAAGGTCGGAGCACCCCCCCAGTCCCAGCCCACGGCGCCCCCCGACAACGTGATCCTGCTCCCGGCAGCCGCGTTCAGCCGACTGACCGGGGCCGCCGGAGCGACCGCCGTCACCACACAGATCCACGTGGCCCGCAACGCCCGCCTGCCCTCGGACCCGGCAGCCGCCTACACCGCGGTCACCGGCGCCGCCCACAACCTCGAAGTCCGCAGCGCCGGGGGCGCGTTGGTGGGAGACAACATCGGCGCGGCCCTCGGCGCCGCCCGCGAGGACGCCCTGTACGCGCAGATACTCTTCCTCTTCCTCGGCGCGCCCGGCGTGACCCTCGCCGCCCTGCTCACCGCCGCCGTGGCCGGGTCCGGCGCGGACCGGCGACGGGGCGAACAGGCCCTGCTGCGCACCCGCGGCCTGGCACCGCGCAAGGTCGGCACCCTCGCCGTGATCGAGGCCCTGCTCATCGGCACTGCCGGCGGACTGCTGGGCCTCGGCCTGGCCGCAGTCGCCGGGCGCGCCGCCTTCGGGACGGCCTCGTTCGGAGCGACGGCCACCTCGGCAGCCCTGTGGTCGGGTACCGCCTTCGCCCTCGGTCTCGCTGTGGCGCTGTTGGTCGTCCTGGTACCCGCGATCCGGGATCTGCGGGCGGCAACGGTCGCCCAGGCCCGTCGGAGCGTCGGCCGCCGTGACCGCTCACCCCTGTGGATGCGCTACGGCCTGGACATCGTGATGCTCGCCGGGTCGCTGCTGGTCTTCCGAGCCTCGAGCGGCAACAACTACGCGCTGGTCCTCGCGCCCGAAGGCGTCGCCAGCATCTCCGTGTCCTACTGGGCGTTTCTGGGCCCTGGGCTGCTGTGGCTCGGATCGGCCCTGGTCCTGTGGCGCCTGACCGCCTTCGCCCTCCGCCACGGCAGGGGCCTGCTGACCCGCCTCGCCCGTCCACTGACCGGCACCCTGGCCGGCACCGCCGCAGCCGGCATCAACCGCAGGCGCCGCCCGCTGGCCCGTTCCGTCGTGCTGTTCGCCCTTGCCCTGTCCTTCGCCGCCTCGACCGCCACATTCAACGCCACCTACCGGCAACAGGCCGAAGCCGACGCCCAGTTGACCAACGGCGCGGACGTCACCGTAACCGAGCCGCCAGGCGCCGCGACCGGCCCCGAGGGCGCGTCCGCCCTGGCAGCCGTATCCGGAGTGCACCACGTCGAGCCGATCCAGCACCGGTTCGCGTACGTCGGATCCGACCTCCAGGACCTCTACGGCGTGCGGCCCACCAGCGTCGGGTCTGTCACCGCGCTGCAGGACGCGTACTTCGCCGGCGACACCGCCCACGACTTGATGGCCGCCCTGAAGGCGCGGCCCGACTCCCTCCTGGTGAGCGCTGAGACCGTTCGCGACTTCCAACTGGCCCCCGGCGACCTGATCAATCTGCGACTGCCCTACGCCCGCACCGGGGCCCTGCGCACGGTCCCCTTCCACTTCGCCGGCGTCGTCAAGGAGTTCCCCACCGCCCCCAAGGACAGCTTCCTCGTCGCCAACGCGGCTTACGTCGCCAAGTCGACCGGCAGCGCTGCGGTCGGCGCCTTCCTCGTCGACACCGGAGGCACCCATCAGAAGCAGGTGGGTGACCGCCTGCGCTCGCAGCTCGGCACCACGGCGACGGTCACCGACATCACCCGCACCCGCAACGCGGTGGGCTCCAGCCTGACCTCCGTCGACCTGTCCGGCCTGACCCGCATCGAGCTGTTCTTCGCGGTCCTGCTGGCCGCCGGCGCCGGCGGCATCGTGCTGGTCCTCGGACTCGCCGAGCGGCGGCGCACCTTCGCGATCACCACCGTCCTGGGTGCCGGCAGGCGCCAGGTACGCGGGCTGATGCTCAGCGAGGCCGCCGTCACCGCAGCCGGCGGCCTGCTCGGGGGTGCACTCATCGGCTGGGCGCTTTCGCAGATGCTGGTGAAGGTGCTCACCGGCGTCTTCGACCCGCCGCCATCGGCCGTCGCCGTACCCTGGGCCTACCTCGCCCTGACCGGCGGCGTCGCTCTTGCGGCCATCGCCTCCGCGGCGCTGGGCAGCGCCCGCAGCTTCTCCCGTCCGGCCGTCGAGGAGCTGCGTGAACTGTGAGTGCACGTACCCTTCCAGGCATGCCTGCGCCAAACCCGTACGGGCCGGCCGTCACCAGCATCCTGGTCATCGAAGACGACGAGGCGATCGGCCGCCATCTCCATACAGGGCTGCGGGGAAACGGCTACGCGGCGACCTGGTCCCGCACCGGAGTCAACGGCCTTGCCGAGGCCGCACACCATCGCCACGACGCAGTCCTGCTGGACCTCGGACTCCCCGACACCGACGGGATGGATGTCGCCCGCCGGCTGCGAGCCGACCATCCCGACCTGCTGATCGTCATCCTCACGGCACGCAGCGACGAGATCGATGTCATCGCCGGCCTCGACGCCGGCGCGGACGACTACCTCGTCAAGCCCTTCAGTTTGAGCGTGCTGCTCGCCCGCCTGCGAGCCCACCTGCGCCGTCGGCCGGCCGACGCCCACACCGCCCGCCAGCCGATCCAGCTGGGCGACCTCACCGTGGACCCCTCCTCACGCCGCTGCCTGGCAGCCGGCACCGAAGTCGTTCTGCGCCCCAAGGAATTCGAACTTCTGGCGGCGCTCGCCCAGCAGCCTGGCATCGCGGTCTCCCGCGAGGAACTGATGGCGCAGGTGTGGGACGCGAACTGGTTCGGACCGACCAAAACCCTCGACGTGACGATGGCCGCCCTCCGCCGCCGCCTCGAGGCAGCAGAAGCGACCCTGGACCAGCCACGCCTGCCCCACATCGACACGCTCCGCGGGCACGGCTACCGGCTCGAACCACCCCCATCCTGAGAAGGAGGCCCACCCGTGGCACGACGCGATGAGGCGTTGAGGGG
Organism: Actinacidiphila paucisporea; assembly: GCF_900142575.1. Classification (GTDB taxonomy): domain Bacteria; phylum Actinomycetota; class Actinomycetes; order Streptomycetales; family Streptomycetaceae; genus Actinacidiphila; species Actinacidiphila paucisporea. The sequence continues at coordinate 149,625 of NZ_FRBI01000005.1, forward strand.
TGCCGTCAGGGTGCGCGGACGGAGTAGAGCATGACGTAGGCGCCGTAACAGGCGGTGAGGGTGCCCAGGCCGGCCGTGACGGCGATCGGCGTGAGGCGTTTGCGAGCCTGGGACAGTCCTGTTGCGACGGGGATCAGCAGCGGGAAGGCCGGGAGCAGGAAGCGGCCGCGGGATGACCAGTGCCCTGTGTCGCCAAGCGCTATGGCGGTGATGATCAAGCTGTAGATCACGAGTGGAAGTGGCTGCCGTTGGGCGATGGTCACCGCCAGAAGTATCAGGCCTGCGACGAGGAGCAGCGCGGTGATCGAGAAGGACAGGTGGGCCGATGGGTCGCGGGTGAACAGGCCGCGGAACTGGCCGGCAGTGTGGATCCCGAAGTCGAAGCGCGAGTTCCACATGGACTGGATGCGGAAGTAGGCCCGCCAGTCGTGCATCCGCCGGCCGGTCCAGGCGATGAAGCCCAGCCAGCCCAGCGGTGCGGCGACGAACGCGGTGACCGGTTGCCACAACCGCATAGGCGCCGGGCCGGACGCCTGCGCCTGCGCGGGAGGCGGGTCCGGTACCGCGGATGCCCGGCGCCGCCGGTGGCGTTGGACGACCTCATGGCAGGCCGCCGCCATGACCGCGACCGCGACCGCGACCCCGGCGGGGCGGGTCAGCCCCGCCGCCACGGACAACGCGGCGGCCGCCGGCCATTTGTGTCTCAGGACCGCCAGGAGTGCCCAGGCGGCCAGTGCGGTGAACGCGGCCTCGCTGTATCCGGCGCTCTCCACCACGGCCAGGGGCGCGATGCCCCACAGCACCGTCGTCAACACGGCCACGCGACGGCCGTAGCAGTAGGCGGTGACCGCGTGGATGCCCCAGGCCGCTACCAGGGCGCAGGCGCCGACCACGAGCAGCGCGGCTCCGCCCCATCCCGCCACGGGCAGGGCGGTGTGCACCGCCTTGATCAGGGCCGGATACAGGGGGAAGAACGCGAGGTTGCTGCGGGGGGAAGGGTGTCCGGCCGCCACGGGCGGGTGGAGGGAGTGGTCGTAGCCGTGCCGGGCGATGTCGATGTACCAGGCGGCATCCCAGTGCACGGCCAAGCGGTGCAAGGTGTGGCGCGGCGTCCCGGAGCCGAGCAGCACCAGTGCCAGCAGGCTGCCGGTCCGGGCGGCGATGAACGCCAGGATGCCGGGCGTCGCCGACCGCAGGGACGCACGTGCCTCGTCCAGGAACGATCCGGGCGGACCCGCCCTGCGCGGCCAACCTGCCGTGCCCGAGGCCCGTACGGCGCCTTTCCGCCCGGGCGCCCCGCGGCTCCCGGGCTGCGACGCCCCGGGCGACTCGGGGAGCACCCGGAACACCCAGATCCGGTAGGACCAGAAGCGGAACAGCGTCGCGAGGGCTATCCCGGAGAACTTGAAGACGTTGCTCTGCAGCGGGGAGTCCCAGCCGAAGCCGTACGTCGCCACGGCGAGTACGCCGTTCTCGATCAGCAGCCCGATGGCGCTGAACACCAGGAAGAGCCCGATCTCGCGAGCACGGCGGCTTTTGTCCCGGTCCCGGTAGGTGAAGTAGCGGAAGCCCACGTAGTTGACGGCGATCGACACGACGGTGGCGATGATGCCCGCCGGCACGACCGCGATCGACGTGAGGTGCCGGACGAGGTTGAAGGTCAGCAGGTTCACCGCCACGCCGGTGCCCCCCACGACCGCGAACCTCGCCACTTCCCGCGCGAGAGGACTCCAAGCCGCTGTACTCACCTCGGCACGCCTGTCTCGTACAGACATGGAGACGTCCTCGTGGCTAGGCGGTCGGCAACAGGACGCTGCGGTGCGCGCTGGTGCCGCGGACGAACCGCGGGCTGCGGTGGGCCCGGGAGGGGGCAGCCGATCCGTGCCCTGAGCAGGCGACGGGCGCGAACCCTCGCACGCCCGGCGGCACGGGCACCGCTGCTGCGCTCGGCGTCGCGAGAGAAAGGATCCGGTTTCGGGTCAGGGCCATGTCCTCTCCTCCTTTTCCACTGCGGGAAGACAATGCGCGGTCGCGCGAGATGCGGTGGGGGATGGAGGCCCGGTCGGACTGCACCCGAGCGGGCGGTGCCGCGCTACTGCAGGTGCGCCTGAGGCCATCCCTTCGAGGGTGGCAGCGCCCGGCTGTTCTCGCACCATTTGCTCGCGCAGGCCACGGCCGCGCAGGTCTTCCAGGACCGCGTCCATCTGGTCGTCGAGCAGTGTCCAGGTCCGTGTCAGCCGCCGACGTGCGGACGTACCGGCCTGTGGCTACCTTCTGTGTGGGGGGACAAGAAACCGGACCACGTCTCTCTCGCAGGCAGAACCCCTTCTACGGGGACACGGCCCACAGGTGGCAAACGCTTCGCCCCTGGGCCTCCGCCTGCTCATGGAGGTGCGATTCCATGGCACTGTCACGTACCAGCCTCACCACCGCGATAGCGGCCGCCGCCGTCGCCATCCCGCTGAGCATCGGCGGCCTCGCGCCCGCGGCCCACGCGCAGACCAGCTCACCCTCGCCCAGCCCCTCGGGAACCTCGACCACCTCCTCCGGCGTCTTCGGACCCGGCTGCTCCTCGCTGCCCAAGACCGGCGCCGGCAGCGCGGCGGTCATGGCCAAGCAGAAGGTCGTGGCCGCAGCGACCGGGAACCCCCAGCTGAGCATCCTGGTCGGCTACGTCAACCGAGCCAAGCTCGCCAACACGCTCGACACGTCGAAGGACATCACCTTGTTCGCGCCCACGAACGCCGCCTGGCAGAAGCTGTCGTCCTCCCAGCGCACCGCCCTGGCCAACAATCCAACGCAGCTGAAGAAGGCGCTGGAATACCACGTGGTGAAGCAGCACGTGACGAAGGCGGAACTGCCCAACGGCTCGTTCACCACCCTCGAGGGCTCCAAGCTCACGACCTCCGGCTCCGGCACGAGCTTCAAGGTCAACAAATCGGCCGACATCGTCTGCGGCAACATCCCCACCGCGAACGCCACCGTCTACCTCGTCGACACCGTCCTGATGCCGCCCAGCTGAACCGGGGCGGATCGGCCCGGTGCGCCAGTGCGGACCTTCCGTACTGCCGCACCGGGCCTCGGCCGCCCGACCGCCGGCTGCTGCGGAGCGCCGCCGTCGACGCAACCGCCCACGCCGCCGGCCCAGACGGCCCCCAGCCGCCGACGCTCACCCGTGTCCGAGCTCGACCCCGGCCTGACCTGGCCCGACACGACAAGAAGGTCGGCACCATGACCATGGTGCCGACCTTCTCGTCGGTGCGATAGGACACCATTCGTCGGTGTCCCGCTGTGCGCGAGGGGGGAGTTGAACCCCCACGCCCTTTCGGGCACTGGAACCTGAATCCAGCGCGTCTGCCTATTCCGCCACCCGCGCATGGGTGCTGCCGTTCGATACTCACACATCCGGTGGACTGTTCGGTCCGGTGAGGTGGGAGTGCCTTCCGACATGCAGAAGATTAGCACGGGGCGTGGGGTGGAATCACATCTGTTCGGCCTGAGGGCGGCCAGGCTGGGAAGCAGGTGAAGGGGCGGCGCAATGGCGGGCCGTCGGGATGGAGGGAGTCGGCGCGGGTGGGCCCGGCGGTGCGCGACACTGGAGAGCACCGAGCACGGGGTCGCATCTACCATCGCAGTGGGCAGGGGGAGGGAAAGCGCGGCGGGTGTGAGGGTTGACACTGGCCTGTCCAGGGTGATCGGGGAACCACAGGATTTTCCCGCGCGTGGATACGATCAGTAAGCAGTATCGGATTCGACTCGGATGATGGCCCCGAGGAGGGAGGTGCCCCGTGGGAGTACTGAAGCGCTTTGAGCAGCGGCTGGAAGGCATGGTGAACGGCACCTTCGCCAAGGTGTTCAAGAGCGAGGTGCAACCCGTCGAGATCGCGGGCGCGCTGCAGCGCGAGTGCGACAACAACGCCACGATCTGGAACCGGGACCGCACGGTGGTGCCCAACGACTTCATCGTCGAGCTGAGCACCCCCGACTTCGAGCGGCTGAGCCCGTACGCGGTGCAGTTGGGCGACGAGCTGGCCGGGATGGTCCGCGACTACGCCAAGCAGCAGCGCTACACGTTCATGGGCACCATCAAGGTGCACCTGGAGCGGGCCGCCGACCTCGACACCGGCCTGTACCGGGTGCGCAGCCGCACTCTCGCGTCCAGCGAGTCCCAGTTCCCGCAGGACCAGCAGCAGGGCCAGTACGGCCAGCCGGCCCAGCGCTCCCCGCAGCAGCCGCCGTATCCGCAGGCAGTCCAGGACCGGCAGCCGCAGGGTTACCAGCAGCCGCCCCGCGCCCCCTTCCCGGCGGCCGGCGGCCGCCCGGCGACCCCGCCGCCGATGCCCGCGGCCCCGCCGCCCGCCGGCGGCCGCCCGCCGGCGGGCGTCACCCGGCTGCCCGGCACCGGCGCCCCGGCCGGCACCCGGCACTGGATCGAGATCAACGGCACCCGGCACCAGATCACCAGGGGCACCCTGGTGCTCGGCCGCTCCACCGAGGCGGACGTCCGGGTGGACGACCCGGGCGTATCACGCAAACACTGCGAGATCAGAGTGGGCACGCCGTCCCTGGTGCAGGATCTCGGATCGACAAACGGCATCGTGGTGGACGGGCAGCACACCCAGCGCGCTACGCTCCGCGACGGCTCCCGCATTGTCGTGGGGAGCACCACCATCGTCTACCGGCAAGCCGAAGGGTGAAGCGGGGCCAATGTCAGAGCTGACCCTGACGGTCATGCGGTTGGGTTTCCTCGCCGTTCTGTGGCTGTTCGTGATCGTCGCGGTGCAGGTCATCCGCAGCGACCTCTTCGGGACCCGGGTGACCCAGCGCTCCGGGCGCCGCGGTGAGACCGCGGCACGCCCGCCGCAGCAGCGCCAGCAGGCCGCGGCGCAGGACCGGCGCGGCCAGCAGCCGGCGCAGAACGGCCGGCAGCGCCGGGGCGCCCCCACCAAGCTGGTGGTTGCCGAGGGTTCGCTCGCGGGCACCACGGTGGCGCTGCAGGGCCAGACCATCACGCTGGGCCGCGCGCATGACTCGACGATTGTCCTCGATGACGACTACGCGTCCAGCCGGCATGCCAGGATCTACCCGGACCGCGACGGCCAGTGGATCGTCGAGGACCTCGGATCCACGAACGGCACCTATCTCGACCGGAACCGGCTGACCACGCCGACGCCGGTCCCGCTGGGTGCGCCGATCCGCATCGGCAAGACCGTCATCGAGCTGCGGAAGTAGTCGCACAATGGGCGAGCGGAGCCACGACGCGCGAGCGAGAGGGTGGGCAGCGTGCGGATGTACCCGGAGCCGACGGGGGAGGTGCGCATGTCTCTGAGCCTGCGTTTCGCCGCCGGTTCGCACAAGGGCATGATCCGCGAGGGGAACGAGGACTCCGGCTACGCCGGCCCCCGTCTGCTCGCGATCGCCGACGGCATGGGCGGCCAGGCCGCCGGCGAGGTCGCCTCCTCCGAGGTGATCTCCACCATTGTCACGCTTGACGACGACATTCCCGGTTCGGACATCCTCACGTCGCTGGGTACGGCCGTGCAGCGCGCCAACGACCAGCTGTTGCAGATGGTCCAGGAGGACCCGCAGCTGGAGGGCATGGGCACCACCCTGACCGCGCTGCTGTGGACCGGCCAGCGCCTCGGCCTGGTGCATGTCGGCGACTCGCGTGCGTACCTGCTGCGCGACGGCGTCCTCACCCAGATCACCCAGGACCACACCTGGGTGCAGCGGCTGGTGGACGAGGGCCGGATCACCGAGGAGGAGGCCACCACCCACCCGCAGCGCTCCCTGCTGATGCGCGCGCTGGGCAGTGGCGAGCGGGTCGAGCCCGACCTGTCCATCCGCGAGGTCCGGGTCGGCGACCGCTATCTCATCTGCTCCGACGGCCTGTCGGGGGTGGTCAGCCACCAGACGCTGGAAGACACCCTTGCCGGCTACCAGGCGCCGCACGAGACCGTGCAGGAGCTGATCCAGCTCGCGCTGCGCGGCGGCGGCCCCGACAACATCACCTGCATCGTCGCCGACGTCCTGGACACCGACGACGGCGACACGCTGGCCGCGCAGCTCAACGACACCCCGGTGGTGGTCGGCGCGGTCGCCGACACCCAGCTGCCGCTCAGCGACGCCCGCCATCTGCAGACCCCGGCAGGCCGCGCGGCCGAGCTGGGCCGTACCCCCCATCAGGCCGGTCCGGCCGGCGCCTTCGGGCCGCCCGGTAGCGGCGACCCGGTGCCGGGCGGCCTCAGCGCCCCGCTGGGCAGCTTCGGCGGCCACGACGACTCCGACTTCGACAAGCCGGCGGGCCGCAAGTGGCCCAAGCGCACACTGGTCGGCGTCGCCGTGCTGGCGGTGGTGGCCGGTGGTCTGTACGCCGGTTACGCCTGGACGCAGACGCAGTACTACGTCGGGGCCAAGGACGACCATGTCGCCGTCTACCAGGGCATCGACCAGAAGCTGGCCTGGATCAACCTGTCGAAGGTGCACAAGGACCGCACCGATATCGAACTCAAGTACCTTCCGGCGTATCAGCGCGACCAGGTCGAAAGCACCATCGCACTGAGCAGTCTCGGCCAGGCCGACGACAAGGCCGACGAGCTGGCGAGGCAGGCCTCCGCGTGCAAGGAGGTCGCCGACGCGGCGAAGAAGGTCCAGCAGCAGCTGCCGAAGCCGAGCGGCAAGACCGGCGGCGCGGCCACCGCCCCCGTCGGCGGCGCGGCCGTCACCACGGCCAAGAACCCCACGCCGACGATCAGCCCGACCGTCGCCCCGACGACCATCCCGACCACCGCCCCGACATCGGCGCCGACGTCGACGCCCTTGTCGGACGAGCAGAAGCTGCGCCAGAACTGCACCACGGGCCAGCCGTAACACCAGGAGGGGTCGGCTCGACATGAGCGCCAGCAATACCACCACCATCACGTCGATCGGCGCTCCCAACCGCCGCAACACCGAGCTCGCCCTGCTCGTCTTCGCCGTCGCCATCCCGGTCTTCGCCTACGCGAACGTCGGCCTGGCCAAGAACGGCTCGGTGCCGGCGGGCCTGCTCGGTTACGGCGTCGGCCTCGGTCTGCTGGCGACGGTGACCCACCTGCTGGTGCGCAAGTTCGCGCCGTACGCCGACCCGCTGATGCTGCCGATCGCCACCCTGCTCAACGGCCTCGGCCTGGTGCTGATCTGGCGGCTGGACCAGGAGCCGTCCCTGGGCTCCGCGATGGCGCCCAAGCAGCTGATGTGGTCGACCTTCGGCGTGGTGCTCTTCGTACTGGTGCTGGTCCTGGTCAAGGACCACCGCATCCTCCAGCGCTATACCTACATCTCGATGGTGCTCGCGCTGGTCCTGCTGGTGCTGCCGGTGTTCTTCCCGCCCGTCTACGGCGCCCGGATCTGGATCAGCCTGCCCGGCATCGGCTCCCTCCAGCCGGGCGAGTTCGCGAAGATCATCATCACGGTCTTCTTCGCCGGCTACCTGATGGTCAAGCGGGACGCCCTGGCGCTCGCCAGCCGCCGGGTGATGGGCCTGTACCTGCCGCGCGGCCGGGACCTCGGCCCGATCCTGGTGATCTGGGCGGTCAGCCTGCTGATCCTGGTCTTCGAGACCGACCTGGGCACCTCGCTGCTCTTCTTCGGCCTGTTCGTGATCATGCTGTACGTGGCGACCGAGCGCACCAGCTGGATCGTCTTCGGCCTGCTGCTCAGCTCGGCCGGCGCGGTCGCGGTCGCGTCCTCCGAGCCGCACGTGAAGATCCGCGTGCAGGACTGGCTGCACCCGCTGGCCCTGCAGAACGGCGCGGTGACCGAGACCGCGCAGGCCCGCTACGCCTTCGGTTCCGGCGGGCTGTTCGGCTCGGGACTCGGCCAGGGCTACTCGCGGCTGATCCACGGCATCGCGCCCAAGAGCGACTACATCCTCGCCACGGTCGGCGAGGAGCTGGGCCTGGCAGGCCTGATGGCGGTGCTGCTCCTCTACGGGCTGCTGATCGAGCGCGGTATACGCACCGCGCTCGCGGCCCGCGACCCGTTCGGCAAGCTGTTGGCGATCGGCCTGTCCGGCGGCTTCGCGCTCCAGGTCTTCGTGGTCGCCGGCGGTGTGACCGGGCTCATCCCGCTGACCGGTATGACCATGCCTTTCATGGCCCAGGGAGGTTCCTCGGTGATCGCCAACTGGGCCTTGGTCGCGATCCTGCTGAGGATCAGCGACACCGCCCGGCGGCCGGCCCCGAGCCCCGCCCCCTCCCCCGACGCCGAAGCGACCCAGGTGGTGCGTAACCAGTGAACAAGCCGCTACGACGGGTCGCGGTCTTCTGCGGTCTTCTCGTCCTCGCCCTGCTGGTGCGGGTCAACTACGTGCAGTTCGTCCAGGCCGACCAGCTCTCCAACGACCCGCACAACCGCCGGGTCGCCATCAACCAGTACGCCCAGCCGCGCGGCAACATCATCGTCGACGGCAAGGCCGTCACCGGCCACACCGAGACCAACGGCAGCGACTTCAAGTACAAGCGCACCTACACCGACGGTCCGATGTGGGCGCCGGTGACCGGCCACGCCTCGCAGGCCTACGGCACCACCATGCTGGAGGGCGTCGAGGACAAGTTCCTCACCGGCAACGACGACCGGCTGTTCTTCAACCGCACCATCGACCTGCTGACCGGCAAGCAGCGGCAGGGCGGCAACGTGGTGACCACGCTGAACGCCAAGGCCCAGAAGGCGGCCTTCGACGGTCTGGGCGACAAGAAGGGCGCGGTGGTCGCGCTCGACCCGCGCACCGGCGCCGTCCTCGCCATGGCGAGCACCCCGTCGTACGACCCCTCGGGCATCGCGGGCTACTCCACCACCGACGAGAAGAACTGGATCGCGCTCGACAAGAAGAACGACCCGAACGACCCGTCGCTGAACCGGGCGCTGCGCCAGACCTACCCGCCGGGATCGACGTTCAAGCTGGTCACGGCCGCGGCGGCACTGGAGACAGGAAAAGTCACCGACATCAATGCCAAGACGACGTCGCCCGACCCGTACACCCTGCCCGGCACCACAACCCCGCTGGTGAACGAGGGCCACCTCCAGTGCAAGGACGCCAGCCTGCGCAATGCGCTGCGGCAGTCCTGCAACACCGTCTTCGGCAATCTCGGCGCCAACATCGGCCTCAAGGGCATGGTCGACGAGGCCGAGAAGTTCGGCTTCAACAAGGAGCAGACCATCCCGGTCCGGGCCGACGCGAGCAACTTCGACACCAAGATGAGCCCCGACCAGGTCGCCCTGTCCTCCATCGGCCAGTTCGACACCGCGGCGACCCCGCTGCAGATGGCCATGGTCGCCTCGGCCATCGCCAACAACGGCGTGCTGATGCAGCCCTACGAGGTCGACAAGCTGGTGGCGCCCAATCTGAGCACCATCTCGCAGACCGACCCCCAGAAGATGAGCCAGCCCCTGTCGCCGGAGAACGCGCAGAAGCTCCAGTCCATGATGGAGACGGTCGTCACGGACGGCACCGGCAAGAACGCGAAGATCCCCGGCGTCAGGGTCGGCGGCAAGACCGGCACCGCGCAGCACGGCGTCAACAACGACAAGGCGCCCTACGCCTGGTTCGTCTCCTACGCCATGACCGACCAGGGCTCGCCGGTCGCGGTGGCCGTGGTCGTCGAGGACGGCTCGGCCAACCGCGACGACATCAGCGGCGGCGGTCTGGCGGCGCCGATCGCCAAGAGCGTGATGGAGGCGGTCCTCAACAAGTGACCGCCACAGGGTCGCGCGGTGGAGCCCCGACGAGACGAATGTCACGCGCGTCGTGGCGCCCGTGCACATACCGGTCAGGTATCAGCGGACGTCCGGCGCACGGATGGGCCGGGCAGGCCCGGTACCGTATCTCCGTGTAGGCGCAGGGGATGGGTTAACGGGATTCGGGTCGTGATTCGGGTCGTGAACGTCAAGATACGGGTTTGAGGAGAGGGCAGAGCTATGGAAGAGCCGCGTCGCCTCGGCGGCCGGTACGAGCTGGGCTCGGTGCTCGGTCGCGGTGGCATGGCCGAGGTGTACCTCGCGCACGACACCCGCCTCGGCCGTACCGTCGCTGTGAAGACGCTGCGGGTGGATCTTGCCCGCGATCCGTCCTTCCAAGCCCGCTTCCGCCGGGAGGCCCAGTCGGCCGCCTCGCTCAACCACCCCTCGATCGTCGCCGTCTACGACACCGGCGAGGACTACGTCGACGGCATCTCGATTCCCTACATCGTGATGGAGTACGTCGACGGCTCCACCCTTCGTGAGCTGCTGCACTCCGGGCGCAAGCTGCTGCCCGAGCGGGCCATGGAGATGACCGTCGGCATCCTCCAGGCACTGGAGTACAGCCACCGGGCGGGCATCGTCCACCGTGACATCAAGCCGGCCAACGTGATGCTGACCCGTACCGGCCAGGTCAAGGTCATGGACTTCGGCATCGCCCGCGCCATGGGCGACTCCGGCATGACCATGACGCAGACCGCGGCCGTCATCGGCACCGCGCAGTACCTCTCGCCCGAGCAGGCCAAGGGCGAGCAGGTCGACGCCCGGTCCGACCTGTACAGCACCGGCTGCCTGCTCTATGAGCTGCTGACCGTACGCCCGCCCTTCGTCGGCGACTCACCGGTCGCGGTGGCCTACCAGCACGTGCGCGAGGACCCGCAGCCGCCGTCGGTCTTCGACCCCGAGGTCACCCCGGCGATGGACGCGATCGTCCTCAAGGCGCTCACCAAGGACCCCGACTACCGCTACCAGTCGGCCGACGAGATGCGCGCCGACATCGAGGCGGCGCTCGACGGCCAGCCGGTCGCCGCTGCCGTCGCCATGGGCGCGGCAAGCTACGGCTACCCGCACGGCTACGGCGACAACGCCGCCACCACCGCGCTGCCGTCGCAGGCCGACCCGCACACCTCGATGCTGCCGCCGTCCCGCGACGACGACGGCGGTTACGGCTACGACGACCGCCCGGACCGCCGCAGGCAGAAGAAGGGCGGCAGTACGTCCACCGTGCTGCTGGTCGTCGGCGGTGTCCTGGTGCTGATCGGTGCGATCTTCCTGGGCAAGACGCTCTTCAGCGGCAACGGCAACACCTCCGAGTCCAAGGTGCCGAACTTCGTCGGAAAGTCCTTCGACGAGGCGTCGACGACGGCGGGGAACATCGACCTGACGCTGACCAAGGGCCTGCCCGAGTTCTGCGCCGGCGTCGACAAGGACCTGATCTGCAAGCAGAGCGTGCCCGCCGACAGCGCGGTTCCCTCCAACAAGACGGTCACCGTCATCCTGTCGAAGGGCGAGGCGCCGATCCCGGTGCCCGACGTGAAGAACGACCTCTTCGACGACGCGCAGTCGCAGCTGGTCACCGCCGGTTTCACCGTGAAGCGGGTGGACCAGGTCACCACCACCAAGGACGTCAACACCGTCCTGAGCCAGGATCCCGCGCCCCGCACCAAGCAGCCCAGGGGCACGCTGATCACGCTCAAGGTCGCGGTCCAGCCCGAGCAGCTCGACGTCACCGACGTCAAGGGCTACACCAAGCAGGCCGCGCTGGACCGTCTTCACCAGGACGGCTTCACCAACATCAACACCACCTCCCAGTCCGACCCGAACGCGCCGGCGGGCACGGTCATGAGCCAGTCCCCGGCCGGCGGCAAGGCCGCCAAGGACGACCCGATCAACCTGGTCATCTCCACCGGCCCCGACCAGTCGCAGACCCCGCCGCAGGGGCAGACGATGCCGAACGTGCAGTTCCATCGGCTCGGCGAGGTGGAGGACCAGCTCAACGGGATGGGCCTGAACCTGAGCGTCGTCGTGGTCAACGGCGGTCCCGAGGACCGCAACGCCCTGGTCATCGGCAGCACCCCCGGCCAGGGGCAGCCGCTGACCCAGAACCAGCAGGTCCAGTTGCAGACGAGCCCGGCCCCGGGGGGCAACGGCCACTAGCCCGGCCGACCCGCTGAGAACGCCGCCGACCCGCTGAGAGAACGCCGCCGCCCGGACTACCGCAGTTCGGGCGGCGGCGTTCGCTGCGGGTCGACCTTCTGGGTGCGGACCAGCTCGCCCCACACGACGTAGCGGTAGCGCGAGGTGTAGACCGGGGTGCAGGTCGTCAGGGTGATGTAGCGGCCCGGCTTCTTGCGGCCGGACTCCTCGGGGACCTGGTCGGTCACGGCGACGTCGTACTTCGAGGTCTGGTCGAGGATCTTGTAGACCTTGTAGACGTACCAGGTGTCCTTGGACTCGAAGACGATCGGGTCACCGGTGTGGATCTTGTCTATGTCGTGGAATTTCGCCCCGTGGCCGTCGCGGTGGGCGGCGAGGGTGAAGTTGCCGACCGAGTCCCACGGCATGGCCGCGGGAGTGGGCTCGGTGTAGTAGCCGGCGACGCCCTCGTTGAGCACCTCGGTCGAGGTGCCCTTCTTGACCAGCACCTCGTAGTTCCTGCCCATCGCCGGAACGTGCAGGAAGCCGATGCCGTCCAGGGTGTCGAGGCCGCGCGCCGGCCCGCCGGCCGGTGTGCCCGCCCACTCCTGGCGCACCTTGTTGGCGGCCTTGGTCGCGTGCCGGTCGGCCACCACGTTGGTCCACCACAGCGAGTAGACGACGAAGAGGGCCAGCACCAGCCCCGCGGTGATGAGCAGCTCACCGACGACGCTGATGACGGAAGCGGCCCTGCGCCGCCCGCTGGGCTTGCTGGTCGTCACGCTGTTCCGCTCTCCGTCCGGTGGCACGTCTGGCGGCACCTGTCGCGGCGCCGGGGTACTGCGGAGTACGTCAGCCGCCGACCAGCGCGTCCGGCTTGCCCTTGCTGCGCGGCCTCTCCTCGGCCAGCTTGCCCCACACGATCAGCCGGTTGGTGCTGGTGAATTCGGGGGTGCAGGTGGTGAGGGTGAGGTAGCGGCCGGGTGCGGTGAAGCCGGAGCCGACCGGGATCGGCTTGAGCACGCTGACGTTGGCCGGCGGGGTGGAGGCCAGCGAGCCGGTGATCACGTAGGTGTAGTACTCCGTCGCCGTCTCGACCACCACCTTGTCACCGGGCTGCAGGTGGTTGATGTAGCGGAAGGGCTCGCCGTGGGTGTTGCGGTGCGCGGCGACCGCGAAATTCCCGGACTTGTCCCAGGGCATCGCCGTGTTCAGGCTGCCGTCGTAGTGGCCGATCATGCCCTTGTCGAGCACGTCGTGCTTGGAGATGCCCTGCGCGATAGGCGCCTTGACGTCCAGCTTCGGGATGTACATGATCGCGAAGCCCTGCCCGGGCGAGAAGGTGCCCGGCACCCGGTTCGGGTCGGCCGAGGCGCTGTCCCACTGGTGCTGGAGGTTGTTGGCGGCGCCGTTGGCCTGCTGGTGGGCGCGTACGTTCGTCCACCACAGCTGGTAGGTGACGAACAGCAGCATCAGCACGCCGACGGTGATGAACAGCTCGCCGACGACCCGGCTCGCGACGACCGCGGGGCTGTCCTTGGCGGCCTTGGCGGCCCGCCGGGCCTCCACCCGGCTCAACGGCGCCGAGGCGGCCTCCTGGGCCGTTCCTGGGCCCTGTGCGGCGCCACTGCGGCCGTGCCCGCCGGCCCGGTGGCCACCACCCTGCCGCGCCGCCTTGCGCCTGGCGGCCCGTCCGCCGTCCGCCGGCACCGGTGGCGACGCGGGCGGAGGGAGGGGCGGGGGCGGTGCGAGCAGCGGTACGTCCTCGGGCCCGCCGTCCTCCGCGGGCACGTCCGGCTCCGCCACGACGGGCATCCGCGCGGTCGGATACACGGGGGGTGCCATGACGGCGGGCTCGGCCACGGGCGGCTCGTCGTGCTCCGGGGTGGGGAACCACGGGGAGGCAGCGGGGTCGGGGAACGGCTGCCGCGGATACTCCGGCTCCTGCACCGCCGGGGGGTGGCCGGGCAGCGGATCGTTCAGGGGGTCGTTCAGCTGCTCGACCACGGCTTTGAACTGCCCGGTGCTGTCGTAGGACATCGGGCCGTCCGAGGGGCGCTCCGGGCGGAGCGTGGTCACGCCCCGGCCCGCCCGACGACCGGTGCGAGTCCGTGCGAGCGGTCCGGGGCGGCGCGGTCACCGCAGACGGCGAGCCAGTTCGCCAGCATCTTGTGCCCCCATTCGGTGAGCACCGACTCGGGGTGGAACTGCACGCCCTCGACGGCTGCGTCCCGGTGCCGGAGGCCCATGATGATGCCGTTCTCCGTCCACGCGGTGACCTGCAGTTCGTCCGGAAGAGTGCTGCCCTCCACGGCGAGCGAGTGGTAACGCGTGGCGGTGAACGGTGTCGGCAGTCCGCCGAAGACGCCGACCCCTTCGTGCGTCACCAGTGAGGTCTTGCCGTGCAGCAGCTCGGGTGCCCGGTCGACGACTCCGCCGTAGGCGACCGCGATGGACTGCACTCCCAGGCAGACGCCGAAGACCGGAACCGCGGTCTCCGCGCAGTGCCGCACCATGTCGATGCACACCCCCGCCTCTTCTGGAGTGCCGGGGCCGGGGGAGAGCAGCACCCCGTCGAAGCCGTCCTGCGCGTGTTCCGGCCGCACCTCGTCGTTGCGCAGCACCTCGCACTCGGCGCCGAGCTGGTAGAGGTACTGCACGAGGTTGAAGACGAAGCTGTCGTAGTTGTCGACCACGAGAATGCGTGCGCTCATCGGACGGCTGCCATCCCGTTGTCGACAGTGACGTCATTGAAGGGCAGCAGCGGCTCCGCCCAGGGGAAGACGTACTGGAAGAGGACGTAGACGACGATCAGGGCCAGCATGAGGGAGACCAGCGCCCTCACCCATGCGTTGCCCGGCAGGTGCCGCCAGATCCAGCCGTACATTACGGTCCCTTCCTTCCGGCTTCCCGGAACAGAGTAAGGGGAGATCGCACGGAGCGGGTTGGTAGCCGGACAAAGCTTCGTCATGGCTTCACCTGGGCGTCCGCCGGATTCGCGGCCGTCGGCCGACCGCCCCTCAGGGCCGGCTCACAGGCTGTGCATAGTGCAGAGCCGTCGAGCCGGTGTAACCGGGCAGCGTCGTCTTCCTCGCCTCGGTGACCTTCCAGCCCAGGCCGTAGGCGGCGACATATTGCAGGTAGTTCCGGATCGGCGGGCTGTCGTCCAGCGCCTTGCGCAGCTTCGCCTGGTCACCCACGGCGGTGATGCGGTAAGGCGGTGAGTAGACGCGGCCCTGGAGAATCAGGGTGTTGCCGACGCAGCGGACCGCACTGGTGGAGATCAGCCGCTGGTCCATCACCCGGATCCCCTGGGCGCCGCCCTGCCACAGCGCGTTGACCACGGCCTGCAGGTCCTGCTGGTGGATGACCAGGTCGTTGGGCTGCGGGTCGGGGACGCCGGGGATCAGGGGGGTGGCGTTGGGCGGGGCGTCGTTGAGGGTGACCTCGACCGAGGGCCCGGTGAGCGGGTCGCTGCCCGCGGACCTGGCCAGCGCGTCGATCCTGGCCTGCTCGGCGGCGCTGAGGCCGCTGCCCTGCCGGGTCAGCCGGTCCACGTCGTCGCGGACGCCGGTGAGCTGGCTCTCCAGCCGGCCGTTGCGGGTGTTCTTGGTGCGAATGGTGTCGGACAGCTTCGGCAGCGGGTCGTCACTGCGGATGTCCACACCCTTGGCGGTGTCGAAACTCATCCAGAAGATCAGTCCGGCCAGTGCGAAGACTCCCGCACTGACCACTCGCAGCGCTACCGTGCGGGAGACAGCACGGCGGGAGGGGGTGGGTGCGCTTCCACCGGAATCCGTCGCCACCGTACGCTGTCTCCTTACAACCTGAGGAAGCACTACGCTAACGGACGCCCGGCGGCGGCAGTGCCCCTCGCCGGCAGCCGACTGCCACCCCGTACCCGCCCCATACCCGCCAGGACCGCCCCGCACATCCGCGCGGTTACGCAGCGCATCGACAGGAGACTCCCTCGTGCCGAAGTCACGGATCCGCAAGAAGGCCGACTTCACCCCGCCCCCGGCGAAGGCCGCCACCGCCATAAAGCTCGGCGGCCGCAACTGGGTGGCGCCGCTGATGCTGGCGTTCTTCATCGTCGGCCTCGCCTGGATCGTGCTGTTCTACGTCACCCAGGGCAGCCTCCCGGTGGACGCGTTCGGCAACTGGAACATCGTGGTGGGCTTCGGCTTCATCGCCGGCGGGTTCGTCGTCTCGACCCAGTGGAAGTAGTTGTCCACACGGTTATCCACAGTGGGGAAAAGGTCGGAAGATCTGTGGATAACCTCTACGAGGTTGACGCCGGTACGACCGGTGGCCAGGACCGACGGCCACCGGTCGTTTGCTGTCCGGACGCCGAACTGTACTGATCTTGCCGGGAATATCGGGACAACTCGGATGAGCGGGCGATCGCGCAGCCGTTCACACCGGCTGTGCACAACTTGCACAGGCTTCCCTACCCGCTGTGGATAACGCGGGATCAACGCCAGCGGACACGGCCCTCAGGACGTGACCTGCACCACAGCGATCGCCGTGAGCACCACCGTCAGCACCAGCACACCGGCTGCCGTCCCCCACTGCACGGCATTGCGCCGCTCCCGCGGTGCGTACGCCATCGCTATAGCCACCGCGGTGCCCGCCAGCAGGCCACCCATGTGCGCCTGCCAGCTGACGTTGGGCCACGTGAAACTGAAGACCACGTTGAGCACCAGCAGGATCAGGATCGGGCGCATGTCATAGCGCAGCCGCCGCATGAAGACCGCGGTGGCGCCGAACAGCCCGAAGATCGCGCCCGAGGCGCCGAGCGTCAGCGTGTCCGGGGTGATCAGCAGCACCGTGGCGCTGCCGGCCAGCGCGGAGATCAGATACAGCACGATGTAGCGGCTGCGGCCGAGCAGCCGCTCCAGCGGGGCGCCGATCCACCACAGCGACAGCATGTTGAAGCCGATGTGGGCGAAATTGCTGCGGTCGTGCAGGAAGGCCGAGGTGATCACCCGGTACCACTCGCCGTCGGCGACCCCGATGCACTGCTGGGGCGGGAACTGCTTGGGGGTGCAGGCCGCGTAGAGGCCGAGGTCGCTCACGATCCGTTCGCCGACCGCCAGTTCCAGCGCGAAGACCGCGACGTTCAGCGCGATGAGGATCTTGGTGATCAGGAAGGGGTCGTGCGCCACGACACCGCCGGCCACCGTCCGCTGCCGGGGCGTGTGCCCGGAGCCCTGGCGGACGCAGTCCGGGCACTGGAAGCCGACCGAGGCACTGACCATGCAGTCCGGGCAGATCGGCTTGTCACACCGGGTGCAACGTATGCCCGTCTCCCGGTCGGGATGCCGGTAGCAGCAGACCGCTTGGTCCATCAACGTACTCCCCTGTCGCCGCGCCTTGACGCGCTGAACGCCCCGCCCACTTGGACGTGCGGGCGGGGCGCGGTGTTCCCGAAGGCTACGTCAGCCGCGCTTCTCCACGACGACCGACTGGATCACGACGTCCTCCAGCGGGCGGTCGGTGCGCGGATTGGCGGGGCTGTTGATGATCCCGTCCACCACCTTCTTGCTCGCCTCGTCCGCGACCTCGCCGAAGATGGTGTGCTTGCGGGTCAGCCAGGTGGTGGGGGCGACCGTGATGAAGAACTGCGAGCCGTTGGTGCCGGGGCCCGCGTTGGCCATCGCCAGCAGATAGGGCTTGTCGAAGGCCAGGTCCGGGTGGAATTCGTCGGCGAACTCGTAGCCGGGGCCGCCGGTGCCGTTCCCCAGCGGGTCGCCGCCCTGGATCATGAAACCTGAGATGACCCGGTGGAAGACCGTGCCGTCGTACAGCTTGTCGTGGGACGCCTTGCCGGTCCGCGGGTCGGTCCACTCGCGGGTGCCCTCGGCGAGCCCGACGAAGTTGGCCACCGTCTTGGGGGCATGGTTCGGCAGCAGCCGGATCACGATGTCGCCGTGGGTGGTCTTCAGGGTGGCGTAGAGCTGCTCGGCCACGGTCTACCTTCCATAGTCTTCGCTGACAGGCACAAATCCTTGCACGGCCCAGCCCCGCGCGCGGGCTTCCCCCGTTCTCCGCCCGGCCGGACCGCGCAGCAACCGGGCCGACTGACCCGTATGCACGTCCGCACATGCCGTACGGCGGCCAGCCGGGCATGATTTCAAACCGGGTGGACAGGCGAAAACCGTACGCCACCGAGGAGGAGGTTCCTGTGACCCGCATCGACAGCGTGCGCAACGCGGCCGACATCACCAAGGACAGCGTGCGGCACGCCGCGGAGGTGGCTGCGCCGTACGCGAGCACCGCCAAGGATGAGGCAGCGCGTTACGCACAACAAGCCGGTACGTACGCGCAGCAGGCCGGCGCGCTCGCCAAGCAGGCCTACGACGCCAAGCTCGCCGCCCAGGTGCGGCAGGCCCGCGAACAGGCATGGGCGGCCGTGCCGCCCAAGACCGCGGTCGCCGTGGAGAGCGCCGCCCGCCGTACGAAGGAGACCGCGAAGACAGCGGCCGACTACACCGTGCCGAAGGTGGGCACCGCGGTCGCGGCCACCAGGGCCGTCGCGGTGCCGGTGACCAACGAGGCGCTGGTGCGCGGCGCCGCCGCCCTGCACGCGCTGCGCGGCCAGGTGACGGCCGACGACATCGACCGGCTGGTACGCCGGCGGGTCCGCCGGCAGCGGGCCGGCCGCACCTTCCGCGGCCTGCTGCTGGCCGGGGTCGTCGGCGGCGCCGCCTTCGCCGCCTGGCGCTGGTGGAGCAAGCAGGCCAACCCGGACTGGCTGGTCGAGCCGACCGAGCCGACGGAGCCGGACGAGGTCACCGACGGGATCAGCGGCACCAGCACCCTGACGGTGGTCGACCCGCTCGACGGTCCGTCCGCGTCGGTGAACGGCTCGGGTGCCCATGTCGACCGCGTCGACGGCTTCCCCGACTCCGACGTCGAGGCCGCACCGTCCGACGACGACAACCCGCACCGGGACGGCGCCTGACCCCTCGCCCCTCGAAAGGGGCGCGGGGCCCTGCCCCGACTCCGCCGGTCAGCCCGCCACCGGCGCGGGCACCGGCTCGGGGTCGGGGCCGTTCAGCACCGCGGGCACGTCCCTGAGCGAGATCAGCGCGGCCACCGCGCCGAGCAGCAGCAGGCCCCCGCCGATCAGCGTGGTGGTGTGCATGCTGTCGGTGAACGCCTGCCTGGCGGCCTCGGTGACATGCCTCCCGAGAGCGCCAGGCAGGTGCCGCCCGGTCTCGACGCCGCTGGTGACCGACTCGTGCGCGGTGCTGCTCTGTGCTGCCGTCAGACCGCTCGGCAGCCGCAGATCACTGCGGTAGTACGCGCTGAGCACCGAGCCCAGTACCGCGATGCCCAGCGCGCCGCCCAACTCCATCCCGGTCTCCGAGATGGCCGCGGCGGCGCCCGTCCTGGTGCTGGGCGCGCTGGCCAGGATCGTGTCGGCGGTCACGGCGAAGATGAGCATCAGCCCGGCGCCGTTGACGACCACCACCGGCAGCAATTGCCAGTACGCGGTGTGCGGGGTGGCCAGGCCGAGCCCCGCGGTGGTGACGCCCATCAGGAACAGCCCGGCCGCGACCGTACGCGCCCGGCCGATCAGCGGGATGAGCGAGCCGGCCGCCGGCGCGGTGAAGGCGGCCGCGAGCGGCCCCGGCAGCACCGCGAGACCCGCCGTCAGCGGCGACCAGCCGCGGATCACCTGGAAGTACAGCGAGAAGCCCAGCGACAGCACGGACGCGGCGAACATCGTCACGACGTTCGCGCTGATCGCACCCGAGAAGGCGCGGTTGCGGAAGAGCCGCAGGTCGAGCAGCGGGTGTGCCAGCGCGGTCTGGCGGTGCAGGAAGACGGCCAGCAGCACGGCGCCGAGCGCCGCGGTGATCCACACGGAAGGCTCTGCGACCCCGTCGCGGGCCCCCGTCTTGATCGCGTAGATCACCCCGAACAGCCCCACCACCGACAGCGGCACGCCGCGCCAGTCCAGCGGCCCCGGCTGCGGATTGCGCGACTCGGGCAGGACGATCGCGCCCGCCCCCAGTAGGACCGCCGTCACCGGCACGTTGACCAGGAAGACCGAGCCCCACCAGAAGTGGTCGAGCAGCAGCCCGCCGACCACCGGGCCGAGCGCGAAGCTGCCGGCTCCGACCCCGCCGCTGATGCCGACCGCGGTGGTCCGCTCCTTGGGGTCGGTGAAGGAGGCCCGCACCAGGGAGAGCGTGGACGGCATGATGGTCGCGCCGGCCACGCCGAGCACCGCCCGGGCGGCGATCAGGGTGGCAGGGGTGCTCGCGTAGGCGCTGATCCCGGAGGCGACACCGAAGCAGGCCACGCCGATCAGCAGCAGCTTCTTGCGCCCGATCCGGTCCCCGAGGTTCCCCGCCACGATCAGCAGGGCGCCGAGCGCGAAGCCGTAGACGTCCACGATCCACAGGAGTTGGGTGGCGGACGGGGCGAGTTGTGCGGACAGGGAGGGCACGGCGTAGTTCAGGACGCTGGCGTCGATGCCCAGCATCGCGGAGGCGACACAGCAGAGGGCGAGTACGGTCCAGCGCCGCGCGTTCTGCCGGGCTGCCGCCCCGCCGGTCGTGTCGTGCTTGGTTGTCGTCGTCATGTACGGCAGCGTGCGCGGCGCCGCTGACCGGCCGCGCACCGCGCGCTGACCGCCCGCGCACCGGCTGTCCGGTCAGGCTCCGGTGCCGTTCTCGGTGAGGCGCTGGGCGGCGTCCTCGGTGACGTTCTCAGCGTTGTCCGCGGTGCCGCCCGCGGTGCCGCCCGCAGTGACGTCCTCGGTGACGAGCGAGGTCAGGACGCCGAGGGCCGTGGAACGGTCCAGGGCGGCCGTCGCGGTGACGGCCGCCGCGTATGCGGTCTCTCCCAGCGCGGCGCGGGCGGCCGCCGCGGTGGCGGCGGCGTCGGGGCCGGTCAGGGGACTGCCACGAAGTGCTTCCGCGACGCCGAGCAGCGCCGCGGCCCGCCGCGGGTCGCCGTCCAGGAGGGCGAGAGCGGCGGCGGCGCCGGCGATGTGCGCGGCGTTCATCGACAGCAGCAGCACCTCGCTGTCGAAGGTGGCGGCGGCCCTCAAGTGGCCGCGGGCGGCTTCGGCGTCGCCGTCGGCCACGGCGACCAGGCCCAGCGAGGTCAGCACCACGGACCGCGTGCTGTTGCTGGAGAACCAGCCGGTGGGGCATTCGGCGAGCGCCTGCTCGGCCAGCGCGCGGGCGCGGGGCAGGTCGCCGCGCAGCCGGGCGATGTCGGCGAGGCAGCGGTGCGCCATCGCCAGTGTCTCCGGGGCCCCTGCCCGCCGGGAGAGCGTCACCGCCCGCTCGCAGTAGGCGGTGGCGGCGTCGAGATCTCCGGCCCGCAGGCTGAAGGCGGCGCGGTTGGTCAGCAGTTCCGCCACGTCGAGCACCGAGTCCAGCTCCTCGGCGAGCACCAGCGCCTGGCCGATGAAGTCGAGCGCCTGCGCGAAGTCATTGCGGAAGTCGGCGAGGTCGGCGAGCACGTTGAGGCAGGTGATCAGGCCCCAGCGGTCGCCCTGGCCGCGGAAGCCGGCCAGCGACCGCTCGCACTCGCGCTGCGCGACCGCCGTGTCGCCCCGCACCATCCAGGCCTGGAAGCCGAAGCCGAGGTGCACCAGGGCGTCGTACCAGGGGTCGTTCCGGCCGGCGAGCAGCGCCTCGACGCCCTCCAAGGTGTCCATGTCACCGTGCGGCACTCCGGCGAAGGGCGCCCACAGCAAAGTGAGCACCGGGAAGCGCCGGGCGATCCGGTCCATGCCCTCGACGATCTCGGTCGCCGCCGCCACGTGCGCGGTGTAGCCGGTCGGGTCGGACAGCGCGCTGACCACGGCGAGCACGCACAGCGCGTACTCCTCCTCCAGACCCTCCGGAGGTGTGGACCCGACCGCCGTGAGCACCTGCCGGGCGGGACCCACGCCCTCGTACCGCACTCCCCGCAGCAGCCAGTAGGAGGACAGCGCGGCGATCAGGCGCATCGCGCCGGGGATGTCGCCCGCGTCGAGCGACCGGTGCAGTGCCGCCTGGAGGTTGTCCCGCTCGTCGGACAGCAGTCGCAGCCACTCCAGCTGCTCGGCCCTGCGCAGATGCGGGTCGGCGGTCAGCGCGAAGTCCAGGAAGTAGGCGGCGTGCGCGGCGTGGGTGCGCTCGGTCTCGCCCGCCTCGGCGAGCCGCTCGGCGCCGTAGGCCCGGATGGATTCGAGCATCCGGTAGCGGACCAGGCCGGTGCCCTCGGTGTGCTGGGCGACCACCAGGGACTTCTCGACCAGTGCGGCCATCAGGTCGAGGACGTCGTCCGCCTCGATGACGTCGCCGTCCGCGCACACCGCCTCGGCGGCGGCCTGGGTCCAGCCGCCGGCGAAGACCGCGGCCCGGCGCAGCACCGCCCGTTCGTCGTCCGGCAGCAGGTCCCAGCTCCAGTCGACGACCCCCCGCAGCGTCCGCTGCCGCGGCTGGGCGGTTCTGCTGCCCCGGGAGAGCAGCCGGAAGAGCGCGTCGGGGCGTACTCCGAGGCTGTACGAAAGGTCGTCGGCAGGCAGCGCGCCGAGCCGGGCGGCGATCTCGGTGACCGACAGCGAACGCAACCGGGCGGCGGCCAGTTCGATGGCCAGCGGCAGGCCGTCGAGGACGGAGCACAGCCGCAGCACGGTGTCCGCGGTGGCGGGGTCGGCCGCGGGGTCGAACCCGGGGCTGACGGCGGCGGCCCGGTCGGTGAACAGCCGCACGGCGGGGGAGGCGAGTACCTGCTCGCGGTCCGTGCCGGGCTGCGGCATACCGAGGGTGGCCACCGGGCACAGCGCCTCACCGGTGATACCGAGCGCCTCCCGGCTGGTGGCGAGAATCCGCAACTGCGGGCAGCCGATGAGCAGTCGCTCGGCGAAGACCGCCGCGTCGGCCACCACGTGCTCGCAGTTGTCCAGCACCAGCAGCAGCGGGCGCTCGATGAGCGCCGCGGCGATACGTGCCACCGGGTCGGGCACCGCCGCGGAGGCGCCGGCCGTGCCGTGGCCGACCGGGGGCCGCAGGCCGCCACGCAGGCCGAGTGCGCCGAGCACCGCCTGCGGGATCTCGGCTCCGCCGGTCACCCCGGCCAGTTCCACGAAGCAGGCGTCCTGCGGATGGCGGCGGGCGGCCTCCACCGCGAGCCTGGTCTTGCCCGCACCGCCGGGCCCGATCAGGGTCACCAGCCGCTGCCGCGCCAATCTGTCGCCGATGAGGGCGAGTTCATCGGCCCGGCCGACGAAGGTCGTGAGCTGGGCGGGCAGTTCATGCCGTACGGGGGCGGCGGCCGGGGTCGTACCCGCTAGCGGGTCGCTCGGTCTGTCCGACCTGCCACCTGACGATGTTTCACGTGGAACATCCCCGCCGGGTCCGGTTTCACGTGAAACATCCGGCGGTGCGGCCATCGGCTCGCCCCGCAGTACGGCCAGCTGGGCGGCGGCCAGTTCGGGTCCCGGGTCAGCGCCGAGCGAGTCGGCCAGTTCCCGCCGGGCATCCTCGTACGCCGCCAGGGCCTCGCCCTGCCGACCACTGCCGTGCAGCGCCCGCATCAGCTGGGCGCGCAGCCGCTCCCGCAGCGGGTGCGCCGCCACCAGCTCACCGAGTTCGGCGACCAGGGTGCGGTGCCGACCCAGAGCGAGATCCGCTTCTATCCGGTCCTCGACGGCGCCGGTTCGCAGCTCCTCCAGCCGTACGACCTGGGCGGCGGCGAAGGGCGCGTCACCGACGTCGGCCAGCGCGGGTCCCCGCCACAGGGCGAGAGCCTCGCGCAACAACCGGGCGGCCGAAGCCGGTTCAGCCGAGGCCAGCGCCTCACGTCCCTGGGCGCTGAGCCGTTGGAAGCGGTGGGCGTCGACCTGGTCGGGGTCGACTGCGAGCCGGTAGCCGGCGGGCAGCCCCTCGATCGGCACCGGCAGCACCTGGCGCAGCCGGGAGACCTGCGACTGCACGGCATTGCCCACCCCGGCCGGCGGGTCCTCCCCGTACAGCCCGTCGACCAGCCGCTCCCCGCTGACCGGCCGGCCGGCCTCCAGGAGCAGCAGGGCGAGCAGCGCACGTCGCCGCGGACCGCCCAGCGCCACGTCGACGCCGTCCGCGCCCAGGGCTCGCGTCGCACCGAGGATGCCGAACTTCACGCCCTGATTGTGTCGTACCGAGGTCGCACAGGCGTGCCCCAAGATCAGCTCATCGCACGGCTCTGTAGCGCGCCCGCCGCAGAGGCACAGGGAGCAGCATCGGCGTCCCCACCGCGGTCAGCACGGGGAGTCGGACGCGATCGCCGCGGGACCGCACTCCTGCGCCGTCCCGGACGCCGCGAGCAGCAGCAGCTCATAGAGGGTGGCCCGCTGCCCGGTGTCCAGCGCCGACAGCACCTCGTCCTCCACCGCCGCCAGCGCGAACTCCGCCTTCGCGAGCCGCCTGGCACCCCGGTCGGTCAGCTGCACGATGTGCCGTCTGCGGTCCTCGGGCGAACGCCGGCGCTCGATCAGGGCGTCGGCCTCCAGATCGTTGAGCAGCCCCACCACCGTGGCCCGGTCCATCATCAGCGTCGACGCGAGCGCCTGCTGCGTACTGCCGTCGCGGTCCCGCAGCACGGTCAGCGCGACCAGATGCCGCGGGCGCAGCCCCAGCGGCTCCAGCACCGACTCGGCGTGCAGGCGCATCCGCCGGGCGAGGTTGTCGAGCAGCGCGCCCGACCGCCGCGGCGGCTGGTTCAGCACGGGCAGGGAGGCCATCCCAGAAGTCTATCCGGCCGGCGGGAATCGTGACGTGGTATAAATCGTTGGCGTTACACAAACCAGTTACGAAGGGTCAACGAGATGCCTCACCTTCTGCACATAGACTCCAGCGTCCAAGGCGCCACCTCGGTCAGTCGCCGGCTCACCGCCCGCGCCGCCGCCGCCTGGCGCGCCGCCCACCCCGACGGCACCGTCACCTACCGCGACCTGGGCACGGACCCGCTGCCGCACATCGTCCCGAGCACCGTCCACTCCGGCGTCGTACCGGCCGCCGACCGCACCCCCGAGCAGGCCGCCTCCTGGGCGCTCAGCGAGCAGGTCGTGGCCGAGGTGAAGGCCGCCGACAGCGTGCTGCTCGGCCTGCCCGTCTACAACTACGGCGCCCCCAGCAGCGTGAAGTCCTGGGTCGACCACCTGGTCGCCGTCGGCCTGTCGGTCGACCCGGAGACCTACGAGGGCCTGCTCGGCGGCCGCGACCTCGTCGTCCTCGCCGCCCGCGGCGGCGGCTACGCCCCCGGCACCCCCCGCGAGGGCTGGGACCACGCCGAGCAGTGGCTTCCCCACGGCATCTCGCTGACCGGCCTGACCCCCCGCTTCATCACCGCGGAACTGACCCTGGCCAAGGTCAACCCGGCCATGTCCGACCTGATCCCCCTGGCCGACCAGAGCCTCGCGGCCGCCGAGGAGTCCATCGACGCCCTGTGGCCCGTCCCCACACCGGCCTGACCTTCACCCCACGGGCGGGAGGTCTCCGACCCCAGCGGCCCACGGGACCCGTCCGCCACCGAAATACCACCGGGCGCGTACCCGAGCAGCGCCCGGCCCCGGCGCAATGACGGGCACCCATCGATTACCGCTGCGGTCCTCGTCCTCGGCAGGATGGGTGCCATGACCGAGATCCAGACCCCTCGCCTCATCCTCCGCCGCTGGCACGAGGACGACCTTGTTCCCATGGCAGAGATCAACGCGGACCCGGAGGTCATGCGCTGGATCGGAGACGGCTCCGTCCGTGACCTGGAGCGGACGGCGGAGGACATCGAGCGGTGGGAGGAGGAGTGGGACGAGGAGGGCTTCGGCCTCTTCGCCGTCGAGCTGATGGCCTCGGGCGAGCTGGCTGGTTTCGCGGGCCTGTCCGTCCCCCGGTTCCTGCCGGAGGTGCTGCCTGCAGTGGAGATCGGCTGGCGGCTCGGCCGGCAGTACTGGGGACAGGGCTACGCGTCCGAAGCCGCCCATGCCGCGCTGGAGTTCGCGGTCCAGGATCGTGGTCTCGACCGCGTCATCAGTATCAGCGCGGTGGGCAATGACGCCTCGGAAAACGTGATGCGGAAGCTCGGCATGGCGCCGGAACGCGAGACGACGCATCCGGCGTACGGACATCCGCTGCGTGTCCACAGCATCGATCTGACCGAGTTCCACGCCTGAAGCGACCGCGTCGCTTACCCACCGCCGTCGCTCCGACGTGGCGCGGCTGGAAGACGACCCGCGCTCGTGACGCTGCTCCGCCGACGTGCCGGAGGGCCGACCCCCGCGTGGGGAACCGGCCCTCCAGGAGTCCGTCAGGGCTTGAAGCGGGCCACCTCGGCCACCATCAGCGGAGGGTCTCCGCTTCCGGGCGACGGCTGACTGATCCGGCTGGTCTCGCCCAGCGCGTGCATGCTGGGCGCTGAACTCGCTCGCCTGACGTGTGCAGAATGCGCCGTGAACGCCAGCGGCCCCCTCGCCCTACCCGGGCGAGGGGGCCGCTGACCTGCACGAACCAAGTGTGGAGCCTAGGAGATTCGAACTCCTGACATCTGCCTTGCAAATTCCCCCGGGGCGGGCTCGTGAGCTGGGCAGATGCGGACAGAAGGTCGCTGACCTGGGGAAACTTTTGCCGCTGGTTGCCACTGGTGGTGGGCACCTTCGCGGGGCGTGTGTGCTGAATGCGTGCTGCCTGGCCGAGGGCTGGGTGCCCAGGGGAGAACCGCCCGCCGGCATCAGCCTGCTCGGCTGCCGATCAAATTCACACTCGGACGGGCGCCTGCCAAGACGAGGCCGCCGGCCCGGACCGCAGATGCGGAATGGGCCGACGGCCGGGTGCCACTACGTATGACTCCTCATGCACTGCTGGCTGACACCGCAAGAGCGCGGGGGTTCAGCCAGTCGCACTAGAAGATGCGCATCACCAGCCTCACGACGAAGACGGCCAGGTCGACCACCCACCGCCACAGGCGGTTTCCCGCGGCATCGGCGAAGCCCCGCCCCGTCCAGGACAACAGACCGAAGACCTTGCCGATCCGGGAGTTGCGGGACTCGGACAGGGCACAGCGCTCACAGCGCGGCGGCGGCTTGCGGGAGCCGCGCCCGGAGGGGCGGTTGGCCCGCCGGGCGCGGCGGGCCTGGGCCGCACTCTTGCGCGACATGTGCGGACGGGGGCGATTACGCTTACTCACGAGGGGCTCCATAGGGATGCAACGGCCTGACGGGGTTCTTCGGGGGCCCGGCTGGTCCTCGGCCTCAGAAACCGGACCACCGGGCCCTTCTGTGGGCGTAGCTGGATAGAGCCGACGACCCAGAAGGGCTGCGGCTCGCGGACGTGAACCAGTACCTGACCTGCTTTCTCGCATGATCGGACGTACTGACGTCGAAACTGCCCGTCGAATGCGTCCTAGGCCTTCACATCTTGCACCACCGGCGAATAAGATTCGACGGATTGCAGGAGATCCTACACGCCCACCGGTTGCCGGAATAACGCTCGCCCGAAGCAGGCGGCGTCAAGATTGCACCCCCATCCGTGAACGGGATGCGAAAATCACCATGTCTACCATCCCGCCACTCCGATGAACGACCATTTCCCCGAGCAGGATACGCGCGGCATCTTCGTCGCCGTACTCCAGTAGCATTTCAACAGCGGACTGAAGCTGCGCCACCGACGCAGACATACTCATGCGGCGTAAAATCCGGAATGCTTCATTCCGGTTGCCAGCCCCGAGGAGTGCGAGGGCTTCCCTCGTCGGCGAGCGCTTGCCGACCGCCGGGAGAGACGGAGCCTGCGCGTTGCGCCGGTCCCCCTCACTAGCGGCCAGTGGACGCCCCCTGTTGCGCCGGTCCCCCTCCGTCGACGCCGACATGGCGGCACGTCGATCCCTGCAGGCCGAGTGGCGGCAGGAGACTTCGTGGCGCATGTCGATCAACTGGTCAAGCCGGTAAGGGACAGTGCGCCCCGCGGCCAGTGCCACCTTCACCGCCTCGGAGTACAAGCGGGCGAGGGACCGCTCCTGCGGAGCACGCCGCCCGTGGAGCCAGTGGGAGACCGCGGGTTCGGAGACGCCGACCCGCCCCGCCACCGATGCCATCGTGAGCGGCGCGAACAGGGAGTACAGCTCATTCAGGGCAGCGGCGAATTCCCGCTCAGCCTCTCCGTCAATGTCGACTTTTACCGTACGCGGCACAGGACCTCCGGCTCCTTGCGCGAGGGAGAGCGCGACCGCCATGCAGGCGACGCGGGTCGACACTACATCGGCCAGCGGGCTCTCGGAAAGCTGCCGCAGGGAGGAATTCCCTACCGCGCTGTAAAGAATCCCGTTCGCGCACCACGCCACCGGGGAGGACGCATATCCCCATGAAGTACCCCAACGAGAACATACGGGCTTATCATGTCCCGCCGTGACCGTGGTATAAATAATCTGGTGGCAGAAGACTCTCAGCTCGACGGCCCTTCCAGCCGCCACCCCTTGAACTACTTCCTAAGATCCGGTGGTGCGAATGTCTGACCTCCCCTCGTGGGAAGACCCTTCCCTGGGAACGATGAAGCGGGCTGCCCTCTGGCTGGTGACCGTTGTCGGTGAAGGCGAGGTCTTCACGAAGGAAGAGCTGCGCCAGGCATTCCCCGGCGTCTCGCAGGTCGACAGGCGCATGCGGGACCTGCGGGATTTCGGGTGGGTGATCAGTACGAACAGAGAGGACAAAAGCCTCGATCCGGTCGAGCAGCGCTTCGTGAAGCCGGGGATTCCCGTCTGGGAGCCCGGGAAGGCGACCCGCCCGCGAGGCACGATCGCCATCGGGGCCGGCAGGCGGCGCGAGGTCATCTCCGGTGACGGCAACATGTGCCGCTCGTGCGGCATCACACCGGGTTCCGTCTACGAGGGGACCTACGAGCAGGCACAGCTCGACATCGCGCGCCGGGACGTGCTCCGTCCGGATGGCACCACAAAGGAAGAGCTGGTCACCGAGTGCCAGCGGTGCCGCCTCGGCGCCCGTGAACTTGTAGTGGATCTGGCGAAGGTGCTGAGCGCCGTCAACGCGCTGCCTGTCGCAGAGCGCCGCGCTCTTGCCGGCTGGGCCGAGGCGGACGAGCGGGTCTTCAGCGCGGCCGAGCGGATCTGGGGCGAGTACCGCTCCCTGCCCGAGGAATCCCGCGCCGCAGTACGCGCGGCGCTCGGACTTTGAGCTGCACGGCGATCAACACATCCAGCAGGGGGAGAGTGCAGTGACGCAAGACTACGGGCGCCCCGCCCGCGCCGAGGAGAACCGCGCGACGGTGGCCCGGCGGCTCAAGGAACTCGCTGATGCCGACGGTGCCCGCGAGACCCTGACGATCGAGTGGCGCGGCAAGCCCGGCCACTTCGACGTCATCGAGATGCAGGTGGGGGACCTCTACTACAACCCGGCCACACACCGCATCCGCGCCCAGCGCAGCCACGACGTGGGCCGGGACAGGCTGCTGGACACCGAGCCGTGGAGCGACGAGAGCCAGGAGTACCTCGACCTCCTGCTCAAGGCCCTGCCTTCTGATCCCTCCCGGCCGGACCCCGAGTTCGTCCATCTGGCGGAGAGTCTCCGTGACTACGGGCAGAACGACCCCGGCCTGATCACCCGCGACGGCATCCTCGTCAACGGCAACACCCGGCGGGCCGCACTGCTGCAGGAGTTCGGGCCCACCCGCGCAATGCGTGTCGCCGTGCTGCCCGAGTCGTGCGACTGGTCCGACATCGCCGCCGTCGAGCTCTCGCTCCAGCTGCGCAAGGACCACCGCAGGGACTACTCGTACATCAACCGGCTGCTCGCCATTGATGAGATGGCGGCGCAGGGGACGTCGCTGCCGACTATTGCGACGGCCTTCCGCAGCACCGTAGAGGCGTGCCGGCGGGACCAATGGGTCCTCAGCATCATCCGGACCATGATCAAGAGGAGCGAGGCCAGCGGGAAAGCGCTCCCACTCATCGCGTTCGAGGACCACACGGAGAAGCTGCGCGAACTCCACCGCAAGTACGCCAAGGAGGCCGCCAGCAACCCGGACAAGGCGGAGCTGATGCTGGAGTCCCGCCTCTCGGCTATCGCGCTGGGGTTCTCCAAGACCGACGTGCGGCTCATCGAGTCCGACTTCCAGGACCGCTACCTGGCAAAGGCACTCCCCGAGGGCCTGCAGCCCGCAGCGCCGACTGCGGGCGAGGTGAAGATCCCCGGACTGGCGCGGTCGGTGAAGGGACCGTCCGACAGGCTGGCCTCGGCCCGTGCGATGACCGATGCGCTCCTCCAGGCCCGTGCACTCAGTTCCGCGGATGTATCGCTCAGCAGCCGCGACGGGGTCCGGGCGCAGAACACCCTCGCAACGTACAAGGACGCCTTCGAGGAGTCCCTCGACTTCGCCGGCAAGGACGCCCGGGTCCGCAAGCGCAAGCAGGCCGCTCCCGCCCGGCTGGCCGACGCGTGCCAGGACATCGACCAGTGCGTCACCGACCTGGTCATGTCCCGCAGTTCGCGCAGCCTCGACGAGGATGCCTTCGACGACGCCGTGGCCAAACTCAGGAAGAGCCTGGGTAAGCTCGCCGTCGAGGTCAAGCGCACCATCCCCGAGCCCGGGGACGAAACCTCCTGGCTGGTCGGACTGCTCAAAGAAGGGCTGTGAGTGCCGGATACCACTGCTCCCAGCCTCGCCCTCGGGTTCGACATCAGTCGGACCCGGGCACTGCTGCGGACGGTTCCGGAATACAAGGGGGACCTCGCTCGGCTGCTGTCCCGGTTCCCCAGCGGCCGGATGACCGAACTGCTCACCGCGGCAATCCCGGTCGATGAGTTCGTCGCGGGCCTCGAAGCACTCGCCGGCTGGCCCGACCCGGAGGGTGTCGTCTTCGACGGCCCCTTCCAGGCTCTGGTCGAGGAGATGCTCGACACCGCCGAGACCGCGGAGCGGTTCCTCAACGGCGGGACCGACGGGGAAGCCGTCGCGCCGGAAGACCTCGACGGCCTGCTGGGCGACGGATGGCGCGGCGGTCTGACCTCCTTCCAGCAGCGGGACGCGGCCCGGCTGCTGTCGCTGCGGCACGGGGCGAACTTCAGCGTGCCGGGGGCCGGCAAGACCCGGGTAGCGCTGGCCGTGTTCGCCGCGCTCCGCGAGCGCGGCGAGGTTGACCGGCTGCTCGTCGTCAGCCCCAAGTCCGCCTATGAGGCGTGGCAGTTCGAGAGCCGTGTCTGCTTCGAGCGGCCGCTGGACGTCCAGGTGGTCGGCAGCCGGATGCCCGAGTCCGCCGACGTCCTCCTGGTGAACTACGAGCGGCTCGGCCGTTCCCAGTTCGGCCTGGCGGACTGGCTCACCTCTGTGCCCACGATGCTGGTCCTGGACGAGGCCCATCGCATGAAGCTCGGTGGCGCCGGCGTGTACGGGGCCGTCTGCCTAGCGCTGGGGCCGCTGAGCACCCGTCGGCTCATCCTCACGGGTACCCCGGCGCCGAACGGGGCGAAGGACCTGGAGAACCTGCTGTCGTTCGTCTGGCCCGGCCATGGCCGCCGGGTGGTGACCCAGGCGGTCGACGGCGGCGACCTCGCCGAGGCCAGCCGCGTCCTGCGTCCGCTCTACACCCGCACCACCAAGCAGGAGCTCGGCCTCCCGCCCGTCGACCTGCGGCTGCGGATGCTGCCCATGCCCCCGCTGCACCGCGAGATCTACGACGCGATGGTCGGCCGCTTCACCGCGCGCGCCGAGTCCAGCCGCTCGGACTTCCAAGCCTTGGGCAAAGCAGTGCTCCGCCTGCTGATGGCCGCAACCAGTCCGGCCCTCCTTGTTGCGGGCGCCACCAAGTACGAGCCCCTCTCGCTCCGGGTACCGCCGCTCACCGTCCCCGATGGCGACCCCCTCATGGCGCTCCTCCGGAAGCTGCCGAGCTACGAGGTGCCGCCCAAGTACCAGGAGGCACTTGCAATCGTTGCGGCCAACGCCGCGGAGGGGCGCAAGACCCTGGTGTGGGCGAGTTTCGTGCGGAGCATCAC
Source organism: Actinacidiphila paucisporea (assembly GCF_900142575.1). Taxonomy (GTDB): domain Bacteria; phylum Actinomycetota; class Actinomycetes; order Streptomycetales; family Streptomycetaceae; genus Actinacidiphila; species Actinacidiphila paucisporea. The sequence goes on from NZ_FRBI01000005.1 coordinate 181,522, forward strand.
GACCCTGGAGCGCCTCTTCGCGGACTACCGCCCAGCCGTCGTACACGGGGGGACTCCGGACAGGGACGAGCAGTTGCGCCGTTTCCGTGAGGATGCGGACTGTGCGGTCCTCGTCTCCAACCCGGCCACGCTCGGCGAGGGCATCAGCCTGCACCAGGTCTGCCACGACGCGGTGTTCATCGACCGCGACTTCCAGGCCGGGCGCTTCCTCCAGAGCCTCGACCGCATCCACCGCCTCGGTCTGCCTCCCGACACCGTGACGCGTATCACCGTCCTGGCGTCGGAAGGGACCGCCGATGAGGTGGTCGCCATGCGCCTGGGCGAGAAACTCGACTTCATGGGCCGCATCCTCGACGACCCCTCCGTACAGATGCTCAGCGACCTGGAGGAGGAGCCGGCCTTCGCCGCAGGCATGGACGCGGCGGACCTCCAGGCTCTGCTCCGCCATGCCCGGGGAGCAGAAGCCGAGCACAGCTGATCCCGCCCCGTGGCCCGCGGATCAGAGCGAGCCGTCGTTCAGCAGCCCGGTCCAGTGCGTCCGCCTCGCGCTCGAGAACGATACGGCCGTCGCCGTCACCGAACGCGAGCAGCTTGGAGTCCGGATCGAGGCCCGCTTCGGCCAGCAGGTCCAAGGGCAGTGCGACCCGGCCTTCGGCGTCAACGATTGTTTCGGCGGGCCCGCAGATCATGCCGCCGAGTCCTGCCCGCCGGGATGGGATACTTCCGCGCCCCTCCACAGGGTGGGGACAGATAGGGTCCCGTCCTGTGGACGACGGTACTGAGGCGATACAGGTCCCCCTCTGGGGACAGGAGCCGGTGCAGGACGAGGAGCTGGAGGCCGTAGCGGAAGCGATCCTGCGGCAGGACCTGGACGGGGAGCGCACCGCAGGCGCGATTCGCAGGAGCATTGACATGCTTCTCGACGGGCAGCACACCGGCCGCTTCCGCTGGGAGCAGCTTTACAAGACGGAGAAGGCCCATATGGGGACCCTCGTCGAGATCAACCTCCAGCGCGAGTTCGGCTTCGGCGACGGGGAGGAGATGGACTACCGGATCGTCGGCGTAGACGTGGACTGCAAGTTCTCGCAGACTCCGGGCGGCTGGATGATCCCACCGGAAGCCCTCGGACACGTACTGCTCGTTGTCTGGGCCAGCGACACCAAAGCCCAATGGTCCGCCGGCCTGGTGCGCGCAGTTCCCGGCAGCCTCAACACCGGCGGGAACCGCGATGCCAAGACCACCCTGAACAAGGCGGGCCGGACAGCCATCCGCTGGCTCTTCCATGAGGCGCCGCTCAAGGAGAACATGCTGCTCCGGCTCTCGCCGGACGACGCGGAGGCGGTCTTCGCCCACAAGTCCGGGCAGCGCCGCGTCGATGAGCTCTTCCTGCGTGCCCAGGGAAAGCGCATCAGCCGGACCGTGGTCGCCACCGTCGCCATGCAGGAGGACTACATGAAACGGGTCCGCTATAACGGCGGCTCCCGCTCGCGCCTGCAGCCCAGAGGCATCGTCATCCTCGGCCACTACACGAGCCACGGCGACATCGCGCGCCTGCTGGGTCTGCCCGTCCCGCAGGCAGGAGACTCGGTGAGCGTGCGGCTCGCCCGTCGGCAGGCGCCCCACAGCGACGCGCCCTACATTGAATTGAACGGGGAGCAGTGGGTACGAGCACTGCCGTCGGACCCCGAAGAGACCGTTCCGAAACTGCCCGAGATATGAGCGCGAAAGCACACGACGCCGACGCAGGCGCTGCATGGACAGCGCCGAAGGGCTCGTGGGCCTCTTCAGCCGCTAACCGGCGCAGCATGCTGGGAAACCGCGCTCGCGACACCGCCCCAGAGCTGGCCCTGCGCTCCCTCGTCCACGCGGCCGGGCTGCGTTACCGCGTCGCGGCCAAGCCGCTGCCCGGCATGCGGAGGACCGCCGACATGGTGTTCCGGCCGGTACGGATAGCGGTCTTCGTCGACGGCTGCTTCTGGCACGGGTGTAAGCAGCACTTCGTGCCGCCGAAGACCAACCCCGACTACTGGCGCGAGAAGATCGGCGGCAACATGCGCCGCGATCGCGAGACCGATGCACGATTGGAAGAGGCCGGATGGCTGGTCCTGCGCTTCTGGGAGCACGAGCCTGCCGGTGAGTGCGCGGAGGCCGTGGTCGGAGCGGTGAGAGGGCGGCGGGCAGCGCAGCAGCGCCGGGACGACGCGTAGGCGGTCGCCCGGGCTGCCATACCGCGGGGGCAGTCAGCTGATCCTGGATTTGTTGACCGCGAACCGCTCGTGCCGTTCGTGGCCTTCCTGCCCAACGAAGGCCCTGAATTCGCCGAGGGTGTAGGCGTACGCCCCGCTCGACCGCTTCGCCCGCTCGATCACGAAGTCCCGCTCAAGGTGTGCCAGATGCTGTTCCACCTCGGGTTCGGTCAGCTCCACTCCGGCCTTCTGGAGTTTGGTGATGATCTGGTCCATGCCGACCGGGCGGGGGGCTCCGTGCAGCAGCTTGTAGACCGGGTCGTGGATCACCTCAGTGGTCTCGACCAGATCGACCTTCTCGCCCTCCTTGCTGAGTGCCCGGTGGATGGAGCGGCCGACCGCTTCTGCGACAGGCGGCGGGAAGGCGTTGCCGATCTGGCGGTACTGGGTGGTCTTACCACCGGTGAAGTGCCAGTCGCCCTCGTTCCACCCCTGGATGCGGGCTACCATCTCGCAGGTCAGCTTCGGACCGGGCTTGCCAGGAGGAGGGGTCCATCCTGGCTCGGGTGGTGCGTTCTCCACGCCCCAGCCGTCCACGCCCAGCTTCTCCCAGGCAGCCTTTGCCCTGGAGGGGCCCAGGTCGGCGCCGCCGTGCTTCTTCGAGCCTCCGACAATGGTGGGTGCGATGCTGGCAGCCCCTTCTGCCCACGCGTCGGCACCCTCCCAGCCATTTGAGGCCATGAGGTCCTTGAGGGTCTCCCCTACGGTCGGCGGAGGCCCTTCCAGCGGTTCCGGCCAGGTGAAGTACGGGGCGAATTCACGTTGCAGGGCGACAAGGACAAAACGGGGGCGGAGCTGCGGGACACCAAAGTCGGATGCTTGAAGCAGCCGCCATGAGGCCACGTAGTCGTACCGGCGCAGCTCATCCAGCACGTGTTGGCGGTATGCGGCGAAACGGTTGGCGCTGAGGCCGCGCACGTTCTCCAGCATCAGGGCTTTCGGCTGGATGATCCGGACCTGCCGGACTGCCCAGGCGAAGAGGTCGCGCTCGTCGGTGGCGCCTAGCTGCTTGCCGGCGATCGTGAAGGGCGGGCAGGGGACGCCGCCGGCCAGGAGGTCGGTCTTGCCCCTGTGGTCCTCGGGGCGCCAGACCTTCGGGTCGGCGACGTCGCCTTCCTCGACCTTCCAGTCTTTCCGATTGTGCCTCAGCGTCTTGACAGCGTTGGAGTCCAGCTCCACTGCCAGCTCGTGCTCGAAACCTGCACGCTCTAGGCCTAGGGCCTGCCCTCCTGCCCCAGCACAGATCTCGACTACACGAAGCTCCGCCATTTGCCCTCCATCACGTGCACACCGCTGGGCTGGCGGGCCCAAGACCCGCCGAGCTCCCTCTGCCGCGTCCGAATTGGTTCGAACGTACTAGCGATCCGTTCTCTTCGGACGAACATCCCAGCTTGTCTCCGGCCAAGTCCAGCGGGTCGGCGAAGTACAGCTGACCGCGAACACGAACTCCGGGACGCCAGTGTAATTGCAGGTCGGGCCGTAACCAGGGACGCGGCCTCTTCGGCGGAGCGGCGGGACGGTTCACCAGGGCTCCCACCTGCGATGAAGTCTCCGTGTAGGGGCCTCGGAGCGCATACGGTCCCCGCGCTGCGGCGCCTTTCTTGACGCCAGCTGCCAGGATGCTCCGCAAGGACGTTCCGGGGAGACCACATGGGCCGACAACAGTTCGCGGACGTCCTCGACGCCGAAATGGCAGCCCGTCTGCTGCCAGACTCCGCCGTTGCGGCCCTCGGCCAGTGGCTGAGAGGAGCCGGCGCCCAGTAGGCAAAGGGCCCCGGGAGCCACACGGTCGCCTACGTCCCCTCCCGCTGGGCCGCGGTCGCTCCCTGGCCCGGAAGCCTGGCTGACCGGAGCGGCACAGAAAGGGTCCTGCTGAGCCGAGGCCAGGCAGTATCGGCGGTACATGATGCGCTGGCGCGCGAAGAGTGGGACGAAGCGCTGGTGGCCTCGTATGTCTGGGGCCAGGGTCTGACCGGGTACGGACCTCATCGGTTGGCGGAGATCCTTGCTGAGCCTGGTCTCGCCGACTGCCTGGCCCAAGCGGCCGAAGCTCTCAGAAGCCATGGTGCGGTGGCCTCGTACGGCGTCCTGCGAGGGGCAATAAAGGGCCTCGGCCCGGCGTTCTTCACCAAACTTCTCTACTTCCTCGGCCCGGCGGGCGGAACCGTACCGCCTCCCGCCCCACTGATTCTGGACATGCGGGTGGCGCGGGTGCTTCGCGCCTACGCCGCTGGCATTAGCGAGCAGATGGGCGAGGTCCGCCGCCAAGGTGGCGGCTTGGATCTGGAGCGACGGCGGATGGACCCCGCATCGCTATGGCGTCTACCTGCGATGGATGACTGCCGCGAGTGAGCAACTCGCCTCGGCAGGAATCGGCTGGCCCCCGGCTTGTCCGGATCTCCTCGAACTCGCCTTCTTCGAGGGCCGGTGGAATCCCACCGCGTGAGGGGCAGGCCGGCCCTCACCCGGCGCCACCCCTCGCAACAGCGGCGCGGCTTTCGCAGGTGCGCTCTTGGCGGCATCAATGGCAACTAGAGGCAGATGCTTCAGGGCGTCGCGACGATCGCTTCACCATGGTGACGGGAGTCCTTCACCTGGAAGCGGACGAGGCGGCCAGAGGAGCCGATGGCGGATCTCGGAGGAATCAGGGTGAAGGCCATCACCAGCTCTCTCGGATCGGCCACGCCACCAGTGATCGCGGCGCGCACGTCTGAGCTGTCCTTTCCTTCGACGACCGGATAGATCAGAGCTACACCTGTATGGGAACCCACAGCGGGGCCGGCGACCGATTGGGTGTCAGACCCATCGGCGGTATCGATCAGGCCCTGGGCTACCTCTCGGTGCAGCACACCTGCGATACGCCCGAAGGAGGGCTTCCCCGCCTGTCGGGTCCGTCGGACCAACGACAATGGTACGGAGCCCAGAACCGAGGCTTCGATTCGGTCGGACCCGGACAGCTGCGGAGAGATCAGAAGCCACTCGTCCACGATCGCCAGTCTGCCGTCCAGCTGTTCCAAGTAGCCCAGGTGCGGCCTGAAAATGCCTTCCGCCTCCCACTCCAGCTTGCTGAGGACACCGAGCAGGTCTGCGTGGCTGATCCGGGCGGTGAGCGCAGAGAAGCTTCCAGCGGATGCCCTGCCGTCCTGGACCCGGCGGGTGAACATCACTGGCTGGTGGGAGAGCTTGCCCAGCAGGGGACTCCACCGCTCGGTGTTGCGGCTGAGCGCAGCCGAGTCCTGCGGGTAGGCAGCAGGTTCGATGGCCCTGCCCGGCGAGCGCACTTCCACCAGTTCCGCATTGAACATCTTGTTCCGTGACGTCGGCTTGACCCAGGGCAGATGCTGGTAGACAAGGGGCGGCACCTGGTCGGGGGTGACCTGAGGCTTTCCGTCGACCAGCTCTGCGTACGCGGCGAGTTGCTCGCGGAAAAGCTCCTCGTCCCTGCAGACTGCTTCAAATGCGTCGTACAAGTCGACCGATACGGTCTTCGTCAGCGCTTCAACGCGGCCGATATACAGCCGCACGAGGTCACGGTAGCCCGGTCGGAATCCGAACCAGCGACCCATCTGCATCAGGGTGTCCCCCTGGCGGGTCGTCCTCCGGTAGTAGGTGACGGTCAGGCCCTCGACCGTGAACCCGCGGGACAGCTTCGTTCCGCCCACCAGTATTTTCCATACGTTCGGCGTCCGGTCGAAGTCCAGCCCTAGCTGATCGAAGTACCTGTCGGTGTCGCCGTTGACGACGACGACAGGGTTTCCGCCCTGTCCGATCAGCTGCCGCGCGCGGCTCGTGTAGGGCCGTAGCTCGTCGTAAGAAGCCGGGTTGGGGAGGTCCGCTGCGCGTGCTGCGGAGACCGGCGCGAAATCAGTAGACCACAGAGCGGCAAGGCGGTCGTGGCCTGCGGTGGATGTATAGCCTGCCTGATGCCACATGGAGTTGATGCGGAGCGCGAGTTCTGCGTGGTCGTCCATCTTGACCGACTCGTGGACGAGCATAGTGTGGTGGCGGAAAGGCTTGTCCGGCACCCCGTGGTCGGATCGGTAGAGCTTCAATGCGCCGCTGAGGACGAAGGCGTCCATCGCCTCTTGGAGGCGGTCATAGCTTCCAACACCAACGTCGCGTACGTGTGTTTTCTGCTGCGAGTTGGCGAAGGTCCGCTGTCCGGGCTCCAGTGGACTGTCGAGATCATGAAAGTCCCGCGCTCCCATGTAGCCGTCAGGAGGGGGAAGGGAGATGAGGAAGTCGCTCGGGAAGATGTCCTCGGCGTCACCCGGGTCGACGAAGACGTTCGCGAACGGAGTTGCCGTGTAGCCGACATACTGGGCTCTCGGCAGCAGTGTAAGCAGCTTCGAGATGAGGCCGTTGATCGCACTGCGCTGCGCCCCGTCCTTCTCCCACTTCTTCGGGTCGGAGGTGTTCACAGACGCCTGGTCGGACTCGTCATCGATGACCAGCGCGGGGAGTTCGCCAAGAATGCCATGGATCTGCTTGAGATCCCCGATCAGCCTCTCCAGTACCCGCTTGTTCTTCTTCACCACCATCACGCGGGCTGCGGCCCTGTGCAGGTTTGCCGGGTCATACAGGGGTAGCGTGGGCTCGCGCTTCTCGAACTCCAGGGCACGGATCCCCTGGTCGAGGCTCTTGTAGTCCTTCTCCCGCGTCGTGAGGCGTTCGATGTCGAAAGCCTGCAGAGTGGACGGGCGTACTCCATGGCTGACGAAGTCCGGCCAATCCTCGTCATCGCCCACGTAGTCGATCCCTACCAGCGAGTCCAGGTCGTCAGGGTCCGCGCCGCGCAGGATGTTCTCTTGGCCGATGAGCTCCATATCGAGTCGACGCTGGGTCTGGGCACGCAAAAGGTTGAGAGTGCCGCCAAGGACGATGACGAGGCGGTAGCCGGCATCGAGCGCCTTGGCTGTGACTCCGGTGAAGTTGGCGGTTTTGCCCGACTGCACATAGCCGACAACAAGCCCCTTGGCCTGCCTCCGCGCTGCCTGCTCTGGGTCGGTAAGGCGCTCGACGACGGCGCGGCTGGCCTCGTCCAGTGATGCAATCGCAGTCTCAGACCAACCCTTGCGCCGGAGCGTGCGCTCGTACGCTTGCCAATAGAACGATCGCGCCTTCGCCCGCTCCCGGGTGTACCAAGGAGTGTGTTCGCGGGCGATGACGGTGGCGCCCGGAACCTCAGCGACAGGAACAGCCACGTCAAGCGCCTCGCGCATGGCATCGCCGATACGGAGGCGATGGTAGACCGCGATCCGCCGCTGAGCCGTGCGGGCGGTGGTGTCCGGCGACCAGGGGGGAGACTCCGCGAAGTCCCATGCGGTCAGCACCCGTGCCCAGAGAGCCGTCAGCGCTCCGCCCCGCTCCTTGTCCTCCGCCAATTGCACACAGAACTCGGCCTCACTGAGATCGGCGTCGGGGTAGTCGTCCTCAGCGGCGAGGGCAGCCCACTTTCCGAAGGGCCGGGGGTTGTCTCCTAAGCCGTCCAGGGCGGAAGTGTGGATCTTCAGAAGCATGTCGCTCATGGCGGGTCTCTCTGTCAGGGAAATCCGGGAGCCGCTCTGAGCGCCTTGCCCGGCTGGGGATCGCGCATCAGTCGGCAGCGCGGAGGCGCCGTTCGCGCTGCGCGTCCACCGCCCCGATGAGGATGCTGTTCCAGTAGTCGATGCGATCGGCCCGCTTCCTCTCCCAGCGGCCGAGTCCAAAGCAGTCCTGGACAAGCAGGTAGAGGAGTGCCTTGGTGACGGGCGCATCGTTGGACCCGCCGCGCTTGCCCTCGTTGAAGTCCTCCCGGTAGGCCTTGTTGAGGAGGATGGTGTTGTTCTCCCGGTCCAAGTCGAAGAAGCGGCCCTCCGGAAGCACCGTCCAGTCCACACGGATGGGCTCTTCGCCCATCTTCAGAGGCAGTTCCTCTGTCACCGCCCGCTTGACCTTCGGATCAAAACCTCTGCCCGGCGCGATGACGGACGGGCGCTCCACCACAGAGCGCGACGCGCCGTCTCGGTACGCGGCTTCCGCATCGGCAAGATACGAGCGGAACACCGCGCCCGATCGGTCCACGGCTTGCTCCACTCCGCGAGTAAACGCCGGGGTGACCTGAACCCTTTCCTTCTTCACGTCGAGGCTGAAGACCTGGTTGGCGGCGCTGGGGAGGTCGACAGCGATGCGGGCGAGTGCCAGGTGCCCCTCGGGGCTGCGCAGGTTGTTCCATCCACCTGCCTGCACAAGGCGGTCATTGCGGTAGAAGTAGAACCCCTGGCGCTCGCTCAGAGGGCCGATCTGCCGAAACGACGCCTGCTTGGACTTCGCTGGCCAGATGTGCGCGGCCAGTTCCATATCGCCGACACCCTCGACTTCGGCTGTGAACCGTCTCGGGTACCCGGCCTTCCCAGGCACTTTGTAGGCGAAGGGGTCAAGCGCGTCCACGCTGATGTGGTCCGTCTCATCGCCCGTCTCCACGTCCCACACCGCGATGTCCAACTTGAGCCCACGGCTCAGGAACCGGTGCAGGTAAAGCCCCAGGTGGGTCTCAAGGCGGGAGATGGCCTCAGAGAGGAACTGCTCACTCTGCCCAGTGGAGACTGTGTCGAAGGCCCGTACTTGGTCCCAGCGCACGATGGTGCCGTGCCATTGGATCAGCCCGTCGTACGCGTCGATCTGCTGCTGTGCGAAGCCAAGGTCCACAGTGTCGCAGCGGAACCCGTCCTGGATTCCCTCCGCCGTGAGCTTGCGGCCTTCGGGGCGGCTGCCCTTGGTTCGGCTTATCACCGTGAGGGAGCTGGCGTGCGACAGTGACGCGGCCTTGAGCCCGGTGCCGTACATGCCCAAGGACCGGTCACCGTAGTCCCGACGTCTTCCGACAGTCATGGCGCTGTCCAGGCCGACGGCATCCATGCCCCGCCCGTTGTCCAGTACCAGTAGGGAGACGATGCGTTGCGCATTTCGCAGGAAATGCACGACAACCGCTTCGGCATCGGCGTCCAACGAGTTGTCGACGAGGTCGGCGACCGCTACTTCAAACCCATATCCCTGATTGGTAAGTGCCTTTGCGTAGCCAGCGTCCGGGGGCAGCCGATTACTGCCGGTCGTGGGTACGTCGTAGTACCAGCTGTCAGGAAGGGAAGAGGAGGCTGGCATGCGTTGGCGGATCCTTGGCGCACAGAACGGGGCAGCACGGGGCAGTGACCCGTCGATTCGATACGGACGGCAGTACACGTCTCAGACAACCTGGTTCGGTTGCCCGCTTCGCGACCGGGTATTGCGATCTCGCGCCTCAGCAGACCGACAGGCCAAGCCCGTTCAGCGCCAGCCCCGTTGCCCAAGCAAAGCCATGCTAGGGCGCACATCTGTCACACATCGGCCAATTTTGCCGCTTCGTGACCTTCAGGGCAGGCCGACTGTCCTGAAGGTATGAGCAGACGGAGTCCCGGCACCGGAGAGCCCGCACCGCGCCCGTGGCGCCCTCCTGCCAACGACCGCACCTCCTTACCGCAGGGGCCGGAGTTACCCGCGGCTCAGCACCAGGGCGCGATAGCGGACTGGCACTCCGCCCGCCCCCTGCGGGAGTCAGCACGGCGTCGGCTCCCACATGGGCGCTGACCTACGCGGCTGCGCCTTTGCGGGTCACAACCTCCCGCGCACGCTGCTCAAGGGTGCGGACCGCGGGGGATTTTCGGTGGGTGCGGATGCGGGTGCGCATCGTGTCGAAGTGCTCGTCTCCGCGCGAGGATGAGACTTGCTCGTAGTCGTCCAGGAAGAGCGCCCAGGTGGCGCAGGCGGCGTCGAGGTGGCCGAGTGCGAGTTGGCGTTGGGCCAGGAGGCCGTTGGCGTGGACTCGGCCCTGGCGTTCCTGCGGGGGCTGGGTGCGGAGGCAGTCCTGCATGGCCTTGACGGAGCCGGGGAGGTCGCCGAGGTGGTGGAGGACGGCGCTGGTGTGGAAGAGGAAAGCGGAGGTGTCGTAGCCGCCGACGGCGTCCTTGCGGGAGTCGGCCTTCGACAGCGCGGCTTCGGTCTCTGCCAGCCGGGCGAACGCCTGGGCCCGGTCGCCGGTCTGGGCGGCGGAGGCCGCCTGCTGGCCGGCGAGGAAGGCGTGGAGTCGGGGGCCTGCCCGGGGTGAGGCTCCGGCGGCGGCGAGTTGGAGGGCCTTGGTGCCGTAGCCGAGGTTGCCAGCCTGGAGGCTCATCCCGCGCGCGCAGCGTCCGGCAGTACGTGAGGTGGTCCTCGGCGGCGCCGGCCAGCTTCAGCGCCTTGACGTAGTAGCGCTGTCCCAGGCCGTGCTCGCGCTCGTACATAGCCATCCACCTGGTCAGGGAGACCAAGTCGGAGGCGGCGGAGAGCGTCGCCGAGCGGTGGGCTTCGCTGGCGTCTGCGCGTAAGTACGGGGCGACGGTGTCACCAGGAAGGCGCCGCCATGGGCCGTGCGTGGCCGCCGCCGGACGTGTCCCGTTCGCCGTCGTCGCTGAGTCCTGGTTCGAGAGCCAGCTGCACCTCAAGCGCTCCAGCCGGGCGCGCTACCGGATCGCGCTGGACACGCACTTTATCCCCAGGCGGGGATCCACGCCTGTGGACAGGATCCAGTACGACGACATCGCTGCGTGGCTGACCGAACTGGCCGCAGGCAAAACGACCAACGGACGGCCCCAAGCCGCACGCTCGATCCGCAAGACCTACGTCGTCCTCAGCCGTATCCTCGGCTTCGCCGTCAAGTCCCGCCGCCTCGCCTTCAACCCGGCCGCCGGCGTGCCGCTGCCCGCCATCAATCCCGCCGACCACGTCTACCTGAACGAGGTCCAGGTCGAAGCCCTGGCCGACGCGGCCGCCGATTACCGCGCCTTCATCCTGCTCCTCGCCTACACCGGCCTCCGCTGGGGCGAAGCGTCCGCCCTGAAGGTCGGCCGGATCGACCTCACCGCCCGCCGAGCGCACATCGTGGAGGCCTTCAGCCTCGACCGCGGCAAGCTCTACCTGGACACGCCCAAGAACCACGAGCGCCGGTCCGTACCCCTCAGCGCCTTTCTCGCGGACGAGCTCAGGCCCCACCTCGAAGGCCGCGACCCCGGCGAACTCCTCTTCACCGGCCCCCAGGGCGGCGCCCTGGGGGCCAGCAACTTCGTCCGCCGGGTGTTCGACCCAGCCGTCACGGCAGCCGGACTCGGCGATCTGGGCGTCACGCCCCACAAGCTCCGCCACACCGCCGCCTCACTCGCCATCGCCAGCGGCGCCGACGTCAACGTCGTCCAGACCATGCTCGGCCACAAGTCCGCCACCATGACCCTCGACGTCTACGGCCACCTCTTCCCCGACCGCCTCGACGAGGTCTCCAAGAAGATGCACAAGCGCCGCGCCCGCGTCCTCACCAAGGCCAGGGCCAAAGCCGAGAAGGCTGCGCGGAAGGCCGAGCAGGCTGCAGCCGACCTGGCCGCGCTGGAGCAGCAAACCGCCGCCTGACGTCTGCGGTGTAGCTGCCGGCTCAGCGGCCTTCCCGCCTCTCAGCCGGGTGGGAGGGCCGCTCCGCGGCTCGGCGAGCCAGGCTCACACCTGCTTGCCGCGAGCGAACAAGGCCGCCTCTACCTGGTCCGGGAGAACGGCACGGTGGTCGGCATACGCGCGCACTGCCGCCAGGTACTGCTCGTACTGGGGCGTGGTCCATCCGTTCTTCCGCCATGAGGCATCCACACCGTCGCCCGCCCGCAGAGCGCGGGTCACCACGCTGTCCAGGATGACCGGTCGCGGGTCGGCCGCCGCCTCGTGGCCGGCGAAGTAGAGCACCTTGGTGAAGAAGGCCGGTCCCAGGTAGCGGATCCGCTGGTCGTTGTTCAAGGCCCGGTAGGCCTCACCAGCGCCGCGCGTAAGCAGTACGGCAAGCGCAGCGGTCAGACGGGCGTCGATGTCCTCCGGTGGAGAACCCCGGAATATGAGTGCTCTGCGGCTCACCGTCCGCGCCCTGGTGCCGGATCCCCACACAAGCGAGGCCACAAGCAGGTGCCGACGACCCACGACGCTGTCGGCCTTCTCAGCGATGCGGAAAACGGTCTCCCGATCGACCTTCGGCCAGCGACCCTCCACTGGGCACTCGTCGAGGGCGGCCGGCCACCACGTCGGATCCGGCAGGCGAGGTATCCACCGGTCGCGGTCGAAAGGAATCGCCTGGGCGAGGACCGTGGCCCGGTCGGGCAGGTCGAGATCGTCAGGTAAAACGATCACGTCAGACTCCTTCCTGGGCGCAACATGACCAGGGTGCCCGGCTGCCAGCGCTCTGTCGGCTTCAGAGCCGCTCAGACCTCGTGGTCGGCAGCCGCGGCGAGCACATCCATGGCCTGGTTGTGGAATCTGCGCTCGGCATCGCGGCACGGGGCGTTGAAGAAGGCCCGCTGGGCCTCGCCGAGATCACAGCCGAGCAAGCCCATGGTGACGAAGACGGCCTCCACCCCGTGGCAACCGTTGTCGTAGAGGAACTGCTGAAGCAGTTCAGTGTCCCCGGCTTGTTCCCAGACCGGACGGGCCACTTCCTCCATGGCCGCGATGCGCGCCAGGCGTGCTGCGTCGAATGGCATGAGACCGCCTCCTCCCCGTCGGCTCGAGGGCTACGGCCGCTCCTGCGAAGCCGCGACGGCTTTGTCTGCCTGAGATTCCGGGCGATCACGCTCGGAGGACCCCCTGCATCCGTGGGTCGGATCCCTCTACGAGGTCGGCCAGGCTTGCCAGAGGTGTAGTCACGGGCCAGGGCACGCGCTCGTCGTGCCCGCTCCAGGTCAGGTGGACGACGGCCCAGGGGAAGGGGCGGTCGTCCACACGGAACAGGACGTCGTCACACCCCTCGCACCGTGCCGTCGCTGAAAACGTCGCGCCGCGCAACTGATGCGACGGAGACAGCTCGCGCGTCAACTCGGCGTCCAGGCCCTGCATGCCGTTGTCCGGCACCCACCATGGAGCCGGGAGCTGTGAAGGGTCACTCGGTGTCCAGGGCATGGCCGCATCCTGCCAGAGTGATCCGGGTACGACGACGGGTCACGAAACTGATCCCGTTCGGCGTCTTCGTTGCGGTGGCCGACGGGGTCGAAGGGCTGATCCACCTCCGAGAGCTCGACCTGGAGCCACTGGACGCCCCGGAGGACGCGTTCCACGTCGGTGACGAGGTCACCGTCCTCGTCGCCGAGATCGACCGCGAGCGCCGCAGGCTGGCCCTCTCCCGCCGCCGGATACCGCCCCCTCGGCAGTGATCCGAGCACGTGGGCCGCGGCCAGATGTGTACAGAATGTGTACCGGACGCCTGCGGCCCCCTCACCCGAGCTGGGCGAGAGGGCCGCTGACCTGCGTAGATCCTTGTGGAGCCTAGGAGATTCGAACTCCTGACATCTGCCTTGCAAAGGCAGCGCTCTACCAACTGAGCTAAGGCCCCGCGTCGGAAAACAGCGTACCGGGTCGGGTGGGGTGGGCCGTACCGGAATTGGGGGCGCCTAGGATGGTTTGCGGATTCGCAGGCGCAAATATGGGGAGTGGGTATGGACGGCTCGGGGCAGGGTGGTGCGGGGCAGGGCGCCGTGGGCCGGGCCGGGGAGGCCAGGGAGTTGCAGCGGGGGTGGTACGGGGAGCCGTTGGGGGAGTTGTTCCAGCGGCTGATCGGGGACCTCGGGCTCAACCAGGCGCGGCTGGCCGCGGTGCTCGGGCTGTCCGCGCCGATGCTGTCGCAGCTCAAGAGCGGGCAGCGGGCCAAGATCGGGAATCCGGCGGTGGTGCAGCGGCTGCAGGCGCTGCAGGAGCTGGCCTGGCAGGTGGCGGAGGGGCGCACCGGGGCGCTGGAGGCGGCGGCCAGGATGGACGAGATCCGCGAGTCTGCGGGCTCCTCCCTGCTCGGCACGACGTCGCATTCCCTGGCCTCGGAGACGGCCGCGCCCCGGCAGGTGGTGCGCGGCGTCCAGGAGGTGCTGCGGTCGGTCGCGTCCGCCGAGGAGATCGAACAGGCCGCCCACTCCCTCGCGCCGGACCATCCCGGACTGGCAGAGTTCCTTCGTGTGTACGGAGCCGGGCGGACCAGTGAGGCCGTCGCCCACTACGAGGCGCACAGGGACTGACGACGGCAGGCACGGCGAGCAGGGGGAGAGCGGTACGCCATGGGTGAGGTCTTCGCAGGCCGTTACGAGCTGGTGGACCCGATCGGGCGCGGCGGGGCGGGCGCGGTCTGGCGGGCCTGGGACCAGCGGCGGCGCCGCTATGTGGCCGCGAAGGTGCTCCAGCAGAGCGACGCCCACGCGCTGCTGCGCTTCGTCCGCGAGCAGGCGATGCGGATCGACCACCCGCATGTGCTGGCGCCGGCGAGCTGGGCGGCCGACGACGACAAGGTCCTGTTCACCATGGACCTGGTGCACGGCGGCTCGCTGTCCCATCTGATCGGCGACTACGGGCCGCTGCCGCCGCGCTATGTGTGCGTGCTGGTCGACCAGTTGCTCTCCGGGCTGCAGGCGGTGCACTCCGAGGGGATCATCCACCGCGACATCAAGCCGGCGAACATCCTGCTAGAGGCGACCGGCACCGGCGCCCCGCACGTACGGCTGTCGGACTTCGGCATCGCCATGCGCAAGGGTGAGCCGCGGCTGACCGACGCGGATTTCGTGGTCGGCACACCGGGGTATTTCGCCCCTGAGCAGATGATGGGTGCGGAGCCCGACGTCCCCGCCGACCTGTACGCGGTCGGCCTGGTCTCCCTCTACCTGCTGAGTGGGCAGCGGCCGGACGCCCGCGCCATCGCGGAGCGCTTCCTCTCCGGCGGGGTGCCGCCCGCGCCGATCGGGGTGCCCGACGCGCTGTGGCAGGTCATCGGGGCGCTGCTGCAGCCCGATCCGCGGGCCAGGTTCCGTACCGCCACCGGGGCGCGCAAGGCCCTCGCGGGAGCCGTCGAGCTGCTTCCCGAGCCGCCGCCGGGGGAGGAACCGGTGGAGATCTTCGACCAGATCGGGCCGCTGCCCGAGGGCTTCGGCCCCGACGGCCCCCTCCCCTCGGGGCCGAGGACGACCGGAGCCGCGGCCGTGCACCCCGAGCCGGGACCCGTACGCCCGCAGGCGCCCCCGGCACCGCCGCGGCAGGCACCGGAGCCGGAGCCCGGTTACGTGTCGCCGACGGCCGGCTATCCGCTGGCGGCCCCAGCGCACCCGCCGACCAGGACCGACGTCCCGGTCCCGGCGGGCCCCCAGCCGCCCGCGCCCATCCCGCTGCCCATGCCGATGCCGACGGTGCCGGTCCCGCAGCCGCAAGCCGCCCCGCCAGCGCCTGTGCCGGCCGCCGCCGGGACCGCGCCGCCCGCCCGCACACGCCGACCGGGACCACCCCCCACCGTGGTGATCCCGGTTCTCGTGCTGGCCGCGATCTGCTTCGCGGTCGGCATCTACGCGCTGGCCTCCGGCTGACGCCGGCCCGTCACCAGGACGGCGGCGGCCCGAAGCCGGATCGCGGCGGCGACGGCTGCGTCACGGCGTCCTGCACGGCCGCCGCCCGGCGCCGGGCGGTCAGGGTCCAGACGGCGAGCGACAGGACGAGCACCGTGCCCGCGCCGAGCGCGGCGAAGCCCAGGAACCGCTTCGCCGACTCGCCCGACGCGGAGGGCCCGGCGGACTGCGGCGCCCCGTTCGCCGCCGACACGTCGTGCGCGTCGACGCCGATCCCGGCGGCCTTCGGGTCCCCGTCGTAGTCGGGCGCGGCCTGGGCGGTGCCCGAGACGTCGACCCGCAGCGTCACGGGCACGGCGCCGCCGGTCTCCTTGGCCACGTCCGGGTGGACGGAGACGGCGAAGTAGTACCAGCCGGCGTAGCGGACCCGCGCCACGTCGCTGTCGTCGGCCGCGCGGTTGGCGTACGAGACCGGCGCCAGCTGCTCGTGCAGGGAGGTCGGGGTGCCCTCGTAGAGGTGCTCCTGGTCGTCGATCAGCTGGCGAACCGGGCTGTACGCGGCCAGCCGCACCCCGGAGATCACGAAGCCGGCGCTGTCGATGGTCTGGACGCTGGAGAAGTCCGAGAAGACGGTGGCCTGCTGGCCCCAGTCGACCGGGACCTTGTAGAACCGGGTCTCACCGGGGAGCACCTTGTCCTTCCAGATACCGGTCTTGACCGCCGCCGCGGTGTCGAACGACGTGCCGCCGCGGGCCTGTTGCGCAGTTCCGCTGGTCAGCGGGGTCGGTGAGGCGGTGCCGGTGCCCTTCGGCGCGTGCCCGGCCGCGGCGCCGGACTTGAGCGGCGGTTCGAGCACAAGGCGCAGCTCCAGCGGCCAGACGCCCGGGTCGGAGGTGCCGTTGCTGGTGCGGTGGACGGACAGGTCGTACTGGTTGGCGTCCTGGCAGGAGGAGTCGACGCCGATCAGCCGGGACACCGCGCTGCCCACCGGGCGCACGGCGCCGTCGTCCCTGAAGTGCGCGTCGACGCTGTCGCAGGTGTCGCCGTCGGCGCTCACCAGCTTCAGCTCGATGCCGTCGCCGTAGGCCACCCGGGTGCCCGGCGCGGGAAGGGCGAAGGCGGAGGCGTAGGCGGAGGACTTGTCGACCAGCGTGATGCCGTAGATACGGGTCTCGCCGACCTTGATGGTGTCGCGGTAGGTGACGCCCGGCCGCATCGCGGGCGCGTCAGCGGTGGTGGCCGCGCCGGCGATCACCTGGCCCTGCGGTTGCCACGTCGCGGGCGCTCCCGGTCCTGGAGTGCCGTCGGCGGCGGCCGGCCCGCCCTGGACGCCCTGGAGCGCGGTGAGCGCCAGCAGCGCGGCCACCGCCGTGTACACGCCGCGCCTGCTCACCGCCGCGAAGGTGCGGCGCTTCGCGGCCGGCGTCCTCGACGCGGTACGTATACCGAGCTTTTGCGCCGCCGCGGTGCACGTACCGCGCTTCGTCGAACCGTCCCGCCTCATGCCCCACCCCTTGTCGTACGGCTCCGCGGGCGGTGCGCCAGCGCCACCGCTCCTATCCCGGCGAGCGCGACGGCGCCGCCCGTACCCGCTGCCACCAGGTCCATGCCTCTGAGGCCGCCTCCGGAAGCCGTCTCCTTGGCCGCCATGCCCGAACCGCCCTTGCCGTCGCCCTGTACGTCGGCTCGGCCATCTGCGTCGGCTCGGCCATCTGCGTCGGCTTGGCCCTGTGCGCCGCCCTGCGCCTTGCCGTCGGCGGCCAGCGCGGGGGCCTGGTACTGCGGTCCGGCCAGTTCCGTGCCGGTGACATCGACCCGCAGGATCACCCCGACCGCGGTGTTCTTCGCGAGCCGGGCGGCGTCCGGGCCGAGGCCGACCGCGATCCAGTAGTCGCCCGCGCTGTGGACGGGGGCCGCGTCGCGGTCGGTCACCCAGCGGTTGGTCCAGGTCACCGGCACTGTGCCGAGCCCGACCGACACCGGCGTACCGCTGTAGGAGCGGTTGACGCGCGCGTCCGAGGCACTCTCGACGCGCAGCCGGCCCGGTGCGTAGGCGGTGGTCGTCACGAAGGTCGACGTGCTGGACGAGGCGCCGCCGAGCAGCGGCTCGTTGGCGAATTCGGCCGCGTAGGTGAGCTGCTGGCCCCAGCCGACGTGCACCTTGTAGTAGCGGGTCTGCCCGGGCAGCAGCCGGTCGCGCCAGACGCCCTTGGCGACCGCCGTGGCGTCGTTGAAGCCCGTGCCGCCGGCCAGGTCCTTCGGGGCGCCTGTCAGCGGCGCGGGTGCCGTGCCGTAGTCGGTCCTGGCGGCCGCGGCGACCGTGCCCGCGGGCAGCGGCGTCTCGTTGTCGAAGCGCAGCTCGACCGGCCAGCGGCTGCGGTCCGAGGTGACCGCCGTGGTGCGGTGCACCGAGAACAGATAGCGGCCGGCCCTGTCGCAGCCGTCCTTGCCGTCCCGGGTCGGCACCCGGTTCACCGCGCCGGTCAGCGTCATCGCGCCTTCGTCCTGGCCGAAGTGCGTGGAGTCCGAGTCGCAGGTGTAGCCGTACGCGCCGGTCCCGGCCAGCTTGAGCTCGATACCGTCGCCGTAGTCGACCGGCACACCCGGCTGCGGGACCGCCGTCGCGGACAGGTCGGCGGTGCTCGCCGCGTCCAGGGTGGCGGCATACCACCGGGTCTCGCCGGGGCCGATGGTGTCGGTGTACTGCCCGGGGCCTATTGCCGCGGCTTTCGCCGGGCTCGCCCCGCCGGTCACCGGGTCGCCCGCCATGCGGTAGGCGTCGGCGCTCAGTTGCGAGGCGCGGACCAGCTGGCGGGCGAGGGCGGCGGCGTCCGGGGCGTCGTAATAGGCGCCGTGCCCGGCCTTCGCGATGCACTCCAGTTCGTCGCGTGCCGCGCCCTTGACCTGGAAGCCGACCGTGTCGATCCGCAGGTCGAGGCCGTCACCCGCGAGGCTCGCCGCCACTTCGCAGGGCTTGGGGGCGCCGCAGTTGGACTCGCCGTCGGAGATGAGCAGGACGGTCCGCCGCCCCCGCGCTGGCAGGTCTGCCGCCGCCCGGGTGAGGGCGAGCGCGGTGGGGGTGTCGCCCTTTGGCTGTACGGCGTCCACCGCCTGCTTCATCGCGGCCCTGTCCAGTGCGGTGACGGGCTGGGCCAGCGAGGTGTCGTCGCAGCCGTGGGCCTTGCCTGCGCCGTAGACCCGCAGCCCGGTCGGGTAGCCGTCGGGCAGCCCGTCCACGACCGAGCCGACGGCAGTGCGGGCCGACTCGATCCTGGTGTGCCCGGAGCCGTCGGGGCCCGCCATGGAGCCGGAGGAGTCCAGCACCATGATCAGGCTGCCGTCCTGGCTCCCCGCCACGGGCGGCGCCGCCCACGCCGCTGTCGCGGGGAGCAGGGCCGCCGCCGCGAGCCCCGTGAGTGCCGCGATCAGCAGCCCCGCAGCCGGCCGCGGCAGCGGCCGCCGCCTCGGCGGTGGTCGTCGTCGTCCCATGGCGCCACATCCCCCTCGTTACCGCACGACACGCCTCGTCGTTTGCTCAAGCAAAGTAATCATTTGCTGGCGCAAACTCAAGCGGCTGCGGTCACGGTCCTGCAACAACGAAGGCCCCGGCCGCAGTGTGCGGCCGGGACCCGGGGCGGTCGCGGCACCTCGCGGTACCGCACCGCCGTCTCACACGTTCGCGCCGGAACCCGCCGGGACAGCGTCAGTGGCTTCCGTCCACAGGTCCTGCTCGGCGCGGTCCGCCTGAATCTGTCGGTACACGAACAGCCCGGCGACGGCGGCCAGTGCGACCAGGAGAAACTTCTTCATCGCGTGACCTCCTCCTTCATGGGTGGGGACAGCATCTGACGCGCCCGACTATACACAGCAGCCGATACCGAACGGTGACCTGATGTCGGCATGGCCGCCCGCGTCCACGGACGCCGGCGGACAGCGATACGCAGGCGGACAGCGATACGCGCGCGGACGCGGAGGCGGATACACCGGCGGATAGGAAAAAGGCCCTTCACCTACTCGATCGAGTAGGTGAAGGGCCTCACGCGGTGGGGCTACCAGGACTTGAACCTGGGGCCTCTTCCTTATCAGGGAAGCGCTCTAACCGTCTGAGCTATAGCCCCGCGCTGCACCGAAAGATTAGCGCACGGCAGGCCATGTCCCAAAATCGGTATCGCGCGGCACGCCCGCGACCTACTCGTCCTCGGCCAGCGTCAGCTCGACGCCGCCCACGAAACCGGCCGACAGGTTGTAGATGAAGGCGCCCAGCGTGGCCAGCGCGGTGGCCAGGACCACGTCGATGACCGAGATCACCGTGGTGAAGAGCATCACGCGGTTCAGCGACAGGAACGACACCAGGTCGAAACCGCCCTTGCCGCCCTGGTCCGAGGTGGTGGCGTCACTGATCGTGGAGCCGACGGTGCTGAATACGCCGATGGTGTCCAGCACCATCCACAGCACGGCCACCGCCACGATCGTGCAGATGCCCAGCGCGATGGACAGCAGGAAGCTGACCTTCATCACCGACCACGGGTCGGCCTTGGCGATCCGCAGCCGCGCCTTGCGGGTGCGCGGCACCGTCCTGGCGGCCGGGCGCGGCCGGCGCACGCCGGCGGCGGCCGGCGAGCCGTGCCCGCCCGACGTGCCGCCCGGCTTGGCCTGCCCGCGCCCGCCGTGCCCAGCGGTGGGCGTGGGTGCGGCGGTCGGCGGCGGTGGCGAATACGCCTGCGGCGGCTGGTGCGGCTGGGCCGGCTGGCGAGTGCCCGACACGGCGTAGTCCCCCTCATCCGGGCCGTTGAGGTTGGCGGAGCCACGGGCACCCCCGGACCTCCCGGCCCCACCCGCGGCGCCCGTGGCTCCACTCACGGCTTACTCCTCCGGTTCACCGGCCGCGGGCTGCTCGCCCTCGGCCGCAACGTCGTGCTCGCTGCTGCGCTCACTGTCGTTCACGGTGTCATCATCCTCGACGCCGGCCGGACCGGCCGCCTCCGGATCATCCTCCGCCTCGGCATTGCGCGCGATGCCGACGACGGCATCCCGCTTTCCGAGGTTGATCAGCTGGACGCCCATGGTGTCACGGCCCGTCTCCCTGACCTCGTTGACCCGCGTGCGGATCACCCCGCCGCTCAGCGTGATGGCGAGGATCTCATCGGTCTCCTCGACCACCAGCGCCCCGACCAGCGAGCCCCGGTCCTCCACGATCTTGGCCGCCTTGATCCCCAGTCCGCCACGGCCCTGCACGCGGTACTCGTCCACCGCGGTGCGTTTCGCGTAACCGCCGTCGGTGGCGGTGAAGACGAACGTACCGGTCCTGACGACATTCATCGAGAGCAGTTCGTCACCCTCGCGGAAACTCATGCCCTTCACACCCGACGTGGCACGGCCCATCGGCCGCAGCGCGTCGTCCGACGCGGTGAACCTGATGCACTGCGCCTTGCGGCTGACCAGCAGCAGATCGTCGTCCGCCGAGACCAGCTCGGCGCCGATCAGCTCGTCGAAGCCGCCCTCGACGTCGGCCTCCCGCAGGTTGATGGCGATCACGCCACCGGAGCGCGGGGAGTCGTAGTCCTTGAGCGCGGTCTTCTTCACCAGGCCGGACTTGGTGGCCAGCACCAGATACGGCGCCGCCTGATAGTCCTTGATGGCCAGGATCTGGGCGATCCGCTCGTCGGGCTGGAAGGCCAGCAGGTTCGCCACGTGCTGGCCGCGCGCGTCCCGGCCGGCGTCCGGCAGCTCGTAGGCCTTGGCGCGGTAGACCCGGCCCTTGTTCGTGAAGAACAGCAGCCACTGGTGGGTGGTGGTCACGAAGAAGTGGTCGACGATGTCGTCCTGCTTGAGCTTCGTGCCGCGTACGCCCTTGCCGCCGCGCTTCTGCGAGCGGTAGTCCTCGGTCTTGGTGCGCTTGACGTAGCCGCCACGGCTGATCGTGACGACGATGTCCTCTTCGGCGATCAGGTCCTCGATGGACATGTCGCCGTCGAAGGGCACCAGCTTGCTGCGCCGCTCGTCGCCGAACTTGTCGACGATGGCCTGCAGCTCCTCGCTGATGATCTGCCGCTGCTTCTCCGGCGAGGCGAGGATCGCGTTGTACTCGTTGATCTTCGCCTGCAGCTCGTCGTGCTCGGCGATGATCTTCTGCCGCTCCAGGGCGGCCAGCCGGCGCAGCTGCATCTCCAGGATCGCGTTGGCCTGGATCTCGTCGATGGCCAGCAGGCCCATCAGGCCCTCGCGCGCGACCTCGACGGTGTCGCTGCGCCGGATCAGCGCGATGACCTCGTCGATCGCGTCGAGCGCCTTGAGCAGGCCGCGCAGGATGTGCGCGCGCTCCTCGGCCTTGCGCAGCCGGAAGCGGGTGCGCCGGACGATGACCTCGACCTGGTGGTTCACCCAGTTGCGGATGAACGCGTCCAGCGACAGGGTGCGCGGCACACCGTCGACCAGGGCCAGCATGTTGGCGCCGAAGTTGGTCTGCAGGTCGGTGTGCTTGTAGAGGTTGTTCAGCACGACCTTGGCGACGGCGTCGCGCTTGAGCACGATGACCAGCCGCTGACCGGTGCGCGAGGAGGTCTCATCGCGGACGTCCGCGATGCCGCCGATCTTGCCGTCCTTGACCAGGTCGGCGATCTTCTGCGCCAGGTTGTCCGGGTTGGTCTGGTACGGCAGCTCGGTGACGACCAGGCACTGCCGGTTCTGGATCTCCTCGACCGCGACGATCGCCCGCATGGTGATCGAGCCGCGCCCGGTGCGGTACGCGTCCTCGATGCCCCTGCGGCCGACGACCAGGGCGCCGGTCGGAAAGTCGGGGCCCTTGATGCGCTCCATGAGCGCTTCGAGCACTTCCTCGGAGGTGGCGTCGGGGTTGGCCAGGCACCACTGGGCGCCGTCGGCGACCTCGCGCAGGTTGTGCGGCGGGATGTTGGTGGCCATACCGACCGCGATGCCCGCCGAGCCGTTGATCAGCAGGTTCGGGAAGCGGGACGGCAGGACCGTCGGCTCCTGGTTGCGGCCGTCGTAGTTGTCCTGGAGGTCGACGGTCTCCTCGTCGATGTCCCTGACCATCTCCATGGACAGCGGCATCATCTTGCACTCGGTGTACCGCATCGCGGCGGCCGGGTCGTTGCCCGGGGAACCGAAGTTGCCGTTGGAGTCCACCAGCGGCATCCGCATCGACCACGGCTGCGCCAGCCGGACCAGCGCGTCGTAGATCGAGGAGTCACCGTGCGGGTGGTACGTGCCCATGACGTCGCCGACGACGCGCGCGCACTTGTAGAAGCCCTTCTCGGGCCGGTAGCCGCCGTCGTACATCGCGTACAGCACCCGGCGGTGCACCGGCTTGAGGCCGTCGCGCACGTCCGGCAGCGCGCGCGAGACGATGACGGACATCGCGTAGTCGAGGTAGCTGCGCTGCATCTCGGTCTCGAGCCCGACGGGCTCGACACGCAGTCCGCCGGACTCGTTGCGCAGTTCCCGCTCGGACGCCGGCACATCGGGCACGGGTGGGATGTTGGGGGTCTCGTCGGCCATCGCTGTCAGATTGTCCTTTCACACGGCCAAAGTGGGGGCCGACTCAGATGTCCAGGAACCGGACGTCCTTGGCGTTGCGCTGGATGAACGACCTGCGGGCTTCCACGTCCTCGCCCATCAGCACCGAGAACAGGTCGTCGGCCTGGGCCGCGTCGTCCAGCGTGACCTGGCCGAGCACGCGGTGGTCGATGTCCATCGTGGTGACCCGCAGCTCCTCCGCGTTCATCTCGCCCAGGCCCTTGAAGCGCTGGATCGAGTCCTCGCGGATCCGCTTGCCGCCGCTCTTGCCCAGCCCCACCAGCGCGTCGCGCTCACGGTCGGAGTAGGCGTACTCGAAGTCGTCGCGGCCCCACTTGATCTTGTACAGCGGCGGGCGGGACAGGTAGACGTGTCCGGCCTCGACCAGCGGACGCATGAAGCGGAAGAGGAAGGTCAGCAGCAGCGTGTTGATGTGCTGGCCGTCGACGTCGGCGTCCGCCATCAGGATGATCTTGTGATAACGCAGTTTGGCGATGTCGAAGTCCTCGTGGACCCCGGTGCCGAAGGCCGAGATCAGCGCCTGGATCTCGGTGTTCTGCAGGATCTTGTCGATCCTGGCCTTCTCCACGTTCAGGATCTTGCCGCGGATCGGCAGGATCGCCTGATACTGCGGATTGCGGCCGGACTTCGCCGAGCCGCCGGCCGAGTCGCCCTCGACGATGAAGATCTCGCACTTCGTCGGGTCGTTGGACTGGCAGTCGCTGAGCTTGCCCGGCAGCGACGCCGACTCCAGCAGGCCCTTGCGGCGGGTCAGGTCGCGCGCCTTGCGGGCCGCGACCCGGGCGGTGGCCGCCTGGATCGACTTGCGGATGATGTCCGCGGCCTCGGAGGGGTTGCGGTCCAGCCAGTCGGTCAGGTGCTCGTGCACGACCTTCTGCACGAAGGTCTTCGCCTCGGTGTTGCCCAGCTTGGTCTTCGTCTGGCCCTCGAACTGCGGCTCGCCGAGCTTGACCGAGATGATCGCGGTCAGACCCTCGCGGATGTCCTCGCCGTTGAGGTTGTCGTCCTTCTCACGCAGCAGCTTCTTCTCCCGCGCGTACTTGTTGACCAGGCTGGTCAGCGCCGCGCGGAAGCCCTCCTCGTGGGTGCCGCCCTCGTGGGTGTGGATGGTGTTGGCGAAGCTGTAGACGCCCTCGCTGTACTGGCTGTTCCACTGCATCGCGACCTCGACCGAGAGCAGCCGCTCCTTGTCCTCCGCCTCGATGTCGATGACGGTGGGGTGGATCAGCTCGCCCTTGCGGGAGTTGAGATACGTCACATAGTCGACCAGGCCGCCCTCGTAGTAATACGAGACGGTGAGCGGCTTGCCCTCCTCGTCGACGTGGTCGGCGCGCTCGTCGGTCAGCGAGATCCGCAGGCCCTTGTTGAGGAAGGCCATCTCCTGGAAGCGCCTGGACAGCGTCTCGAAGGAGTAGTCGGTGGTCTCGAAGATGTCCGGGTCGGCCCAGAAGGTGACCGACGTCCCCGTCTCCTCGACCTGCTCGTTCTTCGCCAGCGGGGCGGTCGGCACCCCCAGCTTGTAGTCCTGCGTCCAGCGGTGGCCCTCGGTGCGGACCTCGACGGCGACGCGCGTGGAGAGCGCGTTGACCACGGAGACGCCGACGCCGTGCAGACCGCCGGAGACCGCGTAGCCGCCGCCGCCGAACTTGCCGCCCGCGTGCAGCACGGTCAGCACCACCTCGACGGCCGGCTTGCCCTCGGAGGCGACCATGCCGACGGGGATGCCGCGGCCGTTGTCCACCACCCGCACGCCGCCGTCGGCGAGGATCGTCACGTCGATGGTGTCCGCGTGACCGGCCATCGCCTCGTCGACCGAGTTGTCGACCACCTCTTGCACGAGGTGGTGCAGGCCGCGTTCACCGGTCGAGCCGATGTACATACCGGGGCGCTTGCGCACCGCGTCGAGGCCTTCGAGCACGGTGATCGCGCTGGCGTCGTAGGACTTGCTGGAATTCTCGTTGGGGTTGCCGGAATCGGCCACGAAGCGCCCTTTCTGGCACAGCACGAGCCGGGTCCCGCAGGGCGGGATCGGCTGCGTCTTCGACAAGTTCCGCTGGGGTACCCCTGCCGCGATGCCAGGGGAGGGCGGTGTGTCTGCCAGTCTACCGGTAGCGCCGACATGAATGGGGCTTTGCCGGTACCTCCCTTCGCATGTGCCGCCCAAAACGGCAGCCGCCCGACTCCCTACACGCGGCCCCGGTGCCAAAACCGCTCACACGGGCGTCCAGGGCTTCCGGCTGTCAAGACCCGGCTACGCTGCGCAGGGACCCGGTCCGGCAGCCGTACACCTGTACGCCAGACCCACGGCAGGTCGCTCACCTGCGCGAACCGGCTCGCTCAGCCGTAGGTGTCGCCGGGTCCGCGGCTGCCCGGCGCCCGCAGCCGGCCGTAGGAGCGGGTCGGGGCCGCAGGACCGAGCACCTTGAGCAGCTTGACCGTGCCGTGGCCGAGGTCAGCGTTCAGCCGGGCGACCAGGGTCGGCGCCAGCAGCCGCAGCTGGGTCGCCCACGCCGTCGAGTCGCACTGCACGGTCAGCACCCGCGCGTCCTCGTCGTAGCGGTCGGGCGAGCAGTGCTGGGCGACCTCCGGGCCGACCAGCTGCGGCCAGCGGCCCATCACCCCGCCGACCGCGGCCGGCGCCTCCCAGCCGCGCTCGGTGATCAGCCGGTTGATGGCGGCCCCCAGCGGCAGCGGATCCCTGCCGTCCGCCCTGGCACCGCTGCGCAGCCCGCCCCGCCTGGCCTGTTTCTTCTGTACGGCCGCGGCGCCCCTGGCCCTGGCCTGCTCCTTGGCCGCCCGCAGCGCCACCCGCGCCAGGTCCACGCCCGACGCCTCCGGGGGCGCGGGCTGCTGGGGTACGTCGCCGGTCCCCGCCGTCTCGCTCACTGCCGAACCACCGTCCCGTCCTCCACCGAGAAGCGCGCACCGCGCAGCACCCCCGGTACGTCGTCGTCCACCGCCGCGGTGACCAGCACCTGCTCGCCCGGCGCCACCAGCTCGGCCAACCGCTCCCTGCGCCTGGCGTCCAGTTCGGCGAAGACGTCGTCCAGCACGAGCACAGGTTCGCCGCCGTCCGCGCACAGCAGCTCGTAGGAGGCCAGCCGCAGCGCCAGGGCGTACGACCAGGACTCGCCGTGGCTGGCGTAGCCCTTGGCGGGCATCGGGCCGAGCCTGAGCAGCAGGTCGTCCCGGTGCGGGCCGACCAGGGTCACCCCGCGTTCTATCTCCTGCCGCCGGGCCGCACCCAGTGCTTCGAGCAGCCGCTGGAAGAGCTCCTCGCGGCCGGCCGCGCCCGCCAGCACCTCCTCGCCCATCGAGCTGCGGTAGTCCAGGCCCACCGGGCCGCCGCCGGGCGCCAGCTGCTCGTACGCCTTGTCGGCCAGCGGTTGCAGCGCCGCCACCAGGTCGAGCCGGTGGGCCAGCAGCTCGGCGCCGACGGTGGCCAGGTGCTGGTCCCACACGTCGAGAGTGGACAGGTCGGCGCCCTTGCCGCCGTGCCTGCGGGCCAGCGCGGCGGTTTTCAGCAGCGTATTGCGCTGCTTCAACACTCTTTCGAAGTCGCTGCGAACGCCCGCAAGGCGCGGTGCGCGGGCGGTGATCAGCTCGTCGAGGAAGCGGCGGCGCTCCCCCGGATCGCCCTTGACCAGCGCCAGGTCCTCCGGTGCGAACAGCACGCTGCGGACGATGCCGAGCAGATCGCGCGGCCGGACCTGGGTGGAGCGGTTGATCCTGGCCCGGTTGGCCCGGCCCGGGTTGATCTCCAGCTCCAGCAGCTGGCGGCGCTCCCCGTCGGCGGGCGAGCCCTGCACGACCTGGGCCCGTACCACCGCCCGCTCGGCCCCGACCCGGACCAGCGGGGCGTCGGAGGCGACCCGGTGGCTGCCCAGCGTCGCCAGGTAGCCGACCGCTTCGACCAGGTTGGTCTTGCCCTGCCCGTTGGGGCCCACGAAAGCCGTGACGCCCGGGTCGAGAGGGACCTCGGCCCGGGCGTAGGAGCGGAAGTCGGCGAGCGACAGGTGCGCTACGTGCATCGCGTGCTTGGCGCGTCTCCGCGCCGACCTCCCATGCTTGCTGTGTGGTGCGGGCCGCCTACTCGGCGGCGGTGACGGCGTGGCCGCCGAATTCGTTGCGGAGCGCGGCGATCATCTTCATCTGCGGCGAGTCCTCCTGGCGGGACGCGAAGCGCGCGAAGAGCGAGGCGGTGATCGCCGGCAGCGGCACCGCGTTGTCGATCGCGGCCTCCACCGTCCAGCGTCCCTCGCCCGAGTCGTCGGCGTAACCGCGCAGGGCGCCCAGGTGCTCGTCCTTGTCCAGGGCGTCCACGGCCAGGTCGAGCAGCCAGGAGCGGATGACCGTACCGGACTTCCAGGAGCGGAAGACCTCGCGGACGTCGGTGACCGAGTCCACCGCCTCGAGCAGCTCCCAGCCCTCGGCGTAAGCCTGCATCATCGCGTACTCGATGCCGTTGTGGACCATCTTCGCGAAGTGTCCGGCGCCGACCCGGCCCGCGTGGACCGCTCCGGCGTCGCCCTCGGGCTTGAGCGCGTCGAAGATCGGCTGCGCCTTGGCGACGTCCTCGTCCTTGCCGCCGTACATCAGGGCGTAGCCGTTGGCTAGGCCCCACACGCCGCCGGAGACACCGCAGTCGACGAAGCCGATGCCCTTGGCCGCCAGCTGCTCGGCGTGCTTCTCGTCGTCCGTCCAGCGGCTGTTGCCGCCGTCGACCACCAGGTCGCCGGGGGAGAGCAGCTCGCCCAGCTCGTCGATGGTGGACTGGGTCGCGGCGCCGGCCGGCACCATCACCCACACCACGCGCGGACCCTGCAGGCCGTCCACAAGCTCCTTGAGGCTGTGGACATCGGCGAGATCGGGATTGCGGTCGTATCCGATGACGGTGTGGCCTGCGCGGCGGATGCGCTCACGCATGTTGCCGCCCATCTTGCCGAGACCGATGAGACCGAGCTGCATCACAAATCCTTCGTTCGAAGCGTCGCGCGCGTCCCCGTGGTGTGCGGGGCCGCCTGCTGCTGCCTGAGCCTGAACCTGACCTGGGGACGAGCCTACGTCCGTCGCCGCGGCAGCCGCGGGCGGGCTCAGCCGGAAAGCCGCACCGGCATGATCAGGTACTTGTACGCCTCGTCGGGCTCGGCGTCGACGGCTGCCCGGCCGCTGAGCAGCGCCGGCTTGGTGGAGGTGGTGAACGACAGCTGCGCCGCGGGGGAGTCGATCGCGCTCAGCCCGTCCAGCAGGAAGGTCGGGTTGAAGGCGATCGAGATGTCGTCGCCCTCCAGCTTGGCGTCGACCCTTTCCACAGCCTGTGCATCGTCGCTGGAGCCGGCCTCCAGGGTGAGGACGCCCTGCTCGAAGCTCAGCCGCACCGGGGTGTTCCGCTCGGCAACCAGGGCGACGCGCTTGACGGCCTCGACGAAGGGTGCCGTCTCAATCACCGCGACGGAGGCGAACTCCGTCGGGAAGAGCGTGCGGTACTTCGGCAGGTCGCCTTCCAGCAGCCGGGTCGTCGTACGCCGCCCGGCGCCCTCGAAGCCGATCAGGCCCTCGCCGGCGCCGGAGCCCGCCAGCGCGATGGACACCGTGTCGCCGCTGGTGAGCGACTTGGCGGTGTCCTGCAGCGTCTTGGCGGGCACCAGGGCGACGGCCGAGATGTCGGCCTGCTCCGGCTTCCACAGGAACTCGCGGACCGCGAAGCGGTAGCGGTCGGTGGCGGCCAGCGTCACCGTGTCGCCCTCGATCTCGATCCGTACACCGGTCAGCACCGGCAGGGTGTCGTCGCGGCCGGCCGCGATGGCGACCTGGCTGGCAGCGGCGGCGAAGACCTCGCCGGGGACGGTGCCGGACACCACTGGCATCGCGGGCAGCGCCGGATACTCCTCGACCGGCAGGGTGTGCAGGGTGAAGCGGGAACTGCCGCAGACGACGGTGACGCGGACCCCGTCGGTGGAAATCTCCACGGGGCGGTTGGGCAGCGCGCGGGAGATGTCGGCGAGCAGCCGGCCGGACACCAGGACGGTGCCCTCCTCGTCCACCTCGGCCTCGACGGCGACCCGTGCCGAGACCTCGTAGTCGAAGCCGGACAGGCTCAGCTGGCCGTCCTCGGCCTTGAGCAGCAGTCCGGCGAGCACCGGCACCGGGGGGCGGGCCGGAAGGCTGCGGGCTGCCCAAGCCACTGCCTCGGCGAGTACGTCGCGCTCCACCCGGATCTTCACCGGAACCGCCTCCTGCTTGTTGCCAGCTGTCGGGGAACAGTCTGACGCACAGGACTGTCAGTCGGAGCGGCTTGGCGTCAAGCGGCGCCACGGGTTGCCGGGCGGCGAGGTCCGAGTTGTGCACAGGACCCGCTTCGAAGCAGTTTCCCCGCTATCTACGTGTAGTCGTAGTAGTAGGGGTTGTGGATACCGTGGATAACCTGTTCCCGCGCAGGTCAGGCCTCGTTTTTTATCCCCAGGGCCTGTGGGCGGCGCCGGTGGACAACCAGGGGGTCCTGTGGACGACGGAAAGTTGTGCACACCCCGTACACAGGCGTCATGGGGTTGTCCCCAGCTCTGTCCCCAGAAATACCCAGGTTCTCCCCAGGCCAACCCACCACGTTGGTGTGACGGCTTTCACTCTCCCGTGGGACAGAGCACGTTTCGTTGCCGAACAGTGGACAAACATGTGGAGAAGTGGCCCGGAGCTGTGCACAACCGGCCTCAACCTGTGGGCGAGCGGTGGACAACCGATCAGCGGGGCTGTGGACGCCCGCTCCCTCCACAGTCTGTGGACGACGGTTACCCACATATCCCCACCCCACTGAGCTGCCCGGACACCGTGGCGGGTGGTGCGCCTGTGGAGAATATCTGGACAACTCCGGTGTCCCCAGGGTGTGGACAGACAAATCGCCGCGATCCTGTGGACAACAGGACCGCGGCGACGGGTAATCGAACGGGAGGCGGCGCGCGTCAGCTCTTGATGCGGTTGGTCAGCTCGGTCACCTGGTTGTAGATGGACCGCCGCTCGGCCATCAGCGAGCGGATCTTCCGGTCGGCGTGCATGACCGTGGTGTGGTCGCGGCCGCCGAAGAGGGCGCCGATCTTCGGCAGCGACAGGTCGGTCAGCTCCCGGCACAGATACATGGCGATCTGCCGCGCGGTGACCAGCACCCTGCTGCGCGAGGAGCCCGACAGGTCGTCCACCGCCAGCCCGAAGTAGGCCGCGGTCTCCGCCATGATCGCGGTGCCGCTGATCTCCGGGACCGAGTCCTCGCCGCCCGGGATCAGGTCCTTGAGCACGATCTCGGTGAGCTGGAGATCCACCGGCTGCCGGTTGAGGCTCGCGAAGGCGGTGACCCGGATGAGCGCACCCTCCAGCTCCCGGATGTTCCGGGAGATCCGCGAGGCGATGAATTCCAGCACCTCGGGTGGCGCGTTCAGCTGCTCCTGGACCGCCTTCTTGCGCAGGATCGCGATCCGGGTCTCCAGCTCGGGCGGCTGGACGTCGGTGATCAGGCCCCACTCGAAACGGTTCCTCAGCCGGTCCTCCAGGGTGACCAGCTGCTTGGGCGGCCGGTCGGAGGACAGCACGATCTGCTTGTTGGCGTTGTGCAGGGTGTTGAAGGTGTGGAAGAACTCCTCCTGCGTCGACTCCTTGCTCGCCAGGAACTGGATGTCGTCGACGAGCAGGATGTCCATGTCGCGGTAGCGCTTGCGGAAGGCGTCCGCCTTGCCGTCCCTGATGGAGTTGATGAACTCGTTGGTGAATTCCTCCGAGCTGACGTACCTGACCCGGGTGCCCGGGTAGAGGCTCCTGGCGTAGTGCCCGATCGCGTGCAGCAGGTGCGTCTTGCCCAGCCCGGACTCGCCGTAGATGAACAGCGGGTTGTACGCCTTGGCCGGCGCCTCGGCCACCGCCACCGCCGCGGCGTGCGCGAAGCGGTTGGAGGCACCGATCACGAAGGTGTCGAAGAGGTACTTCGGGTTGAGGCGCGCGGTCGGCTCCACGACCCCGCCGCTGCCGCCGGAACCGCCCGCCCCCGAGCCGCTGCTGCCGCCGGGGGGCGGCGGAACCGCCGAGGACCGCTGGGGCCGGGCAGCGGGCTGCTGCGCCCCCTGCGACGGGTAGCCGCCTCCTGAGCCGGGCCCGTAGGGGCGGTCGGCGGGGTGCGCCTGGTGCGGTACGGCCGGGTAGCCGCCGTCCAGACGGTCGGGGCGATAGCGGTCACGGTCCCGGTCCCGGTCCCGGTCACCACGGGGGTCGCGGTGGTCACGGTCGTCGTGGTGCCCGCGCGGGTCCCTGGGGTCGCGGTGGTCACGGTCGTCGAGCCGGTCCCGCTGGTCGCGCGGCCCCCTGAGGTCGCGGTCGTCCCGGTCGCCGCGCGGATCCCGGTCGCCGCGGTCGTCCCGGGCGTCGGAGTAGGCGTCCGGCCTGCGGTCCTGGAAACCGCCACCGGCCGGC
This sequence comes from Actinacidiphila paucisporea, assembly GCF_900142575.1. Classification (GTDB taxonomy): domain Bacteria; phylum Actinomycetota; class Actinomycetes; order Streptomycetales; family Streptomycetaceae; genus Actinacidiphila; species Actinacidiphila paucisporea. Next base: position 213,155 of record NZ_FRBI01000005.1, read on the forward strand.
GCCCCCCAGTTCCCCAGGCCCGGCTGCTGCCATTCGTCCTCGGGCGTACGCGGCGGCCAGTCGTCCGTACCGCCGTCCGGCTGGTCCTGCTCGCCTCCGGAGGCGACGGCGATGGCGATCCCCACCGTGTGACCGAACTCATGGCTGAGCACATCCGTGATCAGCTGCTTGAGCTGCTGGCCCTCGAGGATCTTCTTGGCGTATTCGTTCGGTGCCGACAGCACGGCGGTGCCGGCGACCAGCGCCAGCGGCTGGATGCGACGCAGCCAATCCGCGTGGGTCGGCTTCAGGTCCTCGCTGTCCACCAGCAGTTTCCGGAGCACTTGTGGCCAGACTGCGGCAAGATCGGCGGATACGTCAGCCACAGGGCACGCTCTCTCGGTTGCTTAGTTGCGTAGGTGGGGCAGCGAACTCCCGCAGGCGTGTGGACCTCGGCAGGGGCGGGAAGAGTACGGAGTTCAGCCACGGTAATCAGCGCGGCGGGCGTGGTTCAAGTCGTTGTCCACAGGCTGTGTACAAATGACGGGGGCGCGCCGCCGGGTTTGACCGGATGGCCTAGCCGCACGTACCGTATCGAGGTCGAGTTGTCGATGGCTGCTGCCGCCTGCCTACCGATGGGCGAGGATCTTCCGAAGCGTTAACGCTGCAGGATGATCGTCAAGCGGTGCACCCGTTTGGTCCGCGAGCTTTTCGTGGGCGCACGGTGACAGCCAGGCGACGCCCCGCCGGACACGATCTCTTCTGGAGCCCCCGAGTGAGCAAGCGCACCTTCCAGCCGAACAACCGCCGCCGCGCCAAGACCCACGGCTTCCGCCTGCGGATGCGCACGCGTGCGGGTCGCGCCATCCTCGCCACCCGCCGTGGCAAGGGCCGCGCGCGCCTGTCCGCCTGATTGCCTCAGGTCTGATGTCGTGCTGCCCACCGAGAATCGGCTGAGGCGGCGCCAGGACTTCGCGACGGCGGTTCGCCGTGGACGACGGGCGGGCCGCCCGCTGCTGGTCGTCCATCTGCGTCGAGACGCCATGTACCCGCATGTGCCTGGGGGGAGCACTCCCCCGGCACGTGCGGGTTTCGTCGTGAGCAAGGCAGTCGGCGGGGCGGTACAGCGGAATCGGGTGAAGCGCAAACTGCGTCATCTCGTCCGGGCGCGTCTGTCGCTGCTGCCCCCCGGTAGCCTGGTAGTGGTACGCGCGCTTCCCGACGCGGGAAACGCGGACCACGCACAGCTGGCCCTCGACCTGGACGCCGCACTGCAGCGGCTGCTGGGCCGTGACACCCATGGCGACGCCGAGGGGAGGGTGGCTCAATGAAATACCCACTGCTGGCACTGATCAAGCTGTACCAGTGGACGATCAGTCCACTGCTCGGCCCGGTCTGCCGGTATTACCCGTCGTGTTCCCACTACGGGTACACCGCCATCGACCGGCATGGCGCGATCAAGGGCACCGCCCTTACCGCGTGGCGCATCCTCCGGTGCAACCCTTGGTCGCCAGGCGGAGTGGACCATGTCCCGCCGCGTAAGCGGCCGCCATGGCACGAACTGCTGCGCCGCACCCTGCGGGGCGGCTCCGACGGGCCCGTCACGCCCGAGCCCACCGGACCCTCTCACGCCCAAGGAGCCTGACCGTGGGGATCCTGAACCCCCTATACGACGCAGTGTCGTGGATCATCGTCCAGTTCCACTCGTTCTACAGCCTGATCTTCGACAAGGACAGCGGCTGGGCGTGGGGTCTGTCCATCGTCTCGCTGGTGATCCTGATCCGGATCTGCCTGATCCCGCTGTTCGTCAAGCAGATCAAGTCCACCCGGAACATGCAGGCGCTCCAGCCCAAGATGAAGGCGATCCAGGAGCGCTACAAGAACGACCGCCAGAAGCAGTCCGAAGAGATGATGAAGCTGTACAAGGAGACGGGTACCAACCCGCTCTCCTCGTGCCTGCCGATTCTGGCGCAGTCCCCGTTCTTCTTCGCGCTCTACCACGTGCTCAGCAACGTCGCGAAGGGCAATGAGGTCGGTGTCATCCACCTCAACCTCGTCCACAGCGCGCAGAAGGCCCACATCATCGGTGCCCCGCTGGCGGCGAAGTTCACCGACGGCGCCGCGAAGGTCCACGTGCTCGGTGCGACCCTGACCGATGTGCGGCTTGTCACCATCGTGATGATCCTCATGATGTCGGCCTCGCAGTTCTACACGCAGCGCCAGCTGATGACCAAGAACGTCGACATGACGGTGAAGACCCCGTTCATGCAGCAGCAGAAGATGCTGATGTACGTCTTCCCGGTGATCTTCGCCGTGATGGGTATCAACTTCCCCGTCGGTGTCCTCATCTACTGGCTGACGACCAACGTGTGGACCATGGGCCAGCAGATGTTCGTGATCTACCGCAACCCCACCCCCGGCAGCCTGGCCTTCCAGCAGCGCCAGGAGCGGCTGCGGGCCAAGGGCAAGCTGGTCGAGGCGCCCGAGGAGGTCGCCGCCAAGGAGGCGGTCGAGGTCGCGCGTGCCAACCGCACCCAGCCCAAGCGGCAGCCGAAGGCCAAGCGCCAGACCGGAGCCGCCGCGGGCGGTCCCGGAGCGCCCCGGGCGGGCGGCTCGGCCGGCTCTGTCGCCGACGGCTCCAACGACTCCGTCAGCGATGCCAAGGCTGACGCCCCCAGTGCAGACCAGTCCGCGTCCGGTGGTGCGAAGCCGGGCGGTCCCACGTCGGGCGGTGCTCCCAAGGGCGGTGCTCCCAGGTCCGGTGGCGGCGGCAAGAGCAGCGGCGGCGCACCGCGCGCCGGTGCCCCGAGGGCGGGCGGCCAGAAGCAGAGCGGCGGCACGCCGGGCAAGCAGTCCGGCGGGGCCAAGGCCAAGCCGGGCAACCTGTCGTCGAAGAAGAAGTAAGAGGAGAGTCCAGGCGTGAGCGACGTCAACACCACCACGGCACCCGACAGCGGCTCGTCCGCGACTCTGACCCGGCTGGAGCAGGAGGGTGAGATCGCGGCGGACTACCTGGAGGGGCTGCTGGACATCGCCGACCTCGACGGTGACATCGACATGGACGTCGAGGGCGAGCGTGCGTCGGTGTCGATCATCGGTGACACTTCCACCCGCGAGCTGACCAAGCTCGTCGGGCGGGACGGCGAGGTGCTGGAGGCGCTCCAGGAGCTGACCAGGCTCGCGGTGCACCGGGAAACCGGTGAGCGCAGCCGGCTGATGCTGGACATCGCCGGTTTCCGGGCCCGCAAGCGCGCCGAGCTGGCCCAGCTGGGCGCCGAGGCCGCGGCCGAGGCCAAGGAGACCGGTCAGCCGGTGAAGCTGGACCCGATGACGCCGTTCGAGCGCAAGGTCGTGCACGACGCGGTCGCCGCGGCAGGTCTCCGCAGCGAGTCCGAGGGCGAGGAGCCCCAGCGCAGGGTGGTCGTCCTGCCGGTCTGACCGGCTGTTCGCCCCGATCGATCGGCCCCGTCTGCTCGCAGGCGGGGCCGAAGCTTGTCAGCCTGGACACGAACGAACGCATGCGAGAACCGAGGAAAGGACAGTCCCGTGACGGAGGCAGCAGCGGAGCTTCCGGCGCCGCCCGAGCAGGCCGGGGCGGTGTTCGGCGAGCGGTTCGCCGATGCGCTGCGCTATGCCGAGCTGCTGGCGGATGCCGGGGTGCAACGCGGTCTGATCGGGCCGCGCGAGGTGCCCCGGCTGTGGGAGCGGCACCTGCTGAACTGCGCGGTGCTCTCCGAGGTGATCGACGAGGACGTGTCCGTCTGCGATGTGGGCTCGGGCGCCGGCCTGCCCGGCATCCCGCTGGCCCTGGCCCGGCCGGACCTGGAGATCACCCTCCTGGAGCCGCTGCTGCGCCGTACGACCTTCCTGGAGGAGGTGGTACGGCTGCTGGGGCTGGCCAACGTGACGGTGGTCCGCGGTCGGGCCGAGGAGATGGTGGGCAAGCTGCCGCCGGTGGACGTGGTGACCGCTCGCGCGGTCGCGCCGCTGGAGCGGCTGGCCGGCTGGGGGCTGCCGCTGCTGCGCCCGCACGGTGAGATGGCGGTACTGAAGGGCGACACTGCCGAGGAGGAGCTGAAGGCGGCCAGGGCGGCGCTGGGCCGGCTGGGCGCGGTGAGCGCCTCGGTGACACAGGTCGGCGCCGGCGTGGTCGATCCGTTGTCCACAGTCGTCCGGGTCCTGGTAGGAGAAAGCCCCGGCGGAGTTCGGGCGGCCACTCGGCGGGCGAAGGCTGCCCGCGCGAGCCGTACCCCGCGCAGCGGCGGCAGCGCGGGGCGCCGACGCCGCTGAGCGACTAGCCGGAAACGGCCAAAACTGCATAATCCGGAGTGTCTGCCGGGATACCGGCTTGGCGCGGCGCATCGTGTTCCACGTGAAACGTCGCTCACTGCTTCCAGGAGTCCTCAGCCGTGGTCGCGCCGCGGCCGAGGCGCGCGCCAACAAACCGTCCAAGCCCAATTCGGCTGTGGATAACCGGGATTTATCCACAGCCGACCGGGGCTCGCTGGTTCAGCACCCCTCGGGCATGGCAGGCTCTCCTCATAGCGAGCCTGAAGTCGAGGAGTGTGAGTCCTTGCGGTCCGACGCCAATATCGCGGGGCCGATGGCCGACCCGGTCCCCGGTCCCCGCTCAGCTGAATCAGCCGGGGGACCACTTTCCGTGCCCCCGGGGTTCGGGAGCGGTGTTTCACGTGAAACATTGCCTCCTATGGATGACACCCCGATCGGCCGCGCTGCCCAGATGGCCGTCGAGGCACTGAACCGCACCGGTGAAGGGCTGCCCAGACCCGCGCAGACCCGGGTGATGGTGGTCGCCAACCAGAAGGGCGGGGTCGGCAAGACCACGACGACGGTGAACCTGGCGGCCTCCCTGGCCTTGCACGGTGCCCGGGTGCTGGTGATCGACCTCGACCCGCAGGGCAATGCCTCCACGGCGCTGGGGATCGACCACCACGCCGAGGTGCCGTCGATCTACGACGTCCTGGTGGAGAGCAAGCCACTGTCTGACGTGGTGCTGCCGGTGGCCGACGTGGAGGGGCTCTTCTGCGCTCCCGCGACGATCGACCTGGCCGGCGCCGAGATCGAACTGGTCTCGCTGGTGGCCCGGGAGAGCCGGCTGCAACGGGCGATCGAGGCGTACGAGCAGCCGCTGGACTATGTCCTGATCGACTGCCCGCCCTCGCTCGGTCTACTCACCGTCAACGCCCTGGTGGCCGGCGCCGAGGTGGTCATCCCGATCCAGTGCGAGTACTACGCGCTGGAGGGCCTGGGGCAGCTGTTGAAGAACGTGGACCTGGTCCGCGCTCACCTCAACCCGAAGCTCCACGTCTCCACCATCCTGCTGACGATGTACGACGGCAGGACCCGGCTGGCCTCCCAGGTGGCGGAGGAGGTGCGCACCCACTTCGGCAAGGAGGTGCTGCGCACCAGCATTCCCCGGTCGGTACGCATCTCCGAGGCGCCCAGCTATGGCCAGACCGTCCTGACCTACGACCCGGGCTCCAGTGGCGCGCTGTCGTATCTGGAGGCCGCCCGGGAGATGGCGCTGCGGGGCCTACCGGGTGAGATGGCCGTCGAGTACGACCCGCAGTCGCAGGGCGAACAGCACAACGAGCAGCACCCGCACAGCATGTCGGAGGGGATCCAGTGAGTGATCGACGCAGAGGACTCGGCCGTGGTCTCGGCGCGCTGATCCCAGCCGCGCCGCAGGCGACCAGCCCAACGTCGGGGACCGGGCCGGTCCTGGTGACGGACCGCGGCGTCGCGGCGGCCAAGGTGGCGGGGCTGGTGGACCGCCGGCCGACGGAGTCCGTACCGCCGGTGGTGGACATCCCTGTTTCACGTGAAACAGAGCCGGATCTTTCGGCTTCGCGAGTACCGGTCGACGGTGCCTACTTCGCCGAGCTGGAACTCGACGCGATCACCCCCAATCCGCGGCAGCCGCGTGAGGTGTTCGACGAGGACGCGCTCAACGAGCTGATCACCTCCATCAAGGAGGTGGGCCTGCTCCAGCCGGTCGTCGTACGGCAGATCAGCGCGGACCGCTTTGAGCTGATCATGGGTGAGCGCCGCTGGCGGGCCTGCCGCGAAGCAGGGTTGGAGCGGATTCCGGCGATCGTCCGGGCCACCGATGATGAGAAGCTCCTCCTGGACGCCCTGCTGGAGAACCTGCACCGGGCACAGCTCAACCCGCTGGAGGAAGCGGCGGCTTACGACCAGCTGCTGCGGGACTTCTCCTGCACGCATGAGCAGCTGGCCGACCGGATCGGCCGGTCCCGCTCGCAGGTGTCCAACACCTTGCGGCTGCTGAAGCTGCCGGCCCCGGTGCAGCGCCGGGTGGCGGCCGGAGTGATCTCCTTCGGGCACGCTCGCGCGCTGCTCGCGCTGGAGGACTCCGAAGCCCAGGACAAGCTGGCGCTCCGGATCGTCGCGGAGGAGCTGTCGGTCCGCACGGTCGAGGAGATCGTGAAGCTGATGAACAGCGAGCCGACGACGGCCAAGAAGTCGGCGGCGCCGCGGGCCGGCCGCCGGGTCTCGCCGGCGCTCACCCATCTGGCGACCCGGCTATCCGACCGTTTCGACACCCGGGTGAAGGTGGACCTGGGCCAGAAGCGGGGAAAGATCGTGGTGGAGTTCGCCTCGATAGAGGATCTGGAGCGCATCCTCGGCGCGATGGCGCCGGGCGAGGGCAAGGTCCTGGAGAACCGGCTGGAGGACGAGGCCGAGGACGACGACGAGTGACGCCGTGGCACCTCGGCCCTGAGCGCCGGGGTGCCACCGTAGTTCGGTCAGCGACAGGAATGGGGTCCTTGACAGATGGGCCGTCGGCTTGTACCGCTCACTCTCGACAATCTTCCCGACCTTCCCAAGCCCTGCCGGCGTTGCGTCTTCTGGGAGCTGGACCCGGTGAGTGGCGAGGCCGCGATCCAAGCGGGCAAGCCCGAGCTGGAGAAGGAGGCCTGGATCTCCGCGGTGCTGCTGGAGTGGGGCTCCTGCGGCCGGGTGGTCTACGTGGACGAGGTCCCGGCGGGATTCGTGCTCTACGCCCCGGCCGCCTACGTACCGCGCTCGCTGGCCTTCCCGACCAGCCCGGTGTCCGCTGACGCCGTTCAGCTCATGACGGCTCGCATCCTGCCGGGCTACCAGGGCCAGGGCATCGGCCGGGTGCTGGTGCAGACCGTGGCGAAGGATCTGGTGCGGCGGAACTTCAAGGCGATCGAGGCTTTCGGCGACGCGAAGTGGTCAGCGCCGTCCTGCGTGCTGCCGGCCGACCATCTGCTGGCGGTCGGCTTCAAGACGGTCCGCCCGCATCCTCGTTTTCCCCGGCTGCGATTGGAGCTGCGCTCCACGATCTCCTGGAAGGAGGACGTCGAGATGGCCATCGACCGGTTGCTGGGCGCCGTCCAGAAGGAGCCGGCTCTCCGCCCGCTGTGACGTGACCGGGCGGACCAACCCGCCGCCCTCACCCTCGTGTTCACCTTCCCACTTCACCCATGACACGAAGGGCCGACTCCCTCCGGGGGAGCCGGCCCTTCGATGTTCCACGTGGAACAGTGCGCGATCAGCTGATGAAGTCGGACAGGTCGCGGACGAGCGCGGCCTTCGGCTTGGCGCCCACGATCGTCTTCACGACCTCGCCGCCCTTGTAGACGTTGAGGGTCGGGATGGACATCACGCCGTACTTCGCAGCGGTGACGGGGTTCTCGTCGATGTTGAGCTTGACGATGGTGATCTCGTCCGGGTGCTCCGCCGCGATGGCCTCCAGGGACGGGGCGATCTGGCGGCAGGGGCCGCACCATTCGGCCCAGAAGTCGACCAGCACGGGCTTGTCGCTGGCCAGGACCTCTTCGGCGAAGTCGGCGTCGGTCACGGACTTGGGCTTGCCGGCCACGGCAGTCTCCTCAGGTTCGGTTCAAGCGGGTGGGGATGGGGATCAGACGGCATTCTCGGCGTCGGCGAGCGACGCCAGGTAGCGCTCGGCGTCCAGGGCGGCGGAACAGCCGGTGCCCGCCGCGGTGATCGCCTGGCGATAGGTGTGGTCCACGACGTCTCCGGCAGCGAAGACGCCGGGCAGACTGGTGCGGGTGCTCGGTGCCTGGACGGTGAGATAGCCCTCCGCGTCGAGGTCGAGCACACCCTTGAAGAGTTCGGTCCGCGGGTCGTGGCCGATCGCGATGAACAGCCCGGTGACGGGCAGCTCCGAGGTCTCTCCGGTCTTGGTGTTACGCAGGGTCAGACTGGAGAGCTTGCCGTCGCCATGGAGCTCGGCGACCTCGCTGTCCCAGACGAAGGAGATCTTCGGGTCGGCGAAGGCGCGGGCCTGCATCGCCTTGGACGCCCGCAGGCTGTCCCGGCGGTGCACGATCTTCACGGATTTGGCGAACCGGGAGAGGAAGGTCGCCTCCTCCATCGCGGTGTCGCCGCCGCCGATCACAGCGATGTCGTGCTCGCGGAAGAAGAAGCCGTCACAGGTGGCGCACCAGGAGACGCCACGACCGGAGAGCTGGTCCTCGTTGGGCAGGTTGAGCTTCCGGTGCTGCGACCCGGTGGCGACGATGACCGCCTTGGCCCGGTGGACGACGCCCGCCGAGTCCGTGACGCTCTTGATGTCGCCGCTGAGGTCGACCGCGACCACGTCGTCAGGGATCAGCTCGGCGCCGAACCGCTCAGCCTGGGCGCGCATGTTGTCCATCAGGTCCGGCCCGATGATGCCGTCCCGGAACCCGGGGAAGTTTTCCACCTCAGTGGTGTTCATCAGCGCACCGCCAGCGGTGACCGAGCCCTCGAAGACCAGCGGGTTGAGAGAGGCGCGTGCCGTGTACAGCGCCGCGGTGTAGCCCGCGGGCCCCGAGCCGATGATGATCACGTTACGGACGTCGCTCACGGGTGTCTTCCTCGTCTCTGCGGGACTGCTGTGGGGGTCCGGCGCTGGCTGGACTCTCGTCGTGCCTAACGGATCCTACGGGGCTGGCATTCCCCCGGCGGCGCACCGCCCCACGCCCACCACGGTGAGCCGGACGGAGGCCTGCTCAGCTCCGTGGATAGCTGTTGTGGAAGAGCACTCTGCCGGGGGTGTCGGCCGTGCAGGAGGCTGTCACCACGAACGCGTCGACCCGGTCGCCGTCGGCAGGATCCGGCAACACCACGAGGAAGGAGTCGACGCCCTGGTAGGGCTCCCGGTCGGCGGCCAGCGGCCGCTGGGTCCGATGAGTGGCCTGGAGCACGCAGCTCGGCACGGTGACGACGGTGCCGTCGGGTGCGGTGACCCTGGAGTCCCCGTCGGCGTGCAGCATCGGCGAGGTGACACCGTTGCTGCCGGTCTTGCCCCCCCGCGCCCCGCCGAGGAGCCGTGCCACGTCGTCTCCCACCACGCTGGAGGCGTCTTGGTTTCGGGCGCCGCTCTTTCGCTGCGCACCGCTGTCGGCGTTCATGGTGTTCCCACCGCTGGAGGACGCCAATTCGTAGACCAGGCCACCCAGGGCGAGGACGGTGGCGACCGAGGCCGCACCGATCAGCAGCCCGCGGCGCAACCGGCGGCGACCGGGTCCGGTGGAAGCTGAGGAGCGGCCGACCGACGCGGATGTTCCACGTGGAACACTTCGCGGGCCGGAGGCGTCCTGCGACGGCAGCGATGTTTCACGTGGAACATACGGCAGAACGCCGTCGAGCCGGGCCTCGTCGGCGAGCGCTGCGTCGATGCGTGCGGCCACCTCGACGGGCATCGGCTCCGGCTCCGGCATTCCACCGAGCAGATCCTGGATCTCGCGGAGCGATGCCAGCACCTCGGCGCACTCCACGCAGGACTCCACATGGGCGCGGACCACCGTCGCCCGCTCCGGCGGCAGGATGCCCTCCATGAGGTCGGAGATCGCCATGACGTCGGGGTGCGGGTCCTGATCCGTGGTAGATGTCATCGGTGGTCACCTCCGCCCTGTTCCGTTCCTGCCGGTGGGACGGATGTCCCCTCCGTCCGGTTCCTTCCGCCGACCGGCCCGGCCCGGTCGGCTCCGCCGCCGGCCCGTAGGTGGGTGAGCAACGGCAGCAGCCGGGCGCGACCGCGAGCGCATCGGCTCTTCACCGTGCCCTCCGGTACGGCGAGCACGGCGGCCGCCTCCGCGACCGGATAGCCCTGCATGTCGACCAGCACCAGAGCCGCCCGCTGCTCGGCGGGCAGCGTCGCCAGTGCCGCGAGGAGTTCGCGGTGCAGTTCGTCGCGCTCGGCGGGCATCTCGGCGGACTCGTGCGGTTCGAGGAGCGATTCGAACTTCTTCTCGTCGGCTACCGGTGCGGTGCGGCGTGAGGCGGCTCGCCGGGCCCGATCCAGGCAGGCGTTCACGGTGATCCGGTGCAGCCAGGTCGTGACGGCGGACTGGCCGCGGAAGGTATGGGCGGCCCGGAAGGCCGACACCAGGGCGTCCTGCACGGCGTCAGCGGCTTCCTCACGGTCGCCCAGCGTGCGCAGGGCGACCGCCCAGAGCCGGTCGCGGTGCCTGCGGACCAGTTCGCCGAAGGCATCAGCTTCGCCCGCCACATGGCGGGCCAGCAGATCGGTGTCGTCGGCTTCGCCGAGCGGTATGCGCTGCAAGGCCAGACTCCCCCGTCCGCTTCCGTCGGGCCGGTTCAGCCCGTCACGCTGATCTCCGAGATCCTGCCACGGAAAGTGCCGTCCGAGTCCTTCGGGAGCTTGGTCAGCCAGACCAGCAGGTAGCGGCCGGTGACCCGCGTGCCGGGCTTGAGCGCCACCTGCTGCGTGCCGGAGCCGCCGGTCACCTTCTGGAATCCGTCGAGCCGGGTCGGCTGGGCGTTGGTGCCGGAGGGCGCCGCCCACAGCTCCAGGTCCGTCTCGCCGCCCTTCAGACTCACCGTCACACCGCTGACCCGATGCTCGGCGCCGAGGTCCAGGATCACCCCGACGCCGTCCTTCAGTCCCCCGAGGTCGGCCGTCGTGTACCAACTGGTCTCCCAGTAGGTGTTCGGGTCATGATCCTTGAGCCGGTCGATCTGGGACGAGGTCTCACTACCGTTGCCCGGCGGTGGGTCGAAGTCCTTGGCGCTGACGATGGTCAGCGGCGTGGCGGGCGGCGGCGCCGGGTTCTGGTTCGCGTGCGGCGAGGTGGTCGGCTTGCGCGGGCTGTGGTTCTCGCGGGACTTCATGGCGTCGGCGAGCTGCCAGCTGCCGAGCCCGATCGCCACGATCAGCAGCGCGGAGACGGCCCATTTCAGTGCGCTGCCGGTGCGCCCGGGCAGGGCGGGCGGCGGGACGGGGGGAGCGGCGGCCGGACCCGCGCCCGCGTAGCGGGTCGCGCCGGGCGGCGGCTGCGGGGGCTGCTGGAAGGCCGGCGGCTGGTAGACCGGGGCGGGATGCTCGGGCGGCCGGATCCGCGGAATGCCGGCGATGGCCTTTGCCAGCTCCTCCGGCGTGGTGCAGGGCGACTCCTCGCGGGACGCGGTCGCCCCCTCGTTGACCAGCGCCCGCATCGCCACGTCCGACATGCCGCGGTGGATGCCCGCGCGCAGCTGGTCGGGCGCGACCAGGCCGACGCCCTTGGGCAGTCCCGCCAGGCCGTGCGCGTCCTCCTCGTAGGGCCAGCGCTGGGTGAGGGCGGCGTAGAGCAGTGCGCCGATCGCCTCGGTGTCCTGCCGCTGCGGGCGCTCGGAGCTGAGCCCGCGCAGCGCGGCGGCGACGGCCAGCCCCCGGATGCGGTACTGCCCGGAGCTGGTCCGCAGCACCGCACCGGGGTCCAGTCGCAGATGGGCCAGCCCCTCGCGGTGGGCCGCGGCCATCCCCTGGGAGACCTGGCTGGCCATCTGGTAGGCCTCGTGCGGCTCCAGCGGGCCCGCGGCCAGCAGGTCCGCGAGCGAGCCGGCGTCCGGCAGCCACTCGTGGATCACGTAGACCAGGTCGCCCTCCTCGACCGCGTCGAGGACCTGGACGAACCGGGGGTCGCCGAGCAGCGCGGCCGAGCGGGCGGCGGCGAGCACCTGGCGGGCTCGCGGGTGGTCGGCGGGCAGCAGGTGGATGCCGACGGCCCTGCGCAGCTTCTCGTCGACCGCGCGCCAGCTGCTGAAGCCGTCCACTCGTGTGACGCACTCCGCGAGCTGGTAGCGCCTGGCCAGCCGGTGGCCGCTGTGCAGGTCGGGCGCGGTGGCCCTGGGCTTGGGGCGGGGCTTTGCCGGCGGGGGTCCGGCGGTGGCGACGGGGTCCTGTGCGGTCTTCTCCGGGTCGTCCTCGATCTTCTGGGTGCTGTCCGCCATGTCCTTGGGCGGGGTGCCGTCGCCGGCGGTGTCGCTTACCTGGTCGTCCGTCGTCGTACCGTCGGGTGTGGCGTCGTCCTGCTGGGCTGCGGGCGGTGCCTCGCCGCCCTCATCAGCCACTCCGACGGCCGCCGTGCTCCGATCCGCCACCGTCGTTCCTGCCTCCCCATCCATGAGCGCGACCCCACGTCGAGCCGATGACAATTGTGCCCACAGTCCGGCTCTATGCACGACACGCGGCGGGCCATGAAGGTTGCGCGGCGGCGGCAATGCCGAGGGGCGGACGTCGCATCAGCGGCCGAGCCGCCCCCGCACCATGCCGATCATGCCGTTCAGCTCCTGGATCCGCATCCGCTTCGCGATGACCAGGAAGATCCCGCCCAACAGGACACCGCCGACCACGAGCGAGGCCAGCGATCCGGCCGGGCCGCCGCCCAGCTTCCCGCTGATCACGTAGGCCGCGACCCCGGCCACCGCGGCGGCCGGGACGCAGGCGCCGACCAGCCGGGCGTAGGTGCGGATCACCCGGCGGCCGTCCAGGTCGCCGCCGAGGCGGGCCCCCAGCCGCTTGACGGCCACCCCGACGCCGACCGCGTAGGCCAGGCCGTAGGAGAAGGCCATGCCGACCACGGCCCAGCGGGCGGGCAGTGCGACGAAGCAGAGGGCCGAGGCCGCGGCATTGACGGCGGCCACGATCACCGTGTTGTAGAACGGCGTGCGGGTGTCCTCGAAGGCGTAGAAGCCCCGCAGGACGACGTATTGCACGGAGTAGGGGATGAGGCCGCCACCGAAGGCCATCAGGATGAAGCCGATGTTGCGGGCGGAGCCCTCGTTGGTGCCGGCGTAGAGCAGCCCGCACATCGGCACGCCGAGGGCGAGGAAGGCGAAGGCCGCCGGCACGATCGCGACCGCCGAGGTGCGCAGTCCGTAGGAGATGTCGTCGCGGACCGCGGTGATGTCACCGTCGGCGGCGGCCCGGGAGATCCTCGGCAGCACCGCGGCCATCACCGAGACGGTGATGATCGCCTGCGGCATCTGCCACAGCAGCAGTGCGTAGTTGTAGCCGGTGATGCCGGTGCCCTGATAGCCGCTCTTGTCGGCGTTGGCGCCCGCCCACGTGGCCAGCTGGGTGACGACGATCAGGCCGGCCTGGTTGGCCAGGACGAACAGGAACGTCCACTTGGCCAGCTTGGCGGCCTTGCCCAGGCCGTGCCCGCGCCAGTCGAAGCGCGGCCGGAACTTGAAGCCCGCGTCCCGCAGGTAGGGCAGCATCGCCAGCGACTGCACGACCAGGCCGAGCAGGGTGCCGATGCCGAGCAGCCGCACGCCCTCGGGGGTGATCGTGGTGGCGTCCATCCGGGTGGAGCCGTAGGAGCCGTAGACCCAGATGAACATGCCGAAGGTGAAGATCACCACGACGTTGTTCAGCACCGGTGTCCACATCATCGCGCCGAATTTGCCCCGCGCGTTGAGCACCTGGCCCATCACCACGTGCACGCCCATGAAGAAGATGGTGGGCATGCAGTAGCGGGCGAAGGCGATGGCCACGTTGTACGTGTCCGGGTTGTCGGCGATCTTCGCGGACATCAGCTTGACCAGCAGCGGCGCGCCGAGCACGGTCACGGTGACGATGCCGCCGAGCGCCACCATCACCACGGTCAGCAGCCGGTTGGCGTAGGCGCTGCCGCCGTCGTCGTCGTCCTTCATCGCGCGCACCAACTGGGGCACGAAGACCGAGTTGAGACCGCCGCCGATGGTGAGGATGTAGATCATCGTCGGCAGCACGTTCGCGACCTGGTAGGAGTCGCCGAGGGTGGCCACGCCGATGGCCGCGGCGATCACCAGGGTGCGGACGAAGCCGGTGACGCGGGACACCAGGGTGCCGGCCGCCATCAGGGCGCTGGACTTCAGGATGCCGCCGGACCGGGCGGCTGGAGCGGCGCTGCCGGCGGTCGGTACGGTCGCGGTGGTGCCGGCGCCGGCCGCTGCAGGCCGGAGCGGACCCGTGGCGGCCGTACCGGGCCGCTGGGCGCCCTGTGGCGGCTGCCCGGGCTGCTGGTACCCCTGCGCCGGGTAAGGCTCCTGGTAGGGCTGCTGCTGCGGTTGCTGGTACGGCTCCTGGTAGGGCTGCTGGTACGGATAGCCGTAGCGCGGGTCGGCATAGCGCGGGTCGACGTACTGGGAGTCGGCGTAGTGCGGGTCCGCGTAGGGCTCGCCCTGGTGGAAGTCCTGGCCGTATCCCGGGTCCTGGTAGACGGGGATCGAGAAGCCCGTCGTCTCGTTGGCCGACGGCATGTGCGGATACGCCGCCTGGTAGCCGCTCGGGGCCTGATAGCCGCCGTGCTGCTGGTAACCGCCCTGGTAGCCGCCGCCCTGCTGCTGGTAGCCCTGCTGCTGGTACGGCTCCGGCTCCTGGTAGGGCTGCTGGTACGGCTCCTGGTACGGCTGCTGCTGGGGATACGGCTGCTGTTCCTGGTAGCCGGCCTGCTGCTGACCGCCGTCCTGAGGCTGCTGGTCGCGGAAGAGGTGCGCGAAGGCGTCGTAATCCTCGCCCTGCTGCTGTTCCTGGTAGCCGGGCTGGGGCTGCTGCTGCCACTGTGCCTGATCCTGCTGCTGGTACGGATCGTAGGCATACGTGTTTTGCAGATAGGGGTCGGCAGGCGCCGGACGCTGTTCGGGCGAGGGAGGCATCTGGCCCGCAGAGTCGCGATCACCGTCATACGGCGCGTTCATCAGTGCCCCACCTTATTGTCCGCCGGCTATCCGTCCACTTTCTCACCTGTTGAGGACGGCTCTCGGCTTTCCTGCCCGGTGTCAGCGGCAGGGTCACCCGGCTGCCCGGGATCCGTGCCGCCCGCCTCGTCATCGTCGGCGTCGCCGTCGTCGTCCGCGCCACTGTCTCCGGCCGCCTGTCGCTTCCGCTGTCGGTAGATCCGTACCCCGGCCAGCACCAGTAGGAGCAGCCCGGCCCCGATGATCAGCATCACCTGGTCGGCGACCTTGTTGATGTGCACTTCGAACGGGACGGATCCGCCGTACAGCCGGCCGTTGTCGGTGTAGAGATGCGCGATGATCCCGACCGTGCCGTTCGCGCTGGCGGTGGTCTGGAACTTCAGGGTACGGGTGCGGCCGCCCTCGATGGTGATCGGCTGGTTGGCTTCCTTGATCTCCAGCCGGATGTTGGCGCTGGACGTGAGCCGCAGCACCAGGCCCTTCACCGGCTGGCCCAGCTCGTTCTTGACCGTGACCGGGATGGTGCCGCTGCGCCCAGACAGGGTCAGCGTGGTCTTCGGGATGATGTGCACCGCGTCGATCAGATCCGTCAGGTACAAGCCGATCGAGTCCCGATAGGCCTTCGCCCCCGACAGGTCGCCGCGCCAGCTGGTGGACATCGAGCGCAGCACCGCGTTCCTGAACGGAACGGTGACCCGGTTCTGCTGGGTGAGGATGACCACGAAGTCGTTGAGGTTGCCCTGGACGTTCTGGATCCACTGGAAGGCGTCCGTGGACAGCTCCTGCTTGCGCAGGCCGCTCGGGTAGGCCTTGGCCGACGGCACCTTGCGGTTGGCGCGCGCGTCAGGGTGCGCCTTGGCCACGTCGTCGAAGTCGACCGGCGAGATCCAGGGCGCGGTGGTGGTCTCGTGGATGGCCTGGGCCATCGCCTGCGCCTGCGCGACCGTGGGCATCCGCTGCGGGGCGACCAGCACGCTGCGCTGCTGCTCCGGCGCCTCCATGGTGATCATCAGCGTCTGCGCGACGAAACTCTGCACGGCGAGGTTGGTCTGCTGCTGGTCGGCCAGGGCGCCGGTGAAGGCGGTGGACAGCGTCGCGTCGGCGACCACCGCGGTGGTGCCGCCGCCGATCGACCTGGCCGCGTTGGGGGTGTAGCTGAGGCCGTCGCCCTCGCTGAAGGTGTCACTGCGGGCGATGATCCGCTTGGCACCGCCCGCGCGTGCCACCGCGACGATCGACGGGTCGACGGCGCCGTCGACGGGCCAGGCCACATCGGCGGTCTGGCTCCCCCCGAAGATGGTCTCCGTGGTGGTCAGCCCGAGCGCGACGCCGGTCTTCAGATGGGTGACGGCGCCGGGCACACTCCGACCGCGGTGCGCGAGCGAGGCGATGTCCGTGTCGCCGAAGGGCAGCGCGATCACCTGCTCGCCGGCCACCGCGCCCTTGAGGTCGTTCAGCCACTGCCTCGCGACGGCGCCACCGGTGCCCGGTGTGGTCTTGGTGACATCGCCGCCGGGCCCCGCGACCCGGTAGCCCTTGGTCATGAACTCGACGGTGGCCAGCAGGTCGGGGTCGACGACCCAGGTCACCGGGAGATTCCTGGCCAGATCGACCATCTGCCGCAGCCGCCCGCCCGGACTCAGCTCCGCGACCAGGTCGTCGTCCAGGAAGATCGGGCTGACCTGGGAGTCGGTGTCGCCTCGCGGCGCGATGTGCGACCGGTCGGTGAGCGGCCACAGGTAGTTGATCCTGGTCTGCTTGGTGCTGCTGGTGACCGCGTCGCCGTACCACGGCAGGAAGGTCCGCTTGATGCCGACGACGTGCGTGGTCGGATCGGCCTTCGTCCGGCCGTCCAGCGCCACGCCCAGCTGGTAGACCCCGGGGTCCGACAGGTCCAGCGCGGAAACCGGGACCGTGAGCGTGTAGGCCACGTGCCCGCCGGCGGGGATGTCCGGCACGGTGCTGGTGTGGCCGGGGATCTCGTCGCCGTCGTCCGCGTTGCTGTAGCCCGTGCGTGAGGCGGCGTTCTTGATGGAGCTGCGGGTGCTCAGCGCGCCGCCCCAGGGCATCCGGAGGCCGACATGGGCGTCGGTGATGGCGGACTTCCCGTCGTTGGCGAGCTGACCGGTGATGGTGAGCGTCTCGCCTTTGACCGGGATCCGGGGTGTGAGGAGGTTCACCGACACCGAGGCCGTACGGGAGCCGCTGGGGGCCGCCTGGGAGGGCGCCGCTCCGACGGCCTGCAGCAGCCCGGTGAGCAGCGTGGTGCCCGCCACCAGAGCGAGGACCCGTGCTGCCCGGCGCCTCGCCGAGGACGGGGGTTTCCCGGGTGACTGTGCCGCCTCGCCCACGCGTTCGCCCGTCCTCGTCATATGTGTCGCTGGTCGTGTGTCGCCGGTGGTCCATCGGATGTGCGTGCTGGCATGTTAACGATCGGCGCTGTGTCGAAGTGCTGCGGACTGCTCCTTGGTACAAGCGGCGAAACCTGTGCGCGGGCGACGCCCGCGGACCCGTACCCTTTTACGTTGTGCCGAATGCCAACAATGCCGCTGAGACTCCGCAGCCCCCCCGAGCAGGGCAGGCCCCTCACCGGGTCGAGCCGGTCGCCGAGGAGCTGGGCCACCGCTTCCGGGCCGCCGGGTTCGCCCTCGCCCTGGTGGGCGGATCCGTGCGGGACACCCTGCTGGGCAGGCTCGGCAACGATCTGGACTTCACCACTGACGCCCGCCCCGAGCAGGTGCTGAAGATCCTGCGTCCGTGGGCCGACTCGGTGTGGGAGGTCGGGATCGCCTTCGGCACGGTCGGCGGCATGAAGAAGGCCCAGGACGCCGAGGGCGCGGCCCGCAGCTTCCAGATCGAGGTGACCACCTACCGCAGCGAGGCCTACGACCGGACCTCGCGCAAGCCGGAGGTCTCCTACGGCGACACCATCGAGGAGGACCTGGTCCGCCGCGACTTCACGGTGAACTCGATGGCGGTGGGACTGCCGGGGAACGACTTCATCGACCCCTACGGCGGTCTGGACGACCTCGCGGCCCGGCTGCTGCGCACTCCGGGATCCCCCGAGTCGTCCTTCTCCGACGACCCACTGCGGATGCTGCGTGCCGCCCGCTTCGCCGCCCAGCTGGACTTCGAGGTCGCCCCCGAGGTGGTCGAGGCGATGACCGCGATGGCCGACCGGATCGACATCGTCTCGGCCGAGCGCGTGCGGGACGAACTGAACAAGCTGATCCAGTCCGAGCACCCCCGCAAGGGGCTGCGGCTGCTGGTCGACACCGGGCTCGCCGACCGCGTGCTGCCCGAACTGTCGGCGCTGCGGCTGGAGCGCGACGAGCACTTCCGGCACAAGGACGTCTACGAGCACACCCTCACGGTGCTGGAGCAGGCCATCGACCTGGAAACCGAGGGTCCCGACCTGGTGCTGCGGCTGTCCGCGCTGTTGCACGACATCGGCAAGCCGAAGACCCGGCGCTTCGAGCCGGACGGCCGGGTCTCCTTCCACCACCACGAGATGGTCGGCGCCAAGCTGACCAAGGCGCGGATGCTGCAGCTGAAGTACCCCAACGAGCTGGTCAAGGACGTCTCCCGGCTGGTCGAGCTGCACCTGCGCTTCCACGGCTACGGCAGCGGCGAGTGGACCGACTCGGCCGTGCGCCGCTACGTACGGGACGCCGGACCGCTGCTGGAGCGGCTGCACAAGCTGACCCGGTCGGACTGCACGACCCGCAACAAGCGCAAGGCCGCGGCGCTCTCCCGGACCTACGACGGCCTGGAGCAGCGGATCGCCGAGCTGCAGGAGCAGGAGGAGCTGGACGCGATCCGGCCCGACCTGGACGGCAACCAGATCATGACGGTGCTGGACATCGGCCCGGGACCGGCGGTCGGCAAGGCCTACCAGTACCTGCTGGAGCTGCGGCTGGAGAACGGTCCGCTGGGCGAGGAGGCCGCGACGACGGCCCTGCGGGAATGGTGGGCCACCCGGTCCGCCGAGTGATGTTTCACGTGGAACATCGCATCCGCGGGGTGCTTCGCCCTCATCGGGTCGGGGTGCCCGCGTGCGATGTTCCACGTGAAACATCGCGCTCCCGCAGCATCCCGACCGCGGTGGCGGCGTAGATCAGCGCCAGCGCCAGGATCAGCCCGGCCGAGTGTCCGTCGGCGGGCAGGACAAGTGCCGCGGTCGCCGCGGCGCCGACGAACGCCGCGTTGAAGACGACGTCGTAGAGCGAGAAGACCCGGCCGCGATAGGCGTCGTCCACCTGGGCCTGGACGACCGTGTCGGTGGCGATCTTGGCGCCCTGGGTGGTGACTCCCAAGGCGAAGGCGGCCAGCATCATCGGGGCGATGGTGAAGGACAGTGCCAGCGGCGGCAGCAGCAGTGCGGAGGCAGCCGAGCAGGCGGTGATCCAGCCGGCGGTGCCGATCCGGGCGGTGGCCCATGGGGTGATGAGCGCCGCGACGAAGAAGCCGGCCGCCGACAGGCCGACGGCCACGCCCAGCCGGCCCAGGCCCGCATCGGTGTCGGACGGGTCGGACCACGCGTAGCGGCACAGCATCAGCAGCGTCACGGTCAGCGCGCCGAAGCAGAAGCGCATCGCGGTCATCGCGGCCATGGCGCGGGCTGCCGCTGGGCGGCGGCGAAGATGCCGCAGTCCGGCGCGCAGCCCCTTCGCGGTGCCGGCGAGTGCCGCCATGACCCGTGGGCGGACCTGGTCGGGGTCGGGACCCAGCAGGTCGCGGTCCAGGGTCAGCGCGGACAGTCCCGCCCACAGGTAGAGCAGGGCGCCGAGCAGCACGGTGGCGGCGTTGGCCCCGTCTCCGTCGGCGGCGAAGAGGTGCACCACGAAGGCGACGCCGCCGCCCAAGGTCGCTGCCAGAGTGCCCGCGGTCGGCGACAGAGCGTTGGCCGTCACCAGCCGGCCCTCGTCGACCACCCGCGGCAGAGCGGCGGACAGTCCGGCCAGCACGAAGCGGTTGACCGCGGTCACCGACAGGGCGGACAGGTAGAACAGCCAGTCCGGCACACCCAGCAGGATCAGTCCGGCGGTGCCGCAGGACAGCACGGCGCGCAACAGGTTGCACGAGAGCAGCACCTGACGGCGCCGCCAGCGGTCGAGCAGCACACCGGTGAAGGGCCCGACCAGTGAGTAGGGCAGCAGCAGGACGGCCATCGCGGACGCGATGGCGCCCGGTGAGGTCTGCTTCTCCGGCGAGAAGACCACATAGGCGGCGAGCGCGACCTGGAAGACGCCGTCGGAGAGCTGTGACAGCAAGCGTACGCCCAGCAGCCGCCGGAAGTCCGGCAGCCGCAGCAGCACGCAAAGATCGCGCAGAAGGCCCATGCGCACAGCCTCACACGACCGAGAAGGCCCCGGGTGTGCGACCCGGGGCCTTCTCGTAATACGTGTGTCAGTGCTTCAGCTGTCGGCGCCTCAGCGCTTCAGCGCCGCACGGTCGGTCGGCGTCTCAGCGCTCGACCTCGCCGCGGATGAACTTCTCCACGTTCTCGCGGGCCTCGTCGTCGAAGTACTGCACCGGCGGGGACTTCATGAAGTACGAGGACGCCGACAGGATCGGGCCGCCGATGCCGCGGTCCTTGGCGATCTTCGCGGCGCGAACGGCGTCGATGATGACACCGGCGGAGTTCGGGGAGTCCCAGACCTCCAGCTTGTACTCCAGGTTCAGCGGGACGTCGCCGAAGGCGCGGCCCTCGAGGCGGACGTACGCCCACTTGCGGTCGTCGAGCCACTGGACGTAGTCGGACGGGCCGATGTGGACGTTCTTGGCGCCCAGGTCGCGGTCCGGGATCTGCGAGGTGACGGCCTGCGTCTTGGAGATCTTCTTGGACTCCAGGCGCTCGCGCTCCAGCATGTTCTTGAAGTCCATGTTGCCGCCGACGTTCAGCTGCATGGTGCGCTCGAGGACGACACCGCGGTCCTCGAAGAGCTTGGCCATCACGCGGTGCGTGATGGTCGCGCCCACCTGGGACTTGATGTCGTCACCGACGATCGGCACACCTGCCTCGGTGAACTTGTCGGCCCACTCCTTGGTGCCGGCGATGAAGACCGGGAGGGCGTTGACGAAGGCGACCTTGGCGTCGATGGCGCACTGGGCGTAGAACTTCGCCGCGTCCTCGGAGCCGACGGGCAGGTAGCAGACCAGCACGTCGACCTGGCGGTCCTTGAGGATCTTGATGATGTCGACCGGGGTCTCGTCGGACTCCTCGATGGTCTCCCGGTAGTACTTGCCGAGACCGTCGAGGGTGTGGCCGCGCTGGACGGTCACGCCGGTCTGCGGCACGTCGCAGATCTTGATGGTGTTGTTCTCGCTGGCGCCGATGGCGTCCGCGAGGTCGAGGCCGACCTTCTTCGCGTCGACGTCGAAGGCGGCCACGAACTCGACGTCACGTACGTGGTACTCGCCGAACTGGACGTGCATCAGGCCGGGCACCCGGGAATCCGGGTCCGCGTCCTTGTAGTATTCGACACCCTGTACCAGCGACGTGGCGCAGTTGCCCACACCCACGATGGCTACGCGAACCGAACCCATACCCGTTGCTCCCTGTGTAATCGTCACGCGGTTCCCCGGGCTTCGGGTCGGCCGCCGTTCTCTTGGTTGGTGTTGTCGTTGTCGTCCCGCTCGTCGACCGGTCGCTCGACGCGTCCGGCCCGCTCGGTCTCGATCAGCTCGTTGAGCCAGCGGACCTCGCGCTCCACCGACTCCATGCCATGGCGTTGCAGCTCCAGCGTGTAGTCGTCGAGCCGTTCGCGGGTGCGGACCAGCGAGGCGCGCATCTTCTCCAGGCGCTCCTCCAGGCGGCTGCGCCGCCCTTCGAGCACCCGCATCCTGACGTCCTTGGACGTCTGGCCGAAGAAGGCGAAGCGAGCGGCGAAGTGCTCGTCCTCCCAGGCGTCGGGACCCGAGTGCGCCAGCAGCTCCTCGAAGTGCTCCTTGCCCGCGGCGGTCAGCCGGTAGACGATCTTCGCCCGGCGGCCGGCGAGGGGCGCGGCGGGCGGACCGCTGTCCACCGCCGGTTCCTCGATCAGCCACCCGAGGGTGACCAGCGTCTTCAGGCAGGGATACAAGCTCCCGTAGCTGAAGGCGCGGAACACCCCGAGCGAGGTGTTGAGCCGCTTGCGCAACTCGTACCCGTGCATCGGTGACTCGCGCAGCAGACCGAGAACCGCGAATTCGAGGATTCCGGAGCGCTTGCTCAATCCCTCGTCCCCTCGTTCACGCTTCTTTCGATCCGATGTATCGAGTCGATACATCGTGACGATAGAACGGCGCGAGACATCGTGCAAGACAGCAGGTGGTGACCGGCGTCACATCGTCAAACCTATGAGCTGCCAACCGCCCTTTATGTGATGAACGTTCGCATCATGTGTCTTTTGGTCGTGCGTACTCTGTTCGCCATGCAGAGCACCGGGAACCCCGCGCCGTCGGCGCGCGTCTTGATCCTTGGTGCGGTGCGGCCTGACACAGCCGCATGCAGGGGGACCGACCGGATTGTCACCGATGCCTTCAGGCGATCCCGCCTGTCGAGGAGTAGCTGTTCATGAGCGAGCACCGTCGCAAGCCGCCGCAGTCGCCTGCAGGCGGCCGTGCTGCCGCCCGGGGTGGGGGACAGCAGCCGACGCCCCCGCCGTCCGGCGGCCGCCGTGCCGCCGGCGACCCCCCAGCCGGCGCACCCGGCGGACGCGATACACCGACCGGTTCACCCAGCGGCGCCCACAGCGGTCCCCCCGCGGCGCCCACCGGGTCCGGTGGTGGCGAGCCGTACCAGGGCAGAGCGGCGGCACGCCGGGCGGCCCAGGGCCGGTCCGGCGGCGGTCGGCGCCGGGGCGGTGGCCCGGGCGGACCGGGTGGGCCGGGTGGCCCGGGCGGACCCGGCAGCGGTGGCCCCGCGGGCCGTGGCGGCCGCGGCCCGGGACGGCGCCCCACCAAGAAGCGCTTCATCGACTACCCCCGGTTCGGCAAGGAAGGCTGGCGCCACTGGATGCCGTCGTGGCGCCAGGTCACCGCGGTATGCGTCGGCTTCTTCGGCGTTCTCGTCGGCATCGTCGGCATCGCCTACGCGATGGTCGACGTCCCTGACGAGAGCCAGGCGGCCAAAGCCCAGAACAACGTCTACTACTGGGCCGACGGCAGCCGTATGGTCACCGGCGGCGGCAGCGTCAACCGGCAGAACATCCCGTACGAGAAGATCCCCAAGGCGATGCGCTACGCGGTGATCTCCGCGGAGAACAAGACCTTCGAGACCGACTCCGGCGTCGACCCGATGGGTATCGCCCGCGCGCTGTTCAACATGGCCAAGGGCGGCGAGACGCAGGGCGGCTCGACGATCACCCAGCAGTACGTCAAGAACACGATGCTCGACCAGTCGCAGACGGTCAGCCGCAAGTTCAAAGAGCTGTTCATCTCCATAAAGGTCGGCGCGAAGGTCAGCAAGAACGACATCATCACCGGCTACCTGAACACCTCCTACTTCGGCCGCGGCGCCTACGGCATCCAGGCGGCCGCGCAGACGTACTACAACGTCGACGCGGAGAAGCTGAACCCCAGCCAGTGCGCGATGCTCGCCGCACTGCTCAAGGGGCCGACGTACTACGACCCGAACGGCAACACCGAGATCGACCCGTCCGCGACGTCCGACGCGAACCTGGCGCGGGTCACCCAGCGCTGGGGGTCGATCCTCGACAACGAGGTCAGGTTCGGCCACATGACCGCGGCCGAGCGGGCTCAGTACACGAAGTTCCCGATGCCGCAGGGCCTCAAGGTGCAGGCCGGGATGAACGGCCAGATCGGCTACCTCGTCGACACCGCGAACAACTACGTCATCCAGCATTCCGGCCATAACATCACCAAGGCCAAACTCGACCGCGGCGGCTACCAGATCTACACGACCTTCGAGAAGGACAAGGTCAACGAGCTGAAGACCGCCGTCGAGAAGGTCAGGGCGCAGAAGATCAAGCCGGGCGCCGGCCATATGTACACCGGCGACCAGCAGAAGGAGTTCGGCGGCGACGCCGACACCAACGTCCAGTTCGGCGCCGCGTCGGTCGTACCCGGCAACGGGAAAATGGTGGCGATCTACGGCGGCGCGGGATACGAACACGGCGAGTTCACCAACAACGCCGACACCAAGGGTGTCCCGGTGGGTTCGACGTTCAAACCCTTCGTGCTCGCCGCCGCGATGACCCACGGCACCAACTACAGCGACGGCAAACCACTGACGCCGGACAGCAAGTACAACGCCAACGACCTGCTCCCGATCAGGGACCACAACGGCAAGCCGGTCCTCAACAAGGACAACAGCGTCTTCAAGCAGAAGAACGAGTCCGGCACGAAGTGGGGCTACATCACCTTGAACAAGGCGATGGAGCAGTCCATCAACACCCCGTTCGTCCAGCTCGGCGAGGACGTCGGCCTGCAGACGGTCGAGGACACGGCCATCAAGGCCGGCTTGCTCAAGGACTACATGGGAGACCTGGTCGCGTCGTACTCCATCGGCACCGCGACACCCAGCGCGATCCGGATGGCGAACGCGTACGGCACCTTCGCCGCCTCCGGCGTCGAGGTGGAGCCGTACTCGGTGACCAAGGTCGTCCACAACGGCGACGACGACCCGGACTTCCAGAAGCCGCAGGTCAAGAGGAACCCGGCGCTGGATCCCGACGTCGCGAACACCGTGACCAAGGTGCTGCAGAACGTGGTGAAGAAGGGCACCGGTACGAAGGCGCTGGAACTGGGCCGTACCGCGGCCGGCAAGACCGGTACCACGGACACCCCCGGCGGTACCCGGTCCGCGTGGTTCGTCGGCTACACCCAGCAGCTGTCCACGTCCGTGGTGATGTTCCGGCAGGACACCAAGGCCAAGAAGCTGCTGCCGATGGCCGGCACCGGCGGCCCCGGCTCCACCACCCACGGTGGTGACATCCCGGCGACCATGTGGACCGAGTACATGAAGGCGGCCCTCGGCAACACGGCGGACCCCGGTTTCCCGACCCCGGGCAAGATCGGTGACGGCAAGACGATCAACGAGGCGGGCGCCCCGTCGCCGACGCCGTCCGCGACGCCGCCGACGGCGAGCACGCCCACGACACCGCCCACCAGCGCTCCGCCCACGAACACCCCGCCGACCAACACCCCGACGGGGACGCCGCCGCCGACCACCAGCAACTCGCCCACGCCGCCGCAGTGCGGGCTGTTCAATCCCAACTGCCACAGCACCAGCCCGTCGGCAACCCCGACGACCACGTCGACGACCGGTCCACCGGGCCGTGGCAACGGCGGAAGCAGCGGAGCACCCAAGGGCGGCTGAGCCGCCCAGGACCCCGTGGCGGACGGTAGCTTTCATCGCGACCGCCACGGGGTCTGCTGTACCCACAGCCGGTACGGCAGGATGTCGGCATGACGAGCGTGCGCGATCGCGAAGAGGACGGCCGGCAGGAGCTTCCGGTGCGTCCCACCGATGAGGACCCACTGGCCGCCACGGCGAGCGAACTCATCGGCGGCCCGGCCGGCAAACATGCCGAGGCCGGCGGCCACCACTGGTGGAACGCCCTGCGGGTGATGGTGCTGGTCGTCATCGGCATGTTCGCGCTCGGCATGGTGCAGAAGGTGCCCTGCTACAACGGCGCCTGGTTCCAGGGCGGCGACCCGCAGTACATCCACGCCTGCTACTCCGACATCCCGCACCTTTACCACGACCGCGGTTTCGCCGCCGACGTCGTGCCGTACTTCGACAGCATCCCCGGGACGCTCTCCGGCAGCGGTTTCCACCATCTGGAGTACCCGGTCCTCACCGGGCTCTTCATGGAGGTCGCCTCCTGGCTGACGCCGCACGGCGGCAGCATGGACCACCGGGCCCAGGTCTTCTGGATCGTGAACTCCGGCATGCTGCTGATCTGCGCGGTCGCGCTGGTGGTGCTGGTCTCCCGCACCAACCGGCGGCGCCCCTGGGACGGGCTTTTCATCGCGCTGTCCCCCGCGCTCGCGCTGTCCGCGACGATCAACTGGGACCTCTTCGCGGTGGCCCTGGCCTCCGCGGGCCTGCTGCTGTGGTCCCGCAGCCGGCCGCTGGCCGCCGGTGTGCTGATCGGCCTGGCCACCGCGGCCAAGCTCTACCCCGTCCTGCTGCTGCTCGCGCTGGGCATGCTCTGCCTGCGGGCCGGCAGGATGCGGGCCTTCGGCGCGGCGGTGGCCGGCGCGGTGGGCGCCTGGCTGGTGGTCAACCTGCCGGTGATCCTGCTGGCCAGGTCCGGGTGGTCGGAGTTCTACCACTACAGCCGTACCAGAGGCGTCGACTACGGCTCGGTGTGGCTGATCATCATGCAGCGCACCGGCAACCCGCTCAGCGGCGTCAGCGCGTACGTCGCCGCCCTGCTGATCCTGCTGTGTGCGGGCATCGCCGCCCTGACCTTCTACGCGCCCCGCCGGCCGCGGCTCGGCCAGATCGCCTTCCTGGTGGTGGCCGCGCTCATCGTCAGCAACAAGGTCTACTCGCCGCAGTACGTCCTGTGGCTGCTGCCGCTCGCCGTGCTCGCCCGGCCGCGCTGGCGCGACCTGCTGATCTGGCAGGGCGCCGAGGTGCTGTACTACATCGCCATCTGGATGCAGCTGGCCTACGTCACCGGCGGCACCAAGCACCACGGCCTGTCGGCCGACGGCTACCACCTGGCGATCGCGCTGCACCTGGCGGGCGTGCTCTACCTGTGCGGGATGGTGGTCAGGGACATCCTGCTGCCGCAGCACGACGTCCTGCGGCAGGACGGCGCGGACGACCCGGCGGGCGGGGTGCTCGACGGGGCCGGGGACGCCTTCGTCCTGGGCCTCCTTCCGGAGGAGGAGGGCACGGCGGCGCCGTACCCGCCGCAGGAGGCCGGCTACGAGGCCTGACGGTCCACTGTGCGGTCGAACTGGGTCGTGGTGTGCCGCAGGTGCGCCACCAGCTCGTCACCGACCGCGGGCGGGGCCACATCGCCTGGCAGGAAGAGGATCGAGACCTGCATGTGCGGCGGCTCGGCGAACCAGCGCTGCTTGCCGGCCCAGACGAACGGCGACAGGTTGCGGTTGACGGTGGCCAGGCCCGCCCTGGCCACTCCCTTGGCGCGCGGCATCAGGCCGTGCAGCGCCTTGGGCGCCTCCAGGCCCACCCCGTGCGAGGTGCCGCCGGCCACGACCACCAGGTGGCCGTTGTCCGCGGCCTTCTCCTGCCGGTAGCCGTAGCGCTCGCCCTTGGCGATCCGGGTCACGTCCAGGACGGCACCGCGGTATTCGGTCGCGTCGTGGTCGCCGAGCCACATCCGGGTGCCGATCCTGGCGCGGAACCTGGTCTGCGGGAACTGCTGCTGGAGCGCGGCCTGCTCGGTCGCCTTGAGATGGCTGACGAACATCGTGTGCAGCGGCAGCCGGGCGGCCCGCAGCCGCTCCATCCAGCCGAAGACCTCCTCCACCGCGTCACTGCCGTCGGTACGGTCCAGCGGCAGGTGGATCGCGAAGCCCTCCAGCCGCACGTCGTCGATCGCGGTGTGCAGCTTGCCCAGGTCCTCCTCGGACACGCCGTGCCGCCGCATCGAGCTCATCACCTCGATGACCACCCGGGCGCCCACCAGCCCGCGCACCCCCTCGACCGAGGACACCGAGCGGATCGCCCGGTCCGGCAGCGGCACCGGCTCCTCACCGAGCCGGTAGGGGGTCAGCACGAGGATGTCGCCGCCGAAGTAGTCCTTTATCCTGGCGGCTTCGTACGTCGTGCCCACGGCGAGCATGTCGGCGCGCAGCCGGGTGGCCTCGTCGGCCAGCCGCTCGTGGCCGAAGCCGTAGCCGTTCCCCTTGCAGACCGGGACGAGCCCGGGGAACTGGTCAGCGACCTGCTGCTGGTGGGCACGCCAGCGTGCGGTGTCGACATACAGGGTGAGCGCCATGGCCTGGAGGACCTTCCTTGTGCGTCGGCCGGTCAGCGGCGCGACATGTAGATGTCGAGTGCCTTGTGGAGCAGTTTGTTGAGCGGGAAATCCCACTCGCCCAAGTATTCGGCAGCCTGCCCGCCCGTGCCCACCTTGAACTGGATAAGGCCGAACAGGTGATCGGTCTCGTCGAGCGAGTCGCTGATGCCGCGCAGATCGTAGACGCTGGCGCCCATGGCGTACGCGTCCCGCAGCATGCGCCACTGCATCGCATTGGACGGCCGGACCTCGCGCTTGTGGTTGGCGGAGGCGCCGTACGAATACCAGACGTGCCGGCCGACGGTGAGCATGGTGGCCGCGGCGACCGGCTCGCCCTCGTGTACGGCCAGGTAGAGCCGCATGCGGTTGGCGTCCTCGGCATTGAGCTTGGTCCACATGCGCTGGAAGTACGACAGCGGGCGGGGCCGGAACTGGTCGCGCACCGCGGTGATCTCGTACAGCTGCTGCCACGCCGGCAGGTCGTCGTAGCCGCCCTGGATGACCTGGACGCCGGCCTTCTCGGCCTTCTTGATGTTGCGGCGCCACAGCTGGTTGAAATTCTTCAGGATGTCGTCGAGCGAGCGGTTCTCCAGCGGCACCTGGTAGACGTAGCGCGGCTGCACGTCACCGAAGCCGGCGCCGCCGTCCTCGCCCTGCTGCCAGCCCATCCGGCGCAGCCGCTCGGCCACCTCGAAGGCCCGCGGCTCGATGAAGTCGGCCTCGACATCCCGCAGCCGCTTGATGTCGGGGTCGGCGATGCCCGCCTTGATCGTGTTGGCGTCCCACCGGCGGATTATCACCGGCGGACCCATCTTCACGGTGAAGGCGCCCTGCTGCTTGAGGTGCCGCAGCATCGGCTGCAGCCACTCGTCCAGATTCGGCGCGTACCAGTTGATGACGGGACCCTCGGGGAGATACGCCAGATACCGCTTGACCTTGGGCAACTGCCGGTAGAGGACCAGGCCCACACCGACCAGCTGGCCGCCCTTGGTCAGCTGGCCGGGCTGCTCGTCGAACCAGCCCAGGCTCTCCGACCGCCACTCGGACTTCACGTCGGCCCATGCCGGGACCTGGCAGTGGCTCGCCGCGGGCAGGCTCTGGATGTAGGCCAGGTGCTGCTCTCGGCTGATGGTCCTCAGGGTCAGGCTCATGCGGGGCGCTCCCCATGCTCACGACTGCGGGCTTATCTGGCCCGAAGCCTACTGTGCAGGGGGAGCCGTCCCACCAGCCCTGTGGACAACGGCGCGGCTTTCCACAGGGCGCCGCCCGAGTGCCGCGCTGCTACCAGAGCCCGCCGGTCAGACCGCCGTGGGCCACTCCGAGGTAGAAGCCGACCGCGGACATGCCCAGACCGAGGATCAGGACGAAGCGCTCGGTCGTGGTGGCGGAGATGAACTGGCCGTAGCCGCCGGTGAAGATGCCGACGAGGCCGGTCCACGAGCTGAGCAGATGCAGGTTGTCGAACGCCGATGAGATGACCGCGATGGCGCCGAGGACGAAGGTGACGATCGCAAGGGCGTTGACCAGCGGATGGGGCCGGCCGTCGGTGTTGAAGGTGAGGTGATGGGTCCGTTCCGCGTGCTGTGCCATGGGGCACCTCCGTGACGGAGAAGTGGCGGGCTGTAGCACCCGCCCACCCGATGTGTACAGATTGCGGTCATAAGGGGGCGGATTTCAACCCGGGGGACCGAGGCGGGTAGTCTGTACGGTCTGCACCGGTGTCTGCGCTGGGCCAGACCGGGCGGTCGGGGGATTTCCCCGACTGTCAGTGGCCCGCGTTACCGTTGCGACGCAGATACAAACCCTCCTGCCACGGAAACGCCGTGGCCGCTGAGTCCAAAGGAGGTGGGTTCCACTATGCGTCACTACGAGCTGATGCTCATTCTCGACCCCGATCTTGAGGAGCGCGCTGTCTCCCCGCTGATCGAGTCCTTCCTGTCCGTCGTCCGCAATGGCGGCGGCAGCGTGGAGAAGGTCGACACCTGGGGCCGTCGTCGTCTCGCCTATGAGATCAACAAGAAGCCCGAGGGCATCTACTCGGTCGTCGACCTCAAGGCCTCGCCTGAGGTCGTCAAGGAGCTGGACCGTCAGCTCAACCTGAACGAGTCGGTGCTGCGGACCAAGGTCCTCCGTCCGGAACTGCACTAGTACCGGACTTCGAGTAGCAGTCAGTCAGCACTGCCCAAAGCCAGTCGAGAGGTCACCCCATGGCAGGCGAGACCGTCATCACGGTCGTCGGCAATCTTGTCGACGACCCCGAGCTGCGCTTCACCCCGTCCGGTGCGGCGGTCGCGAAGTTCCGCGTCGCGTCCACTCCCCGCACCTTCGACCGGCAGACCAATGAGTGGAAGGACGGCGAGAGCCTGTTCCTGACCTGCTCGGTCTGGCGGCAGGCGGCGGAGAACGTCGCCGAGTCGCTTCAGCGCGGCATGCGCGTCATCGTGCAGGGCCGCCTCAAGCAGCGGTCCTACGAGGACCGCGAGGGCGTCAAGCGGACGGTCTACGAACTGGACGTCGACGAGGTCGGCGCCAGCCTCAGGAGCGCCACGGCCAAGGTCACCAAGACCAGCGGCGGTGGCGGTCGTGGCGGCCAGCCGGGCGGTTACGCCCCGGGCGGCGGCCAGGGTGGCGGCGGCTGGGGCGGCGGCTCCGGCGGCCAGCAGGGTGGCGGCGGTGCTCCCGCCGACGACCCCTGGGCCACCAGCGCACCGGCCGGCGGCGGCCAGCCGGGCGCGGGCGGCGGGCAGGGTGGCGGCGGCTGGGGCGGCGGCTCCGGCTCGTCCGGCGGCGGCTACTCGGACGAGCCGCCCTTCTAGGGCGGACCTCACACACTTCTTGATCGCATAGGAGAAACACCATGGCGAAGCCGCCTCCGCGCAAGCCGAAGAAGAAGGTCTGCGCGTTCTGCAAGGACAAGACCGTTTACGTGGACTACAAGGACACGAACATGCTGCGGAAGTTCATTTCCGACCGCGGCAAGATCCGTGCCCGCCGCGTCACCGGCAACTGCACGCAGCACCAGCGTGACGTCGCCACGGCCGTCAAGAACAGCCGTGAGATGGCGCTGCTGCCGTACACGTCGACCGCTCGATAAGGGAAGGGTGACCAGATAATGTCGAAGATCATCCTTACCAACGAGGTCAGCGGCCTGGGTGCCGCCGGCGACATCGTGGACGTCAAGCCGGGTTACGCCCGCAACTACCTGATCCCGCGTGGCTTCGCCATCGCGTGGACCAAGGGTGGCGAGAAGGACGTCGAGCAGATCCGTCGTGCCCGTCGTATCCGCGAGATCCACTCGCTGGACGACGCGAACGTGGTGAAGGCCCAGCTGCAGTCCGTCAAGGTCCAGCTGAGCACCCGCGCCGGTGACACCGGCCGGCTCTTCGGCTCCATCACCCCGGCCGACATCGCCGCGGCGATCAAGGCCGCCGGTGGTCCGGTCGTGGACAAGCGCCGGGTCGAGGTCGGTGCGCCGATCAAGACGCTCGGTGCGCACAAGGTGTCGGTGCGGCTGCACCCCGAGGTCGAGGCTGTCCTCGACCTGGAGGTCGTGGCGGCGTAACGCCCCTTGCTCGGCATGTTCCACGTGGAACACCAGGGGCCGGGTGCCCTCTTCGGAGGGTGCCCGGCCCTTGCGCGTGCCCGCATGCGCCGCGCTGGACGGTTCAGCGGGCCGCGCCGGTCACGATCCAGCGGCCCGAGCGGGCGCGCAGCCACAGGGCGGCGAGCCGGGTGAGCATCATCAGCGTCATGGCCCACCACAGGGCGGTCAGACCCGCCCCCAGCGCCGGCACGGCGAAGGCGACCGGAGCGAAGACCGCCAGCGTGATCAGCATCGACCAGGCCAGATACGGCCCGTCTCCGGCGCCCATCAGCACACCGTCGAGCACGAAGACCACGCCCGAGACCGGCTGCGAGATCGCGACCACCAGCAGCGCGGACATCAGCGCGTCCTGCACGGCCGGGTCGGAGCTGAACAGCGGCCCGACGAGGGGCCGGGCCAGCGCCACCAGGAGCCCCAGGACGACGCCACAGGCCACGCCCCACTCGATCATCCGCCGGCAGGCGGCACGGGCGCCGTCCGCGTCCCCGGCGCCCAGGTAGCGGCCGATGATGGCCTGGCCGGCGATGGCGATGGCGTCCAGCGCGAAGGCCAGCAGCGACCAGACGGTGAGGGTGATCTGGTGCGCGGCGATCTCGGTGTCCCCGAGCCGGGCGGCCACCGCGGTGGCGATCAGCAGCACGGCCCGCAGGCTGACCGTACGGACCAGCAGCGGCAGCCCGGCGTGGGCGCAGGCGCGGATCCCGGCGGGGTCAGGGCGCAGCGCCGCCCACCAGCCGCGGGTGCCGCCGTCGCCTTTGACGGCGGTCCTGCCGCTCTCGCAGCTCTGGCGGCGGATGCCGCGGACCACGACCCACAGGTAGACCGCCGCCATGCCGTTCTGCGCGATGACCGTTCCCCAGGCGGAGCCCGCGATGCCCAGCCCGGCGCCGTAGACGAGGATGGCGTTCAGGCCGGCGTTGGCCGTGAAGCCGCCGACGGCGACCGCCAGCGGGGTGCGGGTGTCCTGCAGGCCGCGCAGCACGCCGGTGGCGGCCAGCACCACCAGCATGGCGGGGATGCCGAGCGAGCTGATCCGCAGATAGTCGGAGGCGTAGGGTGCCGCCGTCCCCGAGGCGCCGAAGAGGTCGACCAGGGCGGGCGCTGCGGGCAGCACGGCGGCGATGACCAGGGCGCCGAGCAGCAGGGCCAGCCAGATGCCGTCTATGCCCTGCCGCAGCGCGGCGGGGAGGTCGCCGGCGCCCACCCGGCGGGCGACCGCGGCGGTGGTGGCGTAGGCGAGGAAGACGAAGATATTGACGGCGGTGGTCAGGAGCGCGGCGGCCACGCCGAGCCCGGCGAGCTGTGCGGTGCCCAGGTGGCCGACGATCGCGCTGTCCACCATCACGAAGAGCGGTTCGGCGACGAGCGCGCCGAACGCGGGCAGCGCCAGGGCGACGATCTCCCGGTCGTGACGGCGCCGCCCGGCCGGGCGGCGGTCGCGGTCGGACCCCGGGCTGTCGGCTCCGGGCCCCTGCTTTTCTGGCGGCTCGACTACGGGATTCACAAGCACAGCTTAATCGTCCACAAGTAAGAGGTGAAGTGGGCAGATGACTATTACGTATGACTGCGTAGAGTGATCTCCTCCGCGTTGTTTGTGGCGATCTTGGTCCACCGGAAAAAGTTTTTCTCCTGCACAGGCTATGGATGAAGAAAGTGCAGGTCAGAGGGCATCTCCGGGATGACCTTGCAGGTTGTCCACAGCGCTGTCCCAAGGCCTGTACACAGGTTCGGGGCAGTTCTCCACAGGTATGCCGCCGTCGTCCACACCCCCTGTGGATAACCGCCTTGGTCCAGGCCGCCGCTGGCCCTACCGTGGAGCCTCCGTCCGAGGTGCGTGAGCGCTGCCGGGCGGATCGAGGATCGGAGCGGTGCCGTGAAAGAGTGGCACGCACGCGGGGTCCGACCGGACCGGTCGGACGGGAGGAGGTGGCGGGGGTGACCCAGCCCGAACCCGCCGACGACCGCTGGCCCGACCTCCCGCCGGACGACCGCCCGGGCCCGCCGTCCGGCGTCAGCCCGTTCCGTAAGAAGTCCGCCTCCGACGACAACCGCTACTCCGAGGGCGGCGGCGGCTTCGAGCGCGTCCCCCCGCAGGACCTCGACGCCGAGCAGTCGGTGCTCGGCGGCATGCTGCTGTCCAAGGACGCCATCGCCGACGTCGTCGAGGTACTCAAGGGCGCCGACTTCTACCGGCCCGCCCACGAGACCATCTACACGGCGATCCTCGACCTCTACGCCCGTGGCGAGCCCGCCGACCCCATCACCACCGCCGCCGAGCTGACCAAGCGCGGCGAGATCGCCCGCGTCGGCGGTGCCCCCTACCTCCACACCCTGGTCAACGCCGTCCCCACCGCGGCCAACGCCGAGTACTACGCGGAGATCGTCCACGAGCGGGCGGTGCTGCGCAGGCTCGTCGAGGCCGGCACCCGTATCACCCAGATGGGATACGCGGCCGACGGCGACGTGGACGAGATCGTCAACAACGCGCAGGCCGAGATCTACGCCGTCACCGAACAGCGCACCTCGGAGGACTACCTCCCGCTCGGCGACATCATGGAGGGCGCCCTCGACGAGATCGAGGCGATCGGCTCCCGCAGCGGGCAGATGTCCGGCGTCCCGACCGGCTTCACCGACCTGGATTCCCTCACCAACGGCCTGCACCCGGGCCAGATGATCGTCATCGCGGCCCGCCCCGCGATGGGCAAGTCGACGCTCGCGCTGGACTTCGCCCGTACGTGCTCCATCGCGAACAAGATGCCCAGCGTGATCTTCTCGCTCGAGATGGGCCGCAACGAGATCGCCATGCGCCTGCTGTCCGCCGAGGCCAGGGTCGCGCTGCACCACATGCGTTCGGGCACCATGACCGACGACGACTGGACCAAGGTCGCCCGCCGGATGTCCGACGTCACCGAGGCACCGCTCTACATCGACGACTCCCCCAACCTGTCGATGATGGAGATCCGCGCCAAGTGCCGCCGCCTCAAGCAGCGCAACGACCTGCGGCTGGTCGTCATTGACTACCTCCAGCTGATGCAGTCCGGCGGCTCCCGCCGCCCCGAGAGCCGCCAGCAGGAGGTCTCGGACATGTCCCGTAACCTCAAGCTCCTGGCCAAGGAGCTGGAAGTCCCGGTCATCGCCCTCTCCCAGCTCAACCGCGGCCCCGAACAGCGCACCGACAAGAAGCCGATGGTCTCCGACCTGCGCGAGTCCGGCTCGATCGAGCAGGACGCCGACATGGTGATCCTGCTGCACCGCGAGGACGCCTACGAGAAGGAGTCCCCGCGCGCCGGCGAGGCCGACCTGATCGTCGCCAAGCACCGCAACGGCCCCACGGCCACCATCACCGTGGCCTTCCAGGGCCACTACTCCCGCTTCGTGGACATGGCCCAGACCTGACCGCGCGCGTTGTGGATCCCAGATCCCATGCAGATCCGAGGTGGCGAGGGCGGGTTCGGGGTTTTCCACATCGCGAGAGCACCCTGCCAGGCGGCACTGACAACGAAGCGGGTCCGCCGGGGCCGGCGGGTCAGTCGGTCAGGACCAGGTGGAGGTGGCCGTCGATGAGTTCGCGGGCCGCGTCGAGGTGGCCGGTGTGGCAGGCGGTTTCGGTGATGACGTGGAGCAGGATCTCGCGATGGCTGTGCATGTCCTGGTCGCCGAAGAGTTCGGTCGGCCACCACGCGGGGGCGGTGTCCGCGGGCGTGGCGGTGATGATCGCGTCGGCCAGTGACGTCTGGCGGCGGTAGAGGTCCAGTACGGCGGTGGCGGGGGCTTCGGGGTCCACCAGCCAGGCGTTGGGCTCGTCGTCCAGTGCCGCGATGACGGCCGGGTCGCCCGCGAGGACCGCGCCGAACCAGAAGCGCTCGACGTCCAGCGCAAGGTGGCGGACCAGGCCCAGGCAGCTCCAGCCGGACGGCAGGACCGGGCGGCGCAGGTCCGTCTCGTCGAGCCCGTCCAGGATGCCCATTACGTGCTTGCGCTGGCCGGTCAGGCAGTCCAGCAGCGCGGCGATCTCGGGGCCGGGCTGCCCGGCTGTCGGCTCCGTCATGGGCTCACCGTACAAGCCGCTCCCGACCGGAAACCACACCCCCGGAGCCGCGGAACGCGGCTCCGGGGGTGCCCTTCCCGGGGAGGGGAAGGGTCAGGTGATGGTCCACACGAAGGTCGCGGAACCGGCGGCGCCGTCCGGGTCCTTCGCGGTGACCGTGACGGTGTAGCTGCCGGCCCGGCCCGCCGCGCCGGTGAAGGTGCCGCTCGCGCTGAGCGAGATGCCGGGCGGCAGGCCGGACGCGGTGTAGGAGCGGTGCGCGGCGGCCGGGTCGAAGGCCCAGTCGACGGCTCGGTGCACCGGGCTGCTCATGCCGTGCGGGTTGGGCACGGACAGCGCGGCGGCGGTGGCGGGCGCCGCGGAGTCCGCGGCGGCCGCCTTGGGGGCGAGGGCCGCGGCGATGGCGCCGTTGACCGTGGTCGGCACGGTGAGCGTGCCGGTCTGCGGCAGGTTGCGGGAGGAGTCGCCCACCAGGATCTGGTAGGTGCCCGCGGCCGTGGTCCAGTTGCTGCTGCCGGTGTTCCAGTAGGCCAGGTCATGGGTGCTGACCGTGAAGGTCAGCGTCTGCGACTGGCCCGGGTTGAGGGTGACGCGCTGGTAGCCCCGCAGTTGGTGCACCGGCTCCCCGGTGGACGCCGGGTCGCCGACGTAGAGCTGGGCGACGTCCGTGCCGGCCCGCGACCCGGTGTTGGTCACCGTGACGTGCACCGTGGCACTGCCGCCGCTGAGCGCGCCGACCTGCAGGTTGCTGTAGCCGAAGCTGGTGTAGGACAGGCCGAAGCCGAAGGGGAAGAGCGGCTCGATGTTCCTGGCGTCGTACCAGCGGTAGCCGACGTTCAGCCCTTCGCTGTACTGCACCTGCCCGTTGGCGCCGGGCCACTGGGCCGCGGTGTTGGCGGGCACGTCGGCCAGCGACTTCGGGAAGGTCACCGGCAGCTTGCCGGACGGGTTGACGTCGCCGAAGATCAGCGCCGCCATGGCCGTGCCGATCTGCTGGCCCGGGTAGAAGCCCTCGAAGACGCCCGCGACCTGGTTCAGCCACGGCATGTTGATGGCCGAGTTGTTGTTGAGCACCACGATGGTGTGTGGGTTCGCCGCGGCCACCTGGGCGATCATGTCGTTCTCCTTGACCTGGCTGCCGCCGTTGTTCGGCAGGTCAAGGGTGGTGGTGTCGTGCTCCTCGTTGCCGTAGTTGTCGCTGGCGTAGACGATCGCGACGTCGGAGGAACGGGCCAGGGTGACGGCCGAGGCCAGATTCGTCGCGTCGTTGTACTGCACGGTGGTGCCGGTCCCGGCGACCCGGTTCTGGATGCCGGTGATCGGCCAGACCGTTCCGGAGCTGGTCACGGTGGCGCTGCCGCCGCCGATGGACTGAACTCCGGCGCCGCCGTCCCAGCCGATCACCGCGATCGAGTGGGTGGTGGCGGTGGACAGCGGCAGGATGCCGTTGTTCTTGAGCAGGACGGTGCCCTCCTCCGCGCCCTGGAGGGCGACCTGCACATGCGCGGGAGTGGTCACGGTGGCGTCCCGCGAACCGCTCGGCGCCTTGTCGAACAGCCCGAAGGTGAAGAACTGCGTGAGCAGCCGGCCGACCATGGTGTTGAGCGTGGTCTGGCTGACCGTGCCGTTGGCGACGGCCTGCGCCAGGAAGTCGGCGAAGAAGTAACCGTTGGGCATTTCCACCGTCAGGCCCGCGTTGGCGGACTCCACCGTCGAGTGGGTGCCGCCCCAGTCACTGGTGATGAATCCGCCGAAGTTCGCCTGGCTGTACAGCCCGGTGTTCATCAGGTCGGGATTTTGGCAGGCGGGAACGTTGTTGACGATGCTGTACGCGCACATCGCCGCGGCCGGCGAGCCTTGCTGCACCGCCGCCTGGAAAGCGGGCAGATACAGCTCCTGCATGGTCCGCTTGTCGACGATGACCGTGCCCGCCGGGTTCTCGATGTTGTAGACGGCCACATGCTTCATCTCGGCCATCACACCCTGGCTCTGGATGCCCTTGATGTCGGCCGTGGCCATCTGCCCGTTGAGGTAGGGGTCCTCGCTGAAGGTCTCGAACGAGCGGCCCCAGCGCGGGTCGCGGACGATGTTCAGCGTCGGGCCGAGCGCCACCTGCACGCCCTTGCCGGCGAACTCCGCGCCGATCGCGGCGCCGTACTGCTGCTCCAGCGCGTTGTCGAAGGTCGCCGCGGACGCGTTGGCGGACGGCATCTGGGTGACACCGCCGAGCCCGTCGCCGACGCCGTGCGGGCCGTCCTGCAGACCGATGTTCGGTATGCACAGCGACGGGATGCCGGTGATATTGCCGATGTACGGA
Organism: Actinacidiphila paucisporea; assembly: GCF_900142575.1. Classification (GTDB taxonomy): domain Bacteria; phylum Actinomycetota; class Actinomycetes; order Streptomycetales; family Streptomycetaceae; genus Actinacidiphila; species Actinacidiphila paucisporea. The sequence continues at coordinate 251,041 of NZ_FRBI01000005.1, forward strand.
GAGGAGTTGTTGTTGCCGTGCAGGATCGACACCTTCTGCGCGGTCGTCATCTGCGCCATGACCTGCGAGACGCGGGTGGAGACGGGGGCGGTGGACCCGACCCACGGGCAGCTGCCGTCGCCGCCGCCGGGCGGCGGGGTGGTGCTGCCGCCACCGGCGGTCAGCAGGGTGAACTCCCACAGTGAATAGCCGTACTGGGTCGCGCGGACCGTGCCGTACATCCGCACGTAGCGGCCGCTGGCGTTGAAGGAGAGGTTCTCCACCCCACCCGGTCCGTTGGCCGTGGAGTAGACGGTGTTCCACGTGGAACCATTGTCCGAGACCTGGATCTGGTACGCCTTCGCGGAGGCGGTCTCCCAGCTCAACTGGGCGCCGCAGAGAGCCTGCGAGGAGCCGAGGTCGACCTGGACCCACTGCGGGTCGGACGCCGCGCTGGACCAGCGGGTGCCCGCGTTGCCGTCGAAGGCGGCCGAGGCGGGGGTCCCGGCGTTCTCGGTCGAGGACGCGGTGGCGGGCTTGCCGAGCGCGGCCGTGGTCGTACCGCAGGAGGCGGGCGGGGTGCCGCCGCTGGAGCCGCCGTAGACCTGGAACTCCCAGAGGGAGTAACCCCACTGGGTACCGCGTGCCGTGCCATACATCCGCACATAGCGGCCGGTGCCGGTGACGTTCAGGGTCTGGACGCCGCCGGTGCCGGTGGTCGTGGAGTAGATGCCGGTCCAAGTGGAAGCGTTGTCCGACACCTGGATCTGGAAGGACTTGCCGTAGGCCGCCTCCCAGTTCAGCACCACCTGGGTGATCGGCTGGCTGGAGCCGAGGTCGACCTGGAGCCACTGCGGATCGGACGCGGCGCTGGACCAGCGGGTGCCGGTGTTGCCGTCGACCGCCGCGTCGGCGGTGAAGGCGTCCTGCACGGACGAGGCGGTCGCGGTCTTGCCCTGGGAGAGCAGGACCGGCGTGGCGGCACCGGACGAGGTCGCCACGATCGACAGATAGGCCGAGGCGATCACGACCAGCACGAGCAGGACGATGGCCTGCGGTGACTGTCGGAAACGTTTACGGGATATGGAGAGCCCTTGTGGGGTGACCCTCATGTGTCTGCTCCTACGTGTCGGAATGCAACTGCGTGAGTGGGGGGTGGTAGGAGGAACCGCCAGCGGGCTGAGAGCGCTCTCTGGCAGAGGTGATATCTACGCCCGGCCCCAGGGGGTGTCAACCTTTCTGACACGTAGCGGGCGGTGAAAACGCTTGCCTTGACGACGAGTTGACCTGGGAGCGCTCCCGTCCCGCACGTCCGCCCGTCCGGATGGGAGCCTGGGGGGATGGACGAGGACAGGCAGGCGGACCGGCGCCAGGACGGGGAACCGGCCCGGATCGCGGTCGAGCTGGAGGGCGTCCCCGAGACGCTGCTGTGGAATCTCTACCAGCGGTCGGTGGAGGCCGCTCGCCCCGGCAAGCGGGTGCTCGATGACCCGCGGGCGGTCGAGCTGGTCGGGCGGATCGACTACCCCTTCGAGCGCTTCGCCGCCGACGGCATGGCCCAGTGGCACGCGCTGCGGGTCGCCTGCCTCGACGGGGAGGTGCGGCGCTTCCTCGCCGACCATCCGGGCGGCACGGTGGTGGCGCTCGGCGAGGGCCTGGAGACGCAGTTCTGGCGGGTGGACGACGGGCGGGTGCACTGGCTGACGGTGGACCTGGCCGAGACGGTGGCCGTACGCGAGAAGCTGCTGCCCGACGACCCGCCGCGGCGCCGAACGGTCGCCTGCTCGGCGCTCGACCTGCGCTGGATGGACGAGGTCGATGGCGGAACGCCGCCGCAGGACGTGCTGGTGACCGCGCAGGGCCTGCTGATGTACCTGCCGCCCCGCGACGTCAAGCGGCTGATCGCCGCCTGCGCGGAGCGCTTCCCCGGCGGTTCGTTCCTCTTCGACGCGCTGCCGCGGGGGATGGTGGCCCGCAACCAGGCCGGCGCTGTGGAGACCGCCGGCGGCTACCGCGCCCCCCGCTGGCAGTGGGGCATGGACACCAAGGAGTATCCGAAGGTGGCCACTGCCTCACCGCGGATCGCCGATGTTCGCAGCCTGCCGCTGCCCCGCGGCCGCGGCCTCTACGCGATCGCTCCGATCTCCCACCTGCTGCCCGGAGTGCGGTCGATGCGGATGTCGATCGTGTCGGTACGCTTCGGGGCCGCCGACTACCGTGAGGACGCGCGGGCCTGACGCCCGCTCGGCCAGCGACGGCGGAAGGACGTGACAGCGGGTGACCGTGAACGGCGGATGGGGAAGCGGCGCGGACGGCGGCGAGGAGCTGCTGCCCGCCACCCGGCGGGCCCTGCTGCACCGGGTGGCGGTGGGACAGCGCGACGGGCGCACTCCCTCGCTGGTCGGGGCGGTCGTGCGGGACGGGGCGATGGTGTGGTGCGGCTCCCGCAGCATGATCGAGGGCCACGCCCCTGACGCCGACACCCAATACCGCATCGGCTCGATCACCAAGTCCCTGGTCGCGGTGCTGGTGATGCGGTTGCGGGACGAAGGGCTGCTGGAGCTGACCGACCCGCTGAGCCGCCATCTGCCGGAGACGGCGGTGGAAGCGGGCGCCGGCGGGCTGGATGCGGCGGGGTTGAGTGCGGCCGGGCGGCTGACGGTGGGCCAGCTGCTCAGCCACACCTCGGGCCTCGCCTCCGAGACCCCGGGGCCCTGGTGGGAGCGCACCCCGGGGTCCCTGCGTCCCGAACTGGCGGATGTGCTCGGCACCGAGCCGATCAAGCATCCGGCGGGGCGCCGCTACCACTACTCCAACCCCGGGTTCGCCCTGCTCGGCGCCCTGGTGGAGCAGGTGCGCGGGGTGCCGTGGGCCGAGGCGCTACAGGCCGAGGTGCTCGATCCCCTGGGCATGGCGCGCACGACGTTGCTGCCGCAGGCGCCCGCTGCTGGCGGCTTCGCCGTCCACCCGTGGGCGGATGTGATGCGGCCCGAGACCGTACAGGAGACCGGGCGGATGGCGCCGGCCGGGCAGTTGTGGTCGACGGCCGGTGATCTGGCGCGCTGGGCGGCGTTCCTGATGGCGGGGCGGGAGGGGGTGCTGAGCACGGCGACGCTGGAGGAGATGCGGCAACCGGCCGTGCCTCCCGAGGCCGCCGACATGGACGGCGGTTACGGGCTCGGCATTCAGCTGAGTCGCCGCGGCGGCCGCCTGCTGGCCGGTCACACCGGCTCGATGCCCGGCTTTCTGGCGACGGTCTGGGTGAGCGTCGAGGACGGTGTCGGCGCGGTCGCGCTGGCCAACGCGACTTCGGGGCCGCAGATCGGCACCATCGCCACCGACCTGCTGGCGATCACCCTCGACGCCGAGCCGAGCCTGCCCGCCGCCTGGCGTCCCGCCGACGCGCTCGCTCCGGATCTGCTGGAGCTGGCGGGCCCCTGGTACTGGGGCACCCAGGGCTTCGCGCTGCGGATCGACGCCGATGGCGGGCCGAGCCTCGCGCCGCTGACCGGCCAGGGCCGCGCCACGCGGTTCCACGTGGAACATGACGGGACCTGGACCGGTCGCGAGGGCTATTACGCGGGCGAGACGCTGCGGGTGATGCGCACGGCGGACGGCTCGGTCAGCCATCTCGACCTCGGGTCATTCGTCTTCACGCGCGAGCCCTACGATCCGTCGGCTCCGCTGCCCGGCGGCTTTCCCGGCTGGCACTGACCTCGCCGGAGGCGGCTGCCGGCATCCCCGCCGCGCCGGCGCCGCCGCTCGCGGGCACCCTGAGCAGCAAGGACGCGGCCACAGTCGCCACCGCCAGCAGGCCGGCGGCGACCAGGAAGGCCAGGTGGTAGCCGCCGGTCAAAGCTGCGGCCTGCGAGTGGCCCGCGGCGGTCAGATGGTCGGTGCGGGCGCTGGCCAGCGCGGCGAGCACCGCCAGGCCCAGCGCGGCGCCGATCTGCTGGGCGGTGTTGAAGACGCCCGAGATCAGACCGGAGTCGGCGGGCGTGGCGTCGGACATGCCAAGTGTCATCAGGGCCGGCATCGCGAGGCCGAAAGCGGTCCCGAAGACCAGCGTCGCCGGGAGGACGTCCGTGACGTACGAGGCGTGCACCGCGGGCACCCGGGCCAGCAGCAGGAAGCCGCCTGCGAACAGCGCGAGGCTGGGTAGCAGCACCGCCCGCTCGCCGAAGCGGGAGCCCAGCCTGGCCGACAGCGCGAGCGACATCACGCCGATGACGAGCCCGGTGGGCGCGATGGCCAGGCCGATCCGCAGCGGGTCGTAACCCAGCACGCGCTGGAGGTAGAGGGTGACCATGAACTGGAAGCCGAAGCCACCGGCCACCATCAGGGCCTGCACGATGTTGGCGCCGGTCACCAGCCGTGAGCGGAAGAGTCGCAGCGGCATCAGCGGCTGTGCCGCCTTGGCCTGCCGGAGCAGGAAGCCGGCCAGCAGCACGAGCGAGACCGCGGCGAGAACGAGGGTGGACGCCGACGTCCAGCCGTGGTCGGCGGTGCCGACGATCGTGTAGACGCCCAGCATCAAAGCGGCGGTGACCAGCAGCGCGCCGGGTGCATCGGCGCCGCGCACAGGGCTGCCCGACCCGGCGACGGACCCGTCGACGGATCGGGGGATCGGCCGGTCGTCCGGCAGCAGGCGCAGGCTGAGTACGGCGGCGGCCGCGCCGATCGGCAGGTTGACGAAGAAGATCCAGTGCCAGTTGACGGCCTGGGTGAGGACGCCGCCGGCCAGCAGCCCGAGCACACCGCCCGCCGACTGGACGAAGCTGTAGACGCCCATGGCCCGTCCGCGCCCGCTCGGCTCGGGATAGAGGGCGATCACCATGCCCAGGCTGACCGCGGAGACCATCGCTCCGGCGGCGCCCTGCACGAAGCGGGCGGTGATCAGCAGGCCTGCGGAGTCGGCGAAGCCGCAGGCCAGCGAGGCGGCGGTGAAGGCCGCCAGCCCGCCGACCAGGATGCGGCGGCGTCCGATGAGGTCGCCGATCCTGCCGGACAGCAGCAGCAGACCGCCGAAGGCGATGAGGTAGGCGTTCACCACCCAGGCCAGCGCGGACTGGGAGAAGCCCAGGTCGCGTTGGATGGACGGCAGCGCGACGGTCACGATCGTGCCGTCCAGGATGATCATCAGGGTGCCCGCGCTGAGTACGGCGAGGGCGGCGGCGCGGGAACGGGAAGACAGCGGCATGAGGTCGCCTCCTGGCGGATGGATTGCCAGGACTGACCGTAGCAGAAGGTTTTGTTGGAGACTATCTATTACGGGCTTACATACTTGCTTCCATGCCGCTCACTGGCGGGACTGCCGCGGGCGGCGCACTGCCTGGACGCCGTCCGGGGAGTCCGCCGGCGTCGCGAGATGCCCGGTGGTCAGCCGATTCAGCGCCGAGACGAAGACCGATCGCTCCGGCTCGGGCAGCGCCCCGAGGACGTCGCCGTGCACCCGGTCGACGATCTGCTGCCCGGCGGCCACCACGTCGGCGCCCGCCGCGGTCACCCGGATGATGCGCGCCCTGCGGTCCGTCGCCGACGGCACCCGCTCGGCGAGACCGGCCCGCTCCAGCTGGTCGACGGTCACCACCATCGTGGTCTTGTCCAGGTCGGACAGCTCGGCGAGCTGGGCCTGGGTTCGCTCGGTCTGCGCGGCGTGCGCCAGCACGCAGTGCGCCCGTGGAGACATGCCGATCTCGGCGAGCGCTGCCGTCATCTGCGTGGCCAGCACGTGGGCGGTGTGCTGGAGCAGGTACGACACGTCGGGGGAGCCGGTGACCGGCGAGGGCGAGGGCGCGGTGGCGGTGGCGGTGGCGGAGTCCGGGGTCATGAGTCGAGAGTAGCAAGATAGGTCTGCTACGGGACGATCCCGTAGCGGACCTAACTGCTGCGGCGGCCCTGGTGCCGGTATCGGCGCCCGCGCCCGTGGCTCAGCCCATCTCGGGCCCGAGCAGTCCGAGCACGCCCTCGATATTGGCGTCCAGGTAGTGGCGCAGGGTCAGCGGCACGATGCCCACCGAGGCGATGCCGATCCTGCTGAACGGCACCCGGACCACTTCGTACTCCCCGCAGGGGTCGTCCACCTCGGGGCCGTGCCGCCGGTCGAGATCCATCGACGCCAGCCGGCAGGCGAAGAAGAACTGCACCTTCACGCCGTGCGAACCGTCGTCCGCGATGTGCTCGACGGTGTCGACGAAGGCGGGTACCACGTCGGTGATCTTCCCACCCAACTCCTCGTCGATCTCGCGGTGCAGGGCGGCGACGACACCGGCGTCGTCGTCCTCGACGCCACCGCCGGGCGTGATCCAGTACGGTGCCATGCCGGGCTTGGTGCGCTTGATCAGGACGAGCTGGTCACCGTCGAAGACCAGGGCACGTGCGGTGCGCTTGACCACCGGGCGGGTGGTGGGGCTGGGATGCGGATCCGGGGGCATGCCAGACATCTGCCGCGGCCGGCACGGGGGCAAACGTGCCCGCGGCCGTCAATCGAAGCGTTCGGCCGGGCTGTGCGCCGTCTGTGAGCGCGCACGCCCGGCCCGTGTCCGTAACCCGTCCGCGGCCGTCACCGCGTCGCCGCCGCGTCCAGCGCGTCCAGCACGTCGGCCACGATGTCGTCCGGGTCCTCGATGCCCACGGAGAAGCGGACGAAGCCCGGCGGCACGGCGTCGCCGCCCCATCGGGCCCGGCGCTCGGCGGTGCTCTGGATGCTGCCGAAGCTGGTGGCCTCCGACGTCATGCGCAGCGCGGCCAGGAAGCGCTCGGCGTGCGCCTGGTCGGGCAGGGTGAAAGAGACCACACTGCCGAAGCGGCGCATCTGCCGGATGGCGACCGCGTGCGAGGGGTCGGTCGGCAGCCCCGGGTGCCGCAGATCACTCACTTCGGGGCGTTTGAGCAATGCCGTGGCAAGAGCCACGGCATTGGTCGCCTGCCGGTCCACGCGCAGGGCGAAGGTCGCGATCGACCGGTGCGCGAGCCAGGCCTCCATGGGCCCGGGAATCGCGCCGACCGTCTTGCGCCAGTAGCGCACGCCGGCGGCCAGTTCCGCGTCCCTGGTGCTGACGTAGCCGAGCAGCAGGTCGCCGTGGCCGCTGAGCGCCTTGGTGCCGCTGGCGACCGAGAAGTCCGCGCCAAGCGAGAGCGGCCGCTGGCCCAGCGGCGTGGCGAGGGTGTTGTCGACGGCGACCAGCGCGCCCGCGGCGTGGGCCGCGTCCGCCAGGCGCCGGATGTCGCACACGTCGAGCCCGGGATTCGACGGCGTCTCCAGCCACACCAGCGAGACGCCCTCCATTGCCGCCAGCTGCGCGTCGCCCGCGGTCGGCGCGAGCCGCACGGTCACGCCGTACGACTCCAGGCGCTCGCGCAGCGCGCGCGTCGTCTGGTAGCTGTCCGACGGCAGCAGGACCGTCTGCCCGGCCTTCACCTGCGACAGCAGCACGGCGGCGACGGCCGCCATGCCCGAGGCGAAGACCGCGGTGCCGACCTCGGGGTCGCCCGGCGCCTCCAGCTCCGAGATCGCCTGCTCCAGGCGCTCCCACGTCGGGTTGTCGTCCCGGCCGTAGACGTAGGGCCCGGTCGCCTCACCTGGCAGGTGGTAGTGCGAGACGAAGACCGGTCCTGGCAGCGACGGCTCGTACGCCGTCGCCGGCGGCCGGCCCGCGTGCACGCTGCGCGTACTGTCGCCGGGGCCGCCGTCCGCCGCACCGCCGTGCTGCCTGCCGCTCTCCGGGCCCCCGAAGAATTCCGTGCCCCCCTGTCCGCCGGTCACTCGTCGTCCGGCAGGACGACGTGCAGCGCCCAGGACACGACGCTGACGATCAGACCGCCGACCACCGCGGTCCAGAAGCCGTGCACGTGGAAGTCCAGGTTCAGCTTGCCCGCCAGCCACGACGTCAGGAGCAGCATCAGGGCGTTCACCACCAGCGTGATCAGCCCCAGGGTGAGGATGAACAGCGGGAAGGACAGCACCTTGACGATCGGCTTGACCAGCCAGTTCACGACGCCGAAGACCAGCGCGACCAATATCAGGCTCAGTACCTTGCGGGACGTGGAGTCGCCGGTGAGGGTGATGTCCTTGATCACCCAGGTGGCGACGCCGAGGGCCCCGGCGTTCGCCAGCGTTTTGACGATGAAATTCTTCATGGTGTGATCGTCGCAGACCTGATCAGCAGAACAAGAGACCGAGCAGAACCGTAGCCCGACCGCAGCGGAGGAGTGGCGATGAAGGTGTTCCGGTTGGACGACCTGGACGCGGAACGTGCTGCGAACCAGGGCGCTTACCTGCGCTTTCTCAAGGAACGCACCATGTCGGCCGGGCTGTACGCGCTCAAGGCGGGCGAGAACGACCCGCAGCAGCCGCACGGCCAGGACGAGGTCTACCTGGTGGTCAGCGGCCGGGCCGCGATCACCGTGGGTGAGGAGACGACGACCGTCGCGCGCGGCAGCGTGGTCTACGTGCCGGCCGGCACCGCGCACCGCTTCCACCACATCACCGAGGACCTCAGGGTCGTGGTGGTCTTCTCCCCGCCGGAGCCCTAGGGGTGCGATCAGGGTCGTATCCGGCGTCCTCGGCCCCCACACGGGGCAGAAGTGGCCCTACAGTCGAAGTATCGGCGGAAGAACCGCCGGACCGACCCGGGTGCGGGGACGAAGGAGAGTCAAGGCGTCATGGACAAGCTGCTGAGGGGCCTGCCGTGGTGGGTCAAGTGGGTCGCCGTCCCGGTGATCGCGCTGGTGGTCTTCGGTTCCCTGATCGCGGCCCTGGTGAGCTTCGTGATCGGCCTGCTGTTCAAGGTGGTCGTGTTCGTGATTCTGGTCGGGGCGCTGGTCCTGGTCGTGAAGCGTGTCACGTCCGGCGGGTCCTCCTCGAAGTCGTCGAAGCGCGATTGGTGAGTGCCGCCGCACTTCCCCGCTCGTACACCTCCCTCGCCGCCGGTGGCCACCGCCACCGGCGGCGACTGCTGTCCGGGGGGTCCGCGGGCCGATCGCCGCAGGGCCCCTGGTGCCTGTGTGTACCCAGCCGCTAACGTTGGCGCCACTTTGCAAACGCGGGAGCTCGGAGCACCGGGCTGAGAGGGCGCTGAAAGCGGACGCGGAATCACGCCGACGCGACAGCTGCGCCGACCGCCGAACCTGTTACCGGGTAATGCCGGCGTAGGGAGTAGGTCTCATGACCACGCAGGACGCAAGCACGCGCGAAATCGGCTGGCACAAGGCGTATCTCACCGGGTCACGGCCGGATGTGGCGGTTCCGGTCCGGCAGGTGCACCTCACCAACGGGCGCGATGTGACGCTGTACGACACATCGGGCCCCTACACCGACCCGTCGGTGCAGACCGACGTCCGGCGGGGCCTCGCCCCGGTCCGGGAGAACTGGATCATCGGCCGCGGCGACACCGAGGAGTACGTGGGCCGTCCGGTCCGCCCCGAGGACGACGGCATCAAGCACACCGTCCCCCGCGGGGGCCTGCGCAATCTGGACGCCGTCTTCCCCGGCCGCCCGCGGCTCCCCCGGCGGGCCCGCGACGGGCAGCCGGCCACCCAGCTCGCCTACGCCAGGCGCGGCGAGACCACCCCGGAAATGGAATACGTCGCCCTGCGCGAGGACGTCCCGCCGCAGACCGTACGCGACGAGATCGCCGCCGGGCGGGCCGTGCTGCCGGCGAACGTCAACCACCCGGAGAGCGAGCCGATGATCATCGGCAAGCGGTTCCTGGTGAAGGTCAACGCGAACATCGGCAACTCCGCGGTCACCTCCTCCATCGAGGAGGAGGTGGAGAAGATGACCTGGGCCACCCGCTGGGGCGCCGACACGGTCATGGACCTGTCCACCGGGCGCAACATCCACACCACCCGCGAGTGGGTGCTGCGCAACTCCCCCGTCCCCATCGGCACCGTCCCGCTCTACCAGGCTCTGGAGAAGGTCGACGGCCGCGCCGAGGAACTGACCTGGGACATCTACCGGGACACCGTCATCGAGCAGGCGGAACAGGGCGTCGACTACATGACCGTGCACGCCGGCGTCCTGCTGCGCTACGTGCCGCTCACCGCCCGCCGCAAGACCGGCATCGTCTCCCGCGGCGGCTCGATCATGGCCGCGTGGTGCCTGGCCCACCACAAGGAGAACTTCCTCTACGAGAATTTCGCCGAGCTGTGCGACATCCTCGCCGCCTACGACGTCACCTACTCGCTCGGCGACGGCCTGCGGCCCGGGTCCATCGCCGACGCCAACGACGAGGCGCAGTTCGCCGAGCTGCGCACCCTCGGCGAGCTGAACACCATCGCCAAGCGGCACCACGTGCAGACCATGATCGAAGGCCCGGGACACGTCCCGATGCACAAGATCAAGGAGAACATCGACCTCCAGCAGGAGATCTGCGAGGAGGCGCCCTTCTACACCCTCGGCCCGCTGACCACCGACATCGCCCCGGCCTACGACCACATCACCTCCGGCATCGGTGCCGCGATGATCGCCTGGTGGGGCACGGCGATGCTCTGCTACGTCACCCCCAAGGAACACCTCGGCCTGCCCGACCGCGACGACGTCAAGACCGGCGTGATCACCTACAAGATCGCCGCCCACGCCGCCGACCTCGCCAAGGGCCATCCCGGCGCCCAGGCCTGGGACGACGCCCTGTCCGACGCCCGCTTCGAATTCCGCTGGGAGGACCAGTTCAACCTGGCCCTCGACCCGGACACCGCCCGCGCCTTCCACGACGAGACGCTGCCGGCGGAACCGGCGAAGACCGCGCACTTCTGCTCGATGTGCGGCCCGAAATTCTGCTCGATGAAGATCAGCAGGAGCATCACCGAACGGTTCGCCCCCGACCTGGCCGCGCCGTCGTCGGACGCCGACATCGAGGCGGGCATGCTGGAGAAGTCCCGGGAGTTCGCCGCCGCGGGCAACCGCGTCTACCTGCCGCTGGCGGACTGAGGCCCGCGCATTGCCGCTGCCCGGGGAAACCTTCAGCGGCTTTTCCGGGCAGCGCGACCGTTCCGCTGAGCGGGCGTCAGGGGGCGGGCGTCAGTTGGGGGAGACCGGCGATGACCAGCCCACCATGGAGAAGCTCCGCCACCGCCCGAGCGAGACGACCGCGCTGGCGGAGAAGGTCGACGACAGGTAGGAACTGGGGCGGCCGACCGGGTCGGTGCAGCGCGGGCCCTTGTGCAGGACGATGTCGCTGCCGAGCTGGTTGGTGACCCGGTCGACCCCGCGCGGGGCGAAGGCGTGGCATCTGCCGTGGATCGGGTTGCTGATGGTCTGGGCGAAGGTCAGGCCGCGGGTGGCGGTGATCCGGCCCGCCGAGGTGTCCGAGCAGCCGGTGGCCGCCCACACCAGCGGGACGATCGTGCACAGGGCGGCGAGCGTACGGCGGACGCGCATGGGCTTCTCCCGTCTGACCAGGTACGGGATGAGTCAAACAACGTCACGCGCCGGGCGCGACCGGGGTCGGCCAACCGGGGGCGCGGCGCCACCTGTGCGGCGTCACCGCCGCCACCTCACCCCCTGCGACGTCATTCGGGTGCGTGGTCGGGGCCGCCGAAGTCCGGGCTGCCGAAATCGGGGCTGCTGAAGTCAGGGCTGCTGAAACGCGGCGCGGTCGGCCGCGGGTCCTGGGGCGAGGAGAAGTCCGGGCGCGAATAGCCCAGCCGCGGCATCCGCGGGGCGGAGGGCGCCTGGGCCGGCGCGGCGGGGGCCGCGGTGTCGCTCAGCGCGTCCTCGAGGAAGGGCAGCAGACCGCGTTCCAGCAGCGCCTGATGCCACGCCTCACGGGCCCGCAGCACCTCCGGGGGCATCCCGTCGGGCGAGTCGTGGATGGCACCGGAGCCGTCCCGCAGCGCGGTCAGCAGCAACCCGATCCCGCCGAGCAGGATCGCCGCGGCGGCGACCGCGGCGAAGAACCAGCCCGCCGTGCGCAGCGGCGAGGCGATCGCGGGCTGCGGGTGCACCGCGGCCATGGAGTAGCCGATGAGCAGAAAGATCAGCGCCGCGGCTCCGGCGAGCAGCGGCGTCAGGACGGCGATGACGGCGGCGAGGCCGGCTCCCGATCCGGCGCCGTCCGCGACGCCCATGGCGGCGTAGCCGAAGGCCCGGCTGTCCCTGGACCGTGCCGCCTCGCGCACCGCCTCGCGCGTCTCGGCGCGCAGCGTGCGGTAGGCGTCGTACTCCGCGGCGGCCTGCGCGCTGATCCGCTCGGCGGCGGCCAGCGCAAGCGTGCGCAACTGCTCGGCATTCAGCGGCAGGCCGCCGCCTGCGGCGCCGTCCGGCAGTCCCGGGCCTTGCGGGCCCTCGTCGTCCAGGACGATGCGCAGGGCCTCGTCCAGTACGTGCTCGAAATCGGGGCGGTCTTCGTTGAGCAGGTGTGGGGCGGTGGTCATGTGCGTCCCCCGATGCTCCGACTCCCCGAGCGAGGCCGGTGTTCCGTCAACGGAACGGGCTCGGCCGGCCGGATGCGCGGAGAGCGGTGTGCCTACGGATAAAGCGATGGTAGAGCGGGGAGGTCAGACCGTGACAGGGTGCAACCAGGAAATGTGGAGGCTAGCCAATCAGCGGGAGTTGGGCAACCAGCAGGCGCCCTTCCATGGTGACGCCGCCGTCCATTGCCACGGCGAGGCTGTCCGCGTAGATCATCGGACCGCTCACCGCGTGCCCGCGTTCCTCGCCGTCCTGCGGCACTTCGCCGCCGGCCTCGCCGAGCAGGTAGGGGATCGGGCTGTGCCCGTGCACCACCCGCTGGCCGCCGTAGACGCCGAGGATCTCGCGGGCGGCGTCCGGGCCGTCGTCGCCGCGGAAGGCGAATCGTTTGGTGAGCTTGCGGAAGAGGTCCCAGCACTCGTCGGCGTCGTTGCGTTGCAGGACGCCGGTGATCGCGTCGTTCATCTCCTCGATGCTGCTGCCGTAGTCCAGATACGCGGTGGTGTCGGAGTGGACCAGGAGGTGGCCGTCGGTGAGGTGGGCAGCGTCCAGCCGGGAGATCCAGGTCAGATGCCGGTCCTCCAGCCGGTCCATGTCGGAGGGCTGGCCGCCGTTGAGCCGCCAGGCGGCGAGGAAGGAGGCGGTGCCGCCCGCGGAGTTGACGGGGGTGTCGCCGAAGCGGTGGGCGCCGAGCAGCAGCAGTTCGTGGTTGCCCATCAGGGCGCGGCAGTATCCGCCGGCCGCGGCCGCCTCCGCGGACAGCTGCATGACCAGTTCGATCACACCGATGCCGTCGGGGCCGCGGTCGGTGAAGTCGCCGAGGAACCACAGCCGGGCACTGCCCGCCGACCAGTGGCCCTCGCCGTCCACGAGCCCGCGTTCGCGGAGCGCGGCCAGCAACTCGTCGAGATAGCCGTGCACATCGCCGACGACGTAGAGCGGCCCGGGGCGCTCGGGCCGTTCTCCGGCCGTCTCCGAGGGCTCGCCGAGCACCGGCAGGTCGCGGGCGGTGGGGCTGTACTCGGCGGGGACCAGCGGCGTGTCGTGCTCGGTCGGCTCGTACGGCCGGGGCGGCGCGGGCACCGTGGGGGCGTGCGCGGGCGCGGGCGGCGCGCTGTCGAAGGCCGGGGCGCCGTCGAAAACCGGCGCGGGCGCCGGGTAACCGACGGCCGCGCTCTCCTGCCCGTGGCCGTAGACCGTGACGGGCTGGTGCTCGCGGCCGTAGTCCGCAGCGGGCTCGTGTTCGCGGCCGTAGCCGCCGGCCGCCTGGTGCGCGTGCTCGTAGGCGGCATCCACTGGCTGCCGGTACGCCGGCTGCTCGTCTGCGGGCTGCTCATATGCGGGCACGGGTGGGACGCCCAACGCGTGCTCGTAACCTGCCGCGCGCTCAAAAGCCGCCTCGGGACGCCAGCTCTCCGCGGTCCCGGGCTCGGACCCCTGACCTGCCCCCTGAGTCATCGACCCCTCCACGATCGCGCCGCCATCCGCCCATCATAGGAATGACGCTGTCGCGTTGTGACATACCCGGGCAGTTGGATTTCGCAGGGTGCAGACAAAACACCCCGTAGTCACCGCAGGATACGAAGCCTTGACGAAGGACGGCACCGCCAGGCGGCTCCGTCCGGACGTCGTTTCTAACCCTCCCCCCGGGCGGAGGTGCGCGGCGGGCTGACGGTGGTGCGGTGCGGGCGGCGCTGCGAGGATGTACGGATGATCAGCTCGGTCGGCATCACCTGCTGCACGGGGTGGGCCGGTCCCACGCCCTCGATGGCGTCGATGAGCAGCTGCACCACGGCGGTGCCGATCCGGCGCGGTTTCAGCGACAGGGTGGTGATCGGCGGCTCCGTGGCGGCGTAGCCGGTGCTCTCGCTGCAGCAGACCAGCAGCAGGTCGTCGGGCACCCGCAGACCGTAGCGGCGGGCGGCGGCGAGCAGGTCGGTACCGTTGGGGTCGAAGAGCCCGTAGACGGCGTCGGGGCGGTCCGGGCGGGCGAGTAAGCGGTCCGCGGCGACGGCGCCGGCGCACGGGTCGTGCGCCGGATAGGCCTCGTAGACCGGTTCCTGGCCGATGCGTTCGCACCATTCGAGATACGCGGTGGTCGACAGCCGGGTGTACGTGTCGGTGCTGGTGCCGGTGAGTAGGCCGATCCGGCGGGCGCCGGCGGCCGCGAGATGGTCGAGGATGCCGAGCACGGCCTCCTCGTGGTCGTTGTCGACCCAGGCGTGCACGGGCAGGCTGCCGGCTGGGCGGCCGTCGCTGACCACCGGCACGCCCTGCCGGACGAGTTCGGTGACCACCGGGTCCTGGTCGGAGGGGTCGACGACGACCGTGCCGTCCAGCGCCACGTTGCCCCACACGTCGTGCCGCGAGGAGGCGGGCAGGATGACCAGGGCGTAGCCGCGGGCAAGCGCGGCGGAGGTGGCGGCTCGTGCCATCTCCGCGAAGTACGCGAATTCGGTGAAGGTGAACGGTTCTTCGCCGTATGTCGTCACCGTCAGGCCGATCAGGCCCGACCTGCCGGTGCGCAGTGTGCGGGCGGCGGCGGAGGGGCGGTAGCCCAGCCGGTCGGCGACCTCACGGACATGGCGTCGGGTGGCGTCGGGCAGTCGGCCCTTGCCGTTGAGCGCGTCGGAGACAGTCGTGATCGAGACGCCGGCGGCAGCGGCGACATCCCTGATCCCCGCTCGCTCCAGCCGGCGTCCGACGGGCCGGCTCGCCTGGTGATTCCCTGCTGCTGTCATGGCGTGCCGATAGTAGGGCGGCCTTGGTCCGCTCGGCCGCCATCCCGTCGGACCCTCAGAAGGAAGGTTTCTGCATGATCGAATTCCTTATGCCATGTGGAATATGCAGGCGGCAGACCGGGAGTTGAGGCGATACGGGCGCGAGCGTGGCCATCCATAGGCCATTGGCCCAGCAGAAGCTCTCGCGGCAACTCACTCCTACGGGGGATGCGCGCCACCCCGCGCGCCACCGGAGCATGGGGTCGCGCACGGCCCTGGCGCAAGAACGCGTGCCCGGCCGGGGGTGGCGCGAAGCGGCCGCCCGGCGCCACCCCTCGGCGGGGGCCCGGCGCGGCGTCCAGGAGCGTCCCCGACGGGTGTGGTGCACCGCACTCCCCAGGTCGGCGCGGTCCTCGTAGGGTGTGGCCATGAGCCCCGAGACCCCCAAACTGCGCGCGGAACTGGACGGTATCCCCACCTACAAGCCGGGTCGACCGCCGGCGGCCGCGGAGGGTGTGCCGGCCTTCAAGCTGTCCTCGAACGAGAACCCGTACCCGCCGCTGCCCGGTGTCCTGGAGGCGACCGCCGCCGCCGCGGCGTCCTTCAATCGTTATCCGGACCTCGCCTGCTCCGCGCTCACCGGCGAGCTGGCGGCGCGCTTCGGGGTGCCGGCCGAGCATGTGGCGACCGGGACGGGGTCGGTGGGGGTGGCGCAGCAGTTGCTGCAGGCGACCTCGGGTCCCGGCGACGAGGTCGTCTACGCCTGGCGGTCTTTTGAGGCCTATCCGATCATCACCCGGATCAGCGGCGCCCGGCCGGTGCAGGTGCCGCTGGACGCGGCCGAGCGGCACGACCTGGACGCGATGGCCGACGCGGTCACCGACCGGACCCGGCTGATCTTCGTCTGCAACCCCAACAACCCCACGGGCACCGTGGTGCGCAGGGCGGAGCTGGAGCGGTTCCTCGACCGGGTGCCGGGTGACGTGCTGGTGGTGCTCGACGAGGCCTACCGCGAGTTCATCACCGACCCCGACGTGCCCGACGGTACGGACCTCTACCGGGAGCGGCCCAATGTGGCCGTGCTGCGGACCTTCTCCAAGGCGTACGGCCTGGCGGGGCTGCGCATCGGTTTCGCCATCGCGCACCAGCCGGTGGCGGAGGCGCTGCGCAAGACCGCGGTGCCCTTCGGGGTGAGCCAGCTCGCCCAGGACGCCGCGGTGGCGAGCCTGCGGGCCGAGCCGGCGCTGCTGGAGCGGGTCGCGGGCCTGGTCGCCGAGCGGACCCGGGTCTTCGAGGGGCTGACCGCCCAGGGCTGGACGGTGCCGGAGACCCAGGCCAACTTCGTCTGGCTGCGGCTCGGGGAGCACACGGACGCCTTCGCGGCCGCGTGCGAGCGGGCGGGGACGACGGTCCGGCCCTTCGCGGGCGAGGGAGTGCGGATCACCGTCGGCGAGACGGCCGCGAACGACCTGCTGCTGCGGACGGCCGAGGCCTTCCGCAAGGAGCTCTGATCCGCCCCGCTCAGGAGAGCCCTGCACGGACCTGCTGACCTGCACTTTCGCCCCCTGACCACCCCCCGGTGGCAGGGGGCGAACGCATGTGCGTGATACTGCTTGTGAATGAGTTCACGTTCACAAGCGCGATGCAAAGGAGACGTATCGTGCAGCTCGCACTGGAGCCACTGAACGTCGCCAGGTGGCAGTTCGGCGTGACGACCGTCTACCACTTCCTCTTCGTCCCCCTGACGATCTCGCTCTCCGCGCTCACCGCGGGCTTGCAGACCGCCTGGGTGCGTACCTCCAAGGACAAGTACCTCAGAGCCACCAAGTTCTGGGGCAAACTCTTCCTGATCAACATCGCCATGGGCGTGGTGACGGGCATCGTCCAGGAGTTCCAGTTCGGCATGAACTGGTCCGACTACTCGCGCTTCGTGGGCGACGTCTTCGGCGCCCCGCTCGCCTTCGAGGCGCTGATCGCCTTCTTCTTCGAGTCGACCTTCGTCGGGCTGTGGATCTTCGGCTGGGACAAGCTGCCCAAGAGGATCCATCTGGCCTGCATATGGATGGTCTCGATCGGGACGATCCTGTCCGCGTACTTCATCCTGGCGGCCAACTCCTGGATGCAGCACCCGGTCGGCTACCGCTACAACCCGAAGACCAAGCGGGCGGAACTCACGGATTTCTGGGCGGTGCTGACGCAGAACACCGCGCTCGCGCAGTTCTTCCACACCATGTCGGCGGCCTTCCTGACCGGCGCCGCCTTCATGATCGGCATCGCCGCCTACCACCTGGCGCGCCAGCGGCACATCGCGGTGATGCGCTCCTCGCTGCGGCTGGCCCTGGTGGTCGCGGTGGTGGCCGGTACGCTCACCGCGATCAGCGGCGACACGCTCGGCAAGGTGATGTTCAAGCAGCAGCCGATGAAGATGGCCGCGGCCGAGGCGCTGTGGGACGGGCAGAAGGGCGCACCCTTCTCGATCTTCGCCGTCGGTGACGTCAGCAAGGGCCACAACGAGGTCGCGATCGACGTCCCCAACCTGCTGTCCTTCCTCGCCACCGACAACTTCACCTCCTACGTCGGCGGCATCAACGACGTGAACAAGGCCGAGCAGCAGAAGTTCGGGCCCGGCGACTACCGGCCGAACATCCCGGTCGAATACTGGGGCTTCCGCTGGATGATCGGCTTCGGCGTGGTCTCGATCGGAGTCGGCGCGGCCGGACTGTGGCTCACCCGGCGCAGGTTGTGGGTGGCGCCCGAGCACCGGACCGGTGAGGACGAGGTGCCGAACCTGATGCTCACCAGAAGCACCCGCTTCGGCCCCGCACTGTCCCGCTGGTACTGGCGGCTGGCCCTGCTGACGATGGTCTTCCCGCTGATCGCCAACTCCTGGGGCTGGATCTTCACCGAGACCGGCCGCCAGCCCTGGGTCGTCTACGGCGTGCTGCGCACCCGCGACGCCGTCTCCCCCGGGGTGTCCACCGGCGAGGTGCTGACCTCGCTGATCGTCTTCACCGGCCTCTACGCCGTCCTCGCCGTCGTCGAGATCCGGCTGATGCTGAAGTACGCCAAGGCGGGCCCGCCGGAACTGACCGACGCGGACCGTCAGCCCCCCACCCGTATCGGCGGCGGAAACGGCGGCGCGGACGCCGACGACCGCCCGATGGCCTTCTCGTACTGAGCGGCAGGAGGAGAGATCATGCATCTGCACGACGTCTGGTTCGTCCTGATCGCCGTTCTGTGGACCGGGTACTTCTTCCTGGAGGGCTTCGACTTCGGGATCGGTGTCCTGACCAAGCTGCTGGCCCGCGACCGCGCCGAGCGGCGCGTGCTGATCAACACCATCGGCCCGGTCTGGGATGGCAACGAGGTCTGGCTGCTCACCGCGGGTGGAGCGACCTTCGCAGCCTTCCCCGACTGGTACGCCACCCTCTTCTCCGGCTTCTACCTGCCGCTGCTGGTGATCCTGGTCTGCCTGATCGTGCGCGGGGTCGCCTTCGAATACCGCGCCAAGCGGGACGACGAGCGCTGGCAGCGCAACTGGGAGCACGCGATCTTCTGGACCTCGCTGCTGCCGGCCTTCCTGTGGGGCGTCGCCTTCGCCGACATGGTGCACGGCGTGAAGATCGACGCCCACAAGGAATATGTGGGCGGTCTCTGGGACCTGCTGCACGGCTACGCCCTGCTCGGCGGGCTGGTGACGCTGGCGCTGTTCACCTTCCACGGTGCCGTCTTCGCCTCACTGAAGACGGTCGGCCCGATCCGGGAGCGGGCACGGGCGGCCGCCACCAGGATCGGCGCCGTCGCTGCGGTGCTGGCACTGGCCTTCCTGATCTGGACCCAGGCGGACAGCGGCAACGGCCGCAGCCTGGTCGCGCTGATCGTGGCCGCGCTCGCCCTCGCGCTGGCGCTCGGCGCCAATGCCGCGGGGCGGGAGGGCTGGTCGTTCGCCTTCTCCGGGGTGACCATCGCGGCGACCGTCGCGCTGTTCTTCCTGAGCCTGTTCCCCGACGTCATGCCCTCATCGCTCGACAGCGCCTGGAGCCTGACGGTCAGCAACGCCTCGGCGACCCCGTACACGCTGCGGATCATGACGTGGTGCGCCGCCATCGCCACCCCGCTGGTGCTCCTCTACCAGGGGTGGACCTACTGGGTGTTCCGCAAGCGGATCGGCACGCAGCACATCGCCGCCGCCGCAGCCCAGTCGGCGGAGCGTCCGCTGGAAGGCGCGCGCTGATGTTCCACGTGAAACACGTACGACGTGCACGCGGTGGTCGTGGCGCTCCTCTCGTTCGCGGTGTGCACCCCGCTGGCTGGGAAAGGGGATGTTCCACGTGAAACCCGTCGATCCGCGACTGCTCCGGTACGCGCGCACCACCCGGGTCTTCCTGACCGGCACGGTGGCGCTCGGTCTGGTGGGCGCCGGTCTGATCGTGGCGCAGGCGACGCTGATCGCCGACGTGGTCGTCGGCGGTTTCCAGCACGGCGACGGCACCGGCGCCCTGGGCGGCGATCTGCTGGGACTGGCGGCCGTCTCGGTGGGCCGGGCAATGGTGGCCTGGCTGACCGAGCTGTGCGCGCACCGGGCCGGGGCCGCGGTCACCTCGCAGCTGCGCAACCGGCTGCTGATACGTGCGACGGCGCTCGGCCCAGGCTGGCTGACCGGCCGCCGCAGCGGTGAACTCACCACCCTCGCGACTCGCGGCATCGACGCGCTGGACGACTACTTCGCGCGCTACCTGCCGCAACTGGGGCTCGCCGCCGTCGTTCCCGCGGTCGTGCTGGCCCGCATCCTTCTCGCCGACTGGATATCGGCACTCACCATCGTGCTCACCCTGCCGCTGATCCCGCTGTTCATGGTGCTGGTCGGCTGGGCGACCAGGGACCGGATGGACCGGCAGTGGCGGCTGCTCGGCCGGCTGTCCGGGCACTTCCTCGACGTGGTCGCCGGCCTGCCGACACTCAAGGTCTTCGGGCGGGCCAAGGCGCAGGCCGACAACATCCGGGCCATCACCGGCGACTACCGCAAGGCCACGCTCAAGACGCTGCGGATCGCCTTCCTGTCGTCCTTCGTGCTGGAACTGCTGGCCACCATCTCGGTCGCCCTGGTCGCCGTCGACATCGGCATGCGGCTGGTGCACGGCGAGCTGTCGCTGCGCACCGGGTTGCTGGTGCTGGTCCTGGCCCCCGAGGCCTACTTGCCGCTGCGGCAGGTCGGGGCGCAGTACCACGCGGCCGCGGAAGGGCTGGCCGCCGCCGAGCAGGTCTTCGAGGTGCTGGAGACCGAGCCCGCCAGGGCGCCGGGCGGCACCCCCGCACCCGATCTGCGGACCGCAACGGTCCGGGTCGAGGGCCTCGCGGTACGGACCGAGGGTGCGCTGGCACCGACCTCCTTCACCCTCGCGCCCGGCGAGACGCTGGCGGTGACAGGCCCGAGCGGGGTCGGCAAGACCACGCTGCTCAGCGCGCTGCTCGGCTTCGCGCCACCCGCGCGGGGACGCATCCTGGTCGACGGCCTCGACCTCGGAAACCTCGACCAGGCGTCCTGGCACCGCCAGATCGCCTGGGTGCCCCAGCACCCGCACCTCTTCCCGGGCACGATCGCCGACAACGTCCGGCTGGCCAGGCCCGACGCCTCCGACGCCGACCTGCACGCCGCTCTGGCCGACGCCGGCGCGCTGGGCTTCGCCGCTCCCGACGACGTCATCGGCGAGGACGGCGCGGGGCTGTCCGCGGGCCAGCGGCAGCGCATCGCGCTGGCCCGCGCCTTCCTCGCCGACCGGCCACTGCTGCTGCTGGACGAGCCGACCGCCAACCTCGACGGCGACACCGAGGGGGCGCTCATCGCGACCCTGCGGAAGCTGTGCCGGGGCCGGACGACGGTCCTGGTCGCCCACCGCCCCGCGCTGCTGCCGCTCGCCGATCATTTGCTCGCCCTCACGCCCGCGGCGCGCACAACGGAGGAGGCGCCCGCGCCGGACGACTCCCCCGCACCGGCCGCGCCTTCGCACGGCGGCTCACCCGCGCCTGGGCGGCTGCCAGAACCGGACCCCGCGCCCGCGCCGGACCGGTCCGCCGGCACCGGTGGCGTGCGCGGGCTGCTCGCGACGGGGCGAATACGCGGCTTCCGCGGGCGCTTCGCCGCGGCCTGCGGGCTGGGCGCGCTGGCGCTGCTGTCCGCCGTCGGGCTGATGGCGACCTCGGGGTGGCTGATCAGCCGGGCCTCGCAGCAGCCGCCGGTGCTGTATCTGATGGTGGCGGTCACCGCGACCCGGGCCTTCGGCATCGGGCGGGCCGTTTTCCGCTACGGGGAGCGGCTGGTCGCACACGACGCGGTCTTCCGCGCGCTGGCCGGCGTGCGGGTAGCGGTCTACCGGCGCCTCGAACGCCTGGCACCCGCCGGCCTGCGCGAACGGCAGCGCGGTGACCTGTTGTCCCGGCTGGTCGCGGATGTGGACGCGGTCCAGGACCACTACCTGCGGTGGCTGCAGCCCGCGATCACCGCGGGGCTCGTGGTGCTGGTGTCGGCGGCCTTCGCCGGATGGCTGCTGCCGGCCGCGGGGATCGCCCTCGGGACCGGGCTCCTGGTCGCCGGGGTCGCCGTGCCGCTGCTGGCCGCGGCCGTCGCACGCCGTACCGAAGCGCGGCTCGCCCCGGCCCGCGGTGAGCTGTCGGCCAGGGTGCTGGCCCTCTTCACCGGCACCGCCGAGCTGACAGTGGCCGGCGCGCTGGACCGCCGGCGGGACGAAGCCGCGGACGCCGACCGTACGCTCACCGCGGTCGCCGCCAGGTCCGCCACGGTCACCGCGCTGGGAACCGGGCTGACCACGCTGGTCGGCGGTCTCACCGTGACGGCGTGCGGCTGGGCAGGGGTGCGGGCGGTGGCCGCGCACGACCTGCCGGGCGTGGCGCTCGCGGTGCTGCTGCTCGCGCCGCTCGCCGCCTTCGAAGCGGTCAACGGCCTGCCGCTCGCCGCGCAGCAGCGGCAACGCAGCCGCCGCGCAGCGGAGCGGGTGAACGACGTGCTCGACGCGCCGCTGCCCGTGAACGAGCCCGCCCACCCGGCGGCGCCGCCCGCCTCCCCCTTCCCCCTGGTGGTGAGCGATCTGACCGCCCGCCACCCCGGACGGACCTCCCCGGCGCTCGACGGCGTTGGCCTCACCCTCACCCAGGGTCGCCGGATCGCGGTCGTCGGCCCGTCGGGTGCGGGCAAGACGACGCTGGCGCACGTACTGCTGCGCTTCCTGGACGCCGAGTCCGGTACGTACACCCTGGGAGGGCGGCCCGCGGACGAGTGCGACGGTGACGACGTACGCCGGCTGGTCGGCCTGTGCGCGCAGGACGCGCATGTCTTCGACAGCAGCGTCAGGGAGAACCTGCGGCTCGCCCGTCCCGATGCCGGCGACGACGATCTGCGTGCCGCTCTCGCCGCCGCCCGGCTCGACCTCGACCTGGATCTCGCCGTCGGCGAGCACGGTGCCCGGCTGTCCGGCGGCATGCGGCAGCGGCTCGCGCTGGCCCGCGCGCTGCTGGCCGGCTTCCCCGTACTGATCCTGGACGAGCCCGCCGAGCACCTGGACATCGCCACCGCCGACGCCCTGACCGCCGACCTGCTGGCCGCCACCCGCGGCCGCGACCGTACGACGCTGCTGATCACGCACCGGCTGGCCGGGCTCGCGGGCGACGCCGTCGACGAGATCGTCGTACTCGACGCGGGCCGGGTCGTCCAACGCGGCACTTACCGCGAGCTGGCGACCGCCGACGGCCCCTTCCGCCGCACGCTGGAGCGCGAGCGGATCGCCGACGAGGTCGGGACGCAGCACCCGGTTGCGGCCTGACGGGGCCGGGAGGAGGCTGGGAACCGAGGCGCGACCGGGGTCTTCCGTGCGTGCGCAGGGCGTAGAGCGCCGGCCACGCTGCGGAGAGGATGAGACCCATGCGGATGCTGCTCACCGCGCGACTGGACACCGCGGCTGCGAACCAGGCCGTCAGTGACGGCACCATGTCGAAGATGGTGCAGGAAATGACCGAGGAACTACGCCCGGAGTGCGCCTACTTCACCACCTCGGCGGGTGATCGGTGCTGCTACATGGTTTTCGAGATGAAGGACAGTTCCCAGATGCCGCCGGTCCTCGAACCCTTCTTCCACGCCGGTGCAAAGGTCGATGTGCGGCCGGTCATGACCATGGACGATCTGCAGACCGGACTGGCGAGCCTCAGTCTCTGACCTGCTTATACCGCCTGCTCCCCGCGCCTGCCAGCGCTACCCGCACGAGGCGCCGCGAGGCCCGCATTGCGCCGGACGGGTGGCGTTGGTCTGAAAATCCCCGGACTCGGGGTGCGGTTCCGGACAATCCGTGCTCGCTTCCTCATCATCGGATTAGTCACTTCGACCGATAAGGAAACGAGAGAGGTCATGGCAGCTACCACTCCCCGTGTCATCGCGTTCTGGGGCGCTTTCCTGAACGTGCTCATCAAGTGCATCGCCGCGCTGGGCTTCGCGACCCCGGCCCGTATGAAGGGCGCCGCGCCCCGGCCCGCGGCGGGCCACGCCACCGTACCGGCGCAGGCCGTCGCCACTCGGTCGTTCGCGGGCGCCGCGCCGAGGGGCGGTGATCCCGCGCGGGGACATGCCGCACCGGCGCATTCGGCCAGCCGGGTGGTGCTGCCCGCACCGCGGTCGTCGGAGCGCGGGCGTTCGCTGCCGCCGACGATGAAGCAGCGGATCAGGGCCGAGGCGCACGGCACGTCACCCAGCTCCCGCAGCATCGCCGTACCGGCCGACGGCCTCGGTGACGTGGCGGCCGTGGCGGCCGCCACCGCCGGCGCCGCCGAGCAGGCCGCCACCGCCGGCCGCGCCGGCCGCCGCCGCGACCGCGCGCTGTGCGGCTGACCGCCGCAGGGCTTTCCGCGCTCCACCGCCCGTCCGACCCGGGCACCGCAGGTCGTACGACCCGAGCAGCACAGGTCGGCGTACGCCACCGCGTCACCACGGCGCCTTTCCGCGGCGGCGACGACCGTCCCAGAACGTGACCCGCAACGCGATCAGCAAGGCGGACCCGTAAGACGACCCTCAACGTGGCCCGCAATGTGACCCTCAATGTGACCCCTCAACACGACCCGCGACAACCAGCGCGTCACCCGGAAGGTCACCCCGAGTACCACCCCGACCGTCACCCCGAGGTCGTCACAACCCCGCACCATCCGGCTCGGCTGAGCACAAGTCCGCACTTTTGTGCGGGCAAGCGCGGCGGATACGGGAGGATGGGTAGGTGACCTCAGCCATCGGTGCCCCCGGCGGGCCCTCCCCTTCGCCCGACGAGCACCCGCAGCCTCATACACACGACGACTTCGCCGTCACCTCACCGCGGCTGATCGCCACCGACCTGGACGGAACGTTGCTGCGCAACGACCGCTCCGTGTCGCCGCGTACGATCGCCGCGCTGGCCGCCGCAGAAGCGGCCGGTATCGAGGTCTTCTTCGTCACCGGGCGTCCCGCACGGTGGATGGGCGTGGTCGCCGAACACCTCGCAGGACACGGAATGGCGATCGTCGCCAACGGTGCCGCGGTCTACGACCTGCGTGCGCACCGGCTGATCGAGGCCTTTCCGCTGCCCGGGGACGATGCGCTCGCGGTCGCGCACGCACTGCGCGCCGAGCTGCCCGGCACAAGTTTCGCGATCGAGCGCCCCGGGAGCTTCCGGCGCGAGCCCGCGTACGGAGCCGTCGAGCCCGACGCCGGACCGCCGGCGCCCGTCGACGTCCTGCTGGCCGAGGACCGCACGCAACCGGTGCTGAAACTGCTGGCCAAGCACCCGTCGATGGATCCCGACGACTTCCTGGCGACGGCACTCGCGGTAGCGGGCGGGCACGGTGAGATCACCCGGTCGAGTGAGACCGCCCTGCTGGAGGTCAGCGGCAAGGGCGTCAGCAAGGCCACCACGCTGGCGCGCTGCTGCGCGGAACGCGGGGTCACGGCGGCCGAGGTGGTCGCCTTCGGCGACATGCCCAACGACCTGGCGATGCTCGGCTGGGCCGGTACGTCCTACGCCGTCGCCAACGCGCACCCCGCCGTCCTGGCCGCGACCACCCACCGGACGGCGGCGAACGAGGACGACGGGGTGGCGCGGGTGATCGAGCGGATCGTCGCGGCCCGGCGCAACTGACCGGCCGGGCCGCACGTACGCCGTCGCGTACGTACCCCGGCTGCGGTCAGCTCCCGCCCTCCATCGCCACGACGGAGAAGACGCCGCCCTGCGGGTCCTGGACGACGGCCATCCGGCCGATCTTCTCCATGTCGAACGGCGGCGTGAGCACCGACCCGCCGGCCCGCACGACCGCGTCGACGATGCTGTCGGTGTCGTCCACCGCGAAGTTGACCATCCAGTGCGGCGGGGTGCCGTCGGGCAGGTTGTCCATGCCCATGACGCCGCCGACGGTGTGGCCCTTGACCTGGAAGCCGGTGAATTCCGGCATCTCCGGCATCGGGCCCGCGGTCAGGCCGAGGACCGCGGAGTAGAAGTCGCCGGCGCCGTCGGGGTCGGGGCTGTGCAGCTGGTTCCAGACCAGCGCTCCGTGCTCGTTGACGATCTCGGCACCCTTGAAGTCCCGCGGCTGCCACGCCCCGAAGACGGCACCGTACGGGTCGACGGCGACGAACATCCGCCCCAGGGTCATCACGTCGGTGGTCGGCATGATCACCGTGCCGCCGTTGGCCTTGACCGCGGCCTCGGTCGCGTCCGCGTCGGCCACCGAGAAGTAGGTGGTCCAGGCGGTCGGCGGGGCGGGCTGGTCGTCCATCGCCATGGCCTTCATCAGGCCCGCGACCGGCTTGCCCTTCTGCGTACAGACCGAATAGCCGCCGTATTCCTCCGGACCTACCTCGCCCTGCCAGCCGAACAGGTCACGGTAGAAGTCCAGCCCGGCTTGCTGGTCGGGCACCATCAGGTCGATCCAGCACGGTGTGCCGGGCTCGTAGGGGCCGGTGACTTCGGGCATCTGGCGCCTCCATCGGTGGTCCGGGGTGCCGCGGGGGCCCCGGTGCGGAATGTGCCGCCACCCCGGCCGGACGACCGGGTGGCCACGCCCCCGATAGACCACCCTCCCCGCCGCCCGGCACTCCCGCTACCCGAACGCGGTGGGGGCGGGGCGGCTCCTGGGGGTGCTTCGCGCGCCGGCGCTCCGTGCGGGGCACTCCGCCGGGCGTCTTACGCGAAGGCGGCGGCGTGCCTGGCCGCCCAGGCCGCGAAGGTGCCGGCGGGCCGCCCCAGCACGCGCTCGACGTCGGGGGTCACCGCCTGCTCGGCCGGCAGCGGCTCGCCGAGGATGCCGAGGGTGGCGTCCGCGACGGGCTCCGGCATGAAGCCCAGCATCTGCTCCCTGGCCTCGGCCCTGCTCTGCTCGACGAATTCCACCGGCTCACCCAGGGCGGCACCGATCGCCCGTGCCCGCTCGCGCGGGGACAGGGCGGCGGGCCCGGTGAGTTCGTACGTACGCCCGACGTGGCCGTCCTCGCGCAGGACGGCGGCCGCGACCTGCGCGACGTCGGCCGGGTCGATGGCGGGCAGCGCCACCTCGCCGAACGGCGCGAAGACCGTCCGCCGGGTGCGTACCGTCTCGGCCCAGGCAAAGGCGTTGGACGCGAAACCACCCGGCCGCAGCACCGTCCAGTCCAGGCCCGAGTCCCGTACGGCCGCCTCGAAGCCGGCCGCGTGCGCGTACGCCTGCGGCCGGGTCCCCGCGCCCTGCGAGGACAGCAGCACCACGCGGCGTACGCCGCCGGCCTTCGCCGCGTCCAGCACGGCGTGCGGGTCGTCGCCGGCGACCAGCAGGAAGAGCGCGTCGGCCCCGTCGAAGGCGGGGCGGAGGCTGTCCGGCGCTGCCAGGTCGCCCTGCCGGTGGGTGACGCCGGGGGTTGCCGCCCCTGTCGCCGTCGCTCGCCGCGACACCGCGACGACCTCGTCGCCGCCTGCCGCAGCGAGCGCGCTGACGACCTGCTGTCCGACGTTTCCGGTTGCTCCGGTCACCACGATCATGATCACTCCCAGGTCCGATGTCCCGTTGACCCGATGAAGCTAACATCGTGGAGATAGTAGGTACCTAGAGGATAGTAATGGCCTTCTTTGGCGTCGCCGATGAATCGCGCGCTCAGCCGGCCAGCTGCGCCAGGCCCTCCGTCGCGATGCGCTCGAAGACCTTCGGGTCGACGGCGAAGTCCGAATCCGGGATCGGGTGGTGCAGCACGATCTCGGTGATGCCCAGCTCGGCGTGCTGCCCGGCGAAGTCCACGAAGGCGTCCACCGACTCCAGGGGGGTGTTCCTGTCCGGCGTGAATCCCGTGAGCAGGATCCGCTCCAGCTCTTCCGGATCCCGGCCCACCGCCGCGCACGCCTCGCCCAGCCGCTCGATCTGCCGGCGGATCGCCGCCCGCGACTGCGTCGGCGTCCCGGCCTCGAAAAGCGCCGGGTCCCCGGTGGTCACCCAGGCCTGCCCGTACCGCGCCGCCAGGGCGAGCCCGCGCGGCCCGGTCGCCGCGACGGCGAAGGGCAGCCTCGGCTGCTGCACGCACCCGGGGATATTCCGCGCCTCCTCGGCCGCGTAGTACGTGCCGCGCTCGGTGACCGCGCCCTGCGTCAGCAGCCGGTCCAGCAGCGCCACGAACTCCCCGAACCGGTCCGCCCGCTCGCGCGCCGTCCACGGCTCCTGCCCGAGCACGGTCGCGTCGAAGCCGGTGCCACCCGCCCCGATGCCCAGCACGACCCGCCCGCCGGAGACGTCGTCGAGCGTCATCAGGTCCTTGGCGAGCGTGACGGGATGCCGGAAGTTCGGCGAGGTCACGAGGGTTCCCAAACGAACGGTATCGGTGACGGCCGCGGCGGCGGTCAGCGTCGGCACCGCCCCGAACCACGTCCGGTCCCGGAACGTCCGCCACGACAGGTGGTCGTAGGTGTAGGCGGCATGGAACCCGAGAGCTTCTGCCCGCTGCCACACCTCCCGCCCCTGCTCGTGCCAGCGGTGGATCGGCAGAATCACAGTGCTCAGACGCATGAGGACGACGATACGGGCCGCCCGTCAGACCTTCCCGCGCCGCCAACGGTCGAACGGCTCCAGTCGGGCGATGGCGGGGGCGACCGCGCCTACGGCACCTGCGAAATCGTGGGCAAGCCGCACGCACATGCCCAGCAGATCACTGGCATCGCAAACCTCGACCTCCGGCTGCGGCACCCAAGAAGTACGCGAGACGCATTTGATGAGCACCCGATCGCCGTCGGGGCTGAAGGTCAAAGTGCGCTCAACCCCCTGCGAGTAGAGATCCAGCTCCACCTCCCGGCCCGAACGCAAAGCGTTGATCAGGCGCGGCAACTCCTCCACAAAGGCCGACATGTCGTAGCCGACGTCGAACACCCAGTCGTCCCGGCCGAAGCCGCCGATGCGGAAGGCGGCGTCTGTCCCGTCCAGAACACCGCATGCCACCAAGGCCAGGATGTAGTAGTCCTTCCCGTCCTCAAGATGTCCACGTGAGCACCGCGCGCACACGCGACGGCCTCCGGCGAAGGGCCGGTGAAGGAAAAGTGGAATGGCACGGTAATCGCTCCGTAGGTGGGGGCCCATCCGTGTTGACCGACCCGGCGACAGAGAGTCGCCCGAGTTCACACACTATGTACTACACTGGGGGCCATGGATACCCCCCGCTCCGGCAAGACCCGGGTCACCAGCGTCTCCCTGCGCGCGGAGACGCTGGAGGCGATTCGCTCGCGCGCGGGCAAGCAGGGTGTGTCCTCGTACATCGAGGAAGCCGTACAGCGCCAGCTTCAGCGTGAGGCCGTGGACGACCACATCGCGGAGTACGAAGCTGAGCACGGTCCCGTCGACCAGGCCGAGGTGGCGGCGCGGGTGGAGAGAATCCGGGCGCATCACGCGGCTCACCGCGGTGAGGCCACGCCGGCGGACGCTGCGTGAGCGGCACGCTCGTTCTGGACAGCGAGGCCCTATGCAAGCTGTCGAGGCGGCACCGCCACATGACGGTCTGGCTGGACGTGGCTCGCAGCCTCGACCTGCTGATCGTGACCAGTGCTGCAACGCTGGTCGAGGCGCGCGATCCCAAGGTCGTCCAGGCGGCGTTCGACTTCGCGGTCTCCCTCACCAAGGTGCGACCGATCACGGAAGAGACGGCCCGCTCCGCGACCAAGCTTCTGGCCGCCGAGGGACTTCATGGTCACAAGTACGCCATCGACGCGATGCTGGCGGCCACCGCACACGCGGAACACGGCGATGTGACAGTCGTGACCAGCGACGTGGACGACCTGCGGCGGCTCTGCCATCCGCGCATCGCAATCGAGCCGATCTGACATTCGCACGCGCAGGGGCGGTTCTCAAAGGAGCACCCGCAGGTCAGCCCGTGCGGTAGATCGGCAGGATCACAGTGCTCAGACGCATGGGGACGACCCTATGCCGCCCCTGCAGGACCGCGGCGGACGCCGCGGGAAGGGGAGGCCGGCCGGTCACTTGGTGCTTTTGCCGTAGCGCTTGGCCAGAACGGGGTCGGATTCCCACCACGGACCGGTCGGGCCGCCCATGTCGCCCTCGCTCGCACGGTCCTCGGGGGCCGGCGCTTGTACCGGACGTGGATCATGGATCCGCAAGCGGAAGACCAACCCGGGGAACGCCCAAAGGATCAGTGCCAACAGGGGCACCATCGCCGCTGCCATGAAGAGCCCTGTGCTGGAACTGACGATCCGGTACTTCTCACCGTCGGTCACGGTGATGTCGACCGTGTTCGACCTGTTCCCCCCGCCGGTGACCCGCACGGTGTGCGGACCCGGCTCAACCGTGAATTCCGCCGTCTCCCCTTGCCGGACCGGACCGACCTTGTGCCCGTCGATGACGACACCGAGCTTCCCGGCCCTGCCGAACGGTCGAGCCTCCGCCAGCACCACCAGAACCGCAGCCACCCACTACCTCCAGGTCTCCGCCGTGATCATGTGCAGGGACCGTACACCTGAACGATGGCCTGGCCGCGGTCTTTGTGTGCAGAGGCACGAGTGACACGGGCCAATCTGCCGTGCCCGTGAGCCCGGGGTGCCGAGAGCTACCGGGCGGCGGAGATTTTTCACCTGCCGCCAGCCATAAGTAGGGCCGACGATACGGTCCGGCGCTCGGACTTACCGCGCGCCCGGTGGCCGAAGAGGAAAGATACCGCGTGCATACTGCGGTATGCTCGCCGTATGGCTGACACGACCCGGATCACGGTCACGCTGCCGACCGAGCAGGTGGCAGAGCTGAAGAAGCTCACGGACAACGTCTCCGGCTATGTGGCCGAGGCAGTCGCCCGTCAGATCAGGCACCAACTGCTCGGGGTCGACCTGCGGAGCTACGAGGACGAGCACGGATCCTTCGGCGAAGAGGAGCTGGCCGAGGCCCGAGCGCGTATCGCGGGTGCGACGGGGACTGAGGGCGGCGCGAGCGCCGCGTGAGTCAGCACATCGAATCTGTTGTTCTGGACAGTGAGGGCCTGTCGGCCTGGGTCGCCCAGGACCGGAAGGTTCTGGGCCTGCTGAAGGTGTTTCACGAGATGGGCGCGGATCTGATCATCAGCGCGAACACCATCGTGGAGGTCAGCCATTCCCGCGTGGACATGCCGCGGCTCCAGTGGACACTGTCCCGGGTCAAGGTGGAGCCGGTCACAGAGCAGACCGCCAAGGAAGCGGCGCGGCTGCTCAAGACGGCTGGCCTGCACGGTCACAAGTACGCCATCGACGCGACCGTCGCGGAAGCGGCCCTGCGGCAGGCCGGGCCCGTGGTCCTCCTGACGTCGGACATCGACGGCATGGGCCGCCTGTGCGGCAAGCGGATCGGGCTCATCGGCCTCTGAGCCGCAGAACCGCAGGTCAGCCCGTGATGCGTGAACGCGGCTTGACCGAGGTCACCAGCGTCCCGAGCCGGATCCGCTCGGTCGCGGCCGCCGCCGCTGTGAGCGTGGGGATGGCCCCGAACCACGGCCCGTCCCTGAAGGTCCGCCACGACAGGTGGTCGTAGGTGTAGGCGGCGTGAAGGCCGAGAGCCTCGGCCCGCTGCCACACCTCCCGCCCCTGCTCGTGCCAGCGGTAGATCGGCAGGATCACGGTGCTCAGTCGCATGCTGCCGACCCCACGCGCTCGATCCGGGGTCGAGTTTCCGGCGCCTGACTCGTGGTGACGTGTTCGTCGTTCACCAGGAACAGCTCCCACGGCCGTGGCCCGCACGGCTTCCCGCCCGCCGCTGCGCGTCGCGGTCGTGTCGGTAAGGCAGGTGAGAACCTCAGCACGCCGAGATCGCGAACGGTAGCGGCGAGTGCGCGGACGAGGTCGGTTTCGGCATCGGTTCGCCACACCGGGCGAATGCCAAGGGCGGCATGTCGAGGACGGGGAGCCACCAGATGTTCGGCATACCCCAGTACCGGGTTACGTGGCTGGGGAAGCCGTGGACGACCTCGCCCATGCCGACCATGGTGATCAGATCGTCGGCGCCGGTCACAACAGTCCTGCCGCGCTCGATCGGCCGGCCCCTTCGGGTGTAGAAGGGCAGGTAGCTGTCTTCCCAGTAGTCCGGCAGGCCAGGTGCGGAGACGTGCGGAAAATCGGCGAACGTCTCCAATGACACCGAGGCCCGTACGGCGAGCTCGTCCTGGGCGTCGAGGTGACCGTGGTCGAGGTCCACCTCACGAACGACTCCCGGGTGGTCGCTCGTTGTACGCGGGAGGGGTTCCGGCAGGACATCGGCTTGCTGGAACTGCCCCTGCCGGTGCCGCCTCCGGACGGGGCTCACTGGGTCGAGGCGTATCGGCGCTGGGCCGGCTGTTGAGGAAAGCGAACCCGGACGAGTGATGAAGCGCGACGTGGACACCGTTCCAGATCTCGCACACGCCCTGCGGCGCAGCGCCGAACTGAAGGAAGCGCTGGTCGCGTTCGGGGAGAGCCGCGCCTTCGCACGATTCCTCACCCCGCTCCTGGCGGAGGCCGGCTGCCGTGAGGGCTCGTTGGACGAGACGACCGCGATCAACGTCATCGACCACTTCCTGCTGCAGTACCGCCGCCCGACGGCGAGACGGTCGTCGACCGCTTCGTCACCCGGCAGACGGCTCTGACCGAAGCCGACCGGCGGACGGTCCTGGCGTGGCGCGACCCGGTAGAAGGGCTTTTCGAGGTGCGGGGCAAGGACGGCGACTGCCTGCTCCTGCTCAACCTGCTGGACGACCTGGAGTACCGGACGTACACCAACGCCGGGCGGTCGGCCTTCCGCAGAGTCGCGAAGGGAGGCTTCCTCGGCGCCCGACTGGTCTCCCTGGCGAACGTACCCGGCGCATGGCTCGTCTCCGGCGTGATGTCCTCCTACCCCCGGACCGCCGCTTCGGAGATCGCCCGTGCGGCACTCGATCTGGCCACCGGCCGACCCGACCTCGTCTTCCGTAATCCGGAGAAGATCGAGCAAGGATGGCGCTCGATGCGTGAGGACCGGGCCGCGTTCGCCGAGTTCTGCGGCAGCGACGAACTGATCCTCACGCCGGAGGAGGCCGAGGACCGTATCAATGCCTACTACCTCCACCGGCAGGAGATCGCGGCCGGGCAACGTCCCGGCGCGGCTCGGGGCGAGCGGCGCCTCGTCCCGAACCGGCCTGCCTTCGCACTGCCGCCCGAACTGGCGGACTCGGACACCGTCGGCGTCGTCTACGACCAGGTCGACGGGCTCAACTTCTACGCCGACTACGGGATGCTGCGGGACCTCTTCGCGAACCCCGCCCTTACCGGCCGCAAACGGCACCAAGACCTGCTTCGCACCTACCTGCGCGAGGAGTCGATCACTCCACTGCCGATCCGCCGGCTGACCGCGGCATTCCCGGAGACGGCCGACGCGGTTTTCCGCGGACTCCTGCGGCAGCCTGGCTTCACCTGGAGCGAGCACGGGAATGCGCTCCTGCGCCGACGCAAGCCCTGGTACTACGAGAACGAGCCGCGCCCCGGGGTGTCCGTGATCGGCGACCGGCTCAGCGAACTGCTTCGCGTCCGGTCGCGCTGAAGGCGTGTTGAAGCCACCGCGCTGAGCCGACCGGGAAGGCCTCGCGGAGGCCCGCCATCGCACCGGCCGTGGCCTCAGCCCGCGACCGTCGCGGGGAGGCCGAGGAGGTGGCGCATCGACTCCGCGGCGCGGACGGCCGCATCGCCGCAGCAGTTGTTGAACAGGACGTGCACCTCGCGCGCCTGCTCCGCGAGCGAGCGGATGCGGGGCGTCCACTCGGAGAGTTCCTCGGGGGTGTAGGAGTGGCGGAAGCGGTCCTCCTTGCTGCCCGTCCCCCAGGCGCTGCTACGACCGTGGAAACGCACCACGGCGAGTTCAGGGCAGGTGACAGGCGCGACCGGCGGAACGGAGGTGGGGAGCGTCTGCACCATGTCGACCGCCACGGCAGCCATCCCCAACTCGGTCAACAGCGCGGTCGTCCCGGCGATGTGGTCCTCACGCCACCAGCCCGGATGCCGGAATTCCACAGCCACCGGCCAGCCCGCGGCACGCTCACGGCACTGGTGCAGGAAGGCTGCCGCCGGCCTGCCCGGCGCGAGCTGCCGCGGGAACTGGAAGACGAGAGTTCCCAGGCGGCCGGCCCGGCGGAGTGGTTCGAGTGCCTGGCTGAACCGATCCCACACCTCGTCGAGCAGACCGGGATCGGTACCGGCCCGACCCTGCCGCCCGGCCAGGGCGGGACGCAGGTCGACGGGCAGCGCGCTCGGCCGCGTCGGGTGCCCGGTGAGCAGGGAGAACGCCTTGACGTTGAACCGGAAGCCCTCGGGGGTGCGGTCAGCCCACAGAAGGCTGTTGCGGGCGCTGGGCAGTCCGTAATACGTCGCGTCGACTTCCACCACCGGGAACTGCGATGCATAGTGCCGCAGCCTGCCCTCCGCGTCGCGGTGGCCCGCCGGATACCAGCCGCTGGACACCAGAGCCTTGTCCGTCCACGAGCATGTGCCGACCATGACGTCTCCCATTCCGCCCGTCTGCCCCGGGCGACCGGACCCAACGCCGCGCGCGGCCGCGCCTCAGTGCCGGCGGTGGTCCCGGGCCGCGGGGTCCGAGCCGCCGCCGGAGGCGAGGGCGTCCATGCGGCGGGCGGCGACCTCGCGGTCGGCTGCGGCGGCCACGAAGGCCGGGACGCCGGCCGGGCCGACCAGCGAGCGGACCGCGGCGACGGTGGCCGCCGGCAGCGGGACCTGCACCGGGACCTCGCGCGGGGCCGGCCTGGGCGGTTCGGCCGGCCCCGCCGACTCGGCCGGATCCACCGGCTCCGCCGGACGGGCGGTCGGCGGGAGGGCGTCGCCGAGGTGGCGGCGTACGTGCTCGGTCGCCCGTAGCCGCATCGCGCGGGCCAGTTCCGCGTCGACGGTGTGCTGGGCCAGCGGCCGCAACCGGCGGACCAGGGCGGCGGCCTCGGCCGCCTCGGCGTCGTTGGGCGGGTGTTGCAGGAAGCGCTGGAAGACGTACTCGGTGGTGAATTCGAGGAACCGCTCCGAGATGTACTCCACCTGCCCGCGCAATTCCCGCAGATGGCCGGTGATCGCACCCAACGGCACACCGGCGGCGTGCAGTTCCACCGCGACGGCCAGCTCACGGGGGCTGGGCACCTCGAACTCGTCGACCGTGCCCGGCACCGACTCGAGCACCCCGAGCTGCAGCGCCTCCTCGACCGCGGACAGGTCGGCCACCCCGCCGAAGGCGGCGATCAGCTCCGGCAGGCCCATCCGTATCGGCTGCTCGTCGGACCACGGCCCGTCCACCTCGTCGACCAGGCCGAGCACTCCGCCGAGGCCGGTGCCCGCGTCCCAGGCGGCCAGCAGCTCCTTGATGCTGGCCAGGGTGTAGCCGCGGTCCAGCAGGTCGGCGATCTGCCGCAGCCGGTCCAGATGCGTGTCGTCGTAGACATTGGCCCGGCCGAGCCGCTCCGGTTTCGGCAGCAGCCCGCGGTCGGTGTACGCGCGGATGGTGCGGACCGTGGTCCCGCTGAGCCGGGACAGGTCCTCGATCCGGTACGCACCCTGCCCGGCGTCGGCGGGCGTGCTCACCTGTAGGCCCTCACTCGCTCGTATCCACGTGCTCGTTCTCATCCCTCGGTCGTCATGAGGCCGCCGCGTGCCCGGTCGGCCCGGCGGCGGCCCGGGCCGCGGGGGAGACGGCCAGATAGTCGACCGCCTTGCTCAGCGAACCCTCCTGCGACGGATGGTACGACCGGCGCAGATAGCGCGGCATGGCGGCGTGGAGCGATGCCCAGGAGGGGAGCAGCCCGCGGCGGGCCGCGGCGCGGTGGTCCCTGAAGCGGTACCGGCCCCATATCAGGTGCGGGTCGTGCCGCAGCAGATACCGGGCGCCGACCGTCCACAGGTAGAACAGCGCCGGCCAGGCCAGTGCCATCCCCTCCACCCGGCGCAGATAGCGCACCGCGCCGTGGCCGCCCGTGTGCTGGTACATGTCGAACGCCACCGCCCGGTGCTCGACCTCCTCCGCGCCGTGCCAGCGCAGCAGGTCCAGCATGACCTCGTCGGTGCCCGCGCCGTCCAGCGCCTCGGCGTCCAGGATCCAGTCACCGAGCACCGCCGTGAAGTGCTCGATCGCCGCCACCAGCGACAGCCGGAAGCGCAGCCACTCGCGCCGCGGTATCGGCGCGCCCCACGGCGGCTTCTCGCCGAGCAGCACGTCGAACATCCACTCCACATGGCGGGTGTAGGCGGCGGTGTCGAGACGCTGCTCGGCCAGGTGCTCCAGCACGTACGCGTGCTGCACGCTGTGGGTGGCCTCCTGGCCCATGAAGCCCTTGACATCCTTGAGCAGCTGCTCGTCGGTGACCAGCGGCAGCGCCTCCTTGAACACCTTCACGAACCACCGCTCGCCCGCGGGAAGCAGCAGATGCAGCACGTTGATGACGTGCGTCGCGGTCGGCTCGCCCGGAATCCAGTGCAGAGGGGTCTGCTTCCAGTCGAACGTGACCCGGCGCGGCTTGATCGGGTGACTCACGGCGTGGCCTCCTTGCCTGCAGCTCGGGTGGGGCTCGGGTGGGGTGGGACGGCGGGGTAGGGAGGTCGGTTACAGCGGGGGATCGACCCGGGCGAACGCCCGCAGCACGCCGGGCGACAGCCGGGACAGCAGACGGGCGCCCCGGGCCTCGGCGGTGACCGGGACGACGGCGGTGTCCCGCATGACCGCCCTGACGACCGCTCGGGCGACCTTCTCCGGCGGGTAGTTGCGCAACTGGTAGAGACGGGCGCTCCGCTCGCGGCGGCGTGCCTGCTCCTCGTCGCTGACTCCGGCGTGCCGGGCGCCGGCGGTGATCGGGGTGTTCACCAGGCCGGGGCATATCGCGCTCACTCCGATGCCGTGCGGGGCCAGTTCGGCCCGCAGGCATTCGCTGAGCATCAGCACCGCCGCCTTCGACGTGCTGTACGCGGGCAGCGCGCGGGACGGCAGGAAGGCCGCAGCCGAGGCGGTGTTGATGATGTGGCCACCCTCCCCGCGCTCGACCAGCTGGCGCCCGTAGAGCCGGCAACCGTGGATGACCCCCCACAAGTTGACGTCGAGGACCTGCTTCCAGTCCTCGGGCGTGGTGTCGAGGAAGGAGCCCGCCAGGCCGATTCCCGCGTTGTTGACGACCACGTCGGGCACGCCGTGGCTGTCGAGGGTCCGGGCGGCGAGCGCTTCCATCGCCGCGCCGTCGGACACGTCCACCGTCTCGGGCGACGCCGCGGTCGCGCCGATCCGCCGGGCCAGCTCCGCGGTGTCCGCGGCGCCTTCGCCGTCCCGGTCCACCGCCACGATCCGGGCTCCCGCTTCGGCGAAGGCGAGTGCGGTGGCCCTGCCGATTCCGCTGGCCGCACCGGTGACGAGCACCAGCTGGCCGCCGAACCGCTCCCTTGCCGCCGGAAGCACCCTGCCCAGCGCGGACGGCGGCAGCTTCCCCGGCTTCCCTGCCCGCACGCCGCCCGCGCCTGTGCCCGTTCCAGCCACTGCTCCGCCGCCGGCGCCTGCGCCGCCGGCGTTCTCCACCCCGGTGACGAAGTCGGTGATCCAGCGGGCCAGTTGCTGCGGCCGGGAGCGCGGCACCCAGTGCTTGGCGGGCAGCGTGTGCCGGGTCAGCCGGGGTGCCCAGTGCTCCAGGTCGTCGTAGAGCCGCTCCGACAGGAAGGCGTCACCGGTCG
Source organism: Actinacidiphila paucisporea (assembly GCF_900142575.1). Lineage (GTDB taxonomy): Bacteria > Actinomycetota > Actinomycetes > Streptomycetales > Streptomycetaceae > Actinacidiphila > Actinacidiphila paucisporea. Next base: position 288,357 of record NZ_FRBI01000005.1, read on the forward strand.
GGGTGATCAGCTGCACCGGTACGTGCGCGTACGCGTCGGGCCGCGGACGGCCGAGCCGCTGCCGCACGTTGTCACGGTAGAGCCAGGCGCCGTGCGCGGCGTCCTGGGGCAGCGAGGCGGTCGGGTAGCCGTCGGAGGGTAGTTTCTCCACCCGGGCCAGCAGCCTGGGCCACTGCTTGCCGAGCACGCCGCGCCAGGCCAGTTCGGGCAGCACGGGGGTGTGCAGCGCGTAGACGTACCAGGACTTGACGCCCTGCCCGAGCACCTGCGCGGCCCTGCGGGGGGTGGGACGGCGGACCCGGCGCTTGATCCAGTGGCCGAAGTGGTCGAGGGACGGTCCGGAGACAGAGGTGAAGGACGCCAGCCGGCCCGTCGTGCCGGGCACGGTGGCGAATTCCCAGCCCTGCACGGAGCCCCAGTCGTGGCCGACCAGATGCACGGGGCCGTCCGGACTGACCGCGTGGGCGACCGCGAGGAAGTCCTCGGTCAGCTTCTCCAGTGTGAAGCCGCCCCTGAGCGGCTCCGGGACGCCGGAGCGCCCGTGCCCGCGCACGTCGTAGAGGACCACATGGAAGCGGTCGGCGAGCAGCGCCGCGACGCCGGACCAGACCTCCTTGCTGTCCGGATAGCCGTGCAGCAGCACCACCGTCGGCAGCGCCGTGTCACCGTATTCGGCCACGCACAGCCGGACGCCGTCGGCGCCGGTCACGAACCGCTCGTCCGCACCCGTCGATCCGTCCATCCTGCTCACCGCCCCTCCCCGCACGCCGGCCACACCGGCAGAAGCTGACATTGATGACTGTGACATCGCTCGATGACACGGTCAAGGCCCGGTCCTCGCCCTGTGGAAAACTCTGTGCCCCCGAAGGGTGACAGCCTGTGGTCGTAGCGACCCCTACGGGTGGTCAGCCCCCAGGACTACATGGATCCAGCACCCCGGACTGACGTCAGACTGTGGTGCGGGCCACTACGGTCGAGCCTGTGACTGTGATCGCTACCGAAAGCCTGAGCAAGCGGTACCCGAGGGTGACCGCTCTTGACCGGCTGTCCGTGGACGTCACCCCCGGTGTGACCGGGCTGGTGGGGGCCAACGGGGCCGGGAAGTCGACCCTGATCAAGATTCTGCTGGGGCTGTCCCCGGCCACCGAGGGTCGTGCCGCCGTGCTCGGCCTCGACGTGGCCACCGAGGGTCAGCAGATCCGCAGCCTGGTCGGCTACATGCCCGAGCACGACTGCCTGCCGCCCGACGTGTCGGCAACCGAGTTCGTCGTCCACATGGCCAGGATGTCCGGGCTGCCGCCGACCGCCGCGCGCGAGCGCACCGCGGACACCCTGCGGCACGTCGGCCTGTACGAGGAGCGGTACCGCCCGATGGGCGGTTACTCGACGGGCATGAAGCAGCGGGTCAAGCTGGCGCAGGCGCTGGTCCACGACCCGAAGCTGGTGCTGCTCGACGAGCCGACCAACGGCCTCGACCCCGCCGGCAGGGACGAGATGCTGGGCCTGATCCGCCGGGTGCACACCGACTTCGGGATCTCGGTGCTCGTCACCTCCCATCTGCTCGGCGAGCTGGAGCGCACCAGCGACCAGATCGTCGTCATCGACGGCGGCAAGCTGCTGCGGGCCTCCTCCACCAGCGACTTCACCCAGGCCACCGCGTCCCTCGCGGTGGAGGTCACCGACCGGGAGAGTGAGCTGCTCGGCCTGCTGACCGGCGCGGGACTCACCGCACAGGCCAGCGGGCACCTGCTGCTGGTCGACATCGCCGGCGACGACACCTACGACACGGTGCGCGACGCCGTCGCGGGCCTCGGCGTCGGCCTGGTGCGGATGGAGCAGCGCAGGCACCGGATAGCCGAGCTGTTCATCGACGAAGACACCACCCCGACCAGGGAAGACGCCCCGAGCAAGGAAGGAGACGGCCGTGACGCAGCCTGACGTCGCCGCCCCCGGCGGCCCCGCGGGCCCCGCCGCGGGCGCCGCTGCCGGTTCACCCCCCGATGTCATCCACAACATCGGGTACCGCAACTACACCGGTCCCCGGCTGGGCCGCGGCTATGCCCGGACGGCGCTGTTCTCGCAGAGCCTGCGCGGTGCCTACGGGCTCGGCCGCAGCGCCAAGTCGAAGGTGCTGCCGATGATCCTGCTGGGTGCGATGTGCGCGCCCGCGCTGATCATGGTCGCGGTGACGATCTTCGCGAATCGGCCCGACCTGCCGGTCGCGTACACCCGCTACGCGGTCGTGCTGCAGGCGGTCATCACTCTCTTCGTCGCGGCCCAGGCCCCGCAGTCGGTCAGCCGCGACCTGCGCTTCAAGACCACCCCGCTGTATTTCTCCCGCCCCATCGAGCGGGTCGACTACGTGGCGGCCAAATACGCCGCTCTCACCGTGGCGCTCTTCCTGCTGACCGCGATACCGCTTGTCATCCTCTACGTCGGCGCGCTGCTGGCGAAGTTGAGCTTCGCCCACCAGACCGCCGGGTTTGCGAAGGGCCTGGTGTCCGTCCTGCTGCTCTCAGTGCTGTTCGCCGGGATCGGCCTGGTCATCGCCGCGATCACACCGCGCCGCGGGTTCGGGGTGGCGGCGGTCATCGCCCTGTTCGTGATCAGCTACGCGGCCGTCTCCGCCGTGCAGGGGGTCGCCGACTCCCAGGAGAAATACCACGTCATCGGCTGGCTCGGGCTGTTCTCGCCGATCACCCTGATCGACGGCTTCCAGACCTGGTTCCTCGGTGCGCGCTCCGCCTTCCCGGACGCGGCGGGACCGGCGAACGCCGGGATCGGCATGCTCTATCTGCTGGTGCTCCTGGCGGTCATCGCCGGCACCTTCGGCCTGCTGATGAACCGCTACCGGAAGGTGGGCCTGTCGTGACCACGATCAGCATCGACAACGTCTCGCGCTGGTTCGGCAATGTGGTGGCGGTCAACGACATCACCATGACCATCGGACCTGGTGTGACCGGCCTGCTCGGCCCCAACGGCGCGGGCAAGTCCACCCTGATCAACATGATGGCCGGCTTCCTCGCGCCCTCCAACGGCAGCGTCACGCTGGACGGCGAGGCCATCTGGCGCAATGAGCAGGCCTACCGTCAGATCGGCATCGTGCCCGAGCGCGAGTCGATGTACGACTTCCTGACCGCGCGGGAGTTCGTCGTCGCCAATGCCGAGCTGCACGGCCTGCCCGACCCGCAGGCCGCGGCCCAGCGGGCGCTGGCCACGGTCGAGATGGAATACGCGCAGGACCGGCGGATCGAGACGTACAGCAAGGGCATGCGGCAGCGCGCGAAGATGGCGTCCGCGCTGGTCCACGAGCCGTCGGTGCTACTGCTCGACGAGCCCTTCAACGGCATGGACCCCCGGCAGCGGCTGCAGCTGATGGACCTGCTGCGGCGGATGGGCGCCGCGGGCCGCACCGTGCTGTTCTCCTCGCACATCCTGGAGGAGGTCGAGCAGCTCGCCCACCACATCGAGGTGGTGGTGGCCGGGCGGCACGCCGCGTCGGGCGACTTCCGCAAGATCCGCCGCCTGATGACCGACCGCCCGCACCGCTATCTCGTCCGGTCCAGCGACGACCGGCGGCTGGCGTCCGCGCTGATCGCCCACGCGTCCACCGCGGCGATCGAGCTGGACCTGCGGGAGGACGCCCTGCGCATCCAGGCCGTCGACTTCGCCGGCTTCACCGAGTTCCTGCCCCGGATCGCCCGCGACCACGGCATCCGGCTCTTCACCGTCTCGCCGTCCGACGAGTCCCTGGAGAGCGTCTTCTCCTACCTGGTCACGGCGTAAGGAGCCGACCGACATGTCCGTCACCACCGCCCCGGCCGGCCGCGGCGCCATGAAGCCCCAAGCCACCGGCCCCAGGCTCTACCACCCGACCGTGGCCCGGCTCACCTACCGGGCGCTGCTCGGCCGCCGCCGCGCCCTGCTGCTGTTCCTGCTCCCGCTGCTGCTGCTGGTCATCGTCAGCGCGGTCCGCGCGCTGGCCGGCGCCGACGACACCACCGCCAACGACGTGCTCCAGGGCTTCGCGCTCAGCGCGATGGTGCCGCTGGTCGGTGTCATCGCCGGCACCGGCGCCATCGGTCCGGAGATCGATGACGGCGCGATCGTCTACCTGCTGGCCAAACCGATCAGGCGCAGCACGATCATCTTCACCAAACTGCTGGTCGCTGTAGGCGTGACCATGGCCTTCTCCGCCATTCCGACCCTGCTGGCCGGCTACATACTCAACGGCAACGGGCAGAACATCGCGGTCGCCTTCGCCATCGGGGCCGCCGTCGCGTCCATCGCCTACGCCGCGATCTTCCTGCTGCTCGGCGTGCTCACCCGGCACGCGGTGGTGGTCGGCCTGGTCTACGCCCTGGTGTGGGAAGGCGTCGTCGGCAACGTGGTGCCGGGGGCACGCACGCTGAGCGTCCAGCAGTGGGCGCTGGCAGTGGCGCAGAAGCTGGCCCACGGCGACGTGGTCAGCTCCAACGTCGGCCTGACCACGAGCATCGTGCTGCTGGCCGCGGTCACGGCAGCGGCCACCTGGTTCGCCGGGCGCAAGCTGCGCAGCCTCAAGCTCGCCGGGGACGAGTGACATCTGCCGCCGGTGAGCCGTAGGTGACGACGGGCGGGACGGGGGCGGACGGCACGTCGGCGGGCAGCGCACAGCACCCCGGTGAAGACTGAGGGCAATGGCCCAGCAGACCACGCAGGCGGCGCGGACCGTATCCACCCGGATCCGCGCCGCGGCGCACCGGCTCCGCCGCGTCACCCCGCGCGACGTGCGGCGTCTCGCCGCGCAGTGGGTGCGGTCGTCGCCGGGCACCCACACCTGGCTGGCGATACTGGCGGTCACCAGCACGGTCATGGCGCTCGCCCCGTCCGACGTCCGCTCGTATCTGCTGCACCGCTTCAGCACCAATCTGGTCGAGCTGCACCGTCACCCGATCCGCGTACTGATCGGCAGCGCCTTCTGGATCGAGACGCCGTCCGGCTTCCTCTTCTACGCGGTGCTGTTCGAGCTGGTGCACGCGCCGGCAGAGCGCTGGCTGGGCACCTGGCGCTGGCTGTTCACCGCGGCCAGCGCGCACGTCGGCGCGACGCTGCTCAGCCAGAAGGCGGTCTTCTTCGGGATACGGGACGACCGGCTGCCGCACTCGCTGGCGCACGCCGTGGACATCGGGGTGAGCTACGGGCTGGCCGGCGTCGTCGGGGTGCTCACCTACCGGGTGGCGCGGCCGTGGCGCTGGGCGTATCTGGCCGCGATCCTGGGGTTCTTCGCCTACCCGCTGCTGACCGATGCCCGCGCCACCTACACCGATCTCGGCCATCTGACCGCAGCACTGATCGGCCTGTGCTGCCACGCGGTCACACCGGTCACACCCGCCACCCAGTGCCGCCCCGAAGGATCACGGACCGGCGGCGGAAAGAACGGAGGGGCTGCAGAGGCAGGAGAGGTCAGAACGGGCCGAAAAGCCGGGTGAGGACCGGCACGATGCCGTCCTCGTCGTTCGACGCGGTCACCTCGTCGGCGACCTGCTTCAGCTCCGGGTGCGCATTGGCCATGGCCACGCCGTAGCCGGCCCAGGCGAACATCGGCAGGTCGTTGGGCATGTCACCGAAGGCGATGGTCTCGGCCGCCGTCACGCCGAGCCGCCGCGCGGCCAGCGACAGGCCGGTCGCCTTGGTGAGCCCGAGCGGCAGCAGCTCCACGATGCCCGCACCCGCCATGGTGGCGCTGACCAGGTCGCCGGCCACGTCCCGGGCCACCAGGGTCAGCTCGTCGTCGGACAATTCCGGGTGCTGTATGTAGAGCTTGTTGATCGGCTCCGCCCACAGCTCGTCGGTGCCGGTGATGTGTATGACCGGCAGCTCCGGGTTGTAGACGTAGCCCGGGCCGATCAGCACGTCGCCCACGAGCCCGTCCCGGCTGGCGGCGACCGCCAGCGGCCCGACCTCGGCCTCGATCTTGGCCAGCGACAGGGCGGCGATCTGCCGGTCGAGCGTGACCGAGGTCAGCAGCCGCCCCGCCGCCGCGTCGTAGACCTGCGCGCCCTGCCCGCAGACGGCGAGGCCGTCGTAGCCCAGGTCGTCCAGCACATGACGGGTCCACGGCACCGAGCGGCCGGTGACGATGATGTGCGCGGCCCCCTTCGCGGCGACCGCGGCGAGCACGTCACGCGAGCCCTGCGAGACGGTGGCGTCGCTGCGCAGCAGCGTCCCGTCCAGGTCGGTGGCGATCAGGCGGTAGGGCAGTGCGCCGGGTTCGGGCGCCGCGGGCGAGGACGATTCGGGCCCGGCTGCGGCGCCGCTCACTTGGTGACGGCGGAGAAGGCGGCGGTGGCGGAGGCGACTGGCTCGAGCACGTCGCGGCCGCCCAGATACGGTCGCAGCACCTCGGGGACCCGCACCGAGCCGTCCGGCAGCTGGTGATTCTCCAGGATCGCCACGATCGTCCGCGTCACCGCGCACAGAGTGCCGTTGAGCGTGGCCAGCGGCCGGGTGCCGTCGTTGTCCCGCATCCGCACCCCGAGCCGCCTGGCCTGGAACTCCAGGGTGTTCGAGGTGGACGTCAGCTCGCGGTATTTGCCCTGGGTCGGGATCCAGGCCTCGCAGTCGAACTTGCGTGACGCCGAGGAGCCCAGGTCGCCGGACGCCAGCTCGATCACCTGGAAGGGCAGTTCGAGCGCGGCCAGCCACTGCTTCTCCCAGGCCAGCAGCCGCTGGTGCTCGGCCTCGGCCTCCTCGGGAGCGGTGAAGACGAACATCTCCACCTTGTCGAACTGGTGCACCCGGAAGATGCCGCGGGTGTCCTTGCCGTACGAGCCGGCCTCGCGCCGGTAGCAGGACGAGAAGCCGGCATAGCGCAGCGGCAGCCGGGACGCGTCGATGATCTCGTCCATGTGGTACGCGGCCAGCGGGACCTCGGAGGTGCCGACCAGATAGAGGTCGTCCTTGTCGAGGTGGTAGACGTCATCCTCGACCTGGCCCAGGTAGCCGGTGCCGGCCATGGCGGCGGGCTTGACCAGGTTCGGCGTCAGCATCGGGGTGAAGCCGGCCGCGGTGGCCTGCGCGATCGCCGCGTTGACCAGGGCCAGCTCCAGCAGGGCGCCGACGCCGGTGAGGTAGTAGAAGCGCGAACCCGACACTTTGGCGCCGCGCTCGGTGTCGATGGCGCCGAGCATTTCGCCCAGCTCCAGGTGGTCGCGGGGGGTGAAGCCCTCGGCGGCGAAGTCGCGGGGAGCGCCGTGCTGCTCGAGGACGACGAAGTCCTCCTCGCCGCCGATCGGGGCGTCGGGGTGGACGAGATTGCCCAGTTCCAGCAGCAGCCGCTGGGCCTCCTCGGCCGCCTGGTGCTGCTCGGCGTCGGCGGCCTTGACCGCGGCCGACAGCTCGCCGGCCCGGCGCAGCAGCTCGGCCTTCTCGTCGCCCTGGGCCTTGGGGATCAGCTTGCCCAGCCGCTTCTGCTCGGAGCGCAACTCGTCGAATCGGGTCCCGGAAGCCCTGCGCCGCTCGTCGGCGGAGAGCAGGGAGTCGACGAGCGCGACGTCCTCTCCACGGGCGCGCTGCGAAGCGCGCACACGGTCGGGGTCCTCACGAAGCAGGCGAAGGTCGATCACGGCTACAGGCTACCGGGGCGAGGCCACCGCACGCGACAAGTTAGGGACTTTATGACCGTTATGAGCGCTTCACTCCAAAAGCCGGATAAATCCTTGTAGTGGGCGGAAAAATAGCTCGTCAACCCTATTGCGTACGTCGCTCGCGCGAGGCATCGCACTTGTGGAGAACTGGAGTTGATCATCGCCTGCGGGCCGAGTTATCCACAGGGAGGCCCGGAATCTCCACAACTTGTCCACAGGGTGTGGGGAAGGTCTGTGGAGGAGGAGCGAGATCATTCCGGGGGTCGGATGTTCGGCCATGGATTCCCCGTCAAAACCCGCTCCACACTCACTTTCGAGTGAGAAATACTCCCTCGGACGAGTGGGTTGGACGAATTGGGGTGACGAGGCGTGTCCTGCGTCGCTCTGTGACGTCCTGGTGGCTGTGTACCAATTTGTCGACTAGGTCGGCTTCCCCTGTCGACTTGTCCCCAGTTACCCACAGGTCGCGGAACCTGCCTGTGGATAACTCGTCAGTAGCTGTGCAGAACCTGCAGAACGCCTCTCCGGTCGGGCCTCAGCTCGCCCGCCCGCTCTCAGCCGCGCCCGTCGAGAGCCCGGTTCAGCCAGTCCGAGGCGTCGGTGAACTCCGCGTCCCCGGTGCCGCGGGCCACCGCCCCCGCCACCTCGTCGGCGCGCGGGTACGAGCCGAGGAAGCGTACGTTCAGACACCGCCGCCGCAGACCCATCAGCGCCTCGCCGACCCGCCGGTCGGTCAGATGGCCCTCGGCGTCCACGGAGAAGCAGTACTGCCCGAGACCCTGGCCGGTCGGCCGGGACTCGATGCGCATCAGGTTGACGCCGCGGATCGCGAACTCCTGCAGCAGTTCGAGCAGCGCGCCGGGGTGGTCGTCGCGCAGCCAGAAGACCGCGGAGGTCTTGTCGGCCCCGGTCGGCGCCGCGAGCCGCGCCGGGCGGCCGACCAGCACGAAGCGCGTCGTCGCGTTCTGGGCGTCGTGGATCTCGGTGGCAAGCGCCTCCAGGCCGTACGTCGGCGCCGCGAATTCCCCCGCGAAGGCGCCGTCGAAACGGCCCTCCTGCACCAGCCTGGCACCGTCCGCATTGGACGCCGCCGACTCCCACACCGCGTCGGGCAGGTGCTCGGCCAGCCACTGCCGCACCTGGATCTGCGCTGCCGGGTGCCCGGTCACCGTCTTGACCGCGGCCAGGTCCGTGCCGGGGCGTACGAGCAGGGCGAACGCGATCGGCAGCAGCACCTCGCGGTAGATCATCAGCGGCTCGCCGAAGGCCAGCTCGTCCAGGGTGGCGGTGATGCCGCCCTCCACCGAGTTCTCGATCGGCACCAGCGCGCCGCCCGCCTCGCCTCCGCGCACCGCGTCCAGCGCGGCGGGCACCGACACCGACGGCACCAGCTCACGGGTCGCGGCCTCCGGCAGCGAACGCAGCGCGGCCTCCGTGAAGGTTCCTTCGGGACCGAGATACGTATAGCGGCTCGCTGCGGACATGCGGTCAGCCTAACGGCCCGCACACCTACGCCGTACGGGTCACGACGGGCCGCCCCCTTCCCTCCACCCTCTCGTTCCCTGCGCGGGCGGCCTCGTTCCTCGGCCGACCACTCCGGGAACTCGCGCGTCTGCCCTCGACGCGTTGTGGGTCGGTCTTCCTTCTCGTTCCCTGCGCGGGCGGCCTCGTTCCTCGGCCGACCACTCCGGGAACTCGCGCGTCAGCCCTCCAGCAACCTCTGGCCCACGTACTCCCCCTTACCCGCCCCGCCCGGGACCGCGAACAGGCCGCTCGACTCGTGGCGCAGGAAGCGGGACAGGCCGTCGCCGCCGTCGAGCTTGCGCTGCACCGGCACGAAGCCCTTCAGCGGGTCGGCCTGCCAGGCCACGAAGAGCAGCCCGGCGTCCGGGGTGCCGTCGGCGCCGATGCCGTCGTGGTACGAGAAGGCCCGCCGCAGCATCGCGGCGCCTTCGTTGGACGCGGCGGCCGCGACCCGGATGTGCGCGTCGCCCGCGATGGCGAGCGAGCCGTCCGCGTGGACCTTGCCCAGGTCGACAGGGGTGAATTCGGTGCCGCCCGACAGCGGCGCCCCGTCGGACTTGCGCCGCCCGATCACCTTCTCCTGGCGTGCCACTGGCAGGTGGTCCCAGTCGTCGAGCAGCATCCGGATCCGGCGCACCACCGCATAGGACCCGCCCGCCATCCACTCGGGCGACCCTTTCGCCGGTACGAAGATCCGCCGCTCGAAGTCGGGGTCGGCGGGCTTGGGATTGTTCGTGCCGTCGATCTGCCCCATCAGGTTGCGGCCGGTCATCGGGTGCGGGGTCGCGCCCGGTGTGCGGTTGAAGCCGCTCATCTGCCAGCGCAGCGACGCCGTGTCGCGGGCCACCTTCTGCAGCACCCGCAGCGCGTGGAAGGCGACCAGGGCGTCGTCCGCGCCGACCTGCACCCACAGGTCGCCGTTGCTGCGGCCGGCGTCCAGCCGGTCACCCGGGAAGTCCGGCAGCGGTGCCAGCGCCTCCGGCAGCGCGGCGCCGAGGCCGGTCCGCCCGAAGAAGCTGCGGCCGAAGCCGAAGGTGACCGTCAGGGAGGAGGGACCGGCGTCGTACGCGACCTGGTCGTCATACGCCGCGGGCGCCGCCGGCCGGTCCGCCGCCGTCATCGTGCGCACCGCGTCGGACCAGCGCCGCATCAGGCCGGCCGCGGCCTTGCGGTCGGCTCCCGCCACGAGGTCGAAGGCCACCAGGTGGCCGCGTGCCTGCGCGGGCTGCACGATGCCCGCCTGCCGGGCGCCCTCGAAGGGGATGTGCGCCGAGCCGACCGTGGCCAGCGCGGTCGGCTCCGCGTCCACCGCCGCCGCCACACCTGCTCCGGCGGCGCCGCCGGCGATCAGGCCGGCAGCCCCCGCAGCACCCGCAGCACCCGCGGTGCCGAGCAGCCGCCGCCGGCTGATCGGCGCGGACTCTTGCCGAGCCGGGACGGCGCCGTCCTTTCCCACGCCGTCCCTTCCCATGACGTCGCCCATTCCCACGGCGTCGCCCATTGCCGCGTCGCCCGCTTCCCGGCCGTCCATTGCCGAGCCGCCCCTGCGCCCCGCGATCCTTGCTGCCTTGCTCATACCCGCTGCTCGCTCACGATGTGATCTGCACGTTCCTTGTCACCGTCACCTCGTCGATGTCGGAGGTGCGGACGGTCAACGCCACCTGCCAGTTGCCGGCCAGCGGCAGCGTCACGTTCGACGCGATCCAGTGTCCGGCGCCGAAGGCGCTGACCTTGGCGGGGAGCGGGCCGAGGTGCTGGGCCGGAAGGGTGAAGGCCAGCCGCACTTCCGGCGCCTTGACCGGCAGCCCGGCCGCGTCGGTCAACTCCAGGTGCACCGAGGCAGCGGTGCCCGCCCGCGCCGGCGACAGGATCAGGTCCGCGGTGCCCTTGCCATCGGGGCCACCGGTGTCGAAGGGGATGCGCAGGTCGGCGTCCTGCGACGCGCCGGTCGCCGGGGCGGACGCGCCTGGGGCGGCGGGAGCGGACGCCAGCGCCTTCTGCTCCTCCGCGGCCCGGCCCGGCTGGCTGCCGGTCAGCATCGTGGTGATGGTGAGCAGGACCACGGCGACGCCGACCTCGGCCAGCACCGAACGGCGCAGGGCGACCCTGGCGGGGTCGGAGTCCCTGACCTTCTTCTCCCGCGCGGCCGTGCGGGCGGCCTGCTGCCTGCGCAACTGTGCCATCCGCCGCGGATCGACCGCGGCGCGGTCAGTACCGGAGGACGCCGCCACGCCGGAGGGCGCCCCCGTACCGGTGGTCGCTCCGGCTCCCGGGGCCGACTCGGAATCCTCGGCGGTGCCCGGTTCGCCCGCGCTGTCCTCGCCCGGTTCCTGCGTGCCCGTTCCGTCGGCCGCGTCCGATCCGCCGGCGGCTGCCCTGACGGTCTGACGGGTCGTCTGCCGGCCGACCTTCCCGGCCGAGCCCGCGGCCATGGCCGCGGGCTCGCCGATGGACTGCGTCCATTTGCGCGAGAACCAGGCGATGCAGACCAGCGTGCACACCAGCCCGATCTTGATCAGCAGCAGTCGGCCGTAGGAGGTGTCGGTGAAGGCGCGCCAGGTGCCGATCTGCCGCCATGCCTGGTAGGTGCCGGTGCAGACCAGCGTGGTGACCGCGGTCAGGGCGATGGCGGAGAAGCGGCGTACGGCGGCGCGTTCGACCGTGCCGGCGCTGGACGGCGCGCTGAGCGCGGTCAGCAGGGTGATGAGGCCGCCGAGCCAGACCGCCATGGACAGCAGATGGACCACGTCGATCGGCATCGCCAGCCTGCGCTGGATGCCGACCGAGGCGTGCTCGGCCATGGCCCAGGTCGCGGCGATGCCGACGGCGACGACGGTGCCGCCGATCCCCAGGCCCCACGCCAGGTCCGCGCGTTCCTCCGGGTCGTCCCGTTTGGCGTAGCTGCCGAAGAGCACGGCGAGGAAGACCGCCGCGGCGGCGAGCAGCAGCAGCCGGGAGACCAGGGCGGCGCCCGGCCGGGTCTCCAGTTGGGTACGCATCACGCTCAGGTCGAAGGCGTCGCCGAGCCCGCTGCCGTTGACGTAGGGGCCGCGCAGCATGATCAGCGCGATGGTCGCCGCGACGAGGGTGGCCCAGCCGCCGGCGACGAGCCGCTGGAGAGGTCGCAGCAGGGCGCCACGGGGCCAGCACACGGACAGGAAGACGCAGCCGCCGACGAGCAGCGCGAAGCCGCCGTAGGCGAAGTAGCGGGCGACGCCGTAGAGGGTGCTCGCGGCGCCGCCGCCGAGCGCGGCCTGGTCCGACAGGTCGACGGTGGTCCGCGAGGGTGCGCCGACCGAGAAGGTGAAGGCGCCGGCGACCGGGTGGCTGTCCTGGGAGACGGCCTTCCAGGCGACGGTGTACGTGCCGTTGCCGAGCCCGGTGCGCAGCGCGACCGTCGCGGTGGACCCGGAGTCCTTGCCCGCGGCGTGGCCGGGCACGCCCGTTGCCACGTTCGCACCGGCCGGGTCGAGCACTCGCAGCGAGTCGGCGGACAGCAGCACGCCCTCGGAGAAGGTGAGCACCACCTGCTGCGGCGCGGTCTGCACCACGGAGCCGTCCGCCGGGTCGGTACGGATCAGCGCCGCGTGCGCGGACGCGGGTGCCGCCGTGGCCAGCAGCACCGCGAACAGCGCGCAGCAGGCCGCCACGACCGCCGCCAGCCTGCGCAAGGGACCACGCCTCTGCCCGCGCGTGCCACCGACCCGTGCGGACATTGCCGCGGACGCCCGCTCGCGCGCCGGCACGTACAGCCGTCTGTTCATCCTTCGCTCAGCCCCTCGGGTGATACGTCGTCGGCCGCACGGGCACGGTGATCGTGACCGTGGCGGGCGTGGCGTGGGTGAAGTGGAGCCGTAGGGTGATCCGCTCGCCCACCAAGGGCATGTGGGTGAGGGTTTCCAGCATCAGGTGGTCGCCGCCGGTGCCGAGGGTGAGCCGGCCGCCCGCCGGCACGGTCAGCGCGGTCACCTGGCGCATGGTGGTGCCGGTTGTCGTGTGCAGGGTGACATGAGCGGCCAGCGGCGTGGTCACCGACGTCAATTGTGCGTCCGTATCGCCGCTGTTGGTAACCGTCACATATGCGGCGGCTTCGTCGGTCAGCAAGGGACGCGGTATGTATCCCCCGCTCACCGCCAACCTGGCCGGGCTCCCGGAGCCGGCGCCCGAGCCGTGCCCGGCGAGTCCCGCGGCGGCGCCGCTCGCCGCGGCCACGGCAAGGGCGCCGCCCAGTGCGCCCAGCAGTGCACGCCGGCGCCTCACGGCGCCTCACTCCTGATGATCTTCGGCAGGTCGTGGGCGAACTGCTCGGCCGTGGTCCCGGACATGTACAGCACGTGCGCCTTGTCGTCCTTCGGCCAGAAGGCCAGTACCTCGGCGCCATGGGTGACGGTGATGCTGCCGTCCTTCTCCCTGACCGGCGCCTCGATGCCGACGCCCACCGACCTGGCCGCGGTCTGGATGGCGGTGAAGTCGCCGGTCAGGCCGATGAAGCTCTTGTCCATCGCGCCGAGCCACTCGGTCAGCCGGGCGGGGGTGTCGCGCTCGGGGTCGGAGCTGACGAAGACGACCCGCAGCTTGTCCTGGTCGGCCTTGGGCAGCTTGGCCTTGGCCAGTGCCAGGTCGCTCATGGTGGTCGGGCAGACGTCGGGGCAGTGGGTGTAGCCGAAGAAGAGCAGCGTGGGATGGCCGGCGGTCTGCTTGACCAGGTCGAACGGCTTGCCGTGGTTGTCGGTGAGCCGGAGCTGCGGCTTGGTGAAGGGCGTGTCGAGCAGCGTGCCCGGCTGGTCGCTGCCCCCGTTCACCTCCGCCAGGGTGCCGGCGGCAGAGGTTCCGTCGGAGCCGCCCGAGGAGCTGCCGCAGCCGGTCAGCAGGAGGGCGCAGGCTGCGGCGACCGCGATGGCGCCGGCCTTGATGGTGGTACGCATGAAGGTAGTCCTCAAAGTGCGATGAGAGGGGGCCGGGCGGCCGCGGAGCGCGGTCGTGCGGACCGCGGCCGCCCGGCGTGAAGGCCCGGTGCGGGCCCCGTGGCGTCAGGCGGCGCTGCCGCCGTCCGTGCCGCCCTGCGCGGCGGTGCGGCGCCGCCCGGCGAAGACACCGAAGCCGACGCCTGCCGCGCCGATGACGATCCCGGCGACGCCGAGGGCGCGCGCGGTGCCGTCGCTGTCGCTGCCGCCCGAGGAGGCCTGCGCGGTGCCCTTGCTGTCCGAGGCGGGGGCCGGCGCGGGAGTGCCCGTGGCGGTGGCGGTGGCCGCGCCGTCGTCAGCGGCGGCGGTCAGCTTCAGGGTCGGCGCGGGATTCTGCGGCTCGGCCTGCCCGGCCTGGGGGATCTCGATCCAGCGCACGACCTCGCCGTTGCTGTACGTCTGCAGCGTCTTGAACGACAGCGCGTCGGCGTCGGAGGGCAGCGGCCCGAACGAGACGGGGAACTGCTGGAATTGTCCCGGCTCGATCTTCCCGCCGGTCCAGGTGATCTTCGTGACGGCCTGGTCGACGGTGCCGTCGTCGGTCTTCAGCGGGGTGGCCAGCTTCGACGTCGTCACCTGCGCGGTCCAGCCGGGAACCGGCTGCAGCGACACCGACGCGATCGGGTGGTCGGTCGGCAGGCTGACCTCGATCTTGACGGTCGACGCGCTGTCCTGCTCGTTGGGCACCTTGAAGGCGACCGTGGTGTAGCCGCCCTTGGCGGCGGTGTTCGGCTGCACGGTGACATGGGCGAAGGCCGGTACGGCGGCCAGCAGGACGGTGGCACCGGCGAGCGCCGCGACGGCGGCGGCGCGGCTGCGCAGGCGTGACGTGCGTGAACTGGTCATGGCAGGGGTTCTCCACGGTGAGAGGTGCGGACGGTGGCATGATGCGGGCCGCGCCGCCTGCACAAGGGTGCGGTCGTGGGACACGCGTCCGTATGCGGTGGTCTTCGCCGCGGCAATGGGCCACGGGATTCCGTACGGACAAGCGGGTACGCCACACAGTGCACTCCTGTGCCGGTCGCGGCAGGAGCGACCCGCGCGACCGTCGCCGACTCACCCCGGTGAAGGGGAGGAGCGGACGCCGCGTCAGGCCGCCGGCGCCACCGGTGGCCCGCGCCGGGCCAGGGAGTGCCGCAGCAGAACCGTGCGGTAGCCGGGGCCTTCCGCGTCACCCGTACGCCGTACGCCGCGGGGCCGGACCGCGAGCACCGCGGCGGCGAGGGCGGAGAGCAGCGCGTGGGCCCGGCAGAGGACCGCTGGGCTGAGCACGGCAAGCCCCGCCGCGCCCCGTACGGACAGCCGGGTCAGCCGCCACAGCGCGGCCTCGCCCCGGCGCAGCAGCCAGCCCGCCACCACGGCGGCCAGCAGGTGGCCGAGCACCATCGGCAGCGAGCACATCGGCAGGGACGACATCGCGAGGTGCGTGCCGCCGCCGGCCCGGGGTGCCATGCCGGGCATGTCCGGCATCGACAGCGGGCCGTTCGGGTCGATGCCCGCGTTGATGAGGGTCTGCCGGGCCGACTGGGCGGTGAGCCGCGGTCCCGGGCTGCCGCACACCAGCCGGGCGGCGATCGACAACAGGCCGCCACCGTGGTCACTCGAAGGAGTGAGTGACTGCGTGGCGCACATCTGACCCGCACCGAAGACCGTGTGCAGGGCGAGCTGGCCCGCCGCGAGGACGGCGGCGATGCCCGGCAGCGTCCGCTCACGGCCCGCCAGCGGTGCGACGACGGCGAAGACCGCCACCCATCCGAGCACCAGCGACCACACCGGCACCGCGGTGCCCGAGGCCAGTGTGTGCCCGGCTGCGGCCAGCACGACGCAGACCGCGGTGAACACCGCGGCCCGCAGCAGTCTCATGCCGGCGCCTGCGCGCGCGGCGGTGGCGGGGGAAGCCATGGCGGCCGTCATCTTCTCACCGCGGGCACGGGCACGGAACAGGGGGGTGTCCGGCTCGCGGTGGTGTGTCCGGCTGATTCCTTACACCCGTACGCCGGGCGCACGCATCCGCCGAATGAGCGGGATCACGTCAACCCCACGCTTACGAAGTGCTCTTCGCGGCAATACGTATCCGTATGTCGAGCCGCAGCCAGGAGGCTGGAGCATGAGCATCTGGTGGTCCCTCCATTTGCGGCGCGAGGCTGCGAGCGTCCCGCTCGCCCGGAGACTTCTGCTGGGGACCATGGAGACCGCCGGGGTCGACCCCGACATCTCCTTCGATCTCTCGGTGGCCCTGTCCGAGGCGTGCGCTAACGCCGTGGAACACGCCGGATCGGCGACCGGTTACTGCGTCACCGCCCTGATCGACGGTGACTGCTGCCGGATCGAGGTCGCCGACTCCGGGCCGGGTTCATCCCGCGACCGCACTTCCGAGTTCGACCGAACGTCCGAATTCGACAGAAAACCCGACTGGGTCCTGCACCCGGCCCGGCCGCTGACCCACCGGGGCCAGTATGCCGAGCACGGGCGCGGACTCTTCCTGATCGAGGCGCTGGTGGACCATGTGCGCTTCCACGACCGGCCGGGGCACGGCACGGTCGTGTCCTTCGACAAGGTGCTGAAGTGGCGTGACGACGCGCTGCTGAAGGCGTCCTGACGCCTTCGACGGCGCCGGGCCGCGCGGACGGTCAGCCCCGCAGGGCCGCCATCCACGCCTCGACCTCGTCCGCGCCGCGCGGCAGCGCCCCGGACAGATTGCGGCTGCCGTCGGACGTCACGAGGATGTCGTCCTCGATGCGCACCCCGATGCCGCGGTATTGCTGCGGCACGGTCAGGTCGTCGGCCTGGAAGTACAGCCCGGGCTCGACGGTGAGGACCATGCCGGGCTCCAGGGTGCAGTCCACGTACGCCTCGGTCCGCGCGTGCGCGCAGTCGTGGACGTCGAGGCCGAGCATGTGCCCGGTGCCGTGCAGGGTCCAGCGGCGCTGCAGCCCCAGTTGGAGCACCCGATCGACGGGGCCGTCGATCAGGCCCCACTCGACGAGGTGCTCGGCCAGCACGCGCTGCGCGGCCTCGTGGAAGTCGCGGTAGGCGGCGCCCGGCTTGACCGCGTCGATGCCCGCCTGCTGCGCCGCGTGGACGGCGTCGTAGACCTGCCGCTGAAGGGGCGTGAAGCGCCCGCTGACCGGCAGCGTACGGGTGACGTCCGCGGTGTAGAGGGAGCGGGTCTCGACGCCCGCGTCGAGCAGCAGCAGGTCGCCGGAGCGGACCGGGCCGTCGTTGCGGACCCAGTGCAGGGTGGTGGCGTGCGGCCCCGAGGCGCAGATCGAGCCGTAGCCGACGTCGTTGCCCTCGACCCGGGCGCGCAGGAAGAACGTGCCTTCGATATAGCGCTCCGAGGTGGCCTCGGCCTTGTCCAGCACCTTGACGACGTCCTCGAAGCCGCGCGCGGTCGAGGCGCAGGCCTTCTCCAGCTCGGCGATCTCGAAGTCGTCCTTGACCGCCCGCAGCTCGGAGAGGAAGGCGGTCAGCTCCGCGTCCCGCTCGGCCGTCACCTTGTCGGTGAGCGCGGCCTCGATGCCCGTGTCGTGGCCGCGGACTACCCGGACCGGGCCGGTGGCCTCGCGCAGGTCCGCCGGCGCCTTGCGCACGTCGCGGCACGGCAGCCCGAGCAGCTGCTCGGCCTCGGCCAGGCTGTGCCGGCGGCCGACCCACAGCTCGCCCTGGCCGTCGAGCCAGAACTCGCCGTTCTCCCGGTTCGAGCGCGGCAGCAGATACGCCGTCGCCTCGTGCCCGCCGTCCGCCAGCGGTTCGAGCACCAGGACCGCGTCCTGCGTTTGGTCGCCGGTGAGGTGCACGTATTCGGTGGCGGCCCTGAAGGGGTACTCGGTGTCGTTGGACCGCGTCCGCAGCTTGCCCGCGGGGACGACGATCCGCTCGCCGGGGAAGCGCGCGGAGACCGCGGCGCGGCGGGCCGCGGTGTAGCCGGCCTGCGCGATGGGCGTCAGGCCGTGCATCTCGGTGTCCGCCCAGCCCGTCTTCATCGCGGCGGCCAGCTCGTCGGACACCGCCGGGTAGAGGCCGTTCTTGCGCTGCTTGATCGGCTTGTCCTGGGCGGCGCCCTGCGCGTCCTCCGCCGCCCTGTCCTGCGCCGCGCGCTGCTCTTCCCCGGTCGCGCCCTGCTGCTGGTCGGCCTGCGCCACTTCCCTGCCTCCTCCTGATGAACCCGTTCGTCCATCGTAGGCGGGCGGCGGGTCAGTCGAAACGGGCCACCAGCAGCACCAGGTCCTCCTCGCCCCCCGTCGCGTCCAGACCGTCGGGCAGCACGCTGTGCAGGAGGTGGTCGGCCAGCAGCCCCGGGTCCTCGCGTACGGGCGCGGGCGCGCTCTGGGCGACCGCGTGGACCCGGGCGAGGGCCCGGTCGGCGGACTCGCCGGTCCGGTGCAGCAGCCCGTCGGTGTAGAGCACCAGGCTCTCGCCGGACCGTACGTGCAGCTCGACGCTGGGCGCCTCCCAGCAGCTGAGCATGTTCAGCGGCGCGGACAGCGAGGTCTCGACGTATTCGCAGCGGTGGTCGCCGACCAGCAGCGGCGGGCAGTGCCCGGCGCCCGCCAGCGTCACCTTGCGCCCGCCGGGCGGCAGCGGCGCGCACACATGACCGAAGAGCGCGGTCGCGGAGCGCCCCGGCTCGGTCAGTCTGAGCAGCAGTTCGAGGTCGGAGAGCACCGCGACCGGATCCTCGCCCTCTATTACCGCGTACGCCCGCAGGGACGCCCGCAGCCGGCCCATCGCCGCCACCGCGCCCGGACCCGCTCCCGTCACCCCGCCCACGGCCAGGCCGAGCGCACCCTCGGGCAGTGGCAGGGCGTCGTACCAGTCGCCGCCGCCGCGCGGTCCGGTGCGGTGGCGTACGGCCATCCGCACGCCGGGGACGCGCGGCAGCCGGGCGGGCAGCGTCTGCGCGGCCAGCTCGGCAACCGCCCGGCGCACCCGGGCCAGCTCCAGGCCGCGGGCGATGTGCTCACCGGCCATCCGCAGGTAGAGGCCGGTCAGCCGGCGCTGCCGGTCGGTGGGTTCCGCGGCCTCGTCGTAGAACCAGACGACGCTGCCCAGCCGGCTCGTGGCGGGGGTGGAGTACGCGCCGAGGAGTGTGGAGGAGTCGCGGAAATCCGTGGAGGCGTGGGGAAAACCTGTGGAGGTGTCAGAAAAGTCTGCGGGGGAGTCAGGAAGGGCCGTGGAAAGGGCGTCCAGGCCCGTGGACGAGTCGGCGCTGTTTGTGGAGAAGTCGTCGACGCGAGGTGAGAATCCGGTGCCGTTCGCGGTGAGCGCGAGACCGTAGGCGGCGCCGAGGCCGAGCTGTGCGGCGACCTCGCGATGCCGGGCGTCCGGCCGCCCGCCGTGCCGCAGGTCGGCGTGTACGGCCTCGTCGGCGCCGACCGGGCCGCGGCCGAACGCCACGGTCTCCAGCGCGCCCAGATCCCCGTGGGCGAGACCGAGGCCCACTGTGGTGTCGGGGCCGAGGCCGTCGGCGGGCGCGAGCGCGATCAGGCCACGTCGGGCGCCGACCAGGGTGGCCCCGGCCTGCACGACCTCACGCAGCGTGTCGTCGAGCAGCGCGGTACGAGCCAGCCGTTCGGTCAGTTCGTGCAACAGGGACAGGTCGCAGACCCAGGACGCGAGGCGGTCCTGCACGGCCAGCGAGTGCTCGGGCGAGCCGCGCTCCGGCAGCGCCGGAGCCGGTAGGGCCGCCGGTACGGGTGAGGCCGGCGGGACGGGTGGGGAGGGCGCGGCCGCGAGGACGGCAGCGGAGGAGGGCACGGTGGCGGCAGGCGCAGCCGGAGTATGCGCCGCGGCGGGCCTGAGTGGCTCGCTTCCGGCCACTTTTCTGACGTGGGCCGGGTTCATGGCCGGGAACTTCCGGCCAGCGGCCAGCGGGTGGGGCAATCAGCGCTTTTCGTTCGCAGTGCGCGGAGCACCTGCATGATTAGCATCGCAAACCCCCATGTGTGCTGCGCCGCTATCAAGGAACCCACTTCTACACGCCTCCTCGTGGGCATGTCCAGGATTGTCCTGGTACAGAGAGTGGTGTCGGAGTCCTTGCGGTGGACACCCTCGACGCAATACGTTGGCTGAAAACAGCTACCCCCGTCCTATGCGCGCTGTCGACTGATCCCAGCCAACAGCGCGTCATATTGCGGGCGATGGGTAGGAACCCGATGTCTGGCTCAAGCGTCGTAAGTACGTAATCAGTTGACGGCCGACCCAACCCCGAGTGGTGAGGGGTGCTGGGCCCGACGTGCCCCACGAACAGTGGGTCACGATCAGGGCACCATGAACAGACAAGCGCCATATGCGCGCTACCCTCCGCTACGTTCCACGCTCGGCTGGCGGCGTGATGTGCTGCCTCGTAAGCGGTGTGCTCGACAAGTTACGTTCTGTAATGGGCAGATCCCTGGGCGTTAACGGAAAGGAACGAGCGCTGATGCGCGAGATCCTCGGAAGGCGACGCAAGCTCTCACTCCAGCGAAAGGAGCGGACCGCGTTGCTCAACGCGGCGCTCACTTACGCCGAACAGTGGCAATGGCGAGTCGTGCCCGGAGTCGGGTTCGACAGCCGCGGCAGTTGGCGGGCGGCAGGAGCGCAGCCCTGCGCCTGCGCGCGCCCCAACTGCCCGGTGCCCGGGGCGCACCCGCTCGACCCCGAACTGCTGGCCGCGACCCGCGACCCGCGGATGGTGCGCTCCTGGTGGACCCGCAGGCCCGACGCGCCGGTGGTGCTCGCCACCGGCGACCGGGTGTCCGCGGCGAGCCTGCCCGCGGTTGCGGGCGCACGGGCGCTGGAAGCGATGGAAGGCCTCGGGGTGCGGCTCGGCCCTGTGGTCGCCACCCCCACCCGCTATCTCCTGCTGGTCGCTCCCTACTCGCTCGCCGAACTGGGCGAACTGCTCGACAGTCACGAGTGGGTGCCCACGTCGCTGCGTTACCACGGCGACGGCGGCTACGTGGTGCTGCCGCCGTCGAGCAGCAGCGCCGGGCAGTTGCGCTGGGTGCGGCCGCCGCTGCCGGACGAGCGGACCGGTGGTTCGGCACCCTGGCTGCCACCGATCGGCGGTCTGGTGGACGCACTGGTCCGGGCCGGCCGCACGGCGCCGGACGGCGACCGGCTGACGTTCTGACCGGCTCGAACGGCGGCGGGGTGGTAGCGCGTGGCACATTGCCACGCGCTACCACCCCGCCGCCGTTTCCCGTGCCACCTGCGCCGATCTGTGCGCGCGGGCTTACGCGTTACGCACGCGGTGCGGCGTACGGTCGATGCCTGCTCGTACGAACGGACGTGCACCCCGCACTCACCCGTTCGGGTAGCCCTCGTCCGCGAGTGGCCGCAGGAGCGGCGACGGGTGGGGCGGAGGGGCCGGATGTCATGATCCGGCCCGCTATGTTCGGATCAGCGTATTCCGCTATTTCCGCCATCGACACACAGGGGAGCGTCACATGGCATCGCAGCAGCCGGCGCAGGAGACCGGCAACCGGTTGCGTCTGATCGCCGCCGCCAGTGTCGCCGCGCTCGCCGTGGTGCTCCCGCTCGCCGCGGCGACCGCGGGCCCGCACGACGGCGCCCATCGCGGCAACGCGGGCCACAGCGCGTCGCACCGCACGCCGGACGTGGATCCGGAGGGCCCGTCCGGTGCGGTCGACGGCGACTGAGGCCGCCGGTCCGCGGAGCCCGACCGGGGCGCTCGGGGGCGGTGTCCGGAGGCGGTGCCCGGACATGCAAAACCCGGTCGCTGACGACGGGGGATGCATCAGCGACCGGGCTGAATAAACGGTAACAAGACTTCGTCCGATCGCAAATTCCCCGGCGGGACGGGCCCGCCGAATCCTCTGGATTCCAGGGGAGTTGTGACCGGAATCACTGACCGACCGCTCAGTCGGATCTTTCCGGTCGAGCGAACTGCCTGCCGCGGGGCGCGACCGAGGCCACGAGCCGTCCGCTCGCAGTTGCCCGGCCGCGGTTGCCCGCCTGCTGTGGTCCAGCCGGCGGACACCGGCTGGCGGTCGCTCAGCTGAGCGTGATCTGCCGGTTCGTGAAGCCGCTCCTGGCCCGTCGCTCCTCCGCGGTCAGCGGCTCGCCGCGGCCCAGCGTCTCGGCCAGCCGCTCGCCGAACGCGGCCGCCGGCTTCTCGACCTCGTCCGCGCCCATGCCCACCGGCAGGTCCCACACCGGCACCGTCAGCCCGTGCGCGCGGAAGGAGCCGACCAGCCGGGTCCCCTCGCCGAGCGAGGACGCACCGGCAGCGTGCAGCCGCGCCATCGCGTCCAGCAGCGCCTCCTCGGGGTGTGGCATGACCCAGCGCAGGTGGTTCTTCTCCGGCGTCTCGCACCAGTAGGCCGCGTCCACCCCGGTCAGCCGCACCGTCGGGATGGCGGCCTGGTTGGCGCGCTCCAGCGACGCGGCCACCTCGCCCGTCGCGGCCTCGGCGTCCTCCAGCCAGTATTCGAAGCCGCTGTGCACCTCGGGCACGAAGGGCGCGTCGAGGTCGAGCAGGTCCTGCAGTCGCGGCCCGTCGGGCGCGGGCCTGCGGCCCTCCACCGGGTTGCCCGGTTCCGCGGTGAGCGCCCGGGTCAGGGTGTCGGCGAGGTCGCGGCTGATGTCGCCGGAGGCGGTGTCGCTCTGCAGGCCGAGCAGGACCGCGCCGGTGTCGCGCCGCAGCCCGGGCCACGCCATCGGCAGGACCGTGCCGAGGGTGACCGAGGGCACTCCCTCGGGCAGCTTCTCCTTCAGCGTGAGCGGCACGGTCGCGGCCGGCACCAGCTCGCGCAGCGCCACCCAGTCGCACTCGCCGGGCAGGCCCTCGAACGGGCGGCGGACCAGTTCGGTCACCGCGTGCGCCGCCTCGCGGCCGTGGCAGGCCTTGTAGCGGCGGCCTGAGCCGCACGGACAGGGTTCGCGCGCACCGACCACCGGCACGGCTGCTCCCTCCGCGGTCCTGGCGGCCTGTGCGGCCCCCTTGTTCCTGGTGGCGGTCGCGCGCTTCTTGGCCATGGCTCGGTCTCTCCCGTTGCGGCGGTATTCCGGTCCGCGAGCCTAGCGCCCGGCGGCCCTACCGCCGGACCACGACGGGCGGTCGTGCGCATACGGCCTGCGACCGTATCCACGTCTCAGCCGCGGCCGCGTACATTGCCCCGCCCTGCGCCCTGCGCCTCGGGCCGCGGGGCTGTATCGGCTCAGCTGAGGTCGTCCAGCGACTCGGCCAGGTCCAGCGGGAGGTCCAGCGGGATGCCGCGGGGCAGGCCGATGCCCGTGTTCCCGACGCCGAGGTCGTCGCGGCGGGCGTGCCGGCCGCGGACGGCGAGCAGCGCCCAGACGGTGACCTCGCCCGGGGCGTCGTCCCGTACGCCCCAGCGCAACGCCAGGTTGCCCACGATGCCGAGCCCCCGGCCGCCGTGTGCGGTCAGCGAGGGGCTGGCAGGACGTGGCCTGGTGGGGCCGCCGCCGTCGGTGACCTCGACCTTGAGCAGGCCGTCCGTCCCGATGGCCCACCCGGCACGTATGCCGTGCTCCTGCCCGGGGCGGTGCGGGCCCGAGCCGCCCGCGGCTGCCGTGCCGGAGACGGCCTCGTACATTGCGCCGGAAAACGCGTCGCCCGCCTCGCCGAGCGGCCGGGCGTGCCGACAGGAATTGCTGAGCAGTTCGGAGAGGATCAGCACCGCGTCGTCGACCACCGTGTCCGGCACGTCCTGCGCGTGCAGATCCCTGCGCATGCGCCTGCGGGCTTCCGCGACGCCGGTCGGACCATGAGGCAGGGACATGGTCGAGGACGTCGGCACCTCCTGCGCGACCATCAACGACACCCCCGTGACCTCCTTCACCTCACGCCACGGGATGGATGCCCCCTTGAACTCGACCGGAAACAGACCAACCACGATCTGTTGGCGCACTCC
This sequence comes from Actinacidiphila paucisporea, assembly GCF_900142575.1. Taxonomy (GTDB): domain Bacteria; phylum Actinomycetota; class Actinomycetes; order Streptomycetales; family Streptomycetaceae; genus Actinacidiphila; species Actinacidiphila paucisporea. Next base: position 312,357 of record NZ_FRBI01000005.1, read on the forward strand.
GTACGCGCGCCGGGCGCCTGTACGTCGTGTACGTATGCCCGGGGCATGCGACGCCCGCGCAGGCCGCGCGGCAATGTCAGCGGCCGGACCCGTCCAGGCCGCTCAGCTGGGCCAGCACCTGCCGCGGCCGGTTGGTGATGATCGCGTCCACCCCGAGCCGTGCGCAAAGCTCCACGTCGGCCGCCTCGTCCACCGTCCACACATGAACGCGGTTTCCGGCCCGATGCAAACGCGCCACATAGCCGGGATTCGCCCGCACAATGCGCATGCTCGGTCCGGCGATGCGCACTCCGGCGGGCAGCCGGCCGTCCCGGTGCCGCGGCGACACGTACTGCATCAGATACACGGTCGGCAGCGCCGGCGCCGCCAGCCGCACCCGGCGCAGGGAGCGGGAGGAGAAACTCATCACCCGCACCTGGGAGGTCTCACCGGGCGGCGCGGGCCGGTCGAGGCCGAAGCGGTGCAGCAGGTCGATCAGCCGCTCCTCCACCTGCCCCGCCCAGCGCGTCGGGTGCTTGGTCTCGATCGCCAGCTCCACCCGCCGGTCGGTGTCGGCGACCAGTTCGAGCAGCCGCCGCAAGGTGAGGACCCGGCTCCGCTCGGCGAGGTCGTAGCGCTCGGGCGTCTCCGGGTCGGCGTTCTGCCCCTTCCACGAGCCGAAGTCGAGCGCCGCCAGGTCGGCCAGCTCCAGCGAGGAGACGGCGCCGCGGCCGTTGGACGTCCGGTTCACCCGCCAGTCGTGCACGCAGACCAGCTCGCCGTCCGCGGTCAGCCGGATGTCGCACTCCAGGGCGTCGGCGCCGTCCTCGATGGCTTTCCGGTACGCGGCGAGCGTATGTTCTGGTACATCCTCGGAGGCACCCCGATGGGCGACGACCTGGACAGGTCGCCCGACCGGGTACGCCTCCGGGACCGCGCGCGCATGTGTCACCGGTTCATGGTGCCACCGCCTCGCCGGCGGCCACGCGAACCGGCCCCGCGCACGCGCCATGAACATGCACAGCTACCGCTTACGGCGGTCCGACACGCCGTGGGAAATGCTGTGTTCAGCCCCCACCCTGCTTTGACCCGAGGAGAAACGCTGTGAGCACCGAGAACGAAGCCGGATCCGTCCCGGCTGCGGAGTCGGCAGCGACCGCGCACGACGGTTCCGCGCCCGACGGTGCCTCGGCGGCGCAGGCCCCCGTTCCTCCGGCGGCCGCGCCGGCGCCTGCCGCACACGACACGCCCGCCGCGCCCACCGCCGATGCGCCCCGGACCGAGGTTCTTCCCGCGCAGGCCCCGCCGCCGGTGGGGCCGCCGTCCCCGTACGGTCCGCCTCCGTCCGCGCTCACCCAGCAGTTCCCGTCGCCCGCGCAGCCGCCGGCGCCGCCGGTGCCTGCCGCGGCGCCGTACGGGCACGGCGGGTACGGGACGCCGAAGCCGGCCGCGTACGACGCCCCCGTGCCGCCGCAGCAGCCCGCACCGGACGACGCCCCGCAGGCCGCGCCGGTCGTACCGGCCCAGACGCAGGCGTACGCCCAGCAGCCGGCGTACGGAGCCGAGCAGCCCTCCCCGTACGGCCAGGGCCAGGAGCAGCCCCCGAAGGACCCCTACGCCGTACCGGCCACCCCGGCGTACGCCGCCGGCGGGCAGCACCCGCAGACCCAGCCCGGCTACGGCGGCGGCGGTTCCGAGGGCCCGGTGTGGGGCGCGCCCGTGCCCGGGCCGTCGGACGACGGCCGCAAGCGCCGCGGTGTCGGCGGCCTGGTCGCCGCGGTCCTGGTGGCGGCACTCGTCGCCGGCGGAGTCGGCGGCGGCATCGGCTACTGGGCGGCCGAGCACAACGACGACAACAACGCCACGTCCTCCACCACCGTCTCCGACACGGGCAGCCAGAAGGCGCCCAACCGCGCGCCCACCTCGGTGGCCGGCATCGCCAGCAGGGCGTTGCCCCGCGTCGTCACCATCAAGGCCAGCGGCAGCCAGGAGAGCGGCACCGGCACCGGTTTCGTCTACGACACCCAGGGCCACATCCTCACCAACAACCACGTCGTCGCCCCCGCCGCCGACGGCGGCAAGCTCACCGTCACCTTCTCCAACGGCAAGACGTACGACGCCTCGGTAGTGGGCCGCGCCCAGGGCTACGACGTGGCAGTGGTCAAGCTGAAGAACGCCTCCGGCGTCACGCTCACCCCGCTGCCCCTCGGCAATTCCGACCAGGCAGCGGTCGGCGACGCCACCATCGCCATCGGCGCCCCCTTCGGCCTGTCCGGCACCGTGACCACCGGCATCGTCAGCGCCGTCCACCGCCCCGTCGCCTCCAGCGACGGCCAGGGGGCCGCGGCCTCCTACATGAGCGCCATCCAGACCGACGCCTCCATCAACCCGGGCAACTCCGGCGGCCCGCTGCTGAACGCCAACGGTGCCGTCATCGGCATCAACTCCGCCATCCAGCCCGGCGGCACCGCCCAGCCCGGCACCCAGGGCGGCAGCGTCGGCCTCGGCTTCGCCATCCCGATCAACCAGGCCAAGCGCGTCGCCGACGAGCTGATCAAGACCGGCCGGCCGGTCTACCCCGTCATGCAGGTCAGCCTCGACGGCCAGTATCAGGGCGACGGCGCCAAGATCGGCGGCACCAGCGACGCCGTCACCGCTGGCGGCCCCGGCGCCGCGGCCGGCCTCAAGCCCGGCGACGTGATCACCGAGTTCGACCACACGATCATCGACAGCGACGAGACCCTGATCGGCGAGATCTGGCAGCACCAGCCCAAGGACAAGGTCGCGATCACCTACACCCGCAACGGCACGTCCCACACCACCACCGTCACCCTCGGCTCCCGCGTGGGCGACACCCCCCAGTAAGCTGTCCCCCGCACGCCCAGGACCCCACCCGGGTCCACCGGCACTGCGTGGAGGCTTGCCCGAGCGGCCGAAGGGAACGGTCTTGAAAACCGTCGTGGCAGCGATGTCACCGTGGGTTCAAATCCCACAGCCTCCGCACAGCTAGCAGTACGAGCAGGTCAGGGCGGGTGCCCCGAGCTTCGGGGGACCCGCTCTGTCGTTGGCTGTCTCACTCTGCGTCGCCGGTATCCCGCCCCCGATCAGTCCGTGCGGGCCATACACGGGCCAGATTCGCCGACTACGTTCCGTCGTGATGTTCGGCGTCGTCCCCGGTCAGGGCGCGTGCGATCCGGGCGTTGTCCTGGTCCTGCCGTCCCTTGATGACCTTTGCGTAAAACCGGTAGAGCACGGTGACGCTGTGGCCGGCGCGGCGGGCGACCTCCACCGGATCGACGCCGGCCATGAGCCACAGGGACACGCAGGCGTGCCGCAGCGAGTAGGGGACTTCCGCCAGGGGCGTTCCCTGGTCGGCTGGGGACAGCGCTGCGCGCCTGGCGAGCTGCCACACGTCGGCGTACTCGGTTGAGCGCAGGCGTCCGCCTCCCGTAGCCCGGAAGAGACGGCCGTCCGGTGCGGTGCCGTACTGCGCCATGTGCGCCCGGAGCATGGCCACCAGCGCGGGTGGGATGGGCACTGAGCGCGTTGTCTTCCGCGCCCGCCGTTTCAACCCACGCTTCTCATAGGAGAGTCCGTCGTCCGTCCATCCGGCGCCGACCTCGGGGCGACTTTCGGAGAGCACGAGTTCGCCCCACACATCCGGCTTGCTCTCGCCTGGCAGCACGCATGCCGACTTGCTCAGCGCGGCCACCTCGGACGGGCGCATGGCGGCGTAGTACATGCAAGCGTGCGTCATCGTCCGCGAGCTTGCTGCGGCCTACCCGGTGCTCCCTCTCCCGCCCATCACGATCGCGTGCAGCCACGAGCACGGCACATGGCCGGGCACCGTGAGCATCAGCGCCCGGACGCTGCACCTCGTCATCACGGACATCGCGCAGTCCCTCGAAGCGCAGGGCATCCGCAAGCTCGTGCTCGTCAACGCGCACGGTGGCAACTACGTCCTGTCGAACATCGTTCAGGAAGCCAACCTAGCCGAGCCACGCATGTCCCTGTTCCCGCAGGGCCGCGAATGGCAGCGTGCCCGCGACCGCGCCAGTCTGGTCTCAGACATGCATGGCGACATGCACGCCGGCGAGATCGAAACGTCCATCCTGTTACACGCGGAACCCTCTCTAGTCCAACCCGGCTACGAAACCGCTGATCACGATAGCGGCGAGCGCCCTTTCCTCCTCATGGAGGGCATGAGGGCTTACACCGACAGTGGCGTCATCGGCTTCCCGTCCTATGCGACGGCAGGGAAGGGCAAGGCCGTTGTCGCTAGCCTTGTCGAGCAATTTTCCCTCCACCTAGGCATCCTCAATGGATGAGCAGGATTAACCGGTGAGGTCTAGACCGAAAGTTTTGTGTTTCCCTGCGGCGGCACACGATCTGCGCCTAGCCTGGTCTGAGCAGATTTGAGCCGCGGCGCCGCCTTGAGGGGGAAGAGTGGGGATCATTGAAACTGCAGTTGTGCGTTCCGCTGCAGGATTTCTTCCGGTTATCGCAAAAAAAGTATATACGCGAACCCAGGTCAATCGAATTGCGCGCAATGCCTCGTCGATTCTTGTAGCAGATAGCCCGACGCGCTTTCTCGAAAGTCTCGGCACGGAGCAACTTCGGCTAATCCAGGATTTCGTTTCCTCGCCACAATTTGGGAATGTGGTCCTTCAGGCTTTCATTTTTTCCTTGAAGGGGAATAGGGACGAAGATCGCGCCGAAGTGCGAGCGCAATTGAGGTCGCATATTCGCCATGAGGATCTTCTCATTGAAGGCGACCTCTTCCAAGCCACCGATATGCTCGAAGAACTCGTCTACAGTTCTGTGTATGCGGTTTTGTCTGCGGCCCCCGAAAAATTCGCAAGAAAAGATCTGGTCGCAAACTCATCTTCATTGGCAGCGGCTGCTGCTCGCAATAGTGAGCTGCTCGCAAGAATTGTGAACCTGAACGCCATTAACAGTTTCGCCAGTAAGTTGCGTTCTCAGGTCAAACGCAGGCACGGCAAGTTGAGCCTACCGAGCGCTGTCAAAAGCACATCCGTACCCTATGAGGATTTGTATGTCCGTCCAAATTTGCGCAAGGAGGGTGCGGACCGAACTCTCTCGGTAGAAGATGCCATCAGCGCGAACATGCGCACGGTCATACTCGGCGACCCAGGAGCGGGGAAGTCCACACTAGCAGGCAAATTGGTGCATGACCTAGCATCAGGAAAAGTGGCGACTCTCGAATCACAGGTGCCCATTATGCTTGGTTAGGGAAGCATACGGCGGAGTTGCGCACAGGCGTCCATGATCTCATTCATTATCTGGAGCTTTCCTGCAAAAACCCTTATGGTCTCACTGCGCCCGCGGAGGCGCTAGACTACCTCCTCTTGAACGGCAGAGCAACGGTCGTAATCGATGGACTCGATGAGCTAGGGGACAGCCGTTACAGGGAAGCCTTCACTGCCCTTGTCGATTCATTCTCCGAGCTATATCCCCTTACCCGCGTCATTGTAACGTCTCGTAAGGTAGGATACGGTGACTCTCCGCTCTCCGAAGACCTATTCAGTGTGTTCAACGTTGACCCGTTCGATGACACAAATGTAACGAAGTATGCAAAGGCGTGGTTTGGCCTCGATGAGATAGTCAAGTCTCACAGCGTGTCCGGGAACGAGATTTGCGCCTCATTTCTTCGCGAAAGCGCTGAAGTTAAAGACCTGCGCCGTAACCCGTTGATGCTTTCTCTCCTCTGCGTCCTCTACACTTCTACCGGCTACATTCCGAACAACAGGCCAGAGATCTATGAGAGATGCGCGGAGCTACTATTTCGGACCTGGGATAAGTCACGCGGCGTTGAAATCGGATTCGAGTACCCGGCCTACCTCATGTCGGCCGTGCAGCACCTGGCTTGGAGAATGCTGACGGACGCAGAGGGCCGACAGGCGCTCCCGAAGGCGGAGGCGTTGAACTTCCTGACACGGGAAGTATTTTCCAACTGGTTCGAGAGGGAGCCAGAGGCAGTGCAAGCAGCAGAAGACTTTCTCACTTTCTGCTCCGGGCGCGCTTGGGTTCTCACTGACGTAGGCTCCGACACGCTATACCCTGTAAGCGACATCCGCTCCGCGAGTACCGTCCCACAAGCCGTCGGGAAGAGAACGGCTGCGGACTTCGTGGTACACCTCACCTGCCCGCCGGAAGGCCACATCCCGGTACACAGCCTCCGCGGTGGTCAGCGAAGTAGCTGGTCAGAGAGGGTGCCTCTCGCCGAGAGGCACCCCATCGGCGTGTCCGGGGCTTGCGGGCGGTCGTGGGTCAGGCGGTCAGGACCACGATCAGCATGGCCAGCCAGCCCACCGAGACGAAGATCGGGAGCAGGACCATCACGAGGCCGGTCGGGGACGACTGGAGCCATGCGGCTCCTGGCTCGGTGATCTGGCGGCCCACGATGCGCTGGCCGCCGTGCCAGGCCATGTGTTCTTCCAGCTCCACGACCGTGCTCTTGCGCATCTGGAGATAGCGCCTGCCGTACCGCAGCATCACGGCGAAGGACAGACCCGACACGAAGCCGATCACCGCGATGACCGCTCCGATGCCCTGTGCCACCGCCTGTGACTGCGCGCCCTCCTTGCCGAGGGTGAAGGCCAGTGTGGCTGCGAGGCCCGCGGTGATGTAGAGGAAATTGTTGAGCTTGTTCCAGTTGATGAGGTCTTCGTGTTTGTATAAGTCCACGGCGATCCCGTACTGCGTCTGCAGCAGGGACTCGCGCGGCTTCCGCGACACCCACACCACGCGCAGCCTGCCGTCCGGTGGCCGCAACCGGGTCAGTTCCTCGAAACCCATCTTTCGGTGGAACTGCGTCGACGCCTCGTTCGGCGGCTCGCTCACCACCGCCGCGATCACCGGGTTGGACGTCCACTGCTCCAGGACGTGGTGGTACAGCATGGAGGCGACACCCTGGCGCGCGGCGTCTCGGGCCACGCACACCTGCTTGATCACCAGGAAGCTGCCGAGCGTGGTCTTTATCCGGCGGTTCAGCCACTCGTCGGGTTCGATCCGCTCGTCGCTGTATGCCAGCAGGAAGCCCAGGACGTCTGCCCCCTTCACGGCCACGTAGAAGTGCTCGGCGCTCACCAGCCGCCCCCGGTACACCTCGTCGGTGTACTCCGACACCAGGAAGCCCTCCCGGCTGGCGGTCGCCGGATCGATTCCCTCCAGGTTCCTGGACTGCGCCAGTTCGACGATCATCGGGACGTGCTCCGCGGTCGCCCGTATGACCTCGATCTTCGTTTGGGCAGGCATGGTCACGCCCTCACCTCCGACTGAACGACTGCGCAAGACCACTGGCAGCAGCCTGTACTGACGGATCATCGGACGCAAGCAGGGCGGCCTCCGGTCGGTCAGGGGCCGGGCGGGGTGCGGGGGGTGAGGAGGGCGCGGTTGAAGGCTTCGGCCACGGCGGCCGCGCGGTCGCTGACGCCGAGTTTGGCGTAGACGTTCAGCAGGTGGGTCTTCACGGTGGCCTCGCTGATCAGCAGGCGGGTGGCCACTTCGCGGTTGGTGGCTCCGGCGGCCACCCATTCGAGGACTTCGCGTTCGCGGGGACTGAGCAGGGACGGGGCGGGGGTGCGGACGTGCTTCATCAGGCGGGCCGCCACCGAGGGGGCGAGGACCGCTTCGTGGTTGGCGGCGGACTGGACGGCCCGCAGGAGTTCGGAGCGGGGGGCGTCCTTGAGGAGATAGCCGGTCGCTCCCGCTTCGATGGCCGGCAGGACATAGGCGTCGGAGTCGTAGGTGGTCAGGACCAGGATCCGGGCGTGGTTGCCGGACTTGGCCAGTTCGGTGATCGCGGTCACGCCGTCCATGGTGGGTGCCGGCACCTGGCCCGGACTGGACCCGCAGGGTGCCCGACAGCGCTTCGACGCGCTGGCGCATCGCCTGCAGGCCGAAACCGCCGCGCGCGGGGGACGGGTCGAAGCCGCGGCCGTCGTCGCGCACCTCCAGCGTGACCTCGTCGTCCTGGTAGGTGAGGCTCACGGTGACGGTGGTGGCGCGGGCGTGCCGGGCCACGTTGGCCAGGGCCTCCTGCGCCGCGCGGAGCAGGGCCAGTTCGGCTTCCGGGCGCATGGGCCGGGCCGCTCCCGCGGTGATGGCTCTGGCGGTCACGCCGTGCAGGGCGGACCAGCGCTCGGCGACGCCGGCGAGGGCCTCGCCCAAACCCGCCGTCTCCAGCGGCTGCGGCCGCAGCGCGTCCACGGATCGGCGGGCCTCGGCCAGGCTCTCCCTGGCCAGGCCGGTAGCCGCCGTGAAGTGCCGCCGCCACCTGTCCGGGTCGCCGCCGGCCTGTTCCGCGGCCTGCAACTGGGTGACGATCCCGGTCAGGCCCTGCGCCAGCGTGTCGTGGATCTCCCGAGCCATCCGCCGGCGTTCGTCGAGGATCCCGGCCTCGCGGGCCTGGGCCAGCAGTTGCCGGTGCAGCCCGGCGTTCTCGGCGAGCGTCGCCTGGAGCCGGCGGTTCACCTCGCGTACCTGCTCCAGTGCCGTCTCGCGTTCGTCGCTGTGCTGCTCGACGCCCCGCTCCCACCAGGCCGTACCGCACATGCAGACGACGTTGGCGACCAGCACCGCGGCGAAGGCGGTCAGGCCGACGGCGCTGTCCTTGGGGACTCCGGCAGCCTGGGCGCTCCCCGACTCCAGTGCGACCGCGGCGACCGCGGGGAGCCGCCACGGCCAGGGCACGATGCCGAAGGCGTAGGAATAGCCGGCCGGTGTGAAGAGGCCGAACCACGGGTCCCGGACGACGAGGACGCCGGTGAGCAGGACCAGGCCGACGAAGAACAGCCCCATCACCGCGGCCTGTTCGCGCCAGGCGGGGTGCAGGGTGAACATCCACAGGATCCACAGCGCGGTCGCGGCGCACAGGACGAGGTCGATGAGCAGGGATCCGAACGCCCGGTGCTTGATGACCACGGTCACGACGGCGAGGGCGGCCAGCAGCACGTAGGGCACGACCGTCACCAGCGGAAGCAGCCACTCGTCGTGCCTGCGGGTCGGGGCGGGCGGGTCCGTCCTGTTCATGGGTGCCTCTCCCTCACGTCACTCCCAGCGGAACGATCTCATCGCGCCGGCGCCGAAGACCAGGGCGTAGGCGGCGAGGGTGGCCAACTGGAGGGGATGGGGCGAGTGGCCCTCGGTCGCGTCGGTCAGCGCCTGCACGGCGGCGCCGAGGGGGGCGGCGCGGCTGATGTGCCGCAGCAGCGGGGGCATCGCGGCGATCGGCAGGAACAGCCCGGCGAAGAACATCATGACGTAGAAGAGGGTCGCGCCCACGGCGTTGGCGATCCGGCCGTTGGGCGAGGCGGCGGCGACGAACAAGCCGATGGCGAGGAGGGCGAGCGCGGCCAGCGCGATGCTGATCAGGTACCCGCCGAGCCGGCGCGGCAGCGCCACCCCGAAGGCGAACCTGGCCACCAGGAGCACGGCTGCCACCGAGACGGCCGCGGTGGCGAGGTTGACCAGCAGTTGGGCGGCCAGCACCCGGGCCGGCCCGACCGGGGTGGTCCGCAGGCGGCGCAGCACCCCCTTCTCCCGGTAGCCGGCCAGCACTTGGGGCATGACGGTGAAGGACAGCATGGCCAGCACGAAGGCGGACAGGATCGGGACGTAGACGTCGAGCAGGGTGAAGCCGTCGAGGTCGTCGCGGTGCTCGTTGTAGAAGGGCAGGTTGCCGAAGACGACCAGCAGCGCGAGCGGCAGCCCGACGGCGAAGACGGGGCCCACCCGTTCCCTTACGAACAGCTTCAGTTCGGTGAGCGCGAGCCGTCCCAAGACCGGGCCCCGGTCGGTGGCGGGCGGGACGGGCCCGGCTGGGGTGCTGGCTGACATGGCGTGCTCCTGCTGCTCGTTCGGCTGGCTCTGGGCGGCGCCGGCCTCGGCACCGGCTTTCGGTCAGGTGGCGCCGGGTTCGGGAGCGCCCGGCCCGTAAAGCCCGGCCACGGAAGATCCGGGCCCGTAAAGCCCGGCCACGTCACGCCCGGTCAGGTCGCGCCCGCCCCGGGAGCGCCGCCAGGACCGGCGCCCGAGTGGCTGCCGGTCAGTGCGACGAAGGCGTCCTCCAGGCTGGGCTGCTCCACCCGGAGGTGCTGCGCGACGATGCCGTTGCGCGCCAGCACGGAGGTGACCGCGGTGAGGGCGTCTGCGGTGCCGGTGACGACCACGTGGTCGCCGCTGCGGGCGAGGCCGATGACGTCCGGCAGGCCGGTCAGCAGGGCGTCCTCGAACGGTACGGACGGCCGGAAGCGTATCCGCCGGCCGTCCCGGAGCCGCTCGGTCAGGCCCGCCGGGCTGTCCACGGCGACGACCCGGCCCCGGTCGATCACCGCCACCCGGTCGCAGAGCCGCTCGGCTTCCTCCATGAAGTGGGTGACCAGCATGATCGTCACCCCCCGGGAGCGGACGTCCTGGATCAGGCTCCAGGTGTCCCGCCTGGCCTGCGGGTCCAGCCCGGTGGTCAGCTCGTCCAGGACGGCCACCTCCGGGTTCCCGATCAGCGCGAGGGCGATCGAGAGCCGCTGCTGCTGGCCGCCGGACAGCTTGGCGTACGGGGTGCGGCGCTTGCCGGCCAGGCCGAGTGCGTCCATCAGGTCCCCCGGGTCGGCCGGCCGGCGGTAGAACGAGGCGTACAGCCGCAGCGCCTCGCCGGCCGTCAGCCGTTCGGGCAGCCGGCCGTCCTGGAGCTGTACGCCGAGGCGCTGCGTCAGCTCGGCGCGGTCGCGCCGGGGGTCGAGCCCGAGGACGCTGATCTCGCCCCGGTCGGCCGTCCGCAGCCCCTCGACGCACTCCACCGTGGTCGTCTTGCCGGCGCCGTTCGGGCCGAGGATTCCGAAGATCTCGCCCTGCTGGACGGTGAACGAGACGTCGTCGACGGCCACGGTGGAGCCGTAGCCCTTGTGCAGGTGGCGCACCTCGATGACCGCCGGCATGCGGGAGTCCTTCCGTCCGGTTCCGGAGGGGTTCCGGTCGGTGATGCCAGCGTGGCAGCGGCGCGGCCCCGGCCACATCGACCGCCCGGTCCTCTTCCGCGCGGACCGGCTGGTCGGCCGGACGGTTGAGCCGCGTCAACCGATCGGCTGATGCGGCCCGTCCGGAGCGCCGGGGGCCGGGCCGGCGGGCGGGGGCGCTCAGGCGGTCGGGCCCTCCGGGCCGGACGGACCCGCCGGGTCGGACAGGGCCAGGGCCGAGGGGTCGGACAGCCAGGTCCTGATGCTCGCCATCGTGCCCGGACCGGAGTCGTCGGTGACGCTCGCCGCGAGGTCGGCGACCGTTATCTCCTGGAGGGCCGCGCGCCAGGCGGCGTCGGCGGTGGCCATGGCGCGGGAGATGGCGCAGGGGCGGGTGCAGGCCTCGGCGGATGCCGCCAGGGGGCCGCGCCGGCGGATCTCGGTGCAGACGAACGCGGGCTGGGCGCCGTCGATGGCCGTGACGACGTCGAGGACGGTGATCCGGGCGGGGGTCTTGGTCAGGACGTAACCGCCCGCCTTGCCCTGGACGGAGCGCACGAGGTCGGCGCGGGAGAGCGCCTGGAGCTGCTTGGCCAGGTAGCTCCCGGAGACGTCGTGCAGCTCCGCGAGGCGGGCTGCGGGGACGGGGTCGGTCGCCGCGGTCAGGACGACGCAGCAGTGCAGCGCCCACTCGACCCCGCCGGACAACTTCATGGGCTCGCGCTCCCTCCGCTTGACTCGGATAAAGACTATCCGACTATTATCTCGGATAAGAAGTGTCCGAGTTCGGGAGGGTGTCCTCCCTCGATCCCGGGCGTGCCGTGTGGCGCGTCCGAAAGGCGGCAGTCATGAAGTTCACCGTGGTCGGCGGGACCGGTCTGATCGGCTCGCAGGTGGTCAGGATGCTGACCGAAGCGGGACACGAGGCCGTGCCCGTGGCACTGTCCACCGGAGTGGACGTGATCACCGGGAAGGGCCTGGACGAGGCGTTCCAGGGTGCCGACGTCGTCGTCAACCTGACGAATTCGCCCACCTTCGACGAGGCCTCCCTGGACTTCTTCCGCACCTCGATGGGCAACCTGCTCGCCGCGGGCGAGAAGGCCGGGGTCGGGCACCAGGTCATCCTGTCGATCGTCGGCGTGGACCAGGTGCCCGCGCTGGACTACTACCGGGCCAAGGTGCTCCAGGAGGAGCTGCTCCAGCAGGGGCCGACCCCGTACTCGATCGTGCGTGCCACGCAGTTCTTCGAGTTCATGGGCGCGGCCCTGTCCTGGACCTCGGACGAGGAGACCGTGCGGCTGCCCGCGACCCCGATCCAGCCGATGGCCGCCGCGGATGTGGCCGCCGCGGTCGCGAAGGTCGCCGCCGGCTCGCCGCTGCGCGGGATCTACGAGGTCGCCGGGCCCGACGTCTTCCGGCTGGACGAGCTGGGCAAGGTCACGCTGGCCGCGAAGGGGGACGGCCGTACCGTCGTCACGGACGACCAGGCCGGGATGTTCGCGGCCGTCGATGGCGACGTCCTCCTCGGGGGACCTGGCGCCCACCTGGCGCCCACGCACTACCGGGACTGGCTCCAGCAGGCCCGCTGACCAGGCTCAGGGGGGCGCGCGGGGCGCGCGTGGATGTGCCGAATGCCACCGAAACGGTCATTCCGGAGGTTTGTCGACAGATCGTCACGCGTGCGAGGGAAATGGATCAAGCCGGCGCGTTCGAGGTGCAGGTGCTGGGCAAGTCTGGATTCGGCGACGCCGTCGGAAGGACAGGTGGAGCGGTCGGCCGGCCGCTCCACCGCAGACAGCAGGTCCGAGTTCGGAATTCTGTCCCCTTGGGAGGGAACACCATGGCAAGCATCCGTACCGTCCGTGTCCTGGCCGCCGTGGCCGCACTGCCCGTCGCGGCGGTGCTGTTCGCCGGCACCGCCGTGGCCGACGACGGCGCTTTCGCGGGTGGCCAGTCGAACGCGGCGGTGGTGAGCAACTCCGGCGGCAACGTCGGCGGCGGCAACTTCGGCAATGTGACGACGACCCAGCAGGCCGCCACCGGCACCGGCGCGTCGAACCAGAACAACACGGCGAGCGTGGCCGGCGCCGGATTCACCGCCATCGAGCAGAACACCGCGAACGTCCACTTCTCGCCGCTCTGGTGACCCTCCGGGTGATCCGGTGCCCGCGCGCCGAGGACGCGCCGGCCGACTGAACGCAGCCAGGGCGCGCGGCGGCCTCCCCGTGCCGTCGCGCGCCCGCCGTCAGTTTGTCCACAGGCTGTGGACAGTCGCGGAGGCTGCTCCGGAAGGCCGCCGCAGACGGGTGTGCGGCGGCGTGTCTGCGCGGTACGGGCGCGCTCGCCACGTTCACTCGCGGCATGAGCGAAAGACATATTTTCATCCGTTATGTCCTCCGGCTGCTGGTCGGCACTCTGGCGCTGACCGGTCTGCTCCTCCCCACCGCGAGTGCCGTCGCCGCGCCCGGCGCCGTCGCCGCCAACCGGGGGGACACCGCACCCCGTATCTTCCAGGGCCGCGGATTCGACACCTGCCAGGCCCCCGACCTGGCGACGATGCGGGCCTGGCGGGCGTCCTCCGCCTACCGCGCCGTCGGAATCTACTTCGGCGGGCGGGCCCGGGCCTGCAAGAGCCAGGCCAATCTGACCACCGACTGGGTGCGGCAGACCACCGGCGCGGGATGGAGCCTGCTGGCGATCTACGTCGGTTCGCAGAGCCCCTGCGTCGACGGCTCCAACAAGAACCCCTACCGCATCGACCCCGCGCAGGCGGCGAGCCAGGGCGGCACCGAGGGCGAGGACGCGGTCAGCAGCGCCAAGGCGCTGGGCCTGGACAAGGGCAGCGCGCTCTACCTCGACATGGAGGCGTACGACATCGGCGACTCGGCCTGCGCCGCCGCGACCCTGACCTTCCTGCGGGGCTGGGACCGCCAGGTGCGGGCCGCGGGCTACCTGGCCGGCTTCTACAGCAGCGCCGACTCCGGCATCAAGCACATCGAGACCGCCCGCAAGGCCGGCGTCACCGACCTGCCCGACGCCGTCTGGTACGCCCGCTGGGGCGTCAGCGCGACGCTGACCGACGAGCCCGCCCTGAGCTCCGACGCATGGGCCTCGCACGCCCGTATCCACCAGTACACCGGCAGCGTCACCGAGTCGTACGGCGGCAAGAAGCTCACCATCGACCGCGACCTGATCGACGGCCCGGTCGCCGTGGTCGACTGAGACCGCCCTACGCCCTCAGGTGTATCCCCTGCGGGTCGCGGGCCCGCGGCTCCCCCCTCGGGGGGTGGGGAAACCCCCCGCCCTACGACCTGAGAGTGATCCCCTTTCGGCACCTGCGGCCGATCCGCGAAGGGCCCCGCGCCTCCTAGCGTGGAGCCATGACCACGCCTGTGTGCACCAGCGCCAGCACGACGCAGTTCACGGCCTACGTACGCACCAAAGGCCCGACGCTGCTGCGCACCGCGCGCTCCCTGACCCCGAATCCCGCCGACGCGGAGGACCTGCTGCAGACCGCGCTGACCAAGACGTATCTCGCCTGGGACCGGATCGACGACCACCGGGCCGTCGACGGGTACGTCCGGCGCACCCTGGTCAACACCAGGACGTCGCAGTGGCGCAAGCGCAAGGTCGACGAGTTCAGCACCGACGAGCTGCCCGAGCCCGCGGCCGGCGGCGCCCCGGACCTCACCGAGCAGCAGGCGCAGCGCGACGCCCTGCTGCGCGCGATAGCCCGGCTCCCCCCGCGCCAGCGCGCCATGGTCGTGCTCCGCTACTACGAGGACATGAGCGAGGCGCAGACCGCCGAGGCGATGGGCGTCTCCGTCGGCACCGTCAAGAGCGCGGTCTCGCGTGCGCTCGGCAAGCTGCGCGACGATCCGGAGCTGGAGCTGTGCGTGGCCTGAGCGCCTCGCGGACCGGCGGCGGCCGGGGGGCGCGGGCCGGTCCGGGTCGGGCGGCGGGCGCGCGGGGTAGTGACATACCGCCTGGTATGCCAGCACAATCGCGGGACACCCACCTCGCCGACCTCATGTAGCCGCCGGAGGCCCGCTGTGCTGAGCACCATGCAGGACGTACCGCTGACCGTGACCCGCATCCTCGAACACGGGACCGTGGTGCACGGCAGGTCCCGGGTGACGACCTGGACCGGCGACGGCGAACCGCACCGCCGCAGCTTCCGCGAGGTGGGCCTCCGGGCGGTGCGGCTGGCGAACGCGCTGCGCGACGGGCTCGGGGTGTCCGAGGGCGACCGGGTCGCCACCCTCATGTGGAACAACGCGGAGCACATGGAGGCCTACCTGGCCATCCCCTCCATGGGCTCGGTGCTGCACACCCTCAACCTGCGGCTGCCCGCCGACCAGCTGGTGTGGATCGTCAACCACGCCGCCGACCGGGTCGTCCTGGTCAACGGCTCCCTGCTGCCGCTGCTCGCCCCGCTGCTGCCGCGTATGGAACCGCTGGAGCACATCGTCGTCGTCGGCCCCGGCGACCGCGGCCTGCTGGCGGGCTGCCGCCCCGCGGTGCACGACTACGAGGAGCTGCTGGCCGGCCGCCCCGCCACCTACCCCTGGCCCGAGCTGGACGAACGCAGCGCCGCCGCCATGTGCTACACCTCAGGCACCACCGGCGACCCGAAGGGCGTGGTCTACTCCCACCGCTCGGTCTACCTGCACTCGATGCAGGTCGGCAGCGCCGAGTCGATGGGCCTGACCGACCACGACACCAGCCTTCCCGTCGTGCCGATGTTCCATGTGAACGCGTGGGGCCTGCCGCACGCGGCCTTCATGAGCGGGGTCAACCTGCTGATGCCCGACCGCTTCCTGCAGCCCGCCCCGCTGGCCGAGATGATCGAGAGCGAGCGGCCCACGCACGCCGCCGCCGTGCCCACCATCTGGCAGGGCCTGCTGGCCGAGCTGACCGCGAAGCCGCGCGACGTCAGCTCGCTCAAACGGGTGACCATCGGCGGGTCCGCCTGCCCGCCCGCGCTGATGAAGGCCTTCGACGAGCAGCTGGGCGTGCAGCTCTGCCATGCCTGGGGCATGACGGAGACCTCCCCGCTGGGCACGGTGGCACTGCCGCCGGCCGGGGTCGACGGCGAGGAGGAGTGGGCGTACCGCATCACCCAGGGCCGCTTCCCCGCCTCCGTCGAGGCCCGGCTGATCGGCCCCGACGGCGCGGTGATGCCGTGGGACAGCGAGTCGGCGGGCGAGCTGGAGGTCCGCGGGCCGTGGATCGCCGGGGCGTACTACGGCGGTGCGGGCGCCGAGCCGCTGCGCCCCGAGGACAAGTTCAGCCCAGACGGCTGGCTGCGTACGGGCGACGTCGGCGTCATCTCGCCGGACGGCTATCTCACCCTCACCGACCGGGCCAAGGACGTCATCAAGTCGGGCGGCGAGTGGATCTCCTCGGTCGAGCTGGAGAACGAGCTGATGGCCCACCCCGACGTCGCCGAGGCCGCGGTCGTCGCCGTCCCCGACGAGCGGTGGGGCGAGCGCCCGCTGGCCACCGTGGTGCTGGTCGAGGGCTCGACCACGGGATATGCCGAGCTGCGCGACTTCCTCGCCACCCGGATCGCCCGCTGGCAGGTCCCCGAGCGGTGGGCGATCATCCCGACCGTGCCCAAGACCAGCGTCGGCAAATTCGACAAGAAGGTGATCCGCAAGTCGTACGCGGACGGCGAGCTGGACGTCACGAAGCTGTAGCCGCCTCGGGCCGACCCGACCAGACCTGCCTCGGGCCGCCGGGTCGCCGGACCCCACCCGCCGGCGGCCCGGCGCGTACGGTCACCGCTCGGGCAGCACCCGGCACAGCGCCACCAGGGCGGCGGTGAAAACGTTGTCCGGCGGGGCCGCGTACCCGATCACCAGGCCGTCCCGGCCGGTGTCGGGCGGTGCGTCCGGGTGCCGGAAGCCGGCCAGCGCCTCGACGGCGAGCCCCTGGAAGGCCGCAGCCCGAGCCACCGCGGCCTCCGTACCCGGCGGCAGCCGCAGCACGGCGTGCAGCCCCGCCGCGATGCCCGTCACCTCGATGTGCGGGGCCTGTTCCGCGAGGACCGCGGCGAGTTGGTCGCGCCGCCGCCGGTAGCGCTGCCGCATCCCGCGCAGGTGCCGGTCGTAGCCGCCCGACTCGATGAAGTCGGCCAGCGTCAGCTGGTCGAGCGCGCTCACCGTCGGCTCCCGCTCGCCCTTGGCGGCCACGACGGCGTCCACCAGGTGGGTGGGCAGCGCCGCCCAGCCGAGCCGCAGCGCGGGCGACAGGCTCTTGCTCGCCGAGCCCAGGTAGGCCACCCTCTCCGGGTCGAGCCCCTGCACCGCGCCCACCGGCTGCCGGTCGTAGCGGAGTTCGCCGTCGTAGTCGTCCTCCAGGACCAGCCCGCCGGCCGCCCGGGCCCAGCCGACGGCCGCGGCCCGCCGGTCCGGGTGCAGGGCGACTCCGGTCGGGAACTGGTGCGCGGGCGTGAGCAGGACGCTCGCCGCACCGCTCGCCGCGAGCCCCGCCGGGTCGGCGCCGCGCCCGTCGACGGGCAGTGGGAGCATACGCAGGCCCGCCGCCGTCAGGAGGCGGCGGTGGTGCGGCAGCCCGTAGGCCTCCACCGCGACCGGCGCCGAGCGCACCTGCGGGACCGTCGCCAGCAGCCGCAGCGCGCCCGCGACGCCCGAGCACACCACGATCCGCTCGGGCGAGGTCCGCACCCCGCGCGCCCTGGCCAGATAGCCGGCCAGCGCCCGCCGCAGCTCGATGCGGCCGCGCGGGTCGCCGGGCCCGAAGGCGTCGTTCGGCGCGGCGGTCAGCGCCCGCCGGGACGCGGCCAGCCAGCTCGTCCGGGGGAAGGACCCGGTGTGCGGCACACCCTGCCGCAGGTCGAAGGCCGGCCGGGGCGCGGGCGCCGGCGGCGGGTCGGGCGCGGGGGCGGGCGCCGCCCGGTCGGCGACCCGGGTGCCTGAGCCCTGCCGGGCGGTCAGCCAGCCCTCGGCGACGAGTTCGGCGTAGGCGTCCGCGACCGCGTTCCTGGCCATGCCGAGATCGGCGGCCAGCGAGCGGTACGGCGGCAGCCGGGTGCCGGGCGGCAGCCGCCCGGCACTGACCGCGGCCCGCAGCGCCCTGGCCAGTACGGCCCGCCTGCCGCCCCGGCCGGCGCCGTCGTCCGCGGCCAGCTCCAGGTGCAGGTCGCGGCCGAGACCGGCGGCCGCTTCAGCCCACGCCGCGCGCCCGGACTCCGCTGAATTGACCCGTGAATCCGTCATGGAATTGCACTCTACGCCCGGTCACTGGCGCTTCTAGGCTGATCATCATGACAACGACGACGCAGATCCCGACGACGACGCAGATCCCGACGACGACGCAGACCACCACGGCCACGGCCACCGCTGGCCGGGTCGACATCGCCACCGCCGCGCCCGCGGTCTTCAAGGCCCTCATCGGCTTCGACGCCGCCTCCCGCGCGGGCCTCGACCCGACCCTGGTCGAACTGGTGCAGACCCGCGCCTCCCAGCTCAACGGCTGCGCCTACTGCCTCCACATGCACACCAAGGACGCCCGCAAGCGCGGCGAGAGCGAGGAGCGGCTGTACCTGCTGACGGCCTGGCGCGAGGCGCGGCACTTCTACACCGCCAAGGAGCAGGCCGCGCTGGCCTTCACCGAGGCCGTCACGCTGGTCTCGCAGGCCGGCGTCCCCGACGACGTCTACGCCGAGGCCGCCGCGCACTTCGACGACGGGGAGCTGGCACGGCTGCTCGGCCTCGTGCTCACCATCAACGTCTGGAACCGCATCGCGCTCACCAGCGGCCGGAGGGCCGGCACGGACGCGCGAGGCGCGACGAACTGATGAGCCGTTGCCGGAGCAACCGCTGAGCCCGCTTTTGTGATGAACCGCCGGCCGTCCGTCCCTGCCGGCGTCCGCCGGCAGCGGCTCAGGTGCCGATCTTGCCGAGCAGGTCCACGATCCTGGACTGCACGTCCGTGCTCGTGGAGCGCTCGGCGAGGAAGAGCACCGTCTCGCCGGACGCCAGCCGGGGCAGCTCGGCGGGGTCGATGTCGGCCGAGGTGTAGACGACGAGCGGGGTGTTGTTCAGCCGCGCGTGGCTGCGCAGCCAGTCCACGATGCCCTGCCTGCGGCGGCGGATCAGCATCAGGTCCATCACCACCAGGTTCGGGTGGACCTGCGCGGCCTTCGTCATCGCCTCGGCCTCGGAGGCGGCGTGCGCGACCTGCATCCCGCGCCGCTCCAGCGTCGCCGCGAAGGCCTGCGCGATCGGCTCGTGGCCCTCCACCAGCAGCACCCGCGGCGGGTGCTGCTCGCTGTCCCGCGGCGCCAGCGCCTTGAGCAGCACGGCCGGGTCGGCGCCGTAGGCCGCCTCCCTGGTCGCCTGGCCGAGCCCGGCCGTCACCAGTACCGGTACGTCCGCCGCCGCGGCGGCCTGCCGCAGCGCCTGGAGCGCGGTCCGGGTGATCGGGCCGGTCAGCGGGTCCACGAACAGCGCCGCCGGCGGCTCCGCGACCTGCGCGTCGACCTCCTCGCGCGACCGTACGATCACCGGACGATAGCCCCGGTCGGTCAGCGCCTGCCGGGTCGACACGTCGGGCTCCGGCCACACCAGCAGCCGGCGCGGCTCGTCCAGCGGCTCCTCGACACGGTCGTCGGCCACATCGGTGACGTCCACCGCGCCGTTCGGCCCGTCCAGCGGTTCGGGGCCCTCGTCGGCGCCGGCGGCGGGCGCGCCTATGGCGTACGACCTGCCGGGGGCCTGCTGCTGCGGGGGCGCGGGCGGGACCGGGCGCGGCAGGGCCGTCTCCACCTCGGGGGCGGCCTGCGGCTCCGGGCGGTTCACCGGCAACTGGCCGCTGTCCGGGTCCGCCTGCGGGTGCTGACGGGCCTGCGCGTCACCGCCCGGGCCGCGCGGCTGGCTCGGCACCTGCTGGATCAGGCTGCGGCTCGACGGTTCGCCGTCGCCGGCCGCCCGGTCCGGGTTGAGCCTGCGGCGGCGCCCGGAACCGCCCGCCGCGACCTGCGCGGGCAGGCCCTGCGGGCTGTGCGCCTCGACCGACTGCGTCTGGGTCTGCGGGTCCTGCGAGCCGTCGGGCCGGTGTGAATACGGGACGCCCTGGCCGAGGGTACGGACGCTTATGGCACGGCCGTACGTGCTGTGGTCCGAGTGCGGGACGGCAGGGGGCGCGGTCGCCGTCGGGATGCCCGGGGCGGGCGGCGGAGGCGGGGGGGCGGCCGGGGTCGGGCGGGTGCCCTGGGCCGGGGGCCAGTTGGTGGCCGGCGGAAGCGCGGCGCGCGCGGGGCCCGCGCCCGGGTCCGCCTCGGGCGGGGTCGGCGCCTGGGGCTGCGGCCGGACAGGGGCAGCGGGCTGCGGCTGTGACTGCGGCTGGGCCTGGGCCTGGGACTGGGCCTGCGGCGGGGTCGGCTGGGCCGCCGACGCGCTGGGCCAGGACTGCGGGGTGGGCGGCACCGTACGCCCGGCGTCCGGCCATGACTGCGGCGCGGGCTGGGGCTGCGGCGGCATCGGGGCGGCCGGGGGCTCGACGGCGCGGCGGGCAGCGCGGCGCCCGGTGCCCTCGGGAGCGACGTCGGCGCCGCCCTGGCCGGCCGGCGGGAGGGCGTTGGGGATCGGTACGGCGGGCAGCTCGGCCCGTTCCGGCGACCGTGACGGAGCGGGGGAGGGCGAAGGGGACGCGGGCGGGACCGGCTCCGGGGCGTGCTGCGCCTGGGCGGGGATCTGCGCCTGCCCCTGCCCCTGCGCTTCGTCGCTGCGGGCCCGGCGGCGGCCGGTCGGCTGCTGCGGCTCGTGCGGCTGCGGCGCCACGGGCTCCGCCTCCACCGGCGCGGGCCGGCCCTCGGGCCTGCGCAGCGCACGCCGGCGCCCGGTCGGCGCCCCGCCGTCCTGCTGGTTCTGGTCCGCGGCCGGCGCCGACCAGGCGGCGGCGTCGCCGTCCGGCCGGTGGCCGCTGGACGGCTGCATGCCCTGCGTCCCGCGGGCGGGCTCGGACGGCATCGGCATCACGGTGGTGTCGGAGTCGCGCGGCCGGTCGCCGTCGTCGGACGTACGGGCAACGCCGCCCGTACGCGCGACGCCGCCCGTCTGCGTATCGCCGTGGTCGGCGGAGCCCCGGCCGTCGCGTGCCTGCCGCGCACCGCCGGCGCCGCTGCCCTTCCCTGCCGGCACTTCGAGCACATAGGCACTGCCCTGGCCGGGCACCTCGTGGGTCTGCAGCACACCGCCGTGCCGCTCCACGATGCCGCGGGCCAGCGGCAGATGCACCGGGTCGCCGCCGGCGTGCGGGCCGCGGACGTCGATCCGTATCACGTCGCCGCGCTGGGCCGCGGCGACCACGATCGTGGAGTCGCCGGCGTAGGCGATGGCATTGCCGGCCGAGTCGATACCCGCCACATCCGCGACCAGATGGGCGAGGGCCTGCGCCATCCGCTCGCCGTCCACCGCCGCCTCGATCGGCGGCGCGTGCACCGCGAACTGAGCCCGGCCCGGGCCGATCAGCTCGGTCGCGCCGTCGATGGCCGCCGCGATCACCTGGTCGAGACCGACGTCCTCGCGGTGCAGCTTGTCCTCACCGCGGTCGAGCCGCTGGAAGGCCAGCACGTTGTCGATGAGGGTGGTGATGCGGGCGTAGCCGGCCGCCAGGTGGTGCAGGATCTGGTTGGCCTCGGGCCACAGCTGCCCCGCCGGGTCGGCGGCGAGCCCGGTCAGCTCGCCGCGCAGCTCGGCCAGCGGCCCGCGCAGCGAGTCGTCGAGCAGCGCGCTCAGCTGGTCGCTGCGCGCGGCCAGCGCGTCGTAGGCGGAGCGGTCGGTGAAGGTCATCACCGCGCCGACCAGTTGGTCGCCGTCCCGTACCGGCGCCGTCGTCAGGTCGACCGGCACCGGCCTGCCGTCCTTGCGCCACAGCGCCTGCCCGCGCACCCGGTGCTTGCGGCCGCTGCGCAGCGTGTCGGCCAGCGGGGTCTCCTCGTACGCCAGCGGGCTGCCGTCCGGGCGCGAGTGGTGCACCAGCGGGTGCAGCTCCTTGCCGCCCAGATCGGTGGCCCGATAGCCGAGGATCTGCGCGGCCGACGGATTGACCAGCACCACCTTGCCGGCCGTGTCGACACCGACCACGCCCTCGGCGGCCGCCCGCAGAATCATCTCGGTCTGCCGCTGCTGGCGGGCCAGTTCGGCCTCGGTGTCCATCGTCCCGGTCAGGTCGCGGACCACCAGCATGAGCAGCTCGTCACCGGTGTAGTGCGGCACGCCGTCGCCGTAGTCGGCGTACGGGGTGCGGCCGTTCTCCAGGTTGGCGCTGGTGACCTCGACGGGGAAGTCCGTGCCGTCGGTGCGCCGCGCCACCATCCTGGTCGGCTTCGTACGGGTGTCCTCGGCCGCCTCGCGCGGGCTGCGCATCGAGCCGGGGATGCGCTTGGAGTCGAACGCCGGAAGCAGGTCGAGCAGGCCCCGCCCCACCAGGGCGGTCCCGGGCGACTCGAAGGTCTCCAGCGCTATCGCGTTGGCATTCACCACGGTGCCGTTGACGTCGACCAACAGGAGGGCGTCGGGAAGGGCGTCCAGTATGGAGGCGAGGCGAGCAGCGCCTCTGGATGGCCTGCTGCTCACGAGACGCGTCCTCTCTGGTTTCCGCTCTGTTCTCGTCCCCGGGTGGCCTGCCACGGGCGGCGAACTCCCGCCGGCGTCGTCGGCTGTCTTTACGGGCGGCCCATCTTGCCGCCACCCCCGGGACATGTCACTAGACCGATTGTACGGGTCGGGCCCCCGCGCGTTGCTGCGGATGCCCATGTGGGGCTGTGCGTATAGGGGTTCGGATTTGTGGGGGGTTTGTGTGGTGTGCGTCACGGGCAGGACGGGGGCGTGCCCCGGCCCGGGTCGCTCAGGTCCCCCGGGCCCCGCCGGCCGCTCCGGTCACACGGGCCACTCAGGCCGGCAGCATCCGCCGGCCCCCGTCCATGCCGTCCGCCGGCGAGGGGAGCACGGGCACCATGCGGGCCCAGCGGGAGACCTCGCAGCCGTCCGTCCTGCGGTACGTCTCGTCGACGGGGAGGCCGCCCCACACGCCGGTGACGCGGGCGGTCTGCGGCCCGCCGTAGATCATCGAGCACATCTGCCCGGCGGGCACCGGCGCCAGCGGCCCGCCCAGCTCGTCGAGCCGCAGGCAGGCGTCCCGCCCGTCCGGGGTCGCGGCGTCGCCGCAGGTCAGGGTGCGCGTGACGACACGGCCGGCGCCGTCGTCATACGTGACGGTGAGCTGGTTCCCGAGGCCGGCGACGCCCGGCCGGGGCAGCCCGACGGCGCCGACGGGCTGGCCCACCGCGAGCAGCGTCCCGGCGGCCGCGGCCGCGGCGGCGACGGCGTACCGGATGAGGCGGGGGCGGATCCGGGAGCCGGCCCGGGGGCTGAGAGGTGCACTGGTCTGAGGCATGCCCCTCCCTATCCCGCCCGAACCGTGCAACCCGCCTATTCCACCCGTTCGTGGGCGTGCCGCCCTCCGCTCGCCCGTACGTCCGACCCCGCCCCGCACGTCCGACGCCCGGTACTTGCGACGCCCCGCCGGGGCCAACCCCTTTGCCCTGCCGACCGGCGGCCTTGTACCGTAGTCTGCGATTGGTCGCGGCCCACGGGGCTGTGTCATCATCTGCACACGCGCCCGCTCACCCGGGTCGCACCCAGGAGGCGTCGCCTAGTCCGGTCTATGGCGCCGCACTGCTAATGCGGTTTGGGCTTTACCGTCCATCGAGGGTTCAAATCCCTCCGCCTCCGCCACCTCCCCGGAACCCCGCCCGTCCCCCTCGGACAGCGGGGTTTCGCCGTTCCCGCCCCCGTCCGCCCGCCGCTCCCTTTACCGATTTCACCTCCCGCCCCACCTCATGTAATGTTGTCACCGCACCCGCCGACCGGCCCAAAACACCGCGAAGCAGGCCGGCACTCGTAGCTCAACGGATAGAGCATCTGACTACGGATCAGAAGGTTGCAGGTTCGAATCCTGCCGAGTGCACAGCAGGTCAGAGCCCCGCCCGGGTCAACCGGAGCGGGGCTCTTTCATGCCGTACAGCAGCGAAGTACAGCAACGGCTGATGTCAGCCGACTGATGTCACCCGGCGCCGCCCATCGCTTCGGAGAGCTGCCGCAGCGCGGCCCGCACCTCCTCCTCACTCGCCTCGGCGTAGACCTCCATCGTCATGGCGATCTGCGAGTGGCGGAGGATGCGCTGGGCCACCTTCGGGTGAACCTTGAGCGCGACCAGGAGCGAGCTGCACGTGTGCCGGGTGTTCCGCAGCGGGATCATGCGCAGGCCTGCCCGACGAGCGCGGAGGGCGAACATCCGGGTGAGATTTCCTGGCTCGATCGGGGTGCCGTACTTGGTGGTGAACACCAAGCCGTGGGCGTCCTGCCAGAGTTCCCCGGCCGCCTTCCGGTCGCCATCCTGCTGGGCCCTGCGCATGCGGAGTGCCCGCAGGCACAGTTCAGGCAGCGGCAGGAAGTCGTCAGACTCCTCAGTCTTGGTCTCGCGGTGCAGAATCTGCTTCCCCGCCCGCTGGATCTGGTGGTCCACGTACAACTCGCCGGAGTCGAAGTCGACGGACTTCCACGTCAGGCCAAGCACCTCCCCGCGCCGCAGGCCCAGGCAGAGCACCAGCACCCAGGCGGCGAAGAGCGGGTCTTCCCGGGTGAGCCCGTCAGCGAGGAACCGGCCGGCCTCGGCGACGGACCACGGCTTGATCCGGCGGCGCCGTGGCTTGGGGACCTTCACCAGAGAGGCCACGTTCTTGCCGATCTCCTCCTCGGTGACCGCGTGCGTGAGGGCCGCACGAAGGGCGTCTCTGGCCGCCTGGATCACCCGGCGGGACGGATACGACTCGCAGCACTCCCCCGCCGCGCAGCACCGTCTACGGGCCTCAGAGCGTCTGGCGTCCTTGCCCTGGGCGCAGCACTGGCAGATGGTCGCCAACTTGGTCAGCCACTCGCGGACGTCCCGCACGGTGAGCTTGTCGAGCCGCTTGGTGCCGAGGTGCGGTGCGATGTAGAGCCGCACCGATCCCTCGTAGGACACGTACGTCAGCGGTGCCAGGTTCGGCCTGACGATCGACTCCAACCAGTACGACAGGAAGGCGTCGAGGGTACGGTGCCGAGTGGCCACCGGCCCTTTGCGTGCTTCGGTGCGCAGCTTGATCCACTTCTCGTGAACCTCTTCCCGGGTCTTGCCGTACACGTACTTCCGCATGCGCCTGCCGTCCGGAGTGTCCACCCAGACGTACGCCGCATAGCCGTTCTTGTACGGGTAGATGGAGCCTTCGCCGTTTCCCCGCTTGCCGCTCATGCCGACCGCCTCTCGGGACCGGCTGCAGTGACCGCCTGGACGTATTCGTCCACCCAGGCCGGGAGGATGCGCCGATTGCGGCCGACCTTGACCGAGCGGATCTCTCCGGTCAGGACCAGCATCTTGGTCTTGGACAGGCCGAAGCCGAGCATTGCGGCGACCTCGGCCACGGTGTGCCACTTGCGGTCGATGACGGCGGTCGTGGCGTTCATCGGGTGGGTTCTCCTTCCGTTCCGGGGGCGGGTTCGAGCGATGCGGTGAGCCAGGCTTCGGCGCGCGTGAGTCCGGTGCCGGCGAAGACCCAGTGGCAGAGGACGTACGTCGTCTCCTCCGGGCGTTGCGGGGCCTGAGCGCGGCGGTACTCGGCGCGGGCGTCGCGGAGTGCGCCGAGGGTGGTGGAGTAGCGGCGGGTCTTGGTGGAGAAGTGGCCGCGGAAGCCGAGCATGTGTGCCCAGGCGCGAAGGCGGAGGTGTTCGAGGTCCTTGCGGGCGCCGAGGGTCCAGGCGGTGCGGATCATCCGGTCGGCGTGGCCGGAGAGTTGGACGTGAGCGAGTTCGGCCAGGAAGCGGAGCGGGCGGTCGAGGGTGCCGGTGGCCGTCTCGGCGCCTTTGGTGGCGTATTTAGCGATGTACGCAGCCACCGCACGGTCAGTGAGTTCCGGGCCGTGGAAGTCGTTGGTGCGGATGGTGCGGACGTCGAGTTGGCGGCCGAAGGCGAAGGTGTGGGTACGGCCGTGGACGGTCGGTCCGCTGACCCGGGCGATGGCGGCGGCGGCGCGGATGGCGTCGGTGAGCAGGTCTGCCGTGGCCCAGGCGGGCGGCGGGGTACTGCCGCCGTCCGGGCCGTCGAGGCGGATGACGGCGTGGAAGTGGACGGCGCCGCGCCGCTGGTACTCGGCGACCTTGGCAAACGAGACGCGGGCGTACTGGCGGAAGGCCCGTTGGCTGAGCCCGGCCCGCTTGGCGATCTCGCGGCGCAGGTAGATGGTGAACCGCCGCCACAGTGCTCCGGCGTGGGCGTTCCAGAGCACGGCGGCTTCGTAGTCGTAGGCGTCCGGGTCGAGCGGGGTGCCGAGTTCGGTGGCGTCGGCCGGGTGGGCGGTGCCACAGCGGCAGCGGCCGGAGTCGGGGCGGTTGTGGACGGGGCCGAAGCCGGGGGCGGTGAAGGTGGCGAAGACGCGCGGGTGGTGGGCGACGTCCTCCGGGGTGCCCTTGCCGCCCCGGAGCCCGGCGGTGATCAGGTGGAAGGTGTCGCGGCGGTAGGTCTCGGCGCAGGCCGGGCAGCGGGTCGTGCGGCGGTTGTTGCAGCGGACGAGCAGGTGGCCGGCGGCCAGGGCGTCAGAGCTGAGGCGGTGGATGGCCGGGCCGATCTCACCGGTCGCCGTGTCGAGGGCGTGTTCCGTGCGGTGGCCGTCGAGTCGGATCGGGTGGGTGCAGCCTCCGAGGCCGGAAAGCTGGGCGACCAGGGCGGGCATGGTGCCCAAGGCAGCCAGAGTGGCGAGTTCGGGCAGCGGGGGCGGGGTGGCGCGGGTGATGATGGGGCTCCTTCACGGGCTGGGGTTCGTGGAGTTGAGCTGCCGGGGCGGCGGATGCTTGGCGGTATCGGTGCCGCCCCGGCAGTGCGGTGGAAGCGGTCAGCGCTGGCGCGGAGGCGTGAGCAGCGAGCGCAGGACCACGGCGACGCCGGCGACCGAGACGGCCGCGACGGTGACGGCGACCAGGAGCGCGGTCAGGACGATGCCGACCGTGATGGCGGCGGCGACTGCCCCGGCGGCGATACGGAAGCCGGGGGCGGTGCGTCGGGTGGCGGTGAGCGGCTGGGGGTGCTGGCACTGGCAGGCGGGTGTGTGCTGCTCGGGAGCGACCAGCGTCGGGACGGCCGGGGCCTGCGGGTACTTGGGAGTCAGGGACACGACGGACCTCTCTTGGCTACTCGTCTAGGTGTGTGTGCCGTTGACGATGTCGACGCCGTTGCGCGTGCTGTCGTCAATCGCGGGCGCGAGGAAGCTGTGGGCGAGGTAGAAGCCGAACAGGGCGATGACGACGGCGACCCAGAGGCGGATGCCGAGGAACTTGATCGCGGCCCAGGCGATGATGCCGAGGACGGCGACGAGGGGCAGGCTGACGGTCACGGGCGGGCGGGTCCTTTCAGCGGGCGGGGCATTGGTGGGTGCGGGCGGCCAGTTCGGCGGCGGCGCGGGAGTCGTAGTCGGCGGAGAAGCCGCAGCGGGGCGCGGTGCAGGCGGCTGTGTGCTTCTCATGGCCGCGCTGGTCGTAGGCGGTGCCGACCTGGACGGGACCGATGCGGACGACGCGTCGGAAGCGGCGGTTGGCCATGGGTGATGTCCTCCTTTCAGAGCTGGGCGGCGATGGCCTCGGCGAGGGGTGCCGGGACGCCGAGGCGGGCACGGAGGGTCGGACTATCGATTGGTGTGCCGGTACGGGCCCGGTGTTCAGTGGCGACCTTGCGGGCGTGGGCCAGCAGGGCAGCCGGGACGGGTGGTGTAGTGGGAACGGGTACGGCGGTTTCGGGTATGGGGTCCGGCTCGGTGGTCACCGTGGCGGAGGAGAGCTCCCGGTGTTGGGCGTCAGGTTGGTGCGCGAGGAGCGTTCCGCCGAGAAAGGCCACCGCGGGCCATCCGGCGACGAGGATGCGCAGCCAGGCCGGTACGGATTCGGCGTCGAGGAGTCCGGCGGTTGCGATGTTGGCGCCGAGTGAGGCGACCAGCGCGACCAAGAACCAGCACCAGGCCGCCGCCTTCCCTGAACCGGAGCGCAGCCGCCGCCACGCCGCGACCAACAGCAGGTCGACGGAGATCGGGTAGGCCCACGCCTTCCACCCCTGCTGTCCTGCGGCGTCGGCGACGTCGTGCAGGTGGGCGAAGGACAGCGACGCGGCAATGAGCGCTTGCACGAGCACTGCGTCGACGCGAGCCAGGCGAGCACGCATGGAGTTCGTCTCTTTCCGGCCTGATCTCAGCCCGCGGCCTTCAGGTCGTTGGCGCGGGCACGGGCGAGAGTTGCGGTCTGGGCCGCTTCCTCGTCGCCGGGCATGTCGGCGGCGATGCGTTCGAGGAGATCGGCCTTCCGGTCCATCAACGCGGCGTAGTCACCGCCCCCGCCCGCACGGAAACCGGCCAGGTCGGAGAGGAAGTCGGAGAGTTCACCAGCAGTGGGGCGGGACATGGGCCTGCCTTTCGGTTTCGGGCATGACGGGGTAGGGACGTGGCGCCGCACAGGAGGGGAACGGGTCAGCCGCTGACGGGCCGCGGCTTGGTCAGAGGAACGGGCGTACCGGCAGCCCGCGTAGGAGCCTTGGGCCGGAAGGGCGCGAGGTCGGGCAGGTCCGGTACGAGGTGCGCGGATGCGTCGCAGACGGCCGCCGCGTCGGCGAGGGACAGATACGGCGTGCGGATGCGGGACCAGCCCCCGGAGGTGTCCCCGGCAACGGCGAGGCCGGGCCGTTCGGGTGCGATGGCGCAGGCGGCGCCCACGGCTTCGGGTGCGATGTCGCCGAGCGCCATCTTGGCGGATGCTTCGTCGTTGACCCGGTGGCAGACGCGGCCGGAGAGTTGAGCGCGGAGCATGGTCGCGCCCTTGCCGAGTTCGGCGCCGAAGCGCTGGCCGCAGACTTCCAGGTAGATGCCGGCGGCGCGGCCGAGTTGGGCGAGCCGGATGAGGTGGGTGACCATCTCGTCGCGACGCTCTTCCTCCCTCTTCGTCGCGACGAGGAAGAGTTCGGCCACTTCGTCCACGAACAGCACGACGGGCACGGGCCGTTCGGCGTCGGGCAGGCCCCAGATGTCGGAGGTGATCTCCTCGTCGGGGGTCGAGCGGGCGATGCCCTGCCGGGCCTTGATCAGGTCGTAGCGCTCTTCCATCAGCCCGACTAGGACGGGCAGCAGTTCGGCCGCCTGGTCAGGGCTGGTGGCCAGGGCGGAGAGCCGGGCCGCGAACGGCGCCAGTTCCACGCCCCGCTTGCAGTCGATCCCGACCAGGGCGACAGGTTGAGGGGCGAGTCCCGCGATCAGGTGGCGCAGGTACATGGACTTGCCCGAGAGGGTGGCGCCGAGGGTGAGTTGGTGGGGTATCGCGCGGTAGTCCCGTACGAACGCGGTCGCGTCCTCCCGCAGCGCCACCGGGACCTTGAGGAAGCCGCCGGAAGTCTTGCGGGGCATGCGGACCTTGCGCAGGACGTCGAAGCCGACCAGCCGCAACTCGACCACGCCGGGCTTGACCACGGAGACGTACACGGCGTGAACGCCCCAGGCGTGCCGGAGCCGTTCGGCCGAGGCGGCAATGTCGGCCGGCTCCTGGCCCGGCGCGAGCCGCAGCCGTATCCGCATGCCCGTCGAGGTGGGGCGGATGATCCCCCGCCGTGGAGGAACTGGCCGCACCTCCCGCCGAGTCGTCGCCCGCACCGCCAACGCCCGGAAGCGCGACGGAGCCACGGTCAACCCGCAGGCGTCCATGACCGACCCGTAAGAACCGAGCAGGCGGGCCGTCGAGAGGGGCAGGCCGACCATGGACCAGTACGCGGCCGGTTGCTCGGCCCGGAGGTAGGCGCCGCCACCGCCGACAGCAGCGAGGGGGCCACCCACCTCCATCAACGTCAACAGGTCCGCCATCAGGCTCAAGCTCCCTGGACCGGGAAGGCGGCCGGAGTGACAGCGGCGGCGCGGAAGGCGATGCCGTGCCGCTGCTGCCCGTTGAAGGTGCTCTCCCACGGACGGGCCACCAGCCCCGGCAGTGCGACCGGGCCGCCGAGGGTCAGACCCTCGCTGACTCCGCTCTGCGGCACGGTGACCTTGAGGAGCGAGGACTCCCCGTCCTCGATGTGGACCACGCCGAGGGTCATCAGCGGCTCGCCGCTGACGGTGTCGGTGGCGATCTCGCCGGTCTGCCGGTCCTTGATCTTCGTCTCCGGAGCCTCGGTCAGCAGGATCGTCGCCGCCGAGGTCTCCACACGAATGGAACGCAACGCTTTTCTCCTTCACACGTGACAGCTAGTCGTCTAGACAAGTGTCGCCCTGTGTACCCGGAGTACCGGGCACGCGAACCACTGTGCCACATGACCCAGCTACTCGTCTATACGAGTTTGCCTGTGATGGCTTACGAGTTACGGGAGTTGGCCTGCTGCTGCCTGTGTCGCGGCACCATTCACCCTGGTCACGTGGCCGGAAGTTGGTACGCGAGGACGTACGCGTCTGCTGCCATCACCGTGTCGCAGACCTCGACGGCACGCCCCTCGGTGTCGAACGCGGTGCGGATGAGGTGGATCACGGGGACGCCGGTTGCGAGTTGGAGTGTCTTGACCTCGCTCGGGGCGGGCATGCGGGCGCGGATCTCTTCCTCGAAGCGGTCGAGGCGGTGGCCGAGTTCTTCGAGGCGGGCGTAGATGCCGCCGGGGCCGGGGTTCGGCTCGGCGATCGCGGTTCCGCGGGCGAGGTCCAAGGGGAGGTAGGAGGTGGCGAACTCGACGGGGCGCCCGTCGAGGAGGTAGCGGCGGTGCCGGGCCAGTACGCGGCGGGGACCTCCGAGGCGGGTGGCGATGTCCTGGCTCGGCCGTTCTTCCTTGATCTCCAGGCTGTCGACGGTGGGGTGGCTGCCTGCCGCGTCGGCCTCCACGGTGAACGCGGACTTGCCCTGTTCGCGGTGCCGGCGGGCGAACCGGTCCGAGGCGAGGCGCCGCACGGGAGGCCGGGGCCGTACGAAGACGCCCTTGCCGTGCTCGGAGACCACCAGGCCCTCGCCCTGGAGCACGGACAGCGAGTTCCGTACGGTCATCCGCGAGACGCCGTAGTGCTCGACCAACTCCGTTTCGGAGGGCAGCTTGTCGCCCTCGGCGAACTTGCCCTTGTCGATCGCTTCGCGCAGCTGGTCGGCGATCTGGCGGAACACCGCACGGTCGCTCGTCGGGTCCAGCGCCCCCAGGACGCCGGAGGGAAGAACGGGCATACGTACTCCTTTGGATATCTAGACGAGTGGCCGACCTTTGTTGCTACGGTGGGCAGCCTAGCCAGTCGAAGGGATCAGGTTCGTGCCGATCGAGCGCCCGCACTCCGTGAGCGTTGCCGGAGTCATCGTCGATGACGCCGGTCGCGCCCTGCTGATCAGGCGGCGCGACAACGGCCACTGGGAACCGCCCGGCGGAGTCCTGGAGGCGGGGGAGACCATCCCCGACGCGCTCCAGCGCGAAGTCCTGGAGGAGACCGGCGTCAAGATCGCTCTCCCCGCCACCCTCACCGGCGTCTACAAGAACATGACCGGCCTGATCGTCTCCCTCGTCTTCCGCTGCGAGGCGATCGACGGCCGGCCCTCCACCGGCACCGAGACCAGCGCCCTGCGCTGGGCCACCCGCGATGAAGTCTCCGAACTCGCCGACGAGGCGTACGCGATCCGCGTACTCGACGCCCTCGACGCAACCTCCCCGCCGGCCGTGCGCGCGCACGACGGCGTGAAACTCGTCTAGCACCCACCATCGGTCCATAGCCGCCCACCAGCAGAAAGTAACTTGTATGCACGAGTATACGAGTAGTCCGCGGGTCTGGGGACTCAGTTGCCCAGGTTCACCCGAAGAAGTCGGCCGCGTACGCCGCTGGACCCGCGACGTCCTGCGCGATTCCCCGTGCGCGGACGACGCCGCGCTCATCGTCACGGAGCTGAGCGCGAACGCTGTACTGCACACGACCAGCGGCGACGGGTGCGGTGCCGGGGGAGCGTTCCACGTCAGCCTCGCTGTCTCCGACGTGGTCGTGTCCATCTCGGTGACCGACTCCGGCGGCACGAAGACCGCACCGACCGTCGAGCACCCCGCCGACGAGGCCACCCACGGCCGCGGTCTGGCCATGGTCACCGCACTGGCCCACCAGGTCGAAACCCACGGCGACGAGCACGGCCACACCGTCACCGCCCACCTCACCCACCGCACCAAGGACCCGGCATGACCCACCCGGCAACCACACCGCCCGCCGACCAGGCCGCCCCGTGGACGATCGCCCGCATCCAGAACACCCTCACCAACGAGACCCTGATCCGCCGCTTCCTCCTGGACCTCACCCACGCGCCCGAGCCCCGAGTCATGGAGGTCTTCGCGGCGTGGCAGCAGGTCGCCGCAACGATCGAGGCCCATGCGGCACGCCAGCCCCCGGCCGCAACGACCGGTTTACCCGGCAACCCACAGAACAGCCCCGCACCGAACATCAGCCAGAGCCGTGGGGCGCCGCCGCAAGATGCCGACTACCCGCAGGTTGCAGAGGCGCAAGACCGCCGGGGCAGACCATGACTCTCCCCTCTGAGCACGGACGACCGGCGGACGGCAGGCGCCGTAGGCGCACACAGACCCTTCATCACGAACCGGAAGCGGTGACCTGGGCACGGACAAAGGCCGGCCTGACGAAGCGCGCCCTGGCCCAGCAGATCGGAATATCCGAAGCGCTGATGGGCGAGATCGAATCCGGCTGGCGCAGCGCTACCCCCGCCAACCTGCTCAAGATCGCCGCTGCACTCAACTGCCCCGTGGTCTTTCTCGAACGCAAGCGCTCCCCGGAAACACCGCCGCCACCAGCCCCGGGAGCGTCCAGCGGGCAGCACCACCAGGACGGCGACAGCGCCACGAAGCGACGCCGGGGCTGAGTAACAACTTTCTCTACGAGTTCAAGGCACCCGGCGTCGCTGCCGCTCCGCCGGGCGCGCGTCCGGCGCTTGGCCGCGCCGTCGCTCCTGTCTCCGCCCCGCTCGGCACGGCCCGCACCGCGCGCGCCCGCAGTGGGTTGGCCCGTGGCATGAGGTGGACCTGCACAGCCGAGGTTACGACGATGCCTCCGGCGGGGGCGCTCCGGCTCCGAGATGGCCCCAACCCGCCGGCGTCTGCACGTTCATCGCGGTGAGCGGGGTGGTCCCATCCCACCTGCCGTCGACCCGGTCAAGCCGAGCAGTCGCGGCCCAGGGCGTCAAGGTCGTACGTCCAGCAGGGCGCTCCACCTTGACGCCCTGAACCACGCCCGCTCCACAAGAGTGCGGGCCGACGGCAGACGGGATGGGAGAAGGAAGGTGGTGGGATCTGCCGGAGTAAGCCTCCAGCCAGAGACCCTTCCGATATGTGTCTGAATCGGGTACTGTCACCTTCACGGTCAGTCGTGTACGCCGATCCGCTGCTGTGGCACCTACGCTGCCAACGGCTCAGACGGTCAAGGCCCTCGGGGCCCACGCTCAAGCTCGCCATGGCGTTTGCCAGTATCCGGCGGGTGCGTAGGGCTTGCCGAGAATGGAACACATCATGGCTAGGCGTGGCAACAACGCGTTGAAGAGGAAGGCCCGCCTTCTCTCGCGCACCGAGAACATCCCGTACAGTGCCGCACTTGCACGGCTCTCATCCTCTGACACGCAGCCGGCTTCACGGCCAGTTCTTCGGCCGCGCGGCTCCACCTCCAGCCACACCCACCTGCTCAACGTCGCTGCGAAGATGCAGCGGGACTACGACCGGATCGTCAGTAGCCCGGTGGCGAAGATGCA
>NZ_FRBI01000005.1:346261-366062 GCF_900142575.1 Actinacidiphila paucisporea
GCGAAGATGCAGCGGGACTACGACCGGATCGTCAGTAGCCCGGTGGCGAAGATGCAACGCCAGCTTCAGCAGGCCGCGAATGGCCCGGCAGTGAAGGCGCTCCGGAATCACCAGCGGATGGTCCAGGGGATGTCGTCCACGATCCTGGAGACTCAGCGCACCTACGAGCGCATGGTGCACCTGAAGTCGATTCGGCTGCCGTCCTCGAAGTTCTAGCCCCTTGATGACATCCACGGGTGACATCAACACCCGTGGATGTCCCTGATCGACTACGCACGGTCGAGGGCTCGACATCTCGGCTGTGAGGGGGATTGGCAAAGCTTTACTTCCAGTTCTACCGAACTGATAAAGAACAGGTCAGATCTCAAAACATGCGTCAAGCACGGGCGCCGCCCTCACTCAGGGGTGGCGCCCGTCGGCTGGGACACCGCTAGGAGCAAGGAGAGGCAATCTCTTCCGAAGTCCGTAAGAATCCACATTTCTCGGGCGTCGTGCTCACCCCCACCGAATCGCCCGATACCGTCGTCCCTAGCGATTCCCTCCGCTGTGAGACGAGCGATCGAGGCGTCGAGAACGTTTTCGAACCCGGGGAGCTCGATGAGGATCTCCGGCCGCCGCCACCCGGGCCAGCGGCCCTGAATCCAGCCTTCTGGCGTCGGGTAGGTCTCTTTGTCGAGGACTTCGAGGAGCTTGACTTCGGGTGCCTCAATGCCAGCTAGACCGCGCACACGTAGGCGCTCTGCATCAACCCTTGTTTCGTCGCGCACTCCTCGTCCCAAGCATCGACCAAGCGCGATGATCTTGCTTGTTAGGGGCGTCTCCATGGCGGCCTGAACAGTCTCCGCCATCAAGGCCAGCAGATCCGGGCTGGTCTCGATCGTCTGAACAAGTCTGTCCAGAGACTGCTGTGCCTCCTCTGAGCCAGCCTGTAGCGCGTGTTCTGCGCGCTCCGCGCGGCGCGCGCGTTCTGCCTCAATCAGACGCAAAATCGGGGCGTCGACGTATTCCTTCAGGGCCCCAAGTGCCATGCCTGCTACGGGGTTGTATGTCCCGACTGCTGCAACGATCACGCCTGTGGTCGCCTTAACGCTGGCTTCGACTGACGATCTTGAATCTTCATCTGGTTCGCGGCCCATGTACGCGATGCTAGCCAGCAGCGTCGGGGAAGAGGGCACCGTTTGGGACCTAGGGTTGCGGTACAGCAGCGAAGTACCGCAACCTCGCCGACCCGTAAGGATCGGCAGCGCCTCTTAGCGGACCTAGCGCGGCCTGTATGACCCCTGCTGACCGATCCCGCTGGAGCTACGGATCAGAAGGTTGCAGGTTCGAATCCTGCCGAGTGCACAGCAGGTCAGAGGCCCCTTGGGATCATCCCAAGGGGCCTCTGGTTTTGGCCTTGCGGCAGCGTCTGACGGCGGCGTCCTCGGCTCGCGGCGAGCACCTGGACGGGCCGTCGTGGTCACCCGGAGCGCTTGCGCTCCAGGTCGAAAGGCCGAGCCGATCGGTGCGTACGGCTCGCGGAAGCATCCCGCTGATCAGCGCCCGGGCACGTCACTGGGCGTACAGGGCCACGCCGTACAGATGGCGTCCCCCGGCGGCAGTCGGCTACGGCGCAGGTCGAAGCTGGGTTGGGTGCCGGGCGGTTCGGCGGAGGCGACGGCCCGGGCGTCGGCGGTTGCTCGGCGTGACGAGTGCGCACCTCGGTACCAGTCGCCGGATCCGGCGCACGAGACAGCTCCCCGCAACTCCCCGAGCCGCAGGGGCGATCAGGTCGTCGTCAACGCCCGCGCCCCCGGTGTGAAAGCTCGTGGCGCCCCTTCTGGGAACGTCACCGCAACGGCGGCGGTGGCCTGTTTCGCGGCCTGTTCGCCGCCTGCGCCGAAAGGCCCGACGCCGCAGCTCAGGAGGCGGTGCGCCGCTGCCACTTCAGCCGTGAACCGCCGGCCGGAGCCCCCGGGCGAGCCGGCCGATGCAGGGAGCAAGGCGCGGAATCCGGAGGCGAGGCTACTGTTAGCATTCAGGCACTCACGGTAGGTAACAGACCTCCGTTCGTAGACTGAAGGATCGAAGACAACATGCGCAAGCTCCAGCAACTGGCAGTTGTGGCCATGGCGGTCGGCGGCCTCTCCGCCATCAGCGCGGGCGTCAGCTTCGCGGACGCACCGGCTGCCCCCCCGCAGGGCCAGTCGCAGGCTCCGGAGGGGACGGAGATCTCTCCGCAGGTGTCGCCGACGGTCACTCTCCCGCAGACTCCCCCGCTCGGGTCCGTCCTGCAGGCTCCTCGGACGGCGCCGGAGGTGCAGAACAACCTCTTCCGTCCCTACCAGGAGTGCAGCCCGCAGACGGTGCTCCAGGCAAACATCCCGATCGCCGTCCTCGGCGAGTCCAAGACCGCGGGTGACACCTGCACCCAGGTCAACAAGGCCTTCGAAGACTAGAAAGAGACCGGCCGGATGCGCCCGCCATGCCCCCGGGGGGTTCTCGCCCCCGGGGGCATGCTGCTTTCCGATGGTCTGAACGGGTTGCTTTCCGGAGCGTCTTCGGCACCGGGTTGGCGGCTCCGGAACCCCTTGCGGCGTGGGGTTTCAAGGGCTCGCATCGACCACATGGCCCCTTTCGCACCGAGTTGCTAATGTGCGCGGCGTTTCTGAAGACACGCGCTGAGTTGAGTACATTTAGCCCCGTCTGGGACTCTCTGTCGCAGATGCAACGGATTCACCAATCGGAGGATGAAATGCGCAAGATGCAGAAGGTAGCCCTCGTGGCGGCCATGCTCGGCAGCATCGGCTTCGCGGGCGCGGGCACTGCCTTCGCCGGGGAGCACGGCGGCGACTCGTTCCAGGTGTCGCAGAGCACCCAGTGCAAGTCGCACGACCTGAACGTCGACGTCCTGGGCGAGGTCGGCATCCTGAACGGCCTGCTGGGCAACGCGCTCAACGGCGAGGGCAACCCCGGTGCCCAGGCCACCAGCCTCGGCTCCACCCAGGGCTGCAACAACAGCGCCTTCTGAGCGCTGACGGTCAGTAACTGACCTCCGGGGACCACTGCGGCGGGCCGCTTCGTCGCGGCCTGCCGTCTCGATGGTCCCCGTCCCCCTTGCGGTGCCGCCCGGGTCCCCGGGCGGTACGGCGGGCGAGCGGAAGCCGATCGGGTGTGCAGTGACAGACCGGTCACCCCTGAGACCACCGGTTACGGGTCTCGGGGGAGACCGACACGGACGCCCGCGAGCGGCCCCCGCCACCACCTGCGTCACGTGCACCCAGTCGCGGAATGGTCGGAGATCCATTCGACGGGACTGCTGCGCGCATCGCCTCACACTCAATCAGCGGAGGAAAAGTGAACAAGTTCTACAGGGCCGCGGCCGTGGCCGCCATGCTCGGCAGCATCGGCTTCATCGGCATGGGCACCGCTTCGGCCAGCGACGGCGGCCGGGACATCGCGGTGTCGCAGAGCGCCAAGTGCGTCTCGCACGACCTGAACCTCGACGTTCTCGGCGAGGTCGGCGTCCTCAACGGCGTGCTGGGCAACGCGCTCAACGGTGAGGGCAACCCGGGTGCCCAGGCCACGCAGCTGGGCTCGAACCAGGGTTGTACCAACAGCGCATTCTGAGCTGACTACGGCCGCAGTTAGTACGGGGACGGGTCCCGGATCCATGCCGCACGCCGGCACCGGGGCCTGTCCTCAAGGAATCCGTCAGGTCCGAGTCCGACACCGACCGCGAAAGAACGGCACATGCTCACCAAGAAGAAGATCGTCACCGTTTCCTGGATCCTGGGTGGCCTGTCCATGGCCGGCGTGGGCCTCGGCCACGCCTACGCGTCAGCACCCATGGACTGCACGCGCGACGCCCAGGGAGGCGTCACCTGCGTCTCCAAGACCGAGAAGAGCTACACCACCGACGACGGCAGCTACCACCTGGAGCAGAGCCAGGAATGCTCCCATGACGGGCGTGACGTGGTGAACACACCCCAGACCGGGACGGGACTGCCGGGGACCACGAAGATCGGGCCTGTCGTGGGTTGCTCCAACACCGCGCCGGCGCCGGAGGGCTTCACGGCGCCTGACATCTCGCGCTGAGCCGCGCCGCCGTCAGTGCGGCCCGGGCCACCACAGGTGATCCGGGCCGGCGAAAGAGTCAGCCACAGCCCCGGCCGACAGCGGGTCGGACCCGAGTCGGCCCGGGGCTCGCGATCTCCTGCGCGGCGCCGGAACACCGCCCGCGCCGATGACCCCGCATGGCGGGTCCACCTCATTCAGCCGGTCCCACGGGATCGGCCTTTACCCGTTCTCGTGGCCGATCGGCCCGCCCCCCCCCGCGCCCGGCAGCCGAGGGGCGGTGCCGACGTACGAAGCACGGGCCGCTCCGGACCGTCGGCTCCGTCGCCACCTCGGAAGCCGTCCCCTCGGCCCCGCCCTCCCGGCGGCCCCGGTTACTCCGTGCCGAGGAAGCTGTCTTGTGTCTCCGGGCGCCGAGCAGTGCCCAACCACTCGACCGGGTTGGTGTACGGCAGGTCAGTGAACGGCTCGTCGGTGCAGAACCGGGTGATCAAGGCGCAGAACTCGGGCATCCGTTCGACCGGGCTCAGGTGGTCGGCGTGCTTGATGGTCGTGAAGGCGGCAGCCGGAAGCGCGGCGGCGACGTCACGGCCCATCGCGGGCGTGCAGAGCGTGTCGTACTCACCTGTGAAAACCAGGGCGGGCACGGCGGGCACCGGTAGGTCCCTGTACCAGTCGTGGCTCATCAGGCGGGCGTTGTGCTCCAGCGACTTCATGATGTCGTTCTCGGACTGCGCCATGAACTGCCCGTACAGCAGTCTGGAGACGACCTGGTGCTTGTAGACCAGGCCGGTACCGGGGGGAGACATGAACCGCTGCACGAGCTCGGCGGCGATCTGCGCACGGTCGCCGAGTTCGAGCATGCGTGCCCAGCGCGGTACCGCGGCGGCGTAGTCGTCAGGGATGACCTTGGTCATTCCCACCAGGCCCAACTTCGCCACGTAGTACGGGTGGTGCTGGGCGAAGCGCAAGGCGATGGCCCCGCCGAAGCAGCTGCCCACGAGGTTGGCCCGGGATACGTCCAGCTCCTCCAACATGTGGCGCACGTTGGCGGAGAGGAAGTCCAAGCCGTGGACGGCGGGGAGGAAGTCCGCCTCGCCGTAGCCGGGAAGGTCGACGGTGATCACCGTGGCGTGCGCGGCCAGCCACTTCTGGTGCCGCAGCCACGCGTAGCGGTTTTGCGAGGAGCCGCCCAGGAGCACCAGCGGCTCGGTCCGAGGACTCTCCTGGTGGACTACGCGGCAGTGGTAGTCGAACCCCTCGAAGGTGAACCGCCGCTCCTCCACCCGCACTTCGGCCGGTGCCCTTTGACCGGGGCAGGGCGCCAGCACTGATGTGTCCTGTGCTGTGCTGATGTCAGAGCGCATAGTGTCTCCGAATGCGTGAGGGAGTTTGGGTAGAATGCCATAATCCTCCCCTTAGGTGCATTTGGCCTTTAAATCTGCTCTCGGTGGCGTGTCGGGCATCACTTGCACACGATCGGGGACGTCGGCAGGGCTTTTCGGACGGCTGCCGAGCCGTCTGCCGGGCCGATGGCA
Source organism: Actinacidiphila paucisporea (assembly GCF_900142575.1). Lineage (GTDB taxonomy): Bacteria > Actinomycetota > Actinomycetes > Streptomycetales > Streptomycetaceae > Actinacidiphila > Actinacidiphila paucisporea. Next base: position 351,856 of record NZ_FRBI01000005.1, read on the forward strand.
GCGGTGGTGGCCTTGGTGGCCTTCGGGTCGGAAGAGTGTCGTGACGATCGCGTTAGCGCACGCGCGGGTCGCTCGGCACGTAGGTGCCCCAGGAGAGGACGCGCGCGTCCGGACGTACTTCTTCACGACGAGACGTGGTTACCCTGCGACGCGGTACGGCCGCCATGCACCTCCGCGATCGGCGGAGCGCCGTGACCATCTCATGATCGGGCTCGACGCACTGCCGGATGACTGTCGCCGCGACAGGACCTGGTACCGCACCTGCGAGGAAGGCTGCCTGCCGGCCGCCCTCCTCAAGGACCACGACTGATCCCAGGGATCGGAAAGTTGCAGGTTCGCGTCCTGCCGAGTGCACCGCTGGATCGGGGCTCCGGCCTGGCGGGTGGCAGTGGGCCGCGGCGGTGGCCGGGGAAGCGGCTCCGGGCGGGCCGCGCGGTGGGATGATGCGGGGCGTCATCCTCTACGGGAGCCGAGTGGTCGCCGTGCATGTGGTCAAGAACGTCGTCGCCAGTGTGCTCATGGTGGGCGGCCTGGTGCTGAGCCGGCGGGAGTGGCGGCGTCGGACGTCGTGCCGTGGCAGGCGGCTGGGGCTCTCCGCTCTGGGCCTGGTCATGTGCTGGTGCGCTGTCATGGTCAGCCAGTCCTAGCTGTCGGCTACGACGCCGGCTTCGTCGTGAGGTGCGCGAAGCGCAGGACGGCGTCGGTCACCGCGTGGAAGCGCACGGACGGGAACTGGTCGAAGCTGTGCTGGGTGCCGGGCAGTTCGGCGTACGCGACGGGTCGGCGAGAGGTCGCGCGGAGTCGGGTGGCGAAGCTGCGGGCGTCCTCGCGCAGGACCAGGGTGTCGAGGGCGCCGTGGACGATCAGGAAGGGTGGCGCGTCGGGATTGGCGCAGGCGTGCGGGGAGGCGGAGTCGGGGCCGGCCTCGCCGTAGTAGCCGTAGAGCCCTACGACGCCGGTGACTTCGGTGCCGGAGAGTGCGGCGGTCGCCGCCAGGTGGGCGCCCGCGGAGCCGCCGACCAGGAAGACGGTGTCGGAACTGCCACCGTAGGTCGGGGCGTTCGCGCGGGCCCAGCCGATGGCGGCCCGGGCGTCGGCGAGCTGCTCGGCGTAGGGGGTGCGCAGCAGGCGGTAGTCGGCGCTCACGCAGACCCAGCCCTCAGCGGCCAGGCGGTAGATCAGGGAACGGCAGCCGAGCATCTTGCTGCCGGTGCGGAAGCCGCCGCCGTGCAGGTAGACCATGACGGGCGCGTCGGTGCGCCGGACCCGGCGCGAGACGTAGACGTCGAGGCGATGGCCGCGCCGGGCCGGGCCGTAGCGCCGGTTGCGTATCCGGCGGACGTCGGGGCGCCAGGAGATGAGGGGCAGCAGGACGATCCGCCACCACGGCGGCCGGGTGTAGCGGGGGGCCGCGCCGGGTCCGAAGGCGTCCTCGAGTGCGGCTGACAGCGCGGGGCGGGCGGAGCGGGCGCGGGCGGCGATCAGTGCGAGTTCGAGCACGGTGAAGGCGCTCAGGGAGGTGACGAGCCACCATGCCGGGCTGTCGAGGTCCCGGTCGGCCAGGACCGTCGACGTGCTCAGCAGCAGCCACCACAGGTACAGGTAGGGCTGCTCGTTGACGAGGAAGCCCAGGGCGAACTGCGGATTGCCCATCGTGCTGTGACGTGGCCGCGGCGGGCGCAGCGCCAGCAGCGCGCACAGTGCCAGCAGCAGTGCCGTGCTCAGTGCCCCGGCCATGCGGTGTCCCTCCGTCGTGGGTCTGCGGGCCGCGGTCGGGCCAGGGCGGGCAGGAAGCCGCCGCGGGCGGTGCCGGGGGCCAGCAGGGCCGACCAGTCGATCACGTCGGGCAGCCGGTCCATGGACAGGGCGACCGCCCCGCCGGCGCCTTCCGCGTCCGCGCACCAGTCGGCCATCCGCCCGGGGCCGTCGGTGACGTCCAGGACGGGCGCGGCGAGCGCCGGGATGAGGACGCCGTGGTCACCTGGCCCGTCCACGACGCACAGGGTGAGCCGGGGCGCGATGCCCCACCCCTCGCACAGGGGCACCGTCTCGCCGGGCGCCGCCAGCAGCGGCAGCACGTCGTGGACCGGCGCGTCGGCGAGCAGGAGCAGCGGCGTGGCGCCGCGGACGAACAGGGTTTTCTCGGGGGCCAGAAGCACACCGCCACTGTCCCAGGTCGGCGGCGACAGCGGGACGTCGGTGACGGGTTGCCGACACGGCACCATCAACCGCCCGCTGCTCGACCGGCCCGATTCGCTGCCCCGCTGACGTCGCGGACGGTGTCGCTACGATCACGCCATGCAGGCAAGTGAGCCGGTCGGCGACGGGTGGGTCTGGTACGCGGCGTACGGCTCCAACATGGACGCGGGGCGGCTGCGCTGCTATCTGGCGGGCGGCTGCCCGCCGGGCGCGACTCGTACGTATCCGGGGGCGCGGGACCGCCGTGTGCCGGTGCGGTCGGCGGCCGTCGAGCTGCCCGGGGTCGTGTACTTCGCGGGCGAGTCGCCGGTGTGGCTGGGCGGCCGGGCCTTCTACGACCCGGACGCGGACGGCACGGTGTGGGCGCGGGCGTATCTGGTGACCGTGGGGCAGTTCTCCGACATCGCCGCGCAGGAGATGCACCGGCTGCCCGGGGCGGACCTCGATCTCGGCGCGGTGCTCGCAGACGGCAGGGCACAGTTGGGCCCCGGACGCTACGAGACGCTGGTCCGCACGGGCGACCTGGAGGGCGTACCCGTGCTGACCTTCACCGCGCCGTGGGGGGCCGGCGACGTGGCGTGGACGAAGCCGTCCGCTCCGTACGTACGGCTGATCGCCGCCGGGCTGCTCGACGCGGGCGGGTGGGAGGCGGACGCGATCGCCCGCTATCTCGCCACGCGGCCGGGCGCCTTGGGGCACTGGACGGCCGAGCAGGTCATGCGGCTGCTCGCGAGTGCGACCGCGTGAGGGGCGTTCAGTCGCCAGGCGAGGTCATGCGGCTGCTCGCCGGCGCCACCGTGTGAGGGGCGTTTACGCTCCCGGCATGGGAATGCGCGAGCCGCTCGTCACGATGGTCCACGCGTGCCGGCGGGACGGGCGCGGCGGCAGTCCGACCGCGGTCCTCGCCGAGTCGGGGCTGAGCGACGAGGAGCGGGCGGCGGTGGCCCGGCGGTCCGGGGCCTCGCACGCGGTCTTCGTGGCCGAGGGGGCCGAGGGCTCCGTGGACGGCGGGGGCGCGGCGCTGCGGTTCTTCACCGCCGAGGGCGAATTGCCGGCGTGCGGGCACGGGACGGTGGCGGCGCTGGCGTATCTGGCCGAGCGTGCGGGCGGCGGGGCGCGGCGGCCGTACGAGGTCGCGCTGCGGGTCGGCGGCCGGTCCTTCGGCGGGCGCGCGGTACGGGACGGCGGCGCCTACCTGGCCGAATTCCGCACCGGGCGAGTGGAGTTGCGGGCCGCGGGGGAGGACGAGGCCGGGCTCGTGCGCGAGGCCCTCGGCCATACGCGGGAGGGCTTCCCGGACGGCGCGCAGATCGCCTCGCTCGGGCGGCCGCGGATACTGCTGCCGGTGGCGGACCGCGACGTCCTGCGCGCGCTCGACCCCGACCAGGCGCGGCTGCGCGCCGTCTGCGACCGGCTCGGCCTGCTGGGCTGCTACGCGTTCACGCCGCCGGCGGAGGGCGGGCGTCTCGCGGCCCGGATGTTCGCGCCGTCCATCGGCGTGCCCGAGGACATCGCGAACGCCAACAGCACGGCCTGCCTGGCCGCCTGGCTCACCGGGCGGGGCGTGGCCGGTGTCACCGTCGAGATGGGTGACGCGCTGGGCGTGCCCTCCGCGGTCACGGCGGTCGCGGAGCCGGACCTGTCGGTGCGGGTCGGCGGGTGGGCGACGGTGGGGTGACGGTGGGGTGACGGTGGCGTGACGGAGCCGGGGCGCGGCAGCCGGGGCGAGTGTCGTACCCCCGCTCTACGGTGGCCGGTATGGACGGTGTGCGCGCGGCGGCGGTGGAGCTGGTCAGGTGGGGGAAGGGGGACTTCTGGCTGCTGGAGCGGGTCAATGCGCCCGAGATGACGGAGCACCTCGGGGGGCCGGAGAGCCCGGAGCAGCTGGAGCGGCGGCACCAGCGGTATCTGGAGTTGGCGGCAGGGGAGATGTTCCGGGTCGTGGTCGCGGGGAGCGGGGAGACGGCGGGCTCCATCGGGTATTGGGAGCGAGAGTGGCGGGGCGGGACGGTGTGGGAGACCGGCTGGGGGGTGCTGCCGGAGTTCCAGGGGCGGGGGCTCGCGGTGGCGGCCGCCAGGGCGGTGGCGGTGGCGGCGCGTGAGGCGGGGACGCACCGGTATCTGCACGCGTTTCCCGGCGCCGACCACGCCGCGTCGAACGCGGTGTGCCGCAGGGCGGGGTTCGAGCTGCTGGGGGAGGTCGCGTTCGAGTATCCGAAGGGGAGCTGGATGACGTCGCACGACTGGCGGATCGACCTGGTCGGCGGCGCGTAGGCGCCGCGCGGCCGCCGGGCGGGAAAACGGGTCGCCGCGGCAGGCCGGGGCGGGGGAGCATGCGCGGATGGACTACTCGGGACCGCCGCAGGGCGACGTGCCGGTGCCCGCGCCGATCGCCGCCTTCGCGGGCGGGCGGCCGGTGCTGCCGGTGTGGGTCAACAGATCGGGCGGCGTGACCTTCCAGCTGGGCCAGGGCGGGGGCCGGCTCTTCGCCAAGTGGGCGCCCGCGGGATCCGGTCTCGACCTCGGCGCGGAGGCGGCGCGGCTGCGCTGGGCCGCGGACTTCACACCGGTGCCGCGGGTGGTGGACCACGGGCTGGAGGGCGCCGGCCGCGGCGAGTGGCTCGTCACGGTGGGGCTGCCGGGGGACAGCGCGGTCAGCGCGCGCTGGAGGGCGGACCCGAAGACGACGGTGCGGGCGCTGGGCAAGGGCCTGCGCGCGCTGCACGACCGGCTGCCGGTCGAGGACTGCCCGTTCGAGTGGTCCGTGGAGCGCCGCGTGGCCGAGGCCCGCGCCGAGGGAGAACCGGTCCCCTCCATGCCCCCGCCGCCCGTCGACCGGCTCGTCGTCTGCCACGGTGACGCGTGCTCCCCCAACACCTTGCTGGCTGAGGACGGTTCCTGGTCCGCGCACGTCGACCTCGGCGCCCTCGGAGTCGCCGACCGCTGGGCCGATCTCGCGGTCGGCGCGTGGAGCGTGGGCGTCAACTACGGCTCCGCGTGGGAGGAGGCGTACTACGACGCCTACGGCATCGCGCCCGACCCGGAGCGCATCGCCTTCTACCGCCGGCTGGGCAGGGCCACCCGGTGACACCCCGGACGGGGCCGGCCGGTGACGCCTTCGCGCCGGGTCAGCCGGTGACGCTCCCGGGAGGCGTCAGCCGGTGACGCCTTCGGGCGCCGCCGGTGGCCGGTGCCAGGCCGTGCGGTAGGCGGAGGGGGCCAGGCCGGTGCGGCGCGCGAGGTGGTGGCGCAGCGAGTCGGGTGTCGACAGGCCGCTGAGGTCGGCCACCCGGGGTATCGGCAGGTCGGTGGTCTCCAGCAGCTCCTGCGCGCGGTTGACGCGCTGGTGCAGCAGCCACTGCAGCGGGCTCAGGCCGGTCTCGGCGTGGAAGCGGCGGGTCAGCGTCCGCACGCTGGTGCGGGCGTGGGCGGCCAGGTCGGCGCGGGTGAGAGGCTGGTCGAGGCGGGTCAGCGCCCAGGCGCGGGTCGGGGCGAGCGAGGTGCCGTTCTCCGGCGGCAGCGGGGTGTCGATGAACTGCGCCTGCCCACCGGGGCGTACGGGCGCGGCCACCACCATCCGCGCGGTGGAGTTCGCCGTCGCGGCGCCGTGGTCCTTGCGGATCAGGTGCAGGCACAGGTCGATCCCGGCCGACAGCCCGGCCGAGGTCAGGATGCTGCCGTCGTCGACGTAGAGCACCCCGGGCCGCAGCTCCACCCGGGGGTAACGGGCGCTGAACTCGGCTGACTTCGCCCAGTAGGTGGTCGCGGGACGGCCGTCGAGCAGGCCCGCCTCGGCCAGCACGAAGGCGCCGGTGCAGATCGACACGACCCGCCGCCCCGCCGCGTGCGCGGCGCGCAGCAGGTCGAGCACCCGGGGGTCGACGTCGTCGCGGGCACCGGTGCCGGTGACGATCACCGTGTCGGCGCCGGCGGCGGCGTCCAGGCCGTGCGGTACGGCGATCTCCAGGCCGCCGCCCGCGGTGAGCAGCCGACCGGGGTTCGCCGTGCAGACCCGCACGTCGTAGCCGGGCCTGCCGCGTACGGTCAGCTCGCCGAGCACCAGGTCGGGGATCGTCAGGTCGAAGGCGGTGACCGGCGGTACCGCGATGACGGCGACCCGGATCGGGGCGGACTCCTGGGGAGCGGGTCCTTGAGGGGCGGCAGCGGACATGGCCCGAACCTCCGTAGGTTTGGCATCCGGGCCACTACCCTACCGGCGGCCCGGCGCGCAGGGTTGAGGGCGGAACACCCGCCGATAAGGAGCGAAACCCGTGTCGCAGCACGTCAACACCGCTGTCGTGGTCGGAGCCGGCGCCACCGGCTCGGCCGTCGCCGTCCTGCTCGCCGAGTCCGGCGACCGGGTCCTGCTGGTCACCCGCAGCGGCTCAGGCCCCGAGCACCCTCGTATCGAACGCGTCGCCGCCGACGCGAGCGACCCCGTACGGCTCACCGCCCTGGCCGCCGGCGCGGACGTGCTGATCAACTGCGCGATGCCGCCGTACGACCGCTGGCCGGCCGAATTCCCGCCGCTGGCGGCCTCGTTGCTCGGCGCGGCGGAGGCGACAGGCGCCGGGTACGTGATGCTCGGCAACCTCTACGGCTACGGCCCGGTGGACGGGCCGTACACCGACGACCTGCCGCTCGCGCCGAACAGCGTCAAGGGCGAGGTCAGGGCCCGCATGTGGCAGGACGCGCTGGCGTCGTACGAGGCGGGGCGGGCGCGCGTCACCGAGGTGCGGGCCAGCGACTTCATCGGCGGCGGCGCCTACTCCCCCTTCACGATCCTGGTCGGCGACCAGGTGCTCGCCGGAAGGCCCGCCGCCTACCCCGGCGACCTCGACGCCCCGCACAGCTGGTGCTACGCCGGCGACGTGGCCCGCACGCTGGTGGCGGCGGCCCGGCACGAGGACTCCTGGGGTCGGGCCTGGCACGTACCGCCCACCTCCGACCTGCCGGTGCGCGACCTCGCGGCGCGGCTCGCCGCCCGGGCCGGCGCCCCCGCGCCGCAGCTCGTCCGGATGACGGCGGCACAGCTCGCCGCGGCGGCCCGCGCCGACTCGATCACCGCCGAATTCCCCGAGGTGCTCTACCTGCTGGACCGCCCGCTGCTGCTCGACGCGACGCCGACCGTCGAGAAGCTGGGCGTGACCGCGACCCCGCTGGACGAGGTGCTCGACACCATGGCGGCGCCGACGGCCTGAGGCGGCCGGCGGAGGGGACCACGGCGCGGAGCGCTGCCTGTTGGTGGACGACTCGCGGGAGAACGCCGACGCGGCCCGGGCGCTGGGCATGAGCGGGCTGCACTACCGCGAGCCCGGCGGCCTGCGCGCGGGCCTTGGCGCGCCGGTGCTGGGGGCGCTCACCGACAGCCGAGTGGCGCGCTTTCTCAGACGATTCACAGAAACGGCCAAGACTGCTCTCATAGCGCGCGCACAGGCTGGTGCGCATGACGACGACACCCCTCGCACCCGCCGGGGCCCACCCCGCCGCGAAGCACGTCGCGGGCACCGCGCCCGCCGCTGACCTGGCACGTCCCGACGGCTCGCCGGTGCGCGTGCTCGTCGTGGACGACGAGACACCCCTCGCCGACCTGCTGTCGATGGCGCTGCGCTACGAGGGCTGGCAGGTGCGCACCGAAGGCGACGGCGCCGGCGCGCTGCGTGCCGCCCGGGAGTCGCGGCCCGACGCGGTCGTGCTCGACGTGATGCTGCCCGACATGGACGGCCTGGAGGTGCTGGCCAGGCTGCGCCGCGAGACCCCTGACGTGCCGGTGCTGTTCCTCACCGCGAAGGACGCCGTCGAGGACCGTATCGCCGGCCTGACGGCGGGCGGCGACGACTACGTCACCAAGCCGTTCAGCCTGGAGGAGGTCGTCGCCCGGCTGCGCGGCCTGCTGCGCCGCTCCGGCGCCGCCGCCGTACGCAACGAGTCGCTGCTGACCGTCGGCGACCTGGTCCTGAACGAGGACAGCCACGAGGTCAGCCGCGGCGGCCACAACATCCACCTGACCGCGACCGAGTTCGAGCTGCTGCGCTACCTGATGCGCAACCCGCGCCGGGTGCTGAGCAAGGCCCAGATCCTGGACCGCGTGTGGTCCTACGACTTCGGCGGCCAGGCCAACGTTGTGGAGCTGTACATCTCCTACCTCCGCCGCAAGATCGACGTCGGGCGTCCGCCGATGATCCACACCCGGCGCGGCGCGGGCTATCTGATCAAGCCGGGGGAGCCGGCGTGACGCTGCCACGCAGGCGGCGGGGCCGCGGCGGACGCAGGCGGGGCACCTGGTCGCTGCGCCGCCGGCTCGTCGCGTCCTGCGTGGCCCTCGTCGCGGTGGTCTGCACGGTGATCGGCGCGGTCACCATCTTCGCGCTGCACGACTTCCTCTACAGCCAGCTCGACGGCAAGGTGAACGACCTGGCGGTCCGCGCGGCCGGCCCGCACGGCGGCCCCGACGGGCTCGGCGACGGCGGCGCCCGAACAGCCCGGCCCGAGGGCCTGCCGCTGGCCTTCCTGATCGGCGGCGGCCAGCCCGGCGAGACCGTCGGCGCCGTCGTCACCGCGTCCGGCCACGTCTCGCAGGCCGCGGTCAGCGCCACCGGGTCCACCGGCTCCGGCGGCCTGGTCGCCGACCCGCTCAGCGCCGCGCAGGCCGCCGCCTTCGCGCACGTCCCCTCGGACGGCAGCGCGCACACCCTCGACGTGCCGGGCCTCGGCGGCTACCGGGTGGAGGCCGCGCGACCCTCCCCCGAGGGCAGCACCGTGCTGGTCGGGCTGTCCACGAAGGGCACCGAGGACACCCTGTCGACCCTGATGTGGGTCGAGGTGTCGGTGTCGGCCGCCGGCCTGGTCGCCGCCGGACTCGCCGGCACCGCGCTGATCCGGATCTCCCTGCACCCCTTGCGCCGGGTCGCCGCGACCGCCACCCGCGTGTCCGAACTGCCCCTGCACAGCGGCGAGGTGGCTCTGCACGAGCGGGTCGCCGACGCTGACACCGACCCGCGTACCGAGGTCGGCCAGGTCGGCGCCGCGCTCAACCGCATGCTGGGGCACGTGAGTTCGGCGCTGCACGCCCGGCAGGAGAGCGAGACCCGGGTCAGGCGGTTCGTCGCCGACGCCAGCCACGAGCTGCGCACCCCGCTCGCCTCGATCCGCGGGTACGCCGAACTCACCCGCCGGGGGCACGAGTTCATCGGCACCGACACCCGGCACGCCCTGGGCCGTATCGAGTCCGAGGCCGCCAGGATGACCACCCTGGTCGAGGACCTGCTGCTGCTCGCCCGCCTCGACGCGGGCCGCCCCCTGTCCCCCGTGCCGACCGACCTGTCGCCGCTGGTCGTCGACGCGGTCAGCGACGCGCGCGCGGCCGGCGGCGCGCACGTGTGGCGGCTCGACCTGCCGGACGACCCGGCCGTCGTGCACGGCGACCCGCAGCGCCTGCACCAGGTGCTGACCAACCTGCTGGCCAACGCCCGTACGCACACCCCGGCCGGCACCACCGTCACCGCCCGGGTCGCCGCGGACCCGGCGGGGGGCGTACGGCTCCAGGTCGAGGACGACGGGCCCGGCATCCCCGCCGAGCTGCAGCCGGTGGTCTTCGAGCGCTTCGCCCGCGGCGACGCCTCCCGCACCCGCAGCGCACCCGCGGGCGCCGCGTCCAGCGGCAGCACGGGCCTGGGCCTGGCGATCGTGCAGTCCGTGGTGGCCGCGCACGGCGGCACCGTCGGGCTGGCCAGCCGGCCGGGGCGCACCGTCTTCACCGTCACACTGCCCTCGGCACACTCACAGGCCCTCCCCAGCCTCAGCACAACGTCATGACAGGGCAGTTGCCGAGTGTCGAGGTATGCGAACCCCACTCGGCAATCTGCCCGCCCGGCAGCACCTGCCGGTCACGGACGCAGGGCCCACCGCCGGCACCCCGGTGCTGGACGTCGTCATTCCCGTGTACAACGAGGAGGACGACCTGGGCACTTGCGTCCGCCGCCTGCACGCACACCTGTCGGGCACCTTCCCGTACCCCTTCCGCATCACCGTCGCGGACAACGCCAGTACCGACCTGACCCCGGCCGTCGCCAAGTCGCTGGCCGACGAGCTGCCCGAGGTGGTCTCCGTCCGGCTGGAGCAGAAGGGCCGCGGACGCGCCCTGCGCACGGTCTGGACCGCCTCCGAGGCGCCCGTACTGGCCTACATGGACGTGGACTTGTCCACCGACCTCAACGCGCTGCTGCCGCTGGTCGCGCCGCTCATCTCCGGCCACTCCGACCTGGCGATCGGCTCGCGCCTCGCCCGCTCCTCGCGGGTGGTGCGCGGCGCGAAGCGCGAGTTCATCTCGCGGGCCTACAACCTCATCCTGCGCGGCTCGCTCGCCGCCCGCTTCTCCGACGCCCAGTGCGGATTCAAGGCGATCCGCGGCGACGTGGCGCAGCGGCTGCTGCCGATGGTCGAGGACACCGGCTGGTTCTTCGACACCGAGATGCTGGTCCTCGCCGAACGCGCCGGCCTGCGCATCCACGAGGTGCCGGTGGACTGGGTCGACGACCCGGACAGCAGCGTCGACCTGGTGCGTACCGCGAGCGACGACCTGCGGGGTGTCTGGCGGGTCGGACGGGCCCTGGCCACCGGCCAGTTGGCGCTCGACCGGCTGCGCCGCCCGTTCGGCGACGACCCGCGCGACCGCGAACTGTCCGGTGTGCCCGCGGGACTCGCCCGCCAGCTCGTCGGCTTCTGCGTCATCGGCGTGCTGAGCACCCTGGTCTACCTCGCGCTCTTCTCGCTCTTCCGGGCCGGCACCGGCTCCCAGGTCGCCAACGCGCTGGCCCTGCTGCTGTCCGCGCTGGGCAACACCGCGGCCAACCGGCGGCTCACCTTCGGGGTGCGCGGCCGGGACCGCGCGATGCGCCACCAGGCGCAGGGCCTGGTGGTCTTCGCCATCGGCCTCGCCCTGACCAGCGGTTCGCTCGCGGCGCTGCACACCGCGACCGCCGCGCCCTCGCACGGCAGCGAGCTGGCGGTGCTGGTCGCGGCCAACCTGGCGGCCACCGTGCTGCGCTTCCTGCTCTTCCGGGCCTGGGTCTTCCCCGAGCCCTCCCCCGAGCCCTCCCCTGAACAGTCCCCCGAGCCCTCCCCCACGTCCGACAGGAGTGCGCGATGACCGCGCTGACCCATCCGGCGGCCGCCCCCGCCGCCCCCATGTCGATCGGGCGGCGCACCTGGCGCGGCCGCCCCGACGACCCCGCCTGGGCGCGGCCGGCTCTGCTGGCCCTGCTGCTCGGCACGCTGGTCCTCTACCTCTACGACCTCGGCGCGTCCGGCTACGCCAACTCCTTCTACTCCGCCGCGGTCCAGGCCGGCAGCGAGAGCTGGAAGGCCTTCTTCTTCGGCTCCTCCGACGCCGCCAACTCCATCACGGTCGACAAGCCCCCGGCCGCGCTGTGGCCGATGGCGCTGTCGGTACGGCTGTTCGGCCTCGGCTCCTGGCAGATCCTGGTGCCCGAGGCGCTGATGGGCGTCGGCACGGTGGCACTGCTGTACGCGGCCGTACGCCGCCGCTTCGGCGCCGCCGCCGGGATCGTCGCCGGTGCGGTCCTCGCGGTGACACCGGTCGCCGCGCTGATGTTCCGCTTCAACAACCCTGACGCGCTGCTGGCGTTGCTCATGGTGGGGACGATCTACAGCGTGCAGCGCGCCCTGGAGGACGCCCGCACCAAGTGGCTGCTGATCGCGGGCGGCCTGCTCGGCCTGGCCTTCCTCACCAAGACCCTGCAGGCCTGGCTGATCGTCCCGGCCCTCGCGGTCGTCTACGCGGTCTGCGCCCCCACCCGGCTGCGCCGCCGCCTGCTCCAACTCCTCTACGCCGGTGGCGCGATGCTGCTGGCCGGCGGGTGGTGGGTGGCCATCGTCGAGCTGTGGCCCGCGTCTTCGCGCCCCTACATCGGCGGTTCGCAGGACAACAGCTTCCTCGGCCTGACCTTCGGCTACAACGGCTTCGGCCGCATCACCGGCAACGAGACCGGCAGCGTCGGCGGCGGGGGAGGCCCCGGCGGAGGCGGCATGTGGGGCGCGACCGGCATCGGCCGGCTCTTCAACTCCGAGATGGGCGGGCAGATCGCCTGGCTGCTGCCGGCCGCGTTCGCCCTGCTGCTGGCCGGGCTGTGGTTCACCCGCCGGGCGCCGCGCACCGACCTCGAACGCGTCGCGTTCCTGCTCTGGGGCGGCGCGCTGCTCAGCACGTTCGTGACGTTCAGCTTCATGTCCGGGATCTTCCACCAGTACTACAACATCGCGCTGGCGCCGTACATCGCGGCGGTCACCGGCATGGGCGCCGTGCTGCTCTGGCGCCGCCGCGCCACCCTTCTCGGCGCGGCGATCCTCGCCGCCACCGTCGCCGGCACCGGGGCGGTCTCCTACGTCCTCCTCGACCGCTCCCCGTCCTGGCACCCCTGGCTGCGCTACGCCGTCCTGATCGCCGGCATCCTCGCCGCCGTGGCCCTGCTGGCGGCGCCCTACGTACGGGTGGCCGCGCTGGCCCGCACGGCGGCCGTCGTCGGCCTCGCTGCGTCCCTCGGCGGCCCCGTCGCCTACACCCTCGACACGGTGGCCACCCCGCACCAGGGCTCCATCGTCACGGCCGGGCCCGCGGCGGCGGGCGGCGGCGGCTTCCCCGGCGGCGGTGGCCGCGGCGGCTTCCCCGGCGGCGGTGGCCGCGGCGGCTTCCCCGGCGGCGGCAACGGTGGGCCGCCCACCGGTACGTTCCCGGGTGCCGCCGGGGGCGGTGGCGGCGTCACGCAGGCGCCGGGCCAGGGCCAGGCCCAGGGCGGCTTCCCGGGCGCCCGGGGCGGTGCCGGTGCCGGTGCCGCCGGCGGCGGCGGTATGGGCGGGCTGCTCAACGGTACGCAGGTCAGCTCGGCGATGACGTCCCTGCTCAAGGCCGACGCCGGCCACTACACCTGGGCCGCCGCCGCGATCGGCTCCCAGAACCAGGCCAGCTACCAGCTGGCCAGCGGCGAGCCGGTCATGTCCATCGGCGGCTTCAACGGCAGCGATCCGTCACCGACGCTCGCCCAGTTCAAGCAGTACGTCGCCGACGGCCGCATCCACTACTTCATCGCCTCGGGCGCCGGAGGCATGGGCGGCGGAAGGGGAGGCATGGGCGGCTCAGGCACCGCCTCCCAGATCACCTCCTGGGTCGAGTCCACGTACAAGGCCAAGACCGTCGGCTCGACCACCGTCTACGACCTGTCGTAACAACCCCCCAGGGGCTCGGGAGTACTTCCCGAGCCCCCCACGTGGCAGCCCGTCCTGCCGCGTAGGAGGACGCAGGCCGAGACAGGCGCGTGGGGGCACCCCCAGGCGAAGCCCTGGGGGAGAACTGCGCGACGAGCCACCGCGCGGCCGCAGCAGGGGACGTACCGCAAGGGGGCAACCACCGAGGGGCGCGGGGAACTGCGCGACAAGCCACGACGCGGCCGCAGGCAGGCAACGCACCGCAAGGGGCAGGACAGGCGCGAGGCTACGCCAACCTCGCGGGGAAGCCCCCCGTGGCGAGGGGACCCCACCGCTCCGGGGTCACCCGGATGAGCGACTTGCCCTGGCGGAGCATCGCTTCGCGATATTCCGCCCAGTCCGGGTGCTCCCCGCTGATGTTGCGGAAGTACTCGACCAACGGCTCGACGGACTCCGGGGCGTCGATGACTTCCGCGGTGCCGTCGACCTGGACCCACGGCCCGTCCCACTCGTCCGACAGGACGATGACGCTGACCCGGGCATCCCGCCGCGCGTTGCGCGTCTTGGCCCGTTCGGGGTAGGTCGAGACGACGATGCGCCCGGCGTCGTCCACGCCGCACGTGAGCGGCGACCCCTGCGGGCGGCCGTCCGCACGGGTGGTGAGGAGGATCGCCCGGTGCCTGGGGCGTACGAAGTCGAGCAGCTCTTCCCGCGATACCGCGGTGTTCGTGGCGATGTTGGGGGCCATGCCCGCACTCTACGTCGCCCGCCCGCCCGCCCGCCCGCCC
>NZ_FRBI01000002.1 GCF_900142575.1 Actinacidiphila paucisporea
GTAGACGACTGGGTTGATAGGCCGGATGTGGAAGCCCTGTAAGGGGTGGAGCTGACCGGTACTAATAGGCCGAGGGCTTGTCCTCAGTTGCTCGCGTCCACTGTGTGGTTCTGAAACAACCAGCTACCACACTCCCGTACCACCACGATCAGTGGTGGTGTGTGTGGGGTGTGGTGTGTGTTTCATGGTGTTTCGGTGGTCATAGCGTTAGGGAAACGCCCGGTTACATTCCGAACCCGGAAGCTAAGCCTTTCAGCGCCGATGGTACTGCAGGGGGGACCCTGTGGGAGAGTAGGACACCGCCGAACAATCTTTAGAAGAAGCCCCGCTTCCCAGGTCAATCTGGGAAGCGGGGCTTCTTTGCGTTTCCGGTTGTTTGCCGCCCGTCAGCGTCCGGCGCCGGCGGTGGTGGGAGCCTCGTATCCGGGGACCTTTGCGGCACGGCCCAGGTCGACGTCGAGGGCCTCGCGGCGGATGCGCTGGTCGATGTACAGCAGTGAGACGGCGCCCGCGCTGATCGGGAGGGTCAGGGTGGAGCTGATCACGCCGCCGACGGCGACGATGATGATTGTGGTCCAACTGCTGTCGGCGCTGGCGGAGAAGACACTGCCCATGCTGCCACCGTCGACCGCCTCGGCGACCAGGCCGAAGGGGAATTGAATCACCAGGGACGCGATGGCCGCGATGAGGAGCATGAGGAGCTGCACACCGAGAACGCGCCACCACGAGCCGCTGACGAGTTTCACCGACCGCTTGAGGGCGGTCTTGAGGCCCTGCTTTTCCAGCATGAGCACCGGAGCGGTGAGGCTCCAGAGATTCCACTGCCAGATCGCGAGAACAACGCCGCAGAGCAATCCGAGCGAGGCCAGCGAGGCGCCGCCGGTTTCTCCGCCTGCCAGCGCGATCAGCAGGCCGGGCACTGCGGGCACCGCCACGATCGCGCAGAGCACGAGGGGGAGCAGCAGGGCGAGGCCGACGAGCTGCGCCAGCCGGGGCCGGACGTCCCGCCACACCGAGGGCAGCGTGGTCGGCCGGCCGAGGACCGCGCGGCTGATGACGACGGTGAGCAGGCCCGCGGTGAGGATCACCCCGATCATGCTCGTCAGGATGAGCAGCGAGGACGCCGCCGCGCTGCCGCTGAGCGCGTGCAGGATCTCGTGCACGCTCGGATCGGAATTGCGGTTGAGGTCATTGATTCGAGTGTCGTCGATAAGGAATCCGCTGATGACCGCGTTCACGCTCTCGGTCAGCAGGGCCACGACGAAGGCCAGGAGCATCGCGGTCCGCCAGTGCTGCTGCAGGGTGGAGGCGGCGCCCTGCAGGATCTCCCCGGCGTCCAGCGGACGCAGCGGGATGACGCCCGGCTGAGGTGCGGGCGGCTTGGAGGCGTAGGGCGCTTGTGCGGCCCCGTATTGCGGCACCGTCGGGCCCCAGCGCGGGCCGCCGTCCTGCGGTGGGGGAGGCGGCGGCGGAGCCCACTGCCGGTCCCAGCCCGGGCGCGCCGTGCCGGCGGGCGGTGGTGCCGGTGTCTCGGGCGGGGTGGGGGCGTCCGGGCGCGCGGTTGTGGGCGCCGCGGCGGCCTCGGAGGCCTCTGCGGCGGTGTGCGGGACGGCTCCTGACGGCGTGTGCCACGGGGCCGCCGGGGGCTGCTGCTGCGACCAGACGCCGCTCGCCGGCGGCGCCGGCGGTGTCTCCTGCGTGTCGGGCGTGCCCTGCGCGCTGTCGCTGTGGCCGTCCGCCGCTTCGGGGGACGTGTCCTGGGGGCTGTCGCCGCCGTCCGGCTCTGGGGAGTCGGAGGATCCGGGCGAGGCCCAGCCCGGAGTGTTGGTCATCGGAGGCTGCCCTTTCGTATGTCCTGTCAGTACTCGTCGCCATCGTGTCACGGGCTGCCGCAGGTCGGGTTTGGCAGGGCAGACTGGGCAGATGGGTGATCACCTCACGAAGTCCGGTCATGGAACGGTCCCTGCGCTGCGCTGGGAGGAGCCGCCGGACGGTCCTGTCCTGGTGCTGCTCGACCAGACGCGGCTGCCGCATGAGGAGGTGGAGCTGGCCTGCACGGATGTGCCGGCGCTCGTCCTGGCGATACGGACCCTCGCGGTCCGGGGCGCGCCGGTGCTCGGGCTGGCGGGGGCGTACGGGATCGCGCTGGCGGCGGCTCGCGGTTACGACGTGGACGACGCGGCCGGGGTGCTCGCGCACGCGCGGCCGACCGCGGTGAATCTTGGGTACGGCGTACGGCGGGCGCTCGCCGCCTTCCGTTCGGCCGGGCCCGGCCAGGGAGCCGCGGCGGCGCTCGCCGAGGCACGGCGGTTGCACGCCGAGGACGCGGCGGCGAGCGCCGCGATGGCGGCCCACGGTGTGCGGCTGCTCGCGGAGCTGGCGCTAGGCGGTGGCTACCGCATCCTGACGCACTGCAATACCGGCGCTCTGGTGTCGGGCGGTGAGGGAACGGCGCTGGGCGTCGTCCTGGCCGCGCACCGGGCCGGTGAGCTGCGGCGGTTGTGGGTGGACGAGACCCGCCCGCTGCTGCAGGGCGCTCGGCTGACGGCGTGGGAGGCGGCGCGGGCGGGAATGCCGTACACGCTGCTGGCCGACAGTGCCGCCGGGTCGCTTTTCACCGCGGGCGAGGTGGACGCGGTGCTGATCGGGGCGGACCGGATAGCGGCCGACGGTTCGACGGCGAACAAGGTGGGGAGCTATCCGCTCGCGGTGCTCGCCCGCTATCACCATGTGCCTTTTGTCGTGGTCGCGCCGACGACGACGGTCGATCCGGCCACTCCCGACGGTGCCGCGATCGAGGTGGAGCAGCGGCCGGGGAGCGAGGTGACGGATCTGGCGCCGTCACCACTCGGTACGCAGGCCTATAATCCGGCATTCGATGTCACACCGCCGGAACTGATCACCGCGATCGTCACGGAGAACGGTGTGGCGTCGCCGGTGACTGCCGAGAGCCTTGCGGCGGTCTGTGTACGGAAGGACGCTCGGTGACGCTCCGTGGAGCGTCGGTAGCGTGCTGGTCCACAAGTTATCCACAGGCTGCATCTGGGGGGCAGCGCATCCGCGTACAACCATGGACAATAGTCGCATAGCGTGACCTTGATCACGAAAGGTCACCAGTATCGATATGCAAATGGGATGATGGTCGGTATGAAGGGACGTGTCCTGGTCGTCGACGACGACACTGCGCTGTCAGAGATGCTTGGCATCGTGCTGCGCGGAGAAGGTTTTGAGCCGTCGTTCTGTGCTGACGGTGACAAGGCGCTTGCCGCTTTTCGGGAGGCCAAGCCGGATCTGGTGCTGCTCGACCTGATGCTGCCCGGGCGTGACGGTATCGACGTCTGCCGGCAGATCAGGGCGGAGTCAGGTGTGCCGATCGTGATGCTCACGGCGAAGAGCGACACCGTGGACGTGGTCGTCGGCCTGGAATCGGGCGCGGACGACTATGTCATCAAGCCGTTCAAGCCCAAGGAGCTGGTGGCGCGGGTGCGGGCGCGGCTGCGGCGGGCCGAGGAGCCCACGCCGGAGCAGCTGACCATAGGCGACCTGGTGATCGACGTGGCCGGCCACTCGGTGAAGCGCGACGGCCAGCCGATCGCGCTGACACCGCTCGAGTTCGACCTGCTGGTCGCGCTCGCCCGCAAGCCGTGGCAGGTCTTCACCCGTGAGGTGC
Source organism: Actinacidiphila paucisporea (assembly GCF_900142575.1). GTDB lineage: Bacteria > Actinomycetota > Actinomycetes > Streptomycetales > Streptomycetaceae > Actinacidiphila > Actinacidiphila paucisporea. Next base: position 3,671 of record NZ_FRBI01000002.1, read on the forward strand.
TGCTCGAGCAGGTGTGGGGTTACCGGCACGCGGCCGACACCCGGCTGGTCAATGTGCATGTGCAGCGGCTGCGCTCCAAGGTCGAGCAGGACCCTGAGCGCCCCGAGATCGTCGTGACCGTCCGCGGGGTCGGTTACAAGGCGGGACCGGGCTGAGATGTGCGCGTCGTACGAGCGTGAGCGGCTGGAGAGCCGGCTTGCGGACCCGATGCGCGGTCTGCTGCCGGTGATCCGCTCGTGCGTGCGCTGGGCACGGCGTCCGCTGCAGCCGGCAGCCCGGCTGTGGCGGCGCAATCTCCAGCTGCGCGTGGTGGCCTTCACCCTGCTGATGTCGGTCGGCGTGGTGCTGCTGCTCGGCTTCGTCGTCATCGGCCAGGTGAAGAACGGCCTGCTCGACGCCAAGGAGAAGGCCGCGGAGAACCAGGCCACCGGCGGGTTCTCCATCGCGCAGAATCTGGCGACCCAGGGCAGCCGGGCGCAGGACGGTTCGGGATCGGGGACACCGCCCGCGCCCGTCGACTCCGGCAGCTGGCTCAACGGCCTGGCCGACCAGCTCGCGAGCGGTGGCATCGGTGTCTACGGCATCGTCACGCTCAGCCCCGGCGCCGATGCCGGTGGCGGCCCCGGCGGGGCCAGTGCCGAGGCCCGCGGATCGCGCGGCTCGAACCACGTGAAGCCCGCCAGTATCCCCAAGTCGCTCAGCGACGCCGTCGAGACGCACTCCGGTGCCCTCAAGCAGTACACGATGATGCAGACCGACAATGCGCGACCGCGGCCCGCGCTCGCGGTCGGCAAACGCCTCACGGACCCCAACGGCAATTCGTATCAGCTGTACTACGTCTTTCCCTTCGACCAGGAGGAGAAGACGCTCGGCCTGGTCAAGGGCACTTTGGCGACGGCCGGCATCTTCGTGGTGGTGCTGCTGGGGGCGATCGCCTGGCTGGTGACCCGGCAGGTGGTCACGCCCGTGAGGATGGCCGCCGGGATCGCCGAGCGGCTCGCGGCGGGGCGGCTGCAGGAACGCATGCAGGTGACCGGTGAGGACGACATCGCGCGACTCGGTGAGTCGTTCAACAAGATGGCGCAGAATCTGCAGGTCAAGATCCAGCAGTTGGAGGACCTGTCGAGGATGCAGCGCCGCTTCGTCTCCGACGTGTCCCACGAGCTGCGGACACCGCTGACGACGGTACGGATGGCCGCGGACGTCATCCATGACGCGCGTACCGACTTCGATCCGGTGACGTCCCGTTCCGCCGAACTGCTGCAGAACCAGTTGGACCGCTTCGAGTCGCTGCTGTCCGACCTGCTGGAGATCAGCAGGTTCGACGCGGGCGCGGCAGAATTGTCGGCGGAGCCGATAGACCTTCGCGACGTCGTCCGGCACGTGGTCGACGCGGCGGAGCCGCTGGCCGAGCGCAAGGGCAGCCGGGTGGTGATACGCGGCGACGCCCAGCCGGTCATCGCCGAGGCCGACCCCCGCAGGGTCGAGCGGGTGCTGCGCAATCTACTGGTCAACGCGATCGAGCACGGCGACGGCCGGGATGTGGTCGTCCGGCTGGCGACGGCCGACGGTGCGGTCGCGGTCGCGGTCCGGGACTACGGCGTCGGGCTCAAGCCGGGCGAGGCGACCCGGGTGTTCAACAGGTTCTGGCGGGCCGATCCTGCCCGGGCGCGCACCACGGGCGGCACGGGCCTCGGCCTGTCGATCGCGGTGGAGGACGCGCGGCTGCACGGCGGCTGGCTCCAGGCGTGGGGCGAGCCGGGCGGCGGGTCGCAGTTCCGTATGACGCTGCCGCGCACGGCCGGCGACAGCCTGCGCGGTTCGCCGATCGCGCTGGAGCCCGAGGACTCGCGCCGCCACCGCGCTCTGATCAGTTCGGGACGTCCGGCCTCGGCGGCGACTCCCGGCGTGCCCGCACCGCGGGCCGGGAGTGCGAGCGGCGCCGCGGCGGTCGGCGGGCATGGTAAGCATCGGCCGCGGCCGCCGCTCATACCGCCGATGCCCAGCGTCGCACCGATGCGTCCGGCGAAGGCCGATCCGGCCGCGTTGCCGGGCAGCGGGGCACGGGTGGTGGAGCGCAGGGAAGCGGCTCGGGAGGACGACGTCTGATGCGTGCGATGGGGCGCGGGGCCCTGCGGGTCCTCAGGGGCGGTGCGCTGCCGCTGGGCGCCGCGCTGCTGCTGGCCGGATGCGCGTCGATGCCGAGCGGCGGCGAGGTGCGCAAGGTCGACAACGGCCAGCAGGCGGACGACAACCCGCGGGTGCTGGTCTACGGTATTCCGCCGCATCCCGGGGAGAGCGCCGCCGAGATCGTCAGCGGCTTCCTGGAGGCCACCACCAGTGGCGAGCCCGACTTCGCCACGGCCAAGAAATATCTGACCAGGGCTCTCGAGCAACGCTGGGATCCGAAGGCCCGGATCACCGTGCTGTCCAGCAGCCCGCAGAGCGACGGCGGCACGGACTTCGCCCCCAAGGCGACGGGCGTCGTCATCGGGGTGTCGGGGTCCAAGACCGCGCAGGTGGACGCCAAGCACGCCTACAGTCCCAACGGGGGCGCCTTCCACACCTCCGTCCATCTGGTCAAGCAGGGCAACGAGTGGCGGATCGACAGGTTGGACGACGGCCTGATCCTGTCCGCGTCGGACTTCCAGCGGATATACCACTCCGTGAACATGTACTACTTCGCCCAGTTGGGCCCCGACGGGCAGCGCTCCGGCAGCCGGCAGCAGACACTCGTCGCCGACCCGGTCTATCTGCGCAAGCAGCAGACCGACTCGCTGGCCGACACCGTGTCCGCGTTGCTCGGCGGTCCCACGACCTGGCTTGCTCCCGCGGTCGCCTCCGCGGCGCCCAGCGGTGTCCGGCTGTACAGCAAGGGAACCGGCCAGGGCGTCTTGGTGGACGACTCGCAGCGCCTGAAGGTGCGGCTGGACAAGAAGGCGGACCGGCTGGGGCACGACCAGTGCATGCGGCTGGCCGCGCAGCTTTTCGCCACCGTGCAGGGGCAGGCGTCGGCGAAACTGGCGTCCGCCGAGGTGCAGCGTGCCGACGGCGCAACGATCTGCTCGCTGCCCAGCAGCCAGGCGCTCACCCCGACGGACATGGTCGGATCCACATCCAAGCGGTATTTCATCGGGTCCGAGCAGCACCAGCTGTACGAACTGGCGGGGCAGGACACGGCAGCGAGTCCGGTCCAGGGACCCTTCGGCTCGGCCAAGGCGGATCTGGTGTCGGTCGCGGTGCGCCGCGACGGGGAGATGGCCGCGGGCGTCAGGAGCGACGGCCACCTGGTGGTCGGCTCGTTCACGGACGGCGACTCGTTCCGGGCATCGCAGCTGACCAGTTCCGCGCAGAATCCGAAGAACGGGCTGAGCGCGCCGAGCTGGGACGGGTTCGACGACCTGTGGGTCGCCGATCGGAGCCCGGCGATCTCCCGGTTGTACGTGCTGCCGGGCGGTACGGGCGCGCCTGCCCTGGTGGACGTGCCAGGGCTGGAAGGGCGGGTCGAGTCGCTGCGGGTCGCCTCCGACGGGGTGCGGATCGTCCTGGTCGTGGACGAGGGCGGGAACAAGACCCTGCAGCTCGGTCTGATCCAGCGGGGCGGCACTTTGGACCAGCCGCAGTTCAGCGTGAAGAATCTGCGTGACCTCACGCCTGCCGGGGAGAGCGTGAGCTCGGTGTCGTGGGCCGGGCCCAGCCAGCTGGTGATGCAGGGCAGCGACATCGGCGGGGGCGGGCAGCAGATCCACTACGTGAGCACCGACGGCTCCGTGGCGGCCGCGCTGGAGAGCATCGGCGAGGCCGTGTCGGTGGCGGCCTCCGAGGACCCCACCAGGCCGCTGCAGGTCGCCTCGTCCAACGGCTACATCTACTGGCTGCCCGACGACTCGAACTGGAAGAGGGTCACCCCGAAGGGCGGCAGTCCGGTCTACCCGGGCTGACCGCCGGGCCGCCCCGCTGGCAGGGAGCCGCGACCGCCGGGGCGCTTCCGCGTGCGCCGTCGGCTTGTCAGGTGCCCGACCTGAGTTGTCCACAGCCCCCGAACGAGTGACTGGCAGCCGCCGGGTCGCAGCGGCCACAGTGGAGGCATGCGGGGCTGGTGGCGGGAGATCGCCGGGCTGGTGCTGCCGGTGGACTGCGCGGGCTGCGGGCGTCCGCGTACGGAATTGTGCGAGCGGTGCCGGGGACTGCTGGGCGGGGCGTCCTCGGTGCGGCGGGTGCGTCCGACACCGGAGCCGGCCGGCTTGCCACCGGTCTATGCGACGGGGCGGTACAGCGACGAGGTGCGGGCCGTGCTCCTCGCGCACAAGGAAAGGGGCGCGCTGGGCCTGGCCCGGCCGCTGGGAACGGCCCTTGCCGCGGCTGTACGGCCGCTGGGCGTCGCCGGGACGGTGCTGCTGGTACCAGTGCCCTCCGCGCGGCGGGCAGTGGCACGGCGGGGCCATGACGCCACCGCACGGATGACCCGCGCGGCGGCAGTGGCACTGCGCCGTTCGGGGACACCGGCGAGGGCGGTGCCCTTGCTGCGGCAGCGGCGGGCGGTCGCCGACCAGTCCGGCTTGGACGCGACCGGACGGCTGGCGAACCTGTCCGGCGCGGTCGAGGCGGTCGGCGGCTGCGCGGCGCTGCTGGCGGCCGCCCAGGTCGTGCTGGTGGATGACCTGATGACGACGGGGACATCACTGAGCGTGGCCGCGCGAGCGGTCGCCGTGGCGGGAGGGAGAGTGGCGGGAGCGGCGGTTGTGGCGGGGCCGGATGGCCCGGAAATTCACCCGGTCGGGCATCGCCGCAGGTGAAGGGGGTCGGCCTTCACTCGAATGGGGGGAGCGCGGCGCTGGGGATGCCGACTTCCGCACTCCGGGACTATGTTCGGGGGATAGGGAAGGGACACCGTGGGGTGTTGATCTTCCCAGTGGGGCAGGAGGAGGTGAAAGCCGCGGCTTCGCGGTTCCCGGTGAGACCGGGAGGCGGAGCGGCAGCCAACGCAGCGCCGGACGGGTGGCACCCGGGTCGGCCTCAGCGAAAGGGATCGCCGCCGGTCAGCCGGGGCGATCCGGGAACGGAGTTCTGCGTGGACATCGTCGTCAAGGGCCGCAAGACCGAGGTGCCTGAGCGGTTCCGGAAGCACGTGGCCGAGAAGCTGGACAAGATCCAGAAGCTCGACGGCAAGGTGATCAGCCTCGACGTCGAGGTGTCCAAGGAGCTCAACCCGCGGCAGGCGGACCGTTCCGACCGGGTGGAGATCACGCTCAACACCCGGGGCCCGGTGGTCCGGGCAGAAGCGGCAGCCGCCGACCCGTACGCCGCGCTGGACGTCGCGGTCACCAAGCTGGAGGCGCGGCTCCGCAAGGCCGCGAGCAAGCGCCACACCCGCAGGGGGAACGGCCGGATTCCGGCCGCGGACGTGGCCTCCGCGGTACCGGACGCGGCGTACATGAACGCGGAGGGTGAGCCGGTCGGCGACCCGTCGGCCGACGGTGTGCCGACCAAGCGGATCGGCCCGCTGGAAGTGCGCGGCGAAGGCCCGCTGGTGGTGAGGGAGAAGACGCACGCGGCCGCGCCGATGGCGCTCGACCAGGCGCTGTACGAGATGGAGCTGGTCGGACACGACTTCTACCTGTTCGTCGACGTCGACACCAAGCAGCCGAGCGTGGTCTACCGGCGGCACGGCTACGACTACGGCGTGATCCATCTCAACGCGGACGAGGCGGGAGCGGAGGCTCCGGCCGGCGCCGGTGGGGCGCTGGCCCGCTGAACGAGGCCCCGGCCCGTTGACCGGAGCCGCCGGACGGTAGGGCGGGTGCCCGTGGTGCCCCGGGTTCGCCTTGGGGCACCACGGCGCCGGGACGTGAAATGCTGGACCGGATGCGGTCAACTCTGGTCTGAGGGGGAGGATCTGATGCCGGACTTCGCGCACCGGGCTGCCGGCGGGAGCGGGCCGGACTCCTACGAAGGACCTGACCATGCGGCCGGTCGGGCGCCGGCCGAGCCGATCCGGGTGCTGGTGGTCGACGACCACGCGCTTTTCCGCCGCGGCCTGGAGATCGTGCTCGCGCAGGAGGAGGACATTCAGGTCGTCGGCGAGGCGGGGGACGGGGCCGAAGCGGTGGACAAGGCGGCGGACCTGCTGCCCGACATCGTGCTGATGGACGTGCGGATGCCGCGCCGCGGCGGTATCGAGGCCTGCACCTCCATCAAGGAGGTGGCTCCCAGCGCCAAGATCATCATGTTGACGATAAGCGACGAGGAAGCCGACCTCTACGAGGCAATCAAGGCCGGGGCGACCGGCTACCTGCTCAAGGAGATCTCCACCGACGAGGTCGCGACCGCGATCCGCGCGGTCGCGGACGGGCAGTCGCAGATCAGCCCGTCGATGGCGTCCAAGCTGCTGACCGAGTTCAAGTCGATGATCCAGCGCACCGACGAGCGGCGGCTGGTGCCCGCGCCCAAGCTCACCGACCGGGAGCTGGAGGTGCTCAAGCTGGTGGCCACCGGTCTGAACAACAGGGACATAGCCAAGCAGCTCTTCATCAGCGAGAACACCGTGAAGAACCATGTGCGCAACATCCTGGAGAAGCTGCAGCTGCACTCCAGGATGGAGGCGGTGGTCTACGCGATGCGCGAGAAGATCCTGGAGATCCGCTGACGCCGGCCCCCGGCGGCCGAGTCCGCCGCTAGCTCCAGCGGCGATCGTGGGAGCGCTTGACCGCGCTGACCAGCGGTTCGCGCAGCGTCTCCGGAAGCACCCGCTCCACCCGGGCATCCTCGCAGCCGACCCAGCCGGCCGCCTCCGCGATGGCGTCGGCGGCGGCCTGCACCGCCTTGTGGTTGTCCAGCGTCACCTGCCGGGCGACCAGGGTTCTGCCCTCCCTGGCCGGGTCGACCCGGCCCACCAGCCGGCCGCCGGCCAGCAGCGGCATGGCGAAATAGCCGTGGATCCGCTTGGGCTTGGGCGTGTAGGCCTCCAGCCGGTGGGTGAAGCCGAAGATCCGCTCGGTGCGCGGCCGGTCCCAGATCAGCGAGTCGAAGGGTGACAGCAGCGTCGTACGGTGCCGGCCGCGCGGCTCGGTCGCCAGCGCCGCCGGGTCGGCCCAGGCCGGCCTCCCCCAGCCCTCGACCTCGACCGGGACCAGGCCGGTGTCGGCGATCACCGCGGCGACCTGCTCACCTTTGAGCCGGTGGTAGTCCGCCAGGTCGGCGCGGGTGGCGACCCCCATAGCGGCGCCGGCCTGGGTGACCAGCCGGCGCATGCACTCGGCGTCGTCGATGTCGTCGTGCAGCAGCGCGTCGGGGACCGCGCGCTCGGCCAGGTCGTAGACCCGCTTCCAGCTGCGCCGCCGGGTGCAGACCACCTCGCCGGTGTCCAGCAGCCACTCGACGGCGATCTTCGTCTCGGACCAGTCCCACCACGGTCCGCCGTTCTTCGCGCCGCCCAACTCGGTGGACGTCAACGGGCCGTCGGCCCGTAGCCGGTCCAATACGGTGGCGCAGGACCGCTCGGCGTCGGCCAGCACATGCCAGCGGTGGCCGCGCGCCCGCCGGGCCCGCCGCCGGAAGGCGAAGTGCGGCCACTCCTCGATGGGCAGGATGCAGGCGGCGTGCGACCAGTATTCGAAGGCGTGGTCGTCCGACCAGTACGCGTGCTCCACCGCTTCCCTGCCGACCGCGCCCAGCCGTGCGTAGGGGATCAGCTCGTGCGAGCGGGCGAGCACCGAGATGGTGTCGAGCTGCACGGCGCCGAGCGAGCGCAGCACCCCGCGCGTGCCGGCCCGTCGGTCGGGGACGCCGAGGAGGCCCTGGGCGCGCAGGGCGATCCTGCGGGCCTCGTCGGCGGACAGGGTGAGCTGGGGCGGCGGCAGCGCTGTCATGGCCGCAAGCGTAGGACGGCGCACTGACAATGGCCGCCGGCCTGCGAGAACGGCCGTTCCGGCGGGGTCACGGAGCGTGCTGCCCGGAGGCGGGCGGCGGATACGGCAGATACGCGGTCGCCGACTCCCGGCCCCAGTCCGAGGGCAGCAGGGCCGCGCTCCAGGCGTCGCGCCGGGTGCCGCTGTGCACCAGCTTCGCCCGCAGGGTGCCCTCCATGACGAAGCCGATGCGGAGCGCCACCGCCCGGGAGCCCACGTTCCCGGCCTCCGCGAACCATTCGACGCGCTCCACGCCCAGCGCACCGAACGCCCAGTCGCACACCGCCCGGCCCGCTTCTGCGGTGTAGCCCTTGCCGCGCTGCTCCTTCACCGTCCAGTAGCCCAGCTCCGCCTGCCGGCCGGGCGCGGGCAGCTGCCCCAACCTGACCAGGCCCATCGAGCTGACCAGGTCGCCGCTTTCGCGGGTGAAGACGCCGAAGTTGTACAGGGTGTCGTCCCGCCAGCCCTGCGGGGCGATCCGTTCGACGAAATCCACCGCGTTCTCGCGGGTGTACGGCGAGGGGACGGACGTCCAGCGCGCGATCTCCGGGTCCTGGCAGGCGGCCCGCACCGCCTCGACGTCGCGGGGCTCCAGAGGGCGCAGCAGCAGGCGCGCGGTGGTCAGAGTGACGGGATCCATGGCTCGGCGACCTTCCGCAGGGGGACGCAGCGGGGGACAAAGGACGTGCGGCCGAGTATTGCGGAGCCTGACTGGCCCTGGAAAACCGTTTTGCCGACGCCGGGCCTCCCGGCTCGCTGGTCTCCTCGCTTACGATGGCCGTTGCAGCAGGGCCGAGGCAGACAGAAAACCCCGCTGTGCCCCGCGCGGCAACCGCGCCAGGCCCGACCGGCAAGGAGCCAGCCTACGTGTCCGTCATCAACAAGCTCATGCGTGCAGGCGAAGGCAAGATCCTGCGCAAGCTGCACCGCATCGCGGACCAGGTCAATTCCATCGAAGAGGACTTCGAGAGCCTTTCCGATGCCGAACTGCGGGCACTCACCGACGAGTACAAAGAGCGCTACGAGAACGGCGAGACCCTCGACGACCTGCTGCCCGAGGCGTTCGCGACGGTCCGCGAGGCGGCCAGGCGTGTTCTGGGGCAGCGGCACTACGACGTGCAGTTGATGGGCGGCGCGGCCCTGCACCTGGGTTATGTCGCGGAGATGCGCACCGGTGAGGGCAAGACGCTGGTCGGCACGCTGCCCGCGTATCTGAACGCGCTGTCCGGCAAGGGCGTGCACCTGATCACCGTCAACGACTACCTCGCCGAGCGCGACTCGGAGTGGATGGGCCGGGTGCACAAATTCCTCGGCCTCGAGGTCGGATGCATCCTGGCCAACATGTCGCCGGCCGAGCGCCGGGCGCAGTACGCATGCGACATCACGTACGGCACCAACAACGAGTTCGGCTTCGACTACCTGCGCGACAACATGGCGTGGTCCAAGGACGAGCTCGTACAGCGCGGCCACAACTTCGCGATCGTCGACGAGGTCGACTCGATCCTGGTGGACGAGGCGCGTACGCCGCTGATCATCTCCGGGCCCGCCGACCAGGCGACCAAGTGGTACAGCGACTTCGCGCGGCTGGTGCGCCGTCTCAACCGCGGCGAGGCGGGCAGCCTCGGCAAGGAGGAGACCGGCGACTACGACGTGGACGAGAAGAAGCGCACCGTCGCGATCCACGAGTCCGGCGTCGCCAAGGTCGAGGACTGGCTGGGCATCGACAACCTGTACGAGTCGGTCAACACCCCGCTCGTCGGTTATCTGAACAACGCCATCAAGGCCAAGGAGCTCTACAAGAACGACAAGGACTATGTCGTCATGGACGGCGAAGTCATGATCGTCGATGAGCACACCGGCCGTATCCTCGCCGGTCGCCGCTACAACGAGGGCATGCACCAGGCGATCGAGGCGAAGGAAGGGGTGGACATCAAGGACGAGAACCAGACGCTCGCCACGATCACCCTGCAGAATTTCTTCCGCCTGTACGACAAGCTGTCCGGAATGACCGGTACGGCCATGACCGAGGCCGCCGAATTCCACCAGATCTACAAGCTCGGCGTGGTCCCGATCCCGACCAACCGGCCGCTGGCCCGGATGGACAAGCCGGACCTGATCTTCCGCACGGAAGAGGCGAAGTTCGCCGCCGTGGTCGAGGACATCGTCGAGAAGCACGAGAAGGGCCAGCCGGTGCTGGTCGGCACCGTGTCGGTGGAGAAGTCCGAGTACCTGTCGGCGCAGCTGGCCAAGCGGGGTGTGCCGCACGAGGTGCTGAACGCCAAGCAGCACGACCGTGAGGCGTCGATCGTCGCCCAGGCCGGCCGCAAGGGCGCGGTCACCGTGGCGACGAACATGGCGGGCCGCGGTACGGACATCAAGCTCGGCGGCAATCCCGACGACCTCGCCGAGGCGGAGCTGCGGCAGCGCGGGCTGGACCCGCTGGAGCACGTCGAGGAGTGGGCCGCGGCCCTTCCGGCGGCTCTGGAGCGCGCCGAGGAGGCGGTCAAGGCCGAGCACGAGGAGGTCGTCGACCTCGGCGGGCTGTACGTGCTGGGCACCGAGCGGCACGAGTCGCGCCGCATCGACAACCAGCTGCGCGGCCGCTCCGGCCGGCAGGGCGACCCGGGCGAGTCCCGCTTCTACCTGTCCCTGGGCGACGACCTGATGCGGCTGTTCAAGGCGCAGATGGTCGAGCGCGTGATGTCGATGGCCAACGTGCCCGACGACGTGCCGATCGAGAACAAGATGGTCACCCGCGCCATCGCCTCGGCCCAGTCGCAGGTCGAGCAGCAGAACTTCGAGATCCGCAAGAACGTCCTGAAGTACGACGAGGTGCTCAACCGGCAGCGCGAGGTCATCTACGGCGAGCGCCGCCGCGTCCTGGAGGGCGAGGACCTGCACGAGCAGGTGCAGCACTTCATGGACGACACCATCGACGCGTACATCGACGCGGAGACCCGCGAGGGCTTCGCCGAGGACTGGGACCTGGATCGGCTGTGGGGCGCGTTCAAGCAGCTCTACCCGGCCAAGGCGACGATCGAGGAGCTGGAGGACGAGGCGGGCGACCGCGCCGGCATCACCGCCGAATTCATCGCGGAGACCGTCAAGGACGACATCCACGAGCAGTATGCCGAGCGCGAGAAGCAGCTCACCGAGGACGTCATGCGTGAGCTGGAGCGGCGCGTGGTGCTGTCGGTGCTCGACCGCAAGTGGCGTGAGCACCTCTACGAGATGGACTACCTCCAGGAGGGCATCGGGCTGCGGGCGATGGCGCAGCGCGACCCGCTGGTGGAGTACCAGCGCGAGGGCTTCGACATGTTCACGGCCATGATGGACGGGATCAAGGAGGAGTCCGTCGGCTACCTGTTCAACCTGGAGGTCCAGGTCGAGCAGCAGGTCGAGGAGGTGCCGGTGATGGCCGACGCCGACGTCCAGGACGCGCCGCCGTCGCTGGCCAAGGACCGCCCGGAGATCCGCGCCAAGGGCCTGGACGCGCCCAAGCGGGCCGACCGGCTGCACTTCTCCGCGCCGTCGGTTGACGGTGAGGGCGGCGTCGTCGAGGGCGACTTCGAGGGTGCGCCCGCGGACGCCGTCGAGGACGGAGAGGTCGGTCAGACGCGCGCCGAGCGCCGCAAGGCCGCCAAGGGCGGCCGCCGCCGCAAGAAGTAGCGCCGCCGCCCCCAGCGGGGCGTGTGCAGACCGGCCGGGGGCCGGACCCGAAGCGGTCCGGCCCCCGGCCGCGTCATGTCGCCGCATATTGGCGCGTGAGAGGGGGCGGTCCCGGCCCCGGTCACTCGGCGGCCACCGCGGTGCAGTGCCAGCGCTCGGGGCCGTAGCCGGAGGTCGCCCTGGCGCCGCCGGACTCCAGGCGGAAGGCCAGCGCGCGGAAGACGTCCCGGTCCAGGCACACCACGGCGCACACTTCGAGCGCCCCGCGGTAGGTCCGGTAGGAGTGGCAGCGGTACACGAAAGGGGTACGCCCGCGGTTGCCGCGGGGGCGCCAGTCGGCCCGCTGGGCGTGCAGCTCCCACAGCTGCTGGTAGGCCTCGTCCCTGACCTTGCCGGCCAGCATCGTCAGCGGCTGCCGCCCGGTCAGCACGTCGAGCAGCCGGCCGGCGAACCAGTCGTGCGCGGACATCGGTCCGAGCGCCCCGGCCGGCGTCCTTGCCGGCTGCGGCCGTCCCGCGGGACGGCGGCTGTCCCGGCGGCCGGGCGGCGCGGCCCCCGCGCCTCCCGCCCTGCGCGGCGGCACGGGCGCGGACGGCGGTACGCGGCCGGGTACGCGCCCCCGCCGCGGGTCGGGGGCGGCTCCGGAAGAGGGTGCGGCGGGTGGCTGCGGTGGCTGCACGAGTGGCTCCCCAAGATCGCTACTGGCTGGTAGTCAGGTTCTAGGGGCGGCCGCCGCAGGCAGGCAAACCTGCCGGGCGCTGTTCGAAGGCGCCGTGGAATTCACCTATCAGGATGGTTGCGCACGTATGCTTCACGCTATGCGCGTCTATATTCCGACGACCCTGGCGGGGCTGGCCGAGGCGTACAAGGCGGGCGAGGTGGGCCCCGTACCGCTCGACGCCTTCGCGGTCACGCCGAGCCTGCGCGAGTGGTATGTCTCCGACGACATAGAGGAACTCGAGTACGCGGCGCTCAACCGGGCCGCCCAGGCGTCGCTCCGGCTGCTCGCGGTTCACCCGGATGTGGCACGCCGCCGCACGGTCGTCGCCGTGGACGTCCCCGACGCCGCGGTCCGCTTCGACCCCGACCGCGCGCTCGATCCGGCCGCGCTCGGCGAGGTCCGGCTCTCCCGACCGGTGCCGCTGGCCGAGGCCGCAGCGGTCCACCTGGACGCCGACGACGCCGAGCCCGACGTGGCCGCCGCTGCCGCGGCGCTGGGCGCGGCGGACGCCGGCGACGATGACGCGCAGTTCACGGTCGACGGCGCCGAGGACCACGAGCTGCTCTGGTACGCCACCCAGGAGATCCCCAATCTGATCGGCTGACCGACCGACAGGCCGATGGTCGTACGGTCACACCGCGACCCGAGTTATCCACAGGCCGCAGACCGTCTTGACCGCCCGCGCGAGTACGGTTCTTTCCATGAGCACGCATCTCGTGTGGGACTGGAACGGCACCCTTTTCCACGACATCGACGCGGTGATCGAGGCGACGAACGCCTCCTTCGCCGAACTCGGCCTGCCGCCGATCACCCTCGACCGCTACCGCGAGCTGTACTGCGTGCCCGTGCCCCGGTTCTACGAGCGGCTGATCGGCCGGCTGCCGTCGGACGCCGAATGGGAGGTCATGGACGCGACCTTCCACCGCCACTACTGGGTGCTGGCCGACGCCTGCCGGCTCGCCGACGGTGCCGCGGAGCTGCTGGCCGCCCGGCGGGCCGCAGGGCTGACCCAGTCGCTGTGCTCGCTCGCCCCGCACGAGCAGCTGGTGCCGATCGTGGCCGCGCACGGCATCACCGAGCACTTCCTGCGGGTCGACGGCCGCACGGGCGCCTCGACCGCGGGCAAGGCCGCGCAGATGGTCCGCCACCTGGAGTCGCTCGGCCCGCTCGACCCCCGCCAGGTCGTGGTGATCGGCGACGCGCTGGACGACGCGGCCGCCGCCGCGCACGTCGGGGCACACGCGGTGCTCTACACCGGCGGGTCGCACAGCAGGGCGGCCCTGGAGTCCGCCGGGGTGCCGGTGGTGGACAGCCTGGCCGAGGCCGTCGAGCAGGCCGAGCGAATAGTCTCCTGACGGATCACCGCCGCGTTCCGCGTGCGTTCCCGGCCGGTTCCTGTCCATTCGGGCCAAAGACGTCTGGTGCATTTGTACGAAGACGTCTCCTGACAGCCACCCCGGACGGGGCGATAGCCTGGATGCCGTGATCAACGTTGATCCGTTCTCCCGGGGCAGGTTCGTGCCGACGGGCACGGCGAACCCCTTTTTCGGCATAGCGTCGTCCCGCAGCGGAAACCCCGCGTCGCGGTACGTCGTGCCACCCACCGACGTCACGCAATGGCGCGCGACAGGAGTCAGAGGACATGCAGACCAAGCTGGACGAAACCAAGGCCGAGCGGCTGGAACAGGCAGCGCGGGTCGGTGAGAACAGCCAGAAGGGGAAACTGCCGGGGCAGGGCCTCGACAAAGAGGCGATGACCGCGTTCCTCCAGCGGTACTACCTGCACAGCGCGCCGGAAGACCTGGTCGACCGTGATCCGGACGACATCTTCGGTGCCGCGCTGTCCCACTACCGGCTCGCCGAGGTACGCCCGCAGGGCACCGCGAACGTACGGGTGTTCACCCCGAGCGTCGAGGAGAACGGCTGGCAGTGCAGCCACACCGTCGTCGAGGTGGTCACCGACGACATGCCCTTCCTGGTGGACTCGGTGACCAACGCGCTGACGCAGGCCAACCGGGCGATCCATGTGGTGGTCCACCCGCAGTTCACCGTGCGCCGGGACGTCACGGGCAAGCTGCAGGAGGTCATGGCCACCGTCCCCGAGGGCGCGGACGGCATGCTGCCGCACGACGTGCTGGTCGAGTCCTGGATCCATGTCGAGATCGACCGGGAGACCGACCGGGCCGACATCAAGGAGATCACCGCCGACCTGCGCCGGGTGCTGTCCGACGTGCGGGAGTCCGTCGAGGACTGGGCGAAGATGCGGCAGGCCGCGCAGTCCATCGCCGACGAGCTGGCAGCCGCCCCGCCGCCGCTGCCCGAGCAGGAGACCGGCGAGGCGCTCGAACTGCTGCGCTGGCTCGACGGCGACCACTTCACCTATCTCGGCTACCGCGAGTACGAGCTGACCACCGAGACCGCCGAGGACGGCAGCCCGGAGGACGTACTGGTCGCCGTGCCCGGCACCGGGCTGGGCATCCTGCGCTCCGACCCCCAGCACCCGCACAGCGACTCCACCCACCCGGGGCACCCCAACTCCCCGTCGTTCAGCCGGCTGCCCAGCGACGCGCGGGCCAAGGCCAGGGAGCACAAGCTGCTCATCCTGACCAAGGCCAACAGCCGCTCCACCGTCCACCGGCCGTCCTATCTGGACTACGTCGGGGTGAAGAAGTTCGACGCCGATGGCAACGTCGTCGGGGAGCGGCGCTTCCTGGGCCTGTTCTCGTCGGCCGCCTACACCGAGTCGGTGCGCCGGGTGCCGGTGGTCCGCCGCAAGGTCGAGGAGGTGCTCGAGGGCGCCGGCTTCTCCGCCGACAGCCATGACGGCCGGGACCTGCTGCAGATCCTGGAGACCTACCCCCGCGACGAGCTGTTCCAGACCCCGGTCGACGAGCTGCGGTCCATCGCCACCAGCGTGCTGTACCTCCAGGAGCGGCGCAAACTGCGGCTGTTCCTGCGGCAGGACGAATACGGCCGCTACTTCTCCGCGCTGGTGTATCTGCCGCGGGACCGCTACACGACCGCCGTGCGGCTGCGGCTGACCAGCATCCTCCAGGAGGAACTGGGCGGCCACAGCGTCGACTTCACCGCGTGGAACACCGAATCGGTGCTGTCCAGACTGCACTTCGTGATCCGCATCGACCCCGGCGGCTCGCTGCGGGAGCTGGACGACGCCGACGTCGAGCGCATCGAGAGCCGGCTGTCGGACGCCACCCGCTCGTGGGCCGACGGCTTCGCCGAGGCGCTGACCGCGGAATGCGGCGAGGAGCGCTCCGCCGAGCTGGTGCGCCGCTACGGGCAGGCCTTCCCCGACGGCTACCGCGCCGACTTCCCGCCACGGGTGGCGGTCGCCGACCTCCAGCACTTCGAGGAGCTGGGCGCGGACGACTTCACCCTCAGCCTGTACGAGCCGGTCGGCGCCGCACCCGAGGAGCGGCGGTTCAAGATCTACCGCACCGGGGCGCCGGTGTCGCTGTCCGCGGTGCTGCCGGTGCTGCAGCGGCTCGGCGTCGAGGTGGTGGACGAACGGCCCTACGAGCTGCACCGCTCCGACCGCTCAAGGGTCTGGGTCTACGACTTCGGCCTGCGGCTCGACCCGGCACTCGGCGACCTCGGCGACGACGCCCGGGAGCGGTTCCAGGAGGCCTTCGCCGCCACCTGGACCGACCGGGCGGAGAACGACGGCTTCAACTCCCTGGTGCTGCGGGCGGGCCTCGACTGGCGGCAGGCGATGGTGCTGCGCGCGTACGCCAAGTACCTGCGGCAGGCGGGGTCCACCTTCAGCCAGGACTACATGGAGGACACCCTCAGGACGAACGTCCACACCACCCGGCTGCTGGTCAACCTCTTCCAGGCCCGGCTCTCGCCCGACCACCAGCGGGCCGGCAGCGAGCTGACCGACGGCATCCTGGAGGAGCTGGACGGCGCCCTGGACCAGGTCGCCAGCCTGGACGAGGACCGCATCCTGCGGTCCTTCCTCAGCCTGATCAAGGCCACCCTGCGCACCAACTACTTCCAGCGCGCCCAGGACGGGCAGCCGCACCGCTACCTGTCGATGAAGTTCGACCCGCAGGCCATCCCCGAGCTGCCCGCGCCCCGGCCGGCGTACGAGATCTGGGTGTATTCGCCGCGGGTCGAGGGCGTGCACCTGCGGTTCGGCAAGGTCGCCCGCGGCGGCCTGCGCTGGTCGGACCGGCGGGAGGACTTCCGCACCGAAGTGCTCGGCCTGGTCAAGGCGCAGATGGTGAAGAACACCGTGATCGTGCCGGTCGGCGCCAAGGGCGGCTTCGTCGGCAAGCGGCTGCCCGACCCGGCCGCCGACCGCGACGCCTGGCTCGCCGAGGGCATCGACTGCTACAAGACCTTCATCTCCGGGCTGCTCGACATCACCGACAACCTGGTGGCCGGCGAGGTCGTCCCGCCACGTGACGTGGTCAGGCACGACGGGGACGACACGTACCTGGTGGTCGCCGCCGACAAGGGCACCGCGTCGTTCTCCGACATCGCCAACGAGGTCGCCGTCTCGTACGGCTTCTGGCTCGGTGACGCCTTCGCCTCCGGCGGCTCGGTCGGCTACGACCACAAGAAGATGGCCATCACCTCCTCCGGCGCCTGGGAGTCGGTGAAGCGGCACTTCCGCGAGATGGGCCACAACACCCAGGAGGAGGACTTCACCGTCGTCGGCATCGGCGACATGTCCGGTGACGTCTTCGGCAACGGGATGCTGCTGTCCGAGCACATCAAGCTGGTGGCCGCCTTCGACCACCGGCACATCTTCCTCGACCCCAAGCCGGACCCGGCGGCCTCCTACGCCGAGCGGCGGCGGCTGTTCGAGATGGCGCGCAGCAGCTGGGCCGACTACGACACCTCGGTGATCTCGCAGGGCGGCGGCGTCTACCCCAGGACGGCGAAGTCGATCCCGGTCAACGCGCAGGTGCGCGCGGCGCTGGGCATCGCGCCGGGAGCGGTCAAGATCACCCCGGCCGAGCTGATGAAGGCCATCCTGCAGGCCCCGGTCGACCTGCTGTGGAACGGCGGCATCGGCACCTACGTCAAGGCGTCCACCGAGACCAACCTGGACGTCGGCGACAAGGCCAACGACGCGATCCGCATCGACGGCTCGCAGCTGCGGGCCAAGGTGGTCGGTGAGGGCGGCAACCTGGGCTTCACCCAGCTGGGCCGGATCGAGTTCGCCCGCTCCGGCGGCCCGGAGGGCGAGGGCGGCCACATCAACACCGACGCGATCGACAACAGCGCCGGGGTGGACGCCTCCGACCACGAGGTCAACATCAAGATCCTGCTCAACAGCGTGGTGGCCGAAGGCGATCTGACGGTCAAGCAGCGCAACAGCCTACTGGCCGAGATGACCCACGAGGTCGGCGATCTCGTGCTGCGCAACAACTACGCGCAGAATGTCGCGCTCGGCAACAGCATGGCGCAGTCCAACAGCCTGCTGCACGCCCACCAGCGCTTCATCCGCCGGCTGGTGCGCGACGGGCACCTGGACCGGGCGCTGGAGTTCCTGCCCACCGACCGGCAGATCCGCGAGCGGCTCAGCGCGGGGCAGGGCCTCAGCCAGCCGGAGATGGCGGTGATCCTCGCCTACGCCAAGATCACCACGGCCGAGGAGCTCATCCACACCGGGCTGCCCGACGACCCGTATCTGCGCCGGCTGCTGCACGCGTACTTCCCCCGGCCCCTGCGGGAGCGGTTCGCGCCGCAGATCAACGCCCACGCGCTGCACCGCGAGATCGTCACCACCGTGCTGGTCAACGACACGATCAACACCGGCGGCACGACCTTCCTGCACCGCTTCAGGGAGGAGATCGGCGCGACCACCGAGGAGATCGTCAGGGCGCACACCGCGGCCCGCGCGATCTTCGGGCTCGGCGCGATCTGGGACGAGGTCGAGTCGCTGGACAACACGGTCGACGCGGCCGTGCAGACCCGGGTCCGGCTGCACTCGCGGCGGCTGGTCGAGCGCGCCACCCGCTGGCTGCTCAACAACCGGCTGCAGCCGCTGCAGATCGCCGAGACCATCGACGACTTCGCCGACGGTGTGGCCGTGGTGTGGGCGCAGCTGCCGAAGCTGCTGCGGGGCGCGGACCTGGAGTGGTACGAGTCGCTGCACGACGAGCTGATCACCGGCGGGGTGCCCGAGGACCTGGCCGTCCGGGTCGCCGGATTCTCCTCCGCCTTCCCGGCGTTGGACATCGTGGAGGTCGCCCACCGCAGCGGCAAGGAGCCGCTGGACGTGGCCGAGATCTACTTCGACCTCGCCGACCGGCTGCAGATCACCCAGCTGCTCGACCGGATCATCCTGCTGCCGCGCGCCGACCGCTGGCAGTCGATGGCCAGGGCCGCGATCCGCGAGGACCTCTTCGCGGCGCACGCGGCGCTGACCGCCGACGTGCTGGCGGCCGGCGACGACCTCGCCACACCGGAGCAGCGCTACCACGCCTGGGAGGAGCAGAATGCCGGCCTGATCGGGCGGGCGCGGACGACGCTGGAGGAGATCCAGGGGGCCGAGGAGTTCGACCTGGCGAGCCTGTCGGTGGCGATGCGGACGTTCAGGACGCTGCTGCGCACCCACCGCTGAGCGCGGTCCGCACCGGCAGCCGGGCGGGTGGCACGCGAGGTGCCGCCCGCCCGGCGCCCGGGGAGGTCAGGACGTGCCGCCGCCCGGGATCGTCCAGAGGGTGAGGGAGCCGGTGTAGACGGGGGTCTTGTAGAAGTTCTCGGTCGGCTGGGTCGTGGTGATCGTCCACATCGCGAGGTGGCCTTCCGAGGTCACCGTGCAGAGCCGGTCGCCGACTCGGAGCAGGGCGTCGGAGCCGACCAGGTCCTTGGCGCCGACCTGGGTCGGCAGCGGGGCGGACTCGGCGGCGGCTTTGCAGTCCGCAGGCTCGTCGCTGGGGGACTTGCCCGCGGGGGTGTCGAAGGTCAGGAAGTCGTCGCCGTAGCTGAATTCGACCTGGCTGCCTTCGAGCGAGTGCTGCGGGTCGACCTTCGGCTGGTCCAGGTCCACGTCGGGGCCGGGGTCCAGGCTGTTGGGCGGCCGGACGGTGAGCGGGTGGTCCTGGAAGAGCACCGTGTAGTCGCCCGGGTCGGCGCCGGATGTGCCGGAGGCCGTGGTGGTGCCGGTCGGCGGATTCGAGGCGGTGTGCTGCTGGACCGGTGCCTGCGAGACGGAGCTTGAGGGGCCGCCCGAGGAGGCGCCCTTCGCGGAGGCGTCGTCGTTGCTGTGCTGGGTGACGGCGTAGGTCAGCGCCACCGCCAGCACCAGGGCGAGGAGGCCGCCGCCTGCGAACAGCGCCTTCCGCGCCCGGCCGCCCGGCCGGCCACCGCCCGGGGCAGGCGGGGGAGTCGCGGCGGGCGCGGGGTGCGGCGAGGTGCCGGGCGGCGGCTGCCACGACGTGGGTCCGGCCGGATAGGCGGACGTCAGCGGCGCGGCCCCGTGACCCTGGCCCGGGTGCGGCGGGGCCGCCCCGAAGACCCCGGCCGGTGCGGCCGGCGGGACCTCGGGCACGGTCACCGGCAGGCCGGGGGTGCCGGAGGCCGGCGGGACCGGCGGCTTCGGCGGGACGGGGGCGGCGGCCCGGCCGGCGTTCGGCGCGGACTCGGGCTCCGGGGGCAGCGTGGCCGCCGCCTCGCGCCGTACGATCTCGGCGGCCAGCGGTTCCGGCAGCCAGCCCGCGACGTCCCGCAGCGGGCGGCCGGCCGCGCGGGCGCAGGACTCGGCCAGTTCCTCCGGCGAGGGGCGGGCGTCGGGGTCGGCGGTGAGGCAGCGTTCCAGCAGTTCGCGCAGCGGCTCGGGATACGGGCTGAGGTCCGGCGGACGTATCGCGGTGTTGGCGATCTGCGCGGCCAGCGTGATCGCGCCCGCCTCACCGTACGGGTGCCGCCCGGTGGCGGCGACCGCCGCGATCAGGCCGAGCGAGAAGATGTCGGTGGCCGGGGTGAGGGTGAGCCCGTTGGCGTGCTCGGGCGACATGAACTGGGGGGTGCCGATCAGCCCGCCGCTGCGGGTCAGCGCGGTGGAGTCGGCGGCCCGGGCGATGCCGAAGTCGATGACCGAGGGGCCGCCGGCGCCGAGCAGGATGTTGCTCGGCTTGAGGTCGCGGTGGATCACGCCCGCCGCGTGCACCGCCCGCAGCGCCTCCGCCGCACAGCCCGTCAGCTGGAACACGCTCGGCAGCGGCAGCGCTCCGTAGCGGGCCAGAGCCTCGTCGAGCGGGAGCCCGGGGACGTAGGCGGTGGCCAGCCAGGGCTGGTTGCCGGTCGTGTCGTGGTCCAGGACCGACACCACGTAGTAGCCCTGCACGCGGCGGGCGGCCTGCACCTCCTGCTGGAAGCGGCGGCGGAATTCCTCGTCCTGGGCGTACTCGCGCCGGATCACCTTCAGGGCGAGCGGCTGGCCGCCACGGGTGTGGCTGAGGTACACGCTGCCCATGCCGCCCTCGCCGATCCTGGCGCGGAGCCGGTAGCCGGCGACCTCGCGAGGATCCTGCGGCTGGAGCGGGGTCAGCGGGCGGGACATGTGTTCTTGGCCGGCGATTTCGGGCACCCCCCGGGTAGTCGAAAAGCTGATTGATGCTACCGGCAAGGGGAGTTGGGAATCGGCCTTCCGCGGCCACGGGTGCCTGGCGGCGCGGGACGGTGCCACGTGCGGTGACGGTCGCTGGTGGCGGGGCATTGGCGGGCTGGTCGCGCGGCTTCGCCTGGGGGTACCGCCACGCCCCTGATTCCCCGCGCCCTGAAGCCGGTAGGGCGTCAGGAGGTCAGGTGGAAGAGGCGCTCGCCCGTGCGGGGGGAAGTGGCGGCCAGGGTGGCCGGGGAAGGGGGGAGGCCCGACGGGGGGAGGAGGAGCCAGACGGCGTCGTAGCGGTGGGCGATGGCGGTGCGGCGGGGGACAGGGGTGGAGGGCGAGAAGTACGCGGTGGTGTCGGACCAGCGGCGGGCGCGGTCGGTGGCGGGGGTGGAGGGGTCGGGCCAGGTGGGGGCCACCAGGTAGAGGCCGTAGGCGGGGAGGACGTGTATCGGGACGGACGCGTCCGTCAGGACGACCGCCCCGGCCGGGACGCGGTCGGCGACCCAGCGGTAGTCGGGCCAGCGGGCCGGGTGCGGGGTCGCGACGGGGAGCCAGCGCTGCGGGATCACCGAGCCGATCTGCGCGGCCAGCGCCAGGCACAGCGCCACCGCGGCGACCGGTGCCAGGAAGGCGCGCAGCCGGGTCCACGGCGGCGCCGCGGCCAGCTCGACGGCCAGGGCGAACTGCAGCGGCACCAGCAGGAGGGCGAAGACCCGCCCGTAGGTGTAGTGGCCGCTGAGCCAGCCGTACGCGGCGACGGCGCTGTCGGCGGCGAACATCATGACCAGCGGGTCGCGCAGCCGGCGCCGGGCCCGCCACGCCAGTGCGGGCAGGCCGGCCAGGGCGAGGCCGTACCACTGCCAGGGGTGGATGTAGAGGCGGCGGTGGACCTGGTCGACCGTGGTGTCGCCGGCCAGCGCGAAGACGTCGAAGTACGGCCAGGTCAGGGCCACCGCGACGGCCGCGACGCCGGCCACCGCCCACAGCCCGGCCACCTGCCGGGACCAGCCGCGCTGCCGCCCGGCGACGGTCGCGGCGATGCCGACGGTGGCCGCCAGCGCGGTGATCGGGTGGATGAGCAGCAGCACGCCGGCCGAGGCGCCGAGCCCGGCGTACGACCAGGCGGTGCCGCCGCGCCGGGCCAGCCGGTCGGTCCAGGCCCACAGCAGGAAGGCGAGGCCCACCGCGAAGGCGCTCGGATAGGACGCCCCCCGGGTCAGCGACCACACCCCGCAAAAGCCGCTCCACTCCTTGCCCCGCACGCCCCACAGCAGGGTGAAGGCCAGCAGCGCGTAGACCGGTGCGGCCCGCCGGGTGCTGAGCGTCCTGGCGTAGGCGCCGACGCCGGCGACCAGCACCGCCAGGTTCAGCGGGCCGCACCAGCGCACCACCTGCCATCCGGCGGCGCCGGTCAGCCGGGCGGCGAGGCCGAGCGTGACGATGTAGGGGGAGTAGTACGGGCTGTCGGTGCCGGGCTCCTTGAGCAGCGGGTTGTCCGGGTGCCAGGGGTTCTCCTTCACCCGCTGCACCGCGGAGGCGTGCTGGCCGAAGTCGGAGGCGATGGGGGTGTGCCAGGCGACGATCGCGAGCAGCAGCCAGAAGCCGGTGCCGACGACCGCGTACGGCGTGGGCCGCCAGGCCAGGGCGCGGCTGAGGCTGCCCGGCGCGACCCGCGCCTCCCCGGTCACGCGGCGGCGCCGGAGCGGGGCGGCGCCGAGCGGGCGGTGCGGCGGGCGGGCCGGCGGGACGGCTCGGAGCCCGGCGGGCGGTCGGCCGGGTGGGCCGCGGTCAGCAGCGGCACCGCGAGGAAGCCCAGCAGGACCGGCGCGGCGATGTAGCGGAACAGGCCGGCCGGGGTGGCGATCAGCACCGCGACCTGGAGCCCCGCGGTGGTCGCCGCCAGGGCGAGCGCGGCCCGCAGCGGGCGGCGCCGCACCAGCCGCACCACGATCAGGTACGTGGCCCAGCACCACAGCGAGCCGGTCCACAGCAACCAGGTCAGCTCGGGCGCGCGGGCCACGGTGTACGCCCACACGCCCGCGTGGTGCAGCGAGGCGGACGGCGGGTCGGCGCGCAGCGCGGGCAGGAAGCGGCTGTGCTCCATCGGCCCGCCGGGCCGGGAGTAGCCGAAGCGGTCGGCGGGGATGACCGGCGGCTGCACGAAGATGTCGGTGGTGGTGTGGGGCAGCGCCCAGGCGATCCTGCCCCGGCACAGGTGGGCCGACAGCATCAGGTCGGGCCGGCTGGACAGGACGTGCCCCCAGACGCCGAGCAGCTTGCCGTTGAGTCTCTCCGCGGCCGGGCGGTTGAAGGGCGCGGCCATCAGCGGGTCGACCCAGGCGCAGTTCGAGCCGCCGGAGGACCAGTGCGTGAGCGGCGCGACCTGCCGCATCACCGCGAGGTCGGAGCCGCGGAAGGAGTGCGGGGCGCGGTGGTAGGCGACGGCGATGTCGGCGTAGTTGAAGGCGTAGTAGGAGCTGGTGCCCGGCTGCTGGATGCCGATCGCCGGGTAGGCGCCGAAGTTCAGCGCGAGGGCCAGGACGGCCGGGGTGAGGGTGGCGGCGGCGATCCTGCGCCATTGGCGCGGCATCGCGACCAGCAGCACCACGCCCGCGGTCACCAGGGCCGGGTAGGAGTTGTTGCGGAAGACCGACAGGCCGAGCATCCCGGCGGCCAGCAGCCACCAGTGCAGGACCGGGCGCTGCCGGGCGGCCAGGTGGGCGCAGGCGCCGAAGGCCAGGACGGCGGCGATGGCGTAGGCGCTGTCCTTCCACACGAAGACGCCGAAGGTGCCGGTCGAAGGGACGAGCACGACGGCCAGCGGCGCGGCCGCCGCCCACCGGCCGCGCACCCCGAGCGTGCGCAGCCCGTGGCACACGTAGCCGAGTGACGCGGCGAGGGCGACGGTCTGCAGGAAGGTGAGGGCCGCGAGTCCGCCGGTGATCTGCAGCGACAGCCACACCAGGACGTCGTAGACGACCGCGTGGTCGCTGCGCCAGTGGCCGGTGGTGACCTGCCAGACGTAGGTGATCGAGTCGAAGCTCATCAGCCCGGGGTAGAAGGCCAGCCACCACGCCAGCAGTACGGCTTCGCAGAGCAGGCCCACCATGAGCGGCAGCCTGGCCGGCTCGGGCACCCGGTCCGCGGCGCGGCGCAGCGCGGCGAACGGGGGGAGGGAACGGGCACCGCTGAAGCGGCCGATGGTCGTCACCACATTCCAACGCGACCCGCCCGCGAAGGTTTCGCCCCGCCTCGCGGACGGCCCCCGCGGCCACCCGTTCGGCGGACGGCAGGCCCGGCGCGCGCAGCGGGCACACGAGCGGACCCGACCGGTGGCGGGCACGGGAAAGGCGGACGTGTGCCCGAGAACCGCGTCCGACGAGCGCGGGCGCTCCCAGGAGCGGGCCGGGGCGCCGCCGGCCCGCGCCCCATATCCCGTTCTTATGAGCAGTCGCGCAGCGCCGGGAAGGCCGCGGCCAACGCCTGGCGCCAGTCGCGGATCGGCTCGATGCCCGCCGCGGCCCAGCCGTCATGGCCCAGCACGCTCCCGGCGGGCCGGGGCGCGGCGTGCGGCACCCCAGCGGTCGGGACCCGGCGCACCCGGCCGGGGTCGGCGCCGATCAGTCGGAAGACCTCGCGGGCCAGCTCGTACCGGCTGGCCGCGCCCGCACTGGTGCCGTGGTAGATCCCGGCGGGGGCGTCGCCCGCGCCGAGCGCGACCAGCCGCTCCGCGAGGTCCGCCGTCCAGGTCGGCTGGCCGCACCGGTCGCCGACCACGTCGACCGTGTCGCGCTCCCGCTCCAGGCGGATCATCGTACGGACGAAATTCGGCCCGCCCGCCCCGTACAGCCATCCGGTGCGCACCACGTACCCGTCGCCCGGCAGCAGGTCGAGCACCGCGTGCTCCCCGGCGAGCTTGGTCCGTCCGTAGGCGGTACGCGGCAGCGGGCGGTCGCTCTCGCGGTACGGGGCCGCCGCGTCGCCGGCGAAGACGTGGTCGGTGGACACGTGCAGCAGCCGGGCGCCGTGCTTCGCGGACAGCACCGCGAGATGGCGCGGGCCCTCGCCGTTGACCCGCAGGGCGGCCGGCTCCGCCGTCTCGGCGGCGTCCACGTCCGTCCAGGCCGCGCAGTTGACGACGACGGTCGGCCGGTGGTCGTCGAAGACCTCGCGGACCGCGTCCTCGTCGGTGATGTCCAGCGCCCGCCGGTCCACCCCGACGGCCGCCTCGCCGCCCTCGGCGAGCCGCAGCAGCAGATCGCGGGCCAGCATCCCGCCGGCCCCGGTCACCAGCCAGGTCATCGCGGACCCACCACCGCGGCCGCCGCGGACCGCAGCGGCTTCCACCGGTACCGGTCCTCGGTCGCGGCCGGGCGCACCGCGAAGTGCACTTGCGGGGCACGGTCCGACCGCTCGCGCCGGTCCATCGGACACCGCAGGTCGTGGTCCCTGCGGTCGGGCCCCTGCCGGACCAGGGCCCGGCCGGCGCCGCGGATGGCCGGGCGCCGGCGGGTGCCGAGGGCGCGGGCCAGGGCGAGGGCCGTCACGACTGCTTTCCGGGGGTGGTCTCCGGCGCGGTCGAGACCAGGACGAACTCGTTGTGCCGGAAGAGCCGTCCCGCGACCCGCGGCAGCGGGAAGGAGTAGGCCCGGCGCACGTCGAGCCCGGCGGCCCGCGCCTCCTCGGTCAGCTCGGCGAAGCCGACGAAGCGCACGTGCGTGGCGTCGCTGGCGAAGCCCGCCTCCTGCGGGGTGATCAGCACCGCCCGGCCGCCGGGCCGCACGTACGGCAGGTACGTCGCCAGCAGCGACGACGCCCTCGCCGCGTCCAGGTGCTCCAGGACGTGCGCGCACAGCAGGCTGTCGAACGAGCCCGGTACGCAGCCGGTCGCGACGAACTCCTCCGGGGTGTACGCGGTCAGGCCGCGCGCGCGGGCCGCCGCGACCGAGTGCTCGTTGTGGTCCACGCCGACGCTGCCCGGGGCGCAGTGCCGCAGATTCCGGCCCACCCCGCAGCCGACGTCCAGCACCCTGCCCAGCCGCAGCCGGCGCAGATTCCAGCGGTAGGGCGCCTGGGTGGGCAGCAGCCGCCGGGCCAGCAGCCGGGCGGTGTAGTCGGGGGTGGCGGTGTCGGCCATCGGGTCGCCTTTCGCGGATGGGTGGTGTCCGAGCGTGTGGATGAGACCTGCGGGGGAGTTCAGTGGCGGCTGCGGTCCGGGAGCCGAGCGCTCACAGGGCGGCCCGGCCGTCGAAGGTGATACGGGGCCAGAGCAGCCCCGTCCCCCCGTCCCCCCGTCACCCGCCGCCCTCCGCGGCCCGTGCACCGCCGCGCCGCCCCGCGGCCGGCCCGGCGCCCGCGGCCGACTCCGTCGGCGGTGCGGGCGGCGGCATCCGGCCCGGGGAGAAGGCGTGGCAGAGGAGCGGCGCCGCGGCCCGGGGGGCCGAGGGGAGGAGGGTCAGGGCGTGGAGGCGGGAGGACCAGTGGCGGTGGGCGGCGCGGGCGGCGCGGGGCCAGCCGTGGCGGGTGAGGCGGGTGGCGGTGGTGAGGAAGAAGTCGCGGGCCTCGGTGAAGCGGGCGCCGCTCACCGCCTCGGTGGCGGAGGCGCTGACCCGGTGGCGGCGGTAGCGGAAGCAGACCTCCGGGTCGGTGGCGAGCACGGCGCCGTCCAGGAGCAGGTCGACGACGACCGCGAGGTCCTGGATGACGCCGAGGTCGGCCCGGAAGGGGTGGCGGCGCAGCGCGTCGGTGCGCCAGCACAGGGAGGGGAAGTAGAGCCAGTTGCCGCGCAGCAGGCTGACCGCCAGGTCCTCGCCGCCGAGCAGGGCGGGCGCCGTGCGGATGCCGGCCGGGGCGTAGAGGTGCCGCTTCGCGGTGTCGACCAGACTTCGGCGCGGCCGCCCCGCCGCGTCCACGACCTGCACCCCGGGCTGCACCATCGCCGCCTGCGGTGCCCGCCGCAGCGCCCGGCGCACGGTCCGCAGATAGCCGGGCAGCATCAGGTCGTCGCAACCCATGAGGACGACGTGCGGTGCCCGTGCCAGCTGCACGCAGCGGTTGAAATTGCCGGTCACACCGAGACTGCGCGCGTTGCGCAGGTAGCTCACCCGGGGGTCGCCGAGCCCGGCGAACCACTCGGGCACCCCCGGCTCGCACCCGTCGTCGACCACCGTCAGGTGCCAGTCCTCGCCGTCCTGCGCCTGCACGCTGCGTACCGCGGCCCGCAGCAGCGGCACGTCGCCGTAGTACGGGATCATCACGTCGACGGCACGCGCGCTCACCTGGCGGCCCCCGCGGGCTCGGGCACCCGGGCGGCGGGCTCGGCGCGCTGCGGCGCGGGGACCCGGCGGGTCAGGGCGAGCAGCAGCACCAGCGCGGTCCTGGCCAGGTAGACCAGCGCCCGGGCGGGCGACTGGCTGGGCACCCCGGTGGTGCGCGGCCGCATGGCCACCGGCACCTGCCGCACCCGGTAGCCGCAGCGCAGGGCGCCGACCATGCTCTCGACGGTGTCGCCCAGGTACTCGGCCGGATACCAGCGGGCGAAGAAGGCGATCATGTCGCGGTTGCAGGCCCGCAAGCCGGAGGTCGCGTCGGTCAGCCGGGTGCCGGCCATCCCGGACAGCACCAGCGACAGCAGCCGCATCGACCAGCGGCGCGGGCCGCGCACCCGGTAGTCGCCCACGCCCGCGAACCGGGCGCCGACGACCAGGTCGGCGGTCTCCAGTGCGGCCAGCAGCGCGGGCACGTACCCGGGGTCGTGCTGGCCGTCGGCGTCGACCTGCACGGCGGTGTCGTAGCCCTGGTCCAGGGCGTAGCGGTAGCCGGTGCGCATGGCGCCGCCCACCCCGAGGTTGTACGGCAGCCGGGCCACCCGGGCGCCGGCCGCGCGGGCGGTCTGCGCGGTGCGGTCGGTGGAGCCGTCGTCCACCACCAGGACGTCGGCGGCCGGGACCGCGGCCCGCAGCTCGGCCAGCACCGCCGACAGGCCCTCGGCCTCGTTCCAGGCGGGCACGATGACCAGGATCCGCCGCGCCGCCGCACCCGCGTCCGGCGTCATACGGAGCCGCCCCGCATACGGCAGCCCGACGGCCGGTCCTGCTCCTCCAGAGCCGTCCTGATCAGGGCGATCTCCTCGGCGAGCGTCCTGGTCTCCTCCTCCAGGCGGCTGGACTCCCAGCTCAGGTGCAGGCACACCAGGAGAAGCAGCACGATCCCGGCGAAGAGCACCAGGCTGGCGCCCGACACGATGCCGAGGCCGCGCGCCAGCGAGTCCAGCATCTGCGGGAACAGCCCGAGCGGCACCACCGCGGAGCCCACCGCCAGCCACAGCGCCGCGTACTTCTCCCGCAGCTGGTGCCGGCGCAGCAGCTCCAGAATGCAGGCCAGCAGGGCCAGTCCGGTGAGCGAGGTGATCACGGACAGGTGCACGGTGGGGGCCTCCTGGGGTCCTGCGGGGATTGCGGGTCGTCGTCGCGGGCCGAATGCGGCCGGCCGGGCCGCCCCGCTTCATCAGATGCGCGGCCCGCGCAGAATCAGGTCCGCCACGCGGGAGGCGGCGCGGCCGTCGTCCAGATGGCAGAAGGCGGCCCGGAAGGCGTCGTAGGCCGCGCCGTGCGGCCGCACCGCGGCGGCCGGGTCGCGCAGCGCCGCGATCAGCTCGGGCGTGGTCGACAGCAGCGGTCCCGGCGCCTGGGCCTCGAAGTCGAAGGTGAAGCCGCGCAGGGTGTCGCGCATATGGGCGAGGTCGGGGGTGTGCAGCAGGATCGGGCGGCCGGTGACGGCGAAGTCCGCGAGCACCGAGGAGTAGTCGGTGACCAGCACGTCGGCGGCGAGCAGCAGTTCCGCCAGGTCCGGGTGGCCCGACACGTCGCGGACGAAGCCGCCGGCGCCCGGCACGGTGTCGGCGACCAGCGGGTGCGCGCGGACCAGCAGCACATGGGTGCCGCCCAGTTCCGCCTCCAGCGCCGCGAGGTCGGCGGTCAGGTGCAGCCGCTGGTGGGCGGCGTCGTAGGCCTCGTCGTCGCGTACGGTCGGCGCGTAGAGCACCACCGTGCGCCCCGGCGGCAGGCCGAGCCTGGCGCGTACGTCCTCGGCGATCTTGTCGCGGTCCTCGCCGCTGAGCAGGTCGTTGCGCGGCAGCCCGGTCTCGGCGACCTCGCCGGCGAAGGCCAGGGCGCGGCGCAGCGCCGGGGTGGACTGCGCGTTGGGCGACAGCAGGACGGTCCACTGGCCGCCGCGCAGCGGCTGCGGCCACATGTGGGTGAGGTCGGCGCACAGGGTGCCCGCCAGGTCCTGGCCGAAGCGCTTGACGGGGGTGCCGCGCCAGGTCTGCACGACGTGCTGGCCGTCCCTGCGGTGGAAGAAGCCGGGCAGGTGGCTGTTGGTGACGATGTGCCGGCTGCGGGCCAGCGCCTCGTACCAGGCGTGGCTGCCGAGCACCACGGACCGCGCGGCGGCCGGCACCGCCGTCGTACGGTCCGCGACGACCCACACGTGGTCCAGGGCGGCGCCGCGCCGCACCAGTTCGTCGTGGACGGCGCGCGGCGAGTCGTCGCAGCGGCGGCCGTCGAAGCTGCTGTAGAGGACGCTGTCGGTGAGCTGGCGGCGGGCCAGCACCGGGTAGCGGCGCTCGCGCAGCATCCGCTGCCGGTACGGTCCGCGGTCCGCGGCGGGGACGGCGGAGCCCGCGGCCACGAACAGGTGGTCGTGGAAGCGGCGGTCCAGTCGTAGCGGCCGTGTCCCGTCCACCGGCGCGGGCTCCAGCGGCAGTTGGGCCATCGCGGCGGGTGCGACCCGCACGGGCGTGTCCGTGCCGCCGGCCCGCAGGTGCAGATACCAGCGCCCGGCGTGCGGCAGCGCCCCGACGTCCACGGCGGCCGAGAACCGGCAGCCCTCCGCGTCGGCCACGACCTCCGACCCGGTCTCGGCGCCGTACGTGCCGTGCCGCAGCATCAGCCGGACGCCCTCGGCGGCCGCGCCCGGGGGCAGTTCGCCGGAGACCAGGAGGTGGCCGTCCGGGGTGAAGGACAGGTTGTCGGCGACGGCCTGGGGGGTGCGGTCGCGCAGCACGAGGTTGCCGGCCGCCGTGCCCTCGACGGAGAGTTCGCGGGGCCGGCGGTCGCCGAGGCGGTCGTCAGGGGGGAGGGGGTATCGGCCGGCGGGGAGGTCGCGGTCGAGGCTGACGCGGGCGTGGCCGCCGTCGGGGAAGAGGGCCTCGGCCGTCCAGGTCGCCGTCGTCTCGGGGGCGACCTCCTTCGGCAGCCCCGCCATCGGGGGCCGGGCACCGCCCAGCGCGGCGAGCGGGACGTCGGCGGCGAGCGTGGTCCAGCCGCCGGCGGCCGGCTCGCCCGAGGGGGTCAGCGGGTGGTCGAAGGTGGCGCCCGTGGTCTGCTGGGTCAGCCGCAGCGCGACCGGCCGCGTGCGGTCGCGGACCGCCAGGTCCAGGTGGATCACGCCGTCGCCGGAAGGGCGGTGGGCGGTCAGCCGGCGGGTGACGGGCTCGACCGACAGGTGGAGCCGGCCGTCGTTGTACCAGGGCACCAGCCGGGTGTCGTCGTCCAGCCGGAAGGGGACGGGCGACGAGCCCGCGCCGGCCTCGTCGGGGCGCAGCGCGGCCGGGCGCACGCCGGCGGCACCGGCGACCACGATGCCCAGCCGCCACTGCGCCCGCTTCCAGCCGCCGTCGGTGCGCAGCCGGGCCGGGTCGACGGTGATCTCGAAACCGGACCAGTCGTAACAGTGGCGTTCCTGCGTCTGCTCGTCGGTGACGTCGGGGACCCGCACCGTGCGCACCGGCAGCAGCAGCCTGCGCCGCCCGCAGGTGGCGACGGCGGTCTTGAGCGAGGAGCGCTTGGTGCGGGCGTCGACGTTGCGGATGTACGCGTATCCCTTGAGCACCAGCTTGCCGTCGCGCCACTCCAGGTCCCGCAGCCGGGCGACGACCGGCAGGTCGGTGGTGCCGGTCGCGGTCGCCGCCCGGGACAGCCGCACCGGTGAGCCGTCGGGGCGTACGACGACGGCCCGCTTGCGCAGCGGCAGCCCGGCGAGGTCGAAGACGGTGCGCCCGCCGTGCTGTTCGTGGCCCAGCACCGTCAGCAGGTCGTCGAGCCGGCCCTCCCTGATCAGCTCCCAGCGCAGCCGCAGCTCCACTGGCAGCCCGGGGTAAAGAGCGGGGTCGACGCGGCTGAGGTAGTCGCCCGCGCGGTCCATGAAGACCCGGTGGTATTCGGGTCCCGCCATCGGCAGGGCCTCGATGAAGTACAGCAGGTCGTCGGTGAGCACCGACCGGTCGTAGTCCCGCTTGTGCCTGCTCCAGCGGGTGTTGGCCGGGTCGGCGAGGAAGCGCGAGACCCCGTCGACGGCCGCGATCCGGTCGCGTACGCCCCTGACGTCGGTACGCCGCCGGGTGATCGAGCCCTCGCGGATGCGCCAGTAGTACACGTGCTCGTGCAGCACGTCGACGGCGTCGGCGAGGAAGTGCGCGGGGATCGTCAGCGGCGTGTCCTCGTAGAGCACGCCCTCGGGGAAGGCGAGTTCGTGCTTGTCCCAGAAGGTGCGGCGGAAGACCTTGTTCCAGGCCACCCGGTCCGACAGCAGGCCCAGGTCGCGGGTGATGTGGGTGCGGCTGACCGTCCTGGTCATGCCGCGGTGCTGCCAGGCCTGGCTGCGGCCCGCCGTCGTCAGCCGGTAGACGTTGCCGGTGGCGAAGTCCGAGCCGGACCGGTCGAGCAGGCCGGTCAGCTGCTCGTACGCCCGCGGCGGCAGCACGTCGTCGCTGTCGATGAAGGTCAGGTACGCCGTCGCCGGGTCGGCGTTGCGTGCACCGGTGTTGCGGGCGTGGCCGAGGCCGCCGTTGTCCTGGGAGACCAGCCGGAAGCGCGGGTCGCGGGCGGCGAACGCCCGCGCGATGTCCGCACTGGCGTCCGTCGAACCGTCGTCCACCATCACCACGTCAAGCTCTGCCAGCGTCTGCGCGGCGATCGACCGCAGGCACTCCTCCAGGTACTGCTCGATGTTGTAGACGGGGACGACGACGGTCAGGCGGGGCGTCATGGGGGACAACGCTCCTTTCTGGGCGGCGGTGGCAGACCATGCCGTGTGCTCAACTCGCCCCGCCCCCAGCGGTCACCGAAGGTAGGCCGAACGAGCGACACGACCCCCGGATCGACAGAGCGTGCGCGGCCAATTACCCTCGGACGTTATCCCGTGCCGGTAACCACCGATGTGTCCAGGATGGTCATGCCCCGTTTCAGCGTCGTCGTTCCCGCCCACCGCGCGCAGGGCTTCCTGCGCCCCTGCCTGGAGTCCGTCCTCGACCAGTCCGGCGGCGACGTCGAGGTGATCGCGGTGGACGACGCCTCCCCCGACGCGTGCGGCGCGATCATCGCCGACCTCGCCGCCGCCGACCAGCGCGTCGTACCGGTGCGCCTGGACCGCACCGGCGGCACCGGGAAGGCCAGGGACGCCGGCGCCGCCCGCGCCACCGGCGACTACCTGCTCTTCCTCGACGCCGACGACCTCATGGCACCCGGCACCCTCGCCGCCCTCGCCGCCCGGCTCACCCGCACCGGCGACCCCGACGTGCTGCTGTACGACCACGAGCGCTTCACCGTGTGGGAGAACGTCCAGGAAAGCGGCGACGGCGACTTCCTGGCCGCCGCGGGCACCCGCGTCTTCACCGCCGCCGACCTCCCCGACTGCCTGGCCTGCTACCCCGCCGCCTGGAACCGCGCGGTGCGCAGGGACCTCTGGACCTCACACGCCTTCACCTTCGGCGACGCCCCCTACGCCGACATCACCGTCGCCACCCGGGTGCTCACCGCCGCGCCGCGCATCGCCTGCCTCGACCGGGTGTGCGTCCGCTGGCGCAGGCGCCGCTCCGGCAGCCTCACCACCACCCGCGGCGCCCACCACCTGGCCGTCATCGACCGCTACGCCGAGCTGTTCGCCGACCCCGACCTGCCCGGGGACGCCGGGCGGGCCGCGCTCTACGGCCAGATGGCCGCGATGCTGATGGCCGTCGGCGAGGACCGGCTCACCCCCGAGGCCACCCCCGACTTCGTCCGCCGGGCGGGCCGGCTGCTCACCGAGCACCGCCCGGCCGGCTGGGCCGCCCCCGAGCCGAACGAGGCCCGCTGGGTCAGGGCCGCGGGCACCGGCTCCTACGGCCGCTACCGCGCCGCCCTGGGCGCGCGGGCCGCCGCCATGCACCTCGCCAAGAAGGCCAGGGCCCGCAGGAACGGCCTGGCCCGCGCCCTCTTCCAGCGCTACTACCGGATGCGGCTGCGCCGCCCCGTCGACCCGGACCTGGTCCTCTACGCGGCCTACTGGAACCGCGGGGTGTCCTGCAACCCCGCCGCGATCTACCGCAAGGCCGCGGAGATCGCCCCCCACCTGCGCGGCGTCTGGGTCGTCAACAAACGCGACCGGGACGCGCTGCCGCCCGGCGTCGACCACGTCATCGTCAACTCCCGCCGCTACTGGGACGTCCTGGCCAGGGCCGGCTACCTCGTCAACAACGCGAACTTCACCGGCAACGTGGTCAAGCGGCCCGAGCAGACGTACGTCCAGACGCACCACGGCACACCGCTCAAGCACATGGGCATGGACCTGCGGGCGCGGCCCGCCGTCGGCAAGGGCATGAGCTTCGGCCGGCTCCTCGACCACGCCGACCAGTGGGACTACTCCCTGGTCTCCAACCAGCACTCGGCGGAGGTCTTCGACCGGGTCTACCCCAGCGGCTACCGCACCCTGCCCACCGGCTACCCCCGCAACGACGTCTTCTACACCTCAGGACCCGACGACGTCCGCCGCGCCCGCCAGGCCCTCGGCATCGCCCCCGGCACGACGGCGATCCTCTACGCCCCCACCCACCGGGACTACCAGCGGGAGTTCGTCCTCCCGCTGGACCTGGAACGCCTGGCCCGCGAACTCGGCCCCGGCTACACGCTGCTCGTGCGGGCCCACTACTTCTATGGGCAGAGCCCGCAGCTCGAAGCGCTGCACGCGGCCGGCGCCGTCGTGGACGTCTCCGGGCACCCTTGCGTGGAGGAGCTGTGCCTCGCGTCCGACGCGCTGGTCACCGACTTCTCGTCGCTCATGTTCGACTACGCCAACCTCGACCGGCCGATCGTGATCCACGCGGCCGACTGGGCGGCCTACCGGGCCGCCCGGGGCGTCTACTTCGACCTGCTGTCGGGGCGGCCCGGCGAGACGCCGGGGGCTGTCGCCGCCGACGAGGTGTCCCTGGCCGAGCTCTTCCGCGGCGGCGCGTGGGACGACGGCCCGGCCAATGCCCTGCGGGCGGCTTTTCGGGAACGCTTCTGCGGCTACGACGACGGGCTTGCCGCTGAGCGGGTCGTCCGCCGCGTCTTCCTCCACGAGGAGCCGCTGGTCCCCTACCGCCCCCTCCCGGACCGCCGCCCGGCCCCGTCCCCCGCCTCCCTGACCACCCCGGCCCCCGCGGTCCCCACGCTCTGACCCCGCCCACAGCTCCGCTGGGCGGGTGGCCCTCTGCGCGGAGGGTGAGCGTTTTCAGGGGCACGGGGAACTGCGAGCCAAGCCACGGCGCAACCGCCGGCAAGGGACGCACCCCAGGGGCAGATGGTCACGGCAGGGGACGCGCGGCCGGCCGATCGGCAGGGGTGGCCTGCGGCGCAGCCGCTGGGTGGCGGTCGGGGAGGGGGGTGACGGCCGGCAGGCCGCCCTCCTCGCGGAGGAACACGCGGCGGACCACCCGCTCCGCCGCGTGACCGTCGTCGTAGGGGCAGAAGCGCGCGCGGAAAGCGGCGCGGAGCTGGTCGGAGCGGGGGCCGGCCCACGACCCGGTGGCCAGGATGTCGGTGAGTTCGGACTGGGTCCGGGCGACGAGCCCGGGAGGGTGCGCGGTGACGTCGAAGTACGCGCCGCGGGTGGCGCGGTAGGTGTCCCAGTCGGAGACGTGGAGCACGATCGGCCGGTCCAGGCCGGCGTAGTCGAACATCAGTGACGAGTAGTCGGTGATCAGGCCGTCGGAGGCCAGGCACAGCTCCTCCGCGGAAGGGTGCGCGGAGACGTCGATGACGCGCGGGTGGCCGGCGCCGCCCGGGGTGCCCGGCGGGTAGAAGTAGTGCGTCCGCAGCAGCAGGACCGTTCCGGGGCCCAGCTCGTCCGCGAGGCGGGGCAGGTCGAGGGCCGGCAGGTAGCCGGACTGGTAGTCGCGGTGGGTGGGGGCGTACAGCAGGGCCGTCGCGGTGCGCGGGATGCCCAGGCTGTCGCGCAGCGCGAGGACCTCCTCAGGGGTGGCGCGGTGGAAGACGTCGGTGCGGGGCTGGCCGTATTCGAGGCAGGTGAAGGCGGCGGGGTAGGCGCGCTCCCAGACCAGGCTGGAGTGGCGGCTGGCCGACACGCTGTAGTCCCAGCGGTCGACGTGCCGCAGCAGGCGTTCGAAGTCCATGCCGTGCGCGGCGGCTGGGTGCTGGATCAGGTCCACGCCCATGTGCTTGAGCGGGGTGCCGTGGTGGGTCTGGACGTTGATCTGGCCGGGCCGCTTGGCGTAGCGGTGGTGGAGGTTGACGTTGCTGACCAGGTACGAGGCGCGGGCCATGGCCTTCCAGTAGGCGGCGGAGCCGGGTTGGAGCCGGGCCACCCCGGGCGGCAGGGTGTGCGCGTACCGCTCGGTGGTGACCCAGGCGGTCCGCATGTGCGGGGCGAGTTCGCGCAGCGCGCCCTCGACGGCGGCCGGGTTGCAGACGTAACCGCGGTCCCAGAAGGCGGAGAAGACCGCGAGGTCGGGGTCGAGCGGCCGGCGCCGCTGCACCAGGTAGTACGCGTACAGCGCCGCCTCGCGCAGCCGCCCGCCGGTCGCCTTGACCCGCCGCGCCGCTCGCAGCCGCAGCCGGTGGAGGCCGCCGAGTGCCTGGAAGGTGCGCCGGGCGCCGAGCGCGACCAGCAGGTAGCGCACCCCGCTGCGCCGGTTCAGCGCCAGGCCGAAGCCCTCGGGCCGCAGCCTGCGGTATTGCGCGCGGCAGCGCCGGAAGTATTCGGGGCGTGAGGACCTGGGCAGCCGGTCGGGCAGGGTGAAGACGGTCGTGAGGTGGTCGAGCATCCGGCGGAAGAGCACCGTGCGCCAGCGCTCCAGGTCGGGCCGGCTGTCGAGGAAGGCGAAGAGCAGGTCGTACTGCTTGAAGATCTCGAAGTGCCGCCGGCTGGTGGTGTGCAGGATGCCGCGCTTGCGGCGCTGCCGGTAGTGCACGCACACCTGGTCGAGCAGCGCGATGGTGTCCGCGGCCATCAGCAGCGGGTACGTCCACGGGGTGTCCTCGTAGTAGCCGGCCGGGAAGGTCACCCCGACCTTGGCGAGGAAGTCGCGCCGGTAGGCCTTGTTCCAGGCGACCATGATCAGCCTCAGCAGGCCCGGGTGTTCGTCGAGGGAGAAGACCTGCGGGTCGCGCTGGTCGAGCAGCGCGCTGAACTTGTTGCGTTCCGCCTCGCCGTTCCAGTACGTGCGGTCGTAGTCGAAGATCAGCAGGTCGGGGCGGCCGGTGGCGTCGATCCTGGCGGCGATGGAGTGCAGCGCGCCGGGGGCGTAGGTGTCGTCGCTGTCCAGGAAGAGCACGTAGTCGCCGGTGGCCCGGGCGAGTCCGGCGTTGCGGGCCCGGCCCAGGCCGACGTTCTCGGCCAGGTGCAGGACGCTGACCCGGCGGTCGCGGGCCGCGTAGGCGTCGGCGATCTCGCCGCTGCCGTCCGGTGAGCAGTCGTCCACCACGATCAGCTCGAAGTCGCCGAAGGACTGGCCCAGTACGGAGTCCAGGCAGGCGTGCAGATAGGCCTGCACATGATAGACGGGCACGATGACGCTGAAGCGGGGCACAGCAGCACATCCAGGTTCGACGCGGGGACTCGGGACACTACGACCACATCCGCGGGAAATGCGGCGTGTGACGCTGTATATCCTGCGAACGCGCGGTTGCCCCGCTGGTTACGCCTGGTGGCGTAGTGCGGCGCGAAGCCTTACGAAGCCTTTGGACACGAACGGCGGCAGCACGTTGAGCACCAGCCGGCGCAGCGGTGAGCGCCGCCGGACCGCGGGGGCTTCCGGTGTCGCAGGCGCTTTGACCGGCGGGGCCTCCTCGACCGGCGGCTCCTCGCGGTGGTGCCGGGACGGCGGCTGGGCGGGCAGCACCGCCCCGGCGCCCTTGACCCGCACCAGCTTGCCGCCGGCCACCGCCTCGACGGCGTGCCACAGGTCGTCGCGCCCGGCCAGGAACTCCAGCAGCTGCTCGCGCACCGGCCCCGGGTCGCCCCACGTGCCGTAGAGCTTGGTGCCGGTCACGCACACCGGGTTGAGCCCGCCGGTGGCGACCGCCTCCCAGACCGCGGCGGCCACCCCGGGGCAGTGCTCGGAGCGGTAGTCGTCCAGCGCCACGATGCCGTGCGGGTGCAGCAGCGTCCTGGTGTCCTCGATGTCGCCGCGTACGTGCTCGTAGAGGTGCGAGCCGTCGATGTGCGCGAAGCGGCAACTGGCGGCCTGCACCCGGTCCCGGACGAGCGACGACAGGCCCTGGATGACCGTCGGCAACTCGTCATGGAAGGACAGGTAATTGGACTCGAACGAGCGACGGGTGAGCGTCGAGTAGGAGTACCGCATCTCCGCGGAGTTCGCGTCGTCCCGCGCCGGGGAGTCGAACAGGTCGCAGACCGTGAAGGTCTCGCCGGACCGCAGATAGCTGCCCATGAAGATCGCGCTCTTGCCCATGTAGGCGCCGATCTCCAGCAGGTCGCCCGGCTCGGTCAACTCGCTCTGCCGGGTCAGGAACCAGTCGAAGAGCACCTGGTCGACGGGGAAGAACCAGCCTTTGACCTCGGCGAGGGAGGCGGGCGCGGGAAGCTCGTCGCCGGCCGGCTCCGAGGCGGTGGGGGTGAGCGTCATGGGGATCCGTTCGAACGGTGGGAGCCCCCGGTGCGGGCGGCCCCCGGCGGCGGGGGGCGTCAGTGTAAACGTCCCCCGCTGCCGGAATTGCCCGCCGTGTCACCCTGCCGTCGGCGTCGGCCGGCGCGCGGTCACTTCACCGCGCCCGCCATCACCCCGGACACGAACTGCCGCTGGAAGGCGAAGAAGACCGCCAGCGGGATCACCATCGACACGAACGCGCCGGGCGCCAGGATGTCGATGTTGTTGCCGAACTGCCGCACCTGCTGCTGCAGCGCCACCGTGATGGGCTGCGAGCCGCTGTTCGCGAAGATCAGCGCGACCAGCATGTCGTTCCACACCCACAGGAACTGGAAGATGCCCAGCGACGCGATGGCCGGGCCGCCCAGCGGCATCACCACCCGGAGGAAGAGCCGCAGTTCGCCCGCGCCGTCCAGCCGCGCGGCCTCCAGCAGCTCCCTGGGGATCTCCGCGAAGAAGTTCCGCAGCAGGAAGATCGCGAACGGCAGCCCGAAGGCGGTGTGGAAGAGCACCACCCCGGAGATGTCGCCGAAGATCCCGATGTCGCCGAAGAGCTTCGCCACCGGGATCAGCGCCACCTGCACCGGCACCACCAGCATCGCCACCACGGCGATGAACCACCAGTCGCGGCCGGGGAAGTCCATCCAGGCGAAGGCGTAGCCGGCCAGCGACCCGATCACCACCACGAGCAGCGTCGTGGGAACGGTGATCAGCGCCGTGTTCACCAGCGAGTCGGTGATGGCGTGGTTGTCCAGCAGGGTGCGGTAGTTGGTCACCGTCAGCTGCGACGGCGAGGTGAAGACCTTCCACCAGCCGCTGGTGGATATGTCCCCCGGGGTCCGCAGGCTGGACAGCAGCAGGCCCACCGTCGGCAGCAGCCAGAACAGGCCCACCACCAGCAGCACGACCCGCACCACCCCGCCGCCGGCCAGCGCCGCCAGCCGGGTGCCGAGGCTGTCCTTGGGCCGTACGGCCACCGGCCGCTCCGCTGTGTCGAGGGGCATCACCGGCCCCGCGGTCGCGTCGGCGCTCATCGGCGTCCCTCCTTGCGCAGCCGCCGGATGTTGAAGATCATGACCGGCAGCACCAGCAGCAGCAGGATCACACCGATCGCACTGCCGACGCCCTGGTCGTCACCGCCGCCGAACGACGACAGATACAGCTGCAGCGCCAGCACGTTGGCATTCTGCTGCGTGTTGCCGGGCGCGATGATGTAGACGAGGTCGAAGATCTTCAGCACGTTGATCATCAGGGTGACCGTGACCACCACCAGGACCGGTGCCAGCAGCGGCACGGTGATCCGGCGGAAGACCTGCCACTCGTTGGCCCCGTCCACCCGCGCCTGCTCCATCAGCTCCCGCGGCACCCCGGCCAGGCCCGCCGCGATCAGCACCATCGCGAAACCCGCCCACATCCAGATGTAGGACGCGATGATCGAGGGCGTGACCAGGCTCGGGCCGAGCCAGTTGATGCCCTCGTACTTCCCGGCGAAGTTCGACCCGGGCAGCCGCAACTGCGCGCCGACCGCCGCGGCGGGCAGCTTGTACGTGCCGTCCTTGCCGGACTTCGCCGACGCGACGACCTTGCCGTCCTTGACCGCCTGGACCTTCACCCCGGACAGCGCCTTCTCGCCGGGGTCGATCACGCCCGGCTTCCCGGTGCCGCCCGGCCGGAAGTCCAGCCACACCGTGCCGGTCACCGAACCCGGCTGCGCCGGTGCGGGCTTCGCGTCCCGCGCGCCCGAGGGCACCTTGTTCTGCGGGATGCCGATCAGCGGCAGGTCGGCGGGAGCCCCGGTGGCCGCCGTCGACTTCGACGTGAAGGAACCGCCCGCGGTCGGCCTCAGATCGCTGTTCGGCCGCGGTCTGGCCCCCGGGTAGGCGGCGTTGTCGGTGAAGGTGTCGTGCACCGCCACCACCACCGCGTTCGCCACACCCTGCGACGGGTCCTGCTCGTAGACCAGCCGGAAGATGATCCCGGCGGCCAGCATCGAGATCGCCATCGGCATGAAGACGATCAGCTTGAACGCCGTGCCCCAGCGCACCCTCTCGGTGAGCACCGCGAACACCAGGCCCAGCGCGGTCGCCACGGCGGGCGCGACCACCACCCAGACCACGTTGTTGCGCACGGCGGTGAGGATGCCGTGGTCGCTGAAGACCGTCCCGAAGTTCTTCAGCCCGATGAAGGCGCTGCCGTCCGCGTCGTAGAAGCTCCGCTTGACGGTGTAGACGATCGGATACGCCACCAGCGCGCCCAGCAGCACCAGCGCGGGCAGCAGGAACACCGCGGCCACCCACGGCCGGGTGCCCATCACACTGCGACGGGGACCGGATCCCTTTCCGGGACCCGGCGGGGGCGGAACGGCGGCGGCTGAACCGCCGCCCCCCGCCCCCGCGGTGGCACCAGCCACCTGTGCCGGGGCCACCTGCCTCAGCTCCCGTACGCCTTGGTGGCGTCCGCCTCCAGCTTGGCCTGCGCACCCGCCACGTCGGACGGCTTGGCGAGGAAGTCCTGGAGGTCCTTCC
Organism: Actinacidiphila paucisporea; assembly: GCF_900142575.1. Lineage (GTDB taxonomy): Bacteria > Actinomycetota > Actinomycetes > Streptomycetales > Streptomycetaceae > Actinacidiphila > Actinacidiphila paucisporea. The sequence goes on from NZ_FRBI01000002.1 coordinate 44,010, forward strand.
ACTCGCCCTCGCCCTTCGTGCCACCGAAGGCCGCCGGCGCCTGGTCCGACATGTCGAACCGGAAGTCGTCACCCGCGGCGATCAGCGACTGGGCGATGTTGCGCTGCACGTCGTCCGGATACGCCGACAGGTCGAGCGACTTGTTCGGCGACAGGTAACCGCCGCCCTGCGCCCAGACCTTGGCCGCGTCCGTCGACGCGATGAAGGTCAGCAGCGCCTGCGCGCCCTTGCCGTCCTTCAGCGCCACGCCCACGTCACCGCCGCTGACCACCGGCGCCTTGCCCGTACCCACGGCCGGGAAGGGGAACTCCTTGGCGTCCGTGCCGACCTTCGCCTTGGTGTTGGCCGAGATGAACGCCGAGACGAAGTCGCCCTCGTAGACCATCGCGGCGGCCGGCGGGTTGGCGCTGAAGGTCTGCGTCACCGACTTCGGGAAGTCGGTGCCCAGCGCGCCCTTGGCGCCGCCCGCGATCAGGTCCTTGTTGCCGAACAGCTGGCCCAGTGTGGTCAGCGCCGCCTTCACCGACGGGTCGGTCCACTTGATGGTGTGGGCGGCCAACTGGTCGTACTTCTCCGGACCCGCCTGCGAGAGGTAGATGTTCTCGAACCAGTCGGTCAGCGTCCAGCCGTCCGCGCCGCCGATCGACACGGGGGTGGTGCCCGACTCGAAGACCGTCTCGGCCGTCTTCAGGAAGTCGGCCCAGGTCTTCGGCTCCGTCGCGCCCGCGTTGCTGAAGGCCGCCGCGTTGTACCAGATCAGCGACTTGTTCGAGACCTTGGCGTAGACGCCGTACTGCTTGCCCTTCCACGCGCCGAGCTTCTGCCAGCCCGGGGAGAAGTTCTTGCCCAACTGGGCCTGCGCCTCAGGGCCGAGCGGCTTGAGCCAGCCCTTGTCGGCGAACTGGTGCAGTACGCCGTTCTGCGCGAGGAAGGCCACGTCCGGCGGTGCGCCGCCCTGGATCTTCGTCCCCAGGAAGGTCGACTGGCTGTCACCCGTCGGCACGAACGTGGTCTTCGCACCGGTGCGCTTGTCGAACTCGTCGAGCACCTTCTGGAAGTTCTTCTGCTCGGGTCCCGTCCACACCGCGGCCACTTCCAGCTTCTGGCCGTGCAGGTCGGGCAGTTGCAGGGCGCCGCCGTTGCCGCTGGGCGCGGCTGCCGACGTCGTCGGCGTGTCGGTCTTCTTGCCCCCGTTGTCGCTGCCACCGCCGCCGCAGGCCGCGGCGCCCAGCGCCAGGGCCGACGCCGATACGACGGCGAGCGCTATGCGCGTAGTCCGGCGTGACGCGCTGCCGCTCGGGGCGATGTGCGTCTTACCCTTTAACCTGTGCATCTGGCATCCCCTCAGTCCCGTGGCGTCCTGTCCTACGCCCGGTGAACTGCCCCCGGCAAGGGCCGGTACCACCCGCTGCCCGCAATGTGACCACGCCGTGATCTTGGCTCAAACCTTAGGGGTCACCACCCGGCTTGCCCCTACCCCGGGGCGTTTGGATCTTCCCACCACTCCCCGCGGGGCCTGTCGCACCGACAGTTGCAGCCCACGACGGCTCGTCACCCAGTGCCCCGCGCCCCTGCCGGGCAACCCGGGGGCGCGGGAACGGCGCGGGCAACCACGACGCGCCCGCGGGCATGCAACGCACCGCAAGGGGCAGCGGCAGACCTCAGCCGGAAGCGGCCTCGGCCTCAGCGGCACGCTGCAACGCGCTGGCGAGAAGCGCGAGATCGGTCGGACCGTTCCCCAGCTCACGGACCTGGCGCCGGGCCGGCGGATCCCCCATCCGCTCCCACTCGAGCCCCACAACCGTCGGCCGCAAGGTCGCCGTGCGGGGGATGCGCCCGCTGACCCGCCCGGCCTGGAAGGCCGTCACCGCCCCGCCGGGCCGGCGCAGATACCCGCGTCCCGGCACGCTCTCGTCGAGCACGGCCGGGTCCTCGACGTGCACGAGCAGCGCCGCGGACTCCGTGTCGGGCATCCGCAGGGCGACCCGCAGCGGCGCCCGCTCGTCCGCGTCGGTGCCCGCCGTGCGCTCGGGGCGGCCGGTGGCGGCCACGAGGTGGACGCCGAGGCGTTCGCCGTCCCGGGCGACCGATTCGATCGCCCGGACGACGCTGCCGGCCGCGGGCCGCCCGGGGGCGCCGAGCGCGGGGGCCACGAGCGCGTCGAAGTCGTCCACGAGCACGACCAGCCGCGGCAGCGCGGGCACTTCCTCGGGCGGGGCCGCCGGCGGGCGCCCGCCCTGGTGCGGCACGGTCGCGGCGACGAGCCGCTCGGCGTGCCACGCGGCGAAGGCCTGCCCGTCGAGCACCGCCTCGCGCCGCTTCAGCTCCGCGCTGAGCGCCTGCGCGAACTCCCGCATCCGCACCGGGTCGGAGGCAACCAGGTGCGCGCTGACGTGGGGCAGGTCGGCGCAGCCGGCGAGCCCTTCGCCGCGGTCCTGCCCGGCGCCGTCGACCAGGATCAGCGCGAGCCGGTCGGGCCGCTCGGCGGCGGCCAGCGCCGCGGCGAAGGACCGCAGCAGCTCGGTCTTGCCCGCGCCCGGGGCGCCGCCGACGATCAGGTGCGGCCCCTCGGCCACGAGGTCCACGGTGACCCGGCCGCCGGGACCGGCGCCCGCCCCGGCCCCGAGCACGGCGACCGCGGACGGCACCGCGGCGGGCACGGCGCCCCATCGGGCGGCGATCTTCGCGGGGGTGGCCAGCGCGAGGTCCAACTCGTCCAGCAGCCGTACGGAGGCGGGCAGCGCATGCCGTGACAGCGCACCCGGCGCGTCCGCGTCGGCTTCGCGCAACGGCGCCAGCGCCCGCGCGAAATGCTCGGCCCAGGCGCCGGACACCGCGTCGAGCACGATCTCGTCGGCGCCGCCGGAGCCGGCGGGCTCCCCTGCGGGCTCGACCCGCAGGGTCGTCGCGACGTCACCCGACAGCCGGGCGACGACCCCGCCGTCCACGGCGGGCCGCTCGCCGGGCTCGGTCAGGCACAGCACGTGGATGCCGACGGCGGGACCCGCCGCCGCGATCCGCGCGACGGTCTCGCGCAGCGCGGCGGACCCGGGGTCGCCGTCGACCACCAGCAGCGAATACGGCCCCGGGTGCCCGGCGCCCGCCGGGCCCTCCTCGATCCTGCGCAGCAGCTCCGCGGTGCGCGCCTGCGCCTGGTCGCGGTCGAAGGCCAGCAGCAGCCGGCAGTCCTGGCCGCGGGAGGGGCGCAGATGCGGCAGCCAGTTGAGCCAGGACCACTCCTCGGCCCGCTGGTCGGTGGGCCTGGCCCGGTCCGCGCTGACCAGCACGACCTCCAGGGCGGTGGGGGAGTGCAGCGCGCACAGCTGGGCGAGCACCGCGCGGGCGAGGCCGGCCAGCCGCGGCCGCGGCCCGGCCAGCGTCAGCGCGGACGTGCGCGGGTCGCGCAGGTCCACGGTGAAGGGGACCGCGGCCAGCCGCCGGTTCCCGTACTCCGACGGCAGGTCGGCGGTGCCGAGCCGTACGGTCAGCGCGTCCGGGTGCCCGGGGGCGCGCTCCCACAGCCGCCTTCCGGGGCCCAGCGCCGTGAGCAGCACGGACGCCGGGTCGGGCCACCGCTCGCGCAGCGCCTCCGCCTCACCCCCGGCGTACGCCTCCTCCTCGCCCCGTCCCGTCCCGCCGAGCCGCCGCCTGGCCCAGGCCCCTATCGACCCGACGACCCCGCTGCGGCCCCCCGGTCCCGTCCCCGGCCGCCGCGCCTGCCCGGTGTCCCGCCGCCCACCCGTGCCGGGGCTGTCAGGGGCCGTGCTCCCGCGCCCCCGGGAACCGTCCGCCGGGTGCCCCGCGGCACCGGAGGCGTCGGCGAGTCCCGGCCCGCCGCCCTCTCCCGGGTGCCCCGCGGCGCCCGCGTCGTCCCGCGGTGCCGGGTCTCCGCTGCCGTCCTGGCCTGCCGTCCTGCCGTGCGCCCCGGGGCCGTCGCCTGCGCCCTGGCGGCCGCCCGCCGTGCCGGGCGCGGACGTCCCGGCCTCAGGGTGGCCGGCCGCGCCGGAGCCGTCCCGCGAATCCGCCGGGCCGCCGCCGTGGCCCGGCGCCGCGTGGCCCTCGCGGGGCGGGTTCGCGCGCCGGCCGTCCTGCGGGTGCCCCGCCGGCGAGGCGTCCGCCGTGCCGTCCCGGGGTGCCGGGACCGACGGTGAGGCGGGCGGCGGCCAGGGGGCGTCGCGGAGGGAGACGCGGAGGTGGCCGTCGGTGTCGGGGGCGGCCGGGAGCGGGGGCGGGGCGGGGGAGCCGGCCGGGTCGAGGCGGAGGGTGGACTCGCCCAGGTGGAGCAGCGCGCCCGGGGGCAGCGGCACCGGCTGCGGGCCGACCGCGCGCCCGCTCAGCGTCGTACCGTTCGTGGAGCCCAGGTCGGCGACGGTGAGGCCGCCGTCCGGGCCGAAGGCCACCTCGCAGTGCAGGCGCGAGACGTCCGGGTCGTCCAGCGGCACGTCCGCGTCGGCTGACCGGCCGATCGTGGCCCGGCCGCCGGGCAGCAGGTGGACGCCGCCCGCGTCGGGCCCGCCGACCACCAGCAGCCGGGCGACCTCGGCGGACGGGCGGCCGTACTCCCCGAAGCTGCCGTACTGCCCGTGGTCGTGCGGCTCGCCTGGCCGGCCCGCGGACGCGTGCAGCGACAGGACGGCGCCGTCGACGAGCGGCGGCACCCCGAGGACGGCGGTGGGCGGCACGCGGTCCTGGCCGACGTAGAGCGCCACCGAGGACCCGGCGGAGCGGCCCGGCTGCCCGGACCCCGCGGCCGAGGCGAGGGCGCCGGCCACCGAGCCGAGCACGGTGCCCGCGGGCGCCGTGACGAGCACGTCGCTGCCGCGTGCGGCCCGGCCGCTGCGCGGCCCGAGGACGGTCAGCCGGATCTGCATCTCGTCCGCGGTCCCTTCTGCCCGGGCACGCCGCGGAAGACCCCTCCCGGACCGCGCACGGGCGCGTTGACACTGACACCTACGGCGGCCGGCGACACACCGCCGGGACACCCACCGGCCGCGCGCCGCCGGACGGTGTCCGGCGGCGCGCGGCCGCGACCGGCAGGGCCGCCCCCGCTGCCCCCACTGGACCGTACGGGTGCATCCTCCCACCCGCCACCGACATCCCGACGCCGGTACCGCCTCCGCTGATCTTGTCCTGTCGGGGACGGGGCGGCCCACTGCCGGCGGCGCGGTGGGAAGTGACCTGATCCGGCCGGTTACCGGCCGGACCCGACCCGTATCGGAGCCTTGTCGCAGCCGTGTCGCGACCGCTTTCCGCCCCCTGTGTGCCGCAAATCGGCGCAAGGCGATCGGCTGGTGACCGCGCAACCACAGGCCGCCGCACGGCGTCCTACCCGGGAATCCAGGCGGCGCCACCCGGCCACGGTCCGCCGCGCGGCACTACGCTTGGCCGGAATCGGGCACCGGAAGGACCCGGTCACTACGGAGCAGGGAGAGCGTGACGTGCGGCCGGTAGGCAGCAAGTACCTCCTGGAGGAGCCGCTCGGACGCGGCGCCACAGGCACCGTCTGGCGTGCCCGGGTGCGGGACGAGGCGGGCACCACGGTCGCCGTCAAGGTGCTCAAGGAAGAGCTGGCCGGCGACCCCGACGTGGTGATGCGCTTCCTGCGCGAGCGCTCCGTCCTGCTCCGGCTGCGCCACCCGCACATCGTGCGGGTCCGCGACCTGGTCGTCGAGGGCGACCTGCTCGCCCTGGTCATGGACCTGATCGACGGCCCCGACCTGCACCGCTACCTGCGGGAGAACGGCCCCTTCACCCCGGTCGCCGCCTCGCTGCTGACCGCCGCGGTCGCCGACGCGCTCGCCGCCAGCCATGCCGACGGCGTCGTGCACCGCGACCTCAAGCCCGCCAACGTGCTGCTCGCCACCCTCACGGGTGAGGACGGCGACGAGCGGATGCACCCGATGCTCACCGACTTCGGCATCGCGCGGCTCGCGGACTCGCCGGGCCTCACCCGGACCCACGAATTCGTCGGCACACCCGCCTACGTGGCGCCGGAATCCGCCCAGGGCCGCCCGCAGACCTCGGCCGTCGACGTCTACGGTGCCGGAATCCTGCTGTACGAGCTGGTCACCGGGCGTACGCCCTTCCGCGGCGACAACGCCATCGAGGTGCTCCAGGCCCACCTCAACCAGCAGCCGCGCCGCCCCAGCACCGTTCCCGAACCGCTGTGGACGGTCATCGAGCGCTGCCTGCGCAAGGAGCCCACGCAGCGCCCGAGCGCCGACAGCCTGGCCCGCGCGCTGCGGGTGGTCGCGGCGGGCGTCGGCGTGCACGCCTCGCCCGCGGCGGCCGAGGCCGCGCTCGGCGTGGCCGCGCTGCTCGCCCCCGACGAGACCCCGACCCTGGTCCCCGGCACCGGGCTGGGCGGCGCGCAGGGCGCGGGAGGCGGCGATTCCGACGCCGATCCCACGCAGGTGCTGCCGCACGGGCAGGGCGGCTACGACTCGAACGCCGCGACCAGCGTGCTGCCCTCGGACGCGTCGAGCCGTTCCGAGCAGCCGGCGGCCGACAGCACCCGGGTCCTGCCGCCGGTGCCCGGCGGCGCGCCGCAGGCCGCGCAGGCGCAGGGCGGCCCGCATCCGTGGGAGTCGCAGCTCAGCGCGGCCCGGCAGCGCAACGACCAGACCGAGCCGCGCTATCTGCCGCCGGAGATGGACCCGCTCTTCCGCCGCCCGCGCCGCCAGCCGGGCCAGCCCGAGCAGGGGCAGGGCCAAGGGCAGGGTCAGGGCGGCCAGGGCCGGCAGGGCTACGGATACCCGCAGCAGTCGAACCAGCAGCAGCAACAGCAGCAGGGCGGCGGCCAGGGCTACGGCTATCCGCAGCAGCAGTCCGGCCCCCCGCAGCAGCCCCGCCACCAGCAGCCGCAGCAGCAGTCGGGGCCGCCCCCGCAGGCGTACGACCCGCGCAGGCAGCAGTCGCAGCCGCAACCGCGGCGTCACGAGCCGCCGCAGCGTCCGCCGGCCCGGGCCCCCGAGCCGCCCCGGCAGCACGAGCCGCGGCGGCGCAGCGCCAACCCGGTCAAGATCCCCGGCCTCGGCTGCCTCAAGGGCTGCCTGACGGTGATCCTGGTGATCGTCGTGCTCTTCGTCGTCATCTGGTACACCACGCCGCTGCCGCACTGGGTCGACAGCACCCGGAACCTGTGGGACGCGGCGTCGAGTTGGGCCCAGTCGGCGTGGGACAAGATCTCCTCGATCACCGGCGACTCCGGCGGCGGCCAGGGCAACGGCACCTCCGGTCTGAACAGCACGCCGGACCTGAACAACCTCCCCGACCTCAAGGGTCTGACCGGGCAGAACGGCAACTGAGCCCGCGCGTACGCCGCCCGGCGCCCCGCCCCCCGTCCCCCCGCCCGTACGCAGCCGGTCCGCGTACGGGCGCGGTGTCGTCGTGCGCCCGCTCGGACGGCGTTCCCCCGCGCTTTCAGATGCGTGTTCCGACACCCACCTTGGGGATTTGTCGACTTCCGAAGGGTGATTTCTCGTGCGGAACGCCCACTCACCGCCCTCGCACACCCCGAACGGCCGCTGTTCCGCGTAGCTTTGTCGGCAACGCTTGGTCGCCCACGCGACGGACCGCCGGAGGAGTCGGAGCAAGTCTTGGCCAGGAAGATCGGCAGCCGCTACACCGCCCACCAGGTGCTCGGGCGGGGATCCGCGGGGACGGTGTGGCTCGGTGACGGCCCCGAAGGACCGGTCGCCATCAAGCTGCTGCGCGAGGACCTGGCCTCCGACCAGGACCTGGTCGGCCGGTTCGTGCAGGAGCGCACCGCGCTGCTCTCGCTCGACGACCCGCACATCGTCGGTATCCGCGACCTGGTGGTCGACGGCAGCGACCTCGCCCTGGTGATGGACCTGGTCCGCGGCACCGACCTGCGCTCCCGGCTGGAGCGCGAGCGGCGGCTCGCCCCCGAGGCCGCCGTCGCCATCGCCGCCGACGTCGCCGACGGCCTCGCCGCGGCCCATGCCGCGGGCGTCGTCCACCGCGACGTCAAGCCGGAGAACGTCCTGCTCGACTCCGCCGCGCCCGCCGGCCCCGGCGGCGCACCGCCCGCGCTGCTCACCGACTTCGGCATCGCCCGGCTGGTCGACTCCCCGCGCCGCACCCGCGCCACCCGCATCATCGGCACCCCCGACTACCTGGCCCCGGAGATCATCGAGGGCCTGCCGCCGCGCGCCTCGGTCGACATCTACGCACTGGCCACCGTTCTCTACGAGCTGCTCGGCGGCTTCACCCCCTTCGGCGGCGGCCACCCCGGCGCCGTCCTGCGCCGGCACGTGACCGAGGCCGTACAGCCGCTGCCCGGGCTGCCCGCCGATCTCGAACGCGTCCTCACCGCCTGCCTCGCCAAGGCCCCCGCCTCCCGGCTCACCGCCGGCGAGCTGGCCGCCCGGCTGCGCGACCTGCTGCCGCGGCTCGCCGGCCTGCCCCCGCTGGACGTGGCCGCGCCCGGCGACACCGGCGAGCAGGGCGGCTACGGCGACGCCGTGCCCGAGCCGCCCGCGCCCGCCGCCGTACCGCCCGCCCCCGCCGCGCAGCCCGGCGACCGCAGGCGCGGGGCCGTACCGCTGGTCAGGGGCGCCGCCCCCGACTCCTCCCGGGACACCCACACCAGCATCAAGCTGCCCACCGCCGAGGAGCTGGCCGGCTTCGGCGGCACCTCCCGGGCCGCGGGCAAGGGCCGCGCCTCCGCGCCCGGCCGCCCCGCGAGCCCCCGGCACCGGGCGGTCTCCGACGCGATGCGGCAGCGGCGTATCCGCTTCGCCGCGGCGGCCGCGGCGGCGCTCGCCGTCGCCGGTATCGGCGGCTGGGGCATCGCCTCGGCCGGCTCCTCGGGCTCCCCGGGCCCCGGGAACTCCCGCGATGACACCCCGCCGACGACGGACCCCGCGCCCGACCACGTGACCGATTCGGCGGCCACCAAGGCCAGGGCCATCACCCCCGCCGCCCCGACCGCGGGCGCCGACGCCCCGCAGGGCCGGACCGGGCAGCCCGTCTCGCTGCCGCGCTGGTCCGCCTTCCAGGGCGTGCCCGCCGCCGGTGTGCCGCTGGTCGGCGGCCCGCGCGCGCTCGTCATGGACGGCGCCACGTACGTCTTCGCCCGCGGCCAGGACAAGAACGTCTGGTACGTCGTCCGCGGCGGTACCGGTTACGGCCCCTGGCACAAGCTCAGCGGGATAAGCGTCGCCGACGACCCGGCCGCGGTCTCCGCCAGGGCCGGCCGCGTCGACGTGTTCGCACTCGGCACCGACGGCCTGCTCTACCGCAGGACCATGACCGGCGCCCGCTGGAATTCCTGGACCCAGGTCGACGAGCGCACCCACTTCGACGCCGCCCCCGCCGCCGCCTCCTCGGAACCCGGCAGGATCGACCTGGTCGGCCGGGTCGGCGGCGACCTCGTCACCGCCTCCCTGGTCGGCAACCGCTGGAACGCCTGGGCGGTCGTGCCCACCGCCGGCCGCATCACCGCCGCCCCCGCCCTGGTCTCCCGGGCCCGCGGCACTCTCGACGCCTTCGTCGTCCGCAAGGCCGACGGCGCCGTCCTCCAGCTGCCGTACGCCGGCGGCGCCTGGCGCCCCTCCGCCGTCGTCCAGGGCCTCGACGCCACCGCCCGCCCCGACGCCGTCGCCGCCGGCGACCGGCTCTACGCCTTCGCGCCCGGCGGCCAGGCCGCGGTCGCCCCCGACGCCGACTGGTCGACCGCCCCGCTGCCCGGCACGCCCACCGCCCTGGGCGCGGCGGCCGCGTCGCCGCACACGCTGGAGATATTCACCAGGACCCCCGCCGGCACCCTGAGCAGGGCCACCGCGTCGGTGTGACGGCGCCGCAGGCGGATGCGGGCACTTCCGCGGCACGACAGGGGCGGTAGGTTTCGGCCAGCCGGTAGGCTGGACCCGTGGCAATCGTCGATGTATCCGAAGAACTGAAATCCCTGTCCTCGACCATGGGGTCGATCGAGGCCGTCCTCGACCTCGACCGGATGCGGACCGACATCGCCGCACTTGAGGAGCAGGCCGCCGTACCGTCCCTGTGGGACGACCCGGAGAGTGCGCAGAAGATCACCAGCCGGCTCTCCCACCTCCAAGCCGAGCTGCGCAAGGTCGAGACGCTGCGCGGCCGCATCGACGACCTCGGCGTCCTGTTCGAGCTGGCCGAGGCCGAGGACGACGCCGACACCCGCACCGAGGCCGAGAGCGAGCTCGAAGAGGTCCGCAAGTCGCTGGACGAGATGGAGGTCAGGACCCTGCTGTCGGGCGAGTACGACGCCCGCGAGGCCCTGGTCAACATCCGCGCCGAGGCCGGCGGCGTCGACGCGGCCGACTTCGCCGAGCAGCTCCAGCGGATGTACCTGCGCTGGGCCGAGCGCCACGGCTACTCCACGGAGGTCTACGAGACCTCGTACGCCGAAGAGGCCGGCATCAAGTCGACCACCTTCGTGGTCAAGGCCCCCTACGCCTACGGCACCCTCTCCGTCGAGCAGGGCACCCACCGCCTGGTGCGGATCTCCCCCTTCGACAACCAGGGCCGCCGCCAGACCTCCTTCGCCGGCGTCGAGGTCCTCCCGGTCGTGGAGCAGAGCGACCACGTCGAGATCGACGAGTCCGAGCTGCGCATCGACGTCTACCGCGCCTCGGGCCCCGGCGGCCAGGGCGTCAACACCACCGACTCCGCGGTCCGGATCACCCACCTCCCCACCGGCATCGTCGTCTCCTGCCAGAACGAGCGCTCCCAGATCCAGAACAAGGCCAGCGCCATGAACGTCCTCCAGGCCAAGCTGCTCGAACGCCGCCGCCAGGAGGAGCAGGCCCTGATGGACTCCCTCGGCAAGAGCGACGGCGGCAACTCCTGGGGCAACCAGATGCGTTCGTACGTCCTGCACCCTTACCAGATGGTCAAGGACCTGCGCACCGACCACGAGGTCGGCAACCCCCAGGGCGTCCTCGACGGCGACATCGACGGCTTCATCGAGGCGGGCATCCGCTGGCGCAAGTCCCGTGAGAAGACCGCGGCTTGAGCCGTCCGACCTCCTTGCTGATCGGCGCAGCGACCCTGATCGCGGGCGGCATCGGCTTCCGCCTGACCCCGAGCCTGGTGGCCGGCCGTCGCGACGCGGCCTGACGGCAGCACGCGGACGCACGCGGACGCACGCATACGCAAAAGGGTGGGGCCGGAACGCACAGGCGTTCCGGCCCCACCTTCGTTTTGCGCCCGCTAAGGCTCTGCTCGTCGTCTCCCGGGGCACGCTCGAAGGCTGGCTCCGACCATGCTCTGCCCAGAGATCTCACGGACAGTGACCGAAAAGGTCACGCCGTGGCGTGCTCCACGACCAGGACGACGGCCAGGAGAGCCACCAGGAGGGCGATCAGGGTGGCGGGGGATATGGAGGACCAGCCGGGCTCCTGCTGCATGCGCGCGCGGTTGGCGCGGCACACGGGACAGCGGCCTTCGGCCACCGGGCCGGAACAGTTCGCGCACACCAGCCGGTCGACTGTCATGGTCGTCTCCTCACTCCGCCTGGTGAACGCTCCCGGTGGGTGAATCGTTCCCGGGAGGGGTGCTTGCCAGTCCTGGGGTCGGCACTGCGTACGCACTGTCTACTGTGACAGGTTCCGGGGCGGGATGCGCCCGGGGGCGGCGGGGCGGGAATGCGCGGGCTTGCCCGATTATGCCCTGTGGGACGGCCCACCAACCCGCCACGACGACTGCGCACGGCTTGCCCCGTCGCGTAGTGTCGCCCTCATCCCCTGTCCGCTCACCCCGCAAACCCCTGGTGCGAACGTGATCCGATTCGACAACGTCACCAAGACCTACCCCAAGCAGAACCGCCCCGCGCTGCGGGACGTGTCGCTGGAGATCGAGAAGGGTGAGTTCGTCTTCCTGGTGGGCTCCTCGGGCTCGGGCAAGTCGACCTTCCTGCGGCTCATCCTGCGCGAGGAGCGGACCGACACCGGCATGGTGCACGTGCTCGGCAAGGACCTGAACCGGCTGTCGAACTGGAAGGTCCCGCACATGCGGCGCCAGCTCGGCACGGTCTTCCAGGACTTCCGGCTGCTGCCGAACAAGACGGTCGCCCAGAACGTCGCCTTCGCGCTCGAAGTGATCGGCAAGGCCCGCGGCACCATCCGCAAGACCGTGCCCGAGGTGCTCGACCTGGTCGGCCTGGCCGGCAAGGAGGACCGGATGCCGGGCGAGCTGTCCGGTGGCGAGCAGCAACGCGTGGCGATCGCCCGGGCGTTCGTGAACCGCCCCATGCTGCTGATCGCTGACGAGCCGACCGGAAACCTCGACCCGCAGACGTCGGTGGGCATCATGCGGCTCCTCGACCGGATCAACAGGACCGGCACCACCGTGGTGATGGCCACCCACGACCAGAACATCGTCGACCAGATGCGCAAGCGCGTCATCGAACTGGAGAAGGGGCGGCTGGTACGCGACCAGTCGCGCGGTGTCTACGGCTATCAGCACTAGGGCTGCCAGCACCGGCAGCCGGCCGTAACGAGACCCGTCCCCCTTCCGAAAGGAACCTCGACCCCCATGCGCCTCCAGTTCTTCCTGTCGGAGATCGGCGTCGGCCTCCGCCGCAACCTCACGATGACCTTCGCCGTGATCATCTCCGTGGCGCTCTCGCTCGCCCTCGCCGGTGGCGCCCTGCTGGCCAACAAACAGGTCGACTCGATGAAGGGCTACTGGTACGACAAGGTCCAGGTCACCGTCTACATGTGCAACAAGAGCGACGCGGGCACCACGCCCAGCTGCGCCAAGGGTGCGGTGACCGACGACCAGAAGAAGCAGATCCTCGCGGACCTCAAGAAGCTCCCGATCGTGGAGAAGGTCTACTACGAGAGCGCCGAGGGCGCGTACAAGAACTACGAGCAGCAGTTCAAGAACTCCCCGATGGCCACCTCCATCACCCCGGACCAGATGCCGGAGAACTACCGGGTCAAGCTCAAGGACCCGACGAAGTTCACCGTCATCGCCAGCGCCTTCCGGGGGCGCCCGGGCGTTCAGTCGGTCGAGGACCAGCGGGCGCTGCTGCAGAACCTGTTCTCGCTGCTCGGCGGCATGACCAAGGCCGCCTACGTGGTGCTGGCCTTCATGCTGACCGTCGCGATGCTGCTGATCGTCAACACCGTGCGGGTGTCGGCCTTCAGCCGCCGCCGGGAGACCGGCATCATGCGGCTGGTCGGCGCGTCCAGCTTCTACATCCAGATGCCGTTCATCATGGAGGCGGCCTTCGCCGGCCTGGTCGGCGCCGCGGCCGCCTGCGTGATGCTGCTCGGCGGGCGGTACTTCATGATCGACGCCGGGCTCAAGCTCCAGGACAAGATCCCGCTGGTGTCCTTCCTCGGCTGGGACTCCGTCGTCCAGGTGCTGCCGCTGGTGCTGCTGATCGGCTTCCTGATGCCGGCGTTCGCCGCGTTCATCGCGCTGCGGCGGTACTTGAGGGTCTGAGCGGGAGCCCGCCGGGGCGTCCACCGGACCCGCCGGCGGTCGGCGTATCTTCCCGTACGACGCCCGATTCTGGCCTAGACTTCCCGCCATGTCCGGCCCGTTGATGTTCGGGACGCCCCGCCGTATCCGCCGCGGGGCGACCCTGACGTTGGTCTTCGGGACGATCCTCGCCACCGGCGCCGCGGCCGGCAGCCTGGCGGAGCCGCGGCAGCCCGCCAGGACGGCGCGCATCGCGGAGGCCCCCGCGGCCGGTTCGGGCCGCGACGACGCCAAGGAGCCCCCTACGAAGGGCGCGAGCACCGGCGCCGACGCGAAAAGCGGCCGCCACACGGCCGACGGCGACCCCGTACCGGTCGACACCGAGGGCATCGCCCGGGAGATCGCCCAGGGCAAGGTCGGCCCGCAGGCCGTACGCAGGCTGGTCAGCCGCAGCGGCGACCGCTGGTCGTCCTTCTACACCGCGCAGGAGTACGCCGGCCTGCAGGAGGCGCTCGACGGCCGCTACGTCGGCACCGGGCTGTGGGTGCGGCGGATCGACGGGGGCCGGATCCAGGTCGCCCGGGTGCAGTCGGGCAGCCCGGCGCAGCGGGCCGGCGTCCGGGTCGGCGACGTACTGGACTCGATCGACTCCGCCCGATGTACCGGCCTGGCGGTGACCGAGGTGGTCGCCGCCCTGCGCGGCGACAACGTACCGGGCAGTACGGTCACGCTCACCGTGCAGCAGGGCGGCCGCGACCGGACGGTCACCATGCAGCGGGCCACGCTCGCCACCGAGGCGGTCACCGTCAGCCGGCCCGACGGCCCCGAGGGCCCCACCGACATCGCCATCGACGCCTTCACGCTCGGCACCGGCAAGCAGGTGCAGGCCGCGGTGAAGGGGGCCGAGCACGGCGTGCTGCTGGACCTGCGCGGCAATTCCGGCGGCCTGGTCGAGGAGGCCGTCGCCGTGGCGTCCGCCTTCCTCGACGGCGGCCTGGTCGCCACCTACGACGTCCACGGGCAGCAGCAGGCGCTCTACGCGGCCCCCGGCGGCGACACCACCGAGCCGCTGGTCGTCCTCGTCGACGGCGGCACCATGAGCGCCGCGGAACTGCTGGCCGGCGCGCTCCAGGACCGCGGCCGGGCGGTGGTCGTGGGCTCCCGCACCTTCGGCAAGGGCTCGGTGCAGATGCCCAGCCCGCTGCCCGACGGCTCGGTCGCGGAGCTGACCGTCGGCCACTACAGCCTGCCCGACGGCCGCGGCGTCGACGGCCGCGGGATCGAGCCCGACGTCCAGGTCGGCGGCGGCCAGGACGCGGCAGCCGAGGCACGCGAGGTAATCGCTGGCCTCGGCCCCCCCTCCTAGTGGGAGAATGACCGGGCTATGGCAAAAGAGACCGGTCGCAAGATCATCGCGCAGAACAAGAAGGCGCGACACGATTACCTCATCCTCGACACGTACGAGGCGGGCCTGGTGCTCACGGGCACCGAGGTCAAGTCGCTGCGCATGGGCCGCGCGTCCCTCGTCGACGGCTTCGCCCAGCTCGACGACGGCGAGGCGTGGCTGCACAACGTGCACATCCCCGAGTACACCCAGGGCACCTGGACCAACCACTCGGCCCGCAGGAAGCGCAAGATGCTGCTGCACCGGGCCGAGATCGACAAGCTGGTCCACAAGACCCAGGAGTCCGGCCACACCATCGTGCCGCTCGCGCTGTACTTCAAGGACGGCCGGGTGAAGGTCGAGATCGCCCTCGCGAAGGGCAAGAAGGAGTACGACAAGCGGCAGACCCTGCGCGAGAAGCAGGACCGCCGCGAGTCCGAGCGCGTGATCTCCGCCACCCGCCGCCGCCAGCGCGCCTGACCCCCGTCCGGGGGACGCCCCGGGAATACGCTGGCCGCGCCGTGCGCTGATCACGTACGATGGGCACAGCAGCACCGGACCATGGTGAGCCCGGTGTGCACATTGAAAACACCACATGGGGATGATCGGTTTCGACTGGGGATGTCGAAGCAGGGGAAGCGAGCCGAGGAAGCGGCAATGATCTCGTTAACCATATGTCGCAACCAATAATCGCCAACACCAAGCGCGATTCCTTCGCCCTCGCTGCCTAAGTAGCGACTTGCGAAGTGTCAGCCCGGGGGTGATCCCGACCCGGATCCTGGCATCATCAAGGGATCTAAACTTCTAGGACCGGTCACGGGTCCTGGAAGGAAATCAAACAGTGACTGGGCCCGTCGGCGGCTTGTCCGCGTGACTGCCGGGGCCGAGAAAAGCACAGCGGACTGCGCTCGGAGAAGCCCTGTTTCCGCACCACAGGACGCGGGTTCGATTCCCGCCATCTCCACTCATCCCATGCGCCGGACGGCGCCTCCCACCCGGGGGGCGCCGTTCGGCGTTTCCGGGGGCTCACAGTGGGGGCTGGGGGCGAATGAGAGCACGGTTGCGTTCGTGTGACCTGGTGGCACGGGGCGGTAACGCGCCGTTCCTATCGTCGGGACGACACCCGGCAGAGGACAGCACAGGTCACAAGGGAGGCGCCATGAGTCGATGGACAGGTCGGTGGATCGAGCAGTGGGACCCCGAGGACGAGCGGTTCTGGGATGAGGGCGGCGGCAGGCGGGTCGCGCTGCGCAACCTGGTCTTCTCGGTGCTGTCCGAGCACATCGGCTTCTCCATCTGGAGCCTGTGGTCGGTCATGGTGCTGTTCATGGGGCCCGCGTACCACGTCGACCCTGCCGGGAAGTTCTTCCTGGTGGCCATGCCGACGCTGGTCGGCGGCGTGCTGCGGGTGCCGTACACCTTCGCGGTGGCGAGGTTCGGCGGCCGCAACTGGACGATCGCCAGCGCGCTGCTGCTGCTGATCCCGACCGTGACCGCGTCCTTCGTGCTGAAACCCGGGGTCTCCTACTCGGCGCTGATGCTGGTCGCGGCGCTCACCGGGGTCGGCGGCGGCAACTTCGCCTCCTCCATGACCAACATCAACTCCTTCTACCCGCTACGTGAGAAGGGCTGGGCCCTCGGCCTCAACGCCGGCGGCGGCAACATCGGGGTCGCCGCGATCCAGCTGGTCGGCCTGCTGGTCATCGCCACCGCGGGCGCCGGCCACCCGAGGGTCGTGCTCGCCGTCTACATCCCGCTGATCGTCGTCGCGGCCACACTCGCCGCGCTGTACATGGACAACCTCACCACGGTGAAGAACGACACCGGGGCCGCGATCGACGCGGCGAAGGACCCGCACACCTGGATCATGGCGCTGCTCTACGTCGGCACCTTCGGCTCCTTCATCGGCTACAGCTTCGCCTTCGGCCTCGTCCTGCAGAACCAGTTCGGCCGCACCCCGCTGCACGCGGCCTACCTGACCTTCATCGGGCCGCTGCTCGGCTCGCTGATCCGGCCCGTCGGCGGCCGGCTCGCCGACCGCTTCGGCGGCGCCCGGATCACCCTGGTGAACTTCCTGGCCATGGCGGCCGCCACCGGGGTCGTCGTCACCGCCTCCGAGCAGAAGTCGCTCGGGCTGTTCCTGCCCGGCTTCATCGCGCTGTTCGTGCTCAGCGGCCTCGGCAACGGGTCCACGTACAAGATGATCCCCGGCATCTTCCACAAGAAGGCCGAGGCCAAGGGCCTGACCGGGGAGGCCGCGGCTGCTTGCGGGCGGCGGCTGTCCGGCGCGTCCATGGGCCTGATCGGCGCGGTCGGCGCGCTCGGCGGGGTCGGCATCAACCTGGCCTTCCGGGAGAGCTTCCTCAACAGTCACTCCGGCACTCCGGCCTTCGTGTCCTTCCTGGCCTACTACGGGGTCTGTTTCGCGATCACCTGGGCCGTATACCTGCGGCGGCCGTCCCGCACCCCGGCGGGGGAGGAGCAGACCACGCCCACCGGCACGGCCGCCTACGCGGAGGTGTGAGCTGCCGATACGTACGTAACACCCGGGAAATCCCGGCGAACCGAAGCCGTCACCCCGCCTTGCGACGATGCCGGAACCCAGGCGGGGCGGCGCGACGGAAATCCAGTGGCAAGGGTGGGAAACGATGCAGGCGCAGCAGCTGAGCGGGAAAGGCGGACCCGAAGCGGTGGCACCGCTGGCGGGCTTCACCGTCGGCGTGACGGCGGCCCGCCGCGCCGACGAGCTGGCCGCACTCTTCGAGCGGCGCGGCGCGGTCGTCCTGCGCGCGCCGGTGCTGCGGATCGTGCCGCTGCCCGACGACGCGGAGCTGCTCGCCACGACCAAGCAGCTGCTGGACGACGCCCCCGACATCGTGGTCGCCACCACCGCGATCGGCTTCCGCGGCTGGATCGAGGCCGCCGAGGGATGGGGCCTCGGCGAGGCGCTGCTGCGGCGGCTCGGCGAGGTCGAACTCCTCGCCCGCGGCCCGAAGGTACGCGGCGCCGTCCGCGCCGCCGGGCTCACCGAGGCGTGGTCGCCCGCCTCCGAGTCCATGGCCGAGGTCCTCGAACGGCTCCTCGACCAGGGAGTCGACGGGTGCCGCATCGCCGTGCAGCTGCACGGGGAGCCGCTGCCCGGCTTCATCGAGTCGCTCCGGGTCGCCGGGGCGCGCGTCGTGGCCGTACCCGTCTACCGCTGGATGCCACCGGAGGACCTGGCGCCGGTCGACCGGCTGCTCGACGCGGTCTTCGCGCGGTCCCTGGACGCAGTGAGCTTCACGAGCGCCCCCGCGGCCGCCTCGCTGCTCGACCGCGCCGGGCAGCGCGGGCGCCTCGACGACCTGCTCGCCGCCTTCCGGCGCGACGTGCTCGTCGCCTGCGTCGGGCCCGTGACGGCCCTGCCGCTCCAGGCCCACGACATCCCCACCCTGCAGCCCGAACGCTTCCGCCTCGGGCCGCTCGTCCAGCTCCTCGCCCGTGAGCTGCCCGGGCGCGTACGCCCCCTCCCGGTGGCCGGCCACCAGGTCGAGATCCGCGGCCAGGCGGTCGTGGTGGACGGCGTGTTGCGGCCGGTGCCGCCTGCGGGGATGGCCCTCTTGCGGGCCCTCGCCCGGCGCCCGGGCTGGGTCGTCGCCCGCGCCGAGCTCCTGCGGGTGCTGCCCGGGGCCGGGCGGGACGAGCATGCCGTCGAGACGGCGATGGCTCGCTTGCGGTCTGCGCTGGGGGCGCCGAAGCTGATTCAGACGGTGGTCAAGCGGGGGTATCGGCTTTCGCTCGACCCGCACGCCGACAAGTACGCTCCTGGGGCGGTCTGAGCCCCTGCCCCTTGCGGCGGCTTGCTTGGCTGCGGCGCCGTCGGGGTTGCGCGCGCAGTTCCCCGCGCCCCTTTGGGCCTGCCCCTTGCGGTGCGTTGCTTGGCTGCGGCGCCGTGGTGGCTGGGCGCGCAGTTCTCCCCCAGAGCTTCGCCTGGGGGTACCCCCACGCGGCCCTTTTGGCCTGCGTCCTCCTGTGCGAGCGTTGGGCCCTGGCAAAGGGGCTCGACCTTGGCAGCGCACCGCAAGGGGCAATCACCCAGGGGTGCGACAAGCCACGACGGTGGGGAAGGCGACCGCTTAACACGGGGGGCGCCCCCCTCGGGCGCAGAGGGAAGGCGCGTGCACGGCGCTAGCCCCCGACCGGGAGGTACCGGCACTCTGGGGGGTCGGCGAGGTCGTGGAAGGGAGGGGGCGATGGGGGAGTTGCGGTTCGACGGGGGGCGGGTGTGCCTGGATCTCGTGGCGACGCGGGTGGCGCGGCCGGTCGGGGAGCGGCTCGATCGGGTGGAGCGGGTGGTCGAGTGGGTGTACGGCACCGGGCTGGTCCCGCCGGGGACGCCCGTGGAGGCGGACCAGGGGTGGGCGCGGGGCCTGACGGACCTGCGCGCGCTGCTGGAGGACCTGGTGGGCGCCCAGCTCGCCGGAACCGCACCCCCGCCGGAGGCGGTGGCGCGGCTCAACGAGGTCGCGCGGGCCGCCGCCCCGCCCGCGCCGCGGGCCGTGCTGGGCGCGGACGGTGCCCTGACCAGGTCGTTAGCGGCGCCGCCGGACGCGGCCGGCCTGCTCGCGGCGGTGGCGAGGGACGCGGTGGACCTGTTCACCGACCCCGTCACCCGCTCCCAGCTGCGCCGCTGCGAGGGCGAGAACTGCGCCCTGGTCTATCTGGACACCTCCCGCGGCCGCCGCAGGCGCTGGTGCAGCAGCGAGGTCTGCGGCAACCGCGAGCGGGTCGCCAGGCACCGCCGGCGTACCGGCCCGGCGCTGCGCAACGCCTGACCCTTTCCGCCCGCGGAGCGAATTGCGCGGGTCGGCCTGATGCGCCGGGTGGGCAGAAGCCCGCAGGTCGCGTACGGTTGCAGGCTGCCCCTCGCGCGGAACGGTAACCCGCGGGGCGGCGCACGACGTACACACGAAGGGGGTCCTGCGTGGCCGCGCAGACCGCAGTTCAGGACCGGCAGGGGGGCGGCGGCGTCAGGGAGCGGGAGATCGCCGTCGAGCAGCAGCACCTCGACCGGGTCTACCGCCGACTCGAGGAGAAGATCCACGAGGCGGAGTTCCTGATGAGCGACGCCGCCAAGAAAGGCCATGTGGGGACGCCCGGCGCGCTCGCCGAGCGGGACGCGCAGGTCTTCCGGGCCGGCGTGCACCTGAACCGGCTGAACAACGAGTTCGAGGACTTCCTGTTCGGCCGGATCGACCTGCTGCGCGGCAAGGACGGCAAGAAGGGCGCGGACGGCGCCTTCACCTCCATCGACCCCGCCGACGACGCGATCCGCGACGACGCGACCGCCGACATCGCCGAGACCCTGCACATCGGCAGGATCGGCGTGCTCGACACCGACTACGCCCCGCTGGTCATCGACTGGCGGGCGCCGGCCGCCGCGCCCTTCTACCGGTCGACGCCGGTCGCGCCCGGCCGGGTCGTACGGCGCCGGGTGATCAGGTCCAAGGGGCGCCGGGTGCTCGGCGTCGAGGACGACCTGCTGCGCCCCGAGCTGACCACCGGCCTGCCCGTGGTCGGCGACGGCGCCCTGATGGCCGCGCTCGGCCAGGCCAGGACGCACAGCATGCGGGACATCGTCTCCAGCATCCAGGCCGAGCAGGACCTGGTGATCAGGGCGCCCGCCGCGTCCGTCACCGAGGTGACCGGCGGCCCCGGCACCGGCAAGACCGCGGTGGCGCTGCACCGGGCGGCGTACCTGCTCTACCAGGACCGGCGCCGCTACTCCGGCGGCATCCTGTGCGTCAGCCCCACGCCGCTGCTGGTCGCGTACACCGAAGGCGTACTGCCCTCGCTCGGCGAGGAGGGCCAGGTCGCGATCCGCGCCGTCGGCTCGCTGGTCGACGGCGTCACCGCCGATCTGTACGACGAGCCCGCCACCGCCCGCGTCAAGGGCTCCCTGCGGATGCAGAAGGTGCTGCGCAACGCGGCACGGGGCTGCCTCGACCTCGCCCTTGAGGGCCCCGCGACGCTGCGGGTGGTGGCCTTCGGGCGGCGCGTCGAGCTGTCCGCCGGTGAACTGTCCGACCTGCGGCACGCCGTGCTCGGCGGCACCGCCCCGGTCAACCTGCTGCGCCCCCGGGCCCGGCGGCTGCTGCTGGACGCGCTGTGGCGCAAGACGGGGCGCCGCTTCGACGACGCCGAACTCGCCGCCGAGGAGCGGCAGGGCTTCGACGAGGACATCTCCACCGAGCAGGACTTCATCGACTTCCTCGACGCCTGGTGGCCGGTGCTGGAGCCGCGCGGCGTGCTGGCCGCGCTCGCCGACGAGAAGCGGCTGGCCCGGTGGGCGCGCCGGGTCCTGACACCGCCCGAGGTGCGGCGGGTGGCGCGGTCGCTGCGCAGGGACGGCTCCAGCGCGCACGACGTGGCGCTGCTCGACGAGCTGGAGATGCTGCTCGGGCCCGTGCCGCGGCCCAAGCAGCGCGAGGCCGACCCGCTGGACGAGCTGACCGGCCTGGACGAGGTCACCACCTACGCGGACCGGATGCCCGGCGGGCGGCGCGGCCGCGCGGAGCGCCTCGACGAGGAGCGGACGGAATACGCCCACGTCATCGTGGACGAGGCGCAGGACCTCACGCCCATGCAGTGGCGGATGGTCGGCCGCCGCGGCCGTACGGCGACCTGGACGATCGTCGGCGACCCGGCGCAGAGCTCCTGGTCCGACGTGGAGGAGGCCGCCCAGGCGCGGGACGAGGCCCTCGGCAGCCGGCCGCGGCGCCGCTTCACCCTCACGGTCAACTACCGCAACCCGGCGGAGATCGCCGAGGTCGCCTCGACGGTGCTCGCGCTCGCCATGCCCGGCATGGAATCCCCGCGGGCGGTCCGCTCGACCGGCATCGTGCCGCGCTACGAGGTCGCCGGCGCCGACCTGGCCGCCGACGTCCGCGCGGCCGCCGCGCGGCTGCTCTCCGAGGTCGACGGGACCGTCGGGGTCGTGGTCGCCATGAACCGGCGGGCGCAGGCCCGCGGCTGGCTGGAAGGCCTCGGGGAGCGCGTGGTCGCCCTGGGCAGCCTGGAGGCCAAGGGTCTCGAATACGACGCCACGGTCGTGGTGTCGCCGGCGGAGATCGCGGAGGAGTCGCCTGCCGGGCTGCGGGTTCTGTACGTCGCCCTCACGCGGGCGACGCAGCGGCTCACGGTCCTCGCCACCGCGCTGGACGCGCCCGATGCTGGGGGGGTCCCCGACCTCCTCCGCCCATTGGCCTGACCGGCCGGGGGTTCCCGAGACCTTGCCCGGGCGGCGCGTCCTTTGCCTGCGGGCGCGCTGTGGCTGGTCGCGCAGTTCCCCGCGGGGCCCTTTGGGCTCCGCCCCGTGCGGTGCGTTGCTTGCGTGCGGGCGCCGTGGTGGCTGGTCGCGCAGTTCCCCGCGGGGCCCTTTGGGGCTGCGTCCTGCCACGCCCAGGCGTTGGCCCCTGGCAGGGGCTGGGGGTCTTTGCGGAGGGCACCCACCCAGGGGCGCGTGGGGGTACCCCCAGGCGAAGCTCTGGGGGAGAACCGCGCGCGCAACCCGCGGTGCGGAAGAAAGGAATGCACCGCAAAGAGCAGAAGCGCCCCCCGGGGCCGGGCCGCCGGCCGGGAGGGGGCGAAGGTTGGTGACACCGACCCGCCATGCTCGCCTCGCGGCAAGTGGGCGCTCGAAGCGCCTAAGGTTGGGCCCGGGGGCTTGGATCGGGCCGGTGTCGTAATCAGGCTAACAAACCCGGGGCCGAAGCTCTTCCCGGGCCGGGCAAAACCGGGGTGTTGCCGTGTCTTCACATCGTGGAAGTAGTCTTCCACGGGTACGAACACCCTCAGGCAGGAACCGGAAGAAGGTCGTCATGGCAACGGCGCCAAGCGTCTCCTACTCGATGACGGTACGGCTGGAGGTCCCCGCGGGGGGGACCGCGGTCAGTGCGCTGACCACCGCAGTGGAGTCGTCCGGCGGGTCGGTCACGGGTCTGGACGTCACCGCGTCGGGGCACGAGCGGCTGCGGATCGACGTCACGGTCGCGGCCAGTTCGACCGAGCACGCGGGCGAGATCGTCGGGAAGCTGCGCGGCATCGAGGGTGTCACGATCGGCAAGGTCTCGGACCGTACGTTCCTGATGCACCTCGGCGGCAAGATCGAGATGCAGTCCAAGCACCCGATCCGCAACCGCGACGACCTGTCCATGATCTACACCCCCGGTGTGGCGCGGGTCTGCATGGCCATCGCGGAGAACCCCGAGGACGCCCGGCGGCTGACGATCAAGCGCAACAGCGTCGCCGTGGTCACCGACGGCTCCGCGGTGCTGGGGCTCGGCAACATCGGGCCGAAGGCCGCGCTGCCGGTGATGGAGGGCAAGGCGGCGCTGTTCAAGCGGTTCGCGGGGATCGACGCGTGGCCGCTGTGCCTGGACACCCAGGACTCCGACGAGATCGTGGCGATCGTCAAGGCGATCGCCCCCGGCTTCGCGGGGATCAACCTGGAGGACATCTCCGCGCCGCGCTGCTTCGAGATCGAGGCGAGGCTGCGCGAGGCGCTGGACATCCCGGTCTTCCACGACGACCAGCACGGCACCGCCATCGTGGTGCTGGCGGCGCTGACGAACGCGCTGCGGGTGGTCGGCAAGCAGATCGGCGACCTACGGGTCGTCATGTCGGGGGCGGGCGCGGCGGGTACGGCGATCCTGAAGCTGCTGATCGCGGCGGGGGTCAAGCACGCCGTGGTCGCCGACATCCACGGGGTGGTGCACGCGGGCCGCGAGGACCTGGTGGACGCGCCCGCCGGGTCCGCGCTGCGCTGGATCGCCGACAACACCAACCCCGAGGGCGCCACGGGGACGTTGAAGCAGGCGGTGGCCGGCGCCGACGTCTTCATCGGGGTGTCGGCGCCCAACGTGCTGGACGGCGAGGACGTCGCGGCGATGGCGGACGGAGCGATCGTCTTCGCGCTGGCCAACCCCGACCCGGAGGTCGAACCCGCGGTGGCCCGGCAGACCGCCGCGGTGGTCGCCACCGGGCGCAGCGACTTCCCCAACCAGATCAACAACGTGCTGGTCTTCCCCGGCGTCTTCCGGGGCCTGCTGGACGCCCAGTCCCGCACGGTCAACACCGAGATGATGCTGGCCGCGGCCCGCGCGCTGGCGGCGGTCGTCGGGGACGGCGAGCTGAACGCGAACTACATCATCCCCAGCGTCTTCAACGACAAGGTGGCCGGCGCGGTCGCCGACGCCGTACGGGAGGCGGCCAAGGCGCAGGGCCCGGCGGTGGCCGCGGCGGCGTCCGTCACAGTGGGGCAAGGGTTGTAGGGCGGGAAAGAGCCGGATTCGTATTCCGAGCGTCGAGCATCGGACGACAATCCGTCATCCCCGCGGTCCCGCAACGGTTTTTCCGCGACTCGCGCGGGCAGGCGATTGGCTTTCCGCCCATATATGGGGGCAGGATGCACACCTGGGCAGTGAGGCACACAGCAACAGCTTCGTAGCTCGCGCCCCCACGGCAGAAAGAACACGGGAGTACAGATATGAACCGCAGTGAGCTGGTGGCCGCCCTGGCCGATCGTGCAGAGGTGACCCGCAAGGACGCCGACGCCGTTCTGGCCGCGTTCGCTGAGACCGTCGGTGAGATCGTGGCCAAGGGCGACGAGAAGGTCACGATCCCCGGCTTCCTGACCTTCGAGCGCACTCACCGTGCCGCCCGCACCGCCCGCAACCCGCAGACGGGCGAGCCGATCAACATCCCGGCCGGGTACAGCGTGAAGGTCTCCGCGGGCTCCAAGCTGAAGGAAGCCGCCAAGGGCAAGTAAGTCCTGCGGCACGTCGAAGGGCGGTCTCCCCGGTCCGGGGAGGCCGCCCTTGCGTGTCGGCGCCGCAGGTCGCGGCGTCAGGCGACCGCCGCGGCGGCGGTCTTGGCGTGCTGCGCGGGCACGCCCGGCAGTTCGATGTGCGCGCCCAGGCCCTCCAGTTTGGCCAGGAAGTTCTCGTAGCCGCGGTTGATCAGGTCGATGCCGTGCACCCGCGAGGTGCCCTGGGCGGCGAGCGCCGCGATCAGGTACGAGAAGCCGCCGCGCAGGTCGGGGATCACCAGGTCGGCGCCCTGGAGCTTGGTCGGGCCCGACACCACCGCGGAGTGCAGGAAGTTGCGCTGCCCGAAGCGGCAGGCGCTGCCACCCAGGCATTCGCGGTAGAGCTGGATGTGCGCGCCCATCTGGCCGAGCGCGGAGGTGAAGCCGAGCCGGGACTCGTAGACCGTCTCGTGCACGATGGACAGCCCCGAGGCCTGCGTGAGGGCCACCACGAGCGGCTGCTGCCAGTCGGTCTGGAAACCGGGGTGCACGTCGGTCTCCAGTGCGATGGCGTTCAGCGGGCCGCCCGGGTGCCAGAACCTGATGCCCTCGTCGTCGATCGCGAAGGCCCCGCCGACCCGCCGGAAGGTGTTCAGGAACGTCATCATCGACCGCTGCTGCGCGCCGCGGACGTAGATGTTCCCCTCGGTCGCGAGGGCCGCGCTGGCCCACGACGCCGCCTCAAGGCGGTCGGGAATCGCGCGGTGCGTGTACCCGCCTAGCTTGTCGACACCGGTGATGCGGATCGTACGGTCGGTGTCCATGGAAATGATCGCGCCCATTTTCTGCAGGACGCAGATCAGATCCTCGATCTCGGGTTCGACCGCGGCGTTCGACAGCTCGGTGACGCCCTCGGCGAGCACCGCTGTCAGCAGCACCTGCTCGGTCGAGCCCACCGACGGGTACGGCAGCCGGATCTTGCAGCCGCGCAGCCGCTGCGGCGCCTCCAGATACTGCCCGTCGGCCCGCTTCTCGATCGTGGCGCCGAACCGGCGCAGCACGTCGAAGTGGAAGTCGATCGGCCGGCCGCCGATGTCGCAGCCGCCCAGCCCCGGGATGAAGGCGTGGCCGAGGCGGTGCAGCAGCGGACCGCAGAACAGGATCGGGATACGCGACGAGCCCGCGTGCGCGTCGATGTCCGCGACGTTCGCACTCTCCACCCGGGTCGGGTCGAGCACCAGCTCGCCCGGCTCCTCTCCGGTGTTGACCGTCACGCCGTGCAGCTGGAGCAGTCCGCGCACCACCCTGACGTCGCGGATGTCCGGCACATTGCGCAGCCGGCTGGGCTCACTGCCGAGGAGGGCGGCGACCATGGCCTTGGGCACGAGATTCTTCGCGCCTCTGACCCGGATCTCGCCTTCGAGGGGGGTTCCGCCATGGACAAGCAGTACATCGGCGATGTCGGTCATGGATCTCGCGATCGTCGGAACGGTTAGTGCCAGGGAGAACAGGGGAAATGGTAATGCGCCGAGCGACCCCTGCCGCTGGGCCGTGGCGACGCCCGTCGCCGCGTCGGCCGTACGGGCGCCTCGGCCAGTCGCACGGTCCGTACCCGGCGTGCTCCCCTGCCCCTGGTCGGGCACCTGACCGCATACCCCGTACGACCCCCCGCAGCGCTCCCGTATGCGGGATCATGTGGACCATGACCGAGGTGTCCGCGCTCACCGGACGGCTGCTCGTCGCCACCCCGAAGCTGGCCGACCCCAATTTCGACCGGGCGGTGGTGCTCGTCCTGGACCACGACGCGGAGGGCTCGCTCGGGGTCGTCCTGAACCGGCCCACCCCGGTCGGCGTCGGCGACGTGCTGCAGAACTGGGCCGCGCTCGCCGTCCTGCCCCAGGTCGTCTTCCAGGGCGGCCCCGTCTCGCTCGACTCCGCCCTCGGCCTGGCCGTCGTCCCCGGCGAGCCGCGCCCCGGCGACGGGCCCGAGGTGCTGGGCTGGCGCCGGGTGCACGGGGCCATCGGCCTGGTCGACCTGGAGGCCCCGCCGGAACTGCTCGCCGCCGAGCTGGGCTCCCTGCGGATCTTCGCCGGTTACTCCGGCTGGGGGCCCGGCCAGCTGGAGCGCGAGGTGGCCGGCGGCGCCTGGTACGTGGTCGAGTCGGAGCCCGGTGACGTGTCCGCGCCCGACCCGGAAGGACTGTGGCGGGCGGTGCTGCGCCGGCAGCGCAACGAGCTGGCGATGGTAGCCACGTATCCCGACGATCCGTCTCTCAACTAGTCTTGACTCCTATGAGCACTCTTGAGCCCGAGCGCGGGGCGGGCACCGGCACTCTGGTCGAGCCGACTCCGCAGCTCTCCCACGGTGACGGCGACCACGAGCGCTACGCGCACTATGTCCAGAAGGACAAGATCATGGCGAGCGCGCTGGAAGGCACGCCCGTCGTCGCCCTGTGCGGCAAGGTCTGGGTCCCCGGCCGCGATCCGAAGAAGTATCCGGTCTGCCCGATGTGCAAGGAGATCTACGAGGGCATGCCGCTCGGCGGCGGCGGAGACAAGGACAAGTCCGGCAAGGGCAAGGGCGGCAACGCCTGACGCCCTTCCGGCGGACAGGGGAGGCCTGTGGAAGGCGACGAGGGTGACGGGGGCGTGTTCGGTACGCCGGACGCGCCCGACGACGACTCCACCAGCAACGAGCGCGTCCACGCGCTCGTCGGACAGGGCCGCTTCGCCGAGGCGCACGCCGTGGTCGGCGACGCCTTCGTGGAACGCAACGGCAGCGCCGGCTACCTGCTGCGCGCGTGGGTCCTGGCCCAGGAGAACCGCGGGCCCGAGGCCCGCGAGGCGGTCGACTGGGCGCTGGCGCTCGCCGGGCCCGCGGAGGCGGCCGACGTCTTCGTCCTGGCCGGTGTGGTCCTTCTCTCACTCGACGAGGCCCACGACGCGCTGATCGTCGCGCTGCGCGCGACCGGGGCCGAGCCGGACGGCTGGGAGCCGGCCGTGCTGCTCTCCGACGTCTACCGGCGGCTCGGCCGCGTCCCGGACGCGGTCGCCGCCGCCCGGCGGGCCGTCGACCTCGCCCCGAACGAAGCCGAGGCGCAGGTCGCGCTGGCCCGCTCGCTCAGCGCCGGCCGGAGCATCCTGGGCCGCATACCCCGGCGGCTGCGCCCCGAGCACCGCACCGCCGTGGAGCGCTCCCTGCTGCTCGGCGCGGACCCCGGGCAGCTCCAGGCGCCCCGGGCCGGCGTCCTGACCGGCGGGCTCGCCGTCGCCCTGCTCTGGGGCATCCAGCTCTACCGCGTCGAGACCGGCGACAACTGGCAGTTCATCGCCGCCGGCGTCGTCCTGGTCGCCACGGCGGCACTGCTCGCGGTCGTCGTCCGCGTCCACGCCCGGCGTACGGGCACCGGTGCGCGCGCCCGGCTGCGGGGCATCCGGGCGACCGTCCGCACCGAGCTGGCAGCCGATCCCCGGCTGTGGCAGATCCGCGCCGCACACGTCGGCGCCGCCATCCCCGTGGCGCCGCTGGTCACCACCGGCCTCATCGCCGACCGCGCGTGGCGGCGCGAGCTGTGGCCGCTGTGGGCCGCGGTTCCGGTCACCGCGGCGGGCGCCGCCGCCCTCGCCCTGGCCGTCGCCGGCGTCCACTGGTGGTACGGCCCCGAATTCACCCGCCGCACCTTCCTCTTCTCGTGGTTCGGCCGCCTCCAGATCGTCATCCCGGCCCTCCTGCTGGGCGCCACCCTGGCGGCCGCGGTCGCCGGCTCGGCCGCCCGCTCCACCTGGCGCGACCTGGCCCTGGCCCACCTGGCCTGGCTCGTCCTGTCCGGCCTCGCCGCGGCGACCTTCTCCACCCGCGCCCGCACCCTGCGCGCCCGCTCCCTCTGACCGGCCGCGCCCTTCCCCCTGGCCCCCTTGCGGTGTGCCCCCCGGGGGCTGCCCCTTGCGGTGCGTGCCTGTCTGCACGCCGTCGTGGCTTGTCTCGCAGTTCTCCCCCAGGCGAAGCTCTGGGGGAGAACTGCGCGACCAGCCACAGCGAACCGCAAGTCTGGAGTCCGTAACAGCACCCCGCAGGGAGGAAGGCAGGATGAGCCCATGGATCTCATCCCGCAGGTGCGGTTGGCGCGGTCGGAGGGCGGCTCGGTCGAGCTGGGGGACACGGCCCGGCTGGAGGTGGGCGCGGGCGCCGAGAGTGCCGCGCGGTGGATACGCGGGGTGCTCGCGCCCGCGACAGGCGTGGACTTCCTGGAGGCCGGAACCGGTGGCGGGGGCGGAGCCGGGAACGGGGACGGCGTCACCGTCAGGCTGGCGGTGGACGCGGGCCTCGGGCCCGAGGCGTACCGGCTGGGCGTCGAGGCGGGCACCGTCGAGATCGCCGGCGGTGACGCCGCCGGCGTCTTCTGGGGCGTGCAGACGATGCGCCAGCTCATGGCCCCGGCGGCCTTCCGCCGGGCACCGGCCCCCGGGGCCGGCCCCTGGACCTTGCCGGTCTGCGCCGTCGAGGACCGGCCCCGCTTCGGCTGGCGCGGTTTCATGCTGGACGTCGCCCGCCACTTCATGCCCAAGGACGGTGTCCTGCGCCACCTGGACCTGATGGCCGCCCACAAGCTGAACGTGCTGCACCTGCACCTCACCGACGACCAGGGCTGGCGCCCGGAGATCACCCGCTACCCGCGGCTGACCGAGGTGGGCGCGTGGCGGGAGCGCACGAAGGTCGGCCTGCGGGAGTCCCCGCTGTGGGACGAGCGGCCGCACGGCGGCTACTACACCCAGGACGACCTCCGGGAGATCGTGGCGTACGCGGCGGCCCGGCACATCACGGTGGTGCCGGAGATCGACATCCCGGGCCATTCGCAGGCGGCCATCGCCGCGTATCCGGAACTGGGCAACACCGACGTCGTGGACACCGCCGCCCTGCCGGTGCTGCCGGAGTGGGGGATCAACCCCAACGTCCTGGCGCCGACCGAGGCGGTCCTGCGCTTCTACGAGAACGTCCTGACCGAGCTGCTCGACGTCTTCCCCGGTACCTTCGTCCACATCGGCGGCGACGAGTGCCCCAAGGAGCAGTGGCGGGCCTCGCCCACCGCGCAGGCGCGGATCGCCGAGCTGGGGGTGGCGGACGAGGACGGGCTGCAGAGCGCGCTGATCCGGCACTTCGACCGCTGGCTGGCGGACCGGGGGCGGCGGCTGATCGGCTGGGACGAGATCCTGGAGGGCGGCCTCGCGGAGGGCGCCGCGGTGTCGTCCTGGCAGGGCTACGCGGGCGGTATCGCGGCGGCCAGGGCGGGGCACGACGTGGTGATGTGCCCGCAGAGCCAGGTGTACCTGGACTGGCGGCAGGCGGAGGGCCCCGACGAGCCGGTGCCGATCGCCCATGCGCGGACCCTGGAGGACGTCTACCGCTTCGAGCCGGTGCCGGCCGAACTGACCGCGGCCGAGGCGGAGCACGTCATCGGCACCCAGGCCAACGTGTGGACCGAAGTGCTGGACTCCCCGCGGGCGGTGGACTACGCGGTCTACCCGCGGCTCGCCGCCCTGGCCGAGGTCGCCTGGTCGGCGTTGCCGCCGCCCGCGGAGCGGGACTGGCCGGACTTCGAGGCCAGGATGCGCACGCACTACGCCCGGCTGGACGCCCTGGGCGTCGAATACCGGCCGCCCGGCGGCCCGCACCCCTGGCAGCGCCGCCCCGGCGTCCCGGGGCGCCCGTTGGACGGTCCGCCCACGATCGTGTGACCATTCCGCAACTACCGCACCAGGCGGCGCGGGACCTGGCACCGTGGACCCGTAACCGCCGTAACGCGTACGAAGGATGGCAATTCCGGCACTGTGTCGTTTTCCCCGGGAGACGTACCATCGCACGCGTGGCGGACGGATCGGTACTTCGTGGACCCTCGCGCCGACCCCGGGGGAAGATGTGCCAGAGTTGCCACGTCCGGGCGCTCAGCACGTACGGTACGGCTACCGCGTGACGGAGGAAGGCCGGGAAGGGGCAGCTGCGTGAGCACGTATGCACAGCAGACCGCGGAGAATGTCACGTTGCCGTCCTCGCTCGACGAGGCGGTGGCGGCGCTCGCCGCCATGCCCAGCGCCGTGCCCGTCGCGGGCGGCACCGACCTGATGGCGTCGGTGAACGCCGGGCTGCTGCGGCCGGCCGCACTCGTCGGCCTCGGGCGCATCGCCGAGATCCGCGGCTGGCAGTACGCGGACGGTGCCGCGCTGCTCGGCGCGGGCCTGACGCACGCGCGGATGGGCCGCCCCGACTTCGCCGCGCTCATCCCCGCGCTGGCCGCCGCGGCCCGCTCGGCCGGACCCCCGCAGATCCGCAACGCCGGCACCCTGGGCGGCAACATCGTCTCCGCCGCGCCCACCGGGGACGCCCTCCCGGTGCTGGCCGCGCTGGAGGCCAGTGTCATCCTCGCCGGGCCCGAGGCCGACCGGGAGATCCCGGTCAGCCACCTGCTGACCGGAATGGACCCGCTGCGGCCCGGCGAACTGCTGGCCTTCGTCCGCATCCCGCTGCTGCACGCCCCGCAGACCTTCCTCAAGGCCACCGGACGCACCGGACCCGGCCGCGCGGTCGCCTCGGTCGCCCTCGTCGTCGACCCGGCCAGGCGCCAGGTGCGGTGCGCGGTCGGCGCGGTCGCCCAGGTGCCGCTGCGCCCGCTGGAGGCCGAGCAGTGGGTCGCCGGCCTGATCGACTGGGACGGCGAGCGCACCCTCGCCCCGGAGGCGTGCACCGCCTTCGGGGAGTACGTCGCCGCCGCGTGCATCCCCGACCAGCCCGGGGTCGAACTGCCCCCCGCCGCCGTCCAGCTGCGCCGTACGGTGGCCGCACTGTCCCGCCGAGCGCTCGGGAGGGCCCTGGCATGACCGACCAGCCGCAGCAGCCGGGCCGGCCCGGCAACTCCGGGGCGTGGCAGCCCGTTCCGGGCGGCGGGGACTACGACCCCGACCAGACCATGCACGTCTCCTTCGCCGCCCAGCTCCCGCCGGAGCCGCGCCCCGGCGAGGACCCGCTGAGCGCGCACGGGCCCGTCGGCGACACCGACCCGGCCACCCAGTGGACGATCCCCGTCATAAGGGACGAGCCCGAGGGTGACTCGGGCGAGTTCTCGGTCGGCGCCTTCGCGTCGTCGTGGGACCGGGCGCCGTCGCCCGCGGCGCCCACGCAGTCCTTCCCCGCCGGGATGTTCGGCCAGGGCGCGGCGGCCGCGCAGGCCGCGGCGGCGTCCCAGGCCCCGGCGCTCGCCGACCCCGTGGAGGCCGGGCACGAAGGGCAGTGGGCCGCCTTCTCCGGCTTCTCCGGCGGCGACGCGGTGCCCTGGCAGCCGGTCGACCAGGCGGCGGCGGAAGCCGCGTGGTCCGCCGTGGTGGACGAGGTGCCGGAGCCCGACGCGGCGGCCGGGGCCGACCCGGTGGCCCAGACGGACCCCGAGCCCCCGGTCGAGCCGGAGCCCGAACCCGAACCTGAACCCGAACCCGAGCCGGTCGAGGAGACCCGCAGCGAACACCCGCTGGCCTCCTACCTGCTGCGGGTCAACGGCACCGAACGCCCGGTGACCGACGCCTGGCTCGGCGAGTCCCTGCTGTACGTGCTGCGCGAACGCCTCGGCCTGGCCGGCGCCAAGGACGGCTGCGAGCAGGGCGAGTGCGGTGCCTGCTCGGTCCAGGTCGACGGCCGCCTCGTGGCGTCCTGCCTGGTGCCCGCCGCGACCGCCGCGGGCAGCGAGGTCCGCACCGTCGAGGGCCTGTCGGCCGACGGCCGCCTCTCCGACGTCCAGCAGGCCCTGGTGGAGAGCGGCGCCGTCCAGTGCGGCTTCTGCATCCCCGGCATGGCGATGACCGTCCACGACCTCCTCGAGGGCAACCACCGCCCCACCGACCTGGAGACGCGGCAGGCCCTCTCCGGCAACCTGTGCCGCTGCTCCGGCTACCGCGGCGTGGTCGAAGCGGTCCGCCAAGTCGTCGCCACCCGCGACGCTGAGGACCCCCCACCCACCGCCCGCATCCCCGCCCAGCCCGGCCCCACCTCCCCGGAGGCCGCCGTATGACCCCCATCGGCACCCACGCCCCCCCGCCGCCGCCCGGGCCCGCGGCAGCCGCCGCCGTGACCCCGCACGGCCGGCCGCGGACGGCACCCGACGAGGTAGGCGCCGCGGGCGCGGGAGGCCGGCGATGAGCGTCATCGACGGGCCGGGGGCCGTCACCGAGACCCTGGCCGCGGGCGGGCCGCCGCACGGCATCGGCACGTCGGTGCCGTCGACGGACGCGCCGGCCAAGACGCAGGGCACGTATCCGTACGCCGCCGACCTGTGGGCGGAGGGGCTGCTGTGGGCCGCGGTCCTGCGCTCGCCGTACCCGCACGCCCGGATCGTGCGGATCGACACCACCGAGGCCGCCGCGATGCCCGGCGTCCGTGCCGTCGTCACGCACGAGGACGTGCCGGGCGACGCCATGCACGGGCGGCTCGTCGCCGACCGGCCGGTCTTCGCGAAGGACATCGTCCGGCACCACGGCGAGCCGATCGCCGCGGTCGCCGCCGACCACCCGGACACCGCGAGGCTGGCGGCCGCCGCGATCCTGGTCGAGTACGAGGTGCTCGAACCCGTCACCGACCCGGAGAAGGCCTTCGCCGCCGAGCCGCTGCATCCCGACGGCAACCTGATCCGGCACATCCCGCTGCGCTTCGGCGACCCCGACGCCGTCGGCGAGGTCGTCGTCGAGGGCCTCTACCGGGTCGGCCGCCAGGACCCGGCGCCGATCGGCGCCGAGGCCGGCCTCGCCGTGCCCCGCCCGGACGGCGGCGTCGAGCTGTACGTCGCCTCCACCGATCCGCACGCCGACCGCGACATCGCCGCGGCCTGCTTCGGCCTGGAGAGCGGGCACGTCAAGGTCGTCGTCACCGGTGTGCCCGGCGCGATGGGCGACCGCGAGGACTCGAGCATCCAGCTGCCGCTCGGCCTGCTGGCGCTGCGGACCGGCTGCCCGGTCAAATTCGTCGCGACCCGCGAGGAGTCCTTCCTCGGGCACGCCCACCGTCACCCCACCCTGCTGCGCTACCGCCACCACGCGGACGCCGACGGCCGCCTGGTGAAGGTCGAGGCGCAGATCCTGCTGGACGCCGGCGCCTATGCCGACGCGTCCTCCGACGCGCTGGCCGCCGCGGTGGCCTTCGCCGCCGGGCCCTACGTCGTCCCGCACGTCTTCGTCGAGGGCTGGGCGGTACGCACCAACAACCCGCCGTCCGGGCACGTACGCGGCGAGGGCGCGCTCCAGGTCTGCACGGCCTACGAGGGCCAGATGGACAAGCTCGCCGCCAAGCTCGGCCTGGAACCCGCCGAGATCCGCATGCGCAACGTGCTGGCGACCGGCGACCTGCTGCCCACCGGGCAGACCGTCACCTGCCCGGCGCCGGTCGGCGAGCTGCTGAAGGCCGTACGCGACGCCGACCTGCCGCCGCTGCCCGATGGCGACGACGAGTCGCAGTGGCTGCTGCCCGGCGGCACCTCGGGCGCGGGCGAGCCCGGCGCGGTGCGCCGCGGCGTCGGCTACGCGCTGGGCATGGTCCACGTCCTCGGCGCCGAGGGCACCGACGAGGTGTCGACCGCGACCGTTCGGGTCCACGACGGCCGCGCCACCGTCATCTGCGCCGCCGTCGAGACCGGGCAGGGCTTCAGCACGCTGGCCCGGCAGATCGTCCAGGAGGTGCTGGGCGTCGAGGACGTCCGCGTCCTGCCCTCCGACACCGACCAGCCGCCCGCCGGGCCCGCCGCCCGCGGCCGGCACACCTGGGTCTCGGGCGGGGCGGTGGAGCGGGCCGCGAAGATGGTGCGAACCCAGCTGCTGCAGCCGCTCGCGGCGAAGTTCGGCATGTCGGTGGAGCTGCTGACCATCGCCGACGGGAAGATCACCTCTTACGACGGGGTGCTGTCCACGACCGTCGCCGAGACCCTCGACGGCAAGGAGCTGTGGGCGACCGCGCAGTGCCGCCCGCATCCCACCGACCGGCTCGACGAGACCGGCCAGGGCGACGCCTTCGTCGGGCTGACCTTCTGCGCGATCCGGGCCGTGGTCGACGTCGACATCGAACTGGGCGCGGTGCGCGTGGTGGAGCTGGCCGTCGCCCAGGACGTCGGCCGCGTCCTCAACCCGGGCCAGCTCGCCGCCCGCATCGAGGCGGGCGTCACGCAGGGCGTCGGCCTGGCCCTCATGGAGGACCTGCGCGCGCCCCGCGGCGTCGTGAAGCGCCCCAGCCTGACCGGTTACGCCCTCCCCACCGCCCTGGACGCACCCGAGGTGCGGATCGTCAAACTCGTGGAGGAGCGCGACGTCGTGGCACCCTTCGGGGCCAAGGCCGTCAGCGCGGTGCCCGTCGTGACGTCACCGGCCGCGGTGGCCGCCGCCGTCCGCGCGGCCACCGGCCGCCCCGTCAGCCGCCTGCCCATCCGCCCCCAGGCCGCCATCGTGAAGCCGCAGACGTAGGAATTCTGGTCCCCCGGTGTTCGCCGGACGCGCACCCGCCCGCTGACGGGCCGTCATACTCACAGTGACGCCAGGTGTACGGCCTGCGCCGTTCGCGGTCATGCATTCGGACAACGGGGGACGTATGAGCACACCCACCCGGCCCGTTCCGCCACCCAGGGTCGGTGCACGGCCGCCGGCCTTCCGCACCGAGGCCACCCGGCTGCTCAGCGCGGGGGTCTACTTCGACACCGCCTTCCGCAGCCGGGTCATCGAGGAGCTGGTCGAGCACGAGGAGCGGCCGGTCGCGCCCTCGCTCGGCATCGACGCGCTGCCGGTGCTCGCCCACGCGCTGCGCGCCCGCCGCCTGGAGGCCGGGACGGGGGCGTGGCTGGTGCTGATCTGGGTGCTCTTCATCGCCTTCTGGGTGACCGGCGCCGGATCGGACTCCCTCCTGCACATCCCCTGGTGCGTGGCCTACGCGGTGCTCTGCGTGATGGCCTGGGCCAGGCGCACCGCGACCGGGGTGGGCCTGGCGGTCTTCACCCTCGACCGCGCGATGATCAAGGAGGCCACCCACGGCCGGCTGAAGCTGCTGCTGCCCGTGCTGACCCCCTTCGTCGGCCTGCTCTACGCCGGGGCCGTCGTCACCGTGCTGCTGAGCGGCCACAACGCGTGGGCGGGCGCGCTCTTCCCGTTCCTGCTGGCGGTCCCGGTGTGGGTCCACCGCGGCCGGGTCACCGCCGTGATGTGCGCGGAGCTGGGCCGCGCGGCCTACCCGCACGCGCCCCGCGCGGCACTGGGGGACTCGCCGCAGTGGCGGCGGATCGGCGCGGCCATCGACCGCGAGCAGTATTCGCCGCTGACGATCTACGACCCCTTCCGGCCCTTCATCGGCGCCGGCAAGCCGTACGAACCCTGGTCGCTGGCCATGGAGCTGAAGTCCGTCGAGTCGGGGAAGGCCGGCGCGCCCGCGGACGGCGCCCGGCTCACCGGGCGCGAGGTCATCGACCTCATCAAGCCCCGGATGACGGCGCTGCGCGACTCCGCCGCGGCCAGCCGGGACCGGCTGCGCTCACTGGAGATCGACGAATTCGTCTACCTGCCCGCCGGGTTGCGCCGCAACGAGGTGGAGTACGCGGCGAGCACCGTCGACGAGCACCTCATGGCCGCGGCGGGCGAGGGCGGCGAGGCACGCCGGCACTTCCTGCGCATCCGGGTCGGCGCCTGGGAGGAGCAGATCGTCGTGTCGATCCTGGTGCGGGTCCACACCCAGGGCGGCATGCTCGTCCTGGAGGTCGTCCCGCACGTCCTGACCCCCGTGCGCGCGGAGTTCAGGGCCGTGGACGTGATCGTGGCGCGCGGCCAGTCCGACCCGGTGCGGCGCGCGCTGCGCAGCCTGCTGGCGAGCCCGGCCGCGGGCCTGGCCGCGGGGGGCTCGCTGGTCCGCACCGGCGTCACCGTCTTCCGCACCTGGCTGGCCGACCCGCAGAACGCGTATCCCGACGGGCCGGCCACGTCGGTGCGGGAGCTGGGCAGCGCGCGGGAGGTGTCCCTCTTCCAGGAGATGGACATCAGCCGCTACGTGAAGACCGTCCAGGACCGGATCGCCAGCGGCGTTCGGGAGGCGTTGCGGCAGAAGGGCTACGCGACCGGCGAGTTCGAGCAGCAGATCGTCAACGTCAGCGGCGGCGGCGTCTACATCGGCGCCATGAGCGGTGGCGCGGTCGCGACAGGGGAACGGGCGTCGGCGAAGCACACGGAAGGCGGGGCGTGATGGCGGCGGAACAGGCGGAACAGGCGGAACACGAGGGGCACACGGAGCACGACGGGCACGCGGAGGACGCGGATCACGAGGGGCGTGACACGGCGGAGCCGTCGCGGGACGGGGCCGCCGCGGCCCCCGCCGCGGGTGGCATCTCGATCGGCGTGATGACCGGTGGGGCGGCGGCGGCCGGGCGGGGCGCCCGCGCCGAGGACCGCGCCCGCCGGGCGGCGGCACCCCCGCCGGCCCCGTACACCGGTCCGCCGGTGCAGGCGCCGGCCGCCGGGATCGGCGTCGGCACGATGACCGGCGGGGCGGTGGCCGCGGGGCCGGACGCCAGGGCGGTCGACGCCTCGACGCAGTATGCCGACGCGTCAGCGGAGCTGGCCGCCGCCGTCAGCGCCCTGCGCGAGCAGCTGCGGGCGCTGGCGCCCAGCGCGGAGACCGCCGAGATCGACGCCGAACTGGCCGCGACCGAGCGGGAGATCGCCGAAGAGGGCCGGGTGCGGCGCAGCCGGCTGCAATGGCTGCGCGACCGGCTCGACCTGGGGGCGACGGCTGCGGCCGGGCTGGCCTCCGCGGCAGCGGTCGTCCAGGCCTGCCTGCAACTGCTCGGCTGAGAGGGGGTGTTCCGGATGGCCAGATGGGACGCGGAGAACCAGCGCTGGGCGCAGGACCCGCCGCCCGGGGCGGCCGGCGGGCCGGGGCCCGCGAGCGTGCCGCGCACGCCGGGCGGTAACAGCCGGGTGCTGATCGTGGCGCTCGCCGTGGTGCTGGTGTGCGCGGCGGCCGGCATCGGGCTGTGGGCGGCGCAGACGGACTCCGGGGGCGGCGGCGGTTCGAGTCCGGCCGCCGGGGCGCCGGGCTTCGGGGACGGCACATCGGCGTACTCGCCCGATCCGGCCACGGCCGGCGACTCCGACACCACCGACCTCCCGACCACCGAGGACCCGACCACCGACTTCCCGACCACCGAGGACCCGTCGACCGAGCCCGCGACGACCGGCCCGCCGCCCGGCTTCGCGCACCTGCAGGACGTCGCGGGCTTCACCCTCGACGTGCCGGAGTCCTGGCAGCGCAGTTCCGGGGGCGCCAGCGTCTACTACCAGAGCCAGGACCAGCAGGGCCTGATCCAGGTCTTCTCGCTCAGCAGCCCGCAGACGACGCCGTACGAGTCCCTGAAGGCGACCGAGGCGACGGTCTCGACCAACAACGGCTACCAGCTGCTCGGGCTGCGCTACATCATCGACGACCAGGCGTCGGACGCCGCCGACCTCGAATACACCTACGTCCGCGACGACGGCGGCACCCGCCATGTCGTCGACCGGGCCTTCACCGGTCCCGACGGCGTGCAGTACGCGCTGCTGGTCGCGGGACCCGACTCCGACTGGTCCTCCTACCAGGACGTCTTCCGGGTCCTGCGCGCGTCCTTCTGCCCTGACAACTACTGCACCCAGTAGCGCGCCGCCGCCCGTCAGCCGACCATGCCGGCGGCCATCGCCCTGACCGCCTCCAGCGCCTGGGCCTGGAGGCCGCCGCCGAAGGTGACGCGGGTGGCGCCGAGGGCGCCGAGTTCCCTGGGGGAGGGGGTGCCGGGCTTGCACAGGGCGTTCAGCGGGACGCGTACCGCCTCGGCGATCGTCGTGAGGTGCGTCGCGGGGGCGAGGATCGGATAGACGCAGTCGGCGCCCGCCGCCGCGTACAGCAGGGCGCGGTCGATCGCCGCGGCGGGCGTGCGCGGGCCGCGCAGGTACGTGTCGACGCGGGCGTTGATCACCAGCGCGGTACCGGCGGCCGCGCGGACCGCGGCGAGGCGGTCGGCCTGCCGGACCGGGTCGACCAGCGTCGCGGCGGACGGGTCGGAGTCCTCCAGGTTGCACCCGGCGGCGCCCGCCTCCAGCAGCCGCTCGACCAACTCGGCGGGGGGCAGGCCGTAACCGGCCTCGACGTCGGCGGTGACGGGCACGTCGACGGCCCGGGTGATCCGGCGGATCGCGGCGAACATCTCGCCGGGCGGCGTCCCCTCACCGTCCTCGTAGCCCAGGCTCGCCGAGATCCCGGCACTGGGCGTCGCCAGCGCGGGAAAGCCGGCGTCCGCGAAGACCCGCGCGCTGGCCGCGTCCCACGGCCCCGGCAGCACCAGCGGGTCCCCGGCCACCCGCCCGTGGTGCAGCGCCCGCAGCACGTCCGCGCCCGTTCCCACCGGTGTGTCCTTCGTTCGCTCCGTCATAGCCAAGACGGTACGGGCCCGCGGCCCGCCGGAATGTGCCAATCGCCGTCGGAAAGTGTGGGCCAATCCCCGCAGGCGCGGCGGCCGAACCTCCGCGGCCGGCCCCGCGGTTCGTGCCCGGCGCATCGCGAAGAAGGCGGCACCCCGCCGGGGTGCCGCCTTCTTCGCGCCTGATCGGGCTGCGGAGGCCGTGACCGGAATCGAACCGGCGTCACTCGCTTTGCAGACGAGTCCCTCAACCACTCGGGCACACGGCCGTGTGCGTGTTCTGGTACGACCATGACGGGTGCCGGGGCCCGGGTCAACGGTGCGGGCATGGCGGCCACGTGACTGCCACACGCCGTTAACAAAACGGCGGGGGCGTAGGGCGGAAGGCGGAGGCGACTCCGGTCTCGCGGCAGGGGTGAAACCGCCGATTGCCCCTTACGCTGGGCGGGTGACTGTCGCAGAGGAACGAGCCGTGGGACGCCCGATACCCGAGGAAGGAACGGGCGGCATCCTGGGCCGGGAGTACCGGGCGCTGACGCTCGGGGTGGTCTCCGTGGTGCTGCTGGTGGCCTTCGAGGCCACCGCTGTGAGCACCGCGATGCCCATCGCGGCCAGGGATTTGCACGGGCTCGGACTGTATGCCTTCGGCTTCTCCGGCTACTTCACGACCTCGCTGCTCGCGATGGTCGTCAGCGGCCAGTGGTGCGACCGCAGCGGGCCGCTGCGCCCGCTGACCGCCGGCATCGCGGCCTTCGCCGCCGGCCTGGTGATCAGCGGGACGGCCGGCGCGATGGGGACGTTCGTGCTGGGGCGGGCCGTGCAGGGCTTCGGCGGCGGGCTGGTGATCGTCGCGCTGTACGTGGTGGTGGGGCGGGCGTATCCGGAGCGGTTGCGGCCCTCGGTGATGGCGTCGTTCGCGGCCTCCTGGGTGGTGCCGTCGATCGTCGGGCCGCTGGTGTCGGGGACGGTGACCGAGCAACTGGGCTGGCGCTGGGTCTTCCTGGCCATCCCGGCGCTCGTGGTGCTGCCGCTCGCGGTGATGCTGCCCGCGCTGCGGCGTACGGTGGCCGCGCCCGAGCAGGACGCCGGGCCGCGGCCCCGCATGGACGGGCGGCGGATCTGGCTGGCCGTCGCGCTGGCCGCCGGCGCGGTGCTGCTGCAGTACGCGGGCCAGGACCTGCGCCCGCTCTCCGCGCTGCCCGCGCTCGCCGGCGCCGCGCTGCTCGTACCGGCCGCGCGGCGGCTGCTGCCGCCCGGCACCTTCCGCGGGGTGCGCGGGCTGCCCGCGGTGGTGCTGATGCGCGGCCTCGCGGCGGGCACCTTCGCCGCGGCCGAGACCTTCATCCCGCTGATGCTGGTCACCCAGCGCGGGCTGTCCGCCACGATGGCGGGCCTCTCGCTCGCCGGCGGCGGGCTGACCTGGGCGCTCGGCTCGTACCTGCAGGCCAGGCCGCGCTTCGAGCCGATGCGGGAACGGCTCGTGCAGGTCGGCATGGTGCTGTCGGCGACCGCGATCGCGGCGGTGCCGCTGGCGCTGGACCACGCCGTGCCGGTGTGGATCGTCGCGGTCGCCTGGTGCCTGGCCGGCATGGGCATGGGGATGGTGATCTCCACCCTGACGGTGCTGCTGATGCGGATCTCGGGCCCGCGGGACGCGGGGACCAACTCCGCCGCCCTGCAGGTCAGCGACGCGCTGGCGCAGGTGGTGCTGGTGGCTGCCGCCGGTACGGTCTTCGCCGCGCTCGGCGGCGGCTCTCTGGCGCCGTCCGCCGCCGCGGGCGGCGCGACGGTCGCCGCGCACCCGGCCGCCTTCGCCGCGGTCTTCCTCCCGGCGGCCCTGCTGGCCCTCGTGGCCGCCCTGGCCGCGGCCCGCCTCCGCCCCGCCAAGCGGTAGGGGACGCCCCCGTACGTCGCCACGGGGCGACGTACGGGGGGCGGACCGCCGGCCGGCGGCGTACGCGCAAGGCCCGCAAACGTCGCCACCGGCCGTGGAAGCGCCGCCGGGTCCGGACCGCCGGCCGGCGGCGACGCGCAGGAGGCGTTCCCGCACCCCCCCGCGGCGGCCGGGAGGGTGCGGGTGTGACGTCGGTCGCACCCGCCCGGGGGTCGGCGTCGGGGCGGATGGGGCGGGCAGCGGGCCGGTAGGCTGAGGCGGTTTTCGCATGGGCCGCGCCGGCGTCTGGGCTGGGGGCGGTCGCCGCCCCGACACTTACCCGGAGACCGTGACTACCACCGCATCGCACCCCCACCACCTGTCTCCCGCCTTTCCCGGCCGCGCCCCCTGGGGAACGGCGAACAAGCTGCGGGCCTGGCAGCAGGCGGCCATCGACGCCTATGTCGCGCGGCAGCCGCGCGACTTCCTGGCGGTGGCCACCCCCGGCGCGGGCAAGACGACGTTCGCGCTGTCGCTCGCGTCGTACCTGCTGCACAACCACATGGTCCAGCAGATCACCGTGGTGGCACCGACCGAGCATCTGAAGACGCAGTGGGCGGACGCGGCGGCGCGGATAGGGATCAAGCTGGATCCGCAGTACAGCGCGGGGCCGGTGGGGCGCGAATACCACGGCGTCGCGGTGACGTACGCGGGTGTCGGCGTGCGGCCGATGCTGCACCGCAACCGGTGCGAGCAGCGCAAGACGCTGGTGATCCTGGACGAGATCCACCACGCGGGCGACAGCAAGTCGTGGGGCGAGGCGTGCCTTGAGGCGTTCGACCCGGCGGCCAGGCGGCTGGCGCTGACGGGTACGCCCTTCAGGTCGGACACCAACCCGATCCCCTTCGTGGCGTACGAGGAGGGCAACGACGGCATCCGGCGCAGCTCGGCCGACTACACCTACGGCTACGGCAACGCCCTCGCGGACGGCGTCGTCCGGCCGGTGATCTTCCTGTCCTACAGCGGCAACATGCGCTGGCGCACCAAGGCCGGCGACGAGATCGAGGCCCGGCTCGGCGAACCGATGACCAAGGACGCGACCGGGCAGGCCTGGCGGACGGCGCTGTCGCCGACCGGCGACTGGATCCCCAACGTGCTCAAGTCCGCCGACCAGCGGCTGACCGAGGTGCGCAAGGGCATCCCGGACGCGGGCGGCCTGGTGATCGCCACCGACCAGGACTCGGCCCGCGCCTACGCCAAGCTGCTGCGGGAGCTGACCGGGCACAAGCCGACCGTGGTGCTGTCGGACGACACGGGCGCCTCCAAGCGCATCGAGGAGTTCGCCGCGTCCGAGGACCGCTGGATGGTCGCGGTGCGGATGGTGTCCGAGGGCGTGGACGTACCGCGCCTGGCGGTCGGGGTGTACGCCACGACGATCTCGACGCCGCTGTTCTTCGCGCAGGCGGTGGGCCGTTTCGTACGGTCGCGCCGCCGCGGCGAGACCGCGTCGGTGTTCGTGCCGACGATCCCGATGCTGCTGGAGTTCGCGAGCGAGATGGAGGTCGAGCGCGACCACGTGCTCGACAAGCCGAAGAAGGCCGGCGAGGAGGACCCCTTCGCCGAGGAGGACCAGCTCCTCGCGGACGCCGAGAAGGCCGAGGACGAGGACACCGAGGACGACCAACTGCCCTTCGAGGCGCTGGAGTCCGACGCGGTCTTCGACCGGGTCCTCTACGACGGCGCCGAGTTCGGCATGCAGGCGCACCCGGGCAGCGAGGAGGAGCAGGACTACCTCGGCATCCCCGGGCTGCTGGAGCCCGACCAGGTCCAGATACTGCTCCAGCGGCGGCAGGCGCGGCAGATCGCGCACAGCCGCAAGAAGCCGGACGAGGAGGCCGACCTGCTGGAACTTCCGGCGGAGCGGCGCCCGGTGGTCTCGCACCGGCAGCTGCTTGAGCTGAGAAAGCAGTTGAACACCCTGGTGGCCGCGTACAACCATCAGAGCGGCAAGCCGCACGGCGTGATCCACACCGAGCTGCGCAGGGTCTGCGGGGGTCCGCCGAGTGCCGAGGCGACCGCGGGCCAGCTCGGCGAACGGATCAAGAAGGTGCAGGAATGGGCCACCCGAATGCGATGATTTCCGCAGTGTTACACGGATATGACAAGCGACGAGGCGTCATGGGACTGCCCGGATTGTGGACGGCCTCTTCCGCTGAGCGGTACAACCTCGCTACCGTGCCGATCACGCACGCGCCGTGGCAGAGCCGCCGCGGAGCGCAGCCGGTAAGCCGACAACCGGCGGCCTCTCCGCGCACTGCCGCGGGACCGGTGGTGCGTCGTCTCCGTGACAGGCGCCGCCGATTCTATGAGGAGGGGGCGTCGTGACCGCGGAGACGTCTCAGACACTGGACCGGGGCCTACGGGTCCTGAAACTGCTCGCCGACACCGATCACGGCCTGACCGTGACCGAGTTGGCGGCCAAACTCGGGGTGAACCGGACGGTCGTCTACCGACTGCTCGCCACCCTGGAACAGCACTCGCTGGTCCGCCGCGACCTCGGCGGGCGCGCCAGGGTCGGGCTCGGAGTGCTCGGACTCGCCCACCAGGTGCACCCGTTGCTGCGCGAGGCGGCGCTCCCCGCGCTGCGCTCGCTGGCCGAGGACATCGGGGCGACCGCCCATCTGACCCTGGTCGACGGCAGCGAGGCGCTGGCCGTCGCCGTGGTCGAGCCGACCTGGACCGACTACCACGTCGCCTACCGCACCGGCTTCCGCCACCCGCTGGACCGGGGCGCGGCGGGCCGGGCGATCCTGGCCGGCCGCGGCATGCAGCCCACACCGGACGGCAGCCGCTGGGAGCGCTTCGCGGACGCGCACGACGGGCAGGACGACCTCGACGGCCACGACGGCGGCCAGGACCCGCTGGACGACGACGGCGGCGCCATGGTCCGGATCGGCACCGCCTCGGTCGCCACCGGCCTGGCCACCGACCAGGTCCGCTACGTCCTCACCCACGGGGAGCTGGAGGCAGGCGCGAGCGGCGCCGCCGCCCCGCTGCTCGGGGTGCCGGGCGTGGAGGGCAGCGTCGGGG
Source organism: Actinacidiphila paucisporea (assembly GCF_900142575.1). Taxonomy (GTDB): domain Bacteria; phylum Actinomycetota; class Actinomycetes; order Streptomycetales; family Streptomycetaceae; genus Actinacidiphila; species Actinacidiphila paucisporea. Next base: position 88,019 of record NZ_FRBI01000002.1, read on the forward strand.
TGGTGATGCTCGCCGAGGCGGTGCCGGAACGGGTCGGGCCGCGGGTGGTGGAGGCGGCCACCGAGGTCTCCGACGCACTGCGCTGAGCGGGTGACGGAGCCCGCGGTTTCTGGGCAGGGTCGGCGGTGAAATAAGGTCGGGCGCATGCCTACGCTCTCCCGCCGGTCCCTGACCCTCGCCGTGTGCGCGGCGGTCGTGGCCGTACTGCTGGTCGTGGCCGCCTTCGCGCCGCTGCCCGTGACCATCGTCGAGCCGGGCCTGACCGCGAACGTGCTGGGCACCGACAAGGGCACCCAGATCATCACGATCAGCGGTACCCCGGTGCGCGCCACCAGCGGGCAGCTGCGGCTGGTCACCATCGCCGCGACCCGGCCGGACGCCTCGGTGCACTTCGTCGACGTGGCCAGGGCCTGGTTCCGTACGAACGAGGCAGCGATGCCGCGCGACTCGGTCTACCCGCACGGCGGGTCGGTCCAGGCCAACGACAAGGCCAACCTCAAGGAGATGGCCGACTCGCAGGCGGCGGCCACCGGCGCCGCCCTCGGCCACCTCGGCCTGTCGCCGTCGAAGGTCACGGTGCAGCTGCACCTCGCCGACGTCGGCGGCCCCAGCGCCGGGCTGCTGTTCACCCTCGGCATCATCGACAAGATCCAGGGCGACGGCCACGGCGCCGACCTCACCGGCGGCCGCGTCATCGCCGGCACCGGCACCATCGACGCGCACGGCACCGTCGGCGCGGTCGGCGGCGTACCGCTCAAGGAGCAGGCCGCGCGCAACGACGGGGCCACCGTCTTCCTGGTGCCGCGCGCCGAGTGCTCGGACGCCACCGCCCAGCTCCCCGGCGGCCTGCGCCTCATCCCCGTCGAGACCCTCGACGGCACCCTGGCGGCGCTGGCCGACCTGCGGGCGGGCAGGCAGACCCCGACCTGCTGACAGCCGCCCCCGGAGGCGCCCGGGGGCCGCGGCGGTTGTCAGGACGGCGGCGCGTCCCGGGCCGCCTGCTCCACCAGCGGGATGATCCGCAGCGGCACCGGGTTCTCCATCACGATCGCGGTCGCCGCCCGCACGATCCCCTCGAAGCCGACCACCTTGTCGATCACCCGCTGCAGGTCCGCGTTCGACCTGGCCACCAGCCGGCACAGCATGTCGCCCTCGCCGGTCGTGGTGTGCAGTTCGAGCACCTCGGGCACCGACGCCAGGTGGGCGCGGACGTCGGGGCCCTGCCCCTGTGTGATCTCCAGCGTCGCGAAGGCCGTCACCGGATAGCCCAGTGCCGCCGGATCCACCTGGGGGCCGAAGCCGCGGATCACCCCGTGCGCCCGCAGCCGGTCGAGCCGGGCCTGCACGGTGCCGCGCGCCACCCCCAGCCGGCGCGACGCCTCCAGGACGCCTATCCGCGGCTCCCGGTCCAGCAGCGTGATCAGCCGCCCGTCCAGCGCGTCGATTCCCATCCCCGCCCCGCCTGCCCCTCGCCGTGGTCATCCTGCACAGATTGACCCGTCGATCGTCACCCAGGCTGTGCATTGTGTCCAGCGAAAACCGGAACTGTTGCGCACCCTGAGCGGCGGCGGGACGCTCGTGCCATGACTGAGACCAAGGACGCCAAGGCAGCCGGGGACGCTTTCCCCGTCAAGGGCATGGACGCGGTGGTCTTCGCGGTGGGCAACGCGAAGCAGGCCGCGCACTACTACTCGACCGCGTTCGGGATGCGCCGGGTGGCGTACGCGGGCCCGGAGAACGGCAGCCGCGAGACCGCCTCGTACGTCCTGGAGTCGGGCGGCGCGCGCTTCGTCCTCACCTCCGTCATCAAACCGGCCACCGAGCGCGGGCGCTTCCTCGCCGAGCACGTCGCCGCCCACGGCGACGGCGTCATCGACCTGGCCATCGAGGTCCCCGACGCCCGCGCCGCCTACGACTACGCCGTCGCCCACGGCGCGCACGGCCTCGCCGAGCCGTACGAGCTGAAGGACGAGCACGGCACGGTGGTGCTCGCCGAGATCGCCACCTACGGCCAGACCCGGCACACCCTGGTCGACCGCACCGGCTACGACGGCCCCTACCTGCCCGGCTACGACGCGGTCGCGCCGGTCGTCGAACCGCCGACCCGGCGCTACTTCCAGGCCATCGACCACTGCGTCGGCAATGTCGAACTCGGCCGGATGAACGAGTGGGTGACCTTCTACAACCAGGTCATGGGCTTCACCAACATGAAGGAATTCGTCGGCGACGACATCGCCACGGAATACTCCGCCCTCATGTCGAAGGTCGTCGCCGACGGCACCCGCAAGGTCAAATTCCCGCTCAACGAGCCCGCGGTGGCCAAGAGGAAGTCCCAGATCGACGAATACCTGGAATTCTACGGAGGGCCCGGCGTCCAGCACATCGCGCTGGCCACGAACGACATCGTCGCCTCGGTCCGCGCGATGCGGGCTGCGGGCGTCGAATTCCTCGACACCCCCGACTCGTACTACGACACCCTCGGCGAGTGGGTCGGCGACACCCGGGTGCCGCTGGACGAGCTGCGCGACCTGAAGATCCTCGCGGACCGGGACGAGGACGGCTACCTGCTGCAGATCTTCACCAAGCCGGTGCAGGACCGGCCCACGGTCTTCTTCGAGATGATCGAACGCCACGGCTCCATGGGCTTCGGCAAAGGCAACTTCAAGGCCCTCTTCGAGGCCATCGAGCGCGAGCAGGCCCTGCGCGGCAACCTCTGATCCCCACCGGGCCAGGGGGTGCCCTCTTGGGGGCACCCCCTTACCTGGGGAAGCACGTAGTGCCAAGGTGGGGGCATGGGTGACGTGATCGAGATGCTGCGGGCCGGGCTGCCCGCGGCGGCCGTGGTGACCGACCCGGAGGTCACGGCGTCGTACGCGCGTGACATGGCCGGCTTCTCGGCAGCGGGGGTGCCGCTCGCCGTCGTGCTGCCGCGGACCGTGGCGGAGGTGCAGCACGTCATGCGAACGGCGACCGCCGAGCGGGTGGCGGTCGTGCCGCAGGGGGCGCGCACGGGGCTGTCCGGCGGGGCCAACGCCGTGGACGGGTGCATCGTGCTGTCGCTGCGGAAGATGGACCGGATCCTGGAGATCGACCCGGTGGACCGTGTCGCCGTGGTCGAACCCGGGGTCGTCAACGCGGTGCTGTCCCGCGCGGTCGCCGAACGGGGGCTCTCCTACCCCCCGGACCCGTCGAGTTGGGAGCAGTGCACCATCGGCGGCAACATCGGCACCGGCGCCGGCGGCCTGTGCTGCGTCAAATACGGCGTCACCGCCGAGTACGTCCTCGGCCTGGACGTCGTCCTGGCCGACGGGCGGCTGCTGAGCACCGGCCGGCGTACGGCCAAGGGCGTCGCGGGCTACGACCTGACGCGGCTGTTCGTGGGCTCCGAGGGCACCCTCGGCGTCGTCGTCAAGGCGGTCGTCGCCCTCAGGCCCGCGCCGCCCCCACAGCTCGCGCTGGTCGCCGAGTTCCCCTCGGCGGCCGCCGCCTGCGCGGCGGTGTGCGCGATCATGGAGGGCGGCCACGTACCGTCGCTGCTGGAGCTGATGGACGCCACCACCATCCGGGCGGTCAACGCGATGGCACAGATGGGGCTCCCGGAGTCCACCGAGGCGCTGCTGCTGGCCGCGTTCGACACCCCTGACCCGGCGGCCGACCTGGCCGCGCTCGGCGCGCTGTGCACGGCGGCCGGGGCCACCGAGGTGGTGCCGGCGCAGGACGCGGCGGAGTCCGAACTGCTGCTGCAGGCACGCCGGTTGTCGCTCACCGCGCTGGAGAAGGTCTCCACGGCCACGATGATCGACGACGTGTGCGTGCCGCGCGGGCGGCTCGGCGAGATGCTGGACGGGGTCGCCGCGATCGCCGAGCGCCACGGCCTGACGATCGGCGTGTGCGCGCACGCCGGCGACGGCAACACCCATCCCGTGGTGTGCTTCGACGCGCACGACCCCGAGGAGTCCCGGCGGGCCCGGGAGTCCTTCGACGAGATCATGGCGCTCGGCCTGGCGCTGGGCGGCACCATCACCGGCGAGCACGGGGTGGGGCTGCTCAAAAGGGACTGGCTGGCCCGCGAACTCGGTCCCACGGGGGTGGAGTTGCAGCGCGGCATCAAGGCCGTCTTCGACCCGCTCGGGCTGCTCAACCCGGGCAAGGTCTTCTGACCGCGGCGGCCGCGGCGCCCGCGGTCGCGCTCACGCACCCGCGTCGGGAGTGTCGTCCTTCCGGCCCGGTCCGGGAGTCTCCCCGGCCCCCCGGGGCCCGGAGGGATTGCCCAGCCACAGCTCGTCCCCGGCCGTCGGCGCCAGCAGGCGGCTCAACCCGTCGTCCATGCCCAGCTGTTCGTGCTCGCTGCCCGGCGGGACCACCCGCAGCGTGCGTTCCAGCCACGCCGCGACGGACGAGGACGGCGCTTCGAGCAGCGCCTCGCCGTCCGGCGAGCTGAGCGCCATGCACAGCACGCTGCGGCCGTTGACCTTCGTCGGCCAGATCCGCACGTCGCCGTGCCCGCACGGTCTGAACACCCCCTCCACGATCAGCTCGCGAGCGAACGTCCAGTTCACGGGCGCGTCGGAGCCCACATGGAAGGTGACGTGCACGGCGAACGGGTCGTCCGTGCGGTAGGCCAGCCTGGCCGGTACGGGGATGCTGCGCTCGGGCGACAGCACCAGCTGCATTTCGAGTTCGCGTTCCACCACGGTCTGCATCGAGTCGACGTCCTTTCCTTGGCGCGGCGGCCCCTCCTGGCGGGTATCGCGAGCGGGGCCAGCACCTGGAGAGAGCGCGTGCCTCTCCCACCATTACGCGGCTTCGCGGGATTGGGTTCAAATTCGGTGAAGAGGGGGCGCGCGGCGCCGTGCGGGAGTAAGGACGTGCCGGACAGGGTGGTGTACCGCGGCGCGGTCCCGACGGGTCCACCGGTCTGGTATGTCTGGATGCTGCACCCCCCGGCCGAGCAGATACGGAACCTGTGAACCATGAGCGCACCTCCTTCTGGCTCGTCCGGTTCTTCGTCGTCCGCGTCCCCGGCGCCGGGCTACTACCCGGACCCCTCCATCCCGAACTACATTCGGTACTGGAACGGCTTCGGCTGGGTGCCGGGTACGAGCCAGCCCGCGCCGGCCGCCGCGCCGCCCGCGGTGGACGAGTCGGGGCCGATGTTCCTGGACGCCGACCCGTCGGCGCCGGCCGCGGTGCAGGGCGTGCCGGAGGCGCCGATTCCGGCTCCGGCCGCCGAGCCGGCGCCCGGCTGGCCCGCGACCGCGCCGTCGCCCGCTCCCGCGCCGCCGCTCCCGCCCTCGCCTGAGCCCGCTCCGGCGCCCGCCCCCGCCGCTGAGCCACCGGCCCCCGCTCCGGCCGCATGGCCCGCGCCCGCCGCGAGCGGCGGCGAGCTGCCGCCGATCTCCTGGGGGTCGCCCCCGGAGGCCGAGCACCGGGCGCCGGCGTACCAGCAGCCGCGGATCGACCCGCGGCCTTCGCCCCCCGAGCCGCCCGCCCGGAGCCGGCCGTCACCGGACGGCGGCGGCCCCGGCGTACCCGCGCAGACGCCGGCGCCCTGGGCCGAGCAGGTGCACGACCTGGCCCGCGAGGGCGTCACGCCCTGGCGGCCCGTCGCCGACGATCCCTTCGGCAGCGCCCGCGCGCAGGAGCGTCCGGGCGGGCTGGTCCGGCGGCTGGCGGCGCGGATGGTCGACACGGTGCTCTTCGCGGCGGTCACCGCGGCGGCGGCCCTGCCGCTCGGCTCCGCCGCCTACCACCACGCCAAGGACAAGGTCGACGCGGCCAAGCTGACCGGGGAGACGGTCAAGGTCTGGCTCCTCGACGCCACGACCGGGGCGGAGGCGGCAGCGATCCTGGTGGTGGCGCTGCTCGCCGGGCTCCTCCTCGAAGTCCTCCCCACCGCCAAGTGGGGCCGCACGCTCGGCAAGAAGCTCGTCGGACTCAAGGTCCTCGACATCGAGGCGCAGCAGCCTCCCGGCTTCGGGGCGAGCCTGCGCCGCTGGCTCCTGCGCTCCGTCCTCAACGTTCTCGCCGTGGGCGCCGTCGGCGTGGCCTGGTGCGTTTTCGACCGCCCGTGGCGCCAGGGCTGGCACGACAAGGCGGCACGCACCTTCGTCGCAGCCGCCTAGGGCCCTCCCGCCGGCCCGGCGCCCCTCCGTCAAGGGGGTCCCCCCCCCAGGGGAGCGGGCACCTGCGCGGCCGGCCGTCGACGGGGTGCACGTCGCCACCGGCCGTGAGGGGCTGTTCGGTCCTCCCCCAGAGCTTCGCCTGGGGGTGCCCCCATCTCGCTTCGCTCGGGGCCACCGGCCGGTGGGGGGCCGAGCGCGCAGTTCCCCGCGCCCCTGAGGGGCGCCGTCTGGCCGCGGTTCCCCGCGCCGCTGGGGGCGGGTCGCTCGGATGGGGCTTGGTGGCGGGCGGGGTGGGGCGGGGCGGGATTGACTCGGCATATGAGCAGTGATCAGACGCCGCCGTCGGGGAACCCGTACGGGAACCCGCCCCCCGCCGGAGGCAACCCGTACGACCCGGGCGACGGCTTCGGCGGGGGAGGGGGCGGCTGGCAGCAGCCGGACCCGCTGGCCGGCATGCCCCCGCTGGCGGCCCCCGGCAGGCGAGTGCTGGCCCGCGTGATCGACATCATCATCGTGCTGGTGCCCGCGGGCCTGCTGGACTGGGCGGCCGGCGGCGTGCACGGCAACGACGTCAGCTACGGCCGGTCCGCGGTCGGCGGTGTCTTCACGGCGGCGCTGGGCTTCCTCTACGAGTGGTACATGACGAAGTCCACCGGTCAGACGGTGGGCAAGCGGCTGATGGGCCTGCGGGCGGCGATGCTGTCCGACGGCGGCGTGCCGCCGACGAACTCCGCCGCGGTCCGCGCCGCGATCCTGTGGCTCCCGGCCTTCTGCTGCAGCTGCTTCTGGTTCCTGATCATCGGCATCACGGTGCTGTTCGACAAGCCGTACCGGCAGGGGCTGCACGAGAAGGCGGCCAGGACCGTGGTCGTGACCGCCGTCTGATGGCCCGCGCGGGCGGGTCAGCGCCGCAGCGAGCGCTCCGCCACCCGGGATTCCGCGCCGGCCGTCACGTGCGAGCGCGGGACGGGTACGGCGGCCGGGGGAATCGGGGCCGGGCCGAGCGAGGCGCGGCGGCGGGCGGCCACCGGCGCCGTCATGCTCACCGCGACGAGCAGTCCGAGCAGCAGCCCGCCGGCGGCCACGGCGACGACCGCGGCGCCGGAGCGTACGTCGGACAGCAGCAGTGTCGCGAGGGTGGACAGCACGACGGTGAGGGAACCGTAGGCGAGTTGCGGTGTCGTCGGACGTGGCATCGGGGGAACCGTCCTCGGGTACGTCGAAGCGGGGGCACGCTGACGGGTGGTTCCTGTTCGGCATGCCCGGGGCGGACACCTGGTAAGCATCACCTTACCAACGGCGCGGTGCACGAGGGGGCGCACGGGGTCGCACGCGCGTCCGGATACCTCAACGCAATTGTGCCGGCAGGGCACTTGCGGGGTCTGACGTCCGCTCAGCGGAGCCGTGGAACCGGTAAACGTACTGTCCTGCCATGCCCAAGTCAAGATCTGTTTTTTCGTGCGTCACTCCGATGCAATGGCCTTTCCCAAGGGGAGGTCAAATAATCTTGAGATATCAGCGGAGGATCACCCAACCCGCCGCCCTGGCCCTGGCCGTCGCCGTCCTGGGCGTGCTTCCCACCGCCACCGCGGCGGGCGCGTTCGCGGCGGCGCCGGATCACGCGCCCGGCACCGTATCCGCGGCTTCGGGGCACGATCCGGCGGAGAGCCAGGCACACGACCTGCCGGGCCCGTTCAGCAAGCAGCAGGCGGCCGAGCGCTCCGCCGCCCTGCAGCAGGTGGTCGCCGGGCAGGCGACCGTCCAGCAGATCGGCGCCTCCAAGGTCGTCCAGCTCGGCTCCGGCAAGGGCAAGAAGAGCAAGTACGTCGAGTTGGGCCGGGAGAAGACCGACAAGATCTTCACCATCCTCGCCGAGTTCGGCGACCAGGTGGACAGCACCACCACCTACGACCCGGACGGTCCCGACGGCCCCGAGGCCCCGGTGACCAAGTACGGCGGCACGGCGGGCCCGGCGCACAACACGATAGCCAAGCCCGACCCGGTGGCCGACAACAGCACCGCCTGGCAGGCCGACTACAACCAGCAGCACTTCCAGGACCTGTACTTCTCGCACGCGGCCGGCAAGGACTCGCTGGCGACGTACTACGAGAAGCAGTCCTCGGGCCGCTACTCGGTCGACGGCGAGGTCTCCGCCTGGGTCAAGGTGCCCTGGAACGAGGCCCGCTACGGCTCGAACTACTGCGGCAGCACCATCTGCGCCAGCGCCTGGGACCTGATCCGGGACGCCACCACGGCCTATGTCGCCGACCAGAAGGCGCAGGGCCGCACCGACGCGCAGATCAAGGCGGACCTGGCGCAGTACGACCAGTGGGACCGCTACGACTACGACGGCGACGGCAACTTCAACGAGCCCGACGGCTACATCGACCACTTCCAGATCGTGCACGCCGGCGAGGACGAGTCGGCCGGCGGCGGCGCCCAGGCCACCGACGCGCTGTGGGCGCACCGCTGGTACGCGTACGGCAACGACGCGGGCCGCACCGGGCCGGCCGGCGACAAGGCCGGCGGCACCCAGATCGGCGACACCGGCATCTGGGTCGGCGACTACACCCTCCAGCCGGAGAACGGCGGCCTCGGCGTCTTCGCGCACGAGTACGGCCACGACCTGGGCCTGCCCGACGAGTACGACACCACGTACATAGGCGAGAACAGCACCGCCTTCTGGACGCTGATGTCGTCCGGCTCGTGGATGGGCACCGGCAAGAACGCGATCGGCGACCGCCCGGACGACATGAACGCCTGGGACAAGCTGCAGCTGGGCTGGCTCAACTACGGCACCGCCAAGGCCGCGACGCGCTCGACCACCAAGCTGGGCGTCGCCGAGTACAACACCAAGGACAAGCAGGCGCTGATCGTCACGCTGCCCGACAAGACGGTCACCACCACGGTCACCCAGCCCGCCGAGGGCAGCAAGCAGTGGTGGTCCGGCAGCGGCGACAACCTGTCGAACACCCTGACGCGCTCGGTGGACCTGACGGGCAAGTCGTCGGCGTCGCTCACCCTGAAGGGGTGGTGGGACATCGAGGAGAACTACGACTACCTCTACACCGAGGCCTCCACGGACGGCGGCGCCAACTGGACCGCGCTGGACGGCACCGCGAACGGCAAGTCGCTGCCCAGGGACGGCGGCAACGCCCCGGCCCTGACCGGCACCAGCGGCGCGTACGAGGACCTGTCCTTCCCGCTGGACGCCTACGCGGGCAAGCAGATCCAGCTGCGCTTCCGCTACCTCACCGACGGCGGCGTGGCCCAGAAGGGCTTCACGGCCGACGCGATCACCCTGACCGCCGACGGTGCCGCCCTGGTCACCGACGGCGCCGAGACCGACGACAACGGCTGGACCGCCAAGGGCTTCACCCGGATCGGCGCGTCCTTCACCAACGACTACCCCGAGTTCTACATCGCGGAGAACCGGCAGTACGTCGACTACGACCAGACGCTGGCGACCGGCCCGTACAACTTCGGCTGGCTCAACAGCAAGCCCAAGCAGGTCGAGCACTTCCCCTACCAGAACGGTCTTGTCGTGTGGCTCTGGGACACCTCGCAGGCCGACAACAACGTCGGTGCGCACCCGGGTGCCGGTGAGATCCTGCCGGTCGACGCCCACGCCAAGCCGGAGAAGTGGTCGGACGGCTCGCTGATGCGCAACCGCATCCAGGCCTACGACTCGGCCTTCAGCTGGTACCCCACGCAGGGTCTGACCCTGCACCTGAACGGTGTCGCCGCCAAGGTCGGCGCGAAGCTCGGCTCGCCGGTCTTCGACGACCACTCCGGGACCTACTGGTACGCCAGTAACCCGTACGGCAGCGTGCAGGTGCCCGACACGAACACCCGGATCACCATCGTCGCCGAGCCGCTCAGCGGCAGCACGATGACGCTCCAGGTCGGGCCCGCGCACCGCTGACGCCATCCGCTGTCACACCCGCGGTCATCCCGCGTTCGGCCGTCGCCTGCTGGTGGGCGGCGGCCGAACCGCGGAAGATGTGAGCATGGCCGTCGGAGGTTTCGTCAAGCTGCCGAGCGGCACGGTCGTCGTCGCCCTCGTGCTGGCGCACCCTGCCGACCCGGCGCACACCGTACGGGTCGTGGTGCACGCCCTGAACAGGCAGCGCGCGCTGACCCGGCTCAGCAACCTGGGCTTCCGCGGCACCCGCCTGACGGGCAATGCCGAGCCGCCCACCCCGGACGAGATCACCGCGGTGCTGCACCACCCGGACGGCCTCGTCTGGCGCGACCACCGCGCCAGGACGTCCGACCCCTGGCACCCGATCTCGACGCTGAACCGCGTCTAGGGCCTGTCTAGGGCCTGTCCGGCGGATCTTGCCGGGCCTGCGACGCCCGGCACCGCACCTCGCTGCGTTGTCGAATCATCCTTGTACGACCCGGTACGAGGACGATTCTCCGCCTTGCGATGTACGGCACCGGACGCCGCAGGCTGATCCGCCAAGATCCGCCGGACAGGCCCTAGGCCTGCACCAGGCCGACGCCCGCCGTCCGCAGCTCGGCCAGCGCCTTCTCGGTGGTCTCCTCGGCCACCCCGGCGGTCAGCGCGACCAGCACGCGGGTCGTGAAGCCCTCCCTGGCCGCGTCCAGGGCCGTGGCCCGCACGCAGTGGTCGGTGGCGATGCCCACCACGTCCACCTCGCTGACGTCGCGCTCCCGCAGCCAGCCCGCCAGGTCCGCGCCGTTCTCGTCCCGGCCCTCGAAGCCGCTGTAGGCCGCCGCGTAGGCGCCCTTGTCGAAGACCGCGTCCACCGCGCCGGAGGCCACTGCGGGGGCGAAATTCGGGTGGAACCCGACCCCCTCGGTCCCCGCCACGCAGTGCACCGGCCACGAGGTGACGAAGTCCGGCTCGGCCGAGAAGTGGTCCCCCGGGTCGACGTGGTGGTCCCGGGTGGCCACCACGTGCCGGTAGCTCCCGGCCGCCTCCCCGATCAGGTCCGTGACCGCGGCGGCCACGTCCGCCCCTCCGGCGACCGCGAGACTGCCTCCCTCGCAGAAGTCGTTCTGCACGTCGACGACGATCAGTGCGCGGTGCATTTTGCCCTTTCGGCGGTGGGTGGATACGGCCTGAGCGTAGGGATTCTCCCCCGCCGCGGGAAGCCCCGCACATTGCCGGGGGCTATCCGAGCACCTCGGTGGGCAGGACCGGCTCGCCGCGGGAGAGCTGGGTCGCGGACGCCGGGAGGCCGGCGCGGGCCTCGATGTGGCGCAGCCGGGCCGCGTCGAGGGGCTCGCGGCCGACGATCTCGCCGCCGCGCACCAGGGGGACGAGCAGCTGGTGGCCGGCCAGGTCCTCGGGGATCGGGCCGCTGCCGACGACCTCGGCGGCGGCGACGCCGTCCTCGTCCACCCGGCGGGCGGCCCACTTGCGGCCGCCGACGCTCGTCTTGCCGCCCATCGACTTCTTCGCCACCGGCACCAGTGGCTCGTCGTCGGCCGCGCGGGCGACCAGCTTGTAGACCATCGAGCAGGTCGGGTGCCCGCTGCCGGTCACCAGCGAGGTGCCGACCCCGTAGGAGTCGACCGGCGCCGCGGCCAGCGACGCGATCGCGTACTCGTCCAGGTCCGAGGTGACCACGATCTTGGTGTCCTTCGCCCCGAGGTCGTCCAGCTGCTGGCGCACCCGGTGGGCGAGCAGCAGCAGGTCGCCCGAGTCGATGCGGACCGCGCCCAGCTCGGGTCCCGCGATGTCGACGGCGGCCCGTACCGCGGTCGCCACGTCGTAGGTGTCGACCAGCAGCGTGGTGCCGCGGCCCAGCGAGACGACCTGCGCGGTGAAGGCGTCCCGCTCGGTGTCGTGCAGCAGGGTGAAGGCGTGGGCGCTGGTGCCGACGGTGGGGATGCCGTAGCGGAAGCCCGCCGCGAGGTTGGAGGAGGTCCGGAAGCCGCCGATGTAGGCCGCCCGGGAGGCGGCGACGGCCGCCAGCTCGTGGGTGCGCCTGGCGCCCATCTCCATCAGCGGGCGCCCGCCGGCGGCGACGGCCATCCGGGAGGCGGCGGCCGCGATGGCCGAGTCGTGGTTGAGGATCGACAGGATCACCGTCTCCAGCAGCACCGCCTCGGCGAAGGTGCCCTCGACCCGCAGGATCGGCGAGCCGGGGAAGTAGACCTCGCCCTCGGGATAGCCCCAGATGTCGCCGGTGAAGCGGTATCCGGCCAGCCAGTCGAGCGTCTGGTCGTCCACCACGTGCTCGCGGCGCAGGAAGTCCAGGACGGGCGCGTCGAAGCGGAAGTTCTCGACCGCGTCCAGCACCCGTCCGGTGCCGGCGACGACGCCGTAGCGGCGGCCCTCGGGCAGCCGGCGGGTGAAGGCCTCGAAGACCGAGCGGCGCCCGGCGGCGCCGCTGCGCAGCGCCGCCTGCAGCATGGTCAGCTCGTAGCGGTCGGTGAAAAGCGCGGTGGAGGGCACGTCCACCGGCAGTCCCAGCTCTGCTGTGCTCATGACCGGGATGCTACCCCCTATCTCGTCAGACTGACGAGATGTCGCGGCTGTGCGTGCCCTCACACCGCCCCGGCGAGGCGAGGGCACCCTCGCGAGCACGCCCATTTGTGCGAGACCCCACATGAGCGGCAGCATGGAACCTGTGATGAGTGTCGCCCCAGTCGAACCGTCCAGGACCGAACGCCCCGAGTCCGGCGAAGCGCCTTTCGCGGTCCCCGAACCGGACGTTCCGTGGGTGACGCTCGTGCACAACGACCCGGTCAACCTGATGAGCTACGTGACCTACGTCTTTCAGACGTACTTCGGCTACTCGAAGGGCAAGGCGACCAAGCTCATGGAGGACGTCCACTACAAGGGCAGGGCCGTGGTCTCCAGCGGCACCCGCGAGGAGATGGAGCGCGACGTGCAGGCGATGCACGGCTACGGCCTGTGGGCGACCCTGTCGCAGGACCGCTGATGGGCCGCAGGCGGCCCCGACCGGGCTCCTTCGAGGCCAGGCCCGGCGGCGGCGCGGCCATCGCGCTGGAGGACGGCGAGATCTCCATCCTCCGCTCGCTGGTCGTCCAGCTGCTCGAACTGGTCGGCCCCGGGCCCGGCGCGGCCGACGCGGACGCCGACCCGCTCGCCGAGCTGTTCACCGAGGGGCCGAGCAAGCCGCCGGAGGATCCGGCGCTGGCCAGGCTGTTCCCCGACGCGTACGAGGAGCAGGCGGACGCCTCGGACTTCCGCCGCTTCACCGAGAACGACCTGCGGGCCCGCAAGCGCGACGACGCCCTGGCGATGGTGCGCTGCCTGGACCGCGGCGGCCCGGTGGTCGAGCTGACGCCGGAGGAGTCCCGCCAGTGGCTGGGCACCATGAACGACCTACGGCTGACCATCGGCGCGTATCTGGACATCACCGAGGACGACGACAACGGCCTCTACCACCTGCCGGACGACGACGAGCGCAAGCCGATGGTGGTCGCCTACCTGTGGCTCGGCGCGCTCCAGGAGTCACTGGTCGAGACCCTGATGCCGTAACCGCCCCCGCCGGGTGCGCCTGCCGGGACCCCCTCGGGTGGCGCAGCCGGGATTTCGGCGCCGCGCCCGCGTGGTACGAATCCGGTCATGACGGACGTGAAGGGCGCGGTGCGCGAGACCGGGCCGGACGAGGACTACGAGCGCGGCCTCGGCAGCCGGCAGATCCAGATGATCGCGATCGGCGGCGCCATCGGCACCGGGCTATTCCTCGGCGCCGGCCGCGCCATCCACCAGGCCGGCCCCAGCCTCGTCCTGATGTACGCGGTCGCCGGCGTCGCCGTCTTCGCGATCATGCGGGCACTGGGCGAACTGCTCACCTACCGGCCCGTGTCGGGCTCCTTCGCCGACTACGCCCGCGAGTTCCTCGGCCCGTTCGCCGGCTACGCCACCGGCTGGACGTACTGGCTGATGTGGGTCGTCACCGGAATGGCCGAAGTGACCGCCGCCGCCACGTATCTGGCCTACTGGTGGCCGCAGGTGCCGCAGTGGAGCGCGGCCGCCGGCTTCCTGGTGCTGCTCTTCGCGGCCAACCTGATCTCGGTGAAGCTCTTCGGCGAGGTGGAGTTCTGGCTGTCGATGATCAAGGTCACCGCGATCCTCGGGATGATCGTGATCGGCGTCGGCGTGCTGACCCTGGGGCTCTCCGCGGCCGGTGACACCGCGTCGGTCGGCCACCTGTGGCAGGACGGCGGCTTCTTCCCCCACGGAGTCGGCCGCTCGCTGCTGACCCTGCAGATCGTGATGTTCGCCTACGTCGCGGTCGAACTCGTGGGCGTGACCGCGGGGGAGGCGCGCAACCCGCGCGAGACCCTTCCCCGGGCCATCAACACCCTGCCGTGGCGCATCGTGCTCTTCTACGTCGGCGCGCTCGCCGTGATCCTCTGCGTGGTGTCCTGGACCGAATTCCGGCCCGGCGTCAGCCCGTTCGTGGCCGCCTTCGCCAAGATCGGCATCCCCTTCGGCGCGGCCATCGTCAACTTCGTGGTGCTGTCCGCCGCCCTGTCCTCGTGCAACTCCGGGATGTACTCGACCGGCCGGATGCTGCGCGACCTGGCCGTCAACGGCCAGGGGCCGCGGATCTTCGGCCGGCTGACGGCCCGCCGCACCCCTGCGGCCGGCATCCTCGCCTCGGTGGCCATGATGGGCATCGGGGTGTGGCTCAACTACGTCGACCCGGCAGGCGCGTTCACGTACATCACCGCCTTCGCCACGGTCGCCGGGGTGTGGACCTGGGGCGTCATCCTCAGCTCGCACATCCGCTACCGGGCTGCCGTGCGCGCCGGGCGGGCCGCCCCTGCCTGGTTCACCGCCCCCGGCGGCGCCGCCGCCAGCTGGGCGGCGCTGGGCTTCCTGGCCGCCGTGGTGGTGCTGATCGGCGCCGACAGCCAGGCGCGGATCTCCCTCTACGGCGTGCCGCTGTGGTTCGCCGCCCTCGCGGTCGGCTACCGGGCACTCAAACGGCGCAACCCGGCCGCCTTCGCCCGCCGCGCCCACGTGCCGCCGGTGCCGGGGACGGGGCTGCCGGGCGGCCCGCAGACGGCGCCGGACGCGGCCGCGCTGTGAGCCGGCCCGCGAGCCGGCCGGGCAGGCCCCGCGGGAGGGGGCAGCGCCCTGCCGCAGCCGCGGGCGCCCCTGTTACTTTTCCCGCATGCTGACCATCACCCAGGAGCTGTACGACGCGATCGTGGCCCACGCCCGCGCCGACCACCCCGACGAGGCCTGCGGCATCGTGGCGGGGCCGGAGGGCAGCGGCCGGCCCGAGCGGTTCATCCCGATGCTGAACGCGGCCCGCTCCCCGACCTTCTACGAGTTCGACTCCACCGACCTGCTCAAGCTCTACCGCGACCTGGACGACCGGGACGAGGAGCCGGTGATCGTCTACCACTCGCACACCGCGACCGAGGCGTACCCGTCCCGCACCGACATCTCCTACGCCAACGAGCCGGGCGCCCACTACGTCCTGGTGTCGACCGCGGAGGACTTCCAGTTCCGCTCGTTCCGCATCGTGGACGGCGCCGTCACCGAAGAACCGGTCAAAGTAGTGGCTTCGTACGCCTGACGTCCCGGATGCCGAGACGCGCGCCTCGGCCCGGTTCGGGGAATCGATACGATGAGCCCATGGTTCCCTCCGACGTGAGCGAGAAAGCGCCGGGCACGCTGCTCGTGGCGCGGCTGCACGTCGACCTGTGCCGCCGCACGAGCGCGGCGTGTCCGCGCGCCTGACCGCAGCACCGCACGCACGCCCCGCACGCACCCCGTACGGCCCGCACGCACCGCAGCCCAGCCCCGCGCCACGGACACACGTCCCGCACGCCACCGCACCCCACGCACTCACTGGAGCGCAGACATGGCCATCGAGGTCCGCATCCCCACCATCCTCCGCACCTACACCGACGGCGAGAAGTCGGTCGAAGGTGCGGGCAGCACGCTCGACGAGCTGCTCGCCGACCTCGACACCCGGCACGCGGGCCTGCGCGAGCGGGTCGTCGACGGCGGCGAGCTGCGCCGCTTCGTCAACGTCTACCTCAACGACGAGGACGTCCGCTTCCTGAAGGGCATCGCCACCGAGCTCGCCGACGGCGACAGCGTGACGATCCTGCCCGCGGTCGCCGGAGGCATGGCCTGATGCGGTACGACAGCCCGCTGGCGGCGGTCGGCAACACCCCGCTGGTCCGCCTGCCGCGCCTGTCACCGTCCGACGCGGTGAGCGTCTGGGCGAAGCTGGAGGACCGCAACCCCACCGGCTCGGTCAAGGACCGCCCGGCCCTGCACATGGTCGAGCAGGCCGAGGCCGAGGGGCGGCTCACCCCCGGCTGCACCATCCTGGAGCCGACCTCCGGCAACACCGGCATCTCGCTGGCGATGGCCGCCCGGCTCAAGGGCTACCGCATCGTCTGCGTGATGCCCGAGAACACCTCATCCGAGCGCCGCGAACTGCTCACCATGTGGGGCGCAGAGATCATCTCCTCGCCCGCGGCCGGCGGCTCCAACACCGCCGTGCGGGTCGCCAAGGAGCTGGCGGCCGAGCACCCCGACTGGGTGATGCTCTACCAGTACGGCAACCCCGCCAACGCCGGCGCCCACTACACCACCACCGGCCCGGAGATCCTCGCCGACCTCCCGACCATCACCCACTTCGTCGCGGGCCTCGGCACCACCGGCACCCTGATGGGCGTCGGCCGCTACCTGCGCGAGAAGGTCCCCGGCGTGGCGATCGTCGCCGCGGAACCGCGCTACGACGACCTGGTCTACGGGCTGCGCAACCTCGACGAGGGCTTCGTGCCCGAGCTGTACGACGAGACCGTGCTCACCACCCGCTTCTCCGTCGGCTCGCAGGACGCGGTGCTGCGCACCCGCGAACTGCTCCAGCAGGAGGGCATCTTCGCGGGCGTGTCCACCGGCGCCGCGCTGCACGCCGCGCTCGGCGTCGCCGCGAAGGCCGAACGGGCCGGCGAGCGCGCGGACGTGGTCTTCGTCGTCGCCGACGGCGGCTGGAAGTACCTGTCGACCGGAATCTACACCGCCCCGACCACCGAGGCCGCGGTGGCCGCGCTGCACGGCCAGCTCTGGGCCTGAGGCCCCGCGCCGCCGGGCGGGGGCACCCCCGTCCGGCGTACCGCACCCCGCGGTCCCACCGCACCCTGCCGCCTCCGGCAGCCGAGCACAAAGCGCCAAGTGCGGCCGTACGGGACGTAAAAGACCCCCCGGACTGGTGATTCCGCCCACAACGGGGCGCCGCGGAGGCCCAGCGCGCTGTCTTGCGCTTTACCCTCGCAAGACACGGCGGACCGCTTTCCGCCAATCCCCCCACCCCTCCAGGAATGGGGTGGATGCGGCGTGCCCACGGAGGTGTTTTCCGCAATGAAGCTCACCGTCGTCGGCTGCTCGGGATCGTTCCCGTCCGCGGACTCGGCTTGTTCGAGCTATCTCGTCGAGGCCGACGGCTTCCGGCTGCTGATCGACATGGGCAACGGCGCCCTGGGCGAACTGCAGCGCCACGTCGGGCTGTACGACCTGGACGCGGTCGTGCTGAGCCATCTGCACGCCGACCACTGCATCGACATGTGCGGCTACTTCGTCGCCCGCTACTACCGGCACGACGGCGGCCCGGCCGCCGCGATCCCCGTCTACGGCCCGGACGGCACCGAACGGCGGCTGAACATCGCCTACGGGGACGTACCCGACGAGAAGTGCATGAGCGAGGTCTTCGACTTCCGCACCCTGCGGCCCGGCACCTTCCGGCTCGGCCCCTTCGACGTCACCACCGACCTGGTCAGCCACCCCGTCGAGGCCTACGGCTTCCGGCTCGGCTACCAGGGCCGCACGCTCGCCTACTCCGGCGACACCGGCCCGTGCGACGCGCTGGACACGCTCGCCGAGGGCGCCGACCTCTTCCTGTGCGAGGCGTCCTTCACCGCCGGCAAGGAGGACATCCCCGAGCTGCACCTCAACGGCCGCGAGGCCGGCCAGATCGCCGCCCGCGCCGGCGTCTCCCGCCTGGTCCTGACCCACATCCCCCCGTGGACCAGCCCCGCCGCCAACCTCCGCGACGCCCAGGCGGCCTTCGGCGGCCCGGTGGAACTGGCGAAGGCGGGCGCGGTCTACGAGCTGTAGACCGGGCGCCCGCCCTCGTACGTCCCCGCGTGGGCCGACCTGCCGGCCGACCTACTTGGTCAGGTCCTCGATCTCCTCCTCGGGCTCGCGGCCCGGGGTCTTGAGGTTGAACTTCAGGATCGCGAAGCGGAAGACGAAGTAGTAGATCACCGCGAACACCAGACCGATCGGGATGATCAGCCATGGCCTGGTGGCGTGGCTCCAGTTGATCGCGTAGTCGATCAGACCGGCCGAGAAGTTGAAGCCGGCGTGCACGCCCAGGCCCCAGGTGATCGCCATCGACGCCGCGGTCAGCAGGATGTGGATCACGTACAGCACCGGCGCGATGAACATGAACGAGAACTCGATCGGCTCGGTGACACCGGTCACGAACGAGGTCAGGCCGATGGACACCATCATGCCGAGGACGGCCTTGCGGCGCTCGGGACGCGCCGTGTGCGCCATGGCCAGCGCGGCGGCCGGCAGGCCGAACATCATGATCGGGAAGAAGCCGGACTGGAACATGCCCGCGGTGTGGTCGCCCGCCAGGAAGCGCGGGATGTCACCGTGCACGACGGTGCCGGAGGCGTCGGTGAAGTCACCGATCTGGAACCAGGCCACGGCATTGACGAACTGGTGCATGCCGACCGGGATCAGCGCGCGGTTCACACCGCCGAAGAGGGCGGCGCCGCCCGGGCCCAGGCCCGTCATCCAGTTGCCGAAGTGCGTGATGCCCTCGCCGATCGGCTCCCAGACCAGGCCGAAGAAGACACCGATGACCAGGCCGACGAAGGCCATGATGATCGGCACCAGGCGGCGGCCGTTGAAGAAGCCGAGCCAGTCGGGGAGCTTCGTGCGGTGGAAGCGCTGCCAGACGACGGCGGACAGCAGGCCCATGATGATGCCGCCGAGCACGCCCGGGTCGTTGTAGACCGCGGCGATGTCGATGCCCTTGTTGGCGGTGGTGTTGATCACCGCGTCGTGCACGGGGAAGGCCTGGAGCACCTTGGTGTAGACCAGGAAGCCGACGAGGGCGGCCAGTGCGGTGGAGCCGTCGGACTTCTTCGCGAAGCCGATGGCCACGCCTATGCAGAACAGCATCGGCAGGGCGCCGGTCAGCGCACCGCCGGCGTTGGCGAAGACGGACGCGACCTTGTCCCAGCCCAGGCCGTCGCTGCCGAAGACGTCCGACTGGCCCAGCCGGACCATGATGCCGGCGGCGGGCAGGACCGCGATCGGCAGCTGCAGGCTGCGGCCGATCTTCTGCAGGCCCTGGAAAATCCCGGAACCCCGCTTTTTCGGGGGTGCCGCGGGAGCGGCGTCGGTGGCCGTGGCCGTAGTCATCGAAATCCTCCGTGGTCTATACCACTCAGTGGTGTAGACCTTTTGTAGCACGTCGGATGCACGTAAAGGAATCCACGATTCCGCGTGCTCTGCGTCACATCGCTCACGCATAGCGAAGACCCCCCGGTCCGCTGACCAGGGGGTCTTACCCAACGTGCGCGCGCCCGCTACGGGCGGTGGCGCTACTTGATGTTGTCCCGCTCCATCTCCTCGCCCAGTTCCGCCGGTTCGCGGCCCGGAGTTCTCAGGTTGAAGCGCAGGATGACGAAGCGGAAGAGCAGGTAGTAGAGGACCGCGAAGCCCGCGCCGATCACCAGGATCAGATACGGCTTGGTGGCCAGGTTCCAGTTGATGACGTAGTCGATCAGGCCGGCCGAGAAGCTGAAGCCGTCCTTGATGCCCAGGCCCCAGCACAGCGCCATCGACACGCCGGTCAGCAGCGCGTGGATCGCGTACAGCCCGGGTGCGATGAAGAGGAGCGAGTACTCGATCGGCTCGGTGATGCCGGTGGCGAACGAGGTCAGCGCCACCGACAGCATCAGGCCCCCGACCTCCTTGCGGCGGTCCGGTCTTGCGGTGTGCGTCATGGCCAGCGCGGCGGCCGGCAGCGCGAACATCATGATCGGGAAGAAGCCGGTCTGGAACTGCCCGGCCGAAGGGTCGCCGGCCAGGAAGCGCGGGATGTCGCCGTGCACGACCGTGCCGTCCGGCTTGGTGAAGTCGCCGAACTGGAACCACACGAAGGTGTTCAGGAACTGGTGCAGGCCCACCGTGAGCAGCGCCCGGTTGGCCACGCCGAAGATGCCGGCGCCCCACGAGCCCAGGTCGACCAGCTTCTTGCTGAAGCTGGTCAGGCCGTCGCCGATCGGCGGCCAGATCCACAGGCAGATGACCGCGAAGACGATCGCGACCCCGGCCATGATGATCGGCACCAGGCGGCGGCCGTTGAAGAAGCCGAGCCAGTCGGGGAGCTTGGTGCGGTGGAAGCGCTGCCACAGGTACGCGGTGAGCAGGCCCATCACGATGCCGCCGAAGACGCCCGGGGTCTGGAACTCCGCGAGCGTGGTGGTGCCGTCCTTGAGGGTGCAGGCGCCGGCCAGCTGGCCGAGCTGGGTGAAGGTGGCGCCCTGCGGGCAGTCCTTGGGGAAGCGGGTGAGGACGCCGAAGAAGACCAGGTAGCCGGCGACCGCGGCGAGCGCGGTGGAGCCGTCGGACTTCTTCGCCATGCCGATGGCCACGCCGACGCAGAACAGCAGCGGCAGCCCGAAGTTGCCGTCGAGCAGCGCGCCGCCCGCGCCCACGAAGACCTTGGACAGCCGGTCCCAGCCCAGGCCCTGGCTGCCGAAGACGTCGGGCTGGCCGAGCCGGGTGATGATGCCGGCCGCCGGCAGCACGGCGATCGGCAGCTGGAGGCTGCGTCCCATCTTCTGCAGGCCCTGGAAGAACCTGCTGCCCCAGCTGCGGCGGGAGGCCCCGGCGGTGGCGTCCGCGGCGCTCACCCGGGACCGCCGCGGCGGGGGTGGTCGCGTACAGTGGTGTAGACCACTTGGGGGTGCGGGAGACCGGCGTCCATGATCGACATGGTGGTCCACCGGGCGGTCAACCGCCCGTGAAGTTGGGCCAACCGTGCGTTACCGTGACATAACGGACCCGCGGTGGGTCAGAGACACAGGGAGACTCAGATGGCCACCAAGGCAGAGAAGATCGTCGCCGGGCTCGGCGGACTCGACAACATCGAAGAGGTCGAGGGCTGCATCACCCGGCTCCGCACCGAGGTCCGCGACCCCTCCCTCGTCGACGAGGCCGCGCTCAAGGCCGCGGGCGCCCACGGCGTCGTCAAGATGGGCACGGCGATCCAGGTCGTCATCGGCACCGACGCCGACCCGATCGCCTCCGACATCGAGGACATGATGTAGCCCTCGGGCTCCCACACCCCGCCCCGCGCCCTCCCCGGGCCCGGGGCGGCCCCATGCCGGGGCGCACCGGGCACCAGGGGCGGAACCGGCCCCGCGTTCACCCGGATAGGCTCGGGGGATGTCACGTTTCGACGGCCGCAGGCCGGATCAGCTCCGCACCGTCAGCATCGAGCGCAGCTGGAGCAAGCACGCGGAAGGCTCGGTCCTCGTGTCGTTCGGCGACACCCGCGTCCTGTGCAGCGCCAGCGCCACCCAGGGCGTCCCCAGATGGCGCAAGGGCAGCGGCGAAGGCTGGGTCACCGCCGAGTACGCGATGCTGCCGCGCGCCACCAACACCCGCGGCGACCGCGAGTCCGTCCGCGGCAGGATCGGCGGCCGCACCCACGAGATCTCCCGCCTCATCGGCCGCTCCCTGCGCGCCGTCATCGACTACAAGGCCCTCGGCGAGAACACCGTCGTCCTGGACTGCGACGTCCTGCAGGCCGACGGCGGCACCCGCACCGCCGCGATCACCGGCGCCTACGTCGCCCTCGCCGACGCCGTCACCTGGATGCAGAACAACCACTTCATCAAGGCCAAGTCCCGCCCCCTGACCGGCACGGTCGCCGCCGTCAGCGTCGGCATCGTCGGCGGCGTACCGCTGCTCGACCTCGCCTACGAGGAAGACGTCAAAGCCGAGACCGACATGAACGTCGTCTGCACCGGCGACGGCCGCTTCGTCGAGGTCCAGGGCACTGCCGAGGGCCAGCCCTTCGACCGCGCCGAACTCGACGCCCTGCTCGCGCTGGCCGTCGGCGGCTGCGCCGAGCTGACCGCGGCCCAGCTGGCGGCACTGGCGGCCACCCAGGGCTGACCGGGCCGCCGGCGGGCCGTTGCGGGCGAAGCCACCGCCGCCACCCGCAACGGCCGGCCCGGCAGGCCGGGAATAATCTCCCCCATGACCCGCCGCCTCGTACTCGCCACCCGCAATGCCCACAAGGTCGTCGAACTCCGGGCGATCCTCGCCGGCGCCGGACTCGACGTCGACCTCGTGGGGGCCGACGCCTACCCGGACATCCCCGACGTCAAGGAGACCGGCGTCACCTTCGCCGAGAACGCCCTGCTCAAGGCGCGCGCCCTCGCCGAGGCCACCGGGCTGCCCGCCGTCGCCGACGACTCGGGCCTGTGCGTCGACGTCCTCGGCGGCGCCCCCGGCATCTTCTCCGCCCGCTGGGCGGGACGCCACGGCGACGACGCCGCCAACCTCGCCCTGCTCCTCGCGCAACTCGGCGACATCGACACCCCCCACCGCGCCGCCCACTTCGCCTGCGCCGCCGCCCTGGCCCTCCCCGACGGCACCACCCGCGTCGCCGAGGCACGCCTGACCGGCACCCTCCGCCACACCCCCGCCGGCACCGGCGGCTTCGGCTACGACCCGATCCTCCAGCCCGACGGCGACACCCGCACCTGCGCCGAACTGACCCCCGCGGAGAAGAACGCCATCAGCCACCGCGGCAAGGCCTTCCGCGCCCTGGCCCCGACGGTGGCCGAACTCCTGGGCTGAGCACGCAGCGGGGCGCGGCACTCGATGAGTGTCGCGCCCCGGCGGTGGGCCCGGTGGGACTCGAACCCACGACACACCGGACCTAAACCGGCGCCCTCTTGCCAGCTGGGGTACGGGCCCGCCGCGGCTACTCTACTGGGTCGTCCTACGTGGCCGGCCGACGCGATCTGACGGAGAACGTACGGGTCTGGCTGTGGCATGACGGGCACAGGTAGCGCAGGTTCGCCCGGCGGTTGTCCAGCCGGTCCCCGTTGACGTGGTCGATCTCCAGTACCAGTCGTCTGCCCTGCCAGCGGTCGCCGGTGCCGCACTCGGCGCAGCGGTGCGGCATGCCCGACTCGTCGAGCGCACGCCGCAGCAGCACCGTCTTCGTACGGTTCGCCCCTGGTTCGCACGGCTGGAGGATCTGCTCGGCGGACTTCCGTTGCGGCGACACCTTGCCGCGGGTGTGGCCCTGGCCGGTGAAGTGGTCGGTAGGGATCCCGTGGGCCGACAGACTGCGCCGCAGCCGCGCGCGAGCCGCCCCGGTGCCGCGGATGCCGAGATGCCGCAGCGCCCCGGCAAGGCTCACCGCCGACGCGACCGCCGCCTCGCACGCCTCCCGTGGGATGTGCTCGGGCCCACGCCTCGCCCCGGTCACCTGGACGGCCTCTTGCGTCCGCGGTAAGTGTCCGTGACGGCGTGGCAGTTGGGGCACAGGAGCCGCAGGTTCCGCGGGCGGTTGTCCCACCACTCGCCACTGACGTGGTCGACTTCGAGCACGATCGGCCGACCGTTCCACTCCGGTCCGATGCCGCACATGGCGCACTCCTCGGCCACTCCGGCGGCGAGCAGGGCACGCCGGAGCCGTCGGCCGGGAACTCTTCCCCGCTCGGGCGC
The DNA here is from genome assembly GCF_900142575.1 of Actinacidiphila paucisporea. Lineage (GTDB taxonomy): Bacteria > Actinomycetota > Actinomycetes > Streptomycetales > Streptomycetaceae > Actinacidiphila > Actinacidiphila paucisporea. The sequence goes on from NZ_FRBI01000002.1 coordinate 111,905, forward strand.
GCGCATGTGCAGCGGGTCGGATCGGCCGCCGCCCGGTGACCGCCCTGCCGACCGGCTGAAATGACCGGTGTCGATACCCAGCGCGGCTATCCGCCGGCTGATGTGGGTGTGATTGCCGCCCACCTGGCTGATGCCCAGATGCCGTACGACGTCCTTGATGCTCGACGAGGCGGCGACGGCCGCCCGCAGGCGGCTCTCGGTGTGCCGCACCCGGCCGGTGGCGAAGTGCGAGACATCGATCCCCGCCTCGGTCAACTTCCGGCGCAGATAGCGTCTGCTGCCAGGCGTCGGGCTGCCTCCGCAGTGCCTGACCGCATCGTCCAGGTGGCACGTCACCCGGGCGGCCTCCTCCAGCAACTCGCGCGTGTACCTGACGGCCACGTTCCCTCCGTTCCTCGGGCACCTGTTCGCGCCCCGTACGGAGTAACGAAGCTCGGCCCGCCCGGTTACGGGCCGTCACACGCCCAGGTCGCGGATCAGCTTCGCCACGTGGCCCGTCGCGCGGACGTTGTAGAAGGCGTGGGCGACCTTGCCCTCCTCGTCGACGATGACCGTGGAGCGGATGACGCCCGTCATCTTCTTGCCGTAGTTCATCTTCTCGCCGTAGGCGGCGTAGGCGGTGAGGGCGGCGCGGTCGGGGTCGGACAGCAGGGTGACGCGGAGGGATTCCTTCGTGCGGAACTTGGCGAGCTTGTCGGGGAGGTCGGGGGAGATGCCGAGGACGTCGTAGCCGGCGGTGGCCAGCTGGTCGAGGTTGTCGGTGAAGTCGCAGGCCTCCTTGGTACAGCCGGGGGTCATGGCGGCGGGGTAGAAGTAGACGATGACCTTGCGGCCGCGGTGGTCGGCGAGGGAGACGTCCTTGCCGTCCGCGTCCTTGAGGGTGAAGTCGGGGGCGGGGTCGCCGGGTGACAGGCGCTCGGCCATGGGAAGCTCCTCAGTCAAACGGGGGTGCCGACGAGGCGTGGGCCGCGTCGTACTGACAGACTGTCCGAACGCTACTTAATCAGGCGATGGAGGCGACGCGGTGTCGGACGACGTCAGGACGCCCGCTCAGATCGAGGCGGAGATCACCCGCAGGCGGCAGGACCTCGCGGTGGTGCTGGACGAGCTAGCGGTGCGGGTGCACCCGGTGACGATCGCGCGGGACGCGAAGGCCAAGGCCGTCTCCGCGGTGGACCGTACGGTGGGGCAGGCTTACGTCGCCGTGAACCGTGCGGTCGGCCGGGCGAAAGCGCCGTTCGTCCGCAACGACGGCGCCCCGCGGCCCGAGCGCATCGTGCCGGCCGCGCTGGCGGTCGTCGGGATCGCCGCCGCGGTGGCCGGTCTCTCGGTGCGGCGGCGCCGCCGGTAACGTCGTGCGCGTGAGGTCGAACAGTGAGCACGACAAGCTGCCCATCCGGATGCTCCACGACCGCGTGCTGGTGCGGCACGAGGCGGGTGAGGGCGAGCGGCGCAGCGGCGGCGGGATCCTGATCCCGGCGACCGCCGCCGTGGGGCGGCGGCTGGCGTGGGCCGAGGTCGTCGCGGTGGGGCAGAACGTGCGGACCGTGGAGGTCGGCGACCGGGTGCTGTACGACCCGGAGGACCGGGCCGAGGTCGAGGTGCGGGGAGTGGGGTACGTCCTGATGCGGGAGCGCGACCTGCACGCGGTCGCCGCCGAGCGCCTCCAGGGCTCCGACGACTCCACCGGCCTGTATCTGTGAGGTCCACGGCTGCCGGTGCGTGTGACAGGCCCTAACCGCTCTGCCTGGTCGGGCGGGTCCCGCCGGCGATGCCGCCGACCGGGTTCAGCGTCGGCGGCGCGGTGGTCGGGTCGGGCGGCGGCTGGGATGTCGGGCCCGTCGTGTGCGTCGGTTCCGTCGTGCCGGCCGGCGGGGTGCTCGGCGACGAGCTGGCCGGAGGTTCGCTGCTCGGCGGGGGCTCGCTGGTCGTCGGCTGCGACGTCGTCGGCTGGTCGGTGGCCGGCGGGTCGGATTCCTGGGGATCCGGCGGCAGCTCCTTCGTCACCTGCAGGTCGAAGTCCTTGACGGGGACGTCGCGCAGCGCGGCCGCGGTGTAGGACGCCCAGACCTTGCCGGGTGCCCCGCCGCCGTTGATCCGTGCCTGGTCCAGGGCGTGGTAGAGCGGTTCCTGCTTGCCGGTGTCCGGGTTCATGCCGAGGACGGCGACCACGGTGGCCAGCTTCGGGGTGTAGCCGGCGAACCAGGCGGCTATGTCGTTCTCCGCGGTGCCGGTCTTGGCCGCGGACGGCCAGCCGGAGTCCTGGGCGGCGGTGGCGGTGCCGTGCGGGCTCTCCACGACGCTGCGCAGCACGGAGGTGACGGTGTCGGCGGCCTCCCGGGGCACGGTCTGCCGGGCCTCCCGCTTGGGCAGCGTCAGGTCGTTGCCGTCCTTGGTGACCTTGAGCACCAGGGTGTACGGGACCTGCCGGCCGTGGTCGGCGAGGGTGGCGTAGACCTGGGCCATGTCCAGCGGGCTGGCGCCGAAGGAGCCGAGGGCCATCGCGGGGGTGGTGGGGATCTTGACGTCGTCGGGCATGCCGAGTTCACCGGCGGTGTCGATGACCTTCTGGGTGCCGACGTCCTGCGCCATCTGGGCGTAGACGGCGTTGACGGACTGGTCCATGGCCCGGGTGACGTTTATCCGGCCGTAGCTCTTCTTGTCCTCGTTCTCCGGCGCGTAGCCGACGGGGCCGTCGGGGCCGACCACGGGGCGCTTGTTCTCGCCGTCGTAGACCGTGGTGGGGGTGATGGGGTCGCCGTCCTGGGTCTTGGAGCCGTGCTGGAGGGCGGCGGTCAGCACCACCGGCTTGAAGGTGGAGCCGGGGGGATAGGTCGCGTTGGTGGCACTGCTGACGTACTGCTTGGTGTAGTCGATGCCGCCGTAGAGCGCGACGACGTCGCCGGTCGCCGGGTCGATGGAGGCGCCGCCGGCCCGCACGTACTTGTCGGCGGCGGTGTGGCCGAGCCGGTCGTAGATGTTCTTCTGCGCGGCGGTGACGAAGGCGTCCTCCTTCGGCTTCTGGATGCTGGTGACGATGCGGTATCCGCCGAGCCGCAGCGAGTCGGAGTCCACGATGTGGTGCTCGTCCAGGTACTGGTTGACGGCTTCGACGATGTAGCCGCGCTGGCCGGCCTTGCTGGCGGTGGGCTTGGGCTTGCCGATGGCCGGGAAGTGCGTGGCACCGCGCTGGGAGGCGGTGAGCCAGTGTTCCTTGACCATCCCGTCGAGGACGTAGTTCCAGCGGGCCTTGGCGGCGGGCGCGCTTTCCGGGTGCGCGGCCAGGTCGAACTCGCTGGGCGCGTTGAGCAGGGTGGCCAGATAGGCGCCCTGCGCCGTGGTCAGCTCCGACGCGTTCTCGTCGAAATAGGCCTGCGAGGCGGCCTGGATGCCGTACGCGTTCCGCCCGTAGTAGCTGGTGTTGAGATAGCCCTCGAGAATCTGGTCCTTGGACACGTTGCGATCGAGTTTGATCGCGATGAAGAATTCCTTGACCTTGCGTGACGCGGTCTGGTTCTGGTTCAGGTAGTAGTTCTTCACATATTGCTGCGTGATGGTCGAACCGGACTGCCTGCCCTTGCCGGTCGCCGTGTTGTAGGCGGCGCGCAGCATCGCCTTCGGGCTGACGGCGGACTCGTGGTAGAAATTGCGGTCCTCCGCGGAGAGCACCGCGTGCTGCGCGGTCGCGGCGACCTCGGCGAGCGATACGTTCTGCCGGTTGACCGCGCCGTCGCGGGCCAGCTCGGTCTTGCCGTCGGCGTAGTAGTAGACGTTGCTCTGCGCGACGGCCGCCGCGTTGGCGTCGGGGATGGACACCAGGGCGTAGCCGACGAAGAAGCCGCCGAGCAGCAGTGCCACCACGCCGAGCACCGTGCCGGTCATGAACCGCCAGGTCGGCAGCAGCCGCCGCCACCCGGACCTGCGGGGACGCCCGCCGCCCGCTGCCGACCCGCCGCCGGCCGCCCCGTACTGCGCGTTGCTCATATCTGTAGGGACTCCTCATCCGCCGCCAGGGTTGGGCCCGCGGCGGAAAAACCTGGGCCGATCGGTACGGACGGGCACGTACGCGTACGTACGCCCCATGCGTGACCACCATCCACAGTGCAGCATCGTTCGCCCTCCCGGATCGGGTGGCGCGCATCCGTGACAGGGCTGTGACAGGAGGGGCGGCGTGGCGCCTTCCCCTCGGGGGCGGAAAACCGGTGGAGAAGGTGACGCCGCGCACACTAGGCTCGGCCGCTTGTGTGCCGGGCGGTCGCGGGGGTCTTTCCGCGGTCATTCCCGGCCTTCCTGCGGGGAGCGGAAAGGCGTGGGGAATGGGTGGTTTCTACGCTGCCGTCGTGGTCCGCGGCTTCCGCCGCTTCGCGACGTATCGCGTGGCGACGGCGGCGGGCGTGTTCACCAATACGGTTTTCGGTCTGATCATCTCGTACAGCTATATCGCGCTGTGGGACCAGCGCCCGCACCTCGGCGGTTACACCGAGGCGCAGGCGCTGACGTATGTGTGGGTCGGGCAGGGGCTGCTGGCGGCGATGGCGCAGATGGGCGGCGGTTTCGAGACGGAGATGATGGAGCGGATCAATTCCGGCGCCATCGCCGTCGACCTCTACCGGCCCGCTGACCTCCAGGGCTGGTGGCTGGCCGCCGACCTGGGCCGGGCCGCCTTCCAGCTGCTGGGCCGCGGGGTGGTGCCGATCGCCTGCGGGGCGCTGGTCTTCGACCTGGCGCTGCCGGCGTCGCCGCTGGTGTGGCTGCTGTTCGCCGCCGCGGTCGCGCTGGGCACGGTGGTGAGCTTCGCGATCCGCTTCCTGGTGGGCCTGAGCGCCTTCTGGCTGCTGGACGGGGCCGGGGTGGTGCAGATGACCTGGATCGTGGGGCTGTTCTTCTCCGGGATGCTGCTGCCGCTGAACGCCTTCCCGGGCGCGCTCGGCGACATCGCCCAGGCGCTGCCCTGGTCGGCGATGCTCCAGGTGCCGGCCGACGTGCTGCTCCAGCGGCGGCACGGGGCGGACGCGCTGCTCGCGCTGGCCTTCGAGGCGGGCTGGGCGGCGGTGCTGCTGGCCGCCGGGCGGCTGCTCCAGGGTGTCGCGACCCGCCGGGTGGTGGTGCACGGTGGCTGAGTCGGCGGCGCGGACGCGGGCCACCCCGGCGGCGGAGCGCACGCCCGGCGCGGTCGCCGAGTCGGTGCGGGCCTACCGGCTGGTCGTCGGGATGTGGATGCGCTCCACGATGGCCTACCGGGCGTCCTTCGTGATGACCGCGCTGGGCAATCTGGCGGCGACCGCGCTGGACTTCGTGACGATCGTGCTGATGTTCTCGCACATCCACGCGCTGGGCGGTTTCACCCTCCCCGAGATCGCCCTCCTCTACGGCACCGCGAGCACGTCCTTCGGGCTCGCCGACCTGCTGGCCGGCTCCCTGGACCGGCTGGGCGAGCGGGTGCGCGACGGCACCTTCGACACGCTGCTGCTGCGCCCGGCGCCGGTGCTGGCCCAGGTGGCCGCGGACCGGTTCGCGCTGCGCAGGCTCGGCCGGGTGACGCAGGGCGTGCTGGTGCTCGGCTGGTCGCTGCCGCGCGTCGACGTCCACTGGACGGTGGTGAACGTGGCTCTGCTGCCCGTGACGCTGCTGGCGGGGGCGGCGATCTTCTGCGCCGTCTTCGTCGCCGGCGGCGCCTTCCAGTTCTGGGCCGGCGACGCGGCGCAGGTGCAGAACTCCGTCACCTACGGCGGCGCCACGCTGCTGCAGTACCCGCCCGGGATCTTCTCCCGCGAGCTGCTGCGGGGCGTCACCTTCGTCGTCCCGCTGGCCTTCGTCAACTGGCTGCCCTGCCTGCGCATGCTGGGCCGCCCCGACCCGCTGGGCCTGCCCGGCTGGGTGGACTTCGCCGGGGTGCCGGTGGCCCTGCTGTGCTGCGCGCTGGCCGGCGTGGTCTGGCGCGCCGGCGTCCGTTCCTACCGCAGTACGGGGAGTTGAGAGCGTGACCCAGTCCGGGGAACCGATGATCGCCGTCGAGGACGTGGAGAAGGTCTTCGACGTACGCCGCAAGGCAGCCGGGCGGCTGCGCAGGGAGCGCCACCGGGTCAGGGCGGTCGACGGGCTGTCCTTCACCGTGCCGCGCGGCGAGATGGTCGGCTACATCGGCCCGAACGGCGCCGGCAAGTCCACCACCATCAAGATGCTCACCGGCATCCTCACCCCCAGCGGCGGCCGGGTGCTGGTGGCGGGCATCGACCCGTCCCGCGACCGCGCCCGGCTGTCCCGCAGGATCGGCGTCGTCTTCGGGCAGCGCACCACCTTGTGGTGGGACCTGCCGCTGCGCGACTCCTACCAGCTGGTCCGCAGGATGTACCGGATCGAGGACGCGCGGTACGCCCGCAACCTGGCCGCCTGCGTCGAACTCCTCGACCTCGGCCCGCTGCTCGACGTGCCGGTGCGGCAGCTCTCGCTCGGCCAGCGGATGCGCGGCGACATCGCGGCGGCGCTGCTGCACGACCCCGAGGTTCTGTACCTGGACGAGCCGACGATCGGCCTCGACGTCGTCAGCAAGGCCAAGGTCCGCGGCTTCCTGCGCACCGTCAACGCCGAACGCGGCACCACCGTGCTGCTCACCACCCACGACCTCACCGACATCGAGACGCTGTGCAGCCGGGTCATGGTCATCGACCACGGCCGGCTGATGTACGACGGTGGCCTCGACGGGCTGCACGCGGCCGGCGACTCGGAGCGCACGCTGGTCGTCGACTTCGCCCGCGAGCTGCCGCCCGTCGAGGTGCCCGGCGCCCGCTGGGTGCGCAGCGAGGGTCCGCGCCAGTGGCTGGCCTTCCCCGCCGGCGACAGCGCGGCGCCACTGGTGGCCGCGCTCGCCGCGCGCCACCCGCTGGTGGATTTGTCGGTGCGCGAACCCGCGATCGAAGATGTCATCGCCCGGATGTACGGGGCGGCGTAGCATCCCCGGAACCGTCCGTACGGGCCGGACGGTCGTGTTCCGGCCCGCGAACAAGGGAGTTCATGTGCGGGAGGACTTCACCGTCGCCGAGGCGAGCGCGGCGGACTGGGACGAGGTCGTGGCCTGGACCGTGCGGGAGGGCTGGAACCCCGGACGCGGCGACGCGCTGTGCTTCCGGCCCACCGACCCGGCCGGCTTCCTCGTCGGCCGGCAGGGCGGCCGGATCGTCTCCGCGGTCTCGCTCGTGGCCTACTCGCCCGACTACGCCTTCCTCGGCTACTACCTGGTCCACCCCGACCACCGCGGCACCGGCCTCGGCCTCGCCACCTGGAACGCGGCGCTGCCGCACGCCAAGGGCCGCGTCATCGGCCTCGACGCGGTGCCCGCGCAGCAGCACCTCTACATACGGTCGGGCTTCGTCCCGGCCTACGACAACGTCCGCCACACCGGCCGCCCGCTCGCCGTCCCCGCCCCGGACGCCGGCACCGTCGGCTCGGTGACGCCCTATCACCTCGACGCGATCAGCGCGTACGACAGCGGCTGCTTCCCCGCCGAGCGCCACGCCTTCCTCAGCCGCTGGCTCACCGCCGAGGACCACACGGCCCGCGTGCTGCTCGACCCGGCCGGCCACGTCACCGGCTACGGCGTCATCCGCCCGGCCCACCAGGGCCTGCGCATCGGCCCCCTTTTCGCCGACACCCCCGAAGGCGCCGCCGCCCTCTTCTCGGCCCTCACCGCCGGGCTTCCCCCGGACGCCGAGGTCTCCATCGACGTCCCCGACAACCACCCGGCCGCCACCGCGCTGGCCACCGCCCGCGGCCTGACCGAGTCCTCCCGCTGCACCCGCATGTACTCCGGCTCCGCGCCCTACACCCGCGCCGAGGCGGTGTACGGCACGACGACGCTCGAACTGGGCTAGTTCTGGCGCCTGTCCGGCGGATCTCGGCGGATCGGCCTGCGGTGCCGGGCGTCGCAGGGCCGGCGCGATCCGCCGGACAGGCCCTCGCGCCCTCGTCCGGCGGTCACTGCGGCGGGAGGCCGGCGAGGGTGTCGCGGAGGCGGGTCAGGCGGGTGATCTCCGCGTCGAGGGTGGCGACGCGGCGGCCGACGACGCCGCCGGGGGCGCACCGGCGGGGCGCGCCGTCGGCGAGGAGGTGGAGGCGGTCGGCGACCTCGCGGAGGTCCTCGACGGTCAGGCCGAGGGCCAGGAAGCCGCGGATCAGGCGGACGCGGGCCACGTCGGCGGGGGTGTACTCGCGCTGGCCCGCGGCGGTGCGGGCCGGGGGCGGCAGGAGGCCGCGCTGCTCGTAGAAGCGCAGCGCCCGGGGTGTGGTGCCGGCCGCTGCCGCCGCCTCGCCGATCCGCATCTCCCGCCACCCCGTCCTCTACGGCTCCACGACGACGGTCCCGAAGTGCCTGCCGCCGATCAGATCCTGCAACGCCTGCGGTGCGCTGTCGATGCCCGCGACGACCGTGTGCGGGAAGCGGATCGCCTCCGAGCGCAGCCATCCGCCGAACCGGCCGGTCCACTCGGCGGCCACGTCCGGGTGGTCCGCGCCGGTGTAGCCGCGCAGGGAGATGCCGCGCAGGATGACCTGGAAGGCGTCGACCTCCACGGGCGCGCCGCCGAGGCGGTTCGCCGACAGCTGGCCGGAGAGCGTACCGACCAGGGCGAAACGCGCGCCCTGGCGGGCGGCTCCGAGGGCGGCCGCCAGCTGCTCGCCGGCCACGTTGTCGAGCAGGACGTCGATGCCGTCGGGCGCCGCCTTGGCCAGGCCCGCGGCGAAGGGGTCGGGGCCGCGCAGGACCACGTCGTCGTAACCCAGTTCGGACACCAGCCGTTCGGCCTTCCACGGTGAGCCGGTGCTGCCGATCACCCGCCCGGCGCCCAGCAGCCGGGCGACCTGCCCGGCCAGCGAACCCACCGCCCCCGCCGCCCCGGTGACCAGGACGGTGTCACCGGGGCGGATCGCGGCGAGCCGGGTCAGCGCGCCGTAGGCGGTGGAGCCGGGGGCGAGGTGGGCTATCGGGTCGGGCAGCGTGCCGTCCAGCGGGGTGCATGCGGCGGCCGGTACGAGGGCGTGGTCGCGCCAGCCGTACATGTGGGCCACCGCGTCCCCCGGCCGCAGGGCGCTGCCGTCGGGCGCCGCGACCACCTCGCCGACGGCCGGCCCGAACAGCGTGTCGCCCGGGTGGAGGGCGGGCAGCGGCGTGCCCTCGGCGCCGCCGATCAGGCTGCACAGGGCGGCGAAGACCAGGAAGTGCCGGTTCCTGACCAGCACCTGCCCGGCGGCGGGCGCGGGCAGCGGCACGTCGACGACGGCGAAGTGCTCCGGGGAGGGCAGCCCCGAGGGCAGCGCGGTGAGCCGGACCTCGCGGGCAAGGAACGGAGCTGTGGCCATGTGGGGACTCCTGAACGTGCGGTACGGGGGCGGCGGGCGCCCGGCGGCGCCCGCCGCGACGGCCCGGTGACGCTAACCCCTGACCCGCACGTCAGAGTCAAGCGCGGGCGCTCAGCGCAGGGACGCCAGGGCCGTACGGACCAGGTCCACCGCCGCCGGGGGAGTGGAGGCGTGCGGCGACAGGCGCAGCGAGTCCGGGCGGACCGTGGGGGTGACGCCCTGGGCGTGCAGGGCCTTGGCGACCGTCGCGGGGTCGGTGCCTGGGAGGCGGAAGGAGACGATGCCGGCCCGCCGCGCGGGGGCGGTCGCGGAGAGGATCTCGGCGCCGTGTGCCCTGACCTCGTCGAGGAGCCGATCGACCAGGGACCGTACGCGCGCCTCGACGGCGGGCACGCCGACCGCTTCGAGGACCTCAAGTGCCGCGGCGAGGGCGGCCGCGGCCACCGGGCTGAGGTTGGTGATGCTCAGCCGGCCCGCGCCGGGCGCCGGCGGGTGCTCCCGGTCGTCGAAGAGCGCGACGTCGTCCACGCCGGTCCAGCCGGTGAGGGTGGGCGCGAGGCGTTCCAGCGCCCGGTCGGACAGCGCCGCGAAGCCCGTGGACCAGCTGGCGCGCAGCCACTTCTGGCCGCCGACCACGACGACGTCGGCCGCCTGCCAGGGCATCTCCACGACCCCGAAGGCCTGCATCGCGTCGACCACGAGCAGCCGGTCGGGGCCGATGACGTCGCGCAGCGCGGCCAGGTCGGCGCGGTATCCGGTGCGGAAGTCGACCGCGCTCAGCGAGACGGCGACCACGTCGTCGGTGAGCGCCGCCCGTACCGCCTCCGGTGTCGGCGCGGACGCCAGCCAGCGCGGCACGGCCAGGCCCGCGGCGGCCGCCCGGCGCCAGGGGTAGTGGTTGGCCGGGAAGTCCGCGGCGGGGACCAGGACGGTGCCCGCCGGGACGCCGAAGGCGGCCTGGAAGAGCCCGGTGGAGGCGTTGGGCAGCAGCACGGTGTGCTCGGCGTCGGTACCGGCCAGCCGGGCCGCCGCCTGCCGGGCGCGCAGGTCGGCGCGCATCAGGTCGTTGACCGTGTCGTGGTCGGCGCGTGCCGAGCGGCCCAGCGCGTCCGCGGTGGCGGCGAGCACGGCGCGCGACGGGGGGCCGTAGCGGGCGAAGTCCAGATAGCCTTCCGGCGCTTCGAACTGCGACGCGTAATCCGCCAGGCCGTCGGTCGTCATGCCGCTACCGCTCCCGTCCGCGGGTAGGGAACCGGCCATCAGGAGGCGCCGGGAACCCGCCGTACGTTCCAAGATTGTCAACGGCGGCAACAATACGCAGGTGGATATGCGGGCGAAGCAGGTGGACGTGGCAGCGGCCGGCGCTCCGGGAGCGGTCGACCCGGACGCGGAGCGGCGTCGCGGGGTGCGCCGGATGAAGCTGATCGCGACCGGTTTCCTCGCCGTCGCGACAGTGGTCTACGCCCTGGCCAAGTGGGCGGACTCGCGGGACGCGGGGGCGTGGGCGGCCTACGTGGCGGCCGCCGCGGAGGCCGGCATGGTCGGCGCGATGGCGGACTGGTTCGCGGTGACGGCGCTCTTCCGCCGGCCGCTGGGCCTGCCCATCCCGCACACCGCGATCATCCCGACCAAGAAGGACGCACTGGGCGCCAGCCTCGGCGACTTCGTCGGGGAGAACTTCCTGTCCGCCGAGGTGGTGCGCACCCGGCTGCGCGCGGTGGGCATCGGCTCCCGGCTGGGCGCCTGGGTGGCCGAACCGGCCAACGCCGACCGGGTGACCGAGCAGGCCGCCGCCGCGCTGCGCGGACTGCTGACCGTGCTGCGCGACTCCGACGTGCAGGCCGTCGTCAGCGAGGCGATCACCCGGCGCGCCGAGGCCCAGGAGGTCGCGCCGGGCCTCGGCAAGCTGCTGGAGCGGATCGTCGCCGACGGCGGGCACCGCAGGCTGGTCGACCTGGTGTGCGTGCGCGCCCACGACTGGCTGGTCGAGCACGGCGACTCGGTCATGGATGCCCTCCAGGGCGGGGCGCCCGGCTGGACCCCGCGGTTCGTGGACCGCAAGGTCGGCGAGCGGGTCTACAAGGAGCTGCTGCGCTTCGTCACCGAGATGCGCGACTCGTCCGAGCACCCGGCGCGCGGCGCCGTCGACCGCTTCCTCGGCGACTTCGCGTCCGAGCTGCAGTCCGACCCCGACACGCGCGAGCGCGTCGAGCGCCTCAAGAACGACCTGCTGGCCCGCCCCGAGGTGCAGGACCTGATCGCCTCGGTGTGGGGCTCGGTACGGGCGATGATGGTGGCCGCCGCCGAGGACGAGCGCAGCGAGCTGCGGATGCGCACCCGGGCGTCGCTGCTCACCCTCGGCGGCCGGATGTCCACCGACCGGCGCCTGCAGGCCAAGGTCGACAGCTGGCTGGAGGACGCGGCCACGTATCTGGTCACCACCTACCGCGACCAGATCACCTCGCTGATCAGCGAGACGGTGGCCGGCTGGGACGCCGAGCAGACCTCACGGAAGATCGAGGCGCATGTGGGCCGCGACCTGCAGTTCATCCGGATCAACGGCACGGTCGTCGGTGCGCTGGTCGGGCTGCTGATCTTCACGGTGTCGCGGATCGTGGGCGGCTGACGGCCGCGCCGATCCGACCTCTGCGCGGGGGGCCCGGCGCTCGCGGCCTGCGGAATCACCGCGTCCAGCTGCTGAACAGGGCTTGCGCGGACAGGGGGCGCGATTGGAGGATCGGACAGACATCCGATGACATCCGTGGACCGTCCGCCGCGGATAACGACGTACGGAGTACCACCGTGAAGCTGCTGCGAGTCGGCCCCGCCGGGGCCGAGCGTCCCGCCCTGCTCGACAAGGACGGCGTCGTACGGGACCTCAGCGGGCTCGTCGCCGACATCGACGGAGCCCTGCTCGCCGACGCCGCCGCCCTGGCCTCCGTCGCCGCGGCCGCCGCCGACGGCTCGCTGCCCGCCCTCGACACCCGTCTGCGCGTCGGGCCGCCGCTCACCGGCATCGGCAAGATCGTCTGCATCGGCCTCAACTACCACGACCACGCGACCGAGACCGGGGCGCAGGTGCCCGGCGAGCCGGTCGTCTTCATGAAGGCACCCGACACGGTGGTCGGCCCCACCGACACGGTGCTGGTGCCGCGCGGCAGCGTGAAGACCGACTGGGAGGTCGAACTCGCCGTCGTCATCGGCCGCGAACTGCGCTACGCGGCCGACGAGGACGAGGCGATGGCGGCCGTCGCCGGCTACGCCGTCGCGCACGACGTCTCCGAGCGCGAATACCAGATCGAACGCGGCGGCCAGTGGGACAAGGGCAAGAACTGCGAGACCTTCAACCCGCTGGGCCCGTGGCTCGTGACGGCCGACGAGGTCCCCGACCCGCAGTCGCTCGGCCTCCGGCTGTGGGTCAACGGCACCCTGCGCCAGGACGGCAGCACCCGCGACCAGATCTTCCCGGTCGCCGAAGTCGTGCGGTATCTCAGCCACTTCATGACCCTCTACCCGGGTGACGTCATCAACACCGGCACCCCCGCCGGCGTGGCCCTGGGCCAGCCCGAGCCCCGCCCCTACCTCCGCCCCGGCGACGTCGTGGAGCTCACGATCGACGGCCTCGGGCGCCAGCGCCAGGTGCTGGCTTCCGCGTAGCGGGGCCCTCGGAAGGGGTCACTCCAGGAACCGGGTGAGCGCGTGCACGACGAGCGCGTGGTCCTCGGCCTGGGGGAGGCCCGAGACGCCGACGACGCCGACGACGCCGACGCCCGCCACCCGCAGCGGGAAGGCCCCGCCGTGCGCGGCGAAGAGTGCGGGATCGAGGTGGGAGGACGCCTCGAACGTGGTGCCCTTGGCGCGGAAGCGCTCGCCGACGGCCAGCGACGACGTGCCGTACCGCAGGACGACGGCCGACTTGCGGTCGAGCCACGCGTCGTTGTCCGGCGACGTGCCCTCCAGGGCGCAGTGGAAGAGCTGCTGCCCGCCCCGGCGGATGTCGATCGCGACGGCGGCGCCGCGCTCGCGCGCGAGGGAGACCAGCAGGGAGCCGAGCCGCCACGCGTCGTCGTTGGTGAAGTGCGGAAGGACCAGGGCCCTTTCCTGTTCGGCCAGTTCGGCCGGCAGATCGGTGCTCACAGGGCCACCGCCAGGCCGGTGCGGGCGGACTGCCCGGCCGCCTCGATGACCTCGATCGCGGCGGCTGCCTCCAGCGCGGTGACCGGTGGCGGCGTGCCCTCGCGCAGGGCGGTCGCGACGGCCGCGTAGAAGGCGGGGTAGTCGCCGGGGAGCGAGGGGACGGGCCGTACGTTCTCGTCGGTGCCCGCCGTGCCCCACGCGGACTCCGGCTCGGCGCCCCACGCGGTGCCCTCGACGGGCCGCAGGCCCTCGCGCAGCGCGGCCTCCTGCGGGTCGAGGCCGTAGGTGACGTAGCCGCCGGTGCTGCCGAGCACCCGGAAGCGCGGGCCGATGCGTGCGGTGGTGGCGCTCATCCACAGGTGCGAGCGGACGCCGCCGGCGTGGGTGATCGCGATGAAGTCGTCGTCGTCCGCGGCGGCCCCCGGGCGGCGGACGTCGGACTCGGCGTAGACGAGGCGGGCCGGGCCGAAGAGGGTCAGGGCCTGGTCGACCAGGTGGCTGCCGAGGTCGTAGAGCAGGCCGCCGATCTCGGCCGGGTCGCCGGACTCGCGCCAGCCGCCCTTGGGCTGCGGGCGCCACCGCTCGAAACGGGACTCGAAGCGGTGGACCTCGCCCAGCTCGCTGCGTTCGAGCAGGGCGCGCAGGGTGCGGAAGTCGCTGTCCCAGCGGCGGTTGTGGAAGACGGTGAGCAGCAGCCCCCGCCGCTCGGCGAGCGCGGCCAGCTCGCGGGCCTCCGCGGCGGTGGCGGCCAGCGGCTTGTCGACGACGACCGGCAGCCCGGCCTCCAGCGCGGCGGTCGCCAGCGGTACGTGCGTGCGGTTGGGCGAGGCGAGGACGACCAGGTCCAGCTCGCCGGCCCGCGCCCACAGCTCCTCGGCGGTGCCGGCGAAGGCCACCCCCGGGTGCTCGGCGGCGGCCTGCGCGCGGCGGTCGCTGTTGCCGGTGACGATGGTGTCGAGGACCAGCCCCGGCGTCGCGGCGATCAGCGGGGCGTGGAAGAAGGAGCCGGCCGGGCCGTATCCGACCAGGGCGACGCGGAGGGGGGCGGTGCCGGGAGTGCTCATGGGGCAACTTTGGCAACAGTGTTGCGAAAGTGCAAGCGCACGGGACAATGAGGGGGTGACCCCGCCCCCCGCATCCGACCCGTCCGGCCCCTGCCGAGCCCCCGCCCCCGGGCCGCACGCGAGCCCCGCGCCCGGACCGGGCGCGGACGCGGACGCCGCGTCGGGCGCGAGCCCGGCACCCGCGCCGGACGCGGGCGCCGTGTCGGGAGCGAGCCCCGTGCCCCCGCCGGGTCCGCGTACCGGACCGGGCGAGGGTGCGCTCTCAGCCGGTCCGGCCCCCGCGGGACGCGCGGGCGCGGCGTGGCCGGCCGGGGCCCGCGCGGGCGAGCACCCCGTTCCGCACCCCGCGCAGGGGCCCGGCGCGAACCTGCCCGCCCTGCGCAGCCACAACGCCGCGCTCGTCCTCGGGCTGCTGCGCGACGCCGCCACCGCCGGCAGCGGCGGGATCAGCCGGCTCGAACTGGCCGAGCGGACCGGGCTCACACCGCAGGCGGTCAGCAAGATCACCGCGCGGCTGCGGGCGGACGGGCTGCTGGAGGACGCCGGACGGCTCGCGTCGACCGGCGGGAAGCCGCGCACGGAGCTGCGGCTCGCGGCCGGTGCGCGGTGCGCGGTGGGGGCGCACCTCGACGGCGAGAGCCTGACGGCCGTGGTGGCCGACCTCGCAGGGCGTACGGTCGCGGAGCACGCCGCGCCGCTCGACCTCGGGCTGCCGGTCGGGACGGGACTGGCCGCGATGGTGCGCGAGCTGCGTACGGCCGTCGGGCTGGCGCCGGCGCCGGTGCTCGGGGTGGGAGTGGGGATACGCGGGCCGCTGGACCACCGCACCGGCACCCTGCACGAGGTCACCGGCTTCCCGCACTGGTCGGGGTGCCCGCTGCGTACCGAACTGGCGCGCGGGCTCGGCCTCCCGGTGGCGGTCGACAAGAACACCAACGCGGCGGCGCTGTCGATCCTGGCCGAGCCGCAAGCCGGCCCGGGAGCCGGCTCGTTCGGGTATCTGCACCTCGGTACGGGCCTGGGCGCCGCCCTCGTGCTGGGCGGCCGGCCGCACCGCGGCGGGCGGGCGGGGGCGGGGGAGTTCGGGCACCAGGTGGTGCAACTCGACGGGCCGCCCTGCAAGTGCGGCAAGCGCGGCTGCCTGGAGGCGCTGTGCCTGGCGGCGGTCGCAGGCGGCGACACCGAGGGCGCGGCCCGCCTGCTGGGCGTCGGCGCCGCGAACCTCGTCGCGCTGCTGGACATCGACCGGGTCGTCCTCGGCGGCCGTACGGTCCTCGCCGCCCCCGGCGTCTTCCTGGCCGGCGTCGCCGCGGCCCTCGGCCCCACCCCCGTCACCCTCGCCGCGGCCGGCTCCCGCGCGGTGGCCGAGGGCGCCGCCCTGCTCGCGCTGGCCCCCCTCTTCGCCCGCGCCTCCCTGAGCTGATCCCCTGGCCCGGCCACCTGCGCCCCGGCGGGCCCGGCCCCTGGGAGGATCGCGGGATGAGCGATGCGGCAGACCCCCATGCCCCGATCCGCGCGGGCATTCCGGAGCACGGCAGGGTGCCGAAGTACTTCGCGGTGAAGACGCGGCTGGAGAGCGTGCTGGACGAGCTGGGGGAAGGGGGGCTGCTGCCGACCGAGCGGGAGCTGGCGGCGCGGTTCGAGGTGGCGCGGGAGACCGTGCGGCAGGCCCTGCGGGAGCTGCTGATCCAGGGGCGGGTGCGGCGCAAGGGCCGGGGCACGGTGGTGGCGGGGCCGAAGCTCGTCCAGCCGCTGTCGACGTCGAGTTGCACCGAGGGGGTGCGACGGCAGGGGCGCACGCCGCGCCGGCAGCTGATCGCCCTGGAGCAGCTGGACGCCGACCCGGTGCTGGCCGGCGAGCTGCGGATCGGGGCCGGGGCGCCGGTGTGGCACATGGAGCGGGTGCTGCTCGCGGACGACGAGCGGGTCGGCCTGGAGAGCACCTATCTGGCGGTGTCCCGACTACCGGGCCTGGCACGGGACTTCGCGCCCGACACGTCCTTCTACGCCTTCCTGCGCGAGCACCTGGGCGTGGAGCCGGTCTCGGTGGACGAGCGGATCGAGACGGTGCTGGCGACCCCGCGCGAGGCGCTGCTGATCGGCACGCCGCCCGCGCTGCCGATGCTGCTGCTGCACCGGTCGAGCCGGGACGCGAACGGTGAGCCGCTGGAGCGCGTGCGCTCGCTCTACCGCGGGGACCGCTTCAGCTTCACCGTCCACCTGGACAAGAAGGCCTGAGCCGTGCGAGCTGTCCCCGGCCATCGGGTAACGGGAAGATACTGTCGTAGGAGCCGGGGTGCTGGGCACCATGCCGGACGTCTTCACCCCCGACTGGTCCGACATCGACAGCAACCTGTCCGCGTACGTCAGCGCCTGGCAGTCCGCCACCGGCAGCTGACCCGCCGCCGGCCGGCGGCCGTGCCCGCAGCGGCCGGACCGGCACGCGAGACGACCGGGGCGGGGCAACCCCGCCCCGGTTACGCTGGGGCATCCGCCCTCGTACGGGCTACAGGCACGACGACAGGAGAGCGACCGGTGTCGACCCGCAGGCCCATCGACTCGTGGCTGACCGACATGGACGGAGTGCTCATCCACGAGGGCACCCCGATCCCCGGCGCCGACGCCTTCATCAAGGGCCTCAAGGAATCGGGCAAGCCCTTCCTGGTGCTCACCAACAACTCCATCTACACCCCGCGCGACCTGCACGCGCGGCTGTCCAGGATGGGCCTCGACGTGCCGGTCGCCAACATCTGGACCTCGGCGCTGGCCACCGCGAAATTCCTCGACGACCAGCGGCCCGGCGGCACCGCCTACGTCATCGGCGAGGCGGGCCTGACCACCGCGCTGCACGACGTCGGCTACATCCTCACCGACGCCGACCCCGACTACGTGGTGCTCGGCGAGACCCGTACGTACAGCTTCGAGGCGCTCACCAAGGCGATCCGGCTCATCCGCGGCGGCGCCCGCTTCATCGCCACCAACCCCGACGAGACCGGCCCGTCCCCGGAGGGCGTGCTGCCCGCGACCGGCTCGGTCGCCGCGCTGATCACCAAGGCCACCGGGCAGGAGCCGTACTTCGTCGGCAAGCCCAACCCGCTGATGATGCGCGCCGGCCTCAACGCGATCGGCGCGCACTCCGAGACCAGCGCCATGATCGGCGACCGGATGGACACCGACGTGCTCGCCGGCCTCGAATCCGGCATGACCACCTTCCTGGTGCTCACCGGCCTCACCGCCGTGCCCGACATCGAGCGCTACCCCTTCAAGCCGTCCCGAGTCGTGGAATCCATCGCCGACCTGGTCGGCGAGATCTGATCACTCTGCGTAGTGCAGGCGTCACCCTGATGGGTCACCGCGCGTGCATGCCGGACCGGTCGCGGGGATCTTCGTAAGCACCGGGCGCGAGTCCCCGCCCCCGGCCGAGCGGAGGTCCCCATGTTTGGTCTGAAACTGCCCGTCATCGCCGCGGCCGGTGCCCTCGGCGTCATCGCCGTCGGCGGTGTGACGGGGCTGCCGAAGCAGGCGTTCGCCGACGAGGGGGGCGGAGGATCGTCCGCCTCCTCCTCGTCGTCGTCCTCGTCCTCCGCGTCGTCCGGCTCCGGCATGGACATCTCACCCGCCACCGTCGCCCCCGGCGGTGTGGTGACCCTGCACCTCAAGGCCTCCTGCAAGTCCGGCGCCAAGGCCCAGGCCAGCGCCGAGGTCTTCGTCGACGCGGTCACCCTCGCGCCGTCCGGTGACGGCTCCGACGGCTGGGACGGAACGGCCTTCATCAAGTCCGACGCCGTCGACGGCTCCTACGCCGTCTCCGTCCAGTGCAACGGCTCCACCAGCTCCGCGTCCGCGACCGTCACCGTGACGACCGGCGGCGGCCCGCTGGTCCCGGTCAACCCCGTCCCCGCGGGCGGCGGCGGCACCGCGCAGCTCGCCGCCGGCCCGGCGGCCGCCGGCACCAGCACCGGCCCGCTGCTCGTCACCGGCGGCGTCGCCGCGGCCGGCCTGGCCGGCCTGGCGCTCCACCGCCGCCGCGCCGCCGCCCGCGGCTGACCGGCATGGCAGCGGGGGAGGACCACACCGGTGCCGAGCGCGCCGAGACCGGCAGGACCTGGGCGGCCGTCGCGGTCGGCCTGGTCCTGCTGGCCGCGTGGCTCCTCGGCCACGGTGGGCCCGGCACCCCCGCCGCGACGCCCGGCCCCCGCAGCTTCGCCGCCGCCGCGGCCGCCGACCGGCCCGCGCAGGTCTACGCCCCCCACGCGCCGCTGCCCGACGCCGTCCCCCTGCGCATCGACATCCCGTCCGTGGGAATCCACGCCGCTCTCGTCGCCCGCGGCCTGAAGGACGGCGCCGTCGACCCGCCCCCTTACTCCACCCCCGACGTCGCCGGCTGGTACCGCGACGGCCCCCCGCCGGGCGCCTCCGGCGCGGCCGTCATCGTCGGCCACGTCGACACCGAGACGCGAGCCGCGGTCTTCTACGGCCTCAGCACCATCCGGCGCGGCGCCCTGGTGGAAGTCCCCCGCTCCGACGGCACGGTCGCCGAATTCTCCGTCGAGGCGGTCGAGGTCATCGAGAAGTCCCACTTCGACGCCACCCGCGTCTACGGTTCCGCCGGTCGCCCGGAGCTGCGCCTCATCACTTGCGGTGGGCAGTTCGACAAGGCCGAGCAGACGTACTCGGCCAACGTGGTGGTCTTCGCCGCACTCACGAACTCCCACCCCGCCTGACCCCCCTTGCGCAGGGGGGCGCCCCCGCCTGACGCGGTGCGTTGCTTGCATGCGGCTGCGTCGTGGTTGCGCGCGCAGTTCCCCGCGCCCCTTTGGGCCCTGCCCCTCACGGTGCGTCCCCTGCCTGCGGCGCCGTCGTGGCTGAGCGCGCAGTTCCCCGCGCCCCTGGGTGCTTGCCCCTTGCGGTGGGTTGCTTGCTTTCCCGCCTGTTCGGCGGGGCGCTCCGTTCTCCCCCAGGCGGAGCTTGTGGGGAGAACGGAGCGACAAGCCACGACGAACCGCAACTGTGATCGCCGCAGAACTGGGCAGCCCCCCAGGGGCGCGGGGAACTGCGCGACAAGCCACGACGGCGCCGCGGGCAAGGGACGCACCCGGACGGGGCAGGGCCCGCGGGGGACGCGCGGAGCGACGGTTCAGGGGCCCGGTGGGGGGAGATGGGTGCGGCCGGTGATGACGCCGATCGCGAGATCGGCTACGCGGAGGCGGTGGGCCCGCGCATGGGCCCGGAGGTGGGCGAAGGCCTCCTCGACGCTCACGTGCCAGCGTTCCGCGAGGACCCCCTTGGCCTGTTCGACGGGAACGCGCGTGTCCAGCGCGCTCTGGAGCTGCGCCGCCAGGCGCTGGTGGTGGCGGCGGGTGCGGCGCTGGAGGACGCCGACGGCCGCGGCGTCGGCGAGGGCGCGGGCCACGGCCGCGGTTTCGGCGGGCAGCGGCCCGGCGGTGGTGCGGTAGAGGACCAGCGCGCCCAGGACTTCCTTGCGGTGCCGCACAGGTATGGCGAAGACCGCGACATAGCCGGCGGCCAGCGCGCGGCGGGCGAAGTCCGCCGGGAGGGGGTCGAGGGGCCGCCCGAGGTCGGCCACGCCGACGTCGGCGCCGCTGCGGTAGCACTCGGGGCCGGGCCCGTCCGCCGCGGTGAGCAGCCGCGCGGGCTCCCCGGACGCGCCGATCACCCGGATGTCCCCGTGCTCGTCGGCGAGCAGCAGCCCGGCCGCGGCGACGGCGGTGAGCCGCACGCAGCGGCCGGCCAGCCGGCGCAGCGCCGCGTCGGGCTCGCCGTCGTCGCCGAGGGTGTCGGCCAGCTCCACCAGGGTGCCGGCCAGCAGCCGGCGTCCCGCCCCTGACCCGTCCGGCAGATCATCGTGCACGCCGTTCCCCTTCCCCCCGTCGGACGGGTTCCGGCCACGAGTATTGCCGGTGGCCGGCCGCTTCCGCGTCCGTCCCAGGGCGGAGAAGGCCAGCGGTTTCCCAAAAACGGGCATAGCTTGGCGAACGGTATGTTTCTCCGCGAGGAGGTCCCGATGCCCGTGCACGAACCGAAGGGCGGCGCCGCGCTGCGGCCGATACCCGCGGGGGAGGCCGCGCCGGACCGCGTGCGGGAGGACAGGGCGGGCGGCACTCCCGCCGCGCTGCGGACCGGCCTTGAGCGGCTGCTGGGCGCGGACAGGGTGCTGGGCGACCTGACGGACCTGGTCCGCTACGCCTCCGACGCGAGCCCGTACCGCTTCGTGCCGCAGGCGGTGGTGGTGCCGCAGAGCGTGCAGGACGTGGTGCGGCTGCTGGCGTACGCCAGGGCCGAGCGCCGCCACCTGGTCTTCCGGGCGGCGGGCACCAGCCTGAACGGGCAGGCGCAGGGCGAGGACATCCTGGTGGACGTGCGCCGCCACTTCAGCGGGATCGAGGTCGAGGCGGGCGGTGCCAGGGCCCGTGTCCTGCCCGGCACGGTGCTGGCCCGGGCCAACGCGGCGCTGGCCAGGCACGGCCGGGTGCTGGGCCCCGACCCGGCGAGCGCGATCGCCGCCACGGTCGGCGGGGTGCTGGCCAACAACGCCTCCGGCATGACCGCGGGCACGACCCGCGACTCGTACCGCACGGTCGCCTCGCTGACCGTGGTGCTGCCGTCGGGCACCGTCGTGGACACCGCCGACCCGGACGCCGACGCGGGGCTCGCCGCGGCGGAGCCGGACATCTACCAGGGGCTGCTCGACCTGCGGGACGAGATCGAGGCGGACGAGGAGCTGACCGCGAGGATCCGCGCCAAATACGCCGTCAAGAACACCAACGGCTACCGCCTGGACGCCTTCCTCGACGCAGACAGCCCCGCCCAGATCCTGCGCGGCCTGATGATCGGCTCGCAGGGCACCCTCGGCTTCGTCGCCGAGGCGGTCTACGAGACGCTGCCGATACGCCCCGCCGCCAGCGCCGGGCTGCTCTTCTTCCCGACGCTGCCGGCCGCCGCCGCGGCCGTACCGCACTTCGCGCAGGCCGGCGCCGAGGCCGTCGAGCTGATGGACGGCAACGTGCTGCGGGCCGCGACCGCCGTGCCCGGGGTGCCGGCCCAGTGGGCCGACCTGCCGGAGTCCTGCGCGGCGCTGCTGGTCGAGTTCCGGGCCGCGGACGAGACGCAACTGGCCGCGTACGAACGCGCCGCCGAGCGGGTCTGCGCCGACCTCGGCCTGATCGCCCCGGTGCCGGCCGCCGAAGGCCACGGCGGCTTCACCCGCGACCGGGAGCGTATCGACGCGCTGTGGCGGGCCCGCAAGGCGTTCGTGACCGCGGTCGGCGGCGCCCGGCCGCCCGGTACCACCCTGATCACCGAGGACTTCGCGGTGCCGCCCGACCGGCTCGCCGAGGCCTGCGCCGAACTGCTCGACCTCCAGCGCAGGCACGGCTTCGACGCGGCCGTCGCCGGCCATGCCGCGCACGGCAACCTGCACTTCCTGCTCACCTTCGACGCCGGCCGCGCCACCGACGTCGAGCGCTACGCCGCCTTCATGGCCGACTTCTGCCGTACCGTCACCGAGCGCTTCGACGGCTCGCTCAAGGCCGAGCACGGCACCGGGCGCAATATCGCGCCGTTCCTGGAGATGGAGTGGGGCCCGGCCGCCACCGCCCTGATGTGGCGGATCAAGGCGCTGCTCGACCCCGACGGCATCCTCGCCCCGCGCGTCGTCCTCGACCAGGACCCGCGCGGGCACCTGCGCGGCCTGAAGACCATGCCGGTCATCGAGGCGGTCGCCGACGCCTGCATCGAATGCGGCTTCTGCGAACCCACCTGCCCCAGCCGCGACCTGACCACCACCCCGCGGCAGCGGATCGTGCTGCGCCGCGAGATGCTGCGCCAGCCCGCCGACTCGCCCGTGCTGCGCGAACTGCTCGACGCGTACGGATACGCCGCCGTCGACTCCTGCGCGGGCGACTCGACCTGCAAGCTCGCCTGCCCGGTCGGCATCGACACCGGCGCGATGATGAAGGAATTCCGGCACGCCGGGCACTCGCGTGCCCAGGAGCGGGCCGCGGGCGCCGCCGCCACCCACTGGCGCACCGCGGAGCGCGCGGCCCGTGCCACCGTCGCCTCCGCCGACGCGATACGCCGCCGGGTCGGCGACCGGCCGCTGGCCGCGGTCACCGGTGCCGCCCGGCGGGCGGCGCGGCCCGAGCTCGTACCCGAGTGGCTGCCGGAGATCCCCGGCGCCGCCCCGCGCGCCCTGCCCCGCACGGAGCGGGACGGGGCCGCCGCCGTCTACTACCCGGCCTGCGTCAACCGCGTCTTCGGCCCGCCCGAGGGCCGCTACGGCTGGGTCCCGCAGTCCCTGGTCACCGTCTCCGCCCGGGCCGGCCTGCCGGTGTGGATACCGCCCGACGTCACCGGCACGTGCTGCGCCGCGATCTGGCACTCCAAGGGCTACGACGAGGGCAACGTGGTGATGGCCAACCGGATCGTCGAGCACGCCTGGGTCTGGACCGGCGGCGGCCGGCTCCCCCTGGTGGTCGACGCCACCTCCTGCACGCTCGGGCTCACCCGGGAGGTCGTCCCCTACCTCACCGACGCCAACCGCGCGCTGCACGGCGAGCTGACGATCCTGGACGCCACGGTGTGGGCCGCGGACCACGTCCTGCCCCGACTCACCGTCACCACCCGCGTCGGCTCCGCCGTCGTCCACCCCACGTGCTCGGCACGGCACCTGGGCCGCCCGGGCCCCGCCCTCGCCGAGGTCGCCGCCGCCCTTGCCTGCGAGGTCGTGGTCCCCGACGACGCCGGGTGCTGCGCCTTCGCCGGCGACCGCGGGATGCTCCACGCGGAGCTGACCGAGTCCGCGACCCGCGCCGAGTCGGAGGAGGTCGCCGCGCGCGGCTTCGACGTGTACGTGTCGGCCAGCCGTATGTGCGAGGTCGGTATGGCCCGGGCCACGGGGGAGCCGTACGAGTCCGTCGTCGTCGCCCTGGAGCGGGCGACCCGCTGACGGCCGCGCGCGACGGCGGGGTCAGGCGGCGTCCGGGTGGGTCGGGTCCGGGGGGTGCGCCGGGAGGGCGCCGGGCCGGGGCGAGAGCAGCAGGAGGACCACGTCGTCGGAGAGGGAACCGCCGGCGTGCAGGAGAAGGTCGGCGTAGACCCGCTCGACCGCCGTGTCCAGGTCGGTCCCGGCGGAGGCGACGAGCGGCCCGACCCGCTCGACCAGGGGGTAGAACGTGCCGTCGAGCGGGCTGCGCGCCTCGATGACCCCGTCGGTGCACAGGACCAGCACGTCCCCGGGGCGCAGGGGGACGCGCCAGGACGTGGGCCCGCCGGAGACGAGGTCGGCGAGGCCGAGGGGGATCCAGGGATCGGCGGGGTAGAGGGTGTGGACGGCGCCGTCGCGGGAGACCAGCAGCGGCGCGACGTGGCCGTAGTGCAGCAGTTCGACGCTGTCGGGCTCGTCGAACTGGGCGAAGAGCGCGGTGATGAAGTCCCCGGTGCTGACGTGCCGTCCGACGCTGGTGTCGACGCGGCGGGCGACCGTGTCGAGCCCGCCCTCGTCGAACGCGGCCTCGCGGAAGGCGCCGAGGACCACCGCCGAGGTCTGCACCGCGGGGAGCCCTTTGCCACGGACGTCGCCGATGAGCGCTCTTACGCCGTGCGGGGTGTCGAGCACGGCGTAGAGGTCGCCGCCGATCTGCGCGGCGTCGGCGGCGGAGACGTACCGTACGGCGAGCCGGACGGTGCCCACCTGCGGCTCGGGCGGGCGCATCAGGGCGTGTTGCGCGGCCTCGGCGACGGAGGTGATGGCGGTGAAGGCCTTGGCCCCGGTCTCGCGGCGCCAGGCGATGTAGACGCTGAAGAGGGTGACGAAGACGTACGCGAAGGCCTGGCCGAAGAAGACGTCGTGGTCGGGGATGTCGGTGATGCCGTCGTAGGGCGCGAGCGCGGCCTGGCTGAGCAGGCCGAGCACGCCGACGAGGAGCGTCTTGCGCCAGGTCACGGTGATCGCGGCGAGCGGCGGGGCGGCCACGATGCCGGGGGTGAGGAAGTGGTCCCGGCCGGCGATCAGGTCCGCGCCGACGACGACGGCGATGGCCGCCAGCGGCAGTGACAGGCCCGCGCGGGCCAGATACTCGCTCTCCAACCGCTGGAGGGTCCTGGTCAGCCAGACAATCTTCACATGGTGAACCTATCCGCCCGCATCCGTGGCGTCAGCCGCGCGCGGGGGTGATCAACACCATGGGGCGGGGTGCGGAAGGGGACGGCCGCGGTGTTCCCGCGGCATACCGGTGGGGCCGGGCGGTGTGTTGCGCCGGGTGAATGTTCTGCGACAGGCGGGGGGCGCGGGGTGGCTGGGGCGGCCGGATCTTCCTAGGGTGTCGTCGTGTACCTGCCACCCATGGGGCTGACCGCGCCCCGCTGGAGGACTTCTGTGCGCAAGAGAGTGATCGCTTCCGCTGCCGCCGCCCTCGGCTTCCTGCTGGTGATCCCGGCATCCGCCGCCGACGCGGGGCCCGGGGCCCCCGGGATAGGCGATCCGTACTACCCGACGTACGGCAACGGCGGCTACGACGTCTCCCACTACGGCCTCGACCTCAGCTACCAGCCCGCCACCGACACGCTCTCCGGCACCGCCACCCTCCAGGCGACCGCCACCCAGGGCCTGACCAGCTTCGACCTGGACTTCGCACTGACCGTCAGCAAGGTGACCGTGGACGGCCGCCCGGCCCGCTTCGCCACCAGCGGCGAGCAGGAACTGGTGATCACCCCGGACCGGGCCGTCCCGCGCGGCCACCGCATCACCGTCGCCGTCACCTACTCCGGCGTGCCCTCCAGCGTCGAGCGCTACGGCTTCACCTCCTGGCAGCGCACCCCCGACGGCGGGGTCGCGGCCAACGAGCCGGAGTCGGCCTGGTGGTGGTTCCCCAGCAACGACCATCCGCTGGACAAGGCGACCTACGACGTGAACGTCCGCGTCCCGGCCGGCGAGCAGGCCGTCAGCAACGGCCTGCTGCTCTCCCAGCGCACCTCGGGCGGCTGGACCGCCTACCACTGGCGGCAGGACGAGCCGCAGGCCACGTATCTGGCCACCCTCGCGCTCGGCCACTTCGCCTTCACCCACAGCCGCACCCGTACCGGCGTGCCCGTCATCAACGCCTACAGCACCGACCTGCCCGCGGCCACCGCCGCGAACGCCCGCGCGGGCGTCGACCGCACCGGCGAGATCATCGACTTCCTCAGCACCTGGTTCGGCCCCTACCCGTTCGACGCGGCCGGCGGCTACGTGCCGAACGTCCCCACGCACTTCTCCCTCGAAGCGCAGACCCGGGTCTTCTACAGCCCCGCGGTCTTCGCCACCACCGACGGCATCGGCACCGTCGCGCACGAGCTGTCGCACCAGTGGTGGGGCGACGACGTCTCGCTCGCCCGCTGGTCGGACATCTGGCTGAACGAGGGCTTCGCCACCTACGGCAGCTGGCTGTGGGCCGAGCACCAGGGCAAGGGCACCGTGCAGCAGATCGCCCGGCAGACCTACGACTCCTATCCGGCGGACGACCCGTTCTGGACCGTGGAGCCGGGCGACCCGGGACCGGCCAGGCAGTTCGACGACGCCGTCTACGACCGTGGTGCGGTCGCCATCCAGGCACTCCGCACCACCATCGGCGAGCGCCCCTTCCGCGCCCTGCTCAAGGCCTGGCCGGCCCGGCACCGCTACGGCAACGGCACCATCGCCGAATTCCGCGCGCTGGCCGAGAAGCTGTCGGGGCAGGACCTGGGCGGCTTCTTCCAGACCTGGCTCTACACCCCGGCCAAGCCCGCCGTGCTCCCAGGCGGGTGACCACCGGCCGATAGGGCACGATGGACCCGGGTGGAGCCGGCGAAGGGACCAGGGTGGAGCACAGCGAACTGCGGGCGGACTGCGGCAACTGCTTCGGGCTGTGCTGCGTCGCCCTCGCCTTCACCCGGTCCGCCGACTTCGCCCGGGACAAGGCCGCGGGCGAGCCCTGCGGCCACCTCGGCGCCGACCACCGCTGCACGATCCATGACCGGCTCCGCGACCGCGGCTACGCCGGCTGCACCGTCTACGACTGCCTCGGGGCGGGCCAGAAGGTCTCCCGGCACACCTTCGCCGGGCATGACTGGCGGGACGCGGCGGACGGCGGCCGGGCGATGTTCGCGGTGCTGCCGGTGGTGCGGCAGCTGCACGAGCTGCTCCGCCACCTCGCCGAGCTCCGCACCCTGCCGGCCGCCGCCACGCTGTACGGACCCGCCGCCGCGGCGGCCGCGCGTATCGAGGAGCTGAGCCTCGGCACCGCGCAGTC
Source organism: Actinacidiphila paucisporea (assembly GCF_900142575.1). Taxonomy (GTDB): domain Bacteria; phylum Actinomycetota; class Actinomycetes; order Streptomycetales; family Streptomycetaceae; genus Actinacidiphila; species Actinacidiphila paucisporea. Next base: position 138,744 of record NZ_FRBI01000002.1, read on the forward strand.
GCTGCTCGCGCTGGACGTCGCCGCCGAGCGCTCGCAGGTCGCCGAGCTGCTGCGCGCCGCCTCCGCCCTGGCCCGCGCCGCCTTCCCCCGCCGCAAGGACCACCGCGGGGCCGACCTGATGGGCTCCCGCCTGCGCGGGGCGGACCTGCGCGGAGCCGATCTGCGCGGCGCCTACCTGATCGGGGCGGACCTGCGCGGTGCCGATCTGCGCGGCGCGGACCTGCTGGGCACCGACTTCCGCGGCGCCGACCTGCGGGAGGCGGATCTGCGGGACGCCCTCTTCCTGACCGCCCCGCAGCTCACCGCCGCGTCCGGCGCCGCCACGACCCGGCTCCCGCCCGGCCTGCCGTACCCGTCCCACTGGGCGTGAAGCCCGCCGCACATGAAGAAGGCCCCCCACCTGCCGTGGGAGGCCTTCTTCACTCTGCGAAGTGCGCCGCCAGGGACTCGAACCCCGGACCCGCTGATTAAGAGTCAGCTGCTCTAACCAACTGAGCTAGCGGCGCAACGAGGACAACTATACGTCCTCCCGCCGGGTGCTTCGGACCACCCCTGCCGAGGGGGCCCGCGCTCAGAGGCTCATGGACAGCAGGACCGGAGCGGCCCGCTGGTTGAGGGTGTCGACCGCCGGCTTGAGGCGGTGCGCCTCGGCCAGCGGCATCGAGAGGGCGAGGCAGGCGACCGTCTTGCCGATGGTGACCGGGATCGCCGCGCACACCGTGCCGACCGCGTATTCCTGCAGGTCCAGCGTGGGAACGCTGGCCGGCTGGCGTTCGAGCTTGGTGAGCAGCGCGCGGTCGTCGATCTCGGTGCGTGAGGTGAGCCGGGCGGGCCGGTGCCGGGAGAGGTGTTCGAGCCGCGAGTCGTGGTCGAGCTGCGCGAGCAGGCACTTGCCGACCGCGCTGGCGTGGGCGGCCGAGCGGAAGTCGACCCACTCGTTGACCTTGGGTGCGTTCGGGCCGTCGGCGAAGTCGATGATGCGGACCTCGCCGTCGTCGTAGCGGCTGAAATACACCGCGGCGCCGACCTCGTCGCGCAGCTCCGCCAGGATCGCCCGCAGCTTCTCGGCCAGCGCCTCGTCGTGGTTGGCGGCGCCGAGCAGCACCAGGGTCTCGCCGAGCACGTAGCCGCCGCCAGGCAGGAAACCCAGATAGCGTTCGCGTTGCAGCATGGCCAGGAGCTGTGTGAGGTAGCCGACCGGCACCCCTATCTCCCGGGCGAGCTGCTCGGCGGAGACGCCGTGCCGGTGCGTGTCGACGGATTCCAGCACGCGCAGTGCGTGCTGGACCGCGTAGACCGGCGCGGTCTGTCGGTGCTCTAGCGCCACGGTAGCCCCCTGCAGGTGTGACCGTTTGCGTCCCGGTTGTCGCTGCTGGTCACGATCGGGGCTCGACGGAGTTCCGATCGGCAGCTTGACCGGATTCCACGATAGCCCCAATACCGTTGTCGGTAGAGGCGGTTGGCCACTTCTCCGGGGCCGCGCAGGCGTATATGCAGGAAGGGGCCACTCTGGCATATGCCATGGTCACTGCCCGATTGGCGAGATCGGTGAATAGGCGGCGGGAATAACCGGACGAGTGCTCCGGTTGTCGTTTGTCTGGCTGTTTCCGTGCGCCGGGCGCACGGGTGGACGATCGAGGAGGCGCTAGCTGTGGGTGACGACGTGGTGCGAGGCGGCGGCGGCAACGGCGGCGGCAGGGGTACGGCCGACCACGGAATCCGCGGCACCGTCCGCGGTACCGCGCCCGTACCGCTGTCCGTGCTCGACCTGGCAGGCGTCGGCGCCGGCCTGACGGCCGGGGACGCGCTGCGCAACAGTGTCGAGATCGCCAGGACCGCGGAGACCCGCGGCTACCACCGGATGTGGGTGGCCGAGCACCACTCCATGCCCGGGGTGGCCAGCTCCTCGCCCGCGGTGATCCTGGCCCATCTGGCCGCCTTCACCCGCACCCTGCGGCTCGGCTCGGGCGGCGTGATGCTGCCCAACCACGCGCCGCTGGTCATCGCCGAGCAGTTCGGCACCCTGGAGGCGCTGGCCCCCGGCCGGATCGACCTGGGCCTGGGCCGCGCACCGGGCACGGACGGGGCGACCGCGGCGGCGCTGCGCAGGACCGAGTCGCTGCACGAGGGTGCCGACGAATTCCCGCAGCAGCTCGCCGAGCTGGTCCGCTTCCTGGACGACGACTTCCCCGACGGCCACCGCTACGCCCGTATCCACGCGGTACCCGGGCCGGTGCAGGGCAGCACCGCCGGCGGGGTGCAGTCCGCGGGCCGGCCCAGTGTCTGGCTGCTCGGCTCGTCCGGTTTCAGCGCGCAGCTGGCCGGGGCGCTGGGGCTGCCGTTCTCCTTCGCGCACCACTTCTCCGCCGCCAACACCGTGCCGGCGCTCGCCCTCTACCGCGAGTCCTTCCGCCCGTCGGAGATCCTGGACCGCCCCTACGCCTCGATCGGGGTGGCGGCGCTGGCGACCGAGGACCCCGAGCAGGCCCGCGCCCAGGTGCTGGCCGGCGCGCTGGGCATGCTGCGGCTGCGTACCGGGCGCCCCGGGCTCATCCCGACGCCCGAGGAGGCGGCGGCCCATCCGTTCAGCCCCGCGGAGCGGGAGTTCGTGGAGTCCTGGATGGCCACCATCGTGCACGGCGACCCGCAGACGGTCAGGGCGGGCCTCGACGAGCTGGTCGCGCGGACCGGCGCCGACGAGCTGGTGATCACGGCCAACGCGCACACGCCGGCCGTGCGGCTGCGCTCGTACGACCTCATCGCCGACGCGTACGGCTTCCCGAAGGACATCGCGGCCGGTTAAATACCGGTTTCCTGCCGGCCCGTGGTCCAACCTTGGACCGACCACGGGCCATGCCTTAACCAGGGGTTAAAGCCCCTCGTCACCCGGTTGACGAGGGGCTTTGCTCACGTCGTGAACGAATCGGCGGGCCATCGGCACCCCCGAATTGGTCTAGTCCTGGCTTTGGTTCAGACCATTGACGTGCACTTGATCAGAGGGCTATCCATACCCCACAGCCCCCTGTTGTTCCTCCCTCTCCCCCCGGAGGTTCTCGTGCAGTCCAGGAAGAGAGCGCTCGTGGCCGCGGCCACCAGCGCCGCGCTCGCCCTCGGCGCGCTGACCGCGCTGGTCGGCGGCCTCGGCACCGCCCAGGCGGACACCGCCGCCGCCCAACCCGCCGCGGCCGCCGCCGCGAGCAGCGGCGGCGTCAAGATCGCGTACTACGACCAGTGGAGCGTCTACGGCAACGCCTTCTACCCCAAGAACCTCGACACCGAGGGGATCGCCGGGAAGCTCAACATCCTCAACTACTCCTTCGAGAACATCGACCCGGTCAACCTCACCTGTTTCGAGGCGACCAAGGCGTCGGACTCCACCAACGAGTCCAACCCCAACGCCGGTGACGGGGCGGGCGACGCCTTCGCCGACTACCAGAAGTCCTACGGCGCCGACATCAGCGTCAACGGCACCGCGGACACCTGGAACCAGCCGCTGGTCGGCAACTTCAACCAGCTCAAGCAGCTCAAGGCGAAGTACCCGAACCTGAAGATCGTCGCCTCGCTCGGCGGCTGGACGTACTCGAAGTACTTCTCCGACGCCGCCGCCACCGACGCCAGCCGCAAGAAGCTGGTCAGCTCCTGCATCGACATGTTCATCAAGGGCAACCTGCCCGTCCAGGGCGGTTACGGCGGCACCGGCTCCGCGGCCGGCATCTTCGACGGCTTCGACATCGACTGGGAGTACCCCGGCTCGCCCGGCGGCCACACCGGCAACCACTACAGCGCGAACGACACGGCCAACTACACCGCGCTGGCTGCCGAGTTCCGCAGCGAGCTGGACGCCTACGGCGCCGCCAACGGCGGCCGCAAGATGCTGCTCACCGCGGCGCTGCCGGCCGGTCAGGACAAGATCGCGAAGCTCCAGACCAACAAGCTCGGGCAGTACCTCGACTACGCGAACATCATGACGTACGACATGCACGGGGCCTTCGAGACCAACGGCCCGACCAACTTCCAGGACCCGCTGTACCAGTCGCCCAGCGACCCCTCCAACCCGGTCTCGCCCGGGAACGAGAAGTACAGCACCGACCACGCCATCACGGCCTGGACCACCGGTGACGCCGCCTACGGCATCCCCGGCGGCTTCCCCGCCAACAAGATCACCCTGGGCTACCCGACCTACTACCGCGGCTGGTCCGGTGTGGCCGCGGGCAGCAACCACGGCCTCTATCAGCCCGCTTCCGGTCCCGCCGCGGCCCGCGGCATCAGCCAGGTCGCGGGGACGGCGTACTACAAGGAGCTGACCGGCGTCGTCGACAACCCCGCCGACACCTTCTACGACGCCGCCTCGCAGACCAACTGGTTCTACAACGGCAGCGAGTTCTGGACCGGTCTCGGCGCGCAGGCGATCCAGGCCAAGGCCGACTACGGGCACTGCCACGGGCTGGCCGGCTCGATGATGTACTCGCTGCTCGACCTGGACCCGGCGGCCACCCTCTTCAACAAGATCGTGACCGCGACCAACGGCTCCGCCTCGGGCTGCGGCACGCAGACCACCCCGCCGACCACCCCTCCGACCACTCCTCCGACCACGCCGCCCACGACGCCGCCGACCACCCCGCCGACGACGCCCCCGACCACCCCGCCCACCACCCCGCCGGGCGGCACCTGCACCCTGCCCTCCTGGTCCGCCTCGGCCGTCTACGTGAACGGCAACCAGGTCTCCTGGAAGGGCCACAAGTGGAACGCCAAGTGGTGGACCACGAACGAGGAGCCCGGCACGACCGGTGAATGGGGAGTCTGGCAGGACCTGGGCGCCTGCTGACCTGACCCGCCCCTGCCCGGGACCCGCGTCCTCCCTCCCCCCGAGGACGCGGGTCCCTCAGTGCAGCAGGCCCGAGATGACGTCCGGGCCGACAGGGCGGGAGTAGTGCCACCCCTGGCCCGTGTCGCAGCCGATACGCCGCAGGCGCTCCGCCTGCTCCGCGTTCTCGACGCATTCGGCCGTCACTGTCAGGCCCAGGCGGTGGGCGAGGTCGACCAGGGCCTCGACGATCGTCTCGTCGGCCGGGTTGGGGTGTTCCGCGGAGCGGAAGCCCTGCACGAAGGAGCCGTCGAGCTTGAGGGCGGAGACCGGGAGCCGGCTCATGTAGGCCAGGTTCGAGTAGCCGGTGCCGAAGTCGTCGATGGCGATCCGCACGCCCATCTCGTGCAGCGCGTGCAGCGCCTGGAGGGGCCGCCCCGCCGAGCCCATGACCGCCGACTCGGTCAGTTCGAGTTGCAGCAGCCGCGGCGGCAGCCCGGTGTCGGCGAGGATCTCGGCGACGTCGGCGACCAGGTCGGAGTCCCACATCTGGCGGACCGCCACATTGACGCTGACCACGAGCGGCGCGGCCGGGTGGGCCAGTTGCCAGGCGCGGGCCTGTCGGCAGCCCTCGGCGAGCACCCAGCGGCCGAGCTGGACGATGGAGCCGTCCTCCTCCGCCAGGCCGATGAAGCGGTTGGGGGCCAGCCGCCCGAAGTGCGGGTGCTCCCAGCGCACCAGGGCCTCCACCCCGCGCAGCTCGCCGGTGTCGAGGGCGACCAGCGGCTGGTAGTCCAGCACGAACTCGCCGCGCTCCACCGCCTGCCGCAGCGTGCGGGACAGCGCCTGCCGGGTCATCCGGTGCTCGTTGCGCTCGGGGTCGAAAAGCGTCCAGCGGGCCTTGCCGTCGGCCTTGGCCCAATACAGCGTGGTGTCGGCGGCCTGCATCAGGCCGGTGGCCGAGCTCCCCGGCGCCTCCCGCTCGACCACTCCGATGCTCGCCGAGACCGCGAGCCGCTGCCCGGCCACGTCGAACGGCTGCTGGAGCGCGGTCAGTACGGACTCCGCCAGCGCTGTGGCCTGCCCGGTGCCGGTGGAGTCCCGCACCAGCAGCGCGAACTCGTCGCCGCCGAGCCGGGCCACCAGGTGCCCGCCGGGCTCGGCGCAGGCCAGCAGCCGGCGGGCGACGGCGGCGAGCAGCTCGTCGCCGACCCGGTGGCCGAGGGTGTCGTTGACGGCCTTGAAGCCGTCCAGGTCGAGATAGCACAGCCCGATGCGCCCGGTGCCGCGGCCCGGCGCGCTGTCGCAGGCGTCGGTGAGCCGCTCGAAGAACAGCGCCCTGTTGGGCAGCCTGGTCACCGGGTCGTGCATCCGCAGGTGCCGCAACTGCTCGCGCAGCGCGTCCCGTTCGCCGACGTCCTCGACGGTCAGCAGCAGCGGGTTCGCCCCGGTGCGCGACAGGGTGACCTCGGCCAGCAGTGCCGCGCCGTCCTGCCGGGTGATCCGACGGGTGCAGCGCAGCCGGTCGCGGCGGCCGGTGAGCACGTCGTGGAAGGCGGCCCTGGCGTGCGGATCGCCGGCCAGGCCGAGCAGCGCGCCCGCGCCGACCGCCGCGAGGCGCTCGGGCGCCGCGCCCAGCAGGGTCGCCAGCGCCGGGTTGGCGGCCAGCACGTCGCCCTCGGGCGACAGCAGCGCCATCGCCGACCTGGCCACCGCGAAGGCGGCCCGGTAGTCGCGCAGCTCGGCTTCCTCGCGTGCCGCCGTGTCGCGCGGGCGTGGGGCAGAAGTGTGACTCTGTGTGATGATCTGTGCTGTGCTGTCGGGGTCGACGCCGGGGCCGCCCGCGGGTCCGCCCATGGCCTGCTCCCCGTGTCGCGCTCGTCTCGCACGCGATCATATGGGCTGTTGGAGCAGGCGATCCAGCGTTGGCGTGGTGATTCTCCGCACGGGCACCCGCGGGCCGACCGTTTCTGCGCGATTGGGCGCCGGTCCTGATCGCTTCACCTGGACTGTTACGGAAAGTGATGCCGTCGGCCGTCCAGGTGTTCGCCGTACGCGGTGCCGTACGTACCACCCGGGCGGAGCAGTCGGACCCCGCATACCACCGTAATTCATAGCAAGGTGGTCACGGTGTCCCGAACGGGCTCGCGAACCCTCCCCGGAGGTCCATGTGCGGCGGTCAGGCATCTCGGCAGGCGACACGCGCGGCGCTGGAAGCGTTCGGCCCGCGCGTGGCGCCGCGAACGCGCCCCGGCGCCCGCGCGGGGTGCGCTCGGCGGCGTCCGGGGCCTTCGTGCTGAGCGCGCTGGTCGCCTGGACGCTGGCCACCGGACCGTCCGCGCACGCCGCCCCCGCGTCCGCGGTGTGCCTGCTGCCGCGCACCGAGGTGCACCACTCCGAGGGCGTGGACACCGCCCCCGGCGGCTACGCCAGGGCGACGGGCGACGTGAAGGCCCTGATGGTCTTCCTGTCCTTCCCCGACGCCGCCCCCACGCTGACCCCGCAGGAGGTCGCCGCCGACCACTACCCGGCGACCGCCGACTTCTACGACCAGGCGTCCTACGGCCAGTTCCGGCTGCACCTGCACACCGTGGGCCACTGGGTGCGGATGCCGCGCTCGGCGACCGCGTACGCCATCAGCCGCGACTGGCGGGCCGCCGACCGGACCGCGTACCTGCGCGACGCCCTGACCGCGGCCGACCCGGTGGTGGACTTCAGCGGCTACGAGGTGGTCTACCTCGTCGCCGACCCCGACGCGCCCGGCGTGGACTCCGACGCCACCAAGGTCGTCAACCTCGCCTCGCCCGTCACCCTCGACGGCAACCCGCTGGCCCGCCTGGTGACCGTCTTCGAACGGCACCCCCCGGACCGCAACGTGCTCGCCCACGAGACCGGCCACGTCTTCGACCTGCCCGACCTCTACTACCGGCCGCCGGTCGGCAGCAACGCCGACTGGGACACCCACGTCGGCGACTGGGACCTGATGGGCAGCCAGTTCGGCATGGCCCCCGAGCCCTTCGCCTGGCACAAGTGGAAGCTCGGCTGGCTGCGGCCCGGCCAGGTCGGCTGCGTCACCGGCACCGGCACGACCTACCACGACCTCAGCCCCGACGAGACGCCCGGCGGCACCAAGCTGCTGGTCGTCCGCACCGGCGCCGACACCGCGCTGGCCATAGAGGCCCGCAGCGCCGCGGGCAACGACAGCACCGCCTGCCGGCAGGGCGTCCTGCTCTACGAGGTGCGCTCCGACCGCGAGTCCGGCGACGGGCCCGTCGACGTCATCGACGGCCACCCCGGCCACTCCGCCTGCACGGCCACCTCGGTCTACCCGCCGCTGGCCGATGCCCCGCTCGGTGTGGGGGAGTCCTACGCCCTGCGCGACGGCACCACCCGCGTCACCGTCACCGGCCACGAGCCCGACGGCGACTGGGCGGTCAAGGTCACCGAGAGCGCACCGGGCGGTGACGGTGCCGGCCGCCCGGGGTAGTGCGCCTCCCGGCGGCGTGCGGCGGCTCGCCGCGCGGGGCGCCCGGACGGCGGCCCTCGGGGCGGCCGGGCTGCTCGCCGTCGGCAGCTCGGTGTCCGCCGGCTCCGGGCCGCCCGCGATGCCCGCCTCCCCGCCTGCCGCCCGGCCCTGCGCGCTGCGCGCCGTCCCCGGCGTAGCCATGTCCGAGGGCTTCCCGGACTCCACCGAGCGCGGCCCCGACGCCGAGTTCGCCCCGTCCACCGGCACGGTCCGCGCCCTGACCCTGCTGATCGACTTCCCCGACGCCCCCGCGCCCTACGGCGCCCGCGAGCGGTACGCCGAGTTCTTCCCGGCAGTCAGGCAGTGGTACAAGTCCGCGTCGTACGGCAGGCTCGACTACCGGTCCACGCCGGTGCTGCGCTACATACGCATGCCGCAGCCCTTCAGCGCGTACGGGATAGGCCGCGGCTACGGATGGGACGCGCACACCGCGATGATGCGCGACCTGCTCAAGGCCGCCGACCCGACGATTAACTTTCGCGGCTACGACCTGGTCAACGTCCTGGTCACCCCCAACGCGGGACCGCCCGCCGACGAGGCGGTGCTGTCGGTCACCTGGACCGGCGCCTCCGCCGCGACCACCGACGACGGCGCCCACCTCAACAAGGTCTCGCTCATCTACGGGCACGACCAGTCGGGTTCACGGGTCCTCAGCCACGAGAACGGCCACGACTTCGGGCTCCCCGACCTCTACGCCGCCGACGACTTCCAGCGCACCGACGGCCTCGCCGGCCAGTGGGACACCATGTCACTGGACTGGGGCCTGCAGGGGGACCTCTTCGCCTGGCACAAGTGGCGGCTCGGCTGGATCACCGACCGCCAGGTCGCCTGCGTGACCTCGCGCGGCACCACCACCTACCACCTCAGCCCGGTGGAGGTGCCCGGCGGGCGCAAGGCCGTGATGATCCCCTACGGGCCCACCGGGGTCTTCGTGATCGAGGCCAGGGCCGCCGTCGGCGACGACCACGACGCCTGCCGCCAGGGCGTGCTGGCCTACCGGGTGCGTACCGACATCGACTCGGGCAAGGGCCCGGTCACCGTCGTGGACGGCCACCCCGGCACCTCCGCCTGCGACTTCAGCAGCGGCGCCTTCAACTCCCTCAACGACGCGCCCTTCACCGCGGGCCAGACGTACACCGACAAGGCGGCGCACGTCTCCTTCACGGTGGACGGCCGCGACGCGGCGGGCGACTGGATGATACGCGTCACCCGCCGCTGACCCGAACGACCGTGGCTCAGCTGAGCAGTTCGGCCTCAAGGGTGATGTTCACGCCGGCGAGCGCCTTGCTGACCGGGCAGTTGGCCTTCGCGTCCTGCGCGGCCGCCTCGAACGCCTCGGCCGACAGGCCGGGGACGCGGGCCTTCACCGACAGCGTGATGCCGGTGATGCCCTCGCCGGGCTGGAAGGTGACGTTCGCGACCGTCTGCACGGTCTCCGGCGGGGTGCCCGCGCCGGCCAGGCCGTGCGAAAGGGCCATCGAGTAGCACGAGGAGTGGGCCGCGGCGATCAGCTCCTCCGGGCTGGTCTTGCCGTTGGCGGCCTCGGCGCGCGAGGGCCAGGAGACCTCGTAGGTGCCGACGCCCGAGGTGTCGAGCGAGACGGTGCCGGCGCCGCCGATCAGCGCGCCCTTCCACTGGGTGGTCGCGGTGCGGGTGGTTGCCATGAGGAAAGCCTCCATCGAGTACGTACCGTCGGTCCGCGGCTCCCGCCGCCTTCCCGAACGCTACCGGGTCGCGCCCTGCGACCGGTGCCGGCGCCCTGCCCCGCGGACCCGGTCCGCCGCCGCGGACGGGCCGCCGTCCCCCCGCCGGCGCCTCAGCCCAGGTGGCCGGTGTCGTTCCAGCGCTCGATCGCCGGCTCGCCGTACGCCCATCCGAGAACCGACAGCGACGCCGGGTCCAGCCGTAGCGCCGCGCCGAAGGACGGCGGCAGCCCCAGCCAGCGGGCGCCCAGCATGCGCAGCACATGGCCGTGCGCGAAGACCAGCACGTCGCGCGGCGCCGACCTGGCCCAGGCGACCACGTCGTCGGCGCGCGCCGCCACGTCGTCGGGCGACTCGCCGTTCGGCACGCCGTCCCGCCATATGCTCCAGCCCGGACGCAGCTCCTGCAGCTGGGCCGGGGTGCGGCCCTCGTAGTCGCCGTAGTCCCACTCCAGCAGCGCGTCCCACTCCTTGGCGCCGGGGAAGCCCGCCAGCCGGCAGGTGTCCGCGGCCCGCAGCAGCGGGCTGGTGCGCGCCTCGGCGTCGCGCAGCCCGTCCCAGGGCCTGCCCGCCAGCCGGTCGCCGAGCAGCCGGGCCGTCCTGCGGCCCTCCTCGGTCAGCGGGATGTCGGTACGGCCGGTGTGGCGGCCGGACAGTGACCATTCCGTCTGGCCGTGCCTGACCAGAAGGATGCGCGCAGCCATGCAGGGCGGCCTCTCATGCGGGGGCGGGAGACCCCCATCATCACTCAGACCTGCGGTGTCCCGCCCAGCAGCCCCCGCAGCAGCCCGTCGAGGCCGTACTCGAACTGCCCGGTGCCCTCGCTCTTCTGGCACAGCAGCTCGGGCGCGAGCGCGACCAGCGACGGGTAGGTGTCGCTGGGCAGCGCGGCGATCCTGGCCCGCACCCGCTCCCTGGCGCCCTCCTGGCACAGCGCCCGGGCCCGCCGGGTGTTCCACAGCGCGGACCCCACCGTGTACTGCATCAGCGCGACGTGGGCGTGCGCCGCGTCCGCGCGGCCCAGCCCGGCCCGCCGCAGCAGCCCCAGCATCCGGTCGATCAGCGCGATCGCGTCGTCGCCGCGCAGCGGCCTTCCCGCCAGCAGTTCGAGCGCCGACGGATGTTCGGTGAACAGCCGGTACACCCCGACGCACACCTCGCGCAATTCACTTTCCGGGTCCTCCGAACCACCCGGCGGAAGCTCTATCGTGTCCAGCAGCCGCTGGGCGACGGCGTCACTGATCTCGTCCTTGCCACGGAAGTGCGAGTAGACGGCCATCGTGCCGACACCGAGCTGCTGGGCGAGGCCGCGCATGGTGAAGGCCTCGGCGCCGTCGCGGTCGAGCAGGGTGAGCGCGGCATCGAGGATACGGTCGGGGTTGAGCGAATTGCGCGGGGCGCGGCGCCGTGGGGGACGGACCGGCTGGGTCACGGACATCGGGTTCTCTTGTTCTCGTCCTTCGCTGCGGTGCGCGGATGCTGCGGTCGGTTGCGCACGGGTCTCTCTTGCGACACGGGGGGGCAACCCGGGACGGTGCGCAAGGCGTCCTTGGCCTTGCATACCCCCGTGATGAAAGGTTGAACACCGTACGAGCGTTGAACGCCAGGGTAAATCGGGGTTCTGGCGCTATGACCGGGGCGGTGTGCGTACGGTTTAGCGTACGTCGTACGGTAGAGGGTACGCGACAAGTCCATGACCGCCACCTGCGGCCTTCGGAGAACCTGGAGATACGCCCGCATGACGATCACCGCCACCGCGCCGCGAGCTGCCGCCTATCGTGGCAAATTGCGCTGGTGGACCGAGCTGCCGCTTATCGCCGTGGTCTACGCGCTGTATTCGGGCGCGAGACTCCTGGTGCGTGGCGATGTGGACGACGCGGTGGAACACGGTGCCGACATCCTGCACTTCGAGCAGTTGACCCACCTGGACCCGGAGCGCTGGTTCAACCAGCTCCTCACCCACCACGCCTTCCTCGGCGTGCCGGCGGACTTCGCGTACGCCTCGCTGCACTACGTGGTGACCCCCTCGATCCTGGTCTGGCTCTGGCTCCGCCGCCCCACCCACTACCGGGTGGCCCGCACGTGGCTGCTCGTCTCCACCCTGATCGGCCTGATCGGCTTCACCCTCGTCCCGACCGCCCCGCCGCGGCTGCTCCCCGGCGCGCACGGCTTCATGGACACGATGGCCCAGTACGGCTCCTACGGCTGGTGGGGCACCGACGCGAGCGCCCCCCGGGGACTGGGCCATCTCACCAACGAGTACGCGGCCATGCCCAGCCTGCACGTCGGCTGGTCCCTGTGGTGCGGCATCATGCTCTTCCGCTACGGCCGCCACCGCGCCGTCCGCGCGCTGGGCATCCTCTACCCGCTGACCACCGCCTTCGTGGTCATGGGCACCGCCAACCACTACCTGATGGACGCGGCAGCCGGCGTCGCCACGATGGGCGTCGGCTTCCTGCTGGCCCGCCCCGCCCTGCGCCTGGTCGACCGCACCCAGCTCAAGGTCCGCGGCCGGTCCGCCCCGCAGCAGCCGGTCACGATCGCCTCGGCCGGCGCCTCCTCCGCCCAGCCGCCGGTCACCGTGCCGTCGGGCGGCGCCCCCGCCCGGGCCCACGACCTGACGGCCCGCGAAGCCGGCGGCGCCGGGAAGGTGCCGTCGCCCCGAGCGAGGCCGACGGGGCACGACGACCCCGACGCGGGCGGCACCAGCGAGGTCGGGCGCGGCGAGCGCAGCCGGATGTCCTAGCACCGCATCGGCCGCCCCGGCCGGGCGGGTCGGCCCTCGGGCGGCCACGCCCCCTGAGGGGCCTTCGTGCCAGGGGTGGAGTGGGATGTCGTACGCGGATGCCACACTTTCGCGGGTGAGAACTGTGCACCACACGCTGCCGGAGCGGCTGGCCGCCCTGCGCGGGCCGGACGTCGCACCCCGACCGCTCGACGCGCGGGCGCTGGCCGCGCTCGCCGCGAACCCCGGCTGCCGGCGCCGCGCCCTGCTCGACGCCGCCGGCGTCGACAAGGGCGCCGTCGCCGAGGCGCTCGGGGCCCCCGCCCGCTTCGGCCAGTCGCGGTTCGCCTTCTCCCGCGGCCACGCCTTCGAAGCCAGGGTCAAGGCCGACGGCTGCGCCGAGCTGCTGCGGCTGCTGGGCGCCGACGGGGCGCACGCGGAGGTCCCCGACCTCGGCGCGGCGGGCCCCGAGGGGCGGGCCGCCCGCACCAGGCTCGCCCTGGCCGAGGCGGCGCCCGGGTCCTGGACGCTGCTCGACCACCCGCTGCTGGCCCTGGACGTCGCCGGCTCCACGGTCTTCCTCGAACCCGACGCGGTAGCCGTCGCCCCCGACGGCGCCTGGACCGTCGCCGAGATCAAGTCCTTCCCGATCCTGGACGGCGGCGCCGACGCCGTGAAGGTCGGTGCGGCCGCCCGGCAGGCGGCGGTCTACGTACTGGCCCTCGACGCGATCGAAGCCGGCCGGGCCCGCACCGACGTGCTCCTGGTCTGCCCCAAGGACTTCTCCAACCTGCCCACCGCGGAATGGGTCGACGTCCGCAAGCAGCTTGCCGTCACCCGGCGCCAGCTCGCCCGGCTCACCCGCATCGAGGAGATCGCCGCCGCGCTCCCCGAGGGCACCACCTTCGACCCGGCGCGACCCGGCCCCGACCTCACCGCGGCGGTGGACTCCGTCCCGGCCGCCTACGCCCCCGAGTGCCTGTCCAGCTGCGAGCTGGCCTTCCACTGCCGTGACCGCGCGCGGGCCGCCGACTCGGTCGACGCGCTGGGCCGGGGTCTGCGCTCCGACCTCGGCGCCCTCACCACGGTCGGCGCGGTCCTGTCCGCGGCCACCTCCGCACCCTGCGACGGTGAGGACGACCCGGCGGTCACCGCGCTCCGCCGTGCGGCAGCCCTCCGCGCCGAAGCGCTCCGCGCGCACCCCACCTCATGACCCGCCCCGAACCCGGGCGCCGACTCCTCACGCGGTTCCCCGCACCCACGGGTGGCAGCCCCGTCCTGCCGCGCCCACAGCCCCGCCACGCCGTGGCTGGGCGCGCAGTTCCCCGCGCCCCTCGAACCCCCGCGCCCCCCGCCCCGAGGGCCACCCCCCAGGGGTGCGGGGATCTGCGCGCCCAGCCGAAACGCACCGCAAGATGCGTATGCCACCGCGGAGGGCAGGACCTCAGGGGCGCGGGGAACTGCGCGACAAGCCCCCCACACACCGCGACTGTGGAGTCCGTAACAGCACCCCGCAGGGAGCGGCGGGGAACTGCGCGCCCAGCCACGAGCCGGCCGGTGGCCCGGCGACACCAGACGCACCCCCGTCGGGGCGGCGCCGACGTGTGGCAGGTGCATCCCGCAGGGGGTGGCGCCGACGTGTGGCAGGTGCATCCCGCTGGGGCTGGCGCCGGCGTACGGCAAGGGCACCCCGCAGGGAGTGGCGGGGTCGCGTGACGGTCATGAATGTGCTGGCCCGCGCGGAGGCCGTCGCCCGCGGGCGGGCAGTGCCCGCCGCGACGGTACGGCACCACCGGCTCGCCGAGAGCCCGCTGGTGTTCGTGCCGCTGACCACCGCGGGTGAGGCCGGCGCCCCGCTCGGGGCGATGATCGGCACCGAGCGGACCGCCCCGACCGTGCTGGTGGTGCCGCAGCCACTCGACCGCGCCCAGCGCTTCGACTTCTTCGCGGGCCTGGCCGCGGCGATCCTCCCGGCCATCGAGGAGTACGCCGACGACGTCGAGACGGAGCCGGCCACCCGCAACCGGGAGGAGGCGGAGGTCTGCGCCGACGCCCCGCAGATGATCGTGCCGAACGCCGCCGCGCTGGAGTACGTACGGCTGCTCGGCCGGTCCACCCGCTATCTGCGGACGGTCGAGGACCCGGAGGCCCCGCACCCGGTGCCGGTACCGGTACCGCTTCTGGGGCGCTGGCTCACGCATCTGGCCGAGCGGGCGCGCACCCCCGGCAGCGCGCTGCTGGTCGCGATGACGGACCTGCTGACCCGGCACTGGGCCACCGGCCAGAGTGCGATGGAGGACCAGCACCTGGGCGGCCTGCTGGGCTGGATCGACCCGCCGCCGGGGATGGACGGGCCGGCCGCGGCGGCGCGCGCGCAGACCGGGCGCGACCGGCACGGGCTGCTGCTGAGCCCGCCGGCGGGGCCGGCCACCGACCCGGTGTTCGACAACCGCGTGCTGGCACCGGCCCTGGAGCGCTACGACGCGGCCAGGTCGGCGGGCACGGCGGGCCCGCTGCGGGTCGCGGAGGCGGACGTGCGGCGGCTGGTGACGTCGCAGTTGCAGCCGACGTGGGACGACGTGTGGCACGGCGTGGATCTGCTGCGGGCACTGCCCGAGGGCGCGCATGTGGCCGAGCGCTGGAAGCGCGACCGCTGGTCCTTCACCGGCCACCGCGACCGCGTCCGCGCGGGCGAGCCGCCGCAGCCGAAGCGCGACGACGCGGTGACGGCCGCGCAGAAGCTCGCGGGCCGCGAGACCGCCCAGGCCCGGCTGTTCGCCCAGGAGGCGCTGGACGACCCGCTGGTGATGGCGGCCAGGCGCCTGGGCGGCGAGGCCTTCGCGGGCACGGTGCTCGCGGTGGAGATGACGTATTCCGAGGGCCGCCGCCCGATGCCCCGCCCGGTGCTGACCGTGGCCACCCCCGACGTCCCCCAGGCGGACCCGGGGGCTAAGGCCTACCGCGCGCTCCCGGACACGAGGTCCGCCCAGAGCGCCGAGGTGCTGGACGTCGTACCGGCCCGAGGGTCCGCCGAGTGCACCGTCACGGTCAAGATCACCGGCGGGATGGGTACGGGCAAGCTACCGCGGGAAGGCTCGGTGCCGGAGGTGGGGGAGAGGGTGACGTTCACGCTGTTCGCGCACGACCCGCGCGGCGGGCCCGCGCTGCCCGAGGCGGAGGCGACGCCGTGGACGCACGGCGGGCCGCCCGGCGCGGGCGGCACCGGCGCGGGCGGCACCGGACCGGGGGACGTACCGGACGTGGTGACGGCGGAGGACTTCCTGTGACGCGGGGCGGGGACCAGGCCGGCGGCCCCGGCGGCCGCTTCGACCCGGGGGCCGAGGCCGCCGCGGCGACCGCGGCGATCTTGGACAGCACGCTGCACGGCACTGCCCGCGGCGTGGTCGTGGACTCGCCGCCCGGGGCGGGGAAGTCGACGCTCGTGGTGCGCGCGGCCCGCGAACTGGCCGCCGCCGGCGAGCGGTTGATGATCGTCGCGCAGACGAACGCGCAGGTGGACGACCTCGCGGATCGGCTCGCCACCGCGGAGCCGACGCTGCCGGTGGGGCGGCTGCACGGCGCGGACTCGCCTCCCGACCCGGTGCTCGACCGGCACCCGGAGGTCATGAAGTCCTCCTCGGTCGCCGACCTCCGCGACCGCACGGTGGTGATCGCGACGGCCGCGAAATGGGCGTACGTGAAGGACGTCGAGCCCTGGCGGCACGCCATCGTGGACGAGGCGTACCAGATGCGGTCCGACGCGCTGCTGCAGGTGGCGGGGCTGTTCGAGCGGGCCCTGTTCGTCGGGGACCCGGGGCAGCTCGACCCCTTCAGCGTGGTCGGCGCCGAGCAGTGGGCGGGGCTGAGCTGGGACCCGTCGGCGAGCGCGGTGCTCACGCTGCTGGCGCACAACCCGGGGCTGCCGCAGCACCGGCTGCCGGTGTCGTGGCGGCTGCCGGCGTCGGCGGCGCCGCTGGTGTCGCGGGCGTTCTACCCGTACACGCCGTTCAGGAGCGGTACGGGGCACGGTGACCGGCGGCTGGCCTTCGGGGTGCCGGGGGACGGCGGCGGGCCGGACCGGGTGGTGGACGAGGCGGCCGAGTCCGGGTGGGGGCTGCTCGAACTGCCCGCCCGGCACACCCCGCGCACCGACCCGGAGGCGGTACGCGCGGTCGCCGCGGTCGTACGGCGGCTGCTGGACCGCGGCGGGGTGACGTACTCGGAGCGCGGCGAGGCCCCCGCGCCGCTGACCGCCGACCGGATCGCGGTCGGCACCGCGCACCGCGACCAGGCCGCCGCGGTGCGCGGTGCGCTGGCCGAACTCGGCGTGCGGGCCGGGCCGGGCGGGGTTGCGGTGGACACCGCGAACCGCCTGCAGGGCAGGGAGTTCGACGTCACCGTCGTCCTGCACCCGCTGTCGGGGCGCCCGGACGCCACCGCCTTCCACCTGGAGACGGGCCGGCTGTGCGTCCTGGCCTCCCGGCACCGGCACGCCTGCATCGTGGTCTGCCGGGCCGGCGTCGCGGACCTGTTGGACGAGCACCCGTCCTCGGAGCCGGTACGGCTCGGCGTCACCGTGAAGTTCCCCGACGGCTGGGAGGCCAACCACGCGGTCCTCGCCCATCTCGCGGAACACCGGGTGAGCTGGCGCCCCTGACCGGGGGCCTGGCCCGTGGGGGGACTTGCGGGGCGCGGGACAATGGAAGGCGGAACCGACCCCGGAGGTATCGCATGTCCGAGCCGCGACCGGCTCGCCCGTCCCGCGAGTCCCGTGAGCCGCACGAGTCCCGCGCCGACCGGCCCAAACGCCCCGCGCCACTGCTGTTCGAACCCGGTGCGCCGACCGACACCGGCGGCGACCGCTTCTTCGAGCTGGAATCGATGGACGACCCGCGGCGGCTGCTGGCCCGGGCCACCGAGCTGGAGCAGGCGTTCCGCACCGCGGCCGACCGGGCGAGCGAATTCCAGGCCATCGCCGCCGCCCAGCTCACCGACCCGCGCCGCTTCGACCGGCTCACCGCCGCCGACCTGGCAGTACAGGCCGGCTGGACCGAGGACTACGCCAGGAAGATGGCGGAGTACGGGCAGAGCCTGATCGCCGGCGACGGTGTCACCCCGTAATGGGCCGGTCGCCGTGCGGGGTCGATAGGGTACGCCTCCCTTCCGCTCCTGTCCCGTATTCGGCGGATTTACCGGGGCACCGCCGGGCAGGGCGGTACCTGTAGATGCCATGGACGAATGGCAGGGGAGCACCAGCGTCGTCGGGATCGTCACCGAGGCCCAGCGGCGGCAGCACACTGCGTTTGTCACCCCGGAAGGCGCCGCCTGGCTGGCCTCCGCGAGCGCCTTCCCGCGCAGCGTCGAGGCCCTGTGGTCGGCCCGCCCGGGCGCCCCGAGCGTGCTGCCCTGCGGCAGGACCTTCGACGTGGTCAATCTCACCGCCCTGTTCGGCCGCCGGGTGCTCGAACAGCTCTGGTCCGTGGGACCCGGCAGCGGGCCGGTCGCCGTCCACCGCGGCCGGGTCCTGTTGCTGGTCGCCCCCGGTACCGCCCAGCGGCTGCCCGCGCTGCTGGGCTGGGAGGAGTGGGCCGCCGCCGTCCCGCCGATGCTGTGCCACGGCGCCGGCGACGCGGTGACCGTCCCGCCGCTCTACCAGGACCCCGCCGCCGACGCCCGCGACGGCACCGGGATGTCCCGCTGGGTCGTCGCCCCCGACACCCGGCACCCCTGGCTGCCGGGCCCCGACGTCCTGCTCTGGGCCTGCGTCCGGGCCGCCAGGACCGTCCCGGCGCCCGCCCCCGCGGCCCTGGCAGGGGTGCCGGGAAGGGCGTGACCCTTATCGATTTTCCAGGTCGCGGGGGTCGGTGCTAATGTCTACGACGTCAGCAGGCGCCGCTAGCTCAGTTGGTTAGAGCAGCTGACTCTTAATCAGCGGGTCCGGGGTTCGAGTCCCTGGCGGCGCACCTGAAGCGAAGGCCCTCCGTTCTCACGGGGGGCCTTCGGCGTACCCGGACCGTGCCGCACGGCGCGCCGCCCGGCCCGGAAGGGCGGCGACCACCACGCTGGTCCCATGGGGCACTGGTCGCTGACCGAGGCCGTCCGGGTGGAGATCTCCGGCACCGGCGGCCGGACACCGCTGTTCCTGCTGCTCGCGGGCCTGCTCGGGTCGTTCCTCTTCATCCGCTTCAGCGTCCGGATGATCCGCAGGGGCGTGTCCTGGTGGCCCGGTAACGTCCAGCCCGGCGGGCTGCACATCCACCATGTCGTCTTCGGCCAGGTGATGATGCTGGTCGGCGGCGTCGGCTCGTTCGCCGTCCACGGCGGCCCGCTCGTCCACAACATCCTCGCCTTCGTCTTCGGCGCCGGCTGCGGCCTGGTCCTGGACGAATTCGCGCTGGTCCTGCACCTGGAGGACGTCTACTGGCGCGAGGAGGGCCGGCAGTCCGTCGACGCGGTCATCCTCGCCGTCTCCGTCATCGGCCTGCTGCTCATCGGCCAGGCCCCCCTCGGCGGCTTCGTCGGCGGCACCTCCTGGACCCCTTACGCCGTCGCCGCCGTACTGCTCGGCTTCGTTGTGCTGTGCATGCTCAAGGGCAAGGTGTGGACCGGCCTGCTCGGCGTGATGCTGCCCTTCCTCGCGGTCATCGGCGCCCTGCGGCTCGCCCGGCCCGCCAGTCCCTGGGCCCGCTGGCGCTACGGCAGCAGGCCGCGCCGGATGGCCCGCGCGGAGCGCCGGGAGGACCGTATCCACCGGCGGATGGTCGCCCTGAAGACCCGCGCCATGGACGCCGTCGCCGGCGCCCCCAACCCGGTGTCCCTGACCAAGGCCCCGCCGACCCGCGCCACCATCGTCGACCTGCCGCCCTCCCGGCTCGAAGTGCTGCTCGCCCGGGTGCTGCGGCCGCTGCGCGACCCGGGCGCCGCCGCCGCCGTCTGGTATCTGCGGGCCGCCACCGCGGTCAACGTCGTCACCGGCGTCGTCGTCCCCTTCCGCGACCGGGTGCGCGCGGCCACCAACGGCGAATACGTCACCGCCTTCCTGGTCAGCCCCGGCTTCACCGGCGCCGCCCTCGCCCTGGTCCTGTCGATCAGCCTGCGCCGCCGCAAACGCGCCGCCTGGATCGTCACCACCGTCCTGACCGTCGCCTACACCGTCACCATCGGCACCACCATCGCCGCCGTCCGCGAATCCCGCGGCCACCCCTTCAACTGGGCCTCGCTCGCCATCACCCTGCTCTTCCTCACCGCCCTGCTGGTCTCCCGCCCGCTCTTCAACGTCCGCGGCGAACCCGGCAACGCCGCACTCGGCCTGACCAGCCTGCTCGTCGGCGCGGTCATCGCCGTCGGCGTCGGCACCCTGCTGGTCCACGCCACCGACCAGGCACCGCCCCGCCAGTGGAGCGCCAGCCTGCGCTACGCGGTCGTCCGCGTCCTGACCGTCTCCGGCCTGTTCGACCTGCCCGGCATCACCGTGCCCGGCTGGACCGACCTGGCCATCAACATCCTCAGCGTCGCCCTGATGCTCGTCGTCCTGCTGGCCTTCTTCCGCGCCCCCCGCGGCCGCGCCCGCCTCGTCCCCGCCGACGAACGCCGGCTCCGCGCGCTGCTCCGCGCCTACGGCCGCCGCGACTCGCTCGGCTACTTCGCCCTGCGCCGCGACAAGTCCGTCTGCTGGAGCCCGTCCCGCGACGCCGCGATCCTCTACCGCGTCGTCAACGGCGTCGCCCTCGCAACCGGCGACCCCCTCGGACCCCGTACCGCCTGGCCCGCCGCCGTCGCCAACTGGCTCGCCCACACCCACCGCCACGCCTGGGTCGCCGCGGTCACCAACGCCGGACCCGACGCCGTGGAGGCATACGAGGCGGCCGGCTTCCACGGCTTCGCCTCCGGCGAGGAAGCGGTGGTCCAGGTGGGGACGCTGGCGGCCGACGCGTCCGCCGCGGGCGGCGGCGGGGCCTACGAGGCGGGCGCCACCGGGCTCGTCGAGGCGCACCGGCTCGTCGCGGGCGCCGGCTACACCACCGCCTACCGGCGGCAGGCCGCCATCGGCGCCGACGAATTCCGCCGCCTCGGCCAGCTCGCCGACGCATGGCGCCGGCATCCCGCCGAACGCCGCTTCGCCGCCGCCCTCGGGCGGCTCGGCGACCCCGCCGACGGGGACTACCTCCTCGCGGAGTGCCGCGACCCCAACGGCCGCACCTGCGCCCTCCTCGGCTTCGTCCCCTGGGGCCGGGACGGCCTCACCCTCGACCTCCTGCGCCACGACCGAGACTCCGGCCTGGCGCCCGTCGACCACCTCCTGACCGACCTCCTCCTGACCGCCGCCCGCGCCACCACCCCGCCCCTGTCCGGCGTGACCCGCCTCTCCCTCAACATCACCTCCACCCGCCCCCGCCCCTGGCGCTCCCCCGACCCCCCCTACGCCCCCTACGCCCCCCACCGCCACCCCCGCTACCTCCTCTACGAACGCCGCCTGGACCTCCCGCGAGTCGCCGTGGTCGCCCTCCGCGGCTGAGGGCTGCACGTCGGCACCGTCCGGAAGGGGCTGTCCGGTCCTCCCCCAGAGCTTCGCCTGGGAGGTGCCCCCATCTCGCTTCGCTCGGGACCACCGGCCGGTGGTGGGCTGAGCGCGCCGTTCTCCCCCAGAGCTTCGCCTGGGGTACCCCCACGCGCCCCCGGGGGGGATCAGCACACCGCGCCGCGGGCCGGCATCGCGCCGTCGAGCAGGTACGCCTCGACCGTCGAGGTCACGCACCGGTTGTGCGCGAAATACGCGCCGTGCCCCTCGCCCCGATAGGTCAGCACTCGGCTGCCGTTGCCGAGCGCCGCCGCCATGTGGGCCGCGCCGGGGTACGGCGTCGCCGGATCCGCCGTCGTGCTGACGAGCAGCGCCTCCGGCGCGGAGGGGGCCGACACCCGGCGGGACGCGGGGTCGCCGGGCGCCCAGCCGGAACAGGAGAGCAGTGTCGCCTCTATGGTCGGCCCGAACACCGGGGAGGCGGCCGCGAAGCGGCCGTCGAGGGCGTGCACGGCGGCGGCACTGTGCCGCTCCGGCGTATCGCGGCAGTCGATCGCGAGCTTGGCCATCTCGTAGTTGTCCGGCGCCGACCAGGTCGACGCCACCGGGGCCGGGGCCACCCCGAGCTGGCCGGGGTAGGCGAGCTGCATCATCGGCTCGCCGTCACCGCCGCGCAGCGCGCCGAGCGCGTCCCGCAGGAAGGGCCAGTCGTCCTTGGAGTACAGCGCGTTCTGCACCCCTTGCAGGAAGCCCGCCCGGTCCAGTCGGCCGGACACGGTCGCCACGCCGTTCCCGCCCAGGCTCCGGCTCGTCGCCGCGATGCCGGCCACCACGTCGGCGCCGGTGCGGCCCGGCACCGGGCAGCCGCGGGCCGCGCAGTCAGCCGCGAAGTCGCCGAGGGCGTGCTGGAAGGCCGCCGCCTGGGCCAGCGCCGTCTGCGTGTCGTCCAGTGTCGGGTCCGGCACCCCGTCCAGCACGACCCGGCCCGTGTGCTGCGGGAATTCGTGCGCGTAGACCGAGCCGAGGCGGCCGCCGTAGGAGAAGCCGAGGTAGCTCAGGCGGTCGTCGCCGAGGGCGGACCGTACGACGTCGAGGTCCCTTGCGGCATTCGGGGTGCCCACCCAGGGCAGCAGCCCGCCGGAGTGCCGGCGGCAGGCCTGCGCCACCTGGCGGGCCTGGGCCACCGGGTCGGTGGCGGTCACCCCGGCCAGGTCCCCGCAGTCCACCGGGGAGCTGCGGCCGGTGCCGCGGGCGTCGAAGCCGATGAGGTCGTAGCGGCGGTTGAGGCGGCCCAGCTCGCCGGCCGCGGTGCGTTGGGCCAGTTCCGTGATGCCGGGGATGCCGGGGCCGCCGAAGTTCACCACGAGCGAGCCCAGGCGCGGGCCCGGGCCCGTCGCCGGTATGCGGCTCACCGCGATGTCCAGATCGTCGGACTTCCTGGGGTGGGCGTAGTCGCGGGGCACCGTGAGGGTGCCGCACTCCATCGCGGTGGGTCCCTGGACGCCGGAGCAGCCGGCCCAGCTGATCTTCTGGCCGTACGGGGCGGGGGTGGCCGAGCTGCCCGCCCGCGGCGGGGCCGCCAGGGCGGTCGCCGCCAGTGCCGCGGCGACGGCGGCGACGGTTCTCATGCGGGCCATGGAGCCAACGTAGGTCCGTTTTTTCGGGTCTGCCCGTTCGCCCGCCCCCGCCGCCTCAGGTGGGCGGGCAGGCGGCCCGCCCGGTCACACGGAGGTGAGCAGTGTGCGGACCCGGGAGGAGCGGACGCCCGGGAGGAGGCGGCGGGCGATCGAGGCGACGGACGAGGCTTCCGTGGGGGAGCCGGCGCGGCGGAGGTTCACGGCGAGCTCGGCCTGGTAAAGGGCGAGGTTGCGGACGAAGTGCGGGTCCTGGAGGTGCACCGCGTGCCGGGCGGCCCCGGCAGCCCTGGCGGGCCGGCCCAGCGCCGCCCAGGCCTGCGCTTCGAGCCAGGCGAACTCGGCTTCGCCGAAGAAGCTCATCCAGGCGGGGTCGCGGTCGCGCGGCCCCCGCCCGTAGAGGCTGTGGGCCCGGGCGAGGGCGAGCTCGCAGCGGCGGAGTTCGCCGAGCCCGGCGAGCCCGGCGGCTTCGCGCAGGGCGAGGAGGGACAGCAGCCGGGGGGAGCCGAGGTCGCGGGCGAGGACCTGCGCGGCCTGCGCGGCGCGCAGGGCCTCCCGGTGGCAGCCGGCGTCCCTGGCCAGGAAGGACGTGTTGCAGAAGGCGTGCACTTCGAGCGCGGGGTCGGACGCCATCCGGGCGGTGGCGAGGGCTTCCGCGTAGTGGGACCGGGCCTCCGGCAGCCGCCCGGAGTCGTGGGCGAGCCAGCCGACCGAGATGGCCAGCTCCCCGGCCCCTGAGGCCAGCCTCGTCGCGGTGGCCGGGCTGTGGGTGGTCTCGTCGAGCAGGTGGTAGGCGCCGCGCAGCGCACTGGCGGCGGCGCTGTAGAGCCCGTCGCCGCCGTGGCGGTCGTCGTGCAGCCTGATCTGCCGTACGGCTTCGTGGACGGCGGCCACCTCCGCCGCGCCGGCCCGGGCGGGCCGGTCGGCGCGGGACAGCAGTGTGGTGGCGAAGGCGGCCGGGCCGCCGGTCATGAACGCGCGACGCTGCACGTCGCTCTCCTCGTACGCCGGATCGAGCGGGGCGGCGGGTGTCACGGCGCCGCGGCGGCCGCGTACCGCCTGCCGGGGCGCGAAGCCGAGGTCCGCGGGGCCGAGCCCGGGGAACATGTGGCGGAAGACCCGCTCGTAGGCGTAGTTGGGGCAGCGGATCTCGCCGCTTTCCAGCCGCCCGATGTAGCGGGCGTCGCAGCTGACGTGCTCGCCGATCTCGCGGGCGGCCCGCCGGACGGCCGCGGCGAATTCGGCCGGCGACCGGTCGCCGCGGAGCCGCCGGATCGCGGTGTTCACGGGCTGGGTGGGCGGGGCAGGGGACGGCGGCATGACGAGCTCCCACGACGTTCGGCGCCGCTCGGCGGCGGGACGAACGTACCGGCCGACGGGAAGCGCGAAATGGCTGATACCCACTGAAAAGGGATATATGGTGTGCGATCTGCCATGAAACGCCACCCCTTACGGCATGAAACGCACGTAGCCGTTGACGCCGTGCGGCGTTGTACGGGTGTGGCACAAGAACAGCGTGCGCCGATCCCCTCGTGAGGAGCGTTTGCCTTGTTGGACGTCAGCGGTACGCATACGTCGGGTCCGAGCGCGGAGCGCAGTGAACTGCCGCCTCCGTGCGATCTGGTGACCGTGCCGACCCGGCAGGGTCTCGAAGCGGTGGACCTGCTGCGGCACGGCAGCGGTGTCGGCCCGGTGCTGCACGACGACGCCGGCGCCAGCCTGGGCTTCCTGGTGCCGCGCGGCACCGCGGACTGCTGGGACCTGCCGGGCAGTTCGTGCACCCGCACCGACGGCCGCGGCCTGGTATTGGACGGGGCGCCGCCGGTCGCCGACTCTCGGTGGCTGCTGCCGCCGCGCACCGACACCGCGGTGACCGACCCCGCGGTGCTGCGGGCCGCGCTCGGCGAGGCCGCCAGGACCATCGAGCTGGTCGACGGCTGCCAGGGCCTGCGCGCGCACTAGCCGTCCTGCACCGATAATCGGCGCATGGCAGGCAAGAAAGAGCGCGGCGGCCGGGCCCGCACACCCGACGCGGTCACCGCGCAGGTCGGGGGCGGCGCCGCGGCCCTCGTACCGGACCGGGAGCGCCCGCACGCCTGGGCGCTGGTCGTCGAGGGCGCCCCGCAGTCCCATGTCGACCTGGCCGTGCCCGACCATCTCGGCTTCTCCTACCAGCGCAGGCTGGGCCACGTCATCGACCTGGTCGCGCCCCCGGGCATGCCGCTGCGGGTGCTCCACCTCGGCGGCGGCGGGCTGACCCTGGCCCGCTACACCGCCTACACGCGGCCGCGCTCCACCCAGCAGGTCATCGAGCTGGACTCGGCGCTGGTGGACCTGGTCAGGACGCATCTGCCGTGGGACCGCGGCTGGCGGATCAAGGTACGCGGCGGCGACGCGCGCGC
Organism: Actinacidiphila paucisporea; assembly: GCF_900142575.1. Taxonomy (GTDB): domain Bacteria; phylum Actinomycetota; class Actinomycetes; order Streptomycetales; family Streptomycetaceae; genus Actinacidiphila; species Actinacidiphila paucisporea. Next base: position 164,056 of record NZ_FRBI01000002.1, read on the forward strand.
CGGCCTGGCGAAGCTGCCGGACGGCTGGGCCGACCTGGTGATCGCCGACGTCTTCGGGGGCGCGCGCACCCCCGCCCACCTGACCAGCGCGGAATTCCTCGCGGACGTCCGCAGGGTGCTGCGGCCCGGCGGCGACTACGCCGCCAACCTCACCGACGGCGGCGCCCTGACCTTCCTGCGCGGCCAGATCGCCACGGTGCGCTCCGCCTTCGCCGAGGTCTGCCTCGCCGCCGACCCCGCCGTCCTGCGCGGCAAGCGCTTCGGCAACGCCGTGCTGTGGGCCGCCGACCACGACCTCCCCGTCGCCGACCTCACCCGCCGCGTCGCCACCGACCCCCACCCCGGCCGCGTCGAACACGGCCCCCCGCTGGCCGGTTTCACCGCCGGCGCGGCCGTGGTGACCGACGCCACCGCCCTCCCCTCACCTCCGCCGCCCCCCGACGCCTTCGGCTAGGACCGCTCGCCGCGCGAGGGTACGCGGAAAGCCGCGCTCACCGCGGGGGTTACTCCTCGTACGACTGCACCGCGGGCGGATGCCCGTTCCACGTGCAGAAAACCGTCGACGCCGAACCACCGGAGGTGAAGGTGACCCTCAGCCACCCGTCCTCCGGCCAGACCTGCATGTCCCACCCGGGGTTCGGCGTCGCCGAGACGAGCGTGGCCGTGCTCGGCCCGAGCGCGAGGACCACCCGGCCGCCCCGCATCGTGTAGCCGTGCACATGGCCGGGAGCCGAGGTGGAGGGCGACGAGGAGGGGGAGGGCGAGGCGGAACGGGACGGCGGGCGTGTGGACGGGCGGCGCCGGGCGGGGGTGGCCGGGGCGACCGTCCGGGGGCGGTGGGTCGAGGAGGCCACCGCGGGCGCCGTCACCGGCAGGGCGCGCGGCGGGTCGTAGGCGGTGCCCCGCAGCACGCTGTGGACGCCGAACCAGGACAGCGTCGCCGCCGCCGCGGTGGTCAGCGCCCAGACGCAGGTGTGGAGGAGCCCTCGGTGCACATCGGCCATACTGCCGCACCACGCGGCGGCGTAACACGCTAGGTTGCCGCGCATGGCAAGTGTGCTCGTGGTCGAGGACGACCAGTTCGTGCGCTCGGCCCTGATCCGGCATCTGACGGACGCGTCCCACACCGTACGCAGCGTGGGGACCGCGCTGGAGGCGCTGCGGGAGGTCGCACAGGTCGGGTTCGACGTGGTGATCCTGGATCTCGGGCTGCCCGACCTCGACGGGTCGGAGGCGCTCAAGATGCTGCGCGGGCTCAGCGACGTACCGGTGATCGTGGCGACCGCGCGGGACGACGAGGCGGAGATCGTCCGGCTGCTCAATGCGGGCGCCGACGACTACCTGGTGAAACCGTTCTCCGTGGAGCACCTGTCGGCCCGGCTGACGGCGGTGCTGCGCCGGGCGCGCAGCCGGTCGGCGGCGCCCGCGGCGGACGCGGTCATCGCGGTCGGCGGGCTGACCATCGACGTGCGGCGCAGACTGGCCGTGCTGGACGGGGTGACGCTGGACCTGACGCGGCGGGAGTTCGACCTGCTGAGCTTCCTGGCCGCCAGGCCCGGCGTGGTCGTGGCCCGGCGGGAGCTGCTCGCCGAGGTGTGGCAGCAGTCGTACGGCGACGACCAGACGATCGACGTGCATCTGTCGTGGCTGCGCAGGAAGTTGGGGGAGACCGCCGCGAGGCCCCGGTATCTGCACACGCTGCGCGGGGTGGGGGTCAAGCTGGAGCCGCCGGTATGAGGTGGTCCCTGGTCCGGGTCTCGCTGGCGGTCACGGCGATGGTGGTGATCGCCTTCGCGGTGCCGCTGGGCCTGGTGGTCAAGGAGCTGGCCAGGGACCGGGCGCTGACGAATGCCGAGCGGCAGGCCGCGGCCATCGCCCCCGCACTGGCGATCACCACCGACCGGGGGCAGTTGGAGCGGGCGGTGGCGACCACGCAGGCGGGGGCGATGCAGCGGATCGCGCTGCGCATCCCGCCGACCCGGGACACCGCGGAGGTGCGGATCGGGCAGCCGCACGCGGCGCGGGCCGCGCTGGACGGCGCCTCGGCGCACGGTGAGGCGGCCACGCTGCGGGTCGCGGGCGGCTACGCGCTGCTGCGGCCGACCGCGGTGGGATCGGGGACGATCGCGGTCGTCGAGGTCTTCGTGCCGGACGGCGACGTCACCCGGGGGGTGGCCACCGCGTGGCTGGTGCTCGCCGCGGTGGGTCTCGCGCTGATCGTCGGCTCGGTCGCCGTCGCGGACCGGCTGGGCAGCCGGATGGTGCGGCCCGCCGTGCAACTTGCTGGAGCGGCGCACCGGTTGGGGAAGGGGGACCTGGCGGTGCGGGTACCGGAGGCGGGGCCCGACGAGCTGCGGTCGGCCGCGGCCGCCTTCAACGCGATGGCCGACCAGGTGGTGCATCTGCTGGCCGCGGAAAGGGAGTTGGCCGCCGACCTGTCGCACCGGCTGCGTACGCCGCTGACCGTGCTGCGGCTCAACACCGCCTCGCTGGGCGAGGGTCCGGCCGCCGACCAGACCAGGGCCGCGGTCGCCCAGCTGGAGCGGGAGGTCGACCAGATCATCACGGCCGCGCGGGAGCAGCGCGTCCCCGCCTCGGCGGCCGGCTGCGACGCGGCGGAGGTGATCAGGGAGCGGATGGCCTTCTGGTCGGCGCTGGCGGAGGACGAGGCCCGCGAAGTGCGCACGGCGGGCGCCGACCGGCCGGTACGGGTCCCGGTGGCGCGGGGCGAACTGGCCGCCGCCCTCGACGCGATGCTCGGCAACGTCTTCCGGCACACCCCCGAGGGCACCGCCTTCGCCGTCGACGTGCACCGCGCGGACGACGCGGTGATCGTGCTGGTCTCCGACGCCGGGCCCGGGGTCGCGGACCCGGCGGCCGCGGTGCGGCGCGGCCACGGTGACGGCGGGCAGGGGTCGACGGGGCTCGGCCTGGACATCGTGCGCAGGGTCGCCGAGTCCACCGGCGGCGACATGCGGATCGGCCGCAGCGTGCTGGGCGGCGCGGAGATACGGGTCTGGCTCGCGCTCGGCGCACCCGCCGCTGTCGCACCCGGTCACAAGCGGCGCGGCAGGCCCGCCGCGCGCGGCCACCTTTAACGGGTCCCTTGCCGTTGCTTAAGCCCGCCATAAGAAGCCGCCGGGGCGTCCTGAACAGGGCTTTCGTCCGGCTGACTGCCGTTAGCGTGCAGCGCGTCACCCCCTCTCCCCGAACCGAGGCAGGCAGCACATGGCACGCACGCACCGTCGCCGTTCCCGTCGCAAGGTCCAGCTGACCGTCGCCGTCGCCGTCGCGGCGGCGCTCGCGGGCGGCGGCTTCGCCCTCGCGGGGTCCGCCGGCGCGGCCACGGTCGGGGCCGCGTACTCCAAGACCAGCGACTGGGGCAGCGGTTACACCGGGCAGTACGTGATCAGCAACTCCACCAGCGGCACCCTCAGCGGCTGGACGCTGACCTTCCAGCTGCCCGCGGGCACGGCGATCAGCTCGCTGTGGAACGGCACCTACACCGTGTCGGGGCAGACCGTGACGGTGAAGCCGGAGAGCTGGAACTCCTCGATAGCCGCCGGCGCGACGGCCGAGGTCGGCTTCGTGGCGAGCGCGACCGGGACCGCGGGCGACCCGCTCGGCTGCCTGATCAACGGTGCCAAGTGCTCGGTGGACAGCGGCCCGACGCCGACCCCCACCGGCCACCCCACGGCCACCCCCACCCCGACCCGGACCGCGACCCCCACCCCCACGGCGACCCCCACCGCCACCGCCACGACCGGCCCGGGCAGCGGCTCGGCCACCGGCGGCGGCTTCGCGCCCTACGTCGACACCTCGCTCTACCCGGCCTACGACCTGGTCGCCGCCTCCAAGGCAGGCGGCGTCAAGCAGTTCAACCTGGCCTTCGTCGTCTCCGGCGCCGGCTGCGTCCCCAAGTGGGGCGGTGTCACCGACCTCGGCAGCGACGCGGTCGCCGCCCAGATCGGCGCCCTGCGCGCGGCGGGCGGCGACGTCCGGGTCTCCTTCGGCGGCGCCAACGGTACGGAGCTGGCCTCGGCCTGCTCCTCGGCCGGCGACCTGGCGGCCGCGTACGGCAAGGTCGTCGACCGATACGGCCTGACGAAGGTCGACTTCGACGTCGAGGGCGGCGCGCTGCCCGACACCGCGGCCAACACCCGCCGCGCCCAGGCCGTCGCCCAGCTCCAGCGCGGCCACAGCGGACTCCAGGTCTCGTACACGCTGCCCGCGATGCCCACCGGGCTGACCCAGGACGGTATCGACCTGCTGTCGAACGCCAAGGCCAACGGCGTGGACGTGCACGCGGTCAACATCATGGCGATGGACTACGGGGCGTCCTTCACCGGCGACATGGGGCAGTACGCGATCGACGCCGCCACCGCGACCCAGGCGCAGGTCAAGAGCGTGCTCGGACTCTCCGACGCCGCCGCCTGGCAGAAGATCGCGGTCACCCCGATGATCGGCGTCAACGACGTCGCCACCGAGGTCTTCACCGTCGCCGACGCCGCCCGGCTGGTGGGCTTCGCCAGGGCCCAGGGCCTGGCCTGGCTGTCGATGTGGTCGGCGACCCGCGACAAGCAGTGCCCGGGCGGCGCCCAGAGCTGGGCCGACGCGAGCTGCAGCTCCGTCACGCAGAGCGCGGGTGCCTTCTCGCAGGCCTTCGCCGGCTACACCGGCTGACACCACGAGCCCGGTCCTCTCCCACCCCCACGGAAGAGGAACGGCAAGGAGCGGTACGGCAGCACCCTCGAACCGCCGTACCGCTCCTTTTTCTCCGTCCCCTCAGGACTTCCCGTCCTCCTCCGGCAGGTCCTGAAGGACGTTTCCGCGCGCCACCGAGGCGTACCAGTGGGCGCTCTGCTTGGGGATCCGGCGCTGCGTGCCGAAGTCCACGTAGACGGCGCCGAAGCGCTTGCTGTAGCCGTAGGACCACTCGAAGTTGTCCATCAGCGACCACAGGAAGTAGCCGCGGACGTCGGCGCCCGCGCTCAGCGCCTGGTGCACCGCGGACAGGTGGCCGTGCAGGTAGGCGATCCGCTCGGGGTCGTTGACCTGGCCCTCGGGCGAGATGTAGTCGTCGTAGGCGGCGCCGTTCTCGGTCACCATCATCGGCAGGCCCGGGTGCTCGCGGCTGATCCGCTGGATCAGGTCGCGCAGCCCCGTCGCGTCGACCGCCCAGCGCATCGCCGTGGTCTCGCCCGGGGGCAGGTGGAAGGCGACGTGCTCGGAGCCGGGCCACGGCGAGTAGTCGCTCGCGCCGTGCCCGTCGTTGCGCGGCGCCGAGGCGCCGTCGGAGTGCACCCGGCCGTCGGAGACCAGCGTCGGGGTGTAGTAGTTCAGGCCCAGCAGGTCGATGGGGCGGCCGATCTCGGCGAGGTCGCCGTCCTTGACCAGCGACTCCCAGTCGACCAGGTGGGCGGTGTCGTCCAGCAGGTCGGCGGGGTAGCCGTCGCCGAGGATCGGGCCCAGGAAGACCCGGTTGCCCACCGCGTCGATGCGGCGGGCCGCGTCCAGGTCGGCGGCGGAGTCGGTGAGCGGGCGGATCTGGTGCAGGTTGAGGGTGATCGAGGTCTGCGCTGTAGCGGGGAGAACGGAACGCAGAACCCCGATCGCCCGGCCGTGGGCGAGGTTGAGGTGGTGGACGGCCTTGAGCGCCGCCTCGGGCTCGGTGCGCCCGGGGGCGTGCACGCCCGAGCCGTAGCCGAGGTAGGCCGAGCACCACGGCTCGTTCATCGTCGTCCAGAAGGGCACCCGGTCGCCGAGCGCGTTCGCCATGATCCCGGCGTACTCGGCGAACCGCTCGGTGGTGTCGCGTACGGTCCAGCCGCCGACGTCCTCCAGGTCCTGCGGGAGGTCCCAGTGGTAGAGCGTGACGACCGGGGTGATGCCCTTGTCGAGCAGCTCGTCGGTGAGCTGCCGGTAGAAGTCGAGGCCGCGCTGCACCGCGGGGCCCCGGCCGGTCGGCTGGACGCGGGACCAGGACACCGAGAAGCGGTACGCGCCCAGGCCCAGATCCGCCATCAGGGCGACGTCGTCGCGGAACCGGTGGTAGTGGTCGGCAGCGATGTCGCCGGTGTCCCCGTTGCGGACCCGGCCCGGGGTGTGGCTGAAGGTGTCCCAGATCGAGGGCGTACGGCCGTCCTCGGCTGCGGCGCCCTCGATCTGATAGGCGGCGGTGGCCGCCCCCCAGACGAAGCCGGGGGGGAAGCGGAGCGAGGCCGGGCTGGCAGAAAGCTCCGGGCTCTCTGATCGGACAGCTGTCATAACGGGGGACTCCAGGGGAATCAGGGGGTAGTCGGGGGAGAAGGGGGCTCCCGCCGGCCCGCGCGGCACGAGGGTGCGGCCCCGCGGGCTGGGAGTTCAGCTCTTGACGGCACCCGCGGTGATGCCGCCGACGATGTGCTTGCCGAGGAAGGCGAAGACCAGGAGCAGCGGCAGTGTGGCGACCAGTGCGGCGGTGACGACCGCGGCGTGGTCGATGGTGTGGTTGCCGGAGCCGACGCCCGCCAGTGCGACCTGCACCGTCGGGTTCTGCTGGTTCAGTGCGATCAGCGGCCAGAAGAAGTCGTTCCAGGCCTGCACGAACACCAGCATGCCCAGCACGGCCATCGCGGGCCGGGCGATCGGGAAGACGACGTGCCACAGGATGCGCAGGCTGTGCGCTCCGTCGACCCGGGCGGCCTCCACCAGTTCGATGGGCAGCGCCTCGGAGAGGAACTGCCGCATGAAGAACACGCCGAAGGCGGCGACCAGCGACGGCAGGATGACGGACTGCAGGTGGCCGACCCAGCCCACGTTGGTGATGATCTGGTACAGCGGGATCACGCTGAGCTGCGGCGGGATCGTCATGGTGGCGACCACGATCATCAACAGGATGTTGCGCCCGCGGAACTGCAGCTTGGCGAAGGCGAATCCGGCCAGCGTCGCGAACAGCACGGTGGTCAGCGCGACACAGCCCGCCACGATGGTGGAGTTGATGAGGGCCGTGGTCATGTCGACCTCGTTCCACACCACCTTGAGGTTCTGCACCAGGTGGCTGCCGGGCAGCAGCGGGGTCGGCGGCTGGGTGATGTCGGTGTCGGTGTGCGACGCGGCGACGACCGTCCAGTAGAGCGGGAAGAGCGAGATCGCCGCGGCGACGATCAGCAGGACGTACGCGACGGGCCCGGCGTTCTGCTGCTTGCCCGCCCCGCCGGCCTTGACGCGCCGGCGGCGGGTGGGGACGGCGGAGGAGTGGCGCGGTCCCGCGGTCCGTGCGGCCTCGGTCAGTTGAGCCATGGTCAGGCCCCCAGCTTCCGGCGGTTGGAGCGCACGATCAGCAGGTTGACGGCGCCGATGAGCAGCAGGATCAGCAGCATCACCCAGGCCACGGCGGAGGCCTGGCCGAGTTCGCCGGTGTTCCAGCCCTTGTCGTACATGTAGAGGCTGAGCGTCTGGTACTGGTGGTCGGTGCCGCCGGTCACACCGACGCCGCCGCCGAACATCAGCGGCTCGCCGAACAGCTGGGTCGCGCCGATGGTGGAGACGATGATGGTGAACAGGATCGTCGGCCGGATCGACGGGATCGTGACGCTGATGAACTGCCGCCAGCGCGACGCGCCGTCCAGCGCGGCCGCCTCGTAGAGGTCGGCGGGCACGGCCTGCATCGCGGCCAGGTAGATCAGCGCGTTGTAGCCGGTCCAGCGCCAGGTCACGATGGTCGAGATGGCTATCTGGGCGGGCCACTTGGAGGACTCCCAGTCGACGTGGCCGAGCCCGATGTGGCCGAACAGCTGGTTGATCATCCCGTAGTCGGGGTTGAACATCTGGATGAAGACCAGCGTGGCGGCGGCGACCGAGGTGGCGTACGGCGCCAGCACCGCGACCCGGAAGAAGCCCCGGCCGCGCAGCTTGTAGTTGAGCAGGTGCGCGAGGCCCAGCGCGATCATCAGCTGCGGCACGGTGGAGATCACGCCGAGCGTGAAGGTGTTGCGCAGCGCCTTCCAGAAGAACTGGTTGTCCCACAGGCCGGTGTAGTTGTCGAAGCCGACCCACTTCGCGTGGGTGCCCAGCTCCACCTGGTGCAGCGAGAGCCAGCCGGTGTAGATCAGCGGGAAGAGGCCGAAGGCGGCGAAGAGGATGAAGAAGGGCGCCACGTAGGCGTACGGGGACGCCTTGGTGTCGAACCGGAAGAGCTTGGTGCGCCAGCCGGGAGGACGGCTGCCGCTCTTGTCTGACGTGCTCGGGGCGGGCCGGGACGACGGCGGGCTGCCGTCGGACGTCGCCCTGACGGAGGTGGCCACGAGTGGCGTCCTTCCCGTAGGGGTGCGGGCGGTGGACCGGGGGGCGGGGGGAGGGTTGTTCAGAAGTTGAAGTGGCCTGGGGCCGGATGCGTTCACTTCTCGCAGCAAGCCCTGAATACGGACCGCCCGGCAGGTGGGAGACACTGCCGGGCGGCCCCGCCTGGGTACTACTGGACGACGGTGTCCTTGATCTGGTTCACCGCGTTCGACCACGCCTTGTCCTTGGCCGTACCGCGCTTCTCCATGTCGAGGATGCCGTTCTTGGTGATGATGTCCTTGACGTTGCCGTCCCACGGACCGATCGGGGCCGGGGTGATGTTCTTGGCGGCACTCGCGAAGATCTTGCCCATCGGGGTGCTGGGGAAGTACGGGTTGACCAGGTTCTGCACGGCCGGGTCGCTCAGGGCCTGGGTCGAGGACGGGATGTTCCCGAACTTCTGGAAGACCTTGATCTCCTGCGCCGAGGCGGTCAGCCACTGCGCCAGCGCGGTCGCCTCCTTGACGTGCTTGCCGGACTTCGGCACGGCGAGGAACGAGCCGCCCCAGTTGCCGACCTGCGGCGGAGCCGCGACGTCCCACTTGCCCTTGCCCGCGTCACCGGAGTTGGTCGCCACCAGGCCGACCATCCAGCTCGGGCAGGTGACGGTGGCGAACTTGCCGGTCTTGAAGGCCGCCGCCCACGCGTTGGCCGGGTCCAGCTGCTGGTAGCCGGCCGTCAGGCCGTCCTGCACGGCTTCGGTGGCGATGTTCCACGCCGTCTTGACGCCCGCGCTGGTGTCGTAGATCAGCTTGCCGCTCGCGTCGGAGTACTGCGTCGGCTGGCTGGCGAGCACCGCGTTGAACAGGCCGCTGCCGGAGTCGGAGAACTTCATGCCCTTGGGCGCGGTCTTGCTGGCCGCGAACTGCTTGCCCAGGTCGATGAACTTCTGCCAGTCGCCGTTCCAGTTGGCCGCGAGGGTGTCGCGGTCGGTCGGCAGGCCGGCCTTCTGGAAGGCGTCCTTGTTGTAGCAGATCGCGGTCGGGCCCGCGTCCGTACCCACACCGATGACCTTGCCGTCGGAGGTGGTGGCCTGCTTCTCCTTGTACGGCAGCCAGTCCTCGGCCTTGAAGCCGTCGACCGTCTTGAAGTCCACGAACTTCGACGCGAGGTTCGGCTGGATGGCCAGACCGATGTAACCCACCTCGATGGCCTGGATGTCGTCCAGGCCGCTGTTCTGCGTCAGGTGGAGCTTCAGCGAGTTCCAGTACTGCTGGCCGTCGGCGACGGCGTCCTCAACGATCGTGATGTTGGGGTGCAGCTTGTGGTACTCGGCGTAGAGGGCCGCGCCGGTCTTGTCGTCGTAGCCGAACGAGCCGAAGTCGCCGACGTGCAGGGTGATCTTCTCGGTGGACGACGAGGAGCTGCTGCCGGAGCTGCCCTTGTCGTCCTTCTTGCTGTCGCTGCTGCAGCCGGTGATCAGGGTCGCGCAGGCTGCGAGACCCGCGACCGCGATGACGGCGGTCTTGCGGGTTCTGCCGGAAGTGCGCATTCCACTCTCCTTGTCAGGGTGGGTCAGCGTGCGGGTGGTGCGTGGGTCCCCGGGGGCGTACGAACGGATGGCGCTGTGGGAGCGCTCCCACGTAGGCTTTCCGGAACATTCACGCCTGGGAGGGGTCAGTGTCAAGATGTGAAGTCCATTTCGTTGCCGGAACGTGTCCGGAGCTGACTCTTGATTACTTCTTGAACGGAAGCTCCCGCCTGGGGCTTGTAGTGTGGGAGCGCTCTCAAGAACCGCTCCTGCGGGGAAGGACCGGGCGCTAAGGTGGCGCGAAATGAGTACAGGAGGCGGCAGTGGCCATGAACGGGCGGCACAGCGGACGTCCCACCCTTGAGGAGGTGGCGCTGCGCGCCGGAGTCGGGCGGGGCACGGTCTCCCGGGTGATCAACGGATCACCGCGGGTGAGCGACCGCGCGAAGGCCGCCGTCGAGGCCGCCATCGCCGAACTGGGGTACGTCCCCAACCGGGCGGCCCGGGCGCTGGCGGGCAACCGCACGGACGCCATCGCGCTGGTCATCCCGGAACCGGAGACCCGGCTGTTCGCCGAGCCGTACTTCTCCGACATCATCCGCGGCATCGGCGCGGAGCTGGCCGACACCGACATGCAGCTGCTGCTGACGCTGATCCGCACCCCCAAGGAGCGGGCGCGCTTCGCGCAGTACCTGGCAGCGCACCGGGTCGACGGGGTGCTGCTGGTCTCCGTGCACGAGGACGACCCGCTGCCCGACCTGCTGGAGCAGCTGGAGATGCCGGCGGTGCTCAACGGCCGGCGCAGCGATCTGGAGTCGGTCTCCTATGTCGACGCCGACAACGTCGGCGGCGCGCGGGCCGCGGTCGCCCACCTGATCGCCCGCGGGCGGCGGCAGGTCGCCACCATCACCGGGCCGCCGGACATGTACGTGGCGCGCAGCCGGCTCGACGGCTACCGGCAGGCCGTCGAGGCCGCGGCCGGCGGCCTGGACTCCGGCTTCGACACCGCGCTGGTCGCCCGCGGCGACTTCACCGAGGAGGGCGGCCGGCGGGCGATGCGCGAGCTGCTGGTCCGCCGCCCCGGCATCGACGCGGTCTTCGCCGCCTCCGACGTGATGGCCGCCGGCGCCAGGGCGGTGCTCCGCGAGACCGGCCGCCGGGTGCCCGACGACGTCGCGCTGGTCGGCTTCGAGGACTCGGCCATCGCCCGCCACATGGACCCGGCCCTCACCAGCGTCCGCCAGCCCACCGAGGAGATGGGCCGCACCATGGCCCGGGTCCTGCTGGAGGAGATCGCCGAGCGCGAGTCCGTACGCCGGCATGTGGTGCTGGCCACGGAACTGGTCCAGCGCGACTCGGTCTGAGGGCCCGCGCGGCCTCCCAGGCCCCGCGTGAGGCCGCGCGGCGGCCCCGCCGCCCCCGGACGGCGCAGGGGAGGCCCCCGGCGCCGCAGGGGCCCGCCACGGCCCTTCCGCACCCCGCTGAATGGGAGCGCTCCCGTGCCCGCGGCACGATTCCCCGAACGCCCGCACCGCGGGAACGCGCGGCGCGGACGGCGGACACCGGGCGGGCACGCCGTATACGCGCCGGGTCCGGGACGGCACGCCGCCGGGGGCGGGAGCCGGCACACGTGGGGCGTGTACCGGACCCGCCCCCGGCGGTTGTGGGGGGATGTGGGGGGTTCCGGGGAACGTCGGGGTGACCGCGGGAGGCTTGCCGGCGAGGGCCTAGAAGCCGACCGCGACCTCCATCCACTGGGGGTTCTGCTGGGAGGCGTAGGCGGCCTGGCCGGCGACGTCGTCGTACGGGAAGCCGTAGGCGAGGTGGTTGATGCCGTGGTCGTGCCAGTACTTGGCGTACCAGTTGGCCGGGTCGCCGCCGGTGTAGAACTTGGTCGGATCCTGCTGCTGGGCCGCCGGCAGGTTCGCGGTGTGCCGGTTGAGCGCCGCGCACTTCGCGGCGTCGGCGCCCATGGTGCCGGCGCAGCCGAAGATGTTCGACGTGGGCTCGTTCACGCCGACCGACTGGGCGTACGCCGTGTAGTAGTTGGCGTTGACGCCGCCCGCGCGGAAGCTCGGGTCGCTGCCCGGGGCGATGATCCGGTAGGGCGCCTGGGTCTGCGCGAGCACCTTGAACTGCTGCGGCACCGCGTTCTGGAAGGACTGGAAGACCTGGTCGCGGGACATGGTGAACAGGTCCTGGCTGTCACCGAGCTGGATGTCCTCGCCGCTGTGCGAGTGCAGCCTGATGGCCAGCGGCAGCGCCCACGCGTCCACGCGGGTGGTGTTGCCGTTGAAGACCGCCGCGCCGATGGTGAACTCGATGAAGTCGTTGTACTGGCTGGTCGGCGAGCCGACGTAGAAGTACATCCGGCCCGAGGAGTTCGCCGGCATGTCGAAGTACGGCTGGTCGGCGATGGAGTGCACCTGGCCGTTGAAGCTCCAGTAGACCTGGCTGTCCGGGTAGGCGCCGTTGGTCCGGTTGAGGATCTTCAGTTCCATCACGTTGTGCGCGGCCGGGATGTCGTCCGTGGTGCCCCAGAAGGAGTCGGGCGGCGTCGTCGTGCCGCCGGTGGTCCCGCCGGTGGTCGATCCGCCGCCGTTGGTGTGCACCTGGAACTCCCACAGGGAGTCGCCGTAGGCGGTGGCGCGGGCGGTGGCGTTGACCCGGATGTAGCGGCCGGTGCCGGTCACGTTCAGGTTCTGCACGCCACCGGTGGAGGTGGTGGTGGAGTAGATCGTGGTCCAGGTGCCTGACGGGTTGTCGGTGACCTGGATCTGGTAGGCGGTCGCGTAGGCCGCCTCCCAGTTCAGGCCGACGCCGCAGACCTGCTGCGAGGAGCCGAGGTCGACCTGGAGCCACTGCGGGTCGGAGAAGGTGCTCGACCAGCGGGTGCCGGTGTTGCCGTCGACGGCCGCCGAGGCGGGGGTGCCGGCGTTCTCCGCGGACGAGGCGGTGGCCGTCTTGCCCTGGGCGGTGTTCGCGGTGCCGCACGCCGAGGGGCTGGTCGCGCCGCCGGCGCCGTAGACCTGGAACTCCCACAGCGAGTAGCCGTACTGGGTGGCCCGGACGGTCCCGTTGACCCGCACGTAGCGGCCGGAACCGTTTACGGCCAGGTTCTGCACGCCGCCGGTGCCGGTGGTGGTGGAGTAGACGTTCGTCCAGGTCGTGCCGTTGTCGGACGTCTGGACGGTGAAGGCCTTGGCGTACGCGGCCTCCCAGTTGAGCGTCACCTGGTTGATGGCCTGGCTGCTGCCGAGGTCGACCTGGATCCACTGGGGGTCGGCGGCCGCGCTGGACCAGCGGGTGCCGGTGTTGCCGTCGACGGCCGCGGAGGCGGGCGTGCCGGCGTTCTCGGTCGACGACGCGGTGGCCGGCTTGCCCTGCGAGAGCAGGGTGCCCGCGGCGCGCGCCGGTGACTGCGAGGTCACCACGAGGACGAGCCCCGCCAGCAGGGCGAGCAGGGCGGTGAGCACCAGATACGGCTGGCGTCCGCGGTGGCGCCCTGGCCGTCGGCGCACCAGTAGGGAAGTGCTGCCTGACATGTGTTCTCCTCAACCGGGTGGGGGTCCGTGACGGAGGCCACCAGAGCGCGGTGAGAGCGCTCTCTTGGCGAGGTGATGTTTACAAGGCGCGTACATCCGCGTCAATAAGTTGTTCAATAATGGCCAGTTGAGACTTCGCGCGACTACGAGACTCGAACGGACGCGCTCACGGCCGACGCCGGCTCAGCCCCTGCTCAGACGGCTGATCGGGCGCGGTGGAGCCCCTGTTCGGCATCGGCTGCCCGTCCGGCGGACATGAGGGAGGGGCGGGCCCGTGCACGCCATCCATGCACGGGACCGCCCCCGTTCTCGGGGTGCCGCCGGGGTCAGCCCAGCGACGCCAGGTGGTTCTTCAGGCCGAGGCCGTATGCGGTCGGGGTGCCGTCGTAGGCGGAGATCAGCGACGGGCCCGACGAGCAGTCCCAGGTGTTCCAGGTCCACCCGAGATAGGACAGCTGGTGCGCGTCCAGCCAGTTCATGAAGCTGTCCACGAACGAGTGGGCGCAGGTGTTCTCGCCCATCTCACCGGCCACCAGCGGCACCTTGGCCGCGACCGGCGCCAGCTGGGAGTCCCAGCAGGAGGTGTTCGCGCACGAGTTGAAGTTGTATACGTGCACGGCCGCGGCCAGGTTGCCGGTCGGATCGGTCGGCTCGTGGGCGAGCCAGCCGGTCAGGTCGTTGGAGTAGGCCAGGCCGCCGAGCAGGACCACGTTCTGCGCGCCGGTGCCGCGTACCGCGTCCAGCATGTCCTGCATACCCGCGACGGGGTAACTGATGCCGGGGCAGGTGCCGCCGTCCTTCCAGCAGGACCAGGCCTGCTCGGTGGTGGAGGTGGCGCGGTCCGGGTAGGGCTCGTTGAACAGGTCGAAGACGATCGAGGTGTTCGACTTGAAGGTGTTCGCCACGCTGGTCCAGAACGGCACCGCGTACTGCGCGTCCGGCATCGGCTTCTGGCAGGTCGCGTTGACGTCCGTGCAGCCGGCCGAGTTGCCGGTGTAGGTGCCGTGCGTCCAGTGCAGCTCGACGATCGGCGTGATGCCGTGCGCGACCAGCCGGTTGACCCAGCCGGTGATCGCCGCGATGTAGTTGGCGCCGCCGTCGGCCGCCGGGACGTACGACAGGCCCTCCCAGCAGTCCTCGTTGAGCGGGACCCGGACCGCCGTGACGCCCTTCCAGCTCTTGATCGCGTTGATGGCCGTGTCGTCCACCGGGCCGTCGAAGATCCCGTTGCCCTGCGAGCAGGCGAACTCGGTGCCGGAACGGTTCACGCCGTGGAGGACGACCTGCTTGCCGGTGGAGTCGACCAGCTTGTTTCCGGCCACGTGCAGCTTGGGCGGCGCGGTGTCACCGCCGGGGGGCGTGGTGGGCGGGGTGGTCGGCGGCGTCGTGGGGGGCGTCGTCGGCGGGGTGGTCGGGGGTGTGGTGGGCGGCGTGGTCGGCGGTGTCGTCGTCGGCTGGCCGACCGCCGTGCAGGCGGCGCCGTTGAGCGTGAAGCCGGTCGGCAGCGGGTTCTTGCCCGACCAGCTGCCGAGGAAGCCCGCGCTGACCGTGCCGCCGGTCGGGATGGCACCGTTGTACGACAGCGAGGTGGCGTGCACGGTCGCGCCGGACTGGGTCCAGGTGGCGTTCCAGCCCTGGGTCACCTTCTGGCCGGCGGCGAAGCCGAAGCTCAGGTCCCAACTGGTGGTCGCCGCACCGGTGTTGGCTATGACAACGTTGCCCTGGAAGCCGGTGTCCCACTGGTTGGTGACCGTGTAGGTGACCGAACAGGCCGGTGCGGCACCGGCCGCGGGGCTGGTGAGCGCGGGGAGCAGCGCGGCGGCCGTGGCCGCCGTGGTGACGGCGGCGATGGCGAGCGCCGCGGTGCGCGTGGGTCGTCGCATGTGCGACTCCTCATGATGTGGGGGATCGAGAGAAATCGAGTGAACGAAAGAGTGGACGCGCTCCCACTGGTCCGCCGCAGACCTTAGCGCCAAGTCCCTCCCAATGGTAGAGGGGTGTTTCGCCGGCGCGGGCTGTCTGGCGGCTGACGCAGACGGAGCCCGGTCAACAGGCGTTTCTGGTGCACCTCTTGACAGTTCTTCATCAACGCCTTGATGGTGGGAGCGCTCCCACTGGTTCACAGCTTCATCGCCCAACCCATCCCCCCACGAGAACCGCGAGGAGGACCTCTCGCATGTCCGGAGGAAGACCGATCAGAACGCGGACCAGGCGACTGCTGACCGCGCTGACCGCCGCGCTCGCCCTGCCGCTCGGCCTGACCATGGCCACCGGCAGCGGTGTCGCGCACGCGGCCGGCCTGCAGTGCAGCGTCGACTACACGACCAATGACTGGGGTTCCGGTTTCACCGCGAACACCAAGATCACCAACCTCGGCACCGCCGCGATCGACGGCTGGACACTGACGTACTCCTACGCCGGCAACCAGACACTGCAGAGCGGCTGGAACGGCACCTGGTCGCAGTCCGGCAAGGCCGTCACTGTCAAGTCGCTGGACTGGAACAAGACAATCGCGCCCAGCGCGAACGTCACCGCGAGTGCCAACTTCAACTACAGCGGCACCAATGCCGCGCCGACCAGTTTCACCGTGAACGGCACGGTCTGCGGGGGCGCGCACCAGCCGCCGCTTCCGGTGCTCACCAGCCCGTCGGCCGGTGCGACCTTCAGTGCGGGCGCCACCATCCCGCTGGCCGCGACCGCGGTCGCCGCGGACTCGGCGACCATCACCAAGGTCGAGTTCTACAGCGACACCACGCTGCTGGGCACCGACACCACCGCGCCCTACTCGGTCAACTGGGCCTCGGTGCCGGCCGGTGACTACTCGCTCTACGCCAAGGCCTACGACAGCCTCGGCGCCTCCGCGGAGTCCACCCCGGTGGGCGTGCACGTCGCGACCGGCCCGGCGATCGTCGCCTCGCCGACGACCGTGTCCGTCCAGCAGGGCAAGACCGGCACCTTCGGCGTGAAGCTGTCCAGCGCCCCCGCGGCGAACGTGACGGTCGCCGTGGCGCGCACCGCGGGCAACAGCTCGCTGAGCGTCCAGTCCGGGGCCAGCCTCACCTTCACCCCGGCGAACTGGTCGACCGCGCAGAACGTCACCGTCGCGGCCGCGGCCACCGGTACGGGCTCGGCGACCTTCTCGGCGACCGCGACCGGCTACAGCACGGCGGCCGTCACGGTCAACGAGATCAGCGCGACCAGCGGCGCCTACGCCGCGCGGTTCCTGTCGCTCTACGGGAAGATCACCGACCCGGCCAGCGGCTACTTCTCGCCCCAGGGTGTTCCCTACCACTCGGTCGAGACGCTGATCGTCGAGGCGCCGGACTACGGTCACGAGACCACGTCCGAGGCGTACTCGTACATGATCTGGCTGCAGGCGATGTACGGCCAGGTCAGCGGCGACTGGACCAAGTTCAACGCGTCGTGGGCGACCATGGAGCAGTACATGATCCCCACCCACGCGGACCAGCCGACGAACAGCTTCTACAACCCCAACTCGCCGGCCACCTACGCCCCCGAGCACCCGCTGCCGTCCGACTACCCCTCGCAGCTGGACAGCAGCGTCAAGTCCGGTGTCGACCCGATCGCGGGCGAGCTGAAGTCGGCCTACGGCACGGACGACATCTACGGCATGCACTGGCTGCAAGATGTGGACAACATCTACGGCTTCGGTGACACGCCCGGTGGCGGCTGCGAGCTCGGCCCGACGGCCAAGGGCCCGTCGTACATCAACACCTTCCAGCGCGGTGAGCAGGAGTCGGTGTGGGAGACCGTGCCGCAGCCGACCTGCGACGCGTTCAAGTACGGCGGCAAGAACGGCTACCTCGACCTGTTCACCGGGGACTCGGCCTACTCGCAGCAGTGGAAGTACACCGACGCACCCGACGCCGACGCGCGCGCGATCCAGGCCGCCTACTGGGCGGACACCTGGGCCAAGGCGCAGGGCAAGGGCGCCGACGTCGCGGCCACCGTCGCCAAGGCCGGCAAGATGGGTGACTACCTGCGGTACTCGTTCTTCGACAAGTACTTCAAGAAGATCGGCAACTGCACCAGCCCGACCACCTGCCCGGCAGGCACCGGCAAGGACAGCGAGCACTACCTGCTGTCCTGGTACTACGCCTGGGGCGGCTCGTCCGGCTCCGGCGGCGGCTGGGCCTGGCGCATCGGTGACGGCGCCTCGCACTTCGGCTACCAGAACCCGCTGGCGGCCTACGCGCTGACCACCGACCCGGCCATGGCGCCGAAGTCGACCACCGGCAAGCAGGACTGGACCACCAGCCTGGGCCGGCAGCTGGAGTTCTACCAGTGGCTGCAGTCCAACGAGGGTGCCATCGCCGGTGGCGCCACCAACAGCTGGAACGGCTCCTACGGCACGCCCCCGGCCGGCACGCCCACCTTCTACGGGATGGCGTACGACTGGGAGCCCGTCTACCACGACCCGCCGTCGAACCAGTGGTTCGGCATGCAGGCCTGGTCGATGGAGCGGGTCGCGGAGTACTACCAGCAGACCGGTGACGCCAAGGCCAAGGCCATCCTCGACAAGTGGGTGACCTGGGCGATCTCCCAGACCACCATCAACGCGGACGGCACCTTCAAGATCCCGTCCGACCTCCAGTGGACCGGCGCGCCGGACACCTGGAACGCGAGCAGCCCGGGCAAGAACACCGGCCTGCACGTGACGGTCTCGGCGTACGGCAACGACCTGGGCGTCGCGGCGGCCTACGCCAAGACGCTGTCCTACTACGCCGCCAAGTCCGGCAACGCCGCGGCCAAGACCACCGCCAAGGCACTGCTCGACGGCATGTGGGGCAATTACCAGGACCCGCTGGGCATCGCCACCCCCGAGACGCGGAAGGACTTCAGCCGGTTCAACGACCCGGTCTACGTGCCGTCCAGCTTCTCCGGCACGATGCCCAACGGTGACAAGATCAACTCGAGTTCCACCTTCATCGAGCTGCGGTCCTTCTACAAGAACGACCCCAACTGGCCGAAGGTGCAGGCGTACCTCAACGGCGGCAACGCGCCGAGCTTCACCTATCACCGCTTCTGGGCCCAGGCGGACATCGCGATGGCGATGGGTGCCTACGGCCTGCTCTTCGGCGAGTGACACCACGCCCCGGCGGGAGCCGGGACGGGAGATGACCCGGGTTTCCTGACAGTCACCCGGCCCGTCCCGGCCCCCCGCCGGACCCGGGCCGCGGCCCCGCCCCTCCACCGGCACTCGGAGGGTGCGGGGCCGCGGTACGTCCCGTCACACCGCCCTTCGGCACCCGCAGCGCGTCCCAGGCGGGCTTCCTAGAGGTGGGCTCTTTGGGGGCGGGCTTTTGCGGGGCGGGCGGCTTCGGTACGGGAGCCTTCGGTACGGGCGGCTTCGGTACGGGCGGCTTCGGAACGGGCGTTGTGCCGGGGTGGATGGCGAGTCGGGCCTTCACCTCGTCGCGGAAGCGGACGATGTCGAAGGAGGGGTCGTTCTTCCGGTCGCTCCACTCGGCGTGCGCGATGACGGACTTCTCGGACCACCCGTGGTGGCGGCAGACGGCCGCCGCCCACCTCACCGCGGCCTGGCGCTGCGCCGCCGGGTACGGGTCCTCCCCGTCCCCCCAGTTGCTGATCTCCAGGCCGTAGAAGTGCGCGTTCCCGTCGGTCGCACCGGGGGAGCCCTCGTGGAAGCGCGTGGCGGGCGGCCTGCTGCCGTAGTCGTCGCCGACCACCGCGGCCAGTACGGCCGGGTCGCCGCCGCCCGCGTGGTTGGTCCGGCCGTTGCCGGTCATCGTGACGACACCGGACTTGGCGAGGTAGCAGTGCGCCAGGGGCCCCGGCAGGTCGGCGCGGCCGCCCCAGACCACACCGGCGTCACCGGGTGCCCCGCCCCCGGTGTGGTGGATCACCACCCCGTTCACCGGCCCCCAGGGGCCGTGCCCGGCACGGTTGTGGCTGCGCCAGCCGGGATGCTCGGCGACGGTGACCCCCTCGGCCTCGAGCACGGCGAGGAATCGGTCCGCGGACATCGGAGCGGCCATCCGGCCACCTCTTTCGGAGCGTTCTGGCGGGAGGGTCGGCACCACGGCGATCGGGTCTCCCGCGACGCCGGGGGCTATGGCGGTCTCTGGTCTCCCGCGACGCCCGTACGGCGGTCAGGTCTCCCGTGACGCCGGGACGGCGGCGGTCAGGTCGCCCGCGGCATCCGGGACTTCGGTGATCAAGTCCGATATATCCGCGCGATTCCCTTACTGTCCCAGACCCCGCACCGGCGCCGCAGCAAAACCGGGCGGCCGCCGGCGCGGGAGGTCGCCGGAAGCCCGGCAGAGACGACGAAATGCGGCGGAGACGACGATAGAGGCCGCCGCACCGCGTTTCCGCGGCACGACGGCCTCTATCAGCAGGGTGAGTGACGGGACTCGAACCCGCGGCATCCTGGACCACAACCAGGTGCTCTACCAGCTGAGCTACACCCACCATGAGCGGCGCTGTCCCGGCTGAACTTGCTGCTGGGGTGGCGCCGCCTCGAAAAGTGTACAGGGTGGCGGGGGGTGGTCGCGCCCTTGTTTCCCGCGCCCCGGCCTACGCGTCCCCGCCCCGGCCTACGCGTCCCCGCCCCGGCCTACGCGTCCCCGCCCTGCCCTACGCGTCCCCGCTCATCGCACGACGTGGCGGGCCGCGATGGTGCGGGCCGTGTCGCTGTCCGGGCCGGGCTGGGGGACGAAGACGGCCTCGCGGTAGTAGCGCAGCTCCGCGATGGACTCGCGGATGTCGGCCAGCGCCCGGTGGTTGCCGTTCTTGTCCGGGCTGTTGAAGTACGCCCGGGGATACCAGCGGCGGGCCAGCTCCTTGATCGAGGAGACGTCCACGATGCGGTAGTGCAGGTGCTGCTCGAGGGTGGGCATGTCGCGGGCCAGGAAACCGCGGTCGGTGGACACCGAGTTGCCGCACAGCGGAGCCTTGCGCGGCTCGGCGACCTGCGACCGTACGTAGTCGAGCACGATCGTCTCGGCCTCGGCCAGCGCCACCCCGCCGGCCAGCTCCTCCAGCAGCCCGGAGGCGGTGTGCATCTGCCGGACCACGTCCGGCATCGTGTCGAGCGCCTCGGCGGGCGGGCGGATGACGATGTCCACCCCCTCGCCGAGCACGTTCAGCTCCGAGTCGGTGACCAGCGCCGCCACCTCGACCAGCGCGTCGTGCGCCAGTGACAGGCCGGTCATCTCACAGTCGATCCACACCATCCGGTCGTTCATGCGTCTCACCCTACGGGGCGATCACGCGGTCCCGGCAAGGCGGCGCCCACACCGCGTCCGGCGCGCAGCCGGCCGCGCCCGGGGCCGTCCGCCGGGTCGCCCCTGCCCGGCTGCTCGGGCACCCGGGCGGCGAAGCCGTCGCTGTCCGGTTTCCCGGGCGCCGTCAGCACCTGGGAGACCGGCACGTGCCCGGCGGCGATGGGCACGCCGGTGGTGCGGCGCAGCGCGGCCAGGTCGGCGGGAGCCGGCGGGCGCTCCTGGTCGTCCTGCGGGCTGCGGGCCCGGTAGGCGGCCCGGTAGGACGCGGGGGAGGAGCCGAGCTGCCGCCGGAAGTGGCCGCGCAGGGCGACCGGGGAGCGGAAGCCGCAGCGGCCCGCGACCTCGTCCACCGAGTAGTCCGACGTCTCCAGCAGCCGCTGCGCCTGCAGCACCCGCTGGGTGATCAGCCACTGCAGCGGCGCGCTGCCGGTCAGCGACCTGAACCTGCGGTCGAAGGTCCGCCGGCTCATGTAGGCGCGGGCGGCCAGCGCCTCGACGTCGAACTGCTCGTGCAGGTGCTCCAGCGCCCAGGCGACGACCTCGGCCAGCGGGTCGGCGCCGATCTCCTCGGGTAAAGACCTGTCGAGGTGCCGCTGCCCGCTCTGCCAGTCGGCCCGTCGCGGCGGTACGACCAGCCGCCTCGCCAGCGCGGCGGCCGCCTCGCCGCCGTGGTCGGTGCGCACCACGTGCAGGCACAGGTCGATTCCGGCCGCGGTGCCGGCCGACGTCAGGACGTCGCCGTCGTCCACGAACAGCTCCCTGGGGTCCACATGGACCGACGGGTAGCGCTTGGCGAGCGTGGGCGCGTACATCCAGTGCGTGGTGGCGGGCCGGCCGTCCAGCAGCCCGGCCGCCGCCAGCACGAAGGCGCCGGTGCACAGGCCGATGATCCTGGCGCCCTCCTCGTGGGCCCTGCGGATCGACTCCAGGGCCTCGGGCGGCGGCGCCTGGGAGATCGACCGCCAGGTCGGCACCACGACCGTGCCGGCCCGGGAGAGCGCTTCCAGGCCGTACGGCGCGGTCAGTTCGAGGCCGCCGGTGGTGCGCAGCGGCCCGTCCTCGCCGGCGCAGACCAGCAGCCGGTAGCGGGGTACCCCCGCGTCCTGGCGGTCTATGCCGAAGACGGACAGCGGTATGGAGCTCTCGAAGATCGGGCCACCGCTGAAGAGCAGCACGGCGACCACTTCGGGCCGCCGGCGCGCGGAGAGCTTACGGATGGCGCGAGGTGATGCCGATGCTGCTTGCGACGGACTCTCCGTCGCCGTACCGGAACCGGACTCCTGGCTCATGGAGCTCAAGCCCCCCTCGAATCGACGCGTCGTCACCTCGGTCCTGCACGTTCCCCCCCGCGAGGCCACCCATGATCAAATCTACTGTGCCAGGTGGGGCGCAAGTGACACCTTCGGCACCTGACGGCAAGTCGACAAGACAACGTGGCGTAAAGCATTCGATCACGAAGCGTTTCACTCGTGGCGCCATGAGGGAAGTACGCCTCCCGTCACTTCGGCCACGCAGCGCGTCATCCGCGACACGCCGCATCGTAGAACCGCAGGTGGCAGAGGTGTTAGCGGGCGCGAATCCGAACGGAAGCGCAGGGCTGAGAAGTTGGCCGAAAAAAGCCGTTCAGGAGCCGGATGCGCGTAAAAGGCGCCGGGTGGTGCGCCGGGGTGCCGTACCGGGGCCCTCGCGCGGCAGGGTCGAACGGTTCATTCCGGCGGATTTGCCGTGGCCGGAGCGGGTATGAGCCGGATACGGCGCACGGCCGCCCGCGGGTGATCCGATGCGCCCCCGAGATGCTCCGGTGCGCCGCGGCGTGCAGCCGGTTGGCGGGATGGCGTTGCGCTCTCGCCGCCGCTCCGGCATTCTCCTGGGAACTCGGGGTAAACGCCCCGCGAGGCCACCGGCGCATCTGTGCAGGCGGACTTCGCGGCCGTACTCTGGAGAGAGCGGGACGGGAAGTGACGAACTGGCCCATAACGGCCGATCCGGCGGACCGCCCCGCAAGCACCGTCCTGTCCGCTGCTCGGCGCGTCAGCGCCGCCCTCGCCGAGAATCCGCATCATGGCCGGTCATGACTTCCCCGAGCCCGCCGATCGCAGGCCGCTCGCCGAATCGGCGGCACTGCCCGAG
Organism: Actinacidiphila paucisporea; assembly: GCF_900142575.1. Taxonomy (GTDB): domain Bacteria; phylum Actinomycetota; class Actinomycetes; order Streptomycetales; family Streptomycetaceae; genus Actinacidiphila; species Actinacidiphila paucisporea. Next base: position 186,795 of record NZ_FRBI01000002.1, read on the forward strand.
CAGGCCCCAGCCCTGAGCCACGCCTGTGATCCCGCCTTTCGGCACGGCGTCGTGGTGGGCTTCGACGGTTCCGTTTCCAGCGAGCGCGCGCTGTCGTACGCCATCGGTATGGCACGCAGGACGCATTCCGCGCTGATCATCGTGCATGTCGCCAACCGGCTGCCGGCCACCGTGTGGGCGGGCTGCGAGCCGCCCGTCTTCGTCGACGTCCCCGACCACCGCACCGAGGTCCTCGGACTGGAGCTGGCCTGCGCCGACCACCTCGCCGAGATCTCCTGGGTGCTGGTCGAGCGCGGCGGCGACATCTGCCACGAGCTGGAGGAGGTCGGCCGGGAGTACGAGGCCGACGCGATCGTCGTCGGCGGCACGCACGGGCTGGCCGGGCGGATCTTCGGCTCGGTCGCCGGACGGCTGGCCCGGCGGGCGCAGCGGCCGGTGGTGGTCATCCCGTAGCACCGCACGACGCACGGGTGGGGCCGGTCCGAGCGACCGGCCCCACCCGTATGCGTACGCGCGCGTGGCGTGCGGACGGCTGCCCCGCCGTGGCGGCTACTCCACCGTGACGGACTTCGCCAGGTTGCGCGGCTTGTCGATGTCCCGGCCCAGCGCCAGCGCCGTGTGGTAGGCGAAGAGCTGGAGCGGGATGCCCATCAGGATCGGGTCCAGCTCGTCCTCGTTCTTCGGCACCAGGATGGTGTGGTCGGCCTTCTCCTGCTCCTGGTGCGCGACCGCCAGGATCCGGCCGCTGCGGGCCTTGATCTCCTCCAGCGCCGCGCGGTTCTTCTCCAGCAGGTCGTCGTCGGGGATGATCGCGACGGTCGGCATCGACGGGTCGATCAGCGCCAGCGGCCCGTGCTTCAGCTCCGAGGCCGGGTAGGCCTCGGCGTGGATGTAGCTGACCTCCTTGAGCTTCAGCGAGGCCTCGCGGGCCACCGGGTAGCCCCGGACCCGGCCGATGAAGAGCATCGAACGGGCGTCCGCGTAGGCCTTCGCCAGCTGCTTGATCTCCGGCTCGGTCTTGAGGATCTCCTCGATCTGGGCCGGCAGCCTGCGCAGCCCCTCGATGATCCGCTTGCCGTCGGTCACCGACAGGTCCCGCACCCGGCCCAGGTGCAGCGCCAGAAGCGCGAAGGCGACCACGGTGTTGGTGAAGCACTTGGTGGACACCACGCACACCTCGGGCCCGGCGTGCACGTAGGTGCCGCCGTCCGCCTCCCGGGCGATCGCGGACCCCACGACGTTGACCACGCCCAGCACCCGCGCGCCCTTGCGCTTCAGCTCCTGGACGGCCGCCAGCACGTCGTAGGTCTCGCCGGACTGCGACACGGCCACGTAGAGCGTGTCGGGGTCCACCACCGGGTTGCGGTAGCGGAATTCCGACGCCGGCTCGGCGTCGGCGGGGATACGCGCCAGCTCCTCGATCAGCCCGGCGCCGATCTGGCCGGCGTGGTAGCTGGTGCCGCAGCCCAGGATCTTGATCCGGCGCACGCTGCGCGCCTCCCGGGCGTCCAGGTTCAGACCCCCGAGATGCACGGTCGCGAAGCGGTCGTCGATCCGCCCGCGCAGGACCCGGTCGACCGCCTCGGCCTGCTCGAAGATCTCCTTGTGCATGTACGTGTCGTGGCCGCCCATGTCGTACGACTCGGCCTCCCACTCCACGGTGGTCGGCGTGGCCGTGGTCTGCGAGCCCTCGGTGGTGTACGTGCGGAAGTCGTCGGCCTTCAGGGTGGCCATCTCGCCGTCCCCGAGGGTGACGACCTGCCGGGTGTGGGCGACCAGCGCGGCGACGTCGGAGGCGACGAACATCTCCTTCTCGCCGATGCCCAGCACCACCGGGGAGCCGTTGCGGGCGACCACGATCCGGCCGGGGAAGTCCTGGTGCAGCACCGCGATGCCGTACGTGCCCTCGACCGACCGCAGCGCCTCGCTGACCTTCTTCTCCAGCGTCTCGGCGGCGGACCGGGCGATCAGGTGGGCCAGCACCTCGGTGTCGGTCTCGGAAGCGAAGACGGTGCCCTCGGCGGACAGCCGGGCGCGCAGCTCCGAGGCGTTGTCGATGATCCCGTTGTGGACGACCGCGACCTTCTCCTCGGCGTCCAGGTGCGGATGCGCGTTGACGTCGCTGGGCGCCCCGTGGGTGGCCCAGCGGGTGTGGGCGATGCCGGTGGTACCGGCGAAGCGCTTCGGGATGCGCGACTCCAGCTCGCGTACCCGGCCCTTGGCCTTGACCGTACGCAGCTCGCCCGACTTGCCGGTGATGACGATGCCGGCCGAGTCGTATCCCCGGTACTCCAGCCGCTGCAGCCCTTCGAGCAGCAGCGGCGCCACGTCGCGCTTGCCGATGTATCCGACGATTCCGCACATGTGCCGTCCGTACCTCTCCGTCGTCCTCTGTGCCTGGTGTGCCCTGCGTGCCCTGCGTTCTCCGGTGCCCTGAGTGGCCTCAGCCGTCTCAGCCGTAGACGATGCGGCGCAACTGGCGCTGGGAGAGCGCGGCCGGGGCGACCGCCCGGTGCGGCAGCTCCTCGCCGATCCGCTCGAAGATCTCCGCGTTGACCAGGCCCTTCGCCTGGAGCTCGCGGTGTCTGCGGCGGACGTACTCCTCGGTCGTCTCGTCGAAGTAGGCCAGGACGTCCAGCACCACCCGGGACGCCTCGCCGCGGTGCAGCGGCGTGGTGCGCACCAGGTGGTCGATCAGGTCTTCGTAGGACGTCCGGCGTTCGAGCACCCGTTGATACTGGTGTGATGATCTTTACTTTGCAAGAATCCTGCCCGATTCCGGGCAGGATCGCAGGTCAAGAAGAGCCAAAGGAGTGACGACGGGGGATTCGGCGCCGTGCGGCTGGGCGGCTGGGCGGCTGGGCGGGCGGCCCGGGCGGGTGGGCGGCCGGCCTGGGCGGCCGGCCCGGCGGTCGGCTGGTCGGCCCGGCCGGCCCGGGCTGTCGGGGGTCGGTGCCGGCCGCAGGGACGGGGGCCGTCGAAGCGACCGGACGGGCGCGGCCGGTCGGTCGAGCGGTCGGGCGGGGCCGCCCGGCGGGCGGGGGGGGGCGGGGCTGCACGGGCGGGCGGGGCCATACGGGCGGGGGCGGGGCCGCACGGGCCGGCGGGGGGTCGGGCCGGGCCGTGCGGGGGAACGGGGCCGTACGGGCGGGCCGGTGCGGCGAGTCTCCCGGCGCCCGCTGCCGGGGGACTCAGCCCGCCAGGCCCAGCTCCCTGGCGATCAGCATCCGCTGCACCTCGCTGGTGCCCTCACCGATCTCCAGGATCTTGGAGTCACGCCACATCCGGGCCACCGGATACTCGTTCATGAAGCCGTAGCCGCCGTGGATCTGGGTGGCCTCCCGGGCGTTGGTCACCGCGATCTCCGACGAGTACAGCTTGGCCAGCGCCGCCTCCTTCTTGAACGGCTCCCCGTGCATCAGCCGCGACGCCGCGTCCCGCCACGCCAGCCGCGCGGTGTGCGCCCGCATCTCCATGTCGGCGACCTTGAACTGGATCGCCTGGTTCGCGCCGATCGGCCGCCCGAACGCCTCCCTGGTCCGCGCGTACTCCAGCGACTCGTCCACGCAGCCCTGCGCCAGGCCGGTCGCCAGCGCCGAGATCGCGATCCGCCCCTCGTCCAGGATGCGCAGGAACTGCGCATAGCCCCGGCCCTTCTCGCCGAGCAGATTCGCCGCGGGCACCCGGCAGTCGGCGAAGGACAGCTCCCGGGTGTCCGAGGCGTTCCACCCGACCTTGCTGTACTTCTTCGACACCGTGAAGCCGGGTGTGCCCGAGGGCACGATGATCGACGAGATCAGCGGGCGGCCGTCGTCGGTCCTGCCGGTCACCGCCGTGACCGTGACCAGGCCGGTGATGTCGGTGCCCGAGTTGGTGATGAAGCTCTTGGTCCCGTTGATCACCCACTCCCCGGTCGCCTCGTCCAGCCGGGCCGTGGTGCGGGTGCCGCCCGCGTCCGAGCCGCAGTCCGGCTCCGTCAGCCCGAAGGCCCCCAGCATCTCGCCCGAGCACAGCCGCGGCAGCCACTCCCGCTTCTGCTCCTCGGTGCCGAACCTGAACACCGGCATCGCGCCCAGCGACACCCCGGCCTCCAGGGTGATCGCCACCGAGGAGTCCACCCGGGCCAGCTCCTCCAGCACCAGGCACAGCGCGAAGTAGTCGCCGCCCATCCCGCCGTACTCCTCGGGGAAGGGCAGCCCGAACAGGCCCATCCGCCCCATCTCCCGCACGATCTCGTACGGGAACTCGTCCTGCTCGTAGAACCCGCCGATCTTCGGCGCGATCACATCCCTGGCGAACTCCGCGACGGTGGCGCGCAGCTCCTCGTACTCCTCGGACAGGCGGTGGTCGATCGGCATGGCTACTGCTCCCGGTGGGTGAGGGCGCGGACGGTGCGGGACGGGCTGGGCCGCCCCAACTGCTCCGCCATCCAGACGCTTGTGGCGCTGAGGCGGTCGAGATCGACCCCGGTGCTGATGCCGAGTCCGTTCAGCATCCACACGAGGTCTTCGGTCGCGAGGTTCCCGGTGGCGCTCTTCGCGTACGGGCAGCCGCCGAGCCCGCCGGCGGAGGCGTCCACAACGGTGACGCCCCGCTGCAGGGCGGCCAGCGTGTTGGACAGCGCCTGCCCGTAGGTGTCGTGGAAGTGCACCGCGAGATGCTCCACCGGGATCCCGCCGCCTCTGTCCGCCGTGCCGCCCGGCCCGCCGGTCAACTCGTCCAGCAGCGCGGTGACCTGTCCGGGCGTCGCCACGCCGATGGTGTCGCCGAGGCTCAGCTCGGTGCAGCCCATCCCGTACAGCCGGCGGGCCACCGCCGCCACCTGCCCGATCGGCACCGGTCCCTCCCACGGGTCGCCGAAGCACATCGACAGATACCCGCGGACCGCCGCACCCGCCGCCCTGGCCCGCGCCACCACCGGCTCGAACATCGCCAGCGACTCGTCCACCGTCCGGTTGAGATTCGCCCGCGCGAAGGACTCCGTCGCGCTGCCGAAGACCGCGATCTCCCGCACGCCCAGCTCCAGCGCCCGGTCCAGCCCCCGCTCGTTGGGCACCAGCACCGGCAGCCGCACCGCCCGGCCGCGCCCGCCCGGGCCGGCGGCATCCGCGCCGCCGGTCCCGGTGAGGTCGGCGAGCAGCGGCATCAGCTCGGCGGCGTCCGCCAGCTGGGGCACCCACTTGGGATGCACGAAGCTGGTCGCCTCGATCGTCGTCAGCCCCGCGTCGGCCAGCCGGTGGACGAACTCCGCCTTCACCGCGGTCGGCACGGTCCGCTGCTCGTTCTGCAGGCCGTCCCGGGCGCCGACCTCGTGGATCCGCACCTGCCGCGGCAGCCCGTCCGCGGCGACCGCCATCGGCAGTCCCAGGCCCAGCACTCCGGGCACCTGCGGTGCGCCGCCGGTCCCGCTCTCCCGCCCGCCGCCCGTCCCGGTCACGACGCCTCCCCGGGCCGGCCGGCCGCCGGGTCCGGCGTGCCGTCGCCGGGTCGCTCGGCGGGGGTGACCACGGCCAGCACCTGGTCCATCGCCACCGCCGAACCCGGGCTGACGTCGATCTCGGTCACCGTTCCGTCGTGCGGGGCGGTGATCACGTGCTCCATCTTCATCGCCTCCACCACCAGCAGGCTCTGCCCGGCCACCACGTCCTCGCCCTTGGCGACCTTCACCACGGTCACCGTGCCCGGCATCGGCGCGGTGAGCGCGCCGCCGCCCGCGCCCAGCGCCGCCCCCCGCAGGGCCGCGGCGACCGGGTCGTAGGGCTGCACCCACCAGCTCTCGCCGTCCCGGCCCAGCCAGTCGCCGGCCCGGAAGAAGGTGTGCACCAGGCCGCCGGTGTGCAGCCGCGCCCGCGCCCCGTCGAGCGTGACCGTGGCCGCCGTCACCGGGCCGTCCCCGATCCGCACCTCGCCCTGCCTGACCCGCACCGCCACCGGCTCGTGGCCCGGCACCCGCAGGTGGTGCACGGTCCAGGCCGCCTCGCCGCCGAGCCGCCAGCCGCTGGGCACCGAGAACGGATCGGTCCAGCCGTCCGCCCCCGGCGCAGGGGCCAACGCCGCCTGCCGCAGCAGCGCCCCGGCCGTATAGACCTCGTCGGGCACGCCGTCCGGCACCAGCGAGGCGGCCTCCCGCTCGATCAGCCCGGTGTCCAACTCGCCCGCGACCACCGCCGGATGCCCCAGCAGCCGCCGCAGGAAGGCGGTGTTGGTGTCCAGCCCCAGCACCACCGTCTCCGCCAGCGCGGCCCGCAGCCGCCGCAGCGCCGTCGCCCGGTCGGGGCCGTGGGCGATCACCTTCGCCAGCATCGGGTCGTAGGCGGTGCCGACCTCCGTCCCCGCCAGCAGGCCGGAGTCCACCCGCACCCCCGGCCGCCCGGCCGGTTCGTGCAGTGCCAGCACCGGTCCCGCCGAGGGCAGGAAGTCGATCCGGCCGTCACCGCTCCTGGCCGTCTCCGCGCAGATCCGCGCCTCGACCGCATGCCCGGTGAGTGTCACGTCCTGCTGGCCGAAATCCAGCGGTTCGCCGGCCGCCACCCGCAACTGCCAGGCCACCAGGTCCAGTCCGGTGACCATCTCGGTCACCGGGTGCTCGACCTGCAGCCGGGTGTTCATCTCCATGAAGAAATACGCCGACGGGTCGGCTCCTGGCACGATGAACTCCACCGTTCCCGCCCCGGTGTAGCCGCAGGACCTGGCCGCCTGTACCGCGGCCTCCCCCATCGCCGCCCGGGTCGCCGGGTCGAGCAGCACCGAGGGGGCCTCCTCGATCACCTTCTGGTGCCTCCGCTGCAACGAGCACTCCCGCTCGCCCAGGTGCACCACATGGCCGTGCGCGTCGGCCAGTACCTGGATCTCGATGTGCCGCGGCTGGTCGATCCAGCGCTCGACCAGCAGGGTGTCGTCGCCGAACGAGCCCAGGGCCTCGCGCCGGGCCGCGGCGATCTCCTCGGCCAGCGCCGCCTCGTCGCGCACCAGGCGCATGCCCTTGCCGCCGCCGCCCGCCGACGGCTTGAGCAGCACCGGCAGCCCGATCTCCCGGGCGGCCGCGGCCAATTCCGTGTCGGTCAGCCCGCTGCCGCTGCTGCCGGGCACCACCGGCACGCCCGCGGCCCGTACGGTCTCCTTGGCCCGGATCTTGTCGCCCATCAGCTCGATCGCGTCGGCCGGCGGCCCGATGAAGACCAGACCCGCCTCGGCGCAGGCCCTGGCGAAGCCGGCATTCTCGGCGAGGAAGCCGTAGCCGGGATGGACGGCTCCGGCGCCGACGGCCACGGCGGCCCGCACTTGGTCGACCACCGACAGATAACTCCCCACCCGCACCGCGGTGTCGGCCTCCCGCACATGCCGGGCGTCGGCGTCGGCCTCGGTGAAGGCGGCGGCCGAACGCACCCCCAGCTCACGCAGGGTGCGGATGACCCGGACGGCGATCTCGCCCCGGTTGGCGACCAGGACGGTGCCGAAGGGGGCGCCCGCGGTGGCGGCGCCGTTCGCGGCGGTGGCGATGGACTTGCTGCTGGTCATCACGGCCCTCACATCCGGAAGACGCCGTAGCCGGGCGCGGCGGGATCGGCGGTGGGCAGCGGTGCGTTGGCGCAGGCGGTGAGCGCCAGGCCCAGCACGGTGCGGGTCTCCATCGGGTCGATCACCCCGTCGTCCCAGAGCCTCGCGGTGGCGTAGTAGGCGTTGCCCTGGGTCTCGTACTGCTCGCGGACCGGTTGCTTGAAAGCCTCCTCGGCCTCCTCGCTCCACTTCTCGCCGGCCGCCGCGAGCTGGTCGCGCTTGACGGTGGCCAGCACCGAGGCGGCCTGCTCGCCGCCCATCACCGAGATCTTGGCGTTGGGCCACATCCACAGGAAGCGCGGGCTGTAGGCCCGGCCGCACATCGAGTAGTTGCCGGCGCCGTAGGACCCGCCGATCACCACGGTGAGCTTCGGCACCCGGGCGCAGGCCACCGCGGTGACCATCTTGGCGCCGTGCTTGGCGATGCCGCCGGCCTCGTACTGCCGGCCGACCATGAATCCCGAGACGTTCTGCAGGAAGAGCAGCGGGATGCCGCGCTGGTCGCACAGCTCGATGAAATGCGCGCCCTTAAGGGCCGATTCGGCGAACAGGATGCCGTTGTTCGCCACGATCCCCACCGGGTGCCCCTGGATATGGGCGAAGCCGGTGACCAGCGTCGTGCCGTACTCCGCCTTGAACTCGGCGAAGCGGCTGCCGTCGACGAGCCGGGCGATCACCTCGCGCACGTCGTAGGGGGTGCGGGAGTCGACCGGTACCGCTCCGTACAGCCCCGCGGGGTCCACCGCGGGCTCTTCCGCGGGCCGCAGCGTCCAGGGCGGTGCGCCGCGGGCGGGCAGCGTCGCCACGATGTCCCGGACGATGCTCAGGGCGTGCGCGTCGTCCTCGGCGAGATGGTCGGTGACTCCGGAGATCCGCGAGTGCACCTCGCCGCCGCCCAGCTCCTCCGCTGTGACCACCTCTCCGGTGGCGGCCTTCACCAGCGGCGGACCGCCGAGGAAGATCGTGCCCTGGCCGCGCACGATGACCGCTTCGTCGCTCATCGCCGGGACGTAGGCGCCGCCCGCGGTGCACGAGCCGAGCACGGCGGCGATCTGCGGGATGCCGCGGGCCGACATCGTGGCCTGGTTGTAGAAGATCCGCCCGAAGTGGTCGCGGTCGGGGAAGACCTCGTCCTGCCGGGGGAGGAAGGCGCCGCCGGAATCCACCAGGTAGACACACGGCAGCCGGTTGTCGAGAGCCACTTCCTGGGCGCGCAGATGCTTTTTCACCGTGACGGGGTAATAGGTGCCGCCCTTGACGGTCGCGTCGTTGGCGACCACGACGACCTCCCGCCCGGCGACCCGGCCGATGCCGGCGATGACTCCGGCGGCCGGTGCCTGCCCGTCGTACATCCCGTCGGCGGCCAGCGGCGCCAGTTCCAGAAAGGGGGAGCCGGGGTCGAGCAGCCCGTCCACCCGGTCCCTGGGCAGCAGTTTCCCGCGCGCGGTGTGGCGGGCTCTGGCCTTCTCGCCGCCCCCGAGGCGTGCGGCGGCCAGCTTGTCGCGCAGGGCCGCGCTGAGCGCGGTGTGTGCCTGAGCGTTGACGCGAAACGCCTCCGACGCCGGGTCCGCGGCGCTGGTCAGGGCGGGTGCTGCCATGGTTCGGCCCCCCGGTGGTGCGAGTGAGGATGTTAGCGAGCGTTAACTGATGACACCACGTTAACGCTCGCTAACAGAATTGTCTAGACTCGATCCCATGAACTCGACGAACACGGCGGTCAGCCGCCGCGACCAGATCCTCAGGGAGGCCGCGCGACTGTTCGCCGAGCGCGGCTTCCACGGTGTGGGGGTGGACGAGATAGGTGCCGCGGTCGGCATCAGCGGCCCCGGGCTCTACCGGCACTTCGCGGGCAAGGACGCCATGCTCGCCGAGCTGCTGGTCGGGATCAGCGGCCGGCTGCTGACCGCGGGCAAGCGGCGGGTGGCGGAGGCGGCGGATCCCGAGGGGGCGCTCGACGCGCTGATCCGCGGTCACATCGACTTCGCTATCGACGACCGCCCGCTGATCACCCTGCACGACCGCGAGCTGGACCGGTTGCGCGAGTCCGACCGCAAGCTGGTCCGCCAGCTCCAGCGCCAGTACGTGGAGGAATGGGTGGCGGTGGTCGCCCGTGTCCACCCCGGCGCGACCGAGCGCGAGGTGCGGGCCGCCGTCCACGCGGTGTTCGGCCTGCTGAACTCGACCCCCCACCTGGGTGCCCAGTCCAGCCTCCCGGGCCGCAGGGAGATGTCGGAGCTGCTGCGCGGGCTGGCGCTGGGCGCCTTGGGCGCCCTGGACAGCACCGCGGACTGGCGGGTAACTTACTGAGCGCTTGCTTACCACCAGGGAGCAGCGGTCAGTCACCACTCGCCGACGGGAGGCGCGCTGTGCGTCGTACGGTGTTCAACGAGGACCACGAAGCATTCCGCGAGACGATACGGGCCTTCATCGAGGCCGAGGTCGTCCCCGTCTACGACGAGTGGCTGGCCGCGGGCCAGGCCCCGCGTGACTTCTACTACAAGCTCGGCGAGCTGGGCGTCTTCGGTATCGAGGTGCCCGAGGAATTCGGCGGCGCCGGCGAGGAGAGCTTCAAATTCCAGGCCGTCCTCAGCGAGGAGTGTGCCCGCGCCGGGGTCAGCTTCGGCGGCAGCAGCGTGCACACCGGCCTGTGCCTGCCCTATCTGACGGCCTACGCCACCGATGAGCAGAAGAAGCGCTGGCTGCCCGGCTTCGCCAGCGGCGAGACCATGTTCGCCATCGCGATGACCGAGCCGGGCACCGGTTCCGACCTGGCCGGTATGAAGACCACCGCCAAGCTCTCCGCCGACGGCAGCCACTACGTGCTCAACGGCGCCAAGACCTTCATCACCGGCGGTGTCCACGCCGACCGCGTCATCGTCTGCGCCCGCACCGCGCCGGCCACCGCGGAGGACCGCAGGGCGGGCATCTCGCTCTTCGTGGTCGACACGAAGTCCGAGGGCTACGCGATAGGCCGCAAGCTCGACAAGCTCGGCCTGAAGGTCTCCGACACCGCGGAGCTGTCCTTCTCCGACGTCAGGGTGCCGCTGGAGGACCTGCTCGGCGAGGAGGGCAAGGGCTTCTCCTACCTCGGCCAGAACCTCCCCCAGGAGCGGCTGGCCATCGCGGTCGGCGCCTACGCGCAGGCCGCCGCCGCGATCCGCTTCGCCCAGGCCTACGTCCAGGAGCGGACCGTCTTCGGCAAGACCGTCGCGTCCTTCCAGAACACCAAGTTCGAGCTGGCCGCCTGCAAGGCCGAGGTGGACGCCGCGGAGGCCGTCGTCGACCGCGCCCTGGACGCCCACGACCTGCGCGAGCTGACCGCCGCGGACGCCGCGTCCGCGAAGCTGTTCTGCACCGAGGTCGCCGCCCGGGTGATCGACCGCTGCCTGCAGCTGCACGGTGGGTACGGTTATATGAACGAGTACCCGATCGCGCGCCTGTACGCCGACAACCGCGTCAACCGCATCTACGGCGGCACCAGCGAGGTCATGAAGTCGATCATCGCCAAGTCGATGGGCCTGTGAGCGAACTGAACGAGCCTCTTGAAGCCCTGCTCGACCTGCTCGACCTGGAGCGGATCGAGCAGGACATCTTCCGCGGGGTCAGCCGCACGGCGGTCGTGCCGCGGGTCTTCGGCGGCCAGGTGGCCGCCCAGGCCCTGGTGGCGGCGGGCCGCACCGTGCCCGAGGACCGCGGCGCGCACTCGCTGCACGCGTATTTCCTACGGCCCGGCGACCCCGGGGCGCCGATCGTCTACCAGGTCGACCGGATCCGCGACGGCCGCTCCTTCACCACCCGGCGCGTCGTGGCGATCCAGCACGGCCAGCCGATCTTCCACCTCTCGGCCTCCTTCCAGGCCGCCGAGGAGGGCCTGGAGCACCAGGAGCCGATGCCGCAGGCGCCCGACCCGGAGACGCTGCCCGAGGCCGCGGAGCTGCTGCCGGCCCACGCCGACAAATTCCCCGACCCCAGCGTGATCGACCGGCTGCTGGAGGCCCGCGCCGCCGTCGACCTCCGCTATGTCGAGGACCCGCCGTTCCTGACCGCGGGCACCGCGCGCGAACCGCGCTCGCAGGTCTGGTTCCGCACCCGCGGCAAGCTGGCCGACGACCCCCTGCTGCACGTGTGCCTTGCCACGTACGTCTCGGACATGACACTGCTGGACTCGGTGCTGCTCGCCCACGGTCGCGGCGGCTGGGCGGTCGGCGACGTCGTCGGCGCCAGCCTGGACCACGCCATGTGGTTCCACCGGCCCTTCCGCGCCGACGAGTGGCTGCTCTACGACCAGCAGAGCCCGTCGGCCTCCGGCGGGCGCGGTCTGGCCTCGGCCCGTATCTACACCCAGGACGGCAGGCTGGCAGTCTCGGTGATCCAGGAAGGCCTGGTCCGCACCCCGCGCACCTGAGGGCACGGGCGCGGCTCTGCCAAAGGGACGCCCGGTCGTACGGGGCGGGCCGGGGTCAGACCGCCTCGGCGGACGGGCCGACCGGCAGCCTGGCCCGTACCAGGAAACCCCCGGACGCGGCCGGCAGCGCGTCGAAGTCCCCACCGAGCTGCACCGCGCGCTCGCGCAGCCCCTCCAGCCCGTGACCGCCGGACGGCAGCGCGGGCTGCGCCGCCTGCGCGCCGGGGTCGTTGCGCACCTCGACCAGCAGGGCGCCGTCCGACCGCCGTACCAGCACCCGGGTCCTGGCGCCCGGCGCGTGCTTGCGCACATTGGTGAGCGCTTCCTGCACGATGCGATATGCCGCGTGCTGCACCTCGGCGGGCGGCGCGTCGCCGCCGTCCGTGCCGTCCGCCACCCCGTCGAGCTCGCCGTGGGTCCGCGGCCCCGCGGCGGCGACCAGCGCCGGGATGCCGGCGAGCCCGGGACCCGCTGCCAGCTCCTCCCCCGACGTCACCGACAGCCGCAGCAGGCCGACCATCCGCCGCAGCTCGTCCAGCGCGTCCCGGCTCAGCTCCCGTACGGCGCCGGCCGCGGCGCGGACCTGCGGGCCCTCGGCCGTCACCTCTAGCGCGCCGGACTGCACGGCGATAAGGCTGAGGTGGTGGGCCACCGTGTCGTGCATCTCGCGGGCCAGCCTGGTCCGCTCCATGACGACCGCCTGCTCCGCCGCCAGCGAGCGCTCCCGCTCCCTGCTGGCGGCCAGCTCGTCGAGTCGCCCGGCCAGCTCGCGCCGGGAGGAGGCCAGCAGGCCGAGCGCGGTGGGCGCGACGGCCAGCAGCGCGGACAGCATCAAGGCGAGGATGGTGTCCGACAGCGTCCAGCCGACCGGGTCGCGGAAAGGCCACGGCACGAAGCCCACCACCGCGGTGACCAGCGCGCAGCCGCCGATCAGCGCCTCCCTCGCGGGCACCCGCCGGAAAGCCGGCCACGGTATCCGCCGCGGCACGGCCCGCGCCATCCGCGGCCCTTGCGTCGGAAAACGCCCGGGACGGCCCGCGGAGACCTCGTAGAGCGTGCCCATCGGGGAGAACCAGATGTAGCCGAGCGCCAGGGCGGGCAGCGTCAGAGTGAAGGCCGTCAGCGGAAAGCGGCGCCGCAGCAGCAGCGCCGCCGTGCCCAGGCAGGCGAATCCCAGTGCCACGGAGCCGCCGAAGGAACGGGTGGCCCACACCTCGGTCGCGGACAGGGCGAGCAGCGCGGCATCGGGGGCCGCGGCGCGGAGGTTCACGGGCGCTCCGGCAGCCGGGCGAGGCCCGCCCGGTGGGCTATGACGGCGGCGGCCACCCGGTTGGGGGCGCCGAGCTTGCGCAGCACCGCCCGGACGTGGTCCTTCACCGTGCCCACCGATATCCGCAACTGGTCCGCGATCCCGGCGTTCGGCTCGCCCGCGGCGAGCAGCCGCAGCACCTCGCGCTCGCGGTCGGTGAGAGTGCCGACGGCCGCCTCCCGCGCGCTGTCCGCGGTGCCAGGCTCGGCGTTCGGCTCGGCATATTGCGACGGCTCCCCGAGGAAGCCGTCGACGACGGCACGGGCGACCGTCGGGGTGAAGACGGTGCCGCCCGCGGCCAGGATGCGGACGGCGTCGATCAGCGTGCCGACCGCGGTGTCCTTGAGCAGGAATCCGCTCGCCCCGGCCGCCATGGCGGCCCGCAGATGGGCGCTGGTGTCGAAAGCCGTCAGCATGGCCACGGCGGGCGGGTCGTCCAGTGCCCGCAGCGCCCGCAGCACGCTCAGGCCGTCGTCGGGCCCCGGCATCACCGCGTCGAGCAGCACCAGGTCGGGGCGGGCCGCCGCAACCGCTGCCAGTGCCTGGTGGCCGTCACAGTCCGCGACGACACGGATGTCGCCGGAGGATTCGAGGATGCTCCGCAGGGCGGCCCTGACCAGCGCTTCGTCATCGACGATCGCTACCTGAACCACGGCTCCGCCTGCCTTCCTCGACCTCCTTCACTGATCGTAACGAGGGATCGGGGACACGTCAGCTCCGCGCGGACCTCACCGCTGCGTCAGGCGGGCACCGGGAGCCCCGCGGCGGCCAGCAGGTAGGCCGTCATCGGCGCGTAGTGGTGTGGCGGCACGTTGTCGTCCAGCGGCACCGTCACCAGCAGGCTGCCTTCGGCCTCGCCGACGAAGAGCGCCGGGTCGTTGCAGTCCGCGAAGCCGACCGTGTCGATGCCGCGGCCGCCGGCGCAGCCGGCCCAGCCGTGGTCGGCGACCACCAGGTCGGGCGGTGCCTGGCCGTCGCGCTCCAGCGCCGTGAGGATCTCCCGCATCGGGTCGGGCGAGTGGGTGTGCACCAGCCCGCCGGCCCTGTGCAGCATGGAGACCGCGGCAAGGTGCCGGATCTCGCCGCCGTCGGCGTAAAGGTGCTCGGCCGGGGTGATCACGGTGCAGCCCGCCGCCCGCAGCGCCGCGGCCAGCTCGTGGTGCACGGCGTAGAGGCCCGCAGGGTGACCGGTCGCGAGCAGCACCCGGGAGCGGTTCTCCACCGCCTTGTGCAGCACCACGGCCATCCGGTCCAGCGCGTCGACCGTCAGCTCGGGGTCTATCGTGTCCTGCCCGCTGCGGTGCCCCGCGTCGGGCACCACCCCGCAGCGCTCCGCCATCAGGTCGAGCACGGCTTCCTGGTCCGTCCACCGGTTGCCGAGGTCGAGCCCGAACCAGTAGTAGCGGTTGCCCTCCGCCAGTTCCCGGTAGTGGTCGAGGTTGTTCTCCCGGCTGGTGGCGACATCCCCGGCGATCCGGGTGCGTATCAGGTGGGAGACGAGGGCGCGGCGGGTGGGCGCGGCAGCGGCGGGATCCTTGGACATGAGGACATTGTCCCGCCCCCGCGCCCTGGCGAGCGACCTCCCCCGGATCGACGCAGAGGCGTAATAGACCACGCCGATGCGCGGAAACGTACATTTCGGGGACTTCCGGTGACGGCATACGGTCGGCCGGACCCGCACCGGCCAGCACCGCACGCGGACAGCGCGACCAGCGCACGCGGTGGACACGGTCCCGCCCCGCGGAAACCACCGCAGAAGCCACGCAGAAAGGCAGCCACCATGAGCAGCGCACAGCCGCGCGGCCCCGTCGACTCCTCCCGTGTCCCGCGTTACGCGGGTCCCGCGACCTTCGCCCGCCTGCCTCGTCTGGACGAGGTCGGCATCGCCGACGTCGCCGTGGTCGGCGTCCCCTTCGACAGCGGGGTGTCCTACCGTCCCGGTGCCCGCTTCGGCGGCAACGCGATCCGCGAGGCCTCCCGGCTGCTGCGGCCGTACAACCCCGCCCAGGACGCCTCGCCCTTCGCGCTCGCCCAGGTCGCCGACGCCGGCGACATCGCGGTGAACCCGTTCGACATCGGCGAGGCGGTGGAGTCCGTGCAGGCGGCGGCCGGCGACCTGCTCGACACCGGGGCCCGGCTGATGACGCTCGGCGGCGACCACACCATCGCGCTGCCGCTGCTGAGGGCCGTCGCCCGCAAGCACGGCCCGGTGGCGCTGCTGCACTTCGACGCCCACCTGGACACCTGGGACACCTACTTCGGCGCCGCCTACACCCACGGCACGCCCTTCCGGCGGGCGGTCGAGGAGGGCATCCTCGACACTTCCGCGCTGTCCCACGTCGGCACCCGCGGCCCCCTTTACGGGCGCAAGGACCTGGACGACGACGAGCGGATGGGCTTCGGGATCGTGACCTCGGCCGACGTCATGCGCCGCGGGGTGGACGAGGTCGTCCAGCAGCTCAGGGAGCGGATCGGCGACCGGCCGCTCTACGTCTCGGTCGACATCGACGTCCTCGACCCCGCCCACGCGCCCGGCACCGGCACCCCCGAGGCGGGCGGCCTCACCTCGCGCGAGCTGCTGGAGATCCTGCGCGGCCTGGCCGGCTGCCGGCTTGTCTCGGCCGACGTGGTCGAGGTCGCCCCGGCTTACGACCACGCCGAGATCACCTCCGTCGCGGCCTCCCACACCGCCTACGAGCTGACCACGATCATGGCCCGGCAGATCGCCGCCTCCCGCTGAGCCGGGCGTCCGCCGCGTCCGCCGCCCGCTGAGCCCGCAGACCCCGCCCCCCGCCCGCCGGTGCCGAATCACCCGAAAGGATTAGGACCAAGGTCGCACTCTTGTGCGACCTTGGTCGTTGTTTTGTTGCAGGAGGATGAAACGCGCAGCTCGCCGCGTTGCAACCTCGGAGCGGCAGGCGAGCAGGGGACGCACGGCAGACGATGGGGTGGAGGACTGCGTGACGACGTCGAAGCCGGTGACGGCGGCGAAGGACGGCCCGGAGCAGGGATGGCTCCGGCGGCTGTCGGCGTACTGCTGGCGCTACAGGAGCACCGTGCTGCTGTCGCTCGGCGCGTCGCTGGCCGGTATGGCGGTCACCGCCCTGGTGCCGCTGGTGCCCAAGCTGATCATCGACGACGTGATCGTCAAGCACGACAAACCGCTCACCCCCTGGGCGGTCGCCCTGGTCGTCGCCGCGGTCGTGGTCTATGGGCTGACGTTCATGCGCCGGTATTACGGCGGACGGCTCGCCCTCGACGTGCAGTACGACCTGCGCAACGAGATGTTCCGTACGATCATGCGGCTCGACGGCCGCCGGCAGGACGAGCTGAGCACCGGACAGGTCGTCGGCCGCGCCACCAGCGACCTGCAGCTGATCCAGGGGCTGCTGTTCATGCTGCCCATGGTCATCGGCAATCTGCTGCTGTTCCTGCTCTCGCTCGTCGTCATGCTGATGCTCTCGCCGCTGCTCACCCTGGTCGCGCTGGCCGTCGCGCCGGCGCTGTGGTTCATCGCCAACCGCTCCCGCCGGCGGCTCTTCCCCGCGACCTGGTATGCCCAGGGGCAGGCGGGCGCGGTAGCCGGGATCGTCGACGGATCCGTCACCGGCGTGCGGGTCGTCAAGGGCTTCGGCCAGGAGCAGCAGGAGATGGGCAAGCTGGCCACGGTCAGCCGCAGGCTCTTCGCCGGGCGGCTGCGTACGGTCCGGCTCAGCGCCCGCTACACCCCGGCGCTCCAGGCGGTGCCCTCCCTCGGGCAGATCGGCATGCTGGCCCTCGGCGGCTGGATGGCCGCTCGCGGACAGATCACGCTGGGCACCTTCGTCGCCTTCTCCACCTACCTGGCCCAGCTCACCGGCCCGGTGCGGATGCTCACCATGGTGCTGACCGTCGGCCAGCAGGCCAGGGCAGGCGTGGAGCGGGTCTTCGAGCTGATCGACACGGAACCGACCCTGGAGGAGGGCACCAAGGCGCTTCCCGCCGACGCCCCCGCCACCGTCGAGTTCGACCACGTCACCTTCGGCTACAGCCAGGACCGCCCGGTCCTCGACGGCTTCGACCTGACCGTCGCCCCCGGTGAGACGGTCGCCGTCGTCGGCGCCTCCGGCTCCGGCAAGTCCACCGTCTCGCTGCTGCTGCCCCGCCTCTACGACGTCACCGGCGGCGCCGTCCTGGTCGGCGGCACCGATGTGCGCGAGCTGACCTTCGACTCGCTGCGGTCGGTCATCGGCATGGTGCCCGAGGACAGCTTCCTGTTCTCCGACACGGTGCGCGCCAACATCGCCTACGGACATCCCGACGCGACCGAGGAGCAGATCCTCGCCGCCACCCGCGCCGCCCAGGCGCACGGCTTCATCGCCGCCCTGCCGGACGGCTACGACACGGTGGTCGGCGAGCAGGGCCTCACCCTGTCCGGCGGCCAGCGGCAGCGCGTCGCGCTCGCCAGGGCCATCCTCACCGACCCCCGGCTGCTGCTGCTCGACGACGCGACCTCGGCGGTCGACGCCCGGGTGGAGGCCGAGATTTTCGACGCGCTGCGCGAGGTCATGCGCGGCCGTACGACGCTGCTCATCGCCCACCGCCGCTCCACCCTGGCGCTCGCCGACCGGATCGCGGTCCTCGACGCCGGACGGCTGTCCGACATCGGCACGCACGACGAGTTGCAGGAGCGCAGCGCCCTCTACCGTGCCCTGCTGACCGACCCGGACGCGCTCGGCGCCGACGTGGTCGAGATCGACCCGGCGGGCGCCCTCGGCCGCGCCGGCGGGCCGCCCGTGACCGCCGACCTCGACCTCGGGCAGGGCGAGCAGGACGGGGACGCGGCCGGGGGCATCACCCCCGAGCTGTGGCCGGCCGACCGCCGTGTCGCCGACGAGGACGACCCGGCCGGCGGCGCCCCGCTCGCCGGAGCGGCGGCGTCCCGGCCCGGTGGTGGACCCGGCGCGATGGCCGGCGCGCTGGCGGGCATGCCCGCCACCCCTGAGCTGCTCGCCAAGGTGGCCGCGCTGCCGCCCGCCCTCGACACCCCGCAGATCGACGAGGAGCGGGCGCAGCAGGCCGACCAGGCCTTCGGCCTGCGCAGCCTGCTGCGCGGCTTCCGCACCCCGCTGCTGCTGAGCCTGCTGCTGGTCGCCGTCGACGCCCTCGCCGGGCTGCTGCTGCCGGTGCTCATCCGGCACGGCATCGACGCCGGTGTCCGGCGCCAGGCACTGGGGGCGGTATGGGTGGCGTCGCTGCTGGGCCTCGGCCTGGTGCTGCTGCAATGGGCGGTGGAATGGGGTTCCACCCTGCTCACCGGACGCACCGGCGAGCGGGTGCTGTACACGCTGCGGGTCAAGATCTTCGCCCACCTGCACCGCCTCGGCCTCGACTACTACGAGCGCGAGCTGACCGGCCGCATCATGACCCGGATGACCACCGACGTGGACGCGCTGTCCACGTTCCTGCAGACCGGCCTGGTCACGGCGCTGGTCAGCGTGCTCACCTTCGGCGGCATCCTGGTGGCGCTGCTGGCCATCGACGTCGAGCTGGCGCTTGTGGTCTTCGCGACCCTGCCGATCCTGGTGGTCGGCACCTGGTTCTTCCGCCGCAAGTCAGTGCGGGCGTACGAACTGGCCAGGGAGAAGGTCGCCGTCGTCAACGCCGACCTCCAGGAGCATGTCGCCGGGCTGCGCGTCGTCCAGGCCTTCCGCGGCGAGCGGCGCGGCGCCGAGCGTTTCGCCGAGCGCGGCGACGACTACCGCAAGGCGCGGGTGCGCGGCCAGTTCCTGATCTCCGTCTACTTCCCGTTCGTGCAGCTGCTGTCCAGCGTGGCGGCCGCGCTGGTGCTGATCATCGGCGCCCACCGGGTCAGCGCGGGCACTCTGACAGCCGGCGCGCTGGTGGCGTATCTGCTGTACATCGACCTGTTCTTCTCACCCGTCCAGCAGCTCTCGCAGGTCTTCGACGGCTACCAGCAGGCGACCGTCTCGCTCGGCCGGATCCGCGAGCTGCTGCGCGAGCCCACCACCACACCGGCCGCCGCCAAGGCCCGGCCGGTCGGCCCGCTGCGCGGCGAGATCGCCTTCCGCGACCTGCACTTCCGCTACGGCGGCCCGCAGGCCGCCGGCCCCGAGGCCCTCGGCGGCATCTCCCTGCGGATACCCGCGGGCCAGACGGTGGCCTTCGTCGGCGAGACGGGCGCGGGGAAGTCCACCCTGGTGAAGATGGTGGCGCGGTTCTACGACCCGACCGACGGCGCCGTGCTGGTCGACGGGGATGACATCCGCGAACTCGACCTGACCGCCTACCGGCAGCGGCTCGGCGTCGTCCCGCAGGAGCCGTACCTCTTCGCCGGCACCGTGCGTGACGCCATCGCCTACGGCAGGGCGGACGCGAGCGACGCCGAGGTGGAGGCCGCGGCCCGGGCGGTGGGCGCGCACGCGATGATCGCGACCCTGGAGGGCGGCTATCTGCACCAGGTCGCCGAGCGCGGCCGGAATCTGTCCGCCGGCCAGCGGCAGCTGATAGCGCTGGCCCGAGCCGAACTGGTCGACCCGGCGATCCTGCTGCTGGACGAGGCGACCGCGGCGCTTGACCTGGCCACCGAGGCACTGGTCAACCAGGCCGCCGACCGGCTCGCGACCCGCCGCACCACGCTGGTGGTCGCGCACCGGCTGAGTACCGCGGCCCGCGCCGACCGGGTGGTCGTCCTCGACCACGGGAAGGTGATCGAGGACGGCACGCACGAAGCGCTGCTGGCGCGCGACGGGCGCTATGCCGAGCTGTGGCGCACCTTCACCGGCGAGGTGCGGGCGGCCGCCTGACACGCCGTCCACCCGCACCCCCCCGGTTTGTCGCAGGGCCTCAGTAGTCCAGCCCGTAGCCGATCGGGTAGAGCGCCGTCGACGGATCGTCGGCACGCGGCACCGCGACCGGCAGCCGGCCGGCGGGTGCCGCCTTGCCGGCGATCACCCGGGCCGCGGCGCGCATCGACACGTCGGTCCAGCCGTAGGTGGCCAGCGACGCGGCCACCGGCGGCAGGAAGGCGATGTCGTACGGGTTGCGGATGGCGACGGTGACGACCGGGACGGATGCCGCGGTGAGCGCGGCGACCAGTGCGATCTGCGCGGGCGCCGCAGAGGTCACGTTGTAGGTGCAGACGACCACCGCGTCCTTGCCCGCGGCCGCCGCCACCGCCTGGTCGATCACCCCCTGCGCCGGCGCGGTGCCGGTGGACAGCGCCTGCGCCGGGTGGCCGAGGTCGGTCAGCGCCTTGGCCAGCACCGCGGTCGGCGGACCGCCGGTCCCGGACGGGGCCGCCGGATCGGCGCCGACCACCAGCAGATTCCGGTGCGAGCGGCGCGGCAGGGGCAGCGCGGCCCCGCCGTTGGCGAGCAGGGTGATGCCGCGTTCGGTGATCCGGTCGGCGGTCGCCAGATGCGCGCGCGTACCGACGGCCCGGTCGACCCCGGCATGCGTCACGTAGGGGTTGCGGAAGAGGCCCTTGCGGAATTTGAGCGCGAGGATGCGCTCCAGCGAGACCTCGATGCGCTCCTCGGTCAGCTCGCCCGAGGCCACGGCGTCCATGACGCCCTGGTAGGCGACGCCCAGCAGCGGCGGGTTGAGCAGCTGGTCGGCGCCGGCCTTGAGCGCGAGCACCGGCACCCGGTCGTCGCCGTACTTCTCCCGCACCCCCGCCATGTCGAGCGCGTCGGTGACCACCACACCGTCGTAGCCCAGCTGCTCGCGCAGCACACCGGTGAGGATCGGGTACGACAGCGTGGCCGGGTCGCCCGAGTCGTCCAGGGCCGGCACGAGGATGTGCGCGGTCATGATCGAGTCGATGCCCGCCGCGATCGCCGCACGGAAGGGCGGGGCGTCGACGGTCTGCCACTGCTCCAGCGAGTGGGTGATGATCGGCAGCGAGAAGTGGCTGTCGGTGCCGGTGTCGCCGTGCCCGGGGAAGTGCTTGGCGGTGGAGGCGATCCCGGCGCTCTGATACCCCTTGACCTGCGCCGCGGCCAGCGCGGCGACCGCGGTGGGGTCGGCGCCGAAGGAACGCACCCCGATCACCGGATTCCCCGGGTTGATGTTGACGTCGGAGACGGGGGAGTAGTTCTGGTTGACGCCCATGGCGGCCAGTTCGGTGCCGATCACCCGGGCGGCCGTCCGGGCGTCCGCGGGGCTGCCGTCGGCGCCGAGTGCCATGCCGCCGCCGAAGAGGGTGGCCGGTGCGCCGATCCTGGCGACCGCGCCCTGCTCCTGGTCGGTGGAGATCAGCAGCGGTACGGGGGTGCCGTGCGAGAGCGCGGCGCGCTGGATGCCGTTGGAAAGGTCGGCGATCTGGTGCGGGTTCTGGGTGTTGTGGGCCCACGCGAAGTAGATGATGCCGCCGACGTGGTAAGTGGCGAGCAGCTCCGCGGCGTTCGAGACGCCGATCTCGCGCTGGTTGGCGGCCACGTCCGCGGGGGCGGGGTCGGTCGCCGACGCTCCGTAGATCCGCATGACGAACAGCTGGCCGACCTTCTCCGCCAGGCTCATCCGCTGGATGATCGCGCGGATTCGGCGGCGGTCCGCGCCGCTCGGCCTGGATTCGGCGGCCGCGGCGGAGGAGGCCGCTCCGGCCATGACGACCGAGCCGGCTGCTGCTGCGGTGAGGACACTGCGGCGGGATGGGTGATGGTGCAAGACGAACTCCTTCTGGGCGGAGGAGAGTGCACGCGGTGAAAGTAATTTCCAGATGTACACGGATAGCGTGGAAGTTTTCGCCAGTCAATGGCCTGGTCGAACCTTCGCGCGGGCCGTGTCGTGGTGCCGGCCCTTCCGGCCGGCGCCGACGGGATGTCAGCCGAAAACAGGCTGCGCCGGTATGCGCTCCCTCGCCACCTGGAAGACCACCGACACGCGGAAGGCCCTCAGGCACTCCGGCGGCGGTTCCGGCTGGCTGACCCGCAGTTCGAGCCGGCTGCCCGACACTTCGAGCGCCGCCGCGGTGGCCGCGCTGCACCCGGTCGTCGCCGTCCAGCCGACCAGCACCTGCCGGCCGAAGTCGGTGCCACTTCCCGCCGCCACGATCCGCGCCCGCGCCTGCGGGTCACCCGGCCCGAACGCCGCGGCATACCGCTCGACCTCGGCCCGGTCGTGCAGCACCTGGTGACCGTCCGTCGGGCCCTTCGGCGCCGCGGAGAAGAAGACCACCCGGTCCACCGCCGCCCCACCGCTCGGCTGCGCGGTGCGCGAGGCGCTCGCCGAGCCCGGCGCGGTACCGGGCACGCCGTCCGGCGCGCCGCTGCCGGACCGCTCACCGCACCCCGCGCCCAACATCGCGAGCGTCACGGCCAGCACCGTGACCGGGACCGTCCTGCCCATCCTGCGCACCGTCCTCGTCAGCACCATGCCGATGGGACGGTCGCCCGGCCCTACCGGTTCCGTAGCGGCGCGGGACGACCGGCGGCAGGCGTCACGACCGGGTGGCCGGCGGTCCGTGCCGCCTCCCGTGCCGCCTCCCATGCCGACGTGTGGTGAACGCATGCTCCGATCATCGACCGCCCGCGCCCTTTCAGCGCGCAGCCGGCCAGTGAGCCCGCAGCGTGTCCACCGCCACCTCGATCGACGGCCTGCGCGACGCACCCGCCCGCCACAGCGCGTACAGCCGCCGCACCGGCGCCGGTTCCAGCCGCAGCACCCGCACCCCCGCCGGTATCTGCCCGCGTCCGAGCCTGGGCACCAGCGCGATACCGAGACCGGCCTCCACCAGGGCCATCTGCGTGCGGTACTCGCCGACCTGGTAGGCCATGTCCGGCTCGGTCCCGGCCTCCCGCAGCGTCCTGACGAGCCAGTCGTGGCAGACCGAGCCGGGCGGCTGGCAGATCCACCGCTCCCGCGCCACGTCGGAGCGCAGTAGTCCCTCCCGGTCCGCCAGCCGGTGGCCGGCCGGCACCAGCACGTCGCACCGATCGTCACCGACGACCACCCGCTCCACACCCTCGGGGGCGGGAAGCGGGGCGATGTCCCAGTCGTGCGCCACCGCCAGATCCACCACCCCGCGCGCCACCAGGTCCACCGACAGGTGGGCATCCACCTCGACGAGCCGCAGGTCCAGCGCCGGGTGCTTCGCCGCCAGCGCCGCCAGGACCGGCGGCAGCAGCCCGCACGCCGCGGTCGGGAAGGCCGCCAGTGTCAGCCGCCCGGACGGCCTGCCCCGCTGCTCCTCCAGGGCGACCTCCGCTTCTTCCACGATCGACAGCAGCCGCTCGGCCGTGGCGACCAGCAGATGCGCGGCGTCGGTGAGCGCCACCCCGCGGCCCTGGCGCTCCAACAGCACCGTGTGCGTCTCCCGCTCCAGCTTTGAGATCTGCTGCGACACCGCCGAGGGCGTGTAGCCGAGCGCGGTGGCCGCGGCACCGATGGAGCCGTGCGTGTGCACCGCGTGCAGCGCCTTCAGGCGCCCCAGATCGAGCATGCGTCCCTCCTCCGCCCTCCCGGCCCCCCGGTCCGTCCTTCCGCCGCCCGCCGCCCTTCCGGCCCGCGTGGGGTCAGGCGGACTCGGTGAGCAGTCGTGCCAGGTGCTCCCGGGCCGGTCCCAGCAGCGCCGGCATCTCGGCGGCCTGCGGATACCACCGCTTCTCGTACTCCCAGCACAGCCAGCCGTCCCAGTCGGCCCGGCTGAGCACCTCGACGGTCTCCGCCAGCGGAAGCACGCCGGCACCCAGCGGCAGCGGAGTCGTGTCGGCGGCCGAGGCGATGTCCTTGACCTGGAGGTAGCCGAGATAGGGCGCCAACGCCGGATAGGTCGCGGACGGCTGCTCACCCGCCAGCCAGGTGTGCATGACGTCCCACAGGCCACCGGCGCCGATGTGCCCCACCCTGCCGAGGATCCGCGCCACGTCCGCGCCGCCGCGGTGCGAGTCGTGGGTCTCCAGCAGCACCCGCACCCCCAGGTCCTCCGCCACCGGCGCCACCGCGGCGAGCCGCCGTGCCGCCAGCGCGTCGGCCTCGTCCCTGCCGAGGTCGCCGCCGCCGGGGAAGACCCGGACGAACGAGGCCCCCAGGTTGTGAGCCAGCGTCATCGCGGCGCCGATCTCGTCGAGCACCGGACCGTCGTCCCCGGCGGCTGCCACCTTGGCGTAGGCGGCCACCGTCAGGATCTCGACCCCCGCGTCGCCGAACTGCGCCACCACGTCGGCGCGTTCGTCCGCGGACAGTCCGGTGTGCACCGGGCCCTCCGGGCTCGCGCGCAGCTCGACGCCGTGGAAGCCGTTGTCCGCCGCGAGCCGGGCCACCTGCTCGACGGGCAGATCGGGAACACCGAGGGTGGAGAAGGCGAGTCTCATTCGCCGGACACTAGGCACCGGATCGGACCAGGTCAACCGTGATCCACCCGCCGCCGCGCCCCCGCATCGGCTCCGGCAGCCGGCCCGCCGGCTACAGCGTCAGCCGCCAGTCCTGCCCTACCAGGTCCTTGCCGAAGCTGTGGTGCGGCCGGCTGCCGACGAGTTCGAATCCCGCCCGCTCGTAGATCGACCGGGCGTCGGCGAGCACGTCGTTGGTCCACAGGACGAGTTCGGTGTAGTGCGCCGATCGGGCGAAGGATATGCACTCCTCGACCAGCCGCCCGCCTATGCCGTGTCCCCGTGCGGCCGGGTCGACCAGTAGCAGCCGCAGTCGCGCGGTGCCGGGTGCCTCGTCGCGCACGCAGAAGACGCAGCCGGCCCGGCGCCCGTCGAATTCCGCTATCCACAGGGCCTCGCGCTCCGGATCGCGGGTGGCGGCGAAATCCGCGACGATCCGCGCGACCAGTGCTTCGTACTCCTCGTTCCACCCGAACTCCGCCGCATAGACCGCCGCGTTGCGCTCCACGGCCCAGCCCAGATCGCCGGGGCGCGGTCCGCGCAGGGTGAGGCGGTCGGCGGCAGGAACCCGCCTGTCCCCGCGCAGTATGTCCTGCACGGTCCGCATGGCGGCGGTCAGCCGCTGCCGGTCGTCCGGCGCTATCCGCCCGACGAGCGAACCCACGACCTCCTGCGACCGCTCCTCCAGCAGGCTCGCGGCCTCCCGCCCGCGCGAGGTCAGCTCTATCCGCTGCCGCCGCGCGTCCTGCTCGGACGGCCCCCGGGTGACGAGCTGCTGCTCCTCGAACCCGGCGAGCATCCGGCTGAGGTGGCCGGCGTCGAGCGACAACGCGGCCCGCAGGTCGGCAGCGTCGGTGCGGCGGCCGTGCGCCAGCTCGTAGAGCACCCGCGCCTCGGTGAGCGTGAAAGGAGTGTGCAGGTGGCGGCTGTAGTCGAGCGCCCCGATGAGGTTGGTGTAGAAGCGGTTGAACTCGCGGATCTCCTTGACGGCCATGGTCCGTCCCCCGTTCTGGTCCGTGCCGACCCTTGACTGAGTCAAAGGTAAGTCGATGGCGAGTCCGGGGGGAAGAGGGGGTGCCTCAGCCTGTGGATAACTTTATGAACGGCGGGTCGCCGGCGGCGCCGTGGACCCCCGGACCATCAGTTCCGTCGCGATCGTGGCCACTCCGCCGGGCGGCGGGGCGGTCCGTCCCATCACGAGCCGGCCGGCCCGGGCGCCCGCCTCCTGCAAGGGAATGCGGACCGTGGTGAGTGCGGGGGAGGCGTCTGCGCTGAAGGGCAGGTCGTCGAAGCCGGCCACCGACACGTCGCCGGGGACGCTCAGGCCGCGGTCGCGCAGCGCGGCGCACACGCCGAGAGCGACGGTGTCGTTGGCGGCCACGATCGCCGTCACCCCCACGTCCCTGCGCAGCAGTTCGAGCGTCGCGTCGAAGCCGGCGTTGCGGTCGTAGCCGCCGTGCACGATCAGCTGGTCCGCGTCCGCTCCCGCGTCGGTGCCCGGACCCATGCCGTGTCCGGCGAGCGCCGCCCGGTGGCCGGCCAGCCGGTGTCCCGTGGTGCTGCGTTCCGGGGGGCCGGTCACGTAGCCGATCCTGCGGTGGCCCAGCGAGAGCAGATGCTCCGTCAGCCGCCGGGCGCCGCCGTGGTTGTCGAAGGCCAGCGTGGTCAGCGGGGCGCTCTCGCCCGGCAGGGTCAGCGCCGGCCGGCCGCACAGCACGATCCGGGTGCCGGAGGCGGCCAGCCGGGCGAGCCGGGCGAGGACGGCCGTGCTGTGCGCGGGGCTGTCGACGGCGCCGCCGGTCAGCACCACCCCGGCGGCCCGCTGGCGCTCCAGCAAGGTGAGGTAGGTGAGTTCGGCCTCGGGCGACCCGCCGGTGTTGCAGACCACGGTGAGCTTGCCGCCGGGTTCGGCGGCGCCCACGCCGACCTCGGCCTGCAGCGCGCTCGCGATGAGGCCGAAGAAGGGGTCGGCGACGTCGTTCACCAGCACGCCGACCAGGTCCGAGGTCGCCGCGGCGAGCGCCCGTGCCTGGCCGTTGACGACGTAGTCGAGCTCCGCCACCGCGCGCTGGACCCGCTCGCGGGTGCTGCCCGCGACCGGGTAGTTGCCGTTGAGCACCCGGGAGACCGTGGCGGACGACACCCCGGCGCGTGCGGCGACATCGGCCAGTGTCACTGCCATCTCGCTGCGGTCCTCCTCCGTTTTCCGCGGATCCCGCGGACTCCGCGGTCATGCTCTCATCCCGGCCGTTCGACGTCATCGCGAGCGTACGCCGCACTGGCAGCAAGCGCTTACCCTCGCGCCGGTCGACCCTTGCCCGAAGCGAGACCGGCAGGTTAGCGTGAAGCTGAAAGAAAGCGCTTGCTGTACGCCTTGCTGCGGCGCTCGCCATCCGTTTGCCGCCAGGGGCTCCGCACGCCGGGGCCGCCGAACCACCGAGAAGAGGACCCACGTGACACGCAGGACTGTGCGGATCGCCATGAACGGCGTCACCGGACGCATGGGATACCGGCAGCACTTGGTCCGCTCGATCCTCAGCCTGCAACAGCAGGGCGGGCTCGACCTGGGCGACGGCACCACGCTGTGGCCCGAGCCGGTCCTGGTGGGCAGGCGGGAACACGCGCTGCGCGCGATGGCCGAGCAGCACGGCATCGAGCACTGGTCGACAGACCTGGACGCGGTGCTCGCCGATCCGTCGGTCGAGGTCTACTTCGACGCGCAGGTCACCTCGGCCCGCGAGTCCGCGGTACGCCAGGCGATCGCGGCGGGCAAGCACATCTACTGCGAGAAGCCCACCGCCACCTCGCTGGACGGCGCCCTGGAACTCGCCCGGCTCGCCGTCGCCGCGGGAGTCAAGCATGGCGTGGTGCAGGACAAGCTCTTCCTGCCCGGCCTGCAGAAGCTCAAGCGGCTGGTCGACGGCGGCTTCTTCGGCCGGATCCTGTCCATCCGCGGCGAGTTCGGCTACTGGGTCTTCGAGGGCGACTGGCAGAGCGCGCAGCGGCCGTCCTGGAATTACCGGTCCGAGGACGGCGGCGGCATCGTCGCGGACATGTTCCCGCACTGGGAGTACCTCCTGCACGAGACCTTCGGACGGGTCCGTACGGTGCAGGCCCTGGCCGCCACGCATGTGCCGCAGCGCTGGGACGAGGGCGGCAAGCCCTACGACGCCACAGCGGACGACGCCGCCTACGGCATCTTCGAGCTGGACGGCGGCGCGGTGGCACAGATCAACTCCTCGTGGACGGTCCGCGTCAACCGGGACGAGCTGGTCGAATTCCAGGTGGACGGCACCCATGGCTCCGCGGTGGCCGGGCTGCGCAATTGCCGCGTCCAGCACCGGTCGGCGACGCCGAAGCCGGTGTGGAATCCGGATCTGCCCGCCACGGAGGCCTTCCGCGACCAGTGGCAGGAGGTTCCCGACAACACCGACTTCGACAACGGCTTCAAGGCCCAGTGGGAGCTCTTCCTGCGCCATGTCGTCCTGGACGAGCCCTGGCGCTGGGATCTGACCGCGGGCGCGCGTGGTGTCCAGCTCGCCGAACTCGGCCTGAGGTCCTCCGCCGAGGGCCGCCGCTTCGACGTACCGGAGCTGTCGCTGTGACCATCCAGCTGCCCGACGCCTCCGGCGTGCTCCGCGGCTATGTACCGCGCTCGCAAGCCGTGGCCCTGACCACCGACCTGCCGCTGCGCAGCCGCGTGGTGTATTCCGCCGCCCATGTGGTGGCAGACGCGCTGCGGACCGCCGCCGACGAGCCGGCCGCGGTGGACTGGGACGCCACGCTGGCCTTCCGCCGGCACCTGTGGGCCCATGGCCTCGGCGTCGCGGAGGCCATGGACACCGCCCAGCGCGGCATGGGCCTGGACTGGCCTGTGGCCGCCGAGCTGATCCGCAGGTCGTCCGCGGAAGCGCGGTCCGTCGGCGGGCGGATTGCTTGCGGCGTCGGCACCGACCAGCTGACCGGGGCCGCGGCCACCCTCGCCGAGGTGACCGCCGCCTACGAGGAGCAACTCGCGGTGGTAGAGGCGGCAGGCTCCCAGGCCGTGCTGATGGCCTCACGGGCCCTGGCGGCTGTCGCCAAGGGCCCCGAGGACTACCTCGAGGTCTACGGGCACCTGCTGCGGCAGTCCTCCGACCGGGTGATCCTGCACTGGCTCGGACCGATGTTCGACCCCGCGCTCGCGGGGTATTGGGGCAGCGACGATCTCGACGCGGCCACCGAAACCTTCCTCGACGTGATCGCCGCCCATCCCGACAAGGTGGACGGCGTGAAGATCTCGCTGCTCGACGCCCGGCGCGAGGTGGACCTGCGGCGCCGGCTGCCCGACGGGGTGCGCTGCTACACCGGCGACGACTTCAACTACCCGGAACTGATCGCCGGTGACACGGAGGGCTTCAGCCACGCCCTGCTCGGCATCTTCGACCCGCTCGCACCGCTGGCCGCAGCGGCGGTCAGCACCCTGGACACCGGGGACACCGGTGGCTTCCGGCGGCTCCTCGACCCCACGGTGGAGCTGTCCCGGCACCTGTTCTGCGCCCCGACGCGCTTCTACAAGACCGGCGTGGTGCTGCTCGCCTGGCTGGCCGGCCACCAGCGGCACTTCACCATGGTCGGCGGCCTCCAGTCGGCGCGCTCGCTGCCGCACCTTGCGCGGGCGTACGAACTGGCGGACCGCGTGGGGCTTTTCCCCGATCCGGGACTCGCCGAGGCCCGGATGCGCGGGCTGCTGACTCTGCACGGAGTGGACGCATGACCGGTACCGCGCCGCAGGATCTCACGCGGCTGAGCATCAATCAGGAGACCCTCAAGCAGTGGTCCCTGCCCGAACTGGCCGGGGGCTGCGCCGCGGCCGGGATCGGCTCGGTCGGCCTGTGGCGGGCGCCGGTCCAGGAATACGGCGTGGAGCGCACCGCGCGGCTGATGCGGGAGCACGGGCTCACCGTGACGTCGCTGTGCCGCGGCGGCTTCTTCACCGCGCTGGACCCGCAGGCGCGGGCCAGGGCGCTCGACGACAACCGTGCGGCGATCGACGAGGCGGCGGCCCTGGGTACCGGCACCCTCGTCCTGGTCTCCGGCGGGCTCCCGGAAGGCGACCGGGACATCGCCGCGGCCAGGGAGAGGGTCGCCGACGCGCTCGCGGTCCTGGCGCCCTACGCCGCCGAGCGGAGCGTACGGCTGGCCCTGGAGCCGCTGCACCCGATGTACGCGTCCGACCGATGCGTGATCTCCACCCTCGGCCAGGCGCTGGACATCGCCGAGCGTTTTCCCGCCGAGCAGGTCGGTGTCGTCGTGGACACTTACCACCTGTGGTGGGACGACCTGGCGCCCGCGCACACGGTCCGCGCGGGGGAGAGCGGCAGGATCGCCTGCTTCCAGCTGGCCGACTGGGTCACCCCGCTGCCCGAGGGCGTGCTGCTGGGCCGGGGCCAGCTCGGCGACGGCTGCATCGACCTGCGCGGATGGCGCCGGCGGGTGGACGCGGCCGGTTACGACGGGGCCGTCGAGGTGGAGATCTTCAACCCGGCCCTGTGGGCGCGGGACGGCGCGGAAGTCCTCGCGGAGATCGCCGAGCGGTACCTCCGGCACGTCAGCTGAAAAAATCTTGAGAAATTTGGGGGCCGTAGGACAACCCTGATGCCGGTTGGCCGGTCGTATATGGCATCCCGGCTCCCGGGAGGGGTTTCGGGGAGCCGGTAGGGAAATGCGCCCGAGGGGGGCTTCGGGGGTAGCAGGGGGAGTGCGAGAGGGGTCCGGCAGTCGCCGGGCCCCTCTCGCGCGTTCCCGTTCCCGCCCGTCCAGCGCCTGCTGAGCGCTTCGCCCATGGCGGCGACGGGAGTTGTCCACAGGCTCGCACCGCGGTGTCCGCGCCGGCCGGTACCTTCGGATCAGATCGACTCCGGGAGGGAGGCCGGGCATGACCGAGGACAGGGCACTCGCGGTGCTCGAAGGTGTCCTGGAGCGGATCACCTACGCCAACGAGGACAGCGGGTACACGGTCGCGCGGGTGGACACCGGGCGCGGTTCGGGCGACCTGCTGACGGTCGTCGGCGCGCTGCTGGGCGCCCAGCCCGGCGAGTCCCTGCGGATGCACGGCCGCTGGGGCTCGCACCCGCAGTACGGCAAGCAGTTCACCGTGGAGAACTACACGACCGTCCTGCCGGCCACCATCCAGGGGATACGCCGCTACCTGGGCTCGGGGCTGATCAAGGGCATCGGGCCGCGCATCGCCGAGCGCATCGTGGACCACTTCGGCACCGGCACCCTGGACGTCATCGAGGGCGAGCCGAAGCGCCTGATCGAAGTGCCGGGCCTCGGGCCGAAGCGCACCAAGCTGATCGCCGCCGCCTGGGAGGAGCAGAAGGCGATCAAGGAGGTGATGGTCTTCCTGCAGGGTGTGGGTGTGTCCACATCCATCGCGGTGCGGATCTACAAGGGGTACGGCGACGCGTCGATCTCGGTCGTGAAGAACCAGCCGTACCGCCTGGCGGCCGAGGTGTGGGGCATCGGCTTCCTGACCGCGGACCGGATCGCCCAGGCCGTCGGCATACCGCACGACAGCCCAGAGCGGGTGAAGGCCGGCCTGCAATATGCGCTCTCGCAGGCGACAGACAGCGGAAACTGCTTCCTGCCGCAGGAGCGGCTGATCGCCGACGCGGTCAAGCTGCTCCAGGTGGACACCGGCCTGGTGATCGACTGCCTGGGCGAGCTGGCCGAGGAGGAGGGTGTGGTCCGGGAGAGCGTGCCGGCCCCCGACGGGGACGGCGAGCCGGTCACCGCGGTCTATCTGGTGCCCTTCCACCGCGCCGAGATATCGCTGGCGGCGCAGCTGATGCGGTTGCTGCACGGCCCCGAGGACCGGCTGCCGGCCTTCCGGGACGTCGAGTGGGACAAGGCGCTGAGCTGGCTGGCCGATCGGACCGGCGCCGATCTCGCCCCCGAGCAGCAGCAGGCGGTCCGGCTGGCGCTGACCGAGAAGGTCGCGGTCCTCACCGGAGGTCCCGGCTGCGGCAAGTCCTTCACGGTGCGCTCCGTGGTCACCCTGGCCCAGGCGAAGAAGGCCAAGGTGGTGCTCGCCGCACCGACCGGGCGGGCCGCGAAGAGGCTGTCGGAGCTGACCGGCGCCGAGGCGTCCACCGTGCACCGGTTGCTGGAGCTGAAACCCGGCGGGGACGCGGCCTACGACAGGGACCGGCCGCTCGACGCGGACCTGGTGGTGGTCGACGAGGCGTCCATGCTGGACCTGTTGCTGGCGAACAAGCTGGTCAAGGCGGTGTCGCCGGGCGCTCACCTGCTGTTCGTGGGGGACGTGGACCAGTTGCCGAGCGTCGGGGCCGGCGAGGTGCTGCGCGACCTGCTGGCGGCGGACGGCCCGGTGCCCGCGGTGCGGCTGACCCGGATCTTCCGGCAGGCGCAGCAGTCCGGGGTGGTCACCAACGCCCACAGGATCAATTCCGGGCTGCCGCCGGTCACCCAGGGCCTGCCCGACTTCTTCCTCTTCGCGGAGGAGGACTCCG
Organism: Actinacidiphila paucisporea; assembly: GCF_900142575.1. GTDB lineage: Bacteria > Actinomycetota > Actinomycetes > Streptomycetales > Streptomycetaceae > Actinacidiphila > Actinacidiphila paucisporea. The sequence continues at coordinate 218,916 of NZ_FRBI01000002.1, forward strand.
AGGAGGCGGGGCGGCTCACCGTGGACGTGGTCGCCCGCCGCATTCCCGCCAGATTCGGCCTCGACCCCAGGCGGGACATCCAGGTGCTGACCCCCATGCACCGCGGCCCCGCCGGCGCCGGCGCGCTCAACGGACTGCTCCAGCAGGCCGTCACCCCGGCGCGCCCCGACCTGCCCGAGCGCAGATTCGGCGGCCGGACCTTCCGGGTGGGCGACAAGGTGACGCAGATCAGGAACAACTACGACAAGGGCGCCAACGGCGTCTTCAACGGCACCGTGGGTGTGGTCACCGCTCTGGACGCGGTCGAGCAGCGCCTCACCGTGCACACCGACGAGGACGAGGAGATCGGGTACGACTTCGACGAGCTGGATGAGCTGGCCCACGCCTACGCCGTGACGATCCACCGCTCGCAGGGCAGCGAGTATCCGGCGGTGGTGATCCCCGTCACCACGGGGGCGTGGATGATGCTCCAGCGCAACCTGCTCTACACGGCTGTGACCAGGGCGAAGCGCCTGGTCGTCCTGGTCGGCTCGCGGCGGGCGATCGGGCAGGCGGTGCGTACCGTGTCGGCCGGCCGGCGCTTCACAGCCCTCGACCATCGGCTCTCCGGAGGCGCAAAATAGGCACTCCGTGCCACTAATCGGCCCGATGGCCGACCCCGAGTGCACGCGTGCGCGCCAAATGGGGGACAGTGGACGTAGTCAGGGCACCTCGATGAAGAGGCAAAACCGTCGGTGAGGGAATGACGTGAGCGACAACTCTGTAGTACTGCGGTATGGGGACAGCGAACACAGTTACCCGGTGGTTGACAGCACGGTCGGCGACAAGGGCTTCGATATCGGCAAGCTGCGCGCCGATACGGGCCTGGTGACGCTGGACAGCGGTTACGGCAACACCGCGGCCTACAAGTCCGCGATCACGTTCCTCGATGGCGAAGAGGGCATCCTTCGCTACCGTGGTTACCCGATCGAGCAGCTCGCCGAGCGCGGCACCTTCCTGGAGACCGCCTACCTGCTGATCAACGGCGAACTGCCGACGGTCGACGAGCTCGCGGAATTCAAGGGCGAGATCACCCAGCACACCCTTCTGCACGAAGACGTCAAACGGTTCTACGACGGCTTCCCCCGCGACGCCCACCCGATGGCGATGCTGTCGTCCGTGGTCAGCGCGCTGTCGACGTTCTACCAGGACAGCCACAACCCGTTCGACCCCGAGCAGCGCCACCTGTCCACGATCCGGCTGCTCGCCAAGCTGCCGACGATCGCGGCATACGCGTACAAGAAATCCGTCGGCCAGCCGGTGGTCTACCCGCGCAACGACCTCGGCTACGTCGAGAACTTCCTGCGGATGACCTTCTCCGTGCCGGCCGAGGAGTACCAGCTCGACCCGGTCGTGGTCAGCGCCCTGGACAAGCTGTTCATCCTGCACGCGGACCACGAGCAGAACTGCTCGACCTCCACGGTCCGCCTGGTGGGCTCGTCGCAGGCGAACCAGTTCGCCTCGATCTCGGCGGGCATCAGCGCGCTGTGGGGCCCGCTGCACGGCGGGGCCAACCAGTCGGTGCTGGAGATGCTGGAAGGCATCCAGGCAAGCGGCGGCGACGTGGACTCCTTCATCCGCAAGGTGAAGAACAAGGAGGACGGCGTCAAGCTGATGGGCTTCGGGCACCGCGTCTACAAGAACTTCGACCCCCGGGCGAAGATCATCAAGGCGGCGGCGCACGATGTCCTGTCCGCGCTGGGCAAGTCCGACGAGCTGCTGGACATCGCCCTGAAGCTGGAGGAGCACGCGCTCAGCGACGACTACTTCGTCTCCCGCAAGCTCTACCCGAACGTGGACTTCTACACGGGTCTGATCTACCGCGCGATGGGCTTCCCGACCAGCATGTTCACCGTGCTGTTCGCCATCGGCCGGCTGCCCGGATGGATCGCCCAGTGGCACGAGATGATCAAGGAGCCCGGCTCCCGGATCGGCCGCCCGCGGCAGATCTACACCGGTGTCGAGATCCGCGACTACGTCTCGGTCGAGGGCCGCTGAAGCAGCCGGCCGCCGCGCGCCGCTCTGAGTCTTAGGCGCCCGGCAGCACATAAGGAAGCGCCCCGCGCTGGATCCCCCCACGGGTCCGGCACGGGGCGCTCCCCGTTCCCCGGAACGGATCCCCCCACGGGTCCGCCCGGGCGCTTGTGGCAACTGCGCCGTTGCCGGGACGAAAACGGCCCGGGAGGGCCGCTCAAGCTCCCCGGGTATCGCCCCGGCGACGCCTTCCGGACCGTCCCCCAAGACGATCCGTCCTACAGCCCCCCACCGGCTCCGCCGGGAGCGCGGCGCTCAAGACATAAGACCCGCCAACCACTGTAATGGTTACGTTCTCCGCCATGTGATCTACGTCTCTTCGAAAAGGCTGTTTCCGCAGGCTACCCCGCTCGCGGCCGGTTCGGGGGGATCCCGTAGCGTGCTGTCTCTTCTCGAGGGGCGGAGCGGATGGCACAGAGGGCGGCAGCGGTGCGCAACATCGTCGTGACCGGTGGCGGTACGGGCATCGGGCGGGCCGTCTCGCTGCGCTTCGCCGAGGACGGTCACCGGGTCACGATCGTCGGCCGCCGACGCGAGGTGCTGCACGCGACCGTCGAGCAGATCAAGGCCGAGCACGGGCTGGACGTCACGCCGGTGGTCTGCGACCTGGCGGACCCCGACGACGTGGAGGCCGCGCTGTCGCAGCTGCCCGACCGGGTGGACGTGCTGGTGAACAACGCGGGCAGCCGGGAGCTGGCGGTCGGCGCGGGCCCGCACGGGATGCTGGCGCGCTGGCGCGGCGACTTCGAACGCAACGTCCTCACCGCGGTACTGATCACCGAGTCGCTCCGTGACCGCTTCACCGACAGCGGCCGGGTCGTGACGGTGACCTCGGTGGCGGCGCTGCGCGGCGGCGGCTCGTACGGCGCCTCGAAGGCCGCACTGCACGCCTGGAACCACTCGCTCGCCGCCCAGCTCGGTCCGCAGGGGGTGACCTGCAACATCGTGGCGCCCGGCACGGTCGCCGGCACCGAATTCTTCGGCTCACGACTCAATGACGCGGAGCTGACCCGGCGGGCGGGCCGCACCCTTGTCGGGCGGGTCGGCCGCCCGGCGGACGTCGCCGCCGCGGTGGTCTTTCTCGCCTCGCCGGACGCGGGCTTCATCACGGGCGAGATCCTGCAGTGCAACGGCGGCGAACTCCTCGGCCGCTGACCGCCCCGGCCGCCCGCGGCTCTGCCCAGCCCGCCTGCATCCCCCGGGCGATGGCCCGCAGTTGGCCGTAATCCCTGAGGAGTAGTCCCGCTGAACCCGCAGGATGACCTTTCCGGTGAAACGGCTGAAGGGCGGTTAACCCGCTTGCCGTCCCCGCCCACCGCTGTCAGCGTTGTGCAAGGGGAGGGAAGAGGGGCGGTGGGATGGACGTTGCACTGAGTGTGTCGGCACTTGACTTCACCTCCGGACTCGCCGAGTACCTGAGGGGTGGACACGTCATCTGGGCGTACGCGCTGCTGGCCGCGACGACGGCCCCGCCGCTCGTGCCCAACTCAGTGCTGCTCGTGACCGGCGGCGTGATGGCCGCGGAAGGCCATCTGAATCTGGCGCTCGTGCTGCTCGTGGTGGCCGGCAGCGCGTTCTTCGGCGACCTCGTGATCCGCCGGACAGGACAGGCGCTCAGCTCGCGCGTGCTGAACCGCATGCACCGCAGGCCGCGCCGTGAGGCTCTGCTGCGGTGGGCGGCGCTGCGTATCCAGCGGCATGGTGTGCCCTTCGTCATCGGCGTGCGGTTCCTGCCGAGCGGCCGGGTCATCGGCGGCCTCGCGGCGGGCATCATGCGCTATCCCGCGCGCCGCTATGCGATCGGAGCGGGCGTCGCCGAGACGGTCTGGGCCACGTATTCAGTCGGTGCCGGCTACATCAGCGGCCGGGCCGCCTCCAATTCGTTCTATGCCCTGTCCCTGGGGCTCGGCATCTCCCTGCTGGTCGCCGCCGTCGGCACCGCGGCCCAGTGGGCCTCACGGGCCAAGGAGCGCCGCCAGGGCGGCGGTGCGGCGCGACCCTCGGCCGTGGTGGCGGCCTCCCTCGCCCAGGAGATGGGCCCGGTGGCCGTCCGTCCGGGCGTAGCCCCGGGAGAGGGCGGCGCACCGACGATCGGACCGCCCGCGCCGCCCAGGGACGGCCACCACGATGTTTTCAGCTGCCCGTCGGCAGGGCGCGAGAAGTAGCTCCGGCCGCCCCCACGGGGGCGGCCGTCCCGTCGACCGTGACCGGCCCGGTGCCGACGTACGGCGCGAGATAGCGGTAGAGCATGCCTTTCATCTCGCCGGCGTAAGCGGTGCGCTCCTCGCCCTCGCTCTGCACGATCAGGTCGAGCGCGGCCTTGAACATCGCGAAGGACATCTCGGCGATGAGCGTGCGTTCGACCGTCGACAGCGACGGCTGCCGCAGGGCCAGCAGCCCGGACACGCCGTCGAGCAGCGTCGCGTGCAGCGTGTCGTGCTCCTCCGTGACCCTGCCCGGCGCGTCGGGGCCCTTGATCAGGGCCAGGAAGGCGGGGTTGGCGCAGTTGAACTCGACGAAGGGGTCGGCGATGGCGTCGATGAGCTGGTCGAGCGGCAGCCGGGCGTTCTCCGCGGTGAAGACGCGCCCGTGCGCCTCCTCCATCTGCTTGACCAGCTGGCCGCCGAGCTCCACGGCGATGGCTTCCTTGTTCGGGAAGAACTGGTAAAGCGTGCCCGGTGACACGCCGGCCTCGCGCGCGATCGCGTTGGTGCTGGAGGCCGTGTAGCCCAGCTTGCAGAACACGCTGGCGGCGGCTTGGAGCAGCTGGCTGATACGCCGCTCGCCGCGCGCCTGGCGCCGCCTCGGCCTCTCGTCCGCCTCGGACACGTGTACTCCCAGGGGGGATTGACAAACGCGAGTGCTCGCTCGCATTCTTGAAATGCGAGTGGTTGTTCGTGTCTGTAATTTTATGTCGTTCCAGGGCGAGAGGACACCTCTGTCATGTCCGATGTCAACCGCGCGGGTGCGGTCGGGGGGTGGACGCGGGCCGTCACCGCCAGGCCGCGGCTGACTCTGCTGCTGGCGCTGCTCTTCACCGCACTCACCGTGGTGGCCGGAAGCGGCGCCGGGGGCCGGCTGTCCAGCGGGGGCTTCGAGGCCCCCGGATCCCAGTCCTCCTACGCCACCGCGGCGCTCGCCGACCGCTTCCCCGGCTCCCAGCCCAATCTCGTCCTGCTGGTCGACACCCGGGGCGCGGACCCCGACAGTCCCGCCGTCGCCGCCCAGGGGCGGGAGCTGGCCCGCAGACTCGCCGCCGATCCCGATGTCGCCGGTGTGAGTTCGTACTGGGACACCGGCGCACCGGTGCTGCGAGCCGAGGACGGCGGCTCCGCGATGATCACCGCCCGGCTGCGTGGGGACGACGACGCCGTGGCCCGGGAGGTCAAGCGCATAGCTCCCGCCTACCGTGGCACGCACGGGCCGGTCCGCGTGACCGTCGGCGGCACCGCCGAGGTGCTGCACGAGATGCAGAGCACCATCCAGCAGGATCTGGTGCGGGCCGAGATGATCGCCCTGCCGATCACGCTGGTGCTGCTGGTCATGGTCTTCGGCAGTGCGGTCGCAGCACTGCTGCCGCTGGGTATCGGCATCATCGCGATCCTCGGCACCAGCGCGGTGCTGCGCGGCATCACCGGGTTCACCGACGTGTCGGTCTTCGCGGAGAATCTGACGACCGCGCTCGGCCTCGGGCTGGCGATCGACTACGCCCTGTTCATCGTGCGCCGCTTCCGCGAGGAGCTGGCGGCCGGTGCGGCACCGCGGCCGGCGGTGGCCACGACGCTGCGGACAGCCGGCCGGACAGTGCTCTTCTCGGCGCTGACCGTGGCGGCCGCCTTGTCGGCCATGCTGGTCTTCCCGCAGTATTTCCTGCGCTCCTTCGCCTATGCGGGTGTCGCGGTGGTGCTGCTGGCCGCCGGCGCGGCACTGATCGTGCTGCCGGCCGCCCTGGTGCTGCTCGGCGACCGGGTCAATGCGCTGGACCTGCGGGCGCTGCTGCGCCGCGGGGGTCGGCCGGCGGGGCGGACCGCCGCGGAGCCCGGCGCGCGCTATGCCGCGCTGGCCCGGTTGGTGATGCGCCGGGCGCCGGCCTTCGCGATCGGTGCGGTGGCCGCGCTGCTGCTGCTCGGGCTGCCGTTCCTGCGGGTGCAGTTCGGGACGGCGGACGACCGGCAGCTACCGGCCGCGGCCGAGGCCCGTACGGTGCAGCAGCACGTCCGGCAGGACTACGCCGGCGCCCCGGTCGGCGCGATCACCGTGCTCGCCGAGGACACCGACACGGCCCGGCTGGCCGACTACCGGCGCCGGGTGGCCGCTCTGCCCGGTGTGGTCCGGGTGGAGGGCCCCGTCGTCGGCAAGGAGGCCGGCAGCGCCTATCTGACGGTGGTGCCCGACGGCGCTCCCGTGGACTCCGGTCCGCAGCGCGTGGTCGGCGAGATCCGGGCGGTGCCGGCCGGCTTCCGCACCTCGGTCACCGGGCAGGCGGCGGTGCTGGTCGACACCAAGCACGCCATAGCGCAGCGATTGCCCTGGGCGGCCGGCGTCATCGGCCTGGTCACGCTGCTGCTGGTGTTCCTGCTGACCGGCAGCGTGGTGGTCCCGGTGCAGGCGGTGCTGCTCAATGCCCTCAGCCTGACGGCGATGTTCGGCGCGGTGGTCTGGGTCTTCCAGGACGGCCACCTGTCGCGGCTGCTGGGTTTCACCGCGACCGGCAGCATCGAGACGACACTGCCGGTGCTGATGTTCTGCGTGGCCTTCGGGCTGTCCATGGACTACGGGGTCTTCCTGCTGTCACGGATCAAGGAGGAGTACGACAGGACCGGTGACCACCAGGGGTCCATCGTCTTCGGGCTGCGCAGGACGGGAGGACTGATCACGGCCGCCGCGATCATCCTGGCCGTGGTGATGGTCGGAGTGGGAATGTCCCGGGTGGCCAACACCAAGATGCTGGGACTGGGGATCGCCCTGGCGGTGCTGATGGACGCGATGGTGATCCGTACGCTCCTGGTGCCGGCGGTGATGCGGCTGACGGGCAGGGCCACCTGGTGGGCGCCGCCGGTGCTGCGCCGATTTCACGACCGGTTCGGCATATCCGAGGGCGGCGGCCCGCGGACGCCGGGGACGGCGGTCGGGGCCCCGCGCTCCGGTGAGCGGCGGGACCCCGAGCCCGCGAGCAGGAACTGAGGGTCAGTCCGGGTCCCGGCGGCCTCGGTTCCCCGGCCGCCGGGCGCTCCAGGCCCTGATGGTGTCCGCGTACCAGTAGGGCTTGCCCCCTTCCACGCGGTCGGGATCGGGCAAGTGCCCGTGCTTGCGATAGGAGCGCACAGTGTCGACCTGCACGCGGATATGTGCGGCGATGTCCGCGTACGACCACAAGGTCTTGTCCGTCATGTCGGGTACCTCCGAGCGTTCGTGACTGACCGTCAGCACACTCGTCGGGTCAACGACGTGGAGGGGAGCGCCGCATGGGCTTGTCGATCTTCTGTGACGTGGAACCCGCGAAACGGTGACAAAAGTAGCGAACGGGTAACAGTGCGATCAGGCGGGAGAGGTGCTGCAGGAGACGACCTGGAGGAGGTGCCGGGCGGTGGTGGCCATCGCGTCCCGGGCCGGTCGCAGATAGCGGCGCGGATCGACCACGGCGGGATCGTCGGACAGTTGCCCGCGCACGGCGGAGGTGAAGGCGACATTGAGCGCGGTGCCTATGTTGATCTTCACCATGCCGGCGGCGACCGCCTGCCGCAGTTCGTCGTCGGGCACGCCCGAGGAGCCGTGCAGCACCAGCGGTACGGCGACGGCCGCCCGCAGCCGGGCGATCAGGGCGTGGTCGAGGCGTGCGGTGCGCAGGGTCATCGCGTGCGAACTGCCGACCGCGACCGCGAGCGCGTCCACGCCGGTCGCGGCGGTGAAGGCGGCGGCCTGGTCGGGGTCGGTGCGCACGCCCGGGGTGTGCGCGCCGTCCTTACCGCCGACCGCGCCCAGTTCGGCCTCCACCCACACGCCTTGGGAGTGCGCCCAGGCGGCGACCCGGGCCGTGGCGCGCACGTTCTGCTCGTAGGGCAGCGCCGAAGCGTCGTACATGACGGAGGACCCTCCTGCGGCGACACCGGCCCGCAGCAGGTCCTCGTCCTGGATGTGGTCCAGGTGCACGGCGACGGGTACGGCGGCGGCGGCGGCGAGGGCGACCGCGGCGGCCAGCAGCGGCGCCGGCCGGCCGAGGTGGAAGGCCACCGCGTTCTGGCTGATCTGCAGGATCACCGGCAGCCCGGCGGCCTCGGCGGCGGCGGTGATGGCCTCCGCGTGCTCCAGGGTGATGACGTTGAAGGCGGCGACGCCGTGGCCGGCCGCGCGGGCGGCGGTGACGAGGTCGGCGGTGGTGGTGGCGGTCATGCGGTCCCTCGGATTCGTGGGAAGCGGCGGGGGCCGGGTCAGCCGAGGACGACCGAGCGGGTCAGGTTGCGCGGGCGGTCCGGATCCAGGCCGCTGCGCTCGGCCACGGCGACCGCGAGCCGCTGGGCGCGCACCAGATCGGCCAGCGGGTCCAGGTCGGGGCGGGACTCCAGGGTGCCGCCCACCGCGGCGACATCGTCCGCCAGCCCGGCCGGCAGCGCACCGAAGGCCCAGACCGTACGGCCGGGCCCGGTGATGCTGATCGGGCCGTGGCGGTATTCCATCGCCGGATAGCTCTCGGTCCAGGCACCCGCGGCCTCGCGCATCTTGAGCGCCGCCTCCTGGGCGAGCCCGTAGGTCCAGCCGGTGCCGAGGAAGGTGGTCTGCTCGGCGGCCGGCAGCGCCTCGGGCAGGTCGGCGGCCACGGCGGTGCGGGCGTCGGCGACGGCGGCGGTGAGGTCGTGGCCCAGGTGGGCGCGGAGCAGTGCGAGCGCGGTGGTGGCGAATCTGGTCTGCACGACGGAGCGTTCGTCGGCGAAGTCCAGTACGACCACTTCGTCGGCGGCTTCCCGGACCGGCGTGTCCGGGTCGGCGGTGACCGCGACGACCCGGACGTCGGCGGAGCGCAGGCGGGTGGCGGCCCGCAGCACTTCGGTGGTGGTCCCCGAGCGAGTGATCGCCAGCACGCGGTCGTAGTCGCGGCCGAAGGGGAATTCCGAGGCGGCGAAGGCGTCCGTGACCCCGTGCCCGGCCTGCTCGCGCAGCGCCGCGTAGGACTGGGCCATGAACCATGACGTGCCGCAGCCGATCACCGCCACCCGCTCGCCCCGCTGCGGCAGCCGGTCGGCGGCCTCGGCGGCGATGCTCGCCGCACGCAGCCAGCAGTCGGGCTGGGAGGTGATCTCGGCGGTGGTCAACGAGACGGGCATGCAGTGCTCCTCGATACGGGAGAGGCGGTGCCGACCGGCCCCAGGCCGGGGCGTCCCATGCAGTGTAGATGAGCATTCATGCGCGAAACCAGCCTTGAATGAGCAGAATTGCTCACTCTCCCGCCTCCTCGGTCCCGGACATCCGTCCGGGGATGAATCGCCGTTCCGTGGGCGTGGCGCTCGGCCGGATGGGCAGGATGGAGGCGCGCGCACGACCCCGGCGCACCCGGCGGCCGCGACGTCCGCAGTCGGCCGGGCCTCCACCGTGCTCGCACCGCGGGCGACCCGACCACCGAGGAGAACCCCTGATGACCGGCTCCGCACCCACCTCCGATCTGACCGGTTGGCGCAGCAGCCCGTTCACCGGCGCAGGCTTAACCCACGACGTGTACGAGAAGGGCGAGGGCCCGGGGGTGGTGCTGGTCCCCGAGATCCCCGGCATGACGCCCGAGGTGCTGGGCCTTGCGGACCACCTGGTCGAGCAGGGCTTCACCGTCGCGATCCCGTCGCCCTTCGGTGTGCCCGGCCGCAAGTCGACCGCCGGATACACCCTCGCCACCGTCGCCAAGCTGTGCGTGTCCGCCGAATTCAGTGCCTTCGCCACGGGTGCCAACCGCCCCTTCGCCGACTACCTCCGGGCGCTGGCTCGGGACCTCGCGGCCCGCACCCCGGGACCCGGTGTCGGCGTCATCGGGATGTGCTTCACCGGCGGCTTCGCCCTGGCCGCCGCCGTCGACGACGTGGTTCTCGCCCCGGTGCTCAGCCAGCCCGCGCTGCCCTTCCCCGTGGGCGGCAGGCGCGCCGCGGACCCGAGCGTGTCCCCGAAGGAGCTGGCCACGGTGGTGGCCCGCACCCGGGAGTCCGGCCTGTGCCTGCTCGGCCTGCGGTTCAGCGAGGACAAGGGCGCCACGCGCAGCCGTTTCGCGACCCTGCGCCGCAGCCTCGGCGACGCCTTCGAGGTGATCGAACTGGACTCGGCCAAGGGGAATGCGGGCGGCTTCAAGAGCTCCGCGCACTCCGTACTGACCACCGAGGTCAGGGAAACCCCCGGGCATCCCGCGCTCGCCGCCCGCGAGCGGGTGGTGGAATTCCTGCGCGAGCGGCTGACACCCACGAGCGGCTGAAGCCACCGTGCCGTGCGGTCAGTGGCGGTCCTCGCCGGGACCCGGCTGCCGGACGACCCGGGACAGCTTCTCGGGGTTGGTGACCAGGTAGATGCCGGTGACCTGGTCACCCGGGGCGCTGAGGTCCATCACCAGTACGGCATAGGGCGAGTCGCCGGAGAAGACGACGGCGGACGGGTCGCCGTTGACGGGCCGGTAGCGTACGTCCAGCCCGTCCAGCCCGTCCAGCCCGTCCAGCCCGTCCAGCGGGTGCGACGCCGCGTAGCCGCTGAGGAACCTGGCGACCCGTTCGCGGCCGGTCACCGGCCGCAGCGCGGAGCGGACCCTGCCGCCGCCGTCGGTCCACATCGTCACGTCCGGCGCCAGCAGTTCCAGCAGCGCCGCCTGGTCGCCGGCCATCGCGGCGGCGATGAAACGCTCGGTCAACTGCTGCTGGGTCCGCGGGTCCGCCGCATAGTGCGGGCGCCGCGCCCGCACGTGCTCCCGCGCCCGGTGCGCGATCTGGCGGACGACGCCGGGGTGGCGGCCGAGGATTCCGCCGATCTCGGTGTGCGGATAGCCGAAGACCTCGTTCAGTACGAACACGGCCCGCTCCAGCGGCGGCAGCGTCTCCATCACCACCAGCAGTGCCGTCGAGCTGGATTCGGACGGCAGGCTCGGCCAGACGACGCCGTCGGCGGCGACGATCTCCGCCGCCTGGGGCAGCGGGTCGGTGACCAGCGGCTCCGGCAGCCATGGGCCGACGTAGGCCGCGCGGCTGAGGCTGGTCTCGGACTGCCGGGCCAGCGCGCGTCCGACGGCGATCCGCAGCAGATACCCGCAAGGGTGACCGGCGTCCTGCCCGTCGCCGTCCTCGCTGTCGCCGCCGTCCCGGTCCGCCGCCTGTTGACGACGGCCGCCGCGTACCCAGGCCAGCCAGGTGTCCTGGAGGACGTCCTCGGTGTCCGAGACGCTGCCGGTCATGCTGTAGACCACGGAGAACAGCAGTTCACGGTGTCTCGCGAAAACCCGGGTGGCCGTGTCGTCGGGCAGCTCAGCGGGGTCGTCGGACATGCGCGTGGCCTCCTCGTTGACGCAACTGTCAACTGAGATGCGGGGCCACGGGGAAATGTGACATCAGCGCCGGCCGCCCGGCATGGTGCGTCAGGTGTCGGCCAGTTCGTCGGTGGCGATCCGTCCGGCGCGTGCCGTACGCAGCAGGAAGTCGGCGATCAGCACCAGTTCGTCGTCGTCGTACTCCGCGCAGATCCCGTCGACCGCGGTGTTCAGCCCGGACAGGAGATACGTGACCTCGGCCGCGCGCTCCTTGACGACCTGCACCAGCACGGCGCGCCGGTCGGTCGGATTGGGCGTGCGAATCACCCAGTTGCCGCGCTCCAGCCGGTCGAGCACGCCGGTCAGGGTGGCGGGGTGCATCCCGGCGCGCTTGGCGAGGGCCGTCGGCCCGATCGGGCCGTAGCGGCCGATCAGGTCCAGGCATTCGAGATCGGCGTCCCGCAGATCGAGCTGCATCCCGATCTGGTGGTTCAGCAGTGCCAACTGGACGCTCAGATCGCGTAGCCCGTCCCTGATCCTGTGGGTCAGCCGCCTGCGCCGCCGCGCCGCCGACGCGGCCGACGTGGCCCCGGGGAGTGTGGAATCCATACGCAAACGATCCTCGCATCGATAGCACGCGGAGAGAGCAAACTACCCCATGGCCGCGACACGACTGCCGGGCGGCCGTCTCTGTTCAAGCCGCTTTACCTGCGGTCCGGCAGAGGTGACTACGGCGCACACCATCTCACAACCCCATAAGAGACTCGTACGACTTCCGCAAAACCTCGCCCCCCCTCGCCGACCAGTGTGGCGGGCGGGATGGGCGAGGCTGCGGGTGCGCTACAGGTATCCGGCTGGTCAACCGGCGGCGATGCCTTCGCCGCCGACCGCGCCAGGTACGGTGACCGATCCGGTCCGGGTGAGCGAGCCGTCGCGGCCGACACGGAATTCGTCCACGATTCCCTGGGCGCCGGTCTGTACGTAGACGTCGCGGCCGTCGGAGGAGGCGGCGGCGTCCACCGTGCCGTCGTGGGTCGGGGTGTTTCCGAGCGCGGTGAGCGGGCCGCGCGGCTCCACCTGGTAGCCGGACAGGGTGGCGCTTCCGGCGTTGGACGCATAGAGGTTGTCGCCGGTGGCGACTACCCAGCAGGTCGCCATCTGCCCCGTCGCCACCTGGCCGACCTGGTGCAGGGTGCCGTCGCGGCCGACGGTGAAGGTGGCCACCGCATTCGGCCCCGCCTCGGTGACCTGGAGCCGTCCCGCGCGGTCGAAGGTGAAGCCGAACGGCACCGCGTCGGGGGTCGAGGTGACCACCGGGTGGGCGGCGGGGGCGCCGGACGAGGTGAGCGGGAAGACGTCGATGCTGTTGGCCCCGGCCTTGGTGGTGACGATCAGCTTCGAGCCGTCCGGCGTGAAGCCGACCTGGCCGGGGGTGTGGGTGAATTCCGGCGAGGCGGCGGCCAGGTGGAGATCGCGGTGCCGGCCGGGTGCGGAAATCAGATGCCGGCCGTTCCACACGTAGCCCTGGACCGAGCCGCCGTCGCGGGCGTTCAGCACGTACACCTGGTCGTCGTGCGTGGTGACGCTGACCGGGAAGTCGCCGCCCGAGGGGAGCACCTGGAGGCGCTGCAGCCGGTCGCCGTGCACCGCGAAGACGGTGACGGTGTCGCTTCCTGCGTTCACCGCGTAGAGCAGCTGGTGCTCGCAGTCGTAGCTGAGCGAGCCCTGCGAGGCGAGGTGGTCCACGACCGAGCCGTCGAGGACGCCGCCCCGGCCGCCGGTGGGGTAGACCTCGTGGCGGCCGAGCGAACCGTCGGGATTGCGGTGGTAGGCCACCACCGTGTTCGCGGTGGGGTTGTCGCTCTGGACGAAGACGGGGGCGCTGTCGCGATCGGTCGCCTGCCGCGGTGTGGCCGCGCCCGCCGCGGGGGCCGCGACGGCGGCGGCCGTGGCCACCGCGACGGCACCGACGGCGGCGGCGCGGGCTGCGCGGGCGGTACGGCCCGGGCGGGTGCTGCGGGTGCTGCGGGTGCTGCGGGTACTGGTGGGCATGCTGATCTCCTCTTGCAGGTCAGGAGGCTTCTCGGGGGCGTCCGGCATGCCGAGGAAGCCGTCAACTTGCCCATTGCACAACGGAGTTGGCGGCGCAGAGAGGTGCAGCCGGACTGATCGTCACGCTAACTCGCGCATCATGCCATCACCGGTGCAAAACGGGCGTATCGCCTCACCGTCCCGGCTCCGTAAGAAATGCCGGGCGGGGTACGGGGAGGGCGCCGGTCGAGGGTGGGCGGTCCTTACACGGTCGCTACGCGGAGCCCGGTACGTTCCAGGTGATCCGTCTTTTCAGCGATCCATCTCCTCGCCGTCCGCGGCGGGATGGTGCGTCCGGCAGGGCGGCGGTCGGTGCCCGGACGGGGCGTCGGCCGCGTGAGAGTGCCCCCGGCAGGACTCGAACCTGCGGCCAAGCGCTTAGAAGGCGCCTGCTCTATCCGCTGAGCTACGGGGGCCGGACAATGGCCGCGGCTGTCTTCGCCCCTGGCTGGTTCCGTGACCTGTACCGAGGTCAAGGATAGGGCGCCGCGTCCGTGCTGCCGTCTGCTTCACCCGCGTGACGCGTTGTGGAGGTTCGGTGAAGTGGTCCGATAATCGCAGGCAGGCGCGGAAGTCGCATCGCTTTTGACGGGTCGCAACACTGCCGTTGTGCAGTCGTTATGCCGGTGGCTCGTTCTGGCCCCTGAGCACCATCCGACACTGCCGCGCAGCGGTTTCCCGGCCTTCCGCGGGCCTTCCCGTGACCTTTGCGCGACCATTGCGCAGCTCCTGTGCGGCGGTCGCGGCTCCGTCGCCGGGCCCCGACCGGCCGCCGCCGGTCGGGCGTTATCCGGGGTGAATGCGGCCAATTATCCGAAATGCGCTTCTTAAATGCTCCAATATGGGGCATTCTGCCGACGTGGCGATCTTGGACGTACGGCCAGAGCTGATCGACGCGTTGTCCGCGCTGCGTGACCGCGTCGAGGCCGCCTGCTTCCCCTTCCCGCTGCCCGGAGCCGCCCGGGCCCGCCGCACCCGCCAGGAACTGCTGACCCAGCTGGACGACTACCTCGTACCCCGGCTGACCGCCCCCGAGGCGCCGCTGCTCGCGGTGGTCGGCGGATCGACGGGAGCGGGCAAGTCGACGCTTGTCAACTCACTTATCAGCCGTCGTGTCAGCGAATCCGGTGTCCTGCGGCCCACCACCCGCACTCCGGTGCTGGTCTGCCACCCCGAGGACCGCGCCTGGTTCGCCGACCCGCGGGTACTGCCCGGTCTGACCCGCGCCTGGGCCGTACGCCAGCGCAGGGGCGACGACGACGTCCCCGACCGCCACGAGCCCGCCCGGCCCGAACTCCGGCTGGAGTGCGACGACTCCCTGCCGCGCGGCCTCGCCCTCCTCGACGCCCCCGACATCGACTCCCTCGTCACCCGCAACCGCGAACTCGCCGCCGAACTGATCTGCGCGGCCGACATCTGGATCCTGGTCACCACCGCCTCCCGCTACGCCGACGCCCTGCCCTGGCACCTGCTGCGGACCGCCAAGGAATACGACGTCACCCTCGCCACCGTCCTGGACCGCGTCCCGCACCAGATCGCCGACGACGTCAGCAGGCACTACGCCGCCCTGCTGACCAAGGCGGGCCTGGGGGACGTGCCCCGCTTCACCGTCCCCGAACTGCCCGAGTCCGCCGGCGGCGGGGGCCTGCTGCCGCAGACCACCGTCGCAGGGCTGCGCGAGTGGCTCACGCACTGCGCGCAGGACCCCGCCGCCCGCCAGCACGCCGCCCGCCGCACGGCCGCGGGCGTCCTGGACTCGCTGGGCAGCCGGCTGCCCGCCCTCGCCGCCGCCTCCGCCGCCCAGCACGCCGCGGCCCTGCGCCTGGCCCGCGCCGCGGAGGACGCCTACGAGCTGGCCGCCGAGCACATCGACGCGGCCGTCCGCGCCGGCGCACCCCTCGCCGGTGAGGCGCTGGCCCAGTGGCGGGGCTACCCCGCATGCGGCCCCGACACCCTCCAGCACGCGCTGGCCGAGGAACTGGCCGCGCTGCTGCGCACCGAGACCGACGCGGCCGACGAGCGGATCGCCGACAGCTGGCAGCGCGACCCGGCGGGCGAGGCGCTCCTCGACGACGGCCTGTCCCGCCCCGACCGCGACCGCGTGGCCGTGGCCGCCCGGATCGACAAGGGCGTACGCCGCTGGCGCCGTACCCTGGCCGATCTCACCCACGCCCAGCTGCGGGCGGCCCACGACACCGAACGCCCCGCCGCCGACCCCGAGGACGTAGCCGCCCTGCTGGCCACCGCGCTGCTCGGCGGCCGGCGCGGGCGCACCGCGGGGGAGCGGTTGGCCGAGACCGTCGGCGCGCAGGCGGCCCTGCGGATGCGCGACGCGGCGCGCGACCGGCTCGCCGACGCCGTCGCCGGGCTGCTCGACGGCGAACGCGACCGCAGGCTCGCCCCGGTCGACGCCCTCGACGTCACGGCAGGGCAGCAGTCCTCGCTGATCTCCGCGCTGTCCCTACTGCAGAAGGAACGGTGACCCCGGTGCGCTCGACCACCGCCGACCCGTCGGCCACGACCCAGCGGGCGGGAGGCGGCCGCCACGCCACCGCCTCCACCGGATCGGCCCCCGCACCCGCCTCCGGGGGCGGCTCAGGAGCCGCCGGACAGGCGGGAGCCGCCGCGGCCGATCCGCTGAGCGCGCGGGTGGACGCGCTCGGCGAGCTGCTCGGCCTGTCCAGGACCCGGATCAGCCCCGACGCCCTCGCCGAGACCGGTCAGCTGCTCGAACGCCTCGGCGAGCGGCGGCGGCTCTCCCTCGACCACACTGTGGTGGCCCTGGCCGGCGCCACCGGCAGCGGCAAGTCGGCGCTCTTCAACGCCCTGGCCGGACTTCAGCTGTCCGACACCGGGACGCGCCGCCCCACGACGGCCCGCCCCATCGCCTGCGCCTGGCACCCCGACGGGGCCGCCGGGCTGCTGGACCGCCTCGGCATCGCCTCGCAGGACCGCTACGCCCGGCGGAGCGCGCGGATCCCCGCTCCGGCCGACGGCGCGGGACGCCTGGACACCGGCGCGGGGGCCGTGGACCCCGGCACCGGGGTGCTCCGCGACGCCCGCGCCGGCGGGGCCCCCGGTGAGGGCGGCGTTCCGGACCTCGCGGGCGACGCGGATCCGCGGGACACGGCAGCCGTGGCCGGTGGGTTCGGCGGGGCCGCCGGAATCCCGGTCGATGACGACGGCTGTCCGGCTGGTTCACGGCTTGACGATTTCGGCGGTGACTGCTGCCAAGGGCCCCCGGCCGACGGGGCGAGCCTGGACGGGCTCGTCCTGATCGACCTGCCCGACCACGACTCCGCCGCCCCCGGGCACCGCGCGCAGGTGGACCGGCTGCTGGAACTGGTGGATGTCGTCGTCTGGGTGCTCGACCCCGAGAAATACGCCGACGCGGCCTTGCACGAACGCTATCTGCGCCCCCTTTCCGGGCATGCCGATGTGACGGTGCTGGTGCTCAACCAGGTCGACCGGCTGCCGGGGGACTCGGCGGACCTGGTGCTCGACGACCTGCGCAGGCTGCTGGACGAGGACGGTCTCGCGGTGGGTGAGCACGGCGACGACGGCGCGGTGGTGCTGGCCGCCTCGGCGCTCACCGGGCACGGCGTGTCCGATCTGCGCGGTGTGCTGGCCCAGATCGTCGCCGAACGCACCGCGGCCGGCCGCCGGCTGGCTGCCGACATGGACCGCACGGCGAGCCGGCTGCACCCGCTCTACGTGGGAGAGGGTGGCGCCGGGCTCACCGATCCGGCGCGGGAGGAATTCATCGACCGGCTGGCGGACGCGGTGGGAGCGGCCGGAGCGGGTCAGTCGGCGGAACGGGACTGGGCGGGCGCCGCCCGGGTGGCGTGCGGCACACCGTGGGGGCGGCTGAGGGGAGAACGGACCGCCGCGGGCGCCGGTTCCCCCGGACCACGGGAGACGCCGACTTCACCCGTACGGCGGAACGGCCCGGGAGGTACCGGCGGCTCCATCGGGCCCGTGGCGTCCCGGCCGCTGGTCGGGGAGGCGGTACGCGGCCTGGCCGCCGACGCCGCCCGCGGCCTGCCTGCGCCCTGGGCGCAGGCGGTGCGTGACGCGGCCCGGCGCGGCGGTGAGGGCCTGCCTGCGGCGCTGGACGGGGCCGCCGCGCGGGCCGTCCCCGGGCCGCCCGAGCGGCCCGGCTGGTGGTCGGCCGCCCACCTGGTGCAGTGGCTGCTGATGGCGCTGGCGGTCGCGGGCGCCGTGTGCCTGAGCGCGATCGCGTTCGGTTCGATCCAGCTCAGCTGGTGGGTGCCGGTCGCGATGGCCGCCGCCGGCGGGCTCGGCGGACCGCTGGTCTCCGCGGGCTGCCGGTTCGCCGCCCGCGGGCCGGCCCGCCGGTACGGCCAGACCGCCGAGCGCCGGCTGCGGGACGCCGCCGCCGACTGCGGCAGGGCCAGGGTGCTCGAACCGGTCGCGGCCGAGCTGATGCGCTACCGCGAGGTGCGCGAGCAGTTCGCAGTGGTGGCGGGTACTTCCTCTACTTCCTCGCGCGCGCCGTACGCGCGTGATTCCCACCCGATGTATTCCCATTCGCACTCGTACGAGTGACGACTTATCCACAGTCACGAGTTATCCACAGATTCGTGATGGTCTTTCCTTGACCGTCCTGATTTGGGGGACGATGTCCTCAGAGCGTCCCACCGCGGGACGACGCGGAAAGCGAGGACCGTGCGATGAACGAGACCCTGGTGACCGTCGTGGGAAATGTGGCGACGGAGCCCGAGATGTACACCACCGCCACCGGTGTGGGGGTCACCCGCTTCCGGCTGGCGACCACCGCGCGTCGCTGGGACTCCGAACGCGGGGCGTGGACGGACGGAGCGACCAGCTTCTACACGGTGTGTGCCTGGCGCACGCTCGCGGGCCACATCAAGGACTCGGTGGGACTGGGGGAACCACTCGTGGTCCAGGGGCGGTTGAAGATCCGTGAGGACGAGCGCGACGGGCGGCGGTATACGGCGGCGGAGATCGAGGCGGTGGCCGTCGGGCACGACCTGGCCCGCGGCGTCGCGCGGTTCAGCCGGAAGTCCGCACCAGCCGCGAATGTGCCCGAACCGGCGGCTCCGCCGCCGGCCGCAGCGGTGGCCGTGCCCTGACGCTCCCGCGTGGACTTTCGGCTCCGCGCCCGGGCGGCGCCGCCTGGAAGAGCGGGAAGCCGGCTGACGATCGAGGAGGGTGCATACGGGGAGCGCGTCCGCGGCCCGTCCGACGGGCTGCACGGCCTGCCCGAGCAGGGCAGCGTGGCCGCCGCCCCGGGCGGGGTCGGAGGTACTCATTCGCCCGCAGGGGTGGACGTACGGCAAGATGGGGTGTATCTGCCCTCACGCGGCGGAGCCGCACATTGGCCCTTCTCGATCTGCCGGACGGTTTCTCTTGGCTGAGTACATCTACACGATGCGCAAGACGCGCAAGGCGCACGGCGACAAGGTCATCCTCGATGACGTGACGCTGAGCTTCCTGCCGGGCGCGAAGATCGGTGTGGTCGGTCCCAACGGTGCCGGCAAGTCCACCGTGCTCAAGATCATGGCGGGGCTGGAGCAGCCGTCCAACGGCGACGCGTTCCTGTCGCCCGGCTTCAGCGTCGGCATGCTGCTGCAGGAACCGCCGCTGGACGAGTCCAAGACCGTGCTGGAGAACGTGCAGGACGGTGTCGCCGAGGTCAAGGCGCAGCTGGACAGGTTCAACGAGATCGCGGAACTGATGGCGACGGACTACTCCGACGCGCTGCTCGACGAGATGGGCAAGCTCCAGGAGAAGCTCGACCACTCCAACGCCTGGGACCTGGACGCGCAGCTCGAGCAGGCGATGGACGCGCTGGGCTGCCCGCCCGGCGACTGGCAGGTGACCACCCTGTCCGGCGGCGAGAAGCGCCGGGTGGCGCTGTGCAAGCTGCTGCTCGAAGCGCCCGACCTGCTGCTGCTCGACGAGCCCACCAACCACCTGGACGCCGAGTCCGTGCAGTGGCTTGAGCAGCACCTGGCCAAGTACGCGGGCACCGTCGTGGCCGTGACCCACGACCGGTACTTCCTGGACAACGTGGCGCAGTGGATCCTGGAGCTGGACCGCGGCCGCGCGATCCCCTACGAGGGCAACTACTCCACCTACCTGGAGAACAAGGCGTCCCGGCTCAAGGTCGAGGGCCAGAAGGACGCCAAGCGGCAGAAGCGGCTCAAGGAGGAGCTGGAGTGGGTCCGCTCCAACGCCAAGGGCCGGCAGGCCAAGTCCAAGGCGCGACTGGCCCGCTACGAGGAGATGGCGGCCGAGGCCGACAAGATGCGGAAGCTGGACTTCGAGGAGATCCAGATCCCGCCGGGCCCGCGACTGGGCGCCATCGTGGTCGAGGTCCAGCACCTGTCGAAGGCGTTCGGCGACAAGGTGCTGATCGACGACCTGTCCTTCACCCTGCCGCGCAACGGCATCGTAGGCGTCATCGGCCCCAACGGTGCGGGTAAGACCACGCTGTTCAAGATGCTCCAGGGCCTGGAGGAGGCCGACTCCGGCGTCATCAAGGTCGGCGAGACGGTGAAGATCTCCTACGTCGACCAGAACCGCGCCAACATCGACCCGAAGAAGACGCTGTGGGAGGTCGTCTCCGACGGCCTGGACTACATCAACGTCGGCCAGGTCGAGATGCCGTCGCGCGCCTACGTGTCGGCCTTCGGCTTCAAGGGCCCCGACCAGCAGAAGCCCTCGGGCGTGCTGTCCGGCGGTGAACGCAACCGGCTGAATCTGGCCCTCACCCTCAAGCAGGGCGGCAACCTGCTGCTCCTCGACGAGCCGACCAACGACCTCGACGTCGAGACCCTGTCGTCGCTGGAGAACGCGCTGCTGGAATTCCCCGGCGCGGCGGTGGTCGTCTCCCACGACCGGTGGTTCCTGGACCGGGTGGCGACCCACATCCTGGCCTACGAGGGCAACTCGAAGTGGTTCTGGTTCGAGGGCAACTTCGAGTCCTACGAGAAGAACAAGGTCGAGCGGCTCGGCGCCGACGCGGCCCGCCCGCACCGCGCCACGTACAAGAAGCTGACGCGCGGCTGATGGCACGCCACATCTTCCGCTGCCCGCTGCGCTGGGCGGACATGGACGCCTTCGGGCACGTCAACAACGTGGTCTTCCTGCGGTATCTGGAGGAGGCCAGGATCGACTTCATGTTCCGCCTGGCGCCGGGCGAGGGAAGCGCGTCCTTCACCGGCGGTTCCGTCGTGGCACGGCACGAGATCGACTACCTGCGCCCGCTGGTGCACCGGCACGAGCCGGTGGACATCGAGACGTGGGTGACCGACATCTCGGCGGCGTCGATGACGGTCCGCTACGAGGTGAAGGACGAGGCGACGGTCTACGCGCGGGCCTCGACCGTCGTGGTGCCGTACAACCTGGCCCTGGCCCGGCCGCGGCGGATCACCTCCGAGGAGCGGGCCTTCCTGGAGAAGTACCGCGACGATGACGGGGCCGTCGTCGTATGACCGCAGTCCGGCTGGCCCTGGGGCACGGCGACGGCGGCGACACCGCGGGGGAGGCGGCCGACCTGGCCGCCTTCCTCGGGCGGTTGGTGCGCTGGGACAAGGCGGCCGTGGTGCGGCTGCGCTCGGCGGCCGGCGAACCGGCGCTCGGGGTCTTCGGGCACCCGCCGTTCGGCGGTGTCCTCGCCGTGCGCAGCACCGCGGTGCGCGGCGACGAGTCGGTGGCCGCTGCGGTCGACGCGACGGTGTCGGCCGGGCAGCTGCTCGAAGCGGTCTCCGCGGCGGCCGAGGGCTTCGAGCTGCCGCCGTCCGTGACCGGTCCCGCGTGGGCGGGTCTGCTGCCGCCGCGTGGCGGCTGGCGGCGGACGGCGGAGTTCGACCCGGGCCAGGTGCGGAAGGCGGCGGCCGAGGCGGTCGCGGAATTCCGGGCCCGTACCGAGGAGCTGCCGCCGCAGGAGCGGACCCGGGCGGCGCTCGACGCGCTCGCGGAGGAGCTGTGGAACCGGCCCTACCAGGGCACCACCGTGCGGGTGGTGCACGCGGCGCACGCGCTGGGCTTCCTGCGCGGCGACGGTGACGACGCCGTCACGCTGCTGGAGGCGGGACCGTGGACGCGGCTGCGTACCGGATACGGCTCGGTGGCGGTACGGCGCGAGTCGGCCGCGGTGGGCCTGAGCTTCTCCCCGGCCTGAGGCAGACCCCGGCCAGCCGGCCCCGGTCAGTCCTGCCGGCTCTCGGGGTGGTCGTCGGGGCGGACGGTGATGTGGTCCTGCTGGAGTTCCAGCAGGACGCGGCGGCGGATCTCCAGGGCCTCGGTGTAGTCGCGCGGGAGCTGCAGCCGGCCGGCCCGGTCGACGGTGGCGTATTCCCTGGCCACCACCGACTCCCGGCCGTGCTCGTCGATCTCGGTGCGCCGGACGACCTCCGAGGCCGTGCGGCCGTCCCTGATGGCGACCGTGCGGTGCACCGCGTCGGCGACGGACTGGTCGTGGGTGACGACCACGACGGTGGTGCCGAGCTGTTCGTTGGCGGTGCGGAAGGCGCCGAAGACCTGCTCGGCGGTGGCGGAGTCCAGCTCGCCGGTGGGCTCGTCGGCGAGGACCACGGCCGGGTCGTTGGCCAGGGCGACCGCGATGGCGGCCCGCTGCTGCTCGCCGCCCGACATCTGGGCCGGGCGCCGGTCGTGGCAGTGGGAGACGCCGAGGATGCCGAGCAGTTCGGCGGCGCGGGCCGCCCGCTGCCGCTTGTGCCGCAGCCCGCCGCGGCCGGACAGCTGCATGGGCAGGACGACGTTCTGCGCGGAGGTCAGATACGGCAGCAGGTTGCGCGAGGTCTGCTGCCAGATGAAGCCGACGACCTCCCGGCGGTAGCGGAGCCGGGACTTGGCGTCCATGGCCAGCAGGTCGTAGCCGCCGACCGAGGCCGCGCCCGCCGTGGGGACGTCGAGCCCGGCCAGGATGTTGAGCAGGGTGGACTTGCCGCTGCCCGACGCCCCGACCAGCGCCATCAGTTCGCCCTTGCCCACGAGCAGGTCGAGGCCCTGCAGGGCCTGCACCTCGACGCCGTCGGCGGTGAAGATCCGCACCAGCCGGTCGCAGCTGATCAGCGAGTCCTGGCCGTACGCGGGCCCGTCGCGGTGTTCCGCGACCTGCCGTTCCAGCTCCGCGAGGCTCACCGGGGCAGGGGCCCTACCCGCGGCGGACCGCGCCGCCCCACCTGCCGAGGAGACCACCTCACCTGCCGAGAACCCCGACACACCCGGAGCGCCCGCGTCCGGCTCCCCCGTCGTCCCGTGTCCGCTCATGTCGTCCGGTCACCCGCTCTCAGCTCGGTGCTCTCTCGGCGTCGCCCGCTCAGCCAGGCCTGCCCCAGCAGCACCGCGCAGGCGAGGAGCAGCAGGACGGCCGAGGGAAGGGCGAGGGACCAGGGGTCGGCGCGCAGGCCGATCCCGGTGGAAGGCTGCGGCGTCTCGCGCCCGCTGCTGCCGAAGGTGAGGGCGTGCAGGTCGATGCCGGGGCCGAGCAGCGGAACGACCGCGAGGCCCACCAGCACCCCGCCCACGGCGGCGAGCAGCACCTGGGGCAGCGACTCGAGCAGCACCAGCCGCCGGGACTGCCGCTGCGGCATCCCCAGGGTGCGCAGCCTCGCCAGCAGAGCCAGGCGGCCGGGTGCCGCGGCCATCAGCGACAGCAGCAGCGCGAGCACGCTGTAGCCGGCGCCGGCCGCGACCGCCGCCAGGTAGAGGGCGCGGGCGCCGCGCTGCAGCGGGTTGTCGGACAGCTCCGCCCGCTTGTCGCTTCGCAGCTCCACCGTGGCCGGGCTGCTGCTGCCCGCGGTGGCCTTCCGCAGCGCGGCCGCGTCGATGTGCTGCCCGTGCGCGGCGCCGGCCAGCAGCAGGGTGGGGCCGCCGTACTGCGGGTACGCGGCGAGCCGCGGGTGCTGCGCGTGGAGCTGCCGCCCCGAGATGATCACGAAGTCGCCGTCGCCGACGGCGGGAGTGGCCGGCAGGGTCGCCGCCGCCCTGATGCCGCTGATGCCGACACCGGTCTCGACCGGTTTCGTGGCGCCGCCGAGCAGGTCGGCGATCCTCGGTGAGACGACGGCGGGCAGCGGGCCGTGTGAGCCAGCGGCGACCTCGGCGCCGAGCGTGCCCGCGGGGAAGGCGGGCATGCCCGCCACGCGGGTGATGCGCGCGTAGACGGCCGGGTCGTCGATGATCAGCAGGTCGAAATTCAGCTGGATGTCCTGGTTGGCGGCGTGCGGTTCGACCCGGACCGCGGCCACCTCGCCGACGCCCCGCACCTTCGCGACCCGCGCGGGCAGCCCGGCGTCCAGCGGGTAGATCGAGTCGACCCGGGCGTCGCCGCCGACCGCCGCGGCGGCGGCCCGGTCCCTGCCGTGGCTGATCCCGGCAAGCACCGAGCCGCCGAAGGACGCCACGGTCAGCGCCACCAGCAGCGCCAGCAGCGGCAACTGCCCGCCGGAGGAGGCCCGGCCGGCCCTGGCGAGCCCGAGGTGCGCCACCGCCCCCCGAAGCCGTGCCGCGGGGCGTGCCAGCCGGCGCAGCGGCAGCGGGTAGAGCCGCAGCAGCACCAGCGCGCCGGCCACCGCGACCAGCACGGGTGCCGCGGCGAGGAAGGGGTCGGCACCGTCGGCCGTCCCGCGCCGCCGCAGCGCGGCCACCGCGCCGGCCACGAGCACGGTCACGGTCAGTTCGAGCACCAGCCTTCGCCGGGAGGGCCGAAGCGCCACCAGGTCCTCGCGTTCCGCGGGCCGGGGCCGCCGCACGGCCAGCGTGGCCCGCAGCGGCATCGCCAGCGTCCCGGCCGCGGTGACCAGGGCGCCTAGCGCCAGCGCGGCCGCCGAGCGTCCCGTGGGCAGCGCCAGCAGCGCCAGCGCGGTGCCCGCCGCCCCGGCCGGTACCGCCGCCGCCGCGGTCTCGGTGACCAGCCGCAGGAAGATGCCGCGCAGCGAGCCGCCACGGGAGCGCAGCAGCGAGAGGTCGCCGCGCCTGCGGTCCGCGGCCAGGGCCGCCGCCATCAGCAGCACCGCGAAGGCCGTGGTGCCCACCCCGAAGGCGGCGATGAGCACCAGCGGCCGGGAGGCCGTCCGGTCGCCGGCGAAGCCGTACAGGACCGAGCCGACCCCGGCCACGGCGTGCAGTGACGGTGAACCGGTGGACGTGGCCAACTGCGTCGCCAGCGGCCCGTTGCCGAGTGCTGCCAGTTCGGCGCGCAGCGCGGGCACGTCGTGGGCGGTCAACGGCGCGGCGTCCAGCGGGTGGTGCCAGTACATCGAGGCGCCCGTGCCCAGCAGCGGCAGGGAGCGGGCCGCGGTGGGGTCGATCAGGACGGTGAAGTGCCAGTACGTGTGGGGCGGGTCGATCGGCAGGTGCGGCGGGTAGCTGACCAGCGGGGCGAGCAGGTCGTCGTCCGTGGTCCAGTAGCCGGCCGCCGGGTCCCGGGGGACCACGATGCCGCTGATCGTGACCGTCAGCGGGTTCGCGCCGAATTTCCTCAGGTGCACGCGCTGGCCCACCTTCAGGCGCAGCACCCGCGCGGTCTTCTCGGTGACCATGCCGTCCAGGGCCAAGGCGGCCGGACCTCCCGAGGGCTCGGGCCGGGGCAGCGCGCCCGCGACCACCCGCACATGACCGGCCAGGCCCGCCTGCGCCACCAGGTCGGCGCCCGGGGCATGGTCGGAGGTGCGGGGCAGCTCCGGGTCGGGGACCTCGGCCTCGGCGCCGGACCGCACGCCCTGCACGACCTCGCTGGGGGTGATGCGCAGCGGCGGGCTCAGCAGGCGGCGGAAGTCCCGCTCCACCTCGTCCAGGCTGCCGGGCCGGAGCCTGTCCTCGCCCGCCGGGTCGCCCGCGGTGTCGTAGTCGTCGGACAGCGACACGCCGCGGTCCCGGGGCGCGGCGTCCGTGACGGCCTGCCGCAGCGCCCGGTCCTCGTAGCGGTCGACGGCCCGCGGCAGGGCAGCGCCGAGGAAGGCGGTGACCAGGACCAGGGCGGCCAGTGCGAGCGCGCTCGCGGGGGCGGCACGCAGCCGGGTCCGCAGCCAGGAGTCGGTGAAAGGCATTCAGTCCTCCGCCTGGTGGCGCAGCGCCGCCGCCGGTTCGCCGCGCCGCGTCGCGGTGGCGACGAGGACCAGCAGGGGGGCGGCGAGGAGCACGGCGAGCAGTTCGGCGAGCCGGCCCGCCGGCAGCTCGATCACCAGCGGCGGGACCGGGCGGGCGGCCTGTCCGGTCAGCACGATCAGCGGGGTGATCAGCCGGGTCAGGAAGGTGCCGAGCACCAGGCCCACGGCGAGCGAGACGAGCACCAGCAGGCCCTGCTCCGCGGCCAGCATCCGGGTGAGGCTGCGGCGCGGTGCCCCCAGGGCGCGCAGCACGGCGAATTCGGTGCGGCGCTCGCGGGCGGCGCCCATCGCGCCGACCGCGAAGCCGACAGCGGCCAGCACCGCCGCCGCGATCACCGCCGCGGGCAGCGCGGACTGCGGGCCCGCGCCCAGCGGGTCGGCCCGCAGGTCCGCCGCCGTCTCGGCGCGGTCGAGGACGGTGTCCACGTCGGTACGGGCGCGCAGCGCGGCCGCGGTACGGCTCGCGGTGCCCGGCGCGGTGGCCAGCCACCATTCGTTGGGCTGCATCGGCAGGCTGCCGGCGGCGGCCAGCACCCGGTTGACGGCCCGCAGGTCGAGCAGCAGCGCGCCCGACTCGGCCGGGTCGGTGCCGGGCAGCGCCCGTACCGCCGAGCTGATGACCACCGGCGTCGTCGTATTGCCGAGTTGCACCTGGACGGTGTCGCCGACCTTTGCCCCGACCGCCCGCAGGTAGCCCTCGGTGGCCACCGCCTTGAGCGGCGGGGGAGCCGGCGTGTGGGGGCTCACCCGTACGGTCGCGCCGCTCTGCTGGAAGCTGTCGGTGCCGCCGGAGAAATGGCCGGTCCGGTAGCCGAAGGAGAGCAGTGCGGCGCCGCCGGCCCGGGGGGCGGTGGCGCTGGGGCGGACGGCGTCGGGGACGTCGCCGAGCGGGCTGTCGTCGAAGTCCGCCGTGGCCCCCCACGCCCCGCCGCCCGGTGCCCGCAGCGCCGCCACCGTGCCGTCGGCCAGGGCGACCCGGGCCGACGCGAGGGTGAACTGCCGGGTCTCGGACACGGCGGGCACCTCGTAGGACGACTCGAACCGCACCAGCCGCAGCGGGCCCGCGGGGGTGCCTTTGCCCGCCGCGGTGGCCAGGTCGAGGGTGAGGGTGTGCGGGCGGCCGTCCGGTGGCAGGTCGCCGACCGCGAAGTCGTAGGGCACGCCCTCGGCGTCGACCACCGCGACGCTGACGTGGTCCGGCCGGTCGCCGGCGCCCGCGGGTCCGCCGTGGAGGGCGGTGGCCGTCAGGGTGGCTCGGAAGGTCACCTGGCGGGCTGCCGCGTCGAGGGCGAGGCCCTGGATGTCGGGCGCGGTACGCAGCGGTGCCAGCAGCGCGGGCAGCGGGCGGCCGCCGGTCAGGTCGGACCTGAGGCGCATCGCGCCCGCGGCCTTCGCGGTGTCCACGACCAGGGCGGTGGCCTGCTGGTCGCCCTGCAGCAGCAGGCTCTCGCGGGCGGCGGGCGCGGCCGCGGTGATGCCGGGCACGGCGGTGAAGATGCCGGCCTGGCCGAAGGGCGGCGTCGTCATGGCGGTCACCCGCAGGTCGGCGCCCACGGCGAAGTCGGCCTGGTCGCGCTGCGAGCGGTCCCAGCTGGCGCCCTGCCCGATGGAGAACATGCCCATGGCCACGGCCAGCACCAGCAGCAGCGCGGCGGCGGCCCCGCGCCGGGGGCGGCGGGCCAGCTGCCATCCGGCCAGCGCCAGGGCGAGGCCGCTGCCGCGGGCCGCGCGGCGCTCGCCGAGCCGGGCCGCGGGCGGCAGCAGCCGCAGCACCAGGACGGTGCCGGCGAGCAGGCACAGCGCGGGCGCGGCCACCAGCACCGGGTCGATGCCGAGGCCGCCCGACCGGTCGGAGTTCAGCGCGCCGCCGCCCGACGCCCGGCGCTGGAGCTGCCAGTACGCGACGCCGGCGATCACCAGCAGCCCGAGGTCGGCGCCGGCCTGGAGCGCACCCGGCAGGCGGCCGCGCCGGGTGCGTGCGGTGGTGGCGGTGGAGCGCAGGGCCGGCACGACCACCGCGAGCGCGCAGGCCAGTGCGGCGGCGCCGGCCACCAGCCAGGCGCCACCGGTCCCGCCGCCGTCGAGGGTGACACCGGTGCGGGCCATCGCCCCGGTGCCCGCCAGGAGCCGGGTGACCGGTCCCGCGAGCAGCGGCGCGACCACTGCCGCGGGCAGCGCCAGGAGCAGGGCCTCACCGGCGGCGAGCCGGGCCACCCGGCCGCGCGAACCGCCGCGGGCGCGCAGCAGCGCCGTCTCGCCCGCTCTTTCCTCCGCGAGCAGCCGGGCGACCAGCAGCAGGGCGAAGGCGGCGAGGATGATCAGCTGGAAGGCGCCGATGAGCAGCGTGGAGCGGGTCACCAGCAGGCTGCGGCGCAGCCCGTCGAGCAGGTCGGGCAGTCCGGTGCTCGCCTGCGCCGCGCCGGTGGCCCGGTCGGCCTTCAGCCGCGCGGTGGTGTCCTGGACGGCCGCTTCGAGGGTGTCGAGACGGGCGGCGCTCGCGCCCCGGAAGTCGCCGGTGGCCTGCCAGGACATCTCGTCGGCGGTGACCCGCCCAGAGGCGAAGGTGCCGGGGTCCGCGAGCAGCGGGCCGTAGGTGGTGAAGGCGAGGGTGTGGACACCGCGCCCGGCGAGCGGGTCGAGCTGCCAGTAGGGCGCGCCGAGGTCGGCGGGCCGGTAGACGCCGGTGACCACGGTCCGCAGCGGCGGGCCGCCGAGCCGGTCGGCCAGCGTGATGTGCCGGCCCGCGGCAATGTGCAGAGCCCTCGCAACGGTTTCCGGCACCGCCACGTCGACGGTTGCCGCGCCCTTGGCGGCGGCGGCCGGCCAGCTCCCGCCGACCAGTTCCAGCCGCGCGCGGTCGAAGGTCTCCAGCAGCGTCAGGTCCGGGTCGGGGTTCTTGGCCGCGCTCGCGGGTCGCAGGGCGGTGGGCAGACCGTAGGGACCCGACCTGGTGCTGGCGCTGACCTGCGAGGGCAGCGTGCCGAAGGCCCGGACCAGCTCGCCGCGTATCGCCTTGTCCACAGCGGCCGGGTCCCTGCCGGTCAGGGACGCCTTGACGTCGAAGGTCGACCTGTCGGCGGCCTGGTGCTGCAGGGTGCGGCGCAGCGCGGCGTCGCCGATCGCGCCGGTGTAGGAGGCGAGGGTCGCCAGCACGCAGGTGGTCAGCACCACGGTGAGCAGGGCGGCGGCCAGCAGCAACCGGTGGGCGCGGACGCGCAGCAGAACGAATCCGGTCACCCGTGCCGCCCCCGTCCCCCGTCGCTGACCGGATCTTCTCAACACACGGGGCCGTGCTGAAACATGTCGGAGATTGTCGCAATACGATCGTGACCGGCCCGGACGCGGGTCCGCTCAGCCGGGGGTGTTCACCATCGAAGCCGCGGCATACACCAGGTAGTCCCACAACTGCCGCTCGTGTTCGGGTGCGAGGTCCAGCTCGTCGACCGCCGCGCGCATGTGGCGCAGCCAGGCGTCGTGCGCGGCCCTGTCGACCTGGAAGGGCGCGTGGCGCATCCGCAGCCGCGGGTGGCCGCGCTCGTCGCTGTACGTCCGCGGGCCGCCCCAGTACTGCGACAGGAACAGCCGCAGCCGCTCCTCCGCCGGGCCGAGGTCCTGCTCGGGATACATCGCGCGCAGGTCGGGGTCGCCCGCCACGCCCTGGTAGAAGCGGTGCACGAGCCGGCGGAAGGTGTCCTCGCCGCCGACCAGCTCGTAGAACGTCTGCTGCTCGACCGTGCCGTGCGGGATCTCAGTCACCCCACCATGGTCGCAGACGGCCCGGCCGAGGACCCGGGTCGTAGGACCCCTGCCGCGGAGGCACGATGGAGGGATGGCAGGGTCGGCTCAGGACCAGCGTTTCCGGGCGGCGGCCGCCGCGCTGCGGCACCGGATGGTGCGCCGCATCGTCTCCGGCGGCGGGCTCGCCGACCCGGCCTGGCGGGCCGCCTTCGCCGAGGTGCCGCGGCACCTGTTCGTGCCCGAGTACTACCGCGGGGTCGCCGACGGCGGATACGGGCGCTACGCCGCGGACGAGCCCGACGCGCGGCGGCGGCTGCGCTGGCTGACGGGCGCCTACTGCGACCAGCCGATCGCCACGCACGTCGAAGGCGGCGAGCTGGTCTCCTCCAGCAGCCAGCCGTCGCTGATGGCGCTGATGTGCGAGGCGCTCGACGTCCGCGAGGGCCAGCGGGTGCTGGAGATCGGCGCGGGCACCGGCTACAACGCGGCGCTGCTCGCGCACCGGCTCGGCGGTACGGGCGCGGTGACGACCGTCGACCTGGACCCGGCGATCACCGCCTCCGCGCGCGAGCACCTGGCCGCGTACGGCACCCCGGAGGCCCTGTCGGTCACCGTCGTCACCGGCGACGGGGCGCTCGGCTGGCCGCCGGGGGCGCCGTACGACCGGGTGATCGCGACCTGCGAGCTGCCCGCGGTGCCGCCGGCCTGGACCGGGCAGTGCCGGCCGGGGGCGCGGATCCTGGCGCCCTTCGCGGCCGGCCTCGTGCTGCTGACCGTGCTGGGGCCCGGCAGGGCCGAGGGGCGCTTCCTGCCCACGCCGGCCTATTTCGTGCCGCTGCGCGGCCGGGGCGCGGGGATCCCGCCGCCCGCGGTGGGCGGCGACTCCTCGCTGCCCGACCGGCACCCGTCGCGCAGCCGCTTCGGGCTGACCGTCGAGGGCCGCCGCCAGTGGATCTGGCTCGACAGCCCGCAAGGGCCGGACACCTGGCCGGTACCGGCCGCTCGGGGGTGAGCCACGGGCCTGTCAGATGCGGTGCAGGGTGATGGTCGTCCAGGCGCCGACGTGGACACGGTCGCCCTCGGCCAGCGGGATCGGGGTGTAGGCGGGGATCGGGTCCTCGGCGAGGTTGACCGTCGTGCCGTTGGTCGAGTCCTGGTCGACCACCGACCAGGAGCCGTCGGGCTGCTGGACCAGCACCGCGTGCTTGTGGGAGACGCCCGGGTCCTCCGGGGCGCGTGACAGGTCGATGTCGGGCGCCTCGCCCGTGCTGTGCCGCTGCCGGCCGATGGTGATCTGGTGGCCGGTCAGCGGCAGCTCGAACTCGGGGGAGAAGGCGGGGAAGTACAGGCCGCTCGCGTCGGGGCCGCTGCGGGCCATCACCGCGGTGAAATACTCCCGGTCGGCCGCGATCACCGCCAGCCAGGCCGTGCCCCTGCCCGGTGCGGCCGCCGGCGGCGAGGCGGCCGCGGACGTGCCGGGACCGTGCGGCGGGGCGGGGGCGGCCGTCGCCGCGCTCGGCGGGTCGAGCAGGAAGTCGCCCGAGCCGGAGGTCACCGTGACCGACTCCGACGGCAGCGGTTCCGCGGGCCGGTTGACCCGGGAGGGCCGCGACAGCTGCGAGTCGTAGCGCTGGTAAGGCGGCCCGTCCGGTGCGGTCGGGGCGATGTGTGGCGCCTGCGGGACGAAGGTGGTGGCCGAATGCGTATGGAAGTTGTAGCGGCACTCCTCGCAGAACAGCGCCATGCCCTCCCGCGGCGTCCCGCACGCCGGGCACAGCTGCGCCGGCCCCTGGCCTCCGGCGCCCGCCGGGTCGTAGCCGAAGGCCGGCTGCGGCGAGACCGGCGGCGTCGAGGAGGAGGACGCCGCCGACGACGGAGGCCGCGAGCTGTACGACGAGGACGGCGGCGCGGGCATCCGCATGCCGCAGGTCTCGCACCAGTCGGTGGCCGTGGACTCGTGGCCGTTAGGACAAAGCATCGTGCCGGCTCCCCCTCCGCCCCCCGGGGCGGATCCACAGGTTGTGCGCGAAGCTGCTGCGTGACGCCGCCCTCGGGCGCCCCTCCTGCGCTATTTCTTCACCCGCACGGTCTTCGTCGACCGTGTCTCCAGGGTCATCTCGTCGGCGTCGGCGACGCGGGCCTTGAGCCGCACAGTACCGCTCGCCGCGTCGACGACGTCGACCACCTTCGCCAGCAGCTTGGCGGTGTCCTCGTTGCCCGAGGCGCTGGCCAGCTGCACCGCGCGGCCCAGTTTGGCCGTCGCGCCGTCCATGTCACCGGACTTGCGCGCCTCCAGGCCCTGCTGGATGACCTGGGCCAGCTCCGCCTGCCCGGTGTAGTGCGCGACCTGCGGGTTGATACGAGTGGACGCCGCCATGTCGTCGGTCCACAGCGCCCGCACCAGGCCCTGCGCCAGCACCTGCGGGGTGCCGTCGGGCTGCGGCAGCACCAGGGACAGCCGGGCGGCGAGCATCTCCTGGCCGACGCCGGCGTTGGGCACCCGGACGCACACGTGGTAGTCGCGGGACTCGTCGCCCCACGAACCGGTCGGGTAGTCGCCGGCCCGCGGACCCGCCTCGGTACGGCGGCCGGTGAGGTCCTCCACGACCGGGGCGACCTGTTTGACGAAGGCGATCTCGGAGCCCTGCGGGGTCCACAGCCGCAGGCTGACGTCCGCGACCTCCTTGCCCATCGCCTTCTCCATCATCGCCTGGAAGTCGGCCGCCAGGCCCGCGGGGTCGGCGACGATGTCCACCGAGCCGAGCAGCGCAGAGGCGATCCCGGTCAGCTCCTTGACCTCCCAGTCGGTGCCCACACCGCGGGCGTCGCAGGTGAAACGGCCCGCGCAGATGTCGAGGGCGGACCGCAGCTCCTCCGGCTTCTCGTGCTCGTTGCGGCCGTCGGTCAGCAGGATCCCGTGGCGTATTGCCGCGTCGCCCGACGACAGCAGCTTGTCGGCCAGCCGCAGCCAGGTGCCGATCGCGGTGCCGCCGCCGGCGGTCAGCCGCCGCAGCGCCTGCTTGGCCTGGGCGCGGGTCTCGGGACCGGCCACCGCCAGAGCGCCGTTGGCCGGGTAGACCTCGCGCGCCACATGGGTGCCGGCGATGACGGCGAAGGCGACGCCGTCGCGTATGGCGTCGATCGCGACGGCCGTCGCGTCCCGCGCGTTGCGCATCTTGGTCGGCGGATACTCCATCGACCCCGAGCAGTCGACCATGATCACCACGCCTGCGTCCGGCGCGCTCCGCCCGCCGGTCGCGGCACCGGGCAGAGGGTGGCCGCCGGTGGTGCCGCCGCCGGTCGAGGTGACCGTGACGATGGCGTTGACCTCCCGGCCGCCCTCCGGCAGGTATTCGTTCTGATAGACGTCGACCGAGAACTGCGGCACGTTCGACTTCGAGAGAATGGCCATCGCTTCCTGCGCTCCTTAAAGCCCGTTCACAGCCCCGCCCAGCTTTTTTCCGGAAGCTACGCGGGGGGGAATCCTGCCCGGGACACGGTGGCCGGGAACGGCAGCACCGCGACCGTTACGTTGTCGTGGCCGCCGCCGTCCAGCGCGACACCCAGCAGGGTGCGCGCGCTGTGCAGCGGGCGGCTGCGCGCGTCGACCGGGATCGCCTCGGCCATCTCGGCGGGCGACTCGGCGTAGTTCCACAGCCCGTCGGTGCACACCACGATCACCCCGGGGCCCTCCGGCTGGAAGGCGGCCACGTGCGGGTCGACCTCGACGGCGTCCGCACCCAGCCAGCCGGTGATCGCGTGCGCCCGCTCGTCGGCGTACGCCTCCGCCTCCGACATCAGGCCCGCCGCGACCATCCTGGCCGCCCATGAGTCGTCCTCGGTCAGCCGCGCGGCGGGCAGCGTGCGGTCGTCGGGGATCCAGTACGCGCGGCTGTCGCCGATCCAGCCCACCGTGAAGACCGGTCCGGTCACGACCGCGCTGACGCAGGTGCAGGCCGGGGCGTTGTGGTGCGGAACGCCGCCCGGCGGCTCCTCCTCGGCGGCCAGCGCGGTCACCGCCTCGAAGGCCGACATCAGGGCCGCGCGCATCGCGTCCTCCGCCGGGGTGCCGCGCTCCAGCGCCGCGAGCAGCGACGCGCGGCCCGCGGCGGACGCGGCCGCCGAGGCGTCGTCGGGGCGGTAGGCGGTGGACACGCCGTCGCACACCACCGCGGCCACCGCGGGGGTGCCGTCCGGCAGCGAGGCCGTGGCCACCGCGAAGGCGTCCTCGTTGCGGTGGTGGCGCAGCCCGCGGTCGCTGACCGCCGCCACGCCCTCCAACTCCTGCTCCTGGTGGTCGCGCTGGCGCGGCTGGGCGTGCCCGCAGTGCTCGCAGTAGCCGTCGTCGTCCACCCCGCCGAGCCCGCACGCCACGCACACCGGTCCGTCGGGCACCTGCGGCTCCTCGCGGGGGTCGGCCGGCCGGGCGCCGGGCAGCACGACGCCGAGGGCGAGGGTCCCGCCGTCGTCCGTCGCGGGCGCCCTGGCCGGCTTGGGCGGTGCCAGGACGAAGGCGTCGGTCGCCGGGCCCTGCCCGTCGGCGTCCGCCCCGCCGGACGGCTCGGGAGCGGACGGCGCCGCGGCCGCCGGCGGCGGCGCGGTCACGTCGAGACCGCAGCTCCCGCAGTAGCGGTCGTCCGCGTCCAGCGGGTCCGCGCAGTTGGGGCACAGGGACGGCGTGACGGACTGCGTCGCCCGCGCCGACTCGGGGAGTGGTGGCATCTGGTTACACCCACGTCCTGGGGCGGAAGCGGTTGGCGCGTTCCACCAGTTCGATCCTCGTACTGCCCTGCTGGGCGAGCCTTGCCAGGACCCGGTACGAGCGTTCGAGGCCGAACCGCAGGCCCCGCTCGGTCATGTCGGCGCCGAGCACGTTCTGGGCGCCGGATGCCGACGACGGTACGCCCGCGGGCGCCGCGGTGTGCTCCCCGACACGGCCGGCGAGCACCCAGTCCAGTGCGCTGCCGAGCACCTCGGTGACCAACTGCTCGCGCCGGTCGGAGTCCAGGCCCTGCCGTTGCAGCGCCTCGACCTGCAGACCCGCGGCCCGCAGATCGGTCAGCAGCGGCTCGTGCGGCGAACGGTCCCGCAGCCGGGCTCTGATGGCGGCGACCCGCGCGGCCGTGTAGTGGATGGAGGACTCCGGCACCGACTCGAGCGCGGCGACCGCGCCCGCCCGGTCGCCGGACGCCAGCAGCACCCGGGCCAGGCCGAAGGCGGCGCTGACGTAGCTGTGGTCGCTGATCCACACCAGCCGGTAATATTCCGCGGCATTGTCCAACTGGCGCAGCACCTCGGCGCATACGCCCAGCGCCAGCTTCGGCGCCGGCTCGCCGGGGAAGGCGTCGTAGACCGCGTCGAAGCTCAGCGCGGCCGTCTCGTGGTCGCCGGTGCACAGCGCGACGAGGCCGCGGTGCCACACCACCCGCCAGTCCGCGTTGTCGTCGGGGTCGGCGAGCGAGCCGAGCACCTGCTGGGCGCCCTGGGCGTCGCCGAGTTCGAGCCGGGCGCGGACCTCGCGCAGCCGCCGCTCGACCGAGTCGACCGTCGCCGACCGCAGGGCGGTGACCATCTCGCCGGGGGCCGCGGCGGAAAGCCCGGCCAGGAAACCCGCGTTGGGGTCGCCGGGGTCGACGTGCGGCACGGGCAGCGCGAGGACGGCCGCGGTGGTGTCGAGCCGCGCGACCACCGGGAGCCGCGGCGGCCCCCACGACGGGGCGGGCGCCGCCGCCGGATACCCGCCGGGGCCGGGCAGTTGCGCGGGCACCGCGCCGGGCGGCAGACCCGCTCCCATTGCGGAGCCCGCTCCCATTGCGGAGCCCGCGCCTATTGCCGAGCCGTTCGCCCCCGCGCCGTTCGCCCCGCCAGGTGCCGCGGACTGCGCACCGGCCCTGTCGCGGCGTCTGGCGGCCTTCTCCAGCGCCCGGTCGGCGCCGAGCGCAGAGGCGTCACCGGCCACCGCGCGTACCAACTCGGTGTCCACCACCCGCAGTTCCGGGCCGAACAGGGTGGACAGGGCGGGCCGCTGCACCCCGGTCTCCAGGGCGACGACCTCCCGCAGCACCCCGAGCAGCTGGTCGGACATCTCCTCGGCGGAGGCGAACCGCTTCCCGGGGTCGGGGTCGGTGGCCCGCACCAGGAGCCGGTAGAAGGACTCGTAGCGGGAGAAGACCTCGATGTTGCCCGGGTCGGGCAGGCTGTCGACGAAGACGTTCGTGTAGCCCTGGAAGTCGAAGGTCAGCACGGCGAGGGTGCGGGCGACGGTGTAGAGGTCGGAGGCGACCGACGGGCCGACCTCGGCGACCTCCGGGGCCTGGTAGCCCACCGTGCCGTAGATCGCCGACTCGGTGTCGTCCATGCGGCGGACCGCGCCCATGTCGATGAGTTCGAGCCGGTCCTCGGTCTGGATGGCGTTGTCGACCTTGAAGTCGCAGTAGAGCAGGTTGCGGCTGTGCAGGTGGCCCAGCGCCTCCAGCGCCTCGATGGCGAAGGCGATGGCCTGCGCGACCGGCAGCGGGGCACGCCTGCCGTCGGGGGCGCGGCGCTCGTTGGCGATCTCCTTGAGCGACTTGCCACCGACGTAGGCCATCACGATGTAGCCGTCGAGGGTGCCGGTGCGCTGGTCGAGGTGCTCCACGAAGTTGTAGATCCGGACGATGTTGGGGTGCTCGATCTCGGCCAGGAAGCGCCGCTCGGAGACCGCCGCGGCCAGCGCGTCCTCGTCCCCCGTGTCGAGCAGGCCCTTGAGCACCACCCAGCGGTCGGAGACCGCGCGGTCCACGGCCAGGTAGATCCAGCCGAGGCCGCCGTGCGCCAGGCAGCCCACCACGTGGTACTGCCCGTGCACCACGTCGCCGGGGCGCAGCTTGGGCGAGAACGAGTACGGGTGCCCGCACTTGGTGCAGAAGCCCTCGGTGCGCCCCGGGCGGTCACCGCGGCTGCGGCCCACCGGCGCCCCGCAGTCGCCCTTGCTGCAGAACCGCTTGCGCTCCGGCACCTCGGGGTTGGCCAGCACCGCGGCGGCCGGGTCGGGCCGCGGCACGGTGGGGACGCTGACCAGGCCGGCGCCGAGCTTGCCGCGCCCGGAACCGGCCGAGCCGCTGCGGCTGCTGCGCACCGACACCGAGCGGCCGGTGGCGGACCCCGCGAGCGCCTGCGAGAGTCGGCCCGACACCGAGCGCCGC
Source organism: Actinacidiphila paucisporea (assembly GCF_900142575.1). Taxonomy (GTDB): domain Bacteria; phylum Actinomycetota; class Actinomycetes; order Streptomycetales; family Streptomycetaceae; genus Actinacidiphila; species Actinacidiphila paucisporea. The sequence continues at coordinate 255,605 of NZ_FRBI01000002.1, forward strand.
GAGGCCCGGGAGGACGACTTCGAGGACCGCGAGGAGGTGGAGGTGGACGTACGCCCCGAGTCGGCGCCCGGCGCCCGCGGCGGCTGCGCGGGGGACGAGGCGTGAGCGGGCGGCGCGGCCGCGGCCGCCAGAGGTGCGAGGCCGCAGGTGTCGCAGTACAGCTCGCCGCCGCCCATGTCCTCCAAGGTCCCGCCGCAGCCGGGCCGTTGGCACTTGCTCACTGTGTCCCCCTCAGCCTTTCCCCTGATGTGCCACCGCCGCCGGACCCGGATCCGGCGCCCTCGCGCGAACTGCTCACGACCCCGTCCCGACCGGCGGGACCGGGTCCCCACCGGCTACGACGGTCGTACCGTACGCGACGGTTGCGCATCCCGCGGGAACCGCGGGCGACACCCGCGGGCACCGGATCAACGCCGGTCCTGGGGCGGGCGCTGGGCGCCGCTCTCGGCCACCGCCTGCTGGTAGCGCTGCACGGTCCGCTCCGCCGCCGCCAGGTCGCAGGGCGCGCTCCACAGCAACCGCCGCGCCTGGTCGTAGCGTTCGATCAGCAGCGGGTCCTCGGCCATGCCGAGCCTGGCGACCTTCGCGCGGTAGGCGTCGAGCCGGCCGCGCAGCTCGGCGCGCACCGCCAGCGGTGCGGTCACCGCGGTCAGCGACTCCCTGGCCCGCAGCAGCTCGTCGTCGGCGTGCTGCTCCAGGCTGTCGAGCAGCGGCGAGAGCCGGTGCCACTGCGCGGACCTGGTGAATTCCTCGGCCATCGCGAGCCGTTCGTGCAGGACGGACGCCGGGCCGCTGACCGCGGGCACGTCCGAGGCGAGGATCTTCGAGAGCACCTCCACGCGGGCGCTGCGCGCCTCGGTCAGGGTGCGGTCCGCGCGGGACAGCACATCGCGCAGCCGCCCGAGCCGGTGCTTCGCGTCGTCCCTGACGTGCATCACCGCCTCGACTTCGCGGCGGATGCCGTCCAGCTGCCGGCCGGCCTCCTCGTAGCGGGAGGTGTCGGGGCGGCCTGGCGCGGGCCGGGCCCGCCAGAAGGCCAGCGGGTCGGACACGGACTGCGCGCGCAGCTCGGTCAACTCCGCGATCAGCTCCTCCAGTTCGTCGCCCGACGGGTGCGCCCCCGGGCGCACCCCCACCGCGTGGGCCAGCGAGCGCACCCGCTGCGTCTCGGCGGCCAGCAGGTCGATCCTGGCGGGCAGCGCCGACCACACGGAGTCGGCGGCGGCGACGGTCTCCATGGCCTGCTCGTACCAGGTGTTCATCCGGGCGAGCAGCTGCTCCAGGCTGTACCGCTCGGTCAGCCGGGCGGGGCCCGTCAGCGAGCGGGCGGCGTCCGGCACGGCCTCGCCGGTCACGCTGACGCCCTCGCCGCGCAGCAGCTCGGTGAGCTGCCGCAGCTCGGTCTGGGTCGGCCAGCGGCGGCGGGAGCGGATCTCCCGGGCGGTGGCGAGGGCGTCGGTGTACGCCTCGAAGTGCGTCCACAGCGCGGTGATCGCCGCGTCGGTCGCCGCCCAGCGCTCCTTGGTGACGCCGGTCAGCTCCGCGCCCTCCAGCAGCCGGCGGCCGGAGTGGTCCTGGAGGGAGAGCAGCGAGGACTCGATCGCCTCGTGCTCGGTGGCCAGCCGTGCCAGGGCACGGTCGACGTCCTCGCGTCCCATCACCGGCCCGGAAGGTCCAGCGACCGCCATCACGCCCTCTCTTCCCACCTGCCCCCGGCCCTATTTGTACAACGGCACGGGCGGCTTGATGCCCGGTAGATCGGCCTCCAGCCAGTGGTGGTAGGAGGCCTGCCACGAACCGTCGGCACGATAGGCGTTGAGCACCTTGTTGACCCGCCGCACCAGGTCGGTGTCGGCCAGGTTCATGGCCACACCGTACGGCTCGTCGGTGACGGTCTTTCCCACCAGGTGCACCGCCGGGTCCTGGGCGGCCTGTCCGGCGCCCAGCGCGTTGTCGGTGAAGACCGCGTCGGCCAGGTGGAGTTGCAGCTGCACCAGGCAGTCGAGCTGGTTGGCCACCAGCATCACGTCGGCACCGTGGCGGTCGCCCTGCAACTTCTTCTGGCCCGTCGAACCCGTCGCGGTGCAGACCGTCCTGCCCCGCAGCGAGTCGTCGAAGCCGGTGATCGAGGACCCGCCCGAGGTCAGGATCTGCTGGCCGGCGGTGAAGTAGGCGGTGGAGAAGGCGACGTCCTTGAGCCGCTCGCAGTTGATGGTCATCGTGCGGACGACCATGTCGACCGCGCCCGACTTGATGTCCTTGATCCGGTCGGCAGTGGGCACCGTCAGGTACTGCACCGCGTTCTCGTCGCCCAGGATGTCCTTGGCTATGGCCTTGACCAGGTCGATGTCGAAGCCGGCGAGGTCGCCGGTGGCCGGGTCGCGGAAGCCCCAGAGGTAGCTGTTCTGGTCGACGCCGACCTTCAGCTTGCCGTACTTCCTGATCCGGGCCACCGCGGCGCCCGTGGTGCTGCCCAGGTTCGGGTCGAGGCTGCGCTCGGGCTGGGTACAGGTGCCGGAGCCGTCCTGCGTCGCGGCGTACTGCGCCCAGGTCACCTGTGCGGGGCGGCCCGCGGACAGGGGCGCAGGGTCGTCCTGCAGCGGGACGAGTGCGCCGAGGAGGGCCAGCGTGCAGGCCGCCGCCATGCCCGCGACTCCGCCCCAGCCGCGCCGATGTCCGCCCACCGTCCGTCTCCTTCCCGCTCGCGCCGCGTCCGTGCGCGGTGTCGCCGGCACCCCGGTCACCGGTATTCCGACAGCCGGCGGCCGATGCCGAGCAGCGCGCCCGCCGCGGCGATCACCGCGAGGGCCGCCGCTCCGTACGGCAGCAGGGTCAGGGCCCCGCGACCGCTGTCCGCGGCGGACTTGAACTCGTCCTGTTCGTGCGCGACCGCGGTCTGCAGGCTCGTGTCGACCGCGTCGAAGCAGGAGCCGGTCGTCTGGTCCACCGTCTTGCCGCTGCTGTCCTTGCCGCCGATGACCTTGGCGACGGCCGTGGTGTAGTCCCCGGCCTTGTCGCTCGTGCGCTCGGCGGTGTGCCGGGCGCGCCAGGTCTGCACGCCGGTGATCGCCGCGTTGACGGGGGCGCTGCCCGCCGAGTCGTCCGCCAGCCGCAGCGCGTCGGCCAGCTCGCCGCCGACACCCTTGGGGTCCTTGCCGGCCAGCAGGGTCATGCCGTCGGCGAAGTTGTTCTCGTAGTCGTCACCGGACCCGCGGGCCACCAGCGTCAGGTTCTCGTCGCCACGGGCCTGCAGGACGCTGATCCGCGCGTTGTTGAGCACCTGCATCGAGCGGGCGCCGTGCGCGGCGGAATTCTCCAGCTCCGCGCGGGCCACGGTGTGCCCGGCGACGAGCCACAGCAGCACCACCGCGGAGGCCGCGCTGGCGGCCAGCATGCCGTGGTTGAACACCCGGTTGGTCCGCCGGTAGTGGCGGCGCTGAGCCCACAGCAGGGCGCCCAGCGCGACCGCGCCCAGCCCCCAGGAGACGTAAGGCAGCGCCTTGGCACGGGTGTAGTCGCGGCCGAGGCGGTCGTTCTCGATCTGGTAGAGCCGGTCGGCCGAGGACAGCAGGCCGTGGGGCTTGCGCATCTGGCTGTTGGCATAGCGCAGGTAGGCGCCGCCGACCGGCAGGCCCTGCCGGTTGTTGGTCTGCGCCGCGGTCACCAGCTCGACGTATTTGGGCAGTTGCCAGTTGAGTGCGGCGATCTCCGCGCGGGCCTGCGGGGAGCCCTCGCTGTTGGCCGCGGCCTCGGTGATCAGCTTGGAGGCGTGGGTGATGTCGTTCTCGTAGCGGTCGGAGACCTTCTCGGGCAGCTCGCCGCCGACCAGGAAGCCGCCGGTGACGGTGGCGTCCGCGTCGGCGAGCGAGCGGTAGATCTCCGCGGCGGTCGCGCTGAGCGGGGCGCTGTGCTTGACGACGTTGTCCGCCGCGGTGGAGCGGTCGGTGACCTGATACGCGGTGGTCGCGCCGAAGGCCACCACCAGCACCGCGAGCGCGGCGCCGATGATCCGCAGCCGGCCGGGCTCGGTGGTGGCCGCGGCCCGCAGCCGGGCGGCGGACTCCACCCAGGCACGCCGCCGGCCCGGGCCGGGAGCACCGGGCGGCGGCGCGGGCACGGTGCCCCGCGGCGCGGGCCCTCCCGCGCCGATGCGCACGTCAGGGCCCGCGCTCCCGGTCGGCGTGTGCGTCACATACCCTCCCCCGGGTCCGACTTGCCGCCATGCGGAAGTCACGCTTGTCAGGCAGCAGTATGGCCGCAGTCGATGCCGTACCTCCACCGGCCCGGTGATCTCGGCCGGTCACTACCCGCCTCCGCCTGATCACACGCGTCCCGTACGGGTTCGGTTCCGCCGCCGCCCGATCCCTTCCGGCAGCGGCTCAGCCGTAGTGCGCCCGCAGGGTGGCGTGCGCCTGCGGCGGCGCCGCCAGCTGGTCGAGGCCCAGCAGGGCCGCGCCCAGCACCGGCGGCGCGGTCACCACCTTGGTCCGCGCCTTGGGGGCGCGCGCGGTGAGCCGCTCGGCGAGGGTGTCCATGAGATACGGGTTGCGGGCCGTCATCACCCCGCCGCCGAGCACCACGTCGGCCTCCTCGCCGAGCAGGTCGAGGCGGCCGAGCGCGACCACGGCGAGCGCCGCGATCTCCTCGGCCTGCCGGGCCAGGATCGTCCTGGCCACCGGGTCGCCGGCGTCCGAGGTCGCGAAGAGCACCGGCGTCAGCTCGTACTTCCGCTCGGCCGGCAGCACTTCCAGGTGCAGCGCCTCGATCAGCGCGTACATCGACCCGAGGCCGAAGTGCGCGGGCAGCGTACGGGCGAGGTCGGTCGGTTCGCCGCGGCCGTCCTCGGCCCTGGCGGCGTACCACAGCGCCTCGTCGGCCAGTCCTGAACCGCCGCCCCAGTCACCGGATATCTTGCCGATGGCCGGAAACCTGGCGGTGCGTCCGTCCGGCAGCATGCCGACGCAGTTGATGCCCGCGCCGCACACCACCGCCACGCCGCGCGGCTCGTCGACGCCGGCCCGCAGGATCGCGAAGGTGTCGTTGGCGACCCGGGTGGTGTGCGCCCAGCCGCGGGCGTGCACGGCCGCCTCCAGGCGCTGCTCCTCGACGGGCAGGTCGGCGTTGGCCAGGCACGCCGAGGTGTACGCGACCAGCGGCCGTCCGTCGCCCGCGCCTTCCGGGGTGTCGAGCCCGGCGTCCGCCGCCGCCCGCGCCACGATCTCGGCGACCGCGGCCACGGCGGGGCCGACACCGACCACGGGCGGCTGGAAGCCGCCGCCGCGGGCGGCGCCGAGCACCCGCCCGTCGGCGGCCACCAGCGCCACGTCGGTCTTGCTGTTGCCCGCGTCGATGGCGAGCACGCCGCCGGGGACCAGCGGCGGCTGGGGGGCCCTCCCAGGCCGATGGCTCTGGGGGATGTTCAGGCCCACGCGAAGTGCTCCCGGTTGTGCGCGATGAGACGGTCGGTCAGCTGCTCGGCCAGGTCGTACTGCCCGATCAGCGGGTGGGCGAGCAGCGCGGTGAAGACCCGGTCCCTGCCGCCGCGCAGGGCGGCGTCCAGTGCCAGGTCCTCGTAGGCGGTCACGTTGGCGATCAGCCCGGCGTAGAGCGGCTCCACCGGTGGTACCGGCAGCGGCTCCGCGCCGTCGCCGTTCACCGTGGCGGGCACCTCGATGACGGCGTCGTCCGGCAGGAAGGGCAGGGTGCCGTTGTTGTACGTGTTGACGACCTGGACGTCGCCGGACGCGGGAACGTGCGCGGCCCGCAGCAGGGACGAGGCGAGGTCGACGGCGGCCTCGGAGTAGAAGGCGCCGCCGCGCTTGGCCAGTAGCGCCGGCTTCTCGTCGAGCGTCGGGTCGCCGTACATCTCCAGCAGTTCCTTCTCCATCGCGGCGACCTGCGAGGCCCGCGAGGGCGTCGTCCGCAGCTCGCGCACCACCTCGTCGTGGGCGTAGTAGTAGCGCAGGTAGTACGACGGTACGACGCCGAGGCGGTCGAGGACCGGGCGCGGCAGGTGCAGGTCGGCGGCAATGGCGTCGCCGTGCTCGGCGAGCAGCTTGGGCAGCACGTCCTCGCCGTCGGGTCCGCCGATGCGCACCCCCCGCTCCCAGGTCAGGTGGTTGAGCCCGACGTGGTCCAGGTGCACCTGCTCGGGCGCCACGCCGAGCTTCTCGGCGAAGCGGCGCTGGAAGCCGATCGCCACATTGCACAGCCCGACGCTTCTGTGCCCGGCCTGGAGCAGCGCCCGGGTGACGATGCCGACCGGGTTGGTGAAGTCGATGATCCAGGCGTCCGGCGCGGCCCGCCTGACCCGCTCGGCGATGTCCAGCACCACCGGCACCGTACGCATCGCCTTCGCGAGCCCGCCCGCGCCGGTGGTCTCCTGGCCGACGCAGCCGCACTCCAGCGGCCAGGTCTCGTCCTGGTTGCGCGCGGCCTGGCCGCCGACCCGCAGCTGCAGCAGCACCGCGTCGGCGCCGGCCACTCCCGCCTCCAGGTCGGAGGTGGTGACGATACGGCCGGGGTGGCCCTGCTTGGCGAAGATCCGCCGGGCCAGCCCGCCGACCAGGTCCAGACGGTGCGCGTCCGGGTCGATCAGCGCCAGCTCCTCGACGGGCAGGGTGTCGCGCAGCCGCGCGAACCCGTCGATCAACTCGGGGGTGTACGTGGACCCGCCGCCCACGACTGCCAGTTTCATCCCTTGACTCCCGTCAGGGTCACGCCTTCGATGAAGGCCCTTTGCGCGAAGAAGAAGACCACGATCACCGGGGCCATCACCAGGACGGTCGCGGCCATTGTCAGGTTCCAGTTGGTGTGGTGCGCCCCCTTGAAGGACTCCAGCCCGTAACTCAGTGTCCAGGCGGCCGGGTTGGAACTGGCGTAGATCTGCGGGCCGAAGTAGTCGTTCCAGCAGTAGAAGAACTGGAAGAGCGCGACCGCGGCGATGGCCGGGCGGATCATCGGGATGATCACCGTGACCAGGGTGCGCAGTTCACCGCAGCCGTCCACCCTGGCCGCCTCGGTGTACTCCTTGGGGATGGTCAGCAGGAACTGGCGCAGCAGGAAGATCGTGAAGGCGTCGCCGAAGGCCATCGGGATGATCAGCGGCCACAGGGTGCCGTCCATGCCGAGCTGCTTGGTCCAGAACAGGTACATCGGGATGATGATCACCTGGGGCGGCAGCATCATCGTGGAGATGACCAGCACCATGATCAGGTTGCGGCCGCGGAAGCGGAACTTGGCCAGCGCGTACGCCACCGGCAGCGAGGACACCACGGTCAGCACGGTGCCGGACACCGCGTAGACCAGGGTGTTGCGCCACCAGGTGAGGAAGCCCGGGGTGTCCCAGACGGTACGGAAGTTGGACCACTGCCAGGAGTGCGGCCACAGGTCCCTGGTGAGGGCCTGGTTGTCGCTCATCACCGCGGTGAGGAAGACGAAGACGAAGGGCAGCACGAAGAAGGCGGCGGCGGCCAGGCCGAGCGAGTGCACGGCGATCCAGTGCAGCCGCGCCTTGCGGCGCGCGGTGCGCCGGGCGCGCGCGTCGACCGGGCGGCCGGGCGCGGGCGCGGCGGGGGCGGTCAGGGTCGCTTGGGTCATGGTTCAGTCCTCCGCTGACAAGAAGCCGTTGCGCCGGCGCATCAGCAGTGCGGTGAAGGCCATCGCGAGCACGAAGAGCACCAGGGCGATGACGCACGCGGAGCCGTAGTCGAAGCGCTGGAAGCCGCGCTCGTAGACCAGTTGCGGCAGGGTCAGGGTCGACTTGTCGGGGTAGCCGGGCTCGAACTGCTGGCCTGAATTGCCGATGATCCCGGAGGCGACCTTTCCCGCCACCAGCGGCTGCGTGTAGTACTGCATGGTCTGGATGACCCCGGTGACCACCGCGAACATCACGATCGGCGAGATGTTCGGCAGCGTGACGTACCGGAACCGCGCCCACGCTCCCGCGCCGTCCAGTTCGGCGGCCTCGTACTGCTCCTTGGGCACGTCGAGCAGTGCGGCCATGAAGATGACCATCAGGTCGCCGATGCCCCACACCGCCAGGATGGTCAGGGCGGGCTTGGACCAGTGCGGGTCGGTGAACCAGCCCGGGGTGGGGATGCCGATGTCGCCCAGGACATGGTTGACCGGGCCGGTGCCGGGGTTGAGCAGGAAGACGAAGGCCATCGTCGCGGCGACCGGCGGGGCGAGGTAGGGCAGGTAGAAGGCGGTGCGGAAGAGCCCGGCGCCGGTCTTGATCTTGGTGATCAGCAGGCCCACGCCCAGGCCGAAGACGACCCGGAGCGTGACCATCACCACGACCAGCCACAGGGTGTTGCGCAGCGCCGGCCAGAACAGCGGGTAGTCCTTGAAGACGTAGGACCAGTTCTTGGTGCCGGTCCAGGTCGGCGGATTCACCCCGTTGTAGTGCATGAAGGAGAAGTAGACGGTGGACAGCAGCGGGTAGGCGAAGAAGACGCTGAAGCCGATGATCCAGGGCGACAGGAAGGCGAGGTTGCGCAGCGCCGCCTTGCGGCGTCTGGCCCTCAGCAGGGGGTGGACCGCGGCGCTCATCACTTGGCCTGCGCGATGTCCTTGTCGACCTGCTTGTCGACGCCCTGCAGTCCGCTGACGAGGTCCTTGGACTTGCCTGACTCGTAGGCGTAGCCGAAGTCCTGCAGTGTCACCTGGTAGGCGCCGCCGTTGACGCTCGGCGGGGTGGTGGTGCTGTTCGGGTTCTGCGCGATGTCCAGGAAGGTCTTGAAGGACGGGTCGGGGTCGAGCTTCGGCGACTTCAGGGCGGCCAGCGTCGAGGGCACGTTGTGGATGGCGTTGGCGAAGGAGACGACCGCGTCGGTGTCGGTGGTCATGAACTTCACCAGCTCCCAGGCCGCGTTCTTCTTGGCGCTGGTGTTGGCGATGCCGATGATCGTGCCGGACAGGTAGCCCTTGCCGTAGGTGGCCACCTGGTCGTCGGGCACCGGGAAGGGCGCCACGGCCAGGTCCTTCATCCCGGCGTCCTTGGCCATGCCCGCACGCCACTCGCCGTCGATGCCCATGGCGACCTGGCCGGTCTGCAGCGGGTTCTTGGCGCCGAACTCGTCACCGAAGGCGGAGCGGTACTTCTCCAGCTTGCCGAAGCCGCCGAGCGCCTTGACCATGTCCTGCTGCCACCCGAACATCGCGGCGAACCCGGGGTCCTTGGCGACCTGCGACTTGCCCGATGCGTCGAAGTACTTCACGCCCCACTGCGCGGCAATGTGCATCGGCGTGGACTCGTAGCCGTGGAAGTTCGGCATGAAGCCGAGCTGTGAGTAGGAATCGCCGCTGGACTTCGTCAGCTTGACCGCGTCCTGCTTGAACTCGCTGAGGGTCTTCGGCGGCGACGCGATGCCCGCCGCGGCGAATTCCTTGGTGTTGTAGTACAGCCCGTACGCGTCGCCCAGCAGCGGCAGCGAGCAGCGCTTGCCCTGGAACTGGGTGTATTCCAGCATCGGCTCGGGGAAGGTCGCGGCCGGGTCGATGTGCGACTTCTGCAGGAAGGGCGCGAGGTCGGCGAAGGTGCCCGAGGAGCAGAACTGGCCGACGTTGTCGGTGGTGAAGGAGGAAACGACGTCCGGCGCCTTCGAACCGCCGGCCCGCAAAGCCTGGTTGATCTTGTCGTCGGTGATGTTGCCCTGCACCTTGACGTGGATGTTGGGGTGCGCCTTCTCGAACCTGGTGACGTTGTCGTTGATCGCCTTCAGCTCGTTGGGCGCCGACCAGCCGTGCCAGAAGGTGATGGTGACGTCCTTGCCGGCGTCGTCGGCGGCCGAGGTGGTGCTCTGGCCGGTGCACGCGCTCGCGAGCAGGGTGATCGCGGCGCTCGCCGCCACGGCGGCTGCCGCCTTGCGTATACGGGACACTGCTCTTTGCCTCCGGGGTACGAGGGTGGGCGAGGGTGTGCGGTGCCGTCGGAGCGGCGCTGGGAGGCCGTTCCGCCGGGCGGTGGGGGTGGTGCGGTCAGCGCGAGGTGTCGAACACCTCGTCGCGGGTGGTGGCGAGCGCGCTCTCCAGCGCGCCGCTCAGGACGGGGTGCATCTCGACGGTGCCGAGCACCAGCCGCGGCCGGGGCACGGCCAGTTCGGCCAGCTCCGACTGGATGAGGGCGCGCAGCGGTTCACCGCCCGCGACGGCGACATCGCCGGCCAGCACGATCAGCTCCGGGTCGAGCACGGCGACCACCGAGGCCAGGCCGACCGCCATGCCGGTGGCGCAGCGGGCGAGCAGTTCCGCTGACGGACCCGTGCCGCCCTGCCCGGACGCGTCGTGGGCGGCCGCGGCCTTGCCCAGCACCATGGCGGCGGCGTCCGGCAGCGGGGCGTCGGGGATGTCCAGGCCCAGCTCCCGCGCGTGCCGCAGTACGGCGTTGCAGCCGGCCAGCTCCTGGAAGCCGCCGTTGTTGGTCCTGGTCACGTTGCGGACCAGCGGGGTGCCGGGCACCGGCAGGAAGCCGACCTCGCCGGCGCCGCCGGTCCATCCGCGGTGCAGCCTGCCGCCGATCATCAGGGCGGCGCCGATGCCCTCCTCGTTCCACAGCAGGACGAAGTCGTCGTGGCCGCGGGCGGCGCCGATCCGCTGCTCGGCGACGGCGGCGAGGTTGACGTCGTTGTCGTACTCCAGCGGCATCGGCAGCGCGGCGGCCAGCTCGTCGAGGAGCGCGGGGGAGTGCCAGCCGGGCAGGTGGCTGGCATAGCGCAGCCGTCCGGTGCTGGGGTCGAAGGCGCCCGGTGTGCCGATGACGCCGCGGTGCAGGTCGGAGCGGCTGAGGCCGGCGGCCTTCACCGCGCCGTCCAGGGCCTGGACGACCTGTTCGACCGCGCTGCCCGCCCGGTGGTGCGGGGTGGGCAGCCGGAAGGAGCCGACGGTGCGGCCGGTGATGTCGGCGACCGCGGCCCTGATGCGTTCCGTGGTCACGTCGAGGCCCGCGACGTGGGCGGCGGCCGGGTTGACCGAGTAGAGCTGGGCGTTCGGCCCCGGGCGGCCCGCGGTGGTGCCGGTGGCCAGCACCAGCCCGGCCGCCTCCAGCCGCGCCAGCAGCTGCGAGGCGGTGGGCTTGGACAGGCCGGTGAGCTTGCCGATCCGGGTCCGGGAGAGCGTGCCGTGCTCCAGCAGGAGGTCGAGCGCGGCGCGGTCGTTCATGGCGCGCAGAACGCGCGGCGTACCAGGTGTGCCAGGGGTGCCAGCCATGCGCGCCATCCTCCCTCAGTTCACTGTTAGGAAAGTTTCCTATTGGCAAAACGAAAGGTAGGCCCGCCGTCAGGGGAGCGTCAAGGGGTGCAGAAGGCCGTGCGGCCAAGTCGTTATCTACCCGGTGGGGGCCGCCCGTAGACGGCCCCCACCGGTGAAGTCGGGGCGTGCCTGCGCCCCGGGTCGGCGGTGGTACGGGCGCGGGCGGCGTGCGCCCCGGGTGGTACGGGCGCGGGCGGCGTGCGCCCGCGGTGGCGGCGCGCGCCTCAGCGCTCGCCGGCGGCCGGCGGCGGTACGGACGCGGCGCGCTGCTCGGGCGCCGGGCCGTTCTCCTCGGCGCCGTCGGCGACGGGCGCGCCCTCGGCGGCCACCGCCGCGGGATCGGTCACCGTCGCGGCGGGGGAGCCGCCGGTGATCACGATGCCCTCCCGGTCGAAGGCCCGCTTGATCCGCCAGCGCAGCTCCCGCGCCACCGGCGCCGCCTGCCCGGGCATCGTCCTGGCCTGCACCTGGAGCACCACGAAATCCGAGCCCACCGACTCCAGGCCGAGCAGCTGCACCGGCTCCCACAGGAACTCGTCCCACGGGTCTTCCTTGCTCATGGTGTCCCCGGTCTCCACGATCACCGCACGCGCCCGGTCCATGTCCTCGCCCGCGCCCACCTGGACGTCCACCACGGCCGTGGCCCAGCCCTGGCTCAGATTGCCGATCCGCTTGACCTCGCCGTTGCGCACGTACCAGATCTCGCCGTTGTCGCCGCGCAGCTTCGTCACCCGCAGGCCCACCTCGACGACCGTGCCGGAGGCCACGCCGGCGTCGATGACGTCGCCGACGCCGTACTGGTCCTCCAGGATCATGAAGACGCCGGACAGGAAGTCCGTCACCAGGTTGCGGGCGCCGAAGCCGATCGCGACCCCGGCGACGCCGGCGCTGGCCAGCAGCGGCGCCAGGTCGATCCGCAGCACCGACAGGATGGTCAGCGCCGCCGTGCCCAGGATGACGAACGACGCCACGCTCCTGAGCACCGAGCCGATCGCCTCGCTGCGCTGCTTGCGCCGCTCCGCGTTGACCAGCAGCCCGCCCAGCGCCGTCGCGGCCGCGGCCTCGGCACCCCGGTTCATCCGCTCGATCAGCCGGCTGATGGTGCGCCGCACGGCCGTGCGCAGGACGATCGCGATCACCAGGATCAGCAGGATCTGCAGCCCGGCGTTCAGCCAGCTGGCCCAGTTGTCGTCCACCCAGCTGCCTGCCTGGGAGGCCGTGCGGGACACGCTGTCGAGGGGGGCGGCGGCGGGGGGCGTCGCGGTGGACACGGTCGGGAACCTCCGGAGTGTGCGAAGCCTCCACAGTAACGAAGGACCGATGCTGTTCCGTTGCCCGTTCGAGGAGCGGAAAGCCGCCGGGCGGGGGAGAAAGGGAGGAGTGGCGCCTGATGGAAGAGCAGCAGTGTGGTCCAAAACACCCTCGGTCCGTTACCCGGGCATGGTGGCGCCGAGCCCCGCCTTCCGGAGAGACTGAGACAGATCGTCCCGGCGCGAGCCACGCGCCGCCGGCGTTAAAGGAGGCATCCGTGCCGCATGTCCTGGTCCTGAACGCGTCGTACGAGCCGCTCGGCGTCGTACCGCTCCGCCGCGCGCTCGTCCTCGTGCTCAACAACAAGGCCGTATGCCTAGAGGAATCCGGCGCCTATCTGCACAGCGAGACGCAGGCGCTGCCGGCGCCCAGTGTCGTGAAGCTCACCAAATTCGTCCGCGTCCCTTTTCGCGGCACCGTTCCGCTGACCCGCAGGGCGCTCTTCGCCCGGGACGGCGGCAGGTGCGCCTACTGCGGGGCCGCCGCCACCAGCGTCGACCATGTCATCCCGCGCAGCCGGGGCGGCCAGCACGCCTGGGAGAACGTGGTGGCGGCCTGCAGGCGCTGCAACCACGTCAAAGCCGACCGCCATGTCGCCGAACTGGGCTGGCGGCTGCGCCATCAACCGGCCCCGCCCTCGGGACTCGCCTGGCGGATCATCGGGACCGGGCACCGGGACCCGCGCTGGCTGCCATATCTGCAACCTTTCGGCGCGGATGACGCCCTGGCCCGGATCGACGGCATATCAGCCTGAGATTCGGGCCTTCGTGCGTCACGGGGTGACCCGCCCGCCGGCGGGCGGGTCACCCCGTGACCGCGTATGCCTCGATGCCGTACAGCGAGTAACCGTAGGTGGTGGCCCTGCGTACTCCCTGCACCCGGATGAAGGCGGTCCGCCCGGCGCCGTCCAGCCATACGGCCTCCCGGCCGCCGCCGCCGGCCGCCACGGTGGCCGCGGTGTGCCAGGTCACGCCGTCGGCGGAGGTCTGCACCTCGTAGCGCGCCGCGTACGCGTCCTGCCAGTGCAGCACCACCTCGCCGACCCGCACGGGGGCCGCGAGCCGCACCTGCACCCAGGCCGCGTCGTCCACCGGTGAGGACCAGCGGGTCGCCGGGTCGCCGTCGGCCACCGCGGCGGCCGGGAAGTCCGGGGTCTCGTCGCCCGACGAGGAGGCGAGAGCGCCGGGCACCAGATCGGGACCGCCGGTCGGCAGGCGCACCCGCACGGTGACGATCCGCTCCACGGTCCGGCCCGCGACCGTGCAGCGCACCGGCACCGCGTACGTCCCGGGAGCGGTGCCGGGCGCCACCGACACGGTCAGCGGCAGCCGTACGGTGCCGCCGCGGGGCAGGGGCAGCTTCCCGGGCACCCGCACGGCGACCGGGCCCCCGGCCGGCCCCCCTGCGGACGCCGACACCACGAGGTCCCTGGGCAGCCCCGAGGCCACCGAGGCGGTCACCTTCACCGCCGGTCCGCCCGCGGCCGCGTCGACCTGCGGGGCGTCCAGGGTGACGCGGGGCGGGCCGGCGAACCACGGCACGACCTCGTACACCCCGCGCCCGTCGGACAGGCGTACGGCGTCCACCAGCGCTCCGACGTGCAGCTCGGTCCAGTCCCCGGCCAGCACGCCGACCCGCCGCCAGCCGCCGCCCGGGGTGTGCGCCTCGACCGAGGCGGGCCCGGCCGGGGGCGGCGTGCCCGGGACCTGCGCGGGCACTCCGGTGGCGGCGACCGTGAGCGTGTCCAGCTGCCGGGCGCCGCCGAAGTCCACGGTCAGCGGGCCGCTGCCGGCGGCCGTCGACAGGTCGCCGTCCACCGCGGCCGGCGCGTGGCCGGGTCCGGTCGCGGACCCGGCCTCGGCGCCGCTCACCGCCACGGCGAATTCCCGTACGGTCACCGCGCCCGGCTGGCCCCCGACGGCCCGCAGCCGCACCCGGCGCACCTTCGTACCGGCGGGGAATCGCGCCGTGACCACCGGCCGGCCGTGGTATTCGCCGACCCGGCGCCAGCCGCCGCCGTCGTCCGCGGCCACCTCGAGGACCGCGTCGTGCAGGAAGTCGTCGGAGCCGCTGCCGTCGCCCATCGTGACCCGCACCGAGGCGATGTCCCTCGCCGTCCCCAGGTCCACGCCGAAGGCGTCGTCGGGGCGCGGCGGCGCGTCGCTCGACCAGGCCGTGGCGTCCTTGCCGTCGGCCATCGCCGCGGGGTCGGTGCCGCGGCCCGAGGCCATCGACGTGGTCGCCGTGCGGCCGTCGGCGCCCAGCCCGGCCCAGGCGTCGGAGCCGTCCACCGCGCCTGTCAGGAAGTCGTGGAGCACCGGGCCGCCGACCGTGACGGTGCCCTCCGCGAGCGCCGCGCGGTCGCCGTCCAGCGCCCGCCGGGCTTGCCAGGCCGCCGTCCCGTCACCGCGGGCCTGCGCCGACAGCAGGTCCACCGCGTGCTCGCCCGCCGCTCCGTACAGCGACAGCCGGTCCAGCCAGGGCCGCACCTCGTCGCCGAAACCGCCGCCCGCCAGGGCGTCGAGGCGGCCGGGCGCGGTACGCATCACGGTGAAGGCCGCCCGCAGCTTCCGCGCCGCGGCCGGCAACTGCCGCCCGCCCGCCGCCGCCGGCTCCGCGAGCGCGGCGCGGAAAGCGGCGATCAGCGGGCGCAGATACGCCGAGTCCTCGCCGCCGAGCGCCGACGACGACTCGTTGCCGGCCAGGGCGCGCAGCGCCGCCCTGGCCGGCTCGTCGGGGCCCGCCAGGTCGTCGATCGCCGCCTGCCAGGACGCCTGCGGGTCGTAGCCGGCCGGATTCCAGGCGAAATCCGCGGCAGTGAACAGCGCGATACGCGAGGCGGCGGGCTGCTGCATGGCGCTCGCCAGCAGGCCGGCCGACACCGTCGCCACGGCCGGCTGCCTCCCGGTGTACGGGCCGAGGAAGAGCCGGTCCGCCGCGAAGTCGTTGACCGGGTAGTTGTCCACGGTCAGCAGCGGGTGGCGCAGCGCGGCGTCCGCGGCCGCCACCTGGCCGCCGGTGATCCGCTCGGGCACCACCCCGACGCCGGTCCACGCCACCTCGACCCGCGGGTCGAGCGCTTTCGCCAGCGCCGTGCGGTAGTCGGTGGCGCCGTCCTGGTAGAACTCGGTCGGCAGCAGCGACACCGCGGCCGCCGCGCCGTGACGCCCGGTCAGATACGCCGCCGCCGCGTTCGTCACCTCCGCCTGCGCCCGGGCGGCGGCCTGCGGCCCGGTGCCGAAGGCGCGGGAGTCGGCGGAGCAGTGCCACTCGCTGTAGCTGACGTCCGGGAACTGGAGCTGGAAGGCGCGGATGCCCAGCGCCCACATCGCGTCCAGCTTGCGCCCGAGCGCGCGCCGGTCGGCGGCCGAGGAGAAGCACAGGTTCTGACCCGGGGCCAGCGCCCAGGCCAGGGTGACGTGGTCCTCGGCAGCGCGGGCCGCCAGCGCCCGGAAGTCCGCGCGCCGGGCGGCCGGGTAGGGCTCGCGCCACCGCTCCCGGCGGTAGGGGTCGTCGCCGGGGGAGTACAGGTAGCGGTTCTGCTTGGTCCGCGCCATGAAGTCCAGTTGCGCCAGGCGCTGGTCCTGCGTCCAGGGGACGCCGTAGAAACTCTCCGCGACACCCCGGACCGGGGCGTTGGGCCAGTCGCGGACGACGACCGGCGCGAAGCCGGTGTCGCTGCCTCGGGTGGCCGTCAACTGGCGCAGCGTCTGCGCGGCGTGGAAGAGTCCGTCGGCGCCGGCGCCCCGCAGGGCGACGGTGCCGCCGCTGACGGCCAGCCGGTAGCCGCCGCCCGGCAGGTCGCCCGCGGGCGCGGCCCCGAGGGCGGCGAGCCGGCTCTCCGCGGGGGCGCCGGCGTAGACCGTCAGGCCGGGGCCGGGGCCCGCCGCGCGGACGACGTCGCGGGCGCCCGCCGAGTGGAGGGTCCGCTCGATCAGGTCGAGGGCGTACGGGTCGGCGGTCGCGTCCGCCACGAGGGTCACCTGCGCGGTGACCCAGGCGAAGTCGCCCTGGCGGCGCAGGGACTGGGGCCTGGGAGAGACGGCCGCAGTGGCGTCCGCAGTGGCGTCCGCAGTGGCGTCCGCGCGGGCGACCGGGCTGGAGACGGGCGACGCGGGGGCGGGCGGCAGCGGTGTCGGCTGGGCGAAGGCGGGGGCCTGGCCGAGCCAGCCGCCGACGACGGTGGCCGCCAGGGCGACGGCCGAAGTCCTACGCAGCACGGGGTCCTCCTCCGGCCTTGTGCGCGACGCCGGACAGCGAGCCCATCACTCCCGCCCGCCCCGTGTCAACGGGTCTCCCGCGTGTCCGGGACCGCCGGTGCGGGGGTGCCGGTGAGTTATCCACAGGCTTCCGCGAGGGGCGGGGGTGACGTGCGAGGATGGGCGTCTCACCTGACGAGAAGGAGTGGGCCACCGTGCCTGGTACGAACCTCACGCGCGAGGAGGCGCAGCAGCGGGCGGCTCTGCTGACTGTGGACGGCTATGGGATCGAGCTTGACCTGAGCGGCGCCCAGCAGGGCGGCACGTTCCGGTCGCGGACCACGGTGCGGTTCGACGTGGCCGGGGACGGTGGGGCGAGCTTCATCGACCTGGTGGCGCCCGAAGTGCTCGAAGTGGTGCTCAACGGGAAGTCGCTCGATCCGGCCGAGGTCTTCAAGGACTCGCGGATCGCGCTGGACTCGCTGCGGGGCGGGAGCAACGAGCTGCTGGTGGTGGCGGACTGCGCGTACACCAACACCGGCGAGGGACTGCACCGCTTCGTCGACCCGGTGGACAAGCAGGCGTATCTGTACACGCAGTTCGAGGTGCCGGACGCGCGCCGGGTCTTCGCGAGCTTCGAGCAGCCTGACCTGAAGGCGACGTTCGCCTTCACGGTGAAGGCGCCGCAGGGCTGGACGGTCATCTCCAACTCGCCGACGCCCGAGCCGTCGGCCGACGGGGTGTGGACCTTCGAGCCGACCCCGCGGATGTCGTCGTATGTCACCGCGCTGATCGCCGGTCCGTACACCTCGGTGCACGGCAGCTGGGAGGGCGACGGCCGCAGCGTGCCGCTGGGCGTCTACTGCCGGCCCTCGCTGGCCGAGCACCTGGACGCTGAGGCGATCTTCGAGGTCACCCGGATGGGCTTCGACTGGTTCCAGGAGAAGTTCGACTACGCCTACCCGTTCGCGAAGTACGACCAGCTGTTCGTGCCGGAGTTCAACGCGGGCGCGATGGAGAATGCCGGCGCGGTCACCATCAGGGACCAGTACGTCTTCCGGTCAAAGGTGACCGACGCGGCGTACGAGATGCGGGCCGAGACGATCCTGCACGAGCTGGCCCACATGTGGTTCGGCGACCTGGTCACCATGGAGTGGTGGAACGACCTGTGGCTGAACGAGTCGTTCGCCACCTACACCTCGATCGCCTGCCAGGCGCACGCCGAGGGCTCCCGCTGGCCGCACTCGTGGACGACGTTCGCCAACACGATGAAGACCTGGGCCTACCGGCAGGACCAGCTGCCCTCGACGCACCCGATCATGGCGGAGATCAACGACCTGGAGGACGTGCTCGTCAACTTCGACGGGATCACGTACGCCAAGGGCGCCTCGGTGCTCAAGCAGCTGGTCGCGTACGTCGGGATGGACGAGTTCTTCGCCGGCGTGCAGGCCTACTTCAAGCGGCACGCGTGGGGGAACACCCGGCTGACCGACCTGCTGGGCGCGCTGGAGGAGACCTCAGGGCGCGACCTCAAGGCCTGGTCGAGGGCATGGCTGGAGACCGCGGGCATCAACGTGCTGCGGCCCGAGGTCGCGGTGGACGCCGACGGCATCCTGACGTCGTTCGCGGTCCGGCAGGAGGCGCCCGCGCTGCCCGCCGGGGCCAAGGGCGAGCCGGTGCTGCGGCCGCACCGCATCGCCGTCGGGCTCTACGACCTGCGCGACGGCGTGCTGGTGCGCACCGACCGCATCGAGCTGGACGTGGACGGCGAGCTGACCGACGTGCCGTTCACCGCGGGCGCCCGCCGCCCCGACGTGATCCTGCTCAACGACGACGACCTGTCCTACGCCAAGGTGCGGCTCGACGAGCAGTCGCTCGCCGTGGTCCGCGACCACGTGGGCGACTTCACCGAGTCGCTGCCCCGCGCGCTGATCTGGGCGTCGGCCTGGGACATGACGCGGGACGGCGAGCTGGCCACCCGCGACTACCTGGAGCTGGTGCTGCACGGCATCGGCAAGGAGTCCGACATCGGCGTGGTGCAGTCCCTGCACCGCCAGGTGAAGCTGGCCCTCGACCTGTACGCCGACCCGGCGTGGCGGGAGACCGGGCTGGCCCGCTGGACCGCCGCCGCCCAGGAGCACCTGGCCGCCGCGGCCGGCGGCAGCGACCACCAGCTGGCGTGGGCCAGGGCGTTCGCCGCGACCGCCCGCACCCCCGAGCAGCTGGACGTCCTCGCCGGGCTGCTGGACGGCACGGTCACCTACGAGGGCCTGGCCGTCGACACCGACCTGCGCTGGGCGCTGCTCAACCGGCTCGCCGCGACCGGGCGCGCGGACGACCGGGCGATCGAGGCGGAGCTGGCCCTCGACCCGACGTCCGCGGGCGAGCAGCACGCCGCCGCGGCGCGGGCCGCCCGGCCGACCGAGGCGGCCAAGGCCGAGGTGTGGGCCACGGTCGTCGAGGCCGACACCCTGCCGAACGCGATGCAGGAGGCCGTCATCGGCGGCTTCGTGCAGACCGACCAGCGCGACCTGCTCGCGCCGTACAGCGAGCGGTATTTCGCCGCGATCAAGCAGGTGTGGGCGGACCGCAGCAACGAGATGGGCCAGCAGATCGTCGTCGGCCTCTTCCCCACGCTCCAGGTCTCGCAGGCCACCTTGGACGCGACCGACGCGTGGCTGGCGAGCACCGAGCCGGTGCCGGCGCTGCGCCGGCTGGTCGTCGAGGCGCGCGCGGGCGTCGAGCGCGCGCTGCGCGCCCAGGCCGCGGACGCCGCGGCCGGCTGACCGCGGGCGGAGTCCCGGGCGTCGCGGCCCGGGACTCCCGCCGCCGTTGGCGGGGTCCCAGATCCCGCCCTGACGTCCGGTGTCGTGCCGACGGCACCCGGCGTCGATGGCTGGACCTGCGTCCGTCCGGGGGCGCGGCGGGATATGGACGGCGAGTCGACGTGTGACCGGTGCGACGGTGATGTGTGGTGGGCGGCGTCGGGTAAGAGGGCGGCGAAGGCGGCAGAAAAGGGCGGCCGACTGTTTCCGGCCCGCCGGCCCGCTCGTTGACCAGCCGTCCCTACCCGCCCACGGCGCCTCCCCGGAAGAGTTCCGGAGGGTCCGTGACGAGGACCCGCACCGAAGCTCAGGGAGGGACGTCCATGGCCGGGCCGACGCGCCGCAGACTCCTCGGATCGGCGGCCGGCGCCGCGGCGCTGACCCTGCTGCCCCCCAGTGTGCAGGCCGCCGTCGCCGCCGGGCCGCCGCGGCGCGGCTCGCTGCGCGACATCGAGCACGTCGTCCTGCTGATGCAGGAGAACAGGTCCTTCGACCACTACTTCGGCACGCTGTCCGGCGTGCGCGGCTTCGCCGACCCGCACGCCAAGCGGCTGTCCACCGGCCGCTCGGTCTTCCACCAGCCCGACGCGGTCAACCCCGACGGCTACATGCTGCCCTTCCACCTGGACACCAGGTCCACCAGCGCCCAGGCGATCCCGTCCACCAGCCACGCCTTCACGGTGCAGCACCAGGCGTGGAACAACGGCGAGATGGACCAGTGGCTGCCCGCCCACCGCAAGGCGGACGGCGTGAACGGCCCCTACGTGATGGGCTATTACACCCGCGAGGACATCCCCTTCCAGTTCGCCCTCGCCGAGACCTTCACCGTCTGCGACAACTACTTCTGCTCGGTGATGGGCCCCACCTGGCCGAACCGGCTGTACTGGATGACCGGCACGGTCGACCCCGGCGGCACCAGGGGCGGCCCGGTGATCTCCAACTCCGCGCCCGTGCCGTACACCTGGACCACCTACGCCGAGCGCTTGCAGGCGGCCGGCGTCGACTGGCGGGTCTACCAGCAGGCCGACAGCTACGGCACCAACATGCTGGCGCAGTTCCAGCGGTTCAGGGACGCCAGACCGGGCGATCCCCTGTACGACCGCGGGATGGCCGCCCGGCCCGAGGGCACCTTCGAGGACGACGCCCGCAACGGCCGGCTGCCGGCCGTCTCCTGGATCCTGCCGACCAGCTACCAGTCCGAGCACCCCGACTACCTGCCCGCCGCCGGAGCGGACTTCGTGGCCGCCAAGCTGGAGGCCATCGCCTCCCACCCCGAGGTGTGGGCCAAGACCGCCTTCATCCTCAACTACGACGAGAACGACGGCCTGTTCGACCACGTCGTGCCGCCCACCCCGAAGGCCGGCACCCCCGACGAGTTCGTGCGCGGCGTGCCCGTGGGCGGCGGTTTCCGGGTCCCGGCGATCGTCGTGTCGCCGTGGACGGTGGGCGGCTGGGTCGCGGGCGAGGCCTTCGACCACACGTCCGTGCTGCAGTTCCTCGAACGCTTCACCGGCGTCGAGGAGCCCAACATCAGCCAGTGGCGCCGCCGCACGTTCGGCGACCTGACCTCGGCCTTCCGCTTCCACGACGAGCGGCCGCGGCCGCCGCGGCTGCCCGCCGGCACCGCCGAGCAACTGGCCGAGGCCGAGCGGGAGGTCGCCACGCTCCCGAGGCCGGCGCTGCCCGGGGCGGACCAGTCCTTCCCGCACCAGGAACCCGGCCGCCGCCCGCACACGTGAGTCCCCCCTAGCCGTGCGCGGCGGTGCGGGGCACGGCCGGCGGGGCCGGTGCGGGTCGCGCCGCGGTGTGCGGGCGGTCCTGGCCGGCGGGCGGCCGGCCCGGGAGGTTGACGGCCTCGGCGGGCAGCACCCGCTCCAGGCGGAGCAGCAGTGCCGCGGCGGTCAGCGCCGTGCCGACCAGCAGCAGCCAGGGGAGCCGGGCGTCGGCCGCGGTCAGCGCGGTGAACAGGGACGGGGCCAGGATCGAGGCCAGCGACCAGGACAGCTGGTAGGCGGCCATGTAGCGGCCGCGCAGCGACTCGGGGGCCGCCGCGACGGCCAGCGAACCCGCCGCCGGGTTGTGCACCGTCTCGGCCACCGTGTAGAGGGTGACCAGCGCGAGCAGCAGGCCCGCCGTGGCCCAGCCGGCCTGCGGCCGTACGGTCGCGAGCAGCGCGAGCCCGGCGAAGGAGGCCGCGAAGATCAGCGCGCCCAGTGCCGCCGCCCGGGTGCGGCGGGCGCCGCTGCGGCGGCCCAGCCGGGCGATGTGGACCCCGCCGGCCGCGCACAGCACGGTGTTGAGCGTGAAGGCGGCGCCGGTCAGCGACTGGGCGCCGTGCAGCGGCCCGGCGATGAAGAGCGGGAAGAGCACCGACAGGGCCGAATAGCCCAGGGCGGTGAGGAAGTTGGCGCCGGTCAGGGCGAGGAAGGGGCGGTCCGCGAAGACCACGCGGTAGCCGGCCCCGGCCGTGGGCGCCTGCTGCGCCGCCTGGCGGGCGGGCGCCTTCACCCGCCGCATCAGCAGCCAGGCGACGGCGAAGCTCGCCGCGTTCAGCCAGGCCGCGGCGACGAAGCCGCGGTCGCCGGCGACGGTGACCACCAGGGAGGCCAGCAGCGCGCCCGCGCCGAGGCCGCCGTTGCGCAGCGCACGGGAGGCGGCCTGCAGCCGGTCCCGGTCCGCGCCGGCGGCGACCTCGCCGATCCAGGACTGCTGCACGGCGGGGAAGGCGCGGTCGCCGAAGGCCGTGCCGAGCGCGACGGCGGCGAAGGCGGGCAGCGCCGTGGCGAGGGGGTAGAGCGCGAAGCCGGTGCCGCGCACCCCGTAGAGCACCAGCTGCACCCGCCGGGCGCCGTATCTGTCCACGGCGGCTCCCGCGAGGGGCAGCGCCGCCATGCCGATCAGCCCGACGGCGGTGAGCACGGCGCCGACCACGGCGAAGGACAGCCCGGTGATGTGGTGGAAGAAGACCAGGCTGAACGGGACGTACATCCCGGAGCCGACCGCGTCCACGGCCATCGCGCCGAGCATGGCCTTCTCGCCCGGCAGGCGGTCGGTGGCGGTGGCGGGTGTGCGCTTCGGCAGCATGGCGGTCCCCCGTTAAGTAGGTCAGCGGTAACTAGCTTAGTGCTAAGTGGCTTAGCGTCAAGCAAGTTGCTTGCGACCGAGCGGGCAGCGGCCGATACTGGGGGAATGGACGCGGATGCGGTGGATGCGATCACCGGGCAGTGGGCCGTGGAGCGGCCCGAGATCGACACTCTCGCCATGGCCGTCTTCGGCCGGGTCTACCGCATCGCGCGGGCGATGGGGGACCGGATGGAGGCGGAGTATCTGCGGTACGGCATCGGGCGGGGCGAGTTCGACGTCCTCGGCACCCTGCGGAGGGCGGGGGCGCCCTACACGCTGTCGCCGCGCGAGCTGTCCGCGACGCTGATGCTCACCACTGGGGGGATGACGGGGCGGCTGGACAAACTGGAGCGCGCCGGGCTCCTGGTGAGGGCACCCGATCCCCACGACCGGCGCGGGCTGCGGGTCTCGCTCACCGAGCGCGGCATAACCGTCGTCGACGAGGCGCTGGTGGCCGGGCTCGCCGTTCAGCAGGCCGCGCTGTCCGCGCTGGAGCCGGACGAGGCGGAGGCGCTCGACGCGCTCCTGCGGCGGCTGCTTGCCGCGTCCCAGTGAGACCCGGGCGGGCGGCTGCCGCCTGACACGCCGTCCCGGCCGAACGCACGGTTCATCGCGCGGGACGCGCCGTCCCGGCCCAACGCGCTGTTCCCCGCGTCCCCGAAAGGTGCCCTCGCGGGCGGTGGGGGAGCGGGGAGGGTCGCGCGGCCGGGAGGGTCAGCCCTGCTGCTGCTTGCGGGTCTTGTCCGTGGCCATGACCAGGCCGGCGATGACGCCGAAGAGCACCAGGGGAATGGCGACGAAAAGGCCGAGGGTCTGGATGACGCTCAGACCCGGGCCCGGGTCGTCGCCGTCGTCGCGCGTCAGGGCGAACGCGGGGGACGACAGCAGGAGCATCACGGTGGTGGCCGCGGTGACGACGCCGGCGCGCATGACCTTCTTGTTGAGCATCTTGTCCACGTGGCCAATGTAGTGACCGGCTCGGGAGCCCGCTCGCCCGGGGGTGCTTTAGGGTTCGCCGGCCGGGTCGAGGGCGCGGCGGACCTCGTCGGCCAGGGTGTGCAGGCGGCGGGAGGCGGCGAGCTGTTCGAGGGTGAGGGGATTGCCCTCGGGGTCGGCCACCGGGAGCCGCCAGTTCGGATACTGGTCCCAGGTGCCCGGCAGGTTCTGCGGGCGGCGGTCGCCCACCCCGTCGGGCAGCCACACGCCGACCATCCGGGCCGGGGTGGCGGCCAGGAAGCGGTGCACGGCCTTGACGACGGCCTCCTCGTCGGCCGCGCCCTCGGGCAGCAGGCCGAGCCGGCCCAGCAGCGCGATCCACTCGGCGACCTCGGCGGCGTCCTCCGTCTGCTCCTGCTCCAGCGGCCGGGTGAGCAGCCCGAGCCGGTGCCGCAGCTCGACGTGCTCGCCGGTGAGCCGGGCGGCGGTGCTCGGCAGGTCGTGGGTGGTCGCGGTGGCCAGGCAGGCCTCGCGCCACTTCTCCGGCGGCAGCGGGCGGCGGTCGGCGTGCTCGCCCTCGTAGTCGCGCTCGAACCACAGGACGGAGGTGCCGAGGATGCCGCGGTCGGAGAGCTGCCGCCTGACCCCGGGCTCGACCGTGCCCAGGTCCTCGCCGATGACGACCGCGCCGGCCTCGTGCGCCTCAAGGGCCAGCAGGCCGAGCATCGCCTCCGCGTCGTAGCGCACATACGTGCCCTCGGTGGGCGGGCGGCCCTCCGGCACCCACCACAGCCGGAACAGTCCCATCACATGGTCGATCCGCAGCCCGCCGGCATGCCGCAGCATCCGGGCGATCAGGTCGCGGTAGGGGGCGTAGCCGGTGGCGGCGAGCGCGTCGGGGCGCCAGGGCGGCAGGCCCCAGTCCTGGCCGCGGGCGTTGAAGGCGTCCGGCGGCGCCCCGGTCGACATGCCCCTGGCCAGCACGTCCTGCATCGACCAGGCGTCGGAGCCGGCCGGGTGCACGCCGACCGCCAGGTCGTGCACCACGCCGATCGGCATCCCGGCGTCCCGCGCGGCCCGCTGGGCGGCGGCCAGCTGGCTGTCCGTCAGCCAGCTCAGCCAGCAGTGGAAGTCGATCCGCTCCAGATGCCGGCTGCGCAGCCTGGCCACCTGGGTGGAACGCGGGTCGCGCAGCGCCGCCGGCCACTTCTGCCAGTCGGGCCCGTGCAGTTCGGCCAGCGTCGACCAGGTGGCGTGGTCGTCGAGCGCCTGGCCCTGCGCGGCCAGGAAGTCGGCGTACGCGGCCCGCCGGCCGGGGCTGAGCGGCACCTCGCGCAGCACTTCGAGGGCCTGGGCCTTCAGCTCCCAGACCGCGTCCCGGTCGATGAGCATGCCCTTGAGCAGCACGTTGTCCCGCAGGGCCGCGGCTTTCGCCAGCAGCCGGCCGACCCGCTCGCGGGCCTCGCCGGACAGATACGCGTACTCCGGGACCTCCTCGATCCGCAGATACACCGGGTCGGGGAAGCGCCGCGAGGAGGGGCGGTACGGCGACGGGTCGGTGGGGTGTCCCGGCACCGCCGCGTGCAGCGGGTTGATCTGGAGGAAGCCGGCGCCCAGCGCCCGCCCCGACCAGGCCGCCAGCTCCGCCAGGTCGCCCAGGTCACCCATGCCCCAGGACCGCTGGGACAGCGTCGAATACAGCTGCGCCATGAAGCCGAACGTCCGCTCCCGCGGCCCGCCGACCCGCTCCGGCGCCACCACCAGGTCGCCCCTGGCGGCCCGGCCGTCCGGGGCCGCCGCCCGCAGCACGTAGCGCCCTGGCGCCCGCGGCACCCCCTCCAGGCGCTCGCCCGCCGCCGTCTCGACGCTGATGTCGGTGCCCTCCGGCAGGCCGGTCAGCGGCTGCCCGGCGCGCAGCACCGTGCAGGGCGCCAGCAGGCGGTGGGCGGTACGCAGTTCGTACGCGGCCAGGGCGTCCCGCACCGCGTGGGGCGTCGAGGCGTCCACGCCCAGGGCGGCCAGCACCGCCACCACCGTCTCCTCGGAGACCTTGACCTCCTGCCCGGGCGCCGGGTGGTACGTCACATCCACGCCGTGCAGCGTCGCGAGCCGTGCCCGGTCCATCAAGCCTCCGCCTTCTTCGGGCTTCATGCGGTCGATCCCAGAGCCCTACCCCCTCCGGGATGTGCCACACCCGGCGCGCTCGGTGACGGTGGGGTTGTCCCCACCCCTGGGAGGGCGGCGGGCGCCATGGTTCACCCGGTCGGCACTCCGTAGCGTCGTGCACATGGCGACAACCGGCACCTCTGCTGTGGAGCTCCGCTCCCTGACCCGCACCTATGGCCGCGGCGAAGCGGCCGTCCACGCGCTGCGCGGGATCGACCTCGCGCTGCCCCGCGGCAGCTTCACCGCGGTCATGGGCCCGTCGGGCTCGGGCAAGAGCACCTTCCTGCAATGTGCGGCCGGCCTGGACCGGCCGACCGGCGGCGAGGTCCTGCTCGGCGGCGAGCCGATCACCCACCTGAACGAGAACAAGCTGACCAAGCTGCGGCGCAGCCGCGTCGGCTTCGTCTTCCAGTCCTTCAACCTGCTGCCCTCGCTGACGGTCCAGCAGAACGTGCTGCTGCCGCTGCGGCTGGCGGGCGCGAGCCCCGACCGGCGCCGCGCGCAGGCGCTGCTCGCCGACGTGGGCCTCGACGGCCACGGGCGGCGCCGCCCCGGCCAGCTGTCCGGCGGCCAGCAGCAGCGCGTCGCCATCGCCCGGGCGCTGATCACCCGCCCCGAGGTCATCTTCGCCGACGAGCCGACCGGCGCGCTCGACACCGGCACCGCCCGCGACATCCTCGACCTGCTGCGGCGGGCCGTGGACACCATGTCCGCCACCGTCGTGATGGTCACCCACGACCCGGTCGCCGCCTCCCGCGCCGACCGCGTCCTCTTCCTCGCCGACGGCCTCCTGGCCGGCGAACTCCACACCCCGACCCCCACCGCCGTAGCCGACCGCATGGTCACCCTGACCGCCCGCGGCGGCACTTCCCTGGGGGCCGCCGCATGAGGCGCCCCACCGTGCCGGCCGCACACCCCGGCGCCCGCGTGCCCGCGGCGCCCTTCACCCCGGGAGGGGTCCACCTATGAACGGGCTGGCCCGCGCGTCCGTGCGCTTTCGGCCTGCGTCCTTCGCCGGGAGCTTCGTCGCGCTGCTGTTCGCCGCGGCCATGGTCATGGCGTGCGGCACCCTGCTGCAGACCGGGGTGACCGCGCATGTCGCGCCGGTGCGGTACGCCCACGTGCCGGTCGTCGTCGCGCCCGATCCCGACGCGCGGATCACCGTCGGGCACGGGGAGGACCGGGAAACCGAGGGCGAGCCGCTCACCGACACACCGCGGCTGTCCGCCGCGTTCGCACCGCGGATCGCCGCGGAACCGGGCGTGGCCGCCGCCGTACCCGACATCGCCTTCCCCGTGCAGGGCGCCGGGCTGACCGCGCTGACCGGCCGGAACTGGGACGCCCGCGCCGTCGAGGGCGTCGCCGCCGCCCAGGGGCACGCGCCCGCGGCCGGGGAGGTCGTCCTCGACCCGGGAAGCGCGCGGGCCGCGCACACCGGCGTCGGACGCACCGTCACGCTGACCGCGCCCGGCGGCACCGCCACATACCGGGTCGCGGGACTGACCGCGCCGGGGACCGCCGCCACCGCCTACTTCGCCGAATCCGCCGCGCCCCGGCTGTCCGGCCACCCCGGGCTCGCCGACGCCGTCGCCGTCCTGCCCCGCCCCGGCGTCAGCACCGCCGAGGCCGCCGACCAGGCCAGGCACGCCGTGGGCCGCGCCGCGGACGTACGCACCGGGGACGGCCGCGGGGCCGCCGAGCAGCCGCGGCTCGCCGGCGCCAAGGAGATGCTCACGGCCATCGGCGGGTCCTTCGGCGGCATCGCGGCCGCCACCGCGGTCTTCGTCGTGATGGGCACCGTCGCGCTCGCCGTCGGCCAGCGCCGCCGGGAGATCGCGCTGCTGCGCGCCATCGGCGCGACCCCGCGGCAGATCCGCCGCACCGTCGCCACCGAGGCCGTACTCGTCGCCCCGCTCGCCGGGCTCGCCGGACTCCTGCCCGGCGTCGCGCTGGCCCGGTGGTGGCTCGACCAGCTGGTGCGCAGGGACGCGGTGCCGCACGGGGTGACCCTGGCGGTCGGCTGGATACCGATGGTCGTCGCCGTCGGCGCCGGGCTGCTCGCCGCGCTGGTCGCGGGCCTGCTGGCCGCCAGGCGGCCGTCGAAGGCCAGGCCAAGCGAGGCACTCGGCGAGGCCGCCGTCGAGCGGCGGCGGCCCGGCGTGATCCGTACGCTGCTCGGCACGGTCGCCGTCGCGGGCGGCGTCGTACTGGCCGCGGTCGCCGCGCACACCACCGGCGACGACGCCGCCTCGATCGCGCTCGCCGTCGTCTTCTGCTTCATGGCCGGCGTCGCCTTCCTCGGCCCCGTGGTCGCCTGGCTCGCCGCCGCCATCCTCGGGCTGCCGCTGCGGGCCGGCGGCGCGCCCGGTGCGCTGGCCGCCGCCAACACGCGCGCCAACGCCCGCGCGCTCGCCTCCGCGATCACCCCCATCGTGCTGGTCACCGCCTTCGCCGGAACGCTGCTGTGCATGCAGAGCTCGCTCCAGCACGAGTCGTCCCGGCAGATCAGGGACGGCGTCGTCGCCGACCAGGTCATCGGCTCCGCCGGGGCCGGGGTGCCGGCCGGCACGGCCGCGCGCGCCGCGCGGGTCGAGGGCGTCGCCGACGCGGTGGGCGTGCTGCGCAGCGGCGCCCTCTACCGCGCGAGCGGTGCGCTGAACTCCACGAGCGTGCTCGGCGTCGACGGCGACCCGGCCCAGCTGCCCGGCGTGCTCGCACTCGGCCTGCGCACCGGCTCGCTCGCCGGCCTCACCCGCGACGGCCGCACCGTCGCCGTCGACACGCTGCTCGCCGCCACGGCCAAGGTCCACGTCGGCGACCGCATCTCGCTGTGGCTCGGCGACGGTACGGCGCTGCGGCCGCGCGTCGTCGCCACGTACAGCCGCGGGCTGGGACTCGGCTCGCTGCTCCTGCCGCGCGCCGTGCTCGCCCCGCACGCGGCGAGCGCCTTCGATACGGAGGTGCTCGTGCACGACGGGCCCGGGGCCGACGCGGGTGCCGTACGGCGGGCGCTCGCCGACCGGCTCGGCGTGCCGGGCCTGCGGGTCACCGACCGGGCCGGCTACCGCGCCCAGGCCGACCGCGACCTCGAACTCAACGCCTGGGCCAACCGGGTGATGGCCGCGGTCCTCGGCGGGTTCGCGGCGGTCGCCGCGGCCAACACGCTGGTCATGACGGTGCTCGACCGGCGGCGCGAGGTCGCGCTGCTGAGGCTTGCCGGGACCACCCGGCTGCAGGTTCTGCGCATGCTGCGCGGCGAGGCGGTGCTGGTGGCTGTCGCCGGTCTGGCGATCGGTTCGGCGATCGCGTGGATCACGCTGGTGCCGATCGCTCGCGGCCTCACCGGGGCCGCTCCCTATCTGGCCCCGCGGACCGCGGCCGTTCTGGCGTGCGCCACGCTCCTCCTGACCCTCACCGCCACCACCCTCCCGGCCCGAGCCCTCCTCCGCGACGCCCGCGGCGCCTAACCCAACTGCCCCGTGCGGTGCGCCCCTCGCAGGCGAGGGGCGCACCGCACGGGGCAGTCTCCCGCCGGGCCCCGGGGGCACGGGCTCGGGTGCGGACCCGTACCCGTCCCCCCGGAAGCCACCCCGGCTAGGGAGTCGTCGAGGTGATGATGACGCTTCCCGTGCCGGCGGCGGTGCCGCCGGCGGTGAGGAGCTGGACCTGTCCGAAGAGCTGCCGCCCCGCAGGGGCTTGCGCGGCGGCGAGGACGGTCGCGGAGATCGGCGCCGTGGCGCCGTGCGCGAGGTTGACGGGGGCGGACGTGTCGACCGTGACCTGGCCGAGGGCGGCGGAGTAGTAGACGTCCTCGTAGGAGTAGGTCGTGGAGCCGGACGGCACCGAGTATCCGTCCACCTCGAAGGTGTACGTGCCGGGTGCCGGGTCGGTGAGGCTGACCGACTCCTCCGCGTCACCGTCGGCGGACTGCCCGATGAGCACGCCGTCGCGGTAGACGTAGAGGTCGAGGTCGGCCTGCTGGTCGGAGGGCGATCCGATGGAGACGTCGAGACGCGAGGCACCGGCGCCGAGCGTCAGCGTCGTCGTCTGGGAGTCGCCCTCGGCGATGGTCGGCGTGGCCGTGAGGGCCGAGCCGAGCGGCCCGCCGCTCAGCGAGCCGCCGGTGATCGCCGCGAAGCGGTTGGTGACGTTCCAGCTGACCGGCGCCGGGGCGCCGACCTTGGCGGAGGGCACCGTCTGCACGGCCGGGTCGAAGGCGGCTCCGAGGACGGAGACGGTCAGCACGTACGGGTTGTCGAGCTGCGGCGAGGTCCGCCGGGCCTCGACCTCGATCTCCCACACGCCCGGCAGCGGGTCGGCGTAGGAGCGCAGGTCGGGGCGGCAGGTGTTGGCGGGGTTGTTGTAGTTGGGGTAGCAGTTGGGGGTCTGGGTCGAGTCCAGCGGCACACCGTAGGGGTGCATGGTCACGAACCGGGTCTGGCTGCCCGCCGCGAGGCCGCCCATGGCGACTTCGAGGGAGGTCGCGCCGGCCGGGACGGTGAGGAAGTACGAGCGGGTGCTGTTCCGCTGGATCGTCCCGGAGCGGGTCAGCGTGTAGGACGGGCTCGCGATCGGCGTGGAGACGACGACGGCGGCCGCGATCTGCGTGTCGGTGCCGCGGGTGAGCGGGTCGTCGACGTTCAGCAGGGCGCTGTGCACGCCGGCGGTCCGCGGCTTGGCGGTGACCTTCACGGTGACCGGCTTGTTCAGCGGCAGCGCCACCAGCGGGCTCGCGACCGAGAAGGTGCCGTCGTTGTGCGCCCAGGTCAGGGTGTGCAGCTGGGCGTAGGCGGGCCCGCCGGTGCGGGTGACGGTGACGCTGTACGTGCGCTGCTGACCGGTCGCCAGGCCGCCTTCGCGGTCGTAGACCCCGGTGCCGTACCCGGGGGTCTGCAGGAAGCTGGACAGCGCGGTGTCGACCGGCGCCTTGACGGTGTACGTGTCGGTGGTGCCGCCGTGCCGCAGCAGGTCCCAGGCGGGGCCGACGGCGACGAGGCCGGCGCCCTGGTCGACGGTCTGGAAGCCGGGGATGTTCCTGGCGGTGCTGATCAGCGCCGTGCGCAGCTGCGCCGGGGTGACCGTCAGGTGCTGCGCCTTGGCGGCGGACAGCAGCAGGGCGGCGGCTCCGGTGGCCTGCGGTGAGGCCATCGAGGTGCCCTGGAGCATGGCGTAGCCGGGCGGCAGGGTGTAGCCGGCGTCGGCGACGGGCGAGCCCGGCTCCCAGGTCGGCACGGAGTTGATGGCGGCGCCGGGCGCGGTGATGACGGGCGCGAGGCCGCCGTCCTCGCGCGGGCCGCGGGAGGAGAAGGGCAGCAGCGAGTACGGCACGGTGGTCTGCGAGCCGTAGTTGGCGGCCCAGGTCTCACGGGAGATGGACGCGCCGACGCTGAGGACGTGGTCGGCCAGGCCGGGGTCGCCGATGGTGTTGACGCCGGGGCCGTCGTTGCCCGCGGAGATCACCAGCTGCACCCCGTAGGTGTCGATGAGCTGCTTGTAGAGCAGGTCGCGGGCGCTGGCGCCGTCGTTGAGGGCGCCGAGGCCGCCGATGGACATGTTGACGACGTCGACATGGTGGTTGACCACCAGGTCGGTCATGCCCTCGGTGAGCGCGATGTTGGTGCAGCCGCCGCTCCAGGTGCAGGCCCGGGAGGAGACGATCTTGGCGCCGGGTGCGGCGCCGCTCATCTTGCCGCCGAAGAGCCCGTTGGCGGCGGTGATGCCTGCGACGTGCGTGCCGTGCTCGGACTGCACGAGGCCGATGTTGACGAAGTCGGCCTTCTTGCCGACCCAGGTGCCCCCGTAGGGGTCCATCGGGACGTCTTTGCGGATCTCGATGGTGAACGGGATCGACTCGGAGATCGGCGTGGCCGGGTCGTCGGTGCCGAAGTGGCCGATCTGGAAGCCGTCCTTGTACGGCTTCATGGCGGTGTCGTCGCCGAAGTCGCCGTTGCTGTTCAGGTCCACCCGGACGGTGCCGGCGGCCGGGTCGTAGAGCACGCCCCACACGTCGGTGGTGTCGCCGTCGCGGTTGAGGTCGCCGAGCATGTCGCCGCCCTTGGTGGCGGCCTCGGCGAAGGTGCTGAAGAGGTAGCTGCCGGCGGGCGCGGTCCAGGCGCGGCCGGCCGCGGTGAAGGACGGCCCCGTGACGCCGGTGACCATGGGCCGCCAGGTGGCGTCGGCGTCGAGTATCGGGTCGGTCGCGGTGACCCAGTCGATGATCTTCCGCTCGCCCGTGGTGGTCTTCTGCAGCGCCGGGTGGCCGACGTCGACGCCGGAGTCCAGGATGCCGATGGTGATGCCGCGGCCGTCGGCGGCGGGGTGGTCCTTGACGAAGTCCACCGCGCCGGTCTCGAAGGCGGGCTCGTACGGGTTCTTGGCGGGGGTGTGCTGGTCGGGGCCCGGGTAGGTGGTCGCGGGCTCGGCCGGGTGGTGCGACGCGGCGGCGGTGGTGTCGGCGGCCGGCGTCGGGTCGTCCAGCTTGACCTCCTGCTTGAGGTCGATGGCCAGCACCGAGGGCAGCTTCTGGGCCGCGCCGATCGCCGCGTCCGCCTTCGCGGTGGGCACGGTGGCGCGGACGTAGCCGAGCTGGTCGTAGGTCCGGCCGACGCTGGCGCCCTGGGCGTGCAGCCGGGAGGTGATCTCCGCGGTGCTGCCGGGCTTGCCGGCGATCATGAAGGTGACGTTCTTGTCGCCGTCCGCCTTGGCCTTGGCCAGCAGGGTGGCGTCGGCGGAACCGAGCTTGTCCGCCGCGTCCTTGCCGGGATCGGCGGGGGCGTCCGAGCCGGTGGCGGGAGCCGTGGTGGGCGCGGTGGGCGCGCTGTCGGCGACCGCCAGCGCGGGACCTGCGGCCGTCAGCGCGGCCACCAGGCCCGCGGCGAGCGCGAGCCGGGCCGTGCGTCTCGTGCCTGGTATGTGAGCGAGTGGCATGGGCATCCTGTTCGGACCGTCGGGCGGGTGTTCGGAAAACGGAACCGTACGCCCCGTCACCCTGCCGGGAAAAGCCTCTCTTTGTGGTGCGTTGACCTTCCGTTGGGCCGTCGGTGACGTGTTTACGCCAGTGCCGGACCACCGCAAAACCGCCCAAGAGCCGCGGGGTCGAGCTCAGCGCGGGGAAACCACGACATAGGCGGCGGGCAACTGGTCCGCCGCGGCCACCAGGGCCGTACGCACCACGGCCGCCTGCTGCTCGGCCGCGTCGCGCAGCTTGGCCGCGGTGACGTGCACGAGCGTGATGCCCAGCGCTTCGAGCCGCTCGCGCTGCCGTACGCAGCGCGCCCACACCTCGTCGTCGCCGAACTCCGCCACCGGCAGGCAGGTTTCGCCGCCGTTCCCGCGGTAAAGGGCGTCGCCGAACGGATCGGCGTAGACGTCGCCGAGCCCGCGGGCGCCGTCCATGGCGGAAACGCCGTCCAGCGCCGGGCCGCGGTCCGTGGCGAAGCCGCCGTCCATTGCCGAGTGCTCGTCCATTGCCGAGCCGTGGCCCATTGCCGAGCCGCCCGGCGGCCGCCCGGCCCGCGGGTCGATGGCCAGGGCCACCGCGTGCTCGGGCCAGTAGGCGTCCACGGCGCCCAGCGGCGGCCCGCTCGGCAGCCGCAGCTCCACGTTCCATACCGGGTCGGGCAGTTGCTGGTCGCGCACCATCGCGTAGAGCCGCTGCTCCGCCATGGCGCGCTCGGCGCCGTGCAGCGCCGCGACAGCCGCGGCCACCTGCGGGCGCCCCAGCAGGCCCGCGCCGGCCAGTTCGCGCAGGACGGCGCCGGCGTCGCAGTGCCCGCCGCGTACGGCCTCGGTCAGCAGCCGCCGTACGGTCACGGCGTCGTCCAGGTCCGCGACCGCGTCGGCCAGGGCGCGCGGCACCGGGGCGCAGGGCAGGCCGGCCACCTCCTGCGGGCGGGGCAGATCGCGGGCGCGGTGGATGGACACGTCGCCGGCGTCCCGCAGCCGCCGCTGGCGCGGCACCAGGATGTCGATGCGCGCCAGCCCCGGCAGCGGCGGCACGCACGAGAAGCGGTGCAGGGCGAGCGCGGCCAAGCCCGTCACCATGGCCTCCCGGCCGCCGCCGCGCGGGCCGTGCGCGTGCGGGGCGCGGCCGGCGTAGAGCAGCGCGGCCTGCAACCGCTGCCGGCTCGTCGGCCGCCCCGAGTGCAGCAGATACACCTGGGGGAGCACCTGCCGCCAGGGTCCGCCCGGCCGGCAGCGGGCGGCGACGGCGGCCGCGCTGACGCCGAGGCCACGCAGTTGGTGGAGGGTCAGGACCTGCTGCTGCGCGGGCAGTCGGCGGTCCAGCGCGCGGGGGGTGCGGGAGTTCGTGTTCATGGCGACGTCGTTCCCGCCGCCCGGGTGGTCACTAACCGCTGTTACCTACTCGTCGACAAAACAGGACAAGACCGGGCTAAAGTCCAGGTGTTCGGACGCCGATCAGCGGATTTCCCCCGTTCGGGTGACGAGGGGCCGCCCACCAGGCGGGACGGCCCGTGGCCCGTCGTCAGAGCGCGGCGCCCGGGCGGGCCGCCTCGGCCGCGCGGGCGTCGCAGGTTTGAGCGCGTGAGGCCCGCGCCAGGTCGTCCCGCCCTTCGAGCACCAGGCGGCGCAGCGCGGGCGCGGCGTCCGGGTGGCCGTTCAGCCACGCGTCGGTGGCCGCCAGCGTCGCCGAGGGGTCCTGGAGGGCCGGGAAGAGCCCGGTGACCACGGCCATCGCGGTCTCGATCGAACGGGTCGCCCACAGCCGCTCCAGCGACGCGAAATACCGCTCGGTGAACGGCGCGAGCAGGTCACGCTGGGAAGGCTGCACGAAGCCCGCGATGGTCGCCTCCACCAGCGCGTTGGACAGCGCGTCGGAGTCCACCACGTCGGCCCAGGCCGACACCTTGACCGCGGCGGAGGGCCGCGCCGCCAGGCAGCGCACCTCGTGCCGGTGGCCGGAGGCCGTGTCGTCCCTGGCCCGCTCGGCGGCGATCGCCGCCGAGTCCGCCGCGCCGTGCGCGGTCAGCGCGCCCAGGAAGGTCCAGCGCAGCTCCTGGTCCACCACCAGCCCGTCGATCTTCGCCGAACCCTCGAGCAGCCCGTGCAGCAGCTGCAGGTCGGCGGCCGACGAGGCGACCGAGGCGAAGAACCGCGCCCACGCCAGCTGGTGCCCGCTGCCCGGCTCCGCGAGCCGCAGCTCGTGCAGGGCGCCCTGGGCCAGCTCGGTCGCCGCCAGGTCGCGGCGGTCCGGCGCCACGTAGTGCGCCAGCGCGGTCCGCGCCTGGAGGTGCAGCGACTGCAGCACCCCGATGTCGCTCTCCCGGCCCGCGAAGAGCAGCACCAGGCCCAGGTAGTCGCCGGCCGGCATCAGCGCGTCCCTGGTCAGGCTCCACACCGCCGACCAGGCCAGCGCCCGGGCCAGCGGGTCCGACAGGTCGCCCAGGTGGGAGCGCAGCGTGTCCAGTGAGGCCGGGTCGAAGCGGACCTTGCAGTACGTCAGGTCGTCGTCGTTGACCAGCACCAGGTCGGGCCGCGGCCGGCCGGACAGCTCGGCGACCACGGTGACCGGGCCCGCCACGTCGGTCTCGGCCCGCGCGTACCGCTCCAGGGCGCCGCCGGGCATCCGCCGGTAGAGGCCCACCGCGACGCGGTGCGGGCGCAGCTGCGGGTGCGCCGGGTCGTCCGCGGTCTGCAGCACCGCCAACTCGGTGATCCTGCCCTCGGCGTCCAGGACGAGCTGCGGGGTCAGCGAGTTGACGCCCGCCGTCTCCAGCCACGCCCGCGACCAGGCCGGCATGTCGCGGCCCGAGGTCTCGGTGAGCACCGACAGCAGGTCGGCCAGTTCGGTGCTGCCGTACGCGTGCCGCCTGAAATACCGCCGGGCCGCCTCCATGAAGGCGTCCTCGCCGACGTAGGCCACCAGCTGCTTGAGCACCGAGGCGCCCTTGGAGTAGGTGATGCCGTCGAAGTTGAGCTTGGCGTCCTCCAGGTCGCGGATGTCCGCGACCACCGGGTGGGTGGACGGCAGCTGGTCGGCGCGGTAGGCCCACGACTTGCGGCGGTTGGCGAAAGTGATCCAGCCCTCCGTGTACTGCGTGGCCGCCACCTGCGAGAAGGCCGCCATGAAGTCCGCGAAGGACTCCTTGAGCCACAGGTCGTCCCACCAGCGCATGGTCACCAGGTCGCCGAACCACATGTGAGCCATCTCGTGCAGCACCACGCTGGCCCGGTGCTCGTACGACGCGCGCGTCACCTTGCCGCGGAAGACGAACTCCTCGCGGAAGGTCACGCAGCCCGGATTCTCCATCGCCCCGATGTTGTACTCCGGCACGAAGGCCTGGTCGTACTTCCCGAAGGGATACGGGTAGTCGAAGGTGTCGTGGTAGAAGTCCAGGCCCTGCTTGGTGACGGTGAAGATCTCGTCGGCGTCGAAATGCCGCGCCAGCGAGCGGCGGCACAGCGCGCTCAGCGGGATGTCGAGCGTCACCTTGTCGTCGAAGGCGCGCGAGTAGTGGTCGCGCTCGACGTGGTAGGGGCCGGCGACGACCGCGGTGATGTACGTGGCGATCGGCAGCGTCGGGCGGAAGCGGGTGGTCGCGCCGCCGCCGTCCGCCGCGCCGGGCTCGCCGTCGGGCTCGGCGTTGGACAGCACCGTCCAGCTCTCCGGGGCGGTCACCTGGAAGGTGAAGGGCGCCTTGAGGTCCGGCTGCTCGAAGTTCGCGAAGACCCGGCGGGCGTCGGCCGGTTCGTACTGCGTGTACAGGTAGACCTCGCCGTCCTCCGGGTCTTCGAAGCGGTGCAGGCCCTCGCCCGTACGGCTGTAGGCGCAACGCGCGTCGACGACCAGGGTGTTGCGCTCGGCGAGGCCCTCCAGGGCGATCCTGGCGCCGTCCCAGACCGCCGCGGGGTCCAGCTCCCGGCCGTTCAGCCGCACCGAGGTCACCTCGGAGGCGACGAGATCGGCGAAGGACGACGCTGCGGGGCGCGCGCACCGGAAGTCGATCACCGTGGTGGACCGGAAGGTGCGCTCCGCGTCCGCGGGCGCGGCACCGACCGCCGTCCGCACGTCGAGCGCCACGTCGTAGCGCTCCACCGACAGGATCGCGGCCCGCTCGCGGGCCTCCTCACGGCTCAGGTTCTCGCCGGGCACGGGCGGCTCCTTCGTCTATGACCCCCGGAAACGGACACGCAACGCCCCGCATCCTTCCACGGTGGTACGACAGGACCGCGCCGACCAGCGCGTACGGTGGCGCCGCGGCGGGAATGCCGCCGCGCAGGCACCGCGTTGTCCGTTCAGGAGTGCCATGCCACGACCGAGGAGTACGCAGTGACCGCGACCGCCCCCGAGACCACCACCACACCGGCCGACTTCTGGTTCGACCCGCTGTGCCCCTGGGCATGGATGACGTCCCGCTGGATGCTGGAGGTCGAGAAGCTCCGCCCCATCACGGTGCGCTGGCACGTGATGAGCCTGGCCGTGCTCAACGAGGACAAGCTCGACACCCTCCCCGAGGGCTACGCCGACTTCCTGCGGGAGGCCTGGGGGCCGGTCCGGGTGGTGATCGCCGCACAGCAGCTGCACGGCGACGAGGTCGTCGGCCCGCTCTACGAGGCGCTCGGCACCCGCTTCCACAACCAGGAGCAGCCCAGGAACAAGGAGACCATCGCCGCCGCGCTCGTATCGGTCGGGCTGCCGGCCGAGCTGGCCGACTACGCCGACAAGGACACGTACGACGCCGAACTGCGCGCCTCCCACAAGGAGGGCATCGACAAGGTCGGCCAGGAGGTCGGCACCCCGGTGATCGCGGTCCCCGGCTCCGACGGCGAGCAGATCGCCTTCTTCGGCCCGGTCGTCACCCCCGCCCCCAAGGGCGAGGACGCGGCGAAGCTGTGGGACGGCACGCTCCTGGTGGCGTCCATCCCCGGCTTCTACGAGATCAAGCGCACCCGCACCGCCGGGCCCAGCTTCGAGTAGAGCGGTCGGGAACCATGGCACACCTGGGTCTGGTGTCCCTCGTCGTACGGGACTACGACGAGGCCGTCGCCTACTACACGCACGCGCTCGGCTTCGAGCTGCGCGAGGACACCGCGCGGGAGGACGGCGGCCGCTGGGTCGTCGTCGCACCGCCCGGCGCCCGCGAGACCGGCCTGCTGCTCGCGCTGGCCACCACCCCGGCGCAGACCGCCAGGGTCGGCGACCAGACCGGCGGCCGGGTCGGGCTCTTCCTGAACACCGAGGACTTCGACGGCGACTACAAGCGGATGGTCGCGGCCGGCGTCGTCTTCGAGGAGGAGCCGCGCTACGAGCCGTACGGCGCGGTGGTCGTCTTCCACGACCTCTACGGCAACAGGTGGGATCTCATCCAGCCCGCCTGAGTTGGCGGAACCGCACAGGACGAGACGACCGGGGCGGATCCCGTACGCACCCGCCCCGGTCGTGGCCGCGCGTGACGTGGGTCACGCGACCTGGTCAAACGGCTCCGCGCCCGAGCGCGGGAGTCTCCAAGCGGATGATCACGGCTTTGTCGGGGTCCGACGATGAAGGGGGCGCGACGGCTGGGTTAGCGTCACGGTGTCCCCCCGATCACCCCCAACCCGCGGAGAACCGATGAGCGCCACAGCTGCCCCCGGCCGGGCCGGAACCGTACTCGCCGACCTGCTTCCCGCGTCCTCCGCCGGCCGCGCCCGGCTCAGGGACGCCGCCCTGGTGGCCGGCGGCGCCGTGCTCACGGGGCTGGCCGCCCAGCTGTCCGTGCCCGTGCCGGGCTCCCCGGTCCCGGTCACCGGCCAGACCTTCGCCGCGCTGCTCGTCGGCTCGGCGCTCGGCGCGCGCCGCGGTGTCGCCTCGCTCGGCCTGTACGCCGCCGCCGGCGCGGCCGGCCTGCCGTGGTTCGCCGGCGGCGCGTCCGGCTGGTCCATGCCGAGCTTCGGCTACATCCTCGGGATGCTCCTCGCCTCCGGCGTGGTCGGTTTCCTCGCCCGCCGCGGCGGCGACCGCACCGTGCTGCGCACCGCCGGCGTCATGGCCCTCGGCTCCGCCGTCATCTACGCCGTCGGCGTCCCCTACCTGGCCTGGTCCGCCCACCTCTCGTCCCACCAGGCGCTGACGCTTGGCCTGCGCCCGTACCTGCTCGGCGACGCCCTCAAGGCCGCCCTCGCGATGGCGGCCCTCCCGGCCGCCTGGCGGCTGAGCCGGCCCTCCGCATAGGGGGTCCGCCTCGCCCGGCGGGGTGCGGGCGGGGCGGACGGCCGGGGGTGGAAGACTGGGGGCATGCGCGTGTACCTCGGCTCGGATCATGCCGGCTTCGAACTCAAGAACCACCTCGTCGAATGGCTGACAGGCAACGGGTACCAGCCCGTGGACTGCGGCCCGCACATCTATGACGCGGTGGACGACTACCCGCCCTTCTGCCTCCGCGCAGCGGAGCGCACCGCCGCCGACCCCGGCAGCCTCGGCGTCGTGATCGGCGGGTCCGGCAACGGCGAGCAGATCGCCGCGAACAAGGTGCGCGGTGTCCGCGCCGCCCTGGCGTGGAGCGAGCAGACCGCCGCACTGGCCCGCGAGCACAACGACGCCAACGTGCTGAGCATCGGCGGCCGGATGCACTCCCAGGAGGACGCGGTGAAGTTCGTCGAGCTGTTCTTGACGACGCCGTATTCGCACGAGGAGC
Source organism: Actinacidiphila paucisporea (assembly GCF_900142575.1). Lineage (GTDB taxonomy): Bacteria > Actinomycetota > Actinomycetes > Streptomycetales > Streptomycetaceae > Actinacidiphila > Actinacidiphila paucisporea. The sequence goes on from NZ_FRBI01000002.1 coordinate 295,049, forward strand.
GCCACCAGCGCCGGATCGACATGCTCACCGCCTACGAGGCCACCGGCGAGCTGCCGCCGATCCCGGCGAACCACCCCCGGCAGGACTGACCGGGCGATGCCCGAAGGCCACACGATCCACCGGCTGGCCGCCGACCACGACGAGCGGTTCCGCGGCCGGACGGTGCGGGCGAGCAGCCCGCAGGGCAAGTTCTCCGACGGCGCCGCGCTGGTCGACGGCCGGGTGATGACCGGGGCGCAGGCGCACGGCAAGCACCTCTTCCTCGGCTTCGGCGACACCGGCTGGGTGCACGTCCACCTGGGGCTGATCGGGAAGTTCGGCTTCGGTGACGGCCCGGCGCCGCCGCCGGGCGACACCGTGCGGCTGCGTATCGCCACGCCGTCGCATTACGCCGACCTGCGCGGCCCCGCCGCCTGCGCGCTGATCACCGATCCCGACAAGCAGGCGATACACGACCGGCTCGGCCCCGACCCGCTGCGCCCCGGCGACGACCCGGGGCGCGTCCACGCCAGGATGGCCAGGTCCCGGATCAGCGTGGCCGCGCTGCTGCTCGACCAGAAGGTCGTCGCGGGCGTCGGCAACGTCTACCGCGCGGAAGTGCTCTTCCGGCACGGCGTGGACCCCTTCCTGCCCGGCCGCGACCTGCCGCGGCCGGTGTGGGACGCGATGTGGGCCGACCTGGTGGCGCTGATGCGCGAGGGCGTGCGCACCAACCGGATCGACACCGTGCGCCCCGAGCACGAGCCCGAGGCGATGGGCCGCCCGCCGCGGGTGGACGACCACGGCGGCGAGGTCTACGTCTACCGCCGAACCGGGCAGCCGTGCCTGGTCTGCGGCACCGCCGTCCGCACCCGGCCGCTGGACGCCCGCAACCTCTTCTGGTGCCCCACCTGCCAGTCCTGAGCCCGCACGTCTCCTAGAAGCCGTGCGGCAGCCACGGGTCCAGGTCGGAGCGGAAGGCGGCCGACGCCTCGGCCAGCGCGCCGGGGCGCAGTTCGGCGACCAGCCCCGCACCGGCCAGTGCCCGCAGGCCGTGGCCGCCGAGATAGGCGGTGCCCAACTCCCGCGCTCCCAGGGCGAGGTCGGCCGGGTCAGAGGTCCGCACGCAGCTCGCCCCCGTGGCGTCGCCCGCCAGCCGCCAGCGCCCGGTGTTCCACGGGCAGAAGGCGTCCTCGACGTCGAGGACCACGTCGACCGGCGCGGTGTAGGCGCGCGCCGCGAGGGCGGCGGGCAGGTCCACCAGGCGTACGTACAGCCCGTCGCGCCAGCCGAAGTCGCAGCGCCGGATGTCGGAGACGATCTGCTGCACCGGATCGTCGACCGGGCGGTTGTGGAAGGTCAGCCGGGCGGCCAGGTCGATCTCGGTGAGGTAGCGCCACAGGGCCGCGTACGTCACCGGATCGAGTGCTTCGACGTCCCGCAGTTTGACGGTGCTGTCGGGCACGCCGAGCCGGGTGCCGCCGGCCTTGACGCTGTAGCGGGCGTAGCCGCGCACCTCGCCGTCGACCTCCGCGAGCACGCACAACCGCGCGCCGAAGCCGCCGCGGGCGCTGGGCGGGTCCATCAGCGGCAGCCGCTCCCACTGCGGCTGCCTGGCCAGCATGCCGGGCCTGGTGGGCACCAGGCGGGCGTAGACCGCCTCGCAGGCCGCCACGCCCTCCGCCGGGGTCACCAGCCGCAGCCGCACCGCGTCGGCGCCCGGCGGCACCGCCACCGAGACCCGGGTGGTGTCGATCAGCCCGTGCAGCTGCCGGGTGGCGGCGCCGTAGCCGAACCGGCCGTAGATCGACGGCTCGGAGGCGGTCAGCAGCGCCACGGTGAGGCCGCGGTCGCGGAAGTCGTCCAACTGCCGGCGCATCATCGCGGTGAGCACGCCACGGCGGCGGTGCGTCGGCTGGACGCTGACCATGGTGACGCCGGCCGCGTCGAGCAGGGTGCCGCCCGGCACGGTCATCCGGAAGTCGAAGGCGCCCGCGGTGCCGACGATCCCGCCGTCGGCCCAGGCGGCGATCGACCGCTCGAACGGCAGGAAATCCCGCCACATCGCCATTTCCTCGGGGTCCTCGGCATCGCCGAAGGCCCGCTCGAGGCGGAGCGCGAACTCCTCCCAGTCCTCGGCCGCAAGCACCCGCAGATCGATCTTCATGTCCTCTGCCTACCAGGACGACCCGCTGCGGGGATACATATTTTCCCCGGGCGGTCCCGCTGGTTTCCCGCGGCGGCCCCGTGGGCATCATCGGCCCCGTAACAGCTCACCCGGACGGCTCACAACCCATCCGGCCTGCACGGCAGGGCCATCCGTGGATAGGGTCGCCGGAACATGGCGAAGACGGTGGTGGGCGAGGGGCCTCGGCTCAGGTGGCGCAGAAGACTGCACCGGGCCCGCCTCGGCGTGCGCAAGTCCGCCGTCGACTACTTCCGCGGCGGCGCCTCCGACTGGGCCGGCCTCGGCGTCCTGATCGCGATGATCCCGATCCTGGCGTACACGACCGTGGTCACGTCCGAATGGTGCCCGCCCAGCGCCCTGGTGCTGCCGATCCTGGCCGGCGGGCTGCTGCTGCGCCCCTCCAGCCTGCTGCTGGTCTACGCGGCCTCCGCCGTCGCGCTGATCGCCGAGTCGGCCGCGCTCGGCCCCTACCGCGAGGGGCCCGCCCGGGTCACCCCCGGCACGGTGCTCGTGGTGACCGCGGTGGCCCTGACCGGCCTGATCATCGCCCAGTTCAGGGCCAGGGTCGGAGTGCCGTGGCGGGGCGGCCACACGATGCTGTTCGACCTCAGGGAAAGAATCCGCGTGCAGAGCAGGCTGCCGCGGCTGCCCGGCGGCTGGCACGCCGAGATGTCGCTGCGGCCGGCCGGCGGCCAGTCGTTCTCCGGCGACTTCGTGGTCGCCACCCGCAGTTCGGGCGGCCGGGTGCTCGAAGCGGTGCTCACCGACGTGTCGGGCAAGGGCATGGACGCCGCCTCGCGCTCGCTGCTGCTGTCCGGCGCCTTCGGCGGCCTGCTCGGCTCGCTGCCGCCGCACGCCTTCCTCACCGCCGCGAACGGCTACCTGCTGCGGCAGAACTGGGAGGAGGGCTTCGCGACCTCCGTGCACCTGGTGCTCGACCTGGAGAGCGGCGACTACGAACTGCTCTCCGCGGGCCACCCGCCGGGCGTCCAACTGCACGCCGGCAGCGGGCGATGGGAGGAGAAGGCCGCGGAGGGGCCGCTCCTGGGCGTCTACGACGGGGCCGAATTCCACGGCGTCAAGGGCACCTTGCGGTCCGGTGACGTGCTGATGCTGTTCACCGACGGGCTGGTGGAGACCGCGGAGCGGGACATCGCCGAGGGTATGGACCGGCTGATCGGCGAGGCCGACCGCTTCGTGGCCACCGGATTCCGCGGCTCCGCCTGGCGGTTGATCGAGGCGGTGGCCAAGGACGTCAACGACGACCGTGCGCTGCTGGTGGTGTGCCGCGACTAGCCCACGGGAATGGGACTATGGGCCGTGTGTCGTACGGGCGTTGATTGCCGGTCACCGGTGGCACGATGGGTACGGGCGAGGCGGGGGCGCGGCGTGGTCCCCGGACCGGCAAGGAACCGAAAGAGGAAGTGATCCGCTGTGGTTATCTCCCTGTCCGCCGCACTGTTGCTCGCGATCGTCCTGGTGGTGATGATCCGGAGCAAGACGATAAAGGTCGGCCCGGCGATCGTCGCCGCCCTGTTCGGCTTCTTCCTCGCGTCCACGAACATGGCGCCGGACATCAACCGGTTCCTGAACTCAGTGGCCGACACCATCAACCAGATAAAGATCTGACGCGGGCGCCGCCTCGGGGGCGGCGTCCAGGATCCGGCGCAGCCCCGCTCCGGCTCCCGTGCCCTCGTCCGCCAGCAGCGCGGCGAGCACCGCGATACGGGCCTGCCCCGGCTTGAGCGTGCCGGTCAGCAGGGCGCCCGCCGCGGCCAGGTCGACCGCGCCGCCGCCGGTGTAGAGCGGCGCCACGGCGCCGGCGGCCACCCGGGTGCTGACCGCGACGTGCACCCCGGCTGCGACGGCCCGGCGCACGGCGTCGGCGATCTCCGGGTTCGCGTTGCCCGCGCCGGTGCCGACCAGCACGATGCCGCGGGCGCCGGCCCCGACCGCCGCGTCGAAGAGCACCGAGTCGGCGTCGCTGTGGTGCATCACGATGTCCACCCGGGGGGTGGCGCTGCCGCGCTCGGGCAGCGGCAGCGGCGCGCGCCGCGGCTGCCGGCGCCCCCAGCTCACCCGGCCGAACTCGACCCGGCCCAGCGGCTGACCGTCCGGGGCGCCGAAGGCCCGGGCGTCCACGGTGTGCCGCTTGACCGTGCCGCGGGCGGCGAAGACCTGCCCGGCGAAGACGATCACGGCGCCGATGTCCCGGCCGGAGACGGCCGTCAGCAGCGCGTCGTACAGATTGCCCGCCGCGTCGCCGTCCGCCGCGTCCAGCGGCTGCTGGGCGCCGGTGAAGACCACCGGGCGCCGGTCGCCGTGGAAGAGGTCGACGAAGAAGGCGGACTCCTCCAGCGTGTCGGTGCCGTGGGTGACCACGACGCCGTCCACCTCGGGGTCGGCGAGCGCGTCGTGCACCGCGTGCAGCAGCCGCAGCTGGTGGTCGGTGGTCAGCCGCGAGCTGTTGACGGTGAAGAGGTCCACTACCCGCACCTCGACGTCCTCGGGCACCGCGCCGGCCTCCAGGACCTCCTGCCCGGCGGCCTCCGCCGCGTAGCCGTCGCCCTGCCATCGGCTGGCGATGGTGCCTCCGGTACTGATGACCACGACGTGCCGCACGATGCCTCCGCCTCCACTGCTGCCGATGTGCCGACCGCGCCCGGCGGTGCCGCCGATACCGATGAGGGCATGGCGGGACAGCGGTGCCGGATCGCTACTGCAATGATATGCGCGTAGACCCGCCATATGATTGCTAATACCGGCTGGTATTTGGGTGAAACCTGGCTGATACTGCTGCGATGGACGCCATCGACAGAAGCATCTTGCGCGAACTTCAGGCAGACGGCCGGCTCACCAACCAGGAGCTGGCCCAGCGCGTCGGCCTGACCCCCTCCCCCTGCCTGCGCCGGGTGCGCCAGCTGGAGGACGACGGGGTGATCCAGACCTACCGCGCGGTGGTCGACCCGGCGGCCGTCGGACGCGGCTTCGAGGTCTTCGCCTCGGTCGAGGTCCACCGCGACCGCGACTCCGTCGCCGCCTTCGAGGCCCAGGTCCAGTCCACCACCGACGTCGTCGAGGCCTACCGCCTCTACGGCGCCCCCGGCTGCCTGCTGCGCATCGCGGTGGCCGACTCCGACGCCTACGAGCGCTTCTGGACCGAGAAGCTCATCGCCCTGCCGGGCGTCAGCGACGTCAACTCCCAGATGATCATGCGCCGCATCAAGTCCCCCCAGGGCATCCCGGTCGACTGACCCCGCCCCGCCCGCCCCGCAACGAAAAACGCCCCCGGTCACCGGGAACGAACCCGGGCCGGAGGCCGAAGAGCGGGCGACGGGAATCGAACCCGCGTAGCTAGTTTGGAAGACTAGGGCTCTACCATTGAGCTACGCCCGCAGCGCCTCAGATTCTGGCACACCGTGCGGTTGTCGGTCGAACCGGATGAGGGGCGGGGCGAAAAGCGGCTGCCCACGGTCGACGGTGCATGTACTCTACGTGTCGCACCAGCGGGGTGTGGCGCAGCTTGGTAGCGCGTCCGCTTTGGGAGCGGAAGGCCGTCGGTTCGAATCCGGCCACCCCGACCAGACAGTTCCGCGCGGGCCGGCGCATACGGTGGCGGCGGCCGGGGGCTCTCGTCCGGCCCCGCCCGGCGGGCTTTGTGGTACCGGTAGGATGGGCCGCTGGCGACCGGGCACGCGGCCAGGCCGAGTGCCGGACGTACGACTCGTACCGAAGGTCCGCCCCCATCAACGTAAAGCCCCAAGGAGACCCAACCGTGAAGAGCGCCGTCGAGACTCTGAACCCGACCCGGGTTCGACTCACTGTCGAGGTGCCCTTCGAGGAGCTCAAGCCCAGCCTCGACGCGGCGTACAAGAAGATCAACGAGCAGGTCACGGTGCCGGGCTTCCGCAAGGGCAAGATCCCTGCGCGCGTCATCGACCAGCGGTTCGGCCGTGGCGCGGTCCTCGAAGAGGCCATCAACGACGCGCTGCCGAAGTTCTACACGGAGGCGGTCAGCGAGGGTGAGCTGAACGTGCTCGGGCAGCCCGACGTCGACATCACCGAGTTCAACGACGGCGACGAGCTGAAGTTCACCGCCGAGGTGGACATCCGGCCGGCCATCGAGATCCCGGACTACTCCGGCATCGAGGTCACCGTCGACGCCGTCGAGGTCACCGACGAGGACGTCGAGAAGTCGCTGGAGCAGCTGCGCGACCGCTTCGCCTCGACCACCACCGTGGACCGCCCGGCCGCCGAGGGCGACGTCGTCGTGGTCGACCTGGAGGCCTCCGTCGACGGCGAGGTGCTCGCCGACGGCATCGCCTCGGCCGTCAGCTACACCATCGGCTCCGGCCAGCTGCTCGACGGCATCGACGAGGCCGTCACCGGCCTGTCCGCGGGCGGCTCGGCGACCTTCACCTCCGAGCTGAAGGGCGGCTCCGCGGCGGGCCGGCCGGCCGAGGTCAAGGTCGACGTCTCCGACGTGCAGGAGCGCGAACTCCCCGCGCTGGACGATGACTTCGCCCAGCTGGCGAGCGAGTTCGACACGCTGGAGGAGCTGCGGGCGGACAGCCGCAAGCGCCTCGAGTCGATGAAGCAGTACGACCAGGCCACGGCCGCCCAGGAGAAGGTCCTCGACGCGCTCATCGAGCTCACCGAGGTGCCGATCCCGGAGAAGCTGCTCAAGGACGAGATCGAGACCAGGACGCACAACCTGGAGCACCACCAGTTCCCGCAGATGGGGCTGACCTGGGAGACGTACCTGGAGCGCGAGGGCAAGACCCGCGAGGAGTACGACGCGGAGCTGGAGACCCAGGCGGTCAAGGGCATCAAGACCCAGTTCATCCTCGACGAGCTGGTCAACAAGGAGAAGCTGTCGGTCAACCAGGAGGAGCTCACCGAGCACCTCATGCGGCGGGCCGCGTCCTCCGGTATGAGCCCCGACCAGTTCGCCCAGGCAGTCGTCGAGGGCGGCCAGGTCCCGATGCTGGTCGGCGAGGTCGCCCGCGGCAAGGCCCTCGCGGTCGTCGTGGAGGCCGCCAAGGTCACCGACACCAACGGTGAGGTCGTGGACCTCGCCGACGAGGACGAGGACGAGGACGCGGCCTCCGAGGACGCCTCCACGGACGCCTCCACCGAGGACGCCCCCGCCGAGGGTGACGCCGCCGAGCCCGAGCAGGCCTGACGCCTCGCCCCTCAGGGGCGCCTGGGGGTGCCCCCACGCGCGCCTGGGGGGCACCCGGGAGCGTGGGGGGCGCCCTCGCCCCCATGTCGGGGCGACATGGAGGCCATGCGCTGACAGCGAACAGGTGGCCGTACAGGATTCTCGGCCACCACCCGCGCGTTAGGGTCCGTAAGGAGAAAGGGTGCGGTTCCCGCGAGGGGGCGGTACCCGGCCCAGACGAAGACCCTGTGACGGCATGTCTACCGTCCGACAACGAGCAGGTGGAAACGTGACGACTCCGATGCCTTCCGCCGCCGGCGACCCGAACCCCGGTGGACTCGGCGACCAGGTCTACAACCGACTGCTCGGCGAGCGAATCATCTTCCTCGGCCAGGCGGTCGACGATGACATCGCCAACAAGATCACCGCGCAGCTGCTGCTGCTGGCCGCTGAGCCGGACAAGGACATCTTCCTCTACATCAACAGCCCCGGCGGTTCGGTGACCGCCGGCATGGCGATCTACGACACCATGCAGTTCATCCAGAACGACGTCGTGACCATCGCGATGGGCATGGCCGCCTCGATGGGGCAGTTCCTGCTCACCGCGGGCACCCCCGGCAAGCGGTTCGCGCTGCCGAACACCCGGATCCTGATGCACCAGCCCTCCGCGGGCCTCGGCGGCTCCGCCACCGACATCAAGATCCAGGCGGAGCAGCTGCTGCACACCAAGCGCCGGATGGCGGAGCTGATCGCGCAGCACTCCGGCCAGACCTTCGAGCAGATCACCAAGGACTCCGACCGGGACCGCTGGTTCTCGGCCGAGGAGGCCCAGGAGTACGGCCTGCTGGACGGGGTCATGCTCTCCGCCGCGCATGTGCCCGGCGGCGGCGGCACCGGTGCGGCCTCCTGAGCCCGGGCGCCCTGCCGAGCAGCCCCTGATCACTCGAAGCTCCTCATCACCAGGACGGTGGACGTGAATCCCTTGAACTTCCCCGGCAGCGGCCTGTACGAGCGCACCGAGGCCGAGCGGCCCGGCGTGTTCGGCGCCGAGGCCCGCTACGTCATCCCGCGCTTCGTGGAGCGCACCTCGCAGGGCGTGCGCGAGTACGACCCGTACGCGAAGCTCTTCGAGGAGCGGGTGATCTTCCTCGGCGTGCAGATCGACGACGCCTCCGCCAACGACGTCATGGCGCAGCTGCTGTGCCTGGAGTCGATGGACCCCGACCGGGACATCTCGGTCTACATCAACAGCCCCGGCGGCTCGTTCACCGCGCTCACCGCGATCTACGACACGATGCAGTTCGTGAAGCCGGACATCCAGACGGTCTGCATGGGGCAGGCGGCGTCCGCCGCGGCCGTCCTGCTGGCCGCCGGCAGCCCCGGCAAGCGGATGGCGCTGCCGAACGCCCGGATCCTGATCCACCAGCCGTACAGCGAGACCGGCCGCGGCCAGGTCTCCGACCTGGAGATCGCGGCCAACGAGATCATCAGGATGCGGCAGCAGCTGGAGGAGATGCTGGCCAAGCACTCCACCACCCCGATCGAGCAGATCAGGGAGGACATCGAGCGGGACAAGATCCTGACCGCCGAGGAGTCCCTGGCGTACGGTCTGGTCGACCAGATCGTCTCCACCCGCAAGACCTCTGTGAACGTCTGAACCACCCGGCAGGCGGCGCCGGCCCACGTGCGGTCCCCCGGACCCGGATGAGCGAGTACGTCCAAGGGGGACCCACACGGGGGTCGCGGCAAGGTACCGTCGATGAGAGAAGCACCAGGCTCCGTTGAAGGCCGGCGGAACCCAGGCGAAGGGGAAAGACCTCGTGGCACGCATCGGTGACGGCGGAGACCTGCTGAAGTGCTCGTTCTGCGGAAAGAGCCAGAAGCAGGTGAAGAAGCTCATCGCAGGCCCTGGTGTGTACATCTGCGACGAGTGCATCGACCTCTGCAACGAGATCATCGAGGAGGAGCTCGCCGAGTCCTCCGAGGTCCGCTGGGAGGATCTCCCCAAGCCCCGGGAGATCTACGAGTTCCTCGAGGGCTACGTCGTCGGGCAGACGCCCGCCAAGAAGGCGCTGTCGGTGGCGGTCTACAACCACTACAAGCGTGTCCAGGCGGGGGAGAGCGGACGCCCCGGCCACGACGACGCGATCGAGCTGGCGAAGTCCAACATCCTGCTGCTCGGCCCCACCGGCTCCGGTAAGACGCTGCTGGCCCAGACGCTGGCCCGGATGCTGAACGTGCCGTTCGCCATCGCCGACGCCACCGCGCTGACCGAGGCCGGCTATGTCGGCGAGGACGTCGAGAACATCCTGCTGAAGCTGATCCAGGCCGCGGACTACGACGTCAAGAAGGCCGAGACCGGGATCATCTACATCGACGAGATCGACAAGGTGGCCCGCAAGAGCGAGAACCCGTCGATCACCCGGGACGTCTCGGGCGAGGGCGTGCAGCAGGCGCTGCTGAAGATCCTGGAAGGCACCACCGCGAGCGTGCCGCCGCAGGGCGGCCGCAAGCACCCGCACCAGGAGTTCATCCAGATCGACACCACCAACGTGCTGTTCATCGTCGGCGGCGCCTTCGCCGGCCTGGAGAAGATCATCGAGTCGCGGGCCGGCGCCAAGGGCATCGGCTTCGGCGCGACGATCCGGTCCAAGCGGGAGATCCAGGCCGCCGACCAGTTCCAGGAGATCATGCCCGAGGACCTGGTGAAGTTCGGGATGATCCCCGAGTTCATCGGCCGCCTCCCGGTCATCACCAGCGTGCACAACCTGGACCGCGAGGCGCTGCTGCAGATTCTCGTCGAGCCGCGTAACGCGCTGGTTAAGCAGTACCAAAAACTGTTCGAACTCGACGGTGTGGAGCTGGAGTTCGAGCGCGCCGCGCTGGAGGCCATCGCCGACCAGGCGATCCTGCGGCAGACCGGCGCGCGCGGCCTGCGGGCCATCATGGAGGAAGTGCTCCAGTCGGTGATGTACGAGGTGCCGTCCCGCAAGGACGTGGCGCGCGTGGTGATCACCGCCGACGTCGTCCACTCCAACGTCAACCCCACCCTGGTACCGCGCGAGCCGCGCATCGTGGGCAAGGGCGAGCAGAAGAGCGCGTAGCCGCACGCGCCGCACGGCACGAAGGGGGCGCCCCCGGTCCGGGACCGGGGGCGCCCCCTTGGCGTGCGGAGGACCGGGGGTGCTTACGTGAGCGGCACCCGGGTGTCCTTGCGGACCTTGGACAGCAGGTCCGCGGCGTCGTCGACGGACAGGGCGGTACCGGAACCGCCGGTGCCGGTCGCCGCCGCGAGGTCGATCGGGATGGCCGTACCCAGCGTGCTGTAGTCGGCCCACAGGCAGATGGTCACCGGAACGGCCTTGCCCGCCTGGGACGTGTCGGTGATCTTGGCCTGCTGGCACTCGACCACCGCGTCGTCCGCGCCGGCCGGGTGCACCGTCTGGACGTCACCGACGAGTTCGGTCTTGGTGTTGTCCTTGCTGGGCTTCGCCGCCTGCTTGCGCAGGTCGGCCATCATGCCGTCGGCGAGCTTCTTCGGGTCCGCGATGTGCCCGTAGGAGCCGCTGAATTCGAGCAGGGTGCCGGATGTCATGGCGCCCTTGATGTAGCCGGCCTGAGCCTGCGTCGGGTTGGTCATGCCGAGCGACTTCATCAAGGTGAGGTCGCTGCTGTCGAAACCCGCGCTGTCGTCGCCGGACACCTCGGCGTTCTTCTTGTAGTCGGTGGCGACCGTCTCCGGGGTGATCAGCTTGTACTTCTTGCCGTCGTCCTTCAGGCCGCCGCTGCCGGAGCCCTTGGTGGCGAAGAAGACGCCGGCGGCGACCGCGACCAGCGCCACGACGACGCCGGCGATGATGGCGGTGCGCTTGCCGTTGCCACCATCCTGCGGGGCGGCCGGCTGGCCGTAGCCGTATCCGGGCTGCTGCGGCGGCACCTGGCCGTACGCCGGCTGGCCGGGCTGGCCCTGCTGCGGGTAGCCGTAACCCGGCTGCTGCTGCGGCTGCTGGCCGTATCCGGGCTGCTGCGGCGGCTGGCCGTACGCCGGCTGCGCGGGCTGGCCCTGCTGCGGGTAGCCGTAACCCGGCTGGTCCTGCTGCGGGTAGCCGTAGCCGGGCTGCTGCTGCTGCTGCGGCTGCTGGCCGTACGGGTTGGGCGGCTGCTGCCCGTAAGGATTCGGCGGCGGCTGGTTGTTGCTCATCGGAACGAGGTCCCCTCCGTTGACATGGTCGGTCCATCTTCGCGGACGCGGTGCCCCCCTTTCACCGAGGGGGCTCGATCGGCGTGCGCCCCGACCCTTCGGCCTCGCCTACCCTGTGGGGGCAACTGATTCGTAACAGCCCGGCACGCCACCGTAGAATCGGCCCGTGACCGACAACACTCAGCGCCCCCACGACGGGCCGAACAGCAACCCCGGACTGCCGACGACCTATGCGCCGGCCGACGTAGAGGGGCCGCTGTACGAGCGCTGGGTGGAGCGCGGCTACTTCGAGGCCGACGCCAAGAGCGACAAGCCGCCGTACACGATCGTCATCCCGCCGCCGAACGTCACCGGCAGCCTGCACCTCGGCCACGCCTTCCAGCACACGCTGATGGACGCCCTCACCCGCCGCAAGCGGATGCAGGGCTACGAGTCGCTGTGGCTGCCGGGCATGGACCACGCCGGCATCGCCACCCAGAACAAGGTCGAGCAGCAGCTCGCCGAGGAGGGCAAGTCCCGGCACGACATCGGCCGTGAGGCCTTCGTCGAGCGGGTGTGGCAGTGGAAAGAGGAGTACGGCGGGCGGATCCTCGGCCAGATGCGCCGCCTCGGTGACGGCGTCGACTGGTCCCGCGAGCGCTTCACCATGGACGAGGGCCTGTCCAGGGCCGTCCAGACCATCTTCAAGAAGCTGTACGACGACGAGCTGATCTACCGGGCCGAGCGGATCATCAACTGGTGCCCGCGCTGCCTGACGGCCATCTCCGACATCGAGGTGGACTACCAGGACGACGACGGCGAGCTGGTCTCGCTGAAGTACGGCGAGGGCGACGAGACCGTCGTGGTCGCCACCACCCGCGTCGAGACGATGCTCGGCGACACCGCGGTCGCCGTCCACCCGGACGACGAGCGCTACGCGCACCTGGTCGGCAAGCGGATCAAGCTGCCGCTGACCGACCGCACGATCCCGGTCGTCGCGGACGCCCACGTCGACCCGGAGTTCGGCACCGGCGCGGTCAAGGTGACCCCGGCGCACGACCCCAACGACTTCGCCATCGGCCAGCGGCACGGCCTGCCGTCGCTGACGGTCATGGACGAGCGTGCCGTCATCACGGTGCCCGGGCCCTTCGAGGGGCTCGACCGCTTCGAGGCGCGCTCCGCGATCGTCGCCGCGTTGCGCGAGCAGGGCCGGATCGTCGCCGAGAAGCGGCCGTACGTCCACTCCGTCGGCCACTGTTCGCGCTGCAGGACCACCATCGAGCCGCGGTTGTCGCTCCAGTGGTGGGTCAAGGTCGAACCGCTCGCGAAGGCCGCCGGTGACGCGGTCCGCGACGGGCGGGTGCGGATCCACCCGCCGGAGCTGTCGAAGCGGTATTTCGACTGGGTCGACAACATGCACGACTGGTGCATCTCGCGGCAGCTGTGGTGGGGCCACCGCATCCCGGTCTGGTACGGCCCGGGCGGCGAGCAGGTCTGCGTCGGACCCGACGAGCAGCCTCCCGCCGGCGAGGGCTGGACGCAGGACTCCGACGTCCTCGACACCTGGTTCTCCTCCGGGCTGTGGCCGTTCTCCACGCTCGGCTGGCCGGAGCGCACTCCTGACCTGGAGAAGTTCTACCCGACCGACGTCCTGCTGACCGGCCACGACATCATCTTCTTCTGGGTCGCCCGGATGATGATGTTCGGCCTGTACGCCATGGACGGTGTCCCGCCCTTCCACACCATCGCGCTGACCGGCCTGGTCAGGGACGAGTTCGGCAAGAAGATGTCGAAGTCCAACCCCAACTCGGTCGACCCGCTGGACTGGATGGACGCCTACGGCTCCGATGCCGTCCGCTTCACCCTGGCCACCGGCGCCAACCCCGGCGCCGACGTGCCGATCGGCGAGGACTGGGTCAAGGCCTCCCGCAACTTCGCCAACAAGGTGTGGAACGCCACCCGGTTCGCGCTGATGAACGGCGCCACCGTCGACGGCCCGCTGCCCGAGCCGGGCGACCTGCCCGCCGCGGACCGCTGGATCCTGTCCCGGCTCAACGCCACCGTCGCGGAGGTCGACGCCTTCTACGACGACTACCAGTTCGCCAAGCTCAGCGACTCCCTCTACCACTTCGCGTGGGACGAGGTCTTCGACTGGTACGTCGAGCTGTCCAAGACCGTCTTCTTCGCCGGCGGCGAGGGCGCCCGGGTCTCCGGGCGGGTCCTCGGCGAGGTCCTCGACGTGCTGCTGCGGCTCCTGCACCCGGTCATCCCCTTCGTCACCGAGACGCTGTGGACGACGCTGACCGGCGGCGAGTCGCTGGTCGTCGCGGACTGGCCGAAGGACAGCGGCTTCCGCGACCCGGCGGCCGAGGCGGAGATCGCCGAGGTCCAGCGGGTCGTCACCGAGGTCCGCCGCTTCCGCGCCGACCAGGGGCTGCAGCCCGGCCAGAAGGTCCCGGCCCGGCTCGTCCTGGACGCCGCCGCCGGCGGGACCGCCTCCGCGCTGGCGCCGCACGAGGGCGCCATCAGGCAGCTGCTGCGGCTCCTGCCGGCCGCCGACGGCTTCCACGCCACCGCGTCGCTGCCGGTGGCCGGCGTCACCGTGGAGCTGGACCTGTCCGGCACCATCGACGTGGCCGCCGAGCGCAGGCGGCTCACCAAGGACCTCGGCCTGGCCGAGAAGGAGATCGCCGACGCGGGCCGCAAGCTCGGCAACGAGGCCTTCCTGGCGAAGGCGCCGGAGAAGGTCGTGGCCGGCATCAGGGCCCGGCTGGCGTCGGCCGAGGCGGACGTCGAGCGGATCACCGCCCAGCTGGGCGCCCTGCCCCAGGGCTGACGCCCGAGGCGGGCGCAAGCACCGGCGGACACGGGGGAGCCGATCGGCGTACGGATGAGCACAGATGAGCGTGGTGGCCCTGGCCGTGAGGCCGGGGCCGCCTTCCGTAGACTGGACCCCGTGACCGACCTCCCCCCGAACGGCGACACCGCGGACGATCCGCACCCCGACGAAGCCGACGCCGACCCCGCCACCGGCGCGGGGCCGCGCGAGGTGGACATGGCCGTCATCGAGGCGGGCAGCCGCACGCTGCGCGCCGGCATCAGCCCCGCCGCGGCCGACGACGTACCGTCCCGGCCCGCCGACCCGGCGGTCGACCGCGAGCTGCGGGAGGTCGAGGAGGAGCTGCTCGGCCGCTGGCCCGAGACCAAGCTGGAGCCGTCGCTCGACCGGATGGCCGCGATCATGGACGTGCTGGGCGAGCCGCAGCGCGCGTACCCGGCGATCCACATCACCGGCACCAACGGCAAGACCAGCACCGCCCGGATGGTCGAGCGGCTGCTGCTCGCCTTCGAACTGCGCACCGGCCGCTACACCAGCCCCCACGTGCAGTCCGTCACCGAGCGGATCAGCCTGGACGGCACCCCCATCAGCGCCGAGCACTTCATCGAGACCTACCGCGACCTGCAGCCGTACATCGGGATGGTCGACGCGGCCCAGCCGTACCGGATGTCGTTCTTCGAGGTGCTCACCGCGATGGCCTACGCCGCCTTCGCGGACGCGCCGGTCGACGTCGCCGTGGTCGAGGTCGGCATGGGCGGCAGCTGGGACGCGACCAACGTGGTCGACGGGCAGGTCGCCGTGGTCACCCCGATCGCGCTGGACCACACCGACCGGCTCGGCTCCACACCCGGCCAGATCGCCGGTGAGAAGGCCGGCATCATCAAGAAGGACGCCACCGCCGTGCTGGGCAGGCAGCCCGTGGACGCCGCCCAGGTGCTGCTCAAGCGCGCCGTCGAGGCGGACGCCACGGTGGCCCGCGAGGGCATGGAATTCGGCGTCGCCCGGCGCGAGATCGCCATCGGCGGGCAGCTGCTGACGCTGCGCGGCCTCGGCGGCGAGTACGACCAGGTCTTCCTGCCGCTGCACGGCGAGCACCAGGCGCAGAACGCCGCGGTCGCGCTGGCCGCCGTCGAGGCCTTCTTCGGCATCGGCCGGATGCACCAGCGCACGCTGGACGTGGACACCGTGCGTACCGCCTTCGCCTCCGTCACCTCGCCCGGCCGCCTGGAGGTGGTCCGCCGCAGTCCCACCGTGGTGCTGGACGCGGCGCACAACCCGGCGGGCGCGCTGGCCACCGCGGCGGCGATCAGCGAGGTCTTCGACTTCACCCATCTGGTCGGCGTGATCGGCCCGAGCGGGGACAAGGACGTGCGCGGGCTGCTCGAAGCCTTCGAGCCGGTGCTCTCCGAGGTCGTGGTGACCCGCAACTCCACCCGCCGCGGGATGGACGTGGACGAGCTGGCGGCACTGGCCGTCGAGGTCTTCGGCGAGGACCGTGTCCAGGTCGAGCCGCGGCTCGACGACGCCCTGGAGGCGGCCATCACCCTGGCCGAGGACGAGGGCGTGTATTCGGGTGCCGGTGTGCTGGTCACCGGTTCCGTCATCACCGTGGGAGAGGCCCGGCTGCTGCTGGGCCGCAAGTAAGGGGCTGGGTCCATGCGGACGCTCTGTTCGAGCACGCTGATCGGCGAGTTCTTCGTCATCGGCTTCGCCGGGCTGGTCGCGATGAAGAATCCCGACCTGTCGATGGGCACCGTGTGGACGGTGTCCGGTGTCGCGATGGCGCTGTGCGTCCTGCTGTGCGGCTACCTGGGCAGGCCGGGCGCCCTGGTCGTCGGCTGGGCGCTGCAGGTCGGCCTGTTCGCGAGCGGCTTCGTGGTCGGTACGATGTTCTTCCTCGGGCTGGTCTTCGGCGGGCTGTGGTGGGCGGCGATCCACTACGGCCGCAAGGTCGACGAAGCCAAGGCGAGGAACGCGGCGCAAGCAGCCTGAGAGCCGCCTTGTAGGCTCGTCGTACCAGCGTTCACCGTCTTCCCGTATGCAGCAGGAGCCGCACCGTGTCCCAGCGCACCCTCGTCCTTCTCAAGCCCGACGCAGTACGCCGTGGCCTGGTCGGTGAGATCCTCGGCCGCATCGAGCGCAAGGCGGGCTGGACGATCGGCGCGCTGGAGATGCGGACCCTGGAGCGCGGCATCCTCGAACAGCACTACGCCGAGCACGTCGGACGCCCGTTCTACGAGCCGCTGGTGGAGTTCATGGAGTCCGGCCCCTCGGTGGCACTGGTGGTCGAGGGCGAACGGGTCGTCGAGGGGCTGCGCGCCCTGGCCGGCCCGACCGACCCGATTGCAGCAGCGCCCGGCTCCATCCGGGGGGACTTCGGCACGATCGTCCGGGAGAACCTGGTGCACGCCTCGGACTCGCAGGAGTCCGCGGACCGCGAGATCAAACTGTTCTTCCCCGGTCTGGCCTAACACCCCCGCCGGACCGGGCATATGTCGCGATCGATCGGGAACCAAACATCCCGACACGACGTCACCATTACCGAGGTCCGCTGTGTGTTCTGATGACAATGACGTCGGAACCCCGACTCCGCGCCGCTCCGGTCGCGACTACGATGGAATCTCCGCTCAAGCTCGGGAAGGCCTGACGTATCCTCATGGCGAACAACATGTCGTTCATCGGCCGTGACATGGCTGTCGACCTCGGGACCGCCAACACGCTGGTGTACGTCAGGGGCCGAGGGATCGTCCTGAACGAGCCGTCCGTGGTGGCCGTGAACACCAACACCGGCGGCATCCTGGCGGTCGGCTCCGAGGCCAAGAAGATGATCGGCCGCACACCGGGCAACATCGTCGCGGTCCGGCCGCTCAAGGACGGCGTCATCGCCGACTTCGAGATCACCGAGCGCATGCTGCGGTATTTCATCCTCAAAGTGCACAAGCGCCGCTACCTCGCCCGCCCGCGGGTCGTCATCTGCGTGCCCTCCGGTATCACCGGCGTCGAGCGCCGTGCCGTGATCGACGCCGCCAACCAGGCCGGTGCGCGCACCGTGCACATCATCGAGGAGCCGATGGCCGCCGCGATCGGCGCCGGGCTCCCCGTGCACGAGGCCACCGGCAACATGGTGGTGGACATCGGCGGCGGCACCACCGAGGTCGCGGTCATCAGCCTCGGCGGCATCGTCACCGCCCAGTCCATCCGGGTGGCGGGCGACGAGCTGGACAACGCGATCATCCAGCACATCAAGAAGGAGTACAGCCTGCTGCTCGGCGAGCGCACCGCCGAGCAGATCAAGCTCACCGTCGGGTCGGCCTTCGCGACCAAGGACGACGAGGAGCACACCGAGATCCGCGGCCGCGACCTGGTCAGCGGGCTGCCCAAGACGGTCGTCATCTCGGCGGCCGAAGTGCGCAAGGCCATCGAGGAACCCGTCAACGCGATCGTCGACGCGGTGAAGACCACGCTGGACAAGTGCCCGCCCGAACTGTCGGGCGACATCATGGACCGCGGCATCGTCCTGGCCGGCGGCGGCGCACTGCTGCGCGGCCTGGACGAGCGGCTGCGGCACGAGACGGGCATGCCCATCCACATCGCCGAGACCCCGCTGGACTGCGTGGCGCTCGGCGCGGGCAAGTGCGTCGAGGAGTTCGAGGCACTGCAGCGCGTGCTCGACGCCGCTCCCCGCAGATGACGCGCGGTCCGCGGCCGGACTCGGCGAGCACCCTGGCGAGCCGGACCGCCCGCGTCATGCGAACCACAGCACAGTAGCCCCGACCGGCCGCGGCCCCACCGGCGGCGGGTCCGATGAGGAAGGCACGGACTGGCGCCCGTGAGGGACACAAAGGAGAGCCGGCTGCTGCTGGTGCTACTGGTGGTGGTCGCGTTCGCGCTGATCACCATGGACATCAGGGGCGGTGAGAACTCACCGCTCGACCGGCCGCGGCAGGCCGCGCAATCCGTGTTCGGGCCGGTCGAGAACGCCGTGTCCGGTGTCGTCGACCCGGTGGGCAACGCGGTGGACGCGGTGCGCGACTCGGACGGCCGCAGCAGCACCATCAGCCGGCTGCAACGCGAGAACACCGCGCTCAAGCAGCAGCTCGGCAGCAAGGACATCACCCGCAACCGGGCGCAGGAACTGGACAAGCTGCTCAAGACCGCCGGCGCGGGACAGTACGCGATCAAGGGCGCGCAGGTCATCGCGATAGGAGCGGCCCAGGGCTTCTCCTGGACGGTCACCATCGACGCCGGCAGCCGCGACGGGATCGCCCGCGACATGACCGTCATAAACGGTGACGGGCTGGTCGGCCGGGTCACCACCGTCGGCCCCTCGACGGCGACCGTGCTGCTGGCCAACGACCCGGACTTCACCGTCGGCACCCGGCTGGAGAACTCCATGGAGCTGGGCTTCGCCTCCGGCCAGGGCGACCGCCCGATGCGGGTCGAGCTGCTCAACGGCAAGGCCGCCGTGCACAGGGGCGACCGCCTGGTCACCTTCGGCTCCCAGGCCGGCAAGCCCTTCGTGCCCGGAGTGCCGGTCGGCAAGGTCACCGGCATCGACCCGTCCGGCGGCAACCTGACCAAGACCCTGCTGGTGCAGCCCTTCGTCGGCTTCAGCCGGCTGGACATCGTCGGTGTCGTCGTCGTCGGGCCGCGCACCGACCCCCGGGACAGCGTGCTGCCCGCGAAGCCGACCCCGTCGCCGAAGCCCAAGCCCAAGGCGCCGGCCTCGCCGACGGCCCCGGCCTCTCCCGGCAGCACCCAGACCGACGGCTCGCTGCCCCCGGCGAGCGCCACCTCCACGCCCACCGGCAGCAGGGGCTGACCCATGCGTCTGAACCGAATCGTGCTCCCCGCCGTCCTGGTGGTCTTCGCGATGGTCGCCCAGGTCAGCGTGCTGGCCCGGCTCCACCTGCCGGGCGCGGTGCCCGACCTGCTGCTGCTGACCGTGCTCGGGCTCGCCATCAGCTACGGCCATGTCGCCGGCTGCCTGATCGGCTTCTTCGCCGGCCTGCTCGCCGACCTGGCACCGCCCGCCGACCACGCGGTGGGCCGCTACGCCCTGGTGCTGTGCGTCATCGGCTACGTGGCGGGCCTGTTCAAGCCGGAGAGCGGCCGGCTGCGTACCGCCGCGGGACCCATGCTGGTCGTCATCGGCGCCGCCATCGGCACCACCGTGCTCTACGCGGCCGTCGGCAGCCTGGTCGGCGACACCGCGGGCGCCCATGTGGGCCTGGCCAAGCTCGTCTTCACCGCCACGGTCTACGACCTGCTGCTCGCGCCCTTCGTGGTGCCGCTGGTGATGGCGATGGCCCGCCGCTTCGACCACGACCCGCTGTCCGAGGACGCCGTCGGCGGCTACGGCGGCAGCCGCGGCCGGATGAGAACCGGCGTCGCCCCGCAGCGCGGCGGCCTGTTCGGCCGCGCCGGGAAGATGGTCAAGGTCAACTCGATGGCCCGGGGAGTCAGGCGATGATGAGCGGCAACATCCCGGAGACGGGCCGCAACACCCGGATCACCATCCGGCTGGTCATCCTGCAGATCCTGGTCGTGTCGCTGCTGCTCACCCTCGGCGGGCGGCTGTGGTTCCTGCAGATCCGCAACGGCCAGCAGTACGACCAGAAGGCCGCGAACAACCACATCCAGCAGGTCGTCACCCCCGCGGTGCGCGGCTCGATACTGGACGACCGCGGGGTCCCGCTGGCCGACAACGAGACCAAGCTGGTCGTCTCGGCCAGCCGCACCGACCTGCTCAAGCAGGCCGACGACGGCACCGCCGTACTGGCCAGGCTGGCCGGTGTGCTGGGCATGCAGCCGCAGGAGGTCTCCGACAAGGTCCGGCTGTGCGACGCCAAGACGCCCAAGCCCTGCTGGAACGGTTCTCCCTACCAGCCCATCCCGATCACCGACTCGGCCACCACCCAGCAGGCGCTGCAGATCATGGAGCGCCGCGAGGACTTCCCCGGCATCACCGCGGAGCCCACCGCCGTACGCCGCTACGCCGCCCCGTACAAGGTGAACGCCGCCCAGGTGCTCGGCTACCTCGGCCCGGTCACCGACGACGAGGTCAGCGCCTCGGAGAAGACCAGCACCCCGCTGCTGCGCTCCGACCAGATCGGCCGCTCGGGGCTGGAGAGCGTCTACGACAAGCAGATGCGCGGCACCGCCGGCGTGACCCGCTACGAGGTCGACAACCTCGGGCGGGTCATCGGCAAGGCCGGCGACACCCCGGCCCAGCCCGGCAGCAACCTGGTCACCAGCATCGACGCGCGGGTCCAGGCGGTCACCGAGAAGGAACTCAACGACGCGATGGTGACCGCGCGCAAGACGTTCGACACCGTCAGCGGCAAGAACTACAAGGCCGACTCCGGCGCCGCGGTCGTCATGGACAACCGCACCGGCCGCATCATCGCCATGGCCAGCCTGCCCACCTACGACCCCAACGAGTGGGTCGGCGGCATCTCCGCCAAGGCGTACGCCTCGCTGACCGACAAGAAGTCCGACTACCCGCTGCTGAACCGGGCCATCCAGGGCCAGTCCGCGCCCGGTTCGACGTTCAAGGTGATCTCCACCACCGCGGCGATCAACGCCGGCTACCCGCCGGACGGCAACTACCCCTGCACGTCGTCCATGACGATCGGCGACCACACCTTCAAGAACTTCCAGAACGAGAACTTCGGCGACATCTCCCTGGGCCGCGCGCTGGAGGTCTCCTGCGACACCGTCTTCTACGGTGTCGCCTACAACGAGTGGAAGAAGGACGGCGGCACCCACCCCAAGCACCCCAAGGACTGGTTCTTCAAGACCGCCCACCAGTTCGGCCTGGGCGCCAAGACCGGAGTGGACCTGCCCGGCGAGGTCACCGGCCGGGTGCCGGACCGCGCCTGGAAGCAGTCCTTCTACGACGCCAACAAGAACTACTGGTGCAGCCAGGCCGCGGCCCACAAGAACGACGCGGTCAAGAGCCAGGACGTGCAGATCTCCATCGAGAACTGCCCGGACGGCTACGTCGTGCGCGCCGGCGACTCCGCCAACTACGCCATCGGCCAGGGCGACACGCTCGTCACCCCGGTGCAGATGGCCCGGGTCTACGCGGCGCTCGCCAACGGCGGCACGCTCTACCAGCCGACCATAGCGAAGGCCGTGGTGAGCGCGGACGGCAGGACCGTCACGCCGATCAAGCCCAAGGTCACCGGGAAGCTGCCCGACTCCAAGGCCACGCTGAAGTACATCGACAAGGCGCTCGCCGGCGTCGTCACCGAGGGCACCGCCGACTGGAAGTTCGGCGGCTGGCCGCAGGACAAGATCAAGCTGCACGCCAAGACCGGTACCGCCGAGGTCGAGGGCAAGCAGACCACGTCCTGGTTCGACACGTACACCAAGGACTACACGATCGTCATGACGATCTCCCAGGGCGGCACCGGCTCCGGGGCCTCCGGCGAGGCCGTGCGCCGCATCTACGAGGCGATGTACGGCATCCAGAAGGACACCGCGAAGATCGACCCGAAGAAGGGGATCATGCCGCAGCCGGTCACCGCGCTGCCGAAGATCTCCGCCGACGGTATCGCCACCCCCGCGTCCTACACCGTGCCGCCCGCCGACGACCTGGTCGCGCCCGCCCCCGGCGGCCCGCACACCGCGGGCGGCGCCGCCCAGGTGCTCGCCGCACTCGCGCCGGGCCGCCCGGAGAAGCTGCTGCTCGGCAGGCGGTACTGGTCATGAGCGCCCACGGCTACACCACCGTCCGCCGCTTCACCCCGGAGAAGTCCACCCTCGGCAAGCTCCTCGCGCGCGACTCGATAGTGCGCCGGATGGACTGGCTGCTGCTCTTCGCCGCCCTGCTGCTGTGCGGCATCGGCACCCTGCTGGTCTACTCGGCGACCCGCCACCGCACCAACCTCACGCACGGCGACCAGTACTACTTCCTGCTGCGGCACCTGATGAACGCCGGCATCGGGGCCGGGCTCGGCATCGGCGCGGTCGTGATCGGCCACCGCAGGATGCGCGACGTGGTGCCGTTCTACTACGCCCTCGCCATCCTCGGCATCCTCGCCGTGCTCAGCCCGCTCGGCTCCACCGTCAACGGCGCGCACTCCTGGATCGTCATCGGCGGCGGCTTCTCGCTGCAACCGTCGGAATTCGTCAAGGTCGCGATCATCCTCGGCATGGCGGTGGTGCTGTCGGCCCGGGTCGACGCGGGCGACCGCGAACACCCCGACCACCGCACCGTCCTGCAGTCCCTGGGCCTGGCCGCCCTGCCCATCGCGATCATCATGCTGATGCCGGACCTCGGCTCGGTCATGGTGCTCGGCGCGATCGTCCTCGGCGTCCTGCTCGCCTCCGGCGCGTCCAACCGCTGGGTCTTCGGCCTGATCGTCTCCGGCATCGGCGGCGCCCTGCTGGTCTGGCAGCTCGGCATCCTCGACAAGTACCAGATCGACCGCTTCGCGGCCTTCGCCAACCCCGCACTCGACCCGTCGGGCGTCGGCTACAACACCAGCCAGGCACGTATCGCCATCGGCTCGGGCGGCCTGCTCGGCAAGGGCCTCTTCCACGGCAGCCAGACCACCGGCCAGTTCGTCCCCGAACAGCAGACGGACTTCGTCTTCTCCGTCGCGGGCGAGGAGCTGGGATTCGTCGGCGCGGCCTTCATCATCCTGCTGATCGGGATCATCCTCTGGCGCGGCTGCGCCATCGCCCGCGGCGCCACCGACCTCTACGGCACGATCGTGGCCGCCGGCATCGTGTCCTGGTTCGCCTTCCAGGCCTTCGAGAACATCGGCATGACGCTCGGCATCATGCCCGTCGCCGGCATCCCACTGCCCTTCGTCTCCTACGGAGGGTCATCCATGTTCGCCAACTGCGTGGCCATAGGGCTGTTGCAGTCCGTGAAGATGCAACGCCCCATGTCCGCGTAGGCCCTCCGGGCACGGGGATGCGCAGGCCCGCTCGCGCTCCCCGGCCCGGCGGCAGCGGCGGGGTACGGTCGGCCCATGGCCAAGAAAGTGCGGGAGACCGAGCGGAAGTACGGCGCCGGGCACGGCGCCGGTACCGTACGGGCGGACTTCGCCGGGCTGGCCCCCGCGGAGAGGGCGCTGGACGCCGTCACGCTGGAGGCGGTCTACTACGACACCGCCGGCCTGGCGCTCGCCACGCACAAGGTGACGCTCCGACGGCGCACCGGCGGCGACGACGCCGGGTGGCACCTCAAGCTGCCCGCCGCGCAGGCCGACACCCGCACCGAGGTGCAGGCCCAGCTGACCCCGGCCGCGGAGGGGCCGCCGCGCGAACTGCGCGAAGAAGTGGCCGCGCTGGTCCGGGGAAAGGAACTGCAGCCGGTCGTACGGCTCACGACGTCGCGGCGCCGGGTGCTGCTGCTGGACACCGGCGGCGCCACGCTGGCCGAGATCGCCTACGACCGGGTGGAGGCCGCGGTGCTGCCCGAGGGCCCGCACTCGCGGTGGTCCGAGGTCGAGGTGGAGCTGGGCACTGGGGACCCCGCGCTGCTCGACGCCGTCGAGGAACGGCTCACCGCGGCCGGCCTGCACCGTTCGGCCTCGGCGTCGAAGCTCGCGCGGGCACTCGGCGGGCTGCTGGTCGCCCCGCCGGCGCCGCCCCCCGCCGTCCCGGGCAGCGCGGGCCAGACCGCCGTCGGGTACCTGCACACCCAGCTCGCCGCGATCCTGGCCCTCGACCCGGCCGTCCGCAAGGACGAGGAGGACGCCGTCCACCGGATGCGGGTCGCCACCCGCAGGGCCCGCAGCGCCCTGAAGAGCTTCCGCAAGGAGCTGGACCGGGCCGCCACCGACCCGCTGGGCGCCGAGCTGAAATGGCTGGCCGCGATCCTCGGCGCCGAGCGCGACCGGGAAGTGCTCGCCGAGAGGCTGGCCGCCCGGCTCGCCGAACTGGACGACGCCCTGGCCACCGACGCCGTACGGGACCGGCTGCACGCGCTGGCGGCCGGCACGTCGACCGCGTCGCACACCGCCCTGCTGCGCACCCTCGACAGCGCCCGCTACTTCACCCTGCTCGACACCCTCGAAGCGCTGATCGCCGCCCCGCCCTACCGCCGCGCCGCCCGCAAACCCGCCGACCAGGCCGCCGCCGCGACCGTACGGCGGGACCTGGCACGGCTGCGCCGCAGGATCGAGGCGGCGCTCCCACTCCAGCCGGGGGACGACAAGGACGTCGCGCTGCACGAGGCGCGCAAGGCCGCCAAGCGCGCCCGCTACTCCGGCGAGGCCGTGCAGCCGGTGCTCGGGGCGGCCGCGAAGGCGCACACCGGCCGGATGAAGTCCTTGCAGCAACTCCTCGGCGAGCACCAGGACAGCGTGCTGTGCCGGGCCGCCCTGACCACCGCCGCGGCCGAAGCACGGGCCGCCGGCGAGGACCCGGCGCCGTACGACGCGCTGCTGGCCGCCGAGCGGGCGCGGGCCGCCGACGTCGAGGCGGAGCTGCCCCCGGCGTGGGCGCGAGCGGATCAGGAGGTCTGAGCGTCCGGGTACCCTTGAGGGTCACCCACCCCTGGGCCACCGGCCCGGGGGCGCTCCCCGTCAGCTGATGAAAGTCGCCGAGATGCCTGTCGAGTCGGTCTTCCCGCGCTTGGAAGCACTTCTCCCGCACGTCCAGAAGCCGATCCAGTACGTGGGCGGGGAGCTGAACTCCACCGTCAAGGAGTGGGACGCCACCGACGTGCGGTGGGCGCTGATGTACCCCGACGCCTACGAGGTCGGGCTGCCCAACCAGGGCGTCATGATCCTCTACGAGGTGCTCAACGAGCGCGACGGCGTCCTCGCCGAGCGGACGTACAGCGTCTGGCCCGACCTGGAAGCGCTGATGCGCGAGCACGGTGTGCCGCAGTTCACCGTCGACGCGCACCGCCCGGTCCGCGCCTTCGACGTCTTCGGCCTCAGCTTCTCCACCGAGCTGGGCTACACCAACATGCTCACCGCCCTCGACCTGGCCGGCATCCCGCTGCGCGCGGCCGACCGCACCCTCGACGACCCGATCGTGCTGGCCGGCGGCCACGCCGCCTTCAACCCCGAGCCGATCGCCGACTTCATCGACGCCGCCGTGATCGGCGACGGCGAGCAGGCCGTGCTGGAGATGACCGAGGTCATCCGCGCCTGGAAGGCCGAGGGGCGCCCCGGCGGCCGCGACGAGGTGCTGCTGCGGCTGGCGAAGACCGGCGGGGTGTACGTGCCGCGCTTCTACGACGTCGAATACCTCCCCGACGGCCGGATCGCCCGGGTCGTGCCCAACCGCAGCGGCGTGCCGTGGCGGGTGTCCAAGCACACCGTGATGGACCTGGACGAGTGGCCGTACCCCAAGCAGCCGCTGGTCCCGCTCGCCGAGACCGTGCACGAGCGGATGTCGGTGGAGATCTTCCGCGGCTGCACCCGCGGCTGCCGCTTCTGCCAGGCCGGCATGATCACCCGCCCGGTGCGGGAGCGGTCCATCACCGGCATCGGCGAGATGGTCGAGGCCGGCCTGAAGGCCACCGGCTTCGAGGAGGTCGGCCTGCTGTCCCTGTCGTCCGCCGACCACACCGAGATCGCCGACATCGCCAAGGGCCTCGCCGACCGCTACGAGGACGACAAGATCGGCCTGTCACTGCCCTCCACCCGGGTCGACGCCTTCAACATCGACCTGGCCAACGAGCTGACCCGCAACGGCCGCCGCTCCGGCCTGACCTTCGCCCCCGAGGGCGGCTCGGAGCGCATCCGCAAGGTCATCAACAAGATGGTCTCCGAAGAGGACCTGATCCGTACCGTCGCCACCGCCTACGGCAACGGCTGGCGGCAGGTGAAGCTGTACTTCATGTGCGGGCTGCCCACCGAGACCGACGAGGACGTCCTGCAGATCGCCGAGATGGCGAAGAAGGTCATCGCCAAGGGCCGCGAGGTCACCGGCCAGAACGACATCCGCTGCACCGTCTCCATCGGCGGTTTCGTCCCCAAGCCGCACACCCCCTTCCAGTGGGCGCCGCAGCTCGGCGTGGAGGAGACCGACGCGCGGCTGGAGAAGCTCCGCGACGCGATCCGCGGCGACCGCAAGTACGGCCGCAACATCGGCTTCCGGTACCACGACGGCAAGCCCGGCATCATCGAGGGCCTGCTCTCGCGCGGCGACCGCCGGGTCGGCGCCGTCATCCGCGCGGTCTACGAGGACGGCGGCCGCTTCGACGGCTGGCGCGAGCACTTCTCCTACGACCGCTGGCTGCGCGCCTGCCAGACCGCCCTGCCCCCCGAGGGCCTCGACCTGGCCTGGTACACCACCCGCGAACGCACCGCCGAGGAGGTCCTCCCCTGGGACCACCTCGACTCGGGCCTGGACAAGGACTGGCTGTGGGAGGACTGGCAGGACGCCCTCGACGAGACCGAGGTCGACGACTGCCGCTGGACGCCGTGCTTCGACTGCGGCGTATGCCCGCAACTGGACCTCGACATCCAGATCGGCCCGACGGGCAAGAAGCTCCTGCCCCTCACCGTCGTCAACGCCGCGCCCGGCGGGGACGCGTCCGCGTGAGCGAGGACTTGGGCCTCGCCGGCTTGCTCACCGAGTGACTGAGGCCGGGGCGGGGGGATCCTCTCCCGCCCCCGGGTTCAGCACCGGGACCGGCGCGCCCGGCGGAGTTCAGCGGCTCCTGGACCACAGGCCGCCGGAGCCGGTGCGGCTCACTCTTCGGCCGGGCTGTCCATCGCCGCGTCCTCCGTGGTCTGACGCGGGGGCGGGCGGTGGTAGCGGCCCGGGGTGGTGCCGAAGGCCTGGCGGAAGGCCTCGATGAAAGCGCTGGTGTGGGCGTAGCCGCAGGCGGTGGCGGTCGTGGTGACCGTCGTGCCCGCGGCCAGCAGGATCAGGGAGTGGTGAAGCCGCAGCTGGGTGCGCCACTGCGGGAAGCTCATGCCCAGCTCGCGGCGGAAGAGCCGGCTGAGGGTGCGCTCGGCGGCGCCGACGGCCGCGCCCAGGTCGGACAGCGAGCGCGGGTCGGCCGGGTCGGCGTGCAGCAGGGCCGCCACGGCGCGGAGCCGGTCGTCGGCCGGGGCGGGGAGCAGCAGGGGCATGGCGTCGACGCGGCGCAGTTCGTCGAGGGCGACCTGCTCCAGGGTGCGGCGCTGGCGGGCGGTGCGGGCCGGGGCAGGCTCCTCGTCGGTGAGGCTGATGATCACCTCGCGCAGCAGCGGGCTGACCGCCAGGACCGTGGGGCGGTCGGTGAAGGGCGGGCCGGGCCCCGGGGGGAAGGCCAGGGTGCGCATCCGGGTCGGGCCGGAGGCCTGGTGCGCGTGCGCGACGCCGGCCGGGACCCAGACCCCGCGCAGCGGCGGCACGACCCAGGTGCCGGCGGTGGTGAAGATCTGCAGCACGCCCTGGCTGGGGTGGATGAGCTGGTGCTCGTCGTGGAGGTGCCAGCCGATGCTCTCGCGGTGGGTCAGGGCCAGGTTGGTGGGCCCGTGCAGCGGAAGCCGGGGAACCGCTTCGCCGGGGACCGGTGGCGGGGGCGGCTGCTGAGGTTGGCGGGTTGGCGACACAAGGAGGCAGACTACCGATGGCCGCGCCCTGCCGCCCGCCGCCAGGCTGGCAGCATGACCCAGCTCACCGACCCCGCGCGGGCCACGGACGCACCCGCACCCGGCATCTGGCGGCGCATGCGCCTGTGGGGCGTCGCGCACGCCGTCGACGACCTCTACCAGGGCCTGGTGCCGGCCACCGTGCCGTACTTCGTCCTCGACCGGCACTACAGCTACGTCGCCGCCTCCGGCCTCACCCTGGCCGCCACGCTCGGCAGTTCGGTCCCGCAGCCCTTCATCGGCGTGGCCGTGGACCGGCTGCGGCTGCGCTGGCTGGCTGCCGCGGGCGTGGCACTGGCCGGACTCGGCCTGGGGCTGTCCGGGCTCGTGCCGTCGTACGCGGCGGTGTGGTGCCTGATCCTGCTGTCGGGTGTCGGCGTCGCGATGTTCCACCCGGCCGCGGGCAAGGCCGCGCGGGAGTCGGCGGGTGACAGCGCGGCGGCGATGAGCGTCTTCGCGGCCGGCGGCAGCGTCGGGTTCTTCCTGGCGCCGGCCCTGGCGACGCCTGCGCTGATCGCGTGGGGGGTGGGCTCGACCGCGTTGTTCATCCCGCCCGCCGTGCTCACCGCGTACGCGCTGACGCGGCACCAGCGCCGCCGGCAGGCCACGGCGCCCAAGGCGGCGGTGGACGCGGGAACGGACCGGTGGCGGCCGTTCGCGCTGCTGACCGGCGTCGAAGTGGTGCGGTCCGTGGCCTTCTTCGGCGTGAACACCTTCATCGAGCTGTACTGGATCCGCCACCTGCACGCCTCCCGCGCCCTGGCGGGCGCCGCGCTGACCCTCTTCCTTGCCGGCGGCGTCGCCGGCACCCTGCTGGGCGGTCGGCTCGCCGACCGGCTGGGCATGGTGCGGACCGTGCGGATCGGCGGCGCGCTGGTGCTGCCGACGCTGGCGGGCCTGCTGCTGACACCCGGCAGCGTCGTGCCGCTGCTCTTCGCGGTGCTGACCGGCCTCTCGCTGAACCTGCCGTTCGCGGTGCTGGTCAAACTGGGCCAGGACTACCTGCCCACCCGCCCCGGCACGGCCGCGGGCGTCACCCTCGGACTGGCCGTCAGCGTCGGCGGCCTGATCGCCCCGCTGCTGGGCCTGGTGGCCGACGCGCACGGGCCCCGCGGCGCCCTCGCGGTGCTCTGCGTCGTCCCGCCGATCGCGCTGGGACTCGCGCTGATGCTGCCGGAGCCGGAAGGACGCGCGTGACGCCCCGGCCCCGGGAGGCGGACGGCGAAGCCGGTGGCCGGCGCTACGCGACGAAGGGGTCCGCGATCCCGGGTGTCGCGGGGAGCAACTGCTCGGCGGCACGCAGGCCGTGCCAGGCCTCGGCCGCTCCGAAGAGTCCGGAGAAGCGGATCACGGCCCGCACGTCGTCGGGGGTCGCGCCGATCGCCAGCGCCCGTGACACGTGGACGGCGAAGGCCCCGTCGAGTTCGCCGTGCAGCACGTCGGCGGTCAGCGAGCCGAAGACCCGCTCCCGTACGGTCAGCCGCGGTGTGCCGGCGTACAGATGGCGCTGCAGTTCGGCGTAGTCGCCCTGGAAGATGAGCAGTTCGCGCAGGGCGTCGCCGGACACGCCGTGGGTGAGCCCCATCGTGCCGTGCGACTCGAACGGCATGCCCAGCGTCTGCCGGCAGATGTCGGCGACGACGCACAGCGCGACCTTCTCGCGGTCGGTCAACTCGGGGAACCTGTCCCACCCCTGGTGGTACGTCAGGGTGTCCACCGGTGCCTCGACGGGCATGTCCCTGCTGGGATCCACGGGTGCCTCCACGGTGTTGCGCTGCCCGAACGGCCGTAGCGCTACAACTGTAGTCCTACGGGTTCTGCCCTTACCATCGCCTTCATGGATGCGACCACTCCAGCCCGGAGCGGAGTCAGGTGCGGCAACAACCCGCGCGGCAAGGGCGAGAGGCTGCGGGCCGACATCATCACCACGGCGGCCCGGATGCTGGACGTGCTCGCGGACGACCAGGCGCTGTCGCTGCGGGCGGTGGCCCGCGAGGTCGGCATCGCCGCCACATCCGTCTACCTGCACTTCGCCGACCGCGACGCTCTCGTCCTCGCCACCCTCGAACGCTTCGCCGCCGACATCGGACGCGCGATGGAGGCCGCGGAGGCGGCGGCGGCCGACCCCGCGGAGGCGCTCCGCGCGAGGACGCTGCTGCTGGGGACGCGGGCGCAGGAGCACGCCGGGCTGTACAAGGTGCTCTACGAGAGCACTCTCAACCAGCGGGTCGAACTGCGCTTCAAGCGGGGCTTCCTGGAGAGCTGTGTGACCGCGGTCCAGCGCTGTGTCGACGCCGGCCTGGCTCCGCGGCGGGACGCGAGGGCCACGGCCCTCGACCTCATGGCGGCGGTGCATGGCAGCGTGTCGCTTCGGATCAATCGTTGCGATACGCCGTGGCCGCCTTTCCCGGAACAGCTCGACCGGTTCCTCATCGGTCTCGTGGGGCTTCCCGCCCGGGGCTGACGGCCCCTTGCGGCGGGCGGTCGCCTTCCCGCCCGTGAGGGTTCCCGCTGCTCGGGGGCGTGGCGGTCGGTTAGGTTCTGGCCATGACATATCAGGGGGAGGTCCGGCGCCCGGCGCCGGAGGGTGGGGACGGCTGCCTGGCCGCCGCGATACGGCTGCCCGTACGCGTCGTCGCGTTCGTCGTCGTACTGCCGATACGGCTGCTGTGGGACCTGCTGGCCGCCACCTGCGGGTGGCTGTGGCGTCACGTCCTGCGCCCGCCGCTGGCGTTCGTGTGGCGGTACCTGGTGGTGTGGCCGCTGGCCGCGCTCCACCGGTACGTCCTCGTACCCGTCGGCGCCGCGATCGGCTTCCTGTGGCGCTGGCTGGTGGTGTGGCCGCTCGTCGCGCTGTGGCGGTACGTGCTCGCCCCGGTCGGCCGGGTGCTGTTCCTGCCGGTGGCCCGCGCGATCGCCGCCGCCGTGGCGTTCCTGGTGCGCTACCTGCTGGTCGTCCCGGTGGGCTTCGTGTGGCGGCGGCTCGTCGTGCCGGTGGCCCGGGAGATCGGCGCGGCGCTGGCCGTCGCGTGGCGCGGGACGGCGTACGTGTCGCGGGCGGTCGGGCGGGCGCTGGCCTGGCTCGGGCGGGTGCTGATCGCCGTGCCGGTGGCGTGGGTGTGGGGCTGGACCCTCGGCCCCGCGCTGCGGTGGTTCGCGCACGCGGTCCTGCGGCCGGTCGCGGAAGCCGTCGCCGAGGTGCGGCGCACCGTACGCCGGGCACTGCTCGGAGCGCCGCCGACCCGCAGCGCGCCGGCGCCCGCTCCCGTGCGGCCGCGGCCCGACCCCCGGACGGACTTCGCGCGCCGCGACGACGACCGCTGAGGGCGGCGGCGGGGCCGTGCGGCGCGGCGTAACCTTGGACGGGACGACGTACCCCCGATTCGCACGTAGGGACTGAACGACACTGGGCAAGCGACAGCCCGAAGGCCCGCCGCCCGCACCCGCGGTGCAGCGCATCCGACTGCGCTACACCAAGCGTGGCCGCCTCCGGTTCACCAGCCACCGCGATTTCCAGCGCGCCTTCGAGCGGGCCCTGCGCCGCGCCGAGGTGCCGATGGCGTATTCGGCGGGGTTCACCCCACACCCCAAGGTGTCGTACGCCAACGCCGCGCCCACGGGTGTCGGCAGCGAAGCGGAGTATCTGGAGATCGGCCTGGCGCGGTTCCGCGACCCGGAGCTGCTGCGGGCGCTGCTTGACGAGTCGCTGCCGGCCGGTCTGGACGTCGTCGAGGCGGTCGAGGCCCGCACGTCGGGCCTGGCGGAACGCCTCGAAGCGTCGGTCTGGCAGCTCAGGCTCGACGGGGTCGAGCCCGAGGTCGCCCGGCGGGCGGTCGCGGCCTTCCTGGCCGCGGACGCCGTGGAAGTACAGCGCAGCACCAAGAACGGCATCCGCACCTTCGACTGCCGGGCCGCGGTCACGCGGTTCGAGGTCGTCGAGGGCGACGGAGACCCGGACGACACGACACACCAGGGTGCCGATAGGCCGCAGGCCCAGGCCTGTGCGATACTGCGCCTGGTTGTGCGACACCTGACACCTGCCGTGCGACCCGACGACGTACTGTCCGGCCTCCATGCGACGGCCGACCTCGCGCCGCCGGTCCCCGCTGCGGTGACCAGGCTGGCGCAGGGGCCGCTCGACGAGGACACCGGGACGGTCACCGACCCGCTCGCGCCCGATCGCGACGCCGTGACGGTGTCCGCCGGTTCCGCTTAGCCACGTCGTCACGCGTCGCCGACGCACCAGGGAGCCACCCGGGTCCGGCGCCGCAGACCACATGAGACTTTCGCCGGCCACCAGAACGGGCGGCCGACGAGCGACACAGCAGCTCCCGTGCGGCGCCCGCGCCCCGGAGGGCGGCCCCCGCGATCCAAGCGGCCTGCCACCTCCGACCTGGACGCGGCGCCCGGGAGCATGACGGGAGCACTGCCCGAAATGCCCGACCAGACCGATTCCCAGCCCACCGCAGGCGAGACCCCCGCGGAAGCCGCTCCGGCCCGCCGCCGCCGCGCCGCCTCCCGCCCCGCCGGCCCGCCGGCCGGCGCGACCGCGGACGGCCCTGCCGCCGCGGACGACGCGGCCGAGGCCGCCCCGGCCAGGCGCCGTACGCGCAAGACCGCGGCGAGCACGGAAGAGCCCGCCGCGACCACCGACTCCGGTGACGCCCCCGAGGCCGCCGCACCGCGCCGCCGCGCGACCCGTAAGACCGCCGCGAGCACGGAAGCGCCCGCCTCGGAGGCCGCGACCTCCGAGGACGCGGCACCGCGCCGCCGCGCGACCCGCAAGGCCACCGCGCCCGCCGCCGCCGACGAGACTCCGGCGCCCGACGAGGCCTCGGCGCCCGCCCGCCGTCGCGCCACCCGCAAGGCGACCTCCCCGGCCGGTTCCCCCGCCGTCACGGAGGAGCCCGCCGCCGAGGCCGAGGAGACAGCGGCGCCCGCCCGGCGCCGTGCCACCCGCAAGGCGACCGCGCCCGCCGCGGAGGAGCCGGCCGCCGAGGCCGCCGCACCCGCGAGTGACGAGGCCGCCGGGTCCGAGGCCGCTCCGGCCCGTCCGCGGCGTCGTGCCACTCGTAAGGCGACGGCGCCTGCCGGTTCGCCCGCCGTCACGGAGGAGCCCGCCGCCGAGGTCGTGGCGCCCGCCGCGGTGGAGCAGCCCGCCGAGGCCGCCGAGCCCGCGGTCTCCGACGCGGCTCCGGCCCGTGCCCGGCGCCGTGCGACCCGTAAGGCGACCTCCCCGGCCGGTTCGCCCGCCGTCGCGGAGGAGCCCGCTGCCGAGGTCGCGGCGCCCGCCGCGGCGGAGCAGCCCGCCGAGCCCGCGGTCTCCGGCGAGGCCCCCACCCGTGCCCGGCGTCGTGCCACCCGCAAGGCGACCGCCCCGGCCGGTTCCCCCGCTGTCGCGGAGGAGCCCGCCGCGCAAGCCCCCGCCGCGCAAGCCCCCGCCCGTACGCAGCCGGCCGCGGCCCAAGCCCCCGCCGAGGAGGCCGCCCCCGCAGGGCGGGCCCGGCGGACGCGGAAGAAGGCGGCGCCCGCCGCGACCTTCTCCGCACCCGGCGGTGACGGCTCCCGGCGCCTGAAGCCCGGCGCGCTGGCCCCCCAGCACGAAGGCGGCGCGGACGCGGACACCGCCGCGCCCGCGACCGAGTACACCGGCAGGGCGCTGCGTGACGGCGACGGCTGGGCCGTCGAGGTCGACGACGCCTACGAGATCCGCGGCTACGGCGCCACGCCCGAGGACGCCGCCGCGCAGGCGGTGACCGCGCTGGCCGACGCCTTCGGCATCCCGGCGGAGTCGCTGACGCTCGACGTGCGGACCGAGGCGGCGCCCGCGCGCGGCCGCCGCCGGGTCGTGCAGCCGCCGACCGCGGTCTTCCAGCCGCCGGTCTTCGGCGCCCCCACCGCCGCGCCCGCGGCGGCCGAGGAGGCGGAGCCCGAAGCCGAGCCCGAGCCCGAGGCCGAGGAGCACGAGGGTGGCGGCCCGCGCCGCCGCCGTCGCCGCAGGGGCGGCGCCGCGGTGGAGGCCGAGCAGCCCGAGGCCGCGCAGAGCACCGAGACCGCCGAGGTCGAGGCCGAGGAGGCCGAGGACGGCGAGGGCGAGGACGGCGAGGACCGCCCGTCGTCCCGGCGCCGCCGTCGTGGTGGCCGCCGCCGTCGTCGCGGCGACTCCGCCGAGCACGACGAGAACGGGTCCGACCAGGACGAGGACGAGGACGAGTCGCAGGACGACGAGGCCGAGTCCGCTGACGAGCACGAGGACGACCACCCGCAGGGCGGCGGGGCCGGCGGCAGCACCAGCAGCCGCCGTCGCCGCCGTCGCCGTCGCCGTGGCGGCGACTCCGGCGCGGATGACTCGCACGGCGGCGACGTCGACGACCCGGAGCGTACGGTCGTCAAGGTCCGCGAGCCGCGGCAGAGCCCCGAACCGCTCGGTACCGGCGCCGACCAGGTGCAGTCCATCAAGGGCTCCACCCGTCTGGAGGCCAAGAAGCAGCGCCGCCGGGAGGGCCGCGAGCAGGGCCGCCGCCGGGTGCCGATCATCACCGAGGCCGAGTTCCTGGCCCGCCGCGAGGCGGTCGAGCGCGTCATGGTGGTGCGGCAGAACGGCGAGCGCACCCAGATCGGCGTGCTGGAGGACAACGTCCTCGTCGAGCACTACGTCAACAAGGAGCAGGCCACCTCCTACGTCGGCAACGTCTACCTGGGCAAGGTCCAGAACGTGCTGCCGTCCATGGAGGCCGCTTTCGTCGACATCGGCAAGGGCCGCAACGCGGTGCTCTACGCCGGTGAGGTCAACTTCGAGGCGCTCGGCCTGTCCGGCGGCCCCCGCCGCATCGAGTCCGCGCTCAAGTCCGGCCAGCCGGTGCTGGTCCAGGTCACCAAGGACCCGATCGGCCACAAGGGCGCCCGCCTCACCAGC
Organism: Actinacidiphila paucisporea; assembly: GCF_900142575.1. GTDB lineage: Bacteria > Actinomycetota > Actinomycetes > Streptomycetales > Streptomycetaceae > Actinacidiphila > Actinacidiphila paucisporea. The sequence goes on from NZ_FRBI01000002.1 coordinate 329,880, forward strand.
CAGGTCAGCCTGCCCGGCCGCTACCTGGTCTACGTGCCCGAGGGCTCGATGACCGGCATCAGCCGCAAGCTGCCCGACACCGAGCGCGCCCGGCTCAAGACGATCCTGAAGAAGATCGTCCCCGAGGACGCCGGCGTCATCGTCCGCACCGCCGCGGAGGGCGCCAGCGAGGACGAGCTGCGCCGCGACGTCGAGCGCCTCCAGGCGCAGTGGGACGACATCCAGCGCAAGGCGAAGAACGGCGGCGGCTCCAACGCGCCGACGCTCCTCTACGGTGAGCCCGACATGACCGTCCGGGTCGTCAGGGACATCTTCAACGAGGACTTCTCGAAGGTCATCGTCAGCGGCGACGAGGCCTGGAGCACCATCCACGAGTACGTCACCCACGTCGCACCCGACCTGGCCGACCGGCTGTCCCGCTGGACGTCGGAGGTGGACGTCTTCGCGACATACCGCATCGACGAGCAGCTGCTCAAGGCGCTGGACCGCAAGGTGTGGCTGCCGTCCGGCGGTTCGCTGGTGATCGACAAGACCGAGGCGATGGTCGTCGTCGACGTCAACACCGGCAAGTTCACCGGGCAGGGCGGCAACCTGGAGGAGACCGTCACCCGCAACAACCTGGAGGCGGCCGAGGAGATCGTCCGGCAGCTGCGGCTGCGGGACCTCGGCGGCATCGTGGTGGTCGACTTCATCGACATGGTCCTGGAGTCCAACCGCGACCTGGTCATGCGGCGGCTGCTGGAATGCCTCGGCCGGGACCGCACCAAGCACCAGGTGGCCGAGGTCACCTCGCTCGGCCTGGTCCAGATGACCCGCAAGCGGGTCGGCCAGGGCCTGCTCGAGTCCTTCTCCGAGACCTGCGTCCACTGCAACGGGCGCGGCGTCATCGTCCACATGGACCAGGCCACGACCATCGGCGGCGGCGGCGGCAAGCGCAAGCGGCGCGGCGCCAAGGGGCACGAGCACGTGGCCGACGTCGAGATCGAGGCGGAGGTCGAGACCGAGGCGGACGAGCTGCCCGAGCTGGAGCCGATCGAGGTCGGCGAGTCCGACCTCGTCCCGGCGGTCGGCGACCCCGAGGAGGAGTGGTTCGGCAGTGCCGCGGAGGCGGAGGCCGCCGCGAGCCCGTCCCGCGGCCGCAACCGGCGGCGGGGCGCGCGCAAGGCGACCGCGCCCGCCGGGGCGCCCGCCGCGGCGGCTGGGGAGGCCGACCAGGCCTTCGTCGTCGTCCCGGTGAGCGAGCCGGACGTCGAGCCGGTGGCAGTGCTGCCGCAGCCCGAGGGCTCCGCCGAGCCGCCGGCCCGCACGCGGCGCCGTGCGACCCGCAAGGCCACGGCTCCCGCGGGTTCGCCCGCGGCGGCCGAGGACGCGGCCGTCGTGGTCGTCGCCGCCGAGGCGCCGGCCGCTCCGGCGGCCGCCGCCGAGCCCGAGCCGGAGGTCTCCACCGAGCCGCCGGTGCGCACGCGGCGCCGTGCGACCCGCAAGGTGACCGCCCCCGCGGGTTCGCCCGCGGCGGGCGAGGACACCGAGATCGTGGTGGCCGCGGTCGCGACGACCGCCCCCGAGTCCGCCCCCTCGGAGGCGGCCGAGGTCGAGGCCGAGCCGAAGAAGCGGGCGCCCCGCAAGGCCCCCGCCAAGAAGGCGGCGGCGGCCAAGAAGACGGCGGCTAAGAAGACGACGAAGAAGGCCGCGGCCAAGAAGGCCACGACCCCGGCGGAGTAGTCCCCGCCACCCCCGCCGCCCCGTGGGGCGCGCCCGACCCCGTTCGCACGGCGAGGCGCGCCCCGCGGGCGTGTCGGGGGACCCCCACGCCAACGCGCAAGGGGGCGCCCCCCAGGGGCGCGGGGAACTGCGCGACCAGCCGTCGACCGGCCGCGGGTCGTCACCGGCCCGAAGGGGCTGTCCGATCTGTACCGGACCACCGGCCGGTGGGTGGCTGAGCGCGCAGTTCCCCGCGCCCCTGGGGGGTACCCCTTTGCGCGGGGGAAGCGCCGTACGCGGCGAAGGGGTCGCGGGGGGCAACCCCGAGGGGATTTGACCGGGCCGGAGGCGCTACGTAAAGTTGAGCTTCGGCGTTTCTGCGCCATTCTCCTGAGCACGTTCCTCCCGGTCAGCCGGGAGAGGCCCCCCGCGTAAGACATGGGACGGCTGGCATCAGGGGTCCGAATCGAGCAGAGAGTGAGTTCAACGTGTACGCGATCGTGCGTAGCGGTGGCCGCCAGCACAAGGTGGCCGTCGGCGACATCGTCGAGGTCGACAAGATTCCCACCGGCAAGGTCGGCGACGCCGTCGAGCTCTCGACGCTGCTCGTGGTGGACGGCGAAGCCGTCACCAGCGACCCGTGGGTGCTGGCCGGGATCAAGGTCGAGGCCGAGATCGTCGACCACCACAAGGGCCAGAAGATCGACATCCTGCGTTACAAGAACAAGACCGGTTACCGCCGTCGCCAGGGTCACCGCCAGCAGTACACGGCGCTGAAGATCACTGGCATCCCCGCTGCGGCTGCGAAGTAAGGGACTGAGGAGAGATGGCACACAAGAAGGGCGCATCGTCCACCCGGAACGGTCGCGACTCCAACGCTCAGCGGCTCGGCGTGAAGCGCTTCGGCGGCCAGGTCGTCAACGCCGGTGAGATCATCGTCCGCCAGCGCGGTACCCACTTCCACCCCGGCTCCGGCGTCGGCATCGGCAAGGACGACACGCTGTTCGCGCTGTCGGCCGGTGCGGTCGAGTTCGGCACGAGGCGCGGTCGTCGCGTCGTGAACATCGTTCCGGCTGCCTGAACGGCACGCTGAGGACTCTTCCGAGGGCGGACTCGCTTCCCGGCACACGGGAAGCGGGGCCGCCCTCGGCGCGTTATGACTGCACGCGAATGCGCGCAGACCCGTATGTATCTGGAGGAAATGCCATGACCACCTTCGTGGACCGCGTCGAATTGCATGTCGCCGCGGGTAACGGGGGCCACGGCTGCGCCTCCGTGCACCGGGAGAAGTTCAAGCCGCTGGGCGGCCCCGACGGCGGCAACGGCGGCCGCGGCGGCGATGTGGTCCTGGTGGTGGACCAGGACGTCACGACGCTGCTCGACTACCACCACAGCCCGCACCGCAAAGCCACCAACGGCAAGCCGGGGGAGGGCGGCAACCGGTCCGGCAAGGACGGTACGGACCTGGTGCTGCCGGTGCCGGACGGCACGGTCGTGATGGACGGGCATGGCAACGTGCTGGCCGACCTGGTCGGCCAGGGCACCACGTATGTCGCCGGGCAGGGTGGCCGCGGCGGCCTCGGCAACGCGGCGCTGGCCTCGGCCCGCCGCAAGGCGCCGGGTTTCGCGCTGCTCGGTGAGCCGGGTGTCGCGCGGGACGTGGTGCTCGAACTGAAGACGGTGGCGGACGTGGCGCTGGTGGGCTACCCCAGCGCCGGCAAGTCCTCGCTGATCTCGGTGCTCTCGGCGGCGAAGCCGAAGATCGCGGACTACCCGTTCACCACGCTGGTGCCGAACCTCGGCGTGGTGACCGCGGGCTCGACCGTCTACACGATCGCCGACGTGCCCGGACTGATCCCCGGCGCCAGCGAGGGGCGGGGTCTGGGCCTGGAGTTCCTGCGGCACGTGGAGCGCTGCTCGGTGCTCGTGCACGTCCTGGACACCGCGACGCTGGAGTCCGACCGTGACCCGGCCACCGACCTGGACGTGATCGAGGCGGAGCTGCGGGCGTACGGCGCCGGGCTGGAGGACCGGCCGCGGATCGTGGTGCTCAACAAGATCGACGTGCCCGACGGGCGCGACCTGGCCGAGATCATCAGGCCCGAGCTGGAGTCCCGCGGCTACCAGGTCTTCGAGGTCTCCGCGGTCTCCCACGAGGGCCTGAAGGAACTGTCGTACGCCCTCGCGAAGATCGTCGCCGACACGCGCGCGGCCCAGCCGGTCCAGGAGTCCACCCGGGTCGTCATCCGCCCGCAGGCCGTGGACGACGCGGGCTTCACGGTCACCGCCGAGGAGGACGACCTCTTCCGCGTGCGCGGCGAGAAGCCGGAGCGCTGGGTACGCCAGACCGACTTCACCAACGACGAGGCCGTCGGCTACCTCGCCGACCGCCTCAACCGCCTCGGCGTCGAGGCCGCACTCCTCAAGGCCGGCGCCAAGCCGGGCGACGGCGTCGCCATCGGCCCCGACGAGGACGCGGTCGTCTTCGACTGGGAGCCCACCATGGCCGCCGGCGCCGAAATGCTCGGCCGCCGCGGCGAGGACCACCGTTTCGACGCCCCGCGCGCCGCCGTCACCCGCCGCCGCGACAAGCAGGCCGAACGCGATGACGCGGAGGCGGAGTACCGGGACTTCAACCCGTTCGAGTAGCCGTGCCGGCCTCGCGGCGCACCGGTTCCCGGACGGAAACTCGTTCCGGCAGATCGAGGCCCCCTGGACGCGGTCCAGGGGGCCTCGATCTGTGCTCCGGCTATCGGGTCAGAACACCGTGGCCGGTGGGGTGTCCTTGGTCAGGATGCGGCGGGAGAGGAGGTACGTGAAGGGGATCGCCGCCGCCGCGGCGACCAGCGGGGCGATCTTGTCGTTCATGTGGGCCCACTCCACGAAGGCGTAGACGCCGATGCTGGTCACCACGTAGTTCGTGACGTTCGTCAGCGGGAAGAGGAAGAACTTCCTCCACGTCGGCCGGGTGCGATAAGTGAAGTACGTGTTGAGGAAGAACGAGCCGATCATGCTCAGCACGAACGCCATTGAGTACGCGGCGAAGTACGGCATCACCGGATGCAGCGCCAGATAGAAGCCGTAGAAGGTCGCGGTGTTGACACCGCCGACCAGCGCGAAGCGGACGATCTGCAGCAGTTGCGGCGAGAGCTTGGGCATCGTGGCGCTCACCGGATCTCCGACCGGTCCCGCTTCTCGGACGGGACTCGTTTCTCGGACGGGACCCGCTCCTCGGTGGCGGGCGCCCCGGCCTGGTCGCCGACGCGGAAGGCGCGCGGCGCGTTCGTCTCCTTGACCAGGAAGTGCGGGCGGCGCTTCGTCTCGTAGTAGATGCGGCCGATGTACTCGCCGATCAGCCCGAGCATCATCATCTGCAGCCCGCCGAGGCCGGTGACGGTGACGAGCAGCGTCACGTAACCCGGCGCGGTGGGCCCCTGGATGATCGCCTGGACGGTGATCACCGCCGCGTAGACCCCCGCGAGAGCGGCAAGGCCGAGGCCGGCGTAGATCGCCAGTCGCAGCGGGCGGTTGTTGAACGAGATCAGCCCGTCCATGCCGTAGTTGATCAGCGCCCCGAAGCGCCACTTCGTCTCGCCGGCCTCGCGGGCGGCGTTGCGGTAGTCGAAGGTGACGGTGTCGAAGCCGATCCAGGAGAACAGGCCCTTGGAGAAGCGGTTGTACTCCGGCATGGACAGCAGTGCGTCCACCGCCGGGCGCGACAGCAGCCGGAAGTCGCCGACGCCGTCGGTCAGTTCGACGTCGACCCACTTGTTGATCATGCGGTAGTACAGCCGGCTGACGGCCGAGCGCATCTTCTTGTCGCCCTCGCGGCTGCGCCGCGCGATGACCTGGTCGTGGCCGAGGTGGTACAGCTCCAGCATCCGGGAGATCAGCTCCGGCGGGTGCTGGAGGTCCGCGTCCATCAGGACGACCGCGTCGCCGGTGGCCTCGCGCAGGCCGGCCAGCATGCCGGCCTCCTTGCCGAAATTCCGGCTGAAGGAGACATAACGGGTGCTGCCGGGGTTGTTCTTGGCGAGCCCGCGGAGCCGTTCGAGCGTCTCGTCCCTGCTGCCGTCATCGACGTAGCACAGCTCGTAGTCGATGGCGAGCGTGTCCAGGGTCTCCCTGATCCGCAGGTCGAAGAGGTCGATGACGGCTTCTTCGTTGTAGCAGGGAACTACGATCGACAGTCGCATGGAGATCACTTTCCGCGCCGCATGTAGGTGGGGGGATGTGGCGGCACCCTCCGCCGCACGCTCTGCGGTCAGCCTAGGGTGCGAAATCCTGCACTTCGAGGTTTTACGTGCGTCGGTCGGGAGTGTTCAGTGGGGAGACCCGGTGGGTAAAGTGGGCGTTCACCCGAGTGACAGCTTACTAAAGCGACAAATAGTATCTTGTACTCGATGGTGATCACCACGGTCGGCCCGAAGGCGGCGACCCGTGACAGCCGCCCGTCCGCCCGCTCAGGCAGAAGCGAGGATCGACCGATGGCACGCGTCAGCGTCGTCGTGATTTCGTACAATGACGTGGACCATGTCACCACCGCGGTGCGATCCGCCCTGGCGCAGGGTGACGAGGTCGGCGAGGTGATCGTCGTGGACGACTGCTCGACCGACGGCACCGCTGAGGCGGTCGGCGCCCTCGCCGACGACGCACGGGTGCGGGTGCTGCGCAGGACCGCCAACAGCGGCGGGTGCGGCACCCCCCGCAACGACGGCATGACCGCCGCGACGTATCCCTACCTGCTGTTCCTCGACAGCGACGACGTCCTGCCGCCCGGCGCCGTGGACGCGCTGCTCGCGGCGGCCGACCGGCACACCGCGGACGTCGCCGCCGGGCGGGCGGTCCGCCGGGAGCTGCCCGACGGCCGGGAGACCGTCTGGGCGCCGGAGCTCTACGACACCGCGGCCGGCGCCAAACTGCCCGGCACCCTCCTGCGAGGCGTCGCCGAGCACCCCGAGGTCCTCAAGGACACCCTGTCGGTCAACAAGCTCTACCGCACGGCCTTCCTGCGCGACCGCTCGCTGATCTTCCCCGACGGCGCCTTCCACTACGAGGACTTCGTCTTCACCGCCCGCCTCTACGCGGCCCGGCCCCGTATCGCCTACATCGACGCGCCGGTCTACACCTGGAACGTCCGGCGGCAGGCCGCCACCCAGTCCATCTCGCTGCGCCGGGCCGGCATCGCCAACTGGCGGCAGCGGATCGCCGCGCACCGGGAGGTCGTCGACACCTTCGAGGAGGCCGCGGCACACGACCTGGCGCTCGCCGCCCAGGCGAAGTTCCTCGACTACGACCTGCCGATGTACGTACGCGAGCTCCCGCAGCGCTCGGCGGCGTACGTCACCGACTGGTGGCGGGTCACCCGCGACTATGTGAGCGGTTTCGAGCGGGAGGCGGTCGCGAGGGCCTCGGTGCCGTCCCGCTGGATCGTGCGGGCGCTGACCGCGCCGGGCGCCGACCGGCCCGAGCCGGGCATCGCGGGGCTCGGGCGGCTGGTGGAGCTGGCCGGACGCCCGCCGCGGCTCGTACCGCCGTACGGCGACACCCCGCCGCCCGAGCTGGCCGAGCTGGAACCGCGCGAGCTGCCCGCCGTCGTGGACGCCATGGTGCAGACCGGCACGACCGCCAGGCTCACGCTGCGGGTGCACGACCTGTACGGACGGCTGGCCGCGCTGCACCCGGTGGCACTGCGGGTGGAACTGGTCGAGCGGGGCACCCCGGACGTCCCGACCAGCATGGAGACCCCGCTGGTGGGGGAGGGGGGGACCTGGTCGGCCGCCGTCCGGCTGAACACCGCCGAGCTGGCCCGCGGCGGACGGCTCGCCGTCTGGCACGTCCGCGCGGAGATCCGCTACGCCGGTACGTCGCAGCGCACCCCGGTCGAGGTGCGGGCCGCGGACGGCCAGGCGTCGGGCCGTGGCGTCGTCCTGCGCCGCACCGGCCAGATCCTGCTGGTGCAGACGCACATCACCGGCGGCAGGTCCCTGGTCCTGCGCGTGGCGGACGGCATGGAGGGCGCCAGGCGGGTACTCGGCGCCCGGCTCCGCCGGCTGCGCCGCCGCTGACCGCGCGGCTCGCCCCTGGACGCACCGGTGGGGTGCCGCCTGACCACAGGCGGCACCCCACCGGGCTTGAGCAACGGCTCCCGGGCCGTCAGACGGGAGACGGCGCGGCCGGCCGCTCCTCCTCGACAGCCTGCGCGGGTCGCGGGATCGGCCGCGGCTTCGGCTTGGCGGTGTCCGGCCCCAGGGTCAGCCTGGAGCGCACGGTGAGCAGCGGCAGGAAGAAGAAGCCGATGAACATCGGGGCGACCATGTAGCGGAAGAGCGGTGCCGGATTCGCCGCCAGCACGCAGAACTGCAGGCCGAAGGTGAAGGCCGCCAGCGCCACCAGCCCACGCTGCCGGCGCTTGCGGGCCAGCAGGAGCACGACGGCGTAGCTCGCGTAGCACCACACCGCGCCGCGGAAGAACAGCCAGTCCAGCTGCGGCAGCTTGGACGCCTTGAAGGCGAACAGCGCGCCGGTGTGCAGGGTGTCCGACAGCGGGCGCATCTTCAGGATGGGGCGGTACTTGCTGTGCTTGATCTGCGGGTTCCAGTCCGCCCAGCCGAAGAGGTTGTCCGGGGTGCTGGGCGTGGAGATCAGCGTGTAGCCGATCTTGTCCGCAGGACCGGGCCAGATCGCCCAGGCGATGTGCGAGCGGCAGAGCCGGGCGCCGATGAGCACGTCGGGGGTGCGCTTGGCGACCTCGGACCAGATGTCGAGCAGCTGGCTGTTCAGCCTGGCCGCCTCGGGGCGGTTCATGGGCGCGGCCATCGCCGGGTCGGCCGAGTAGCACGTGGAGGCGGCGCCTCCCCAGTGGCTGAGCGGTGCGACCTGCTTCATGATCGACAGGTCGTGCGCGGAGAAGGTCTGCGGGACCTTGCCGTAGGCCACGGCGATGTCCGCGTACTGCATCGCGTAGACCTGGTCCTTCGTCGGCGTCTTGATGCCCACGGCCGGGTAGACGATCGTCTGGAGGACCGCGGAGATCACCACCGGGACGATCGTCGCGGCGAGCACCCAGCGGCGCACCTTGGGCAGCGTGAACAGCAGCACCGGGGCCGCGAACAGCATCACCAGCAGGCCGTTGGTACGGAAGACGCCCATGCACAGGCAGCCGAGGAAGAGCAGCCCCATCTCGCGGTAGAAGGCCCGGTCACGCTGCTCGGAACGCCCGCGCAGCCGTCGTGCGACCAGGCGTCCGGTCGCGGCGAAGGCGAGCAGCGCCCCGATGGTGTAGGGCACGTCCTTCCACACGAAGACCACGAAGCTGCCGGTCGACGGCAGCAGCACCGCGACCGCGGCGGCCGGCAGGCTCCAGCGGGCCCGTACCCCGAAGTCGCGCAGCATCACGCAGGTGTACGCGATCGTCGCGGACATCGCGATCGTCTGGAGCAGGGTGAGGGGCCACAGGTCGCCCGTGGTGTTGAGGGAGACCCAGACCATGGAGTCGTAGACCACCGAGTGGTTCGACATCCAGTGGTCCGTCGTGACGTGCCACACGTAGGCGATGGAGTCGTAGCTCATCGCGCCCGGGTAGAAGGCCGCCCACCACAGCAGCAGCACCACCTGCGGGATGGCGTAGGCGGCGATGGGCAGCCGCCGGTGCGGCGGGATCTTCGCTAGCAGGTCGCGCGCTTCGGAGGTGTACGGAATTTTCAACGGGACTCCGCGATGGATGGGCTGGAAGACGAAGCAGCGGCGAGCTGGACCATGCGGTCGATGACCCGATCGGCGGCGTGCCCGTCGTCGAGATCGCAGAAGAGGTCCTGGAACGCCTGATACGCACCCGCATAGTGGTCCGCGGTGCTGTCGATGTTGCGAAGAGCCGCGATCAACTCGTCCGACGAATGGATCAGCGGGCCCGGTGCCTTCTCCTCGAAGTCGAAGTAGAACCCGCGCAACCGGTCCCGGTAGTGCTCGAGATCGTAGGTGAAGAAGAGCATCGGGCGCCCGGTGTTCGCGAAGTCGAACATCAGGGACGAGTAGTCGGTGATCAGGATGTCCGAGATGAGGAACAGCTCACCGATCTCGGGATAGTCGGAGACGTCCCACACGAAGCCGTTGCCCGCGCCGGGGACCGAGTCAACGATGTTCGCGTGCTTGCGGACCAGCAGGACGTGGTCGTCGCCCAGTGCCCGCGACGCCTCCTCCAGATCGATCCGCATGTCGAACTTGTAGTTGCCCGCCCGGTAGAACTGGTCGTCCCGCCAGGTCGGTGCGTACAGCACCACCCGCTTGCCCTCAGGCAGCCCGATGGCCTCCCGGACCGCGCGGGCCCGGTCCTGCTGGTCGGGCGCGCGCAGCAGGTCGTTGCGCGGGTAGCCCGACTCCAGGATCTCCCCGTCGTAGGCGAAGGCCCGCTTCATGATCGGCGTGCTGAACCGGTTGGGGGAGACCAGGAAACTCCACTGCGGGGTCTCCTCCGACACCTTCGCCAGGTACTGGCGGTCGGCGAACTGGACGCTGTCGATGTCGTGCGCGATCCGCTTGAGCGGGGTGCCGTGCCAGGTCTGGACGATGACCTGGCCCTCGCGGCGGCGGATCCAGTGCGGCAGGTGCGAGTTGTAGACGATGTAGCGGCTCTCGGCGAGTGCGGCGTACCACTCCTTGCTCCAGCAGCGCAGCGCGGTGGCACCCGGCGGAACCTCGGCCTGGCCGTCCTGGACGACCCACAGGTGCTCGATGTCGGTACCCCGGCGGATCAGCTCCTCGAAGACGGCCCGCGGCGAGTCCGAGTACTGCCGGCCGTTGAAGCTGGCGTACATCACCTGCTCCTTGAGCGGCGCCGTCCTGGAGCCCTCGTAGACCTCGGTGCGCAGTCGGCGCTGCCGGTAGCGCCCGGCCTCCGCCTCGGTGAGGTCGCTGTCGGACCTGACGTACAGCCGGTCGAAGAAGCGGCTGCCGACGCTGTAGTCGCGGCCGTTGGCCACCAGGGAGAGCGGCATGTCCGGTCGCACGGCGGGGGTGATACGCACGGGGTAGCTGTCCTGGCTGCCCTCCTCGCGCAGGAACACGTACCACCGGCCGCTGCGCAGCGGCTTGGGCCCGCTCAGCCTGCTCTGCGGGACGGGCCGGAATTCGGCGCGGAAGCGGCCGTCCGTGACGGTGACCGGGTAGAGGTGCTCCTCGGCCTGCCGGCTGTGCCGGAGCACCAGGCTCAGCGGGCGCTGCGGTACGCAGGGAAGCGAGCCCTCCACCAGCAGCGTGTCCTGCGCCGACCGGGTGACCGTGTCGGCCACTCCCTGGACCGGCTGGGTACGCAGCACCAGCCCGCCGGTCGGGCTGCCGGTGACGTAGACGGCACGGTCGCCCCAGGCGAGCGTGTCCTGCCCGCTGATCGGGTACTGCCGCGCCGGGGTCTGCTCGCCGCCGGCCACCGCGATCGCGACGGCGCCACCGCCGGACCCGGCCAGTTCCAGCGTCCAGGACTCGGTGCGGTCGGGGTTGCCCGAGTCGCGGCCGGGGACGTCCAGGGAGCGGACGTCGACGGTCGCGGTGAAGGTCCGGCTGCCGTCGCCCTGGGTGTGCAGCGCGGCCGGCACCTCGAAGGAGTCGCCGGTCGATCCCTGGGTGAGGCGCAGCACCGCACCGGCCGGCAGGTCGCCGGTCAGCACGCCGTCGATCCGGATGCCGCCGCCCACGGCCTCGTGGCCGGTGAGCTTGGCCCGTACCCGCTCCACCCGGATGTACAGGTGGTCGTCGGAGATGTACGGCACCACCCGCACGTCGGGCGCGACCCAGTGGGGCGAGGGGCTCTCGGCGCTGCCCGTCAGGCCCGCCTTGATCCGGCTGCGGCGGGCCAGGCTCTGCTCCACCGCGCCGACCGTCAGCCGCCAGGTGCCCTCCTGCCACGACCCGCGGTGCTTGAGCTTGTCCGGGTCGAGGGTGAAGGTGAAACCCGACCAGTCGTAGGAGTGCAGGGACTGCCAGGAGGACACCGTTGCCTCGGCGCAGTGGGTGCGCCGCATCCGGACGGCGACGCTGCGCCGGCTGCCCGCCTCACGCAGCAGGGCCACCCGCAGTGAGCCCCCGGGGCGCTGCACGTCCAGGTTCCTGATGTAGGCGTAGCCGCCGACGTGCAGCTTCCCCTGCTGCCACTGCACCACCTCGGCCCGCGCCCGCATGGCCAGCTCCTGGCTGAGCCGCAGCACCTCGCGGGGTACGGGGACCTGGCGCCCGTTCAGCTGGGGGTAGTCGGCGTAGTGCCGCAGCCCGCTGCGGGCCACCGGGATCGCCTTGCCGAAATCCCTCTCGTACTGGACGAGTTCCAGGACGTCGTCGACCAGGCCCTCGGTGATGAAATGGCATTTCAGGCGCATCGGCACCGGCAGCGACGTCAGCACCTCCGGGTCGACCCGGCTGAGGAAGTCCCTGCTGCCGTCCATGAAGGCCTGGCGGAATTCGTCGCCGGCCTCGCTGAGGACGTTCCAGAACAGCGGCAGCTCGTCGGTGATCGCGGCCTCGTCGTACCAGCGCTTGTAACCGCGGTATTCGGCCCCGGGCTGGGCGGCCAGGAAGCGGCTCACCGAGTCGAAGGACGTGATGCGGTCGCGTACGGACTTCGGCTCCGTCCGCTTCTGCGTGATGGAGGGGGCTCCCGCGGTGCGCTGCCGCCACTGGTAGATCGGCTCGCTGAGCACGTCGACCGCTTTCGCCCGGAAATGGGCGGGAATGGTGACGGGTGCGTCCTCGTAGAGGATTCCGACCGGGAATGCGAAGTCGTGCGCGTCCCAGAACGTGCGGCGGAACACCTTGTTCCAGGCGGTCCTGTCGTAGAGCAGGCCCTTGTCGCGGGATATGTGGGTGCGCTCGCGGGGCTTGTTCAGCCGCTTCGCGTGCAACGCGGAGGGAGAGGTCTCGCCGGCGATCAGGATGTCCACATTGCCGGAGACGAAATCAGAACCGGTCTTGTCGAGACTTGCTATGCACCGCTGGTAGGCGTCGGCGACCACAATGTCGTCGCTGTCGACGAACGCCAGGAATTCACTGCCCTCGCTGAGGTGCAGAACACCGGTGTTCCTGGCCGCCCCGAGCCCGGCGTTCTGCTGTTCCACCACACGGATACGCGATTCCTTGGCCGCCCACTTGCGCGCGATCTCCAGGCTGCCGTCGGTGGAGCCGTCGTCCACGACGACGGCCTCCCAGTCCGTGAACGTCTGGTCGGCGAGTGACTGCAGGCATTCGTCGAGGAACAACTCCACGTTGTAGACAGGGACTACCACCGAGAGACGCGGAGTCATCAGTGCGTTGCCTTTCTTTGCATATGCCGAGGGCGGCACATTTCACGGCCGAGGCGGCGCCGGACGGTCCGACAATGATACGACCGGCGGGACGGCCTCCTCGCCGAGGAAGATCCTTCGTACCACCCGCTCGGCCGCGAAACCGTCATCGAACTCACAGAACCTGGCCCGGAACCTCGCCCGTTCCTGTGTGTGCTCCTCGGTGTCCCACTCGCCCGACCTGAAGAGGCGGACCAGGTCGTCCTCGGTGGAGACGACCGGGCCCGGAGGCAGCTTGTGGATGTCGAAATACGTTCCCCGCGTCGTCCGGTAGAGCTCCCAGTCGTTGGCATAGACGACGATCGGGCGGTCGAGGTTGGCGTAGTCGAACATCGCGGACGAGTAATCCGTGAGCAGGCAGTCGGCCGCCAGGTAGAGCTGCTCCACGTCGGAGTGGCCGCTGACGTCCACCAGCCGGGCCTTGCCGGTCGCGTCCGCCTGCTCGGCTCCGCCGTCCTGGTAGTAGTAGTGGCCGCGGGCCAGCACCACATGGCCGGCGGGCAGGCGCTCGACGAACTGCTCGAGATCGACGGGGAAGTGCAGCTGACCGAGGTAGTCGCGGTGCGTCGGGGCGTAGAGGATCACCGTCGCGCCCTCGGGCAGGCCCAGCGCGCGCCGGGCCGCGGTCACCGCGGCGCGGTCGGCGGTGACGAGCACGTCGTTGCGCGGGTAGCCGTACTCCAGCGGTTCGTACGCCGCCGGATAGCTGCGGTCCCATATCTTCGTGGTGTAGCTGTTCGCGGTGAGGCTGTAGTCCCAGTTGTCGACCCGGCGCATCAGGTCGGTCAGCTTCATCGCGCCGAGCGCGGTCGGGTACTCCGCCAGGTCCACGCCCATCCGCTTGAGCGGGGTGCCGTGGTGCGTCTGCAGATGGACCTGCCCGGGCCGCTTGACCAGGCTGCTGCCGAAGTTGACGTTGTTGACGAAATACCTCGCCCGCGCCACGGCCCTCCAGTACGCGAAGGATCCCGGGTGCACCCGGGCCGTGCCCCGCGGAAGCTCGGCCCGCACCCCGGCCTTCAGCACCCAGACCGTGCGGACGCCCGGCGCGAGTTCGAGCAGCTTGCGGTGCACCGCGGCGGGGTTGCAGGCGTAGCCGCTGTTCCAGTAGGCCGCGAAGACCGCCAGGTCGTCCCGTATCGGCAGCATCCGCTGTATTCGGTAGTACGTGCGCAGGACGGCCGTCCGCAGCGGCCGCTTCACCGGTGCCGCCGACTTCTTCGCCCTCCGCAGCAGTTTGCGGGCACGGGTCGCGGCCCCCCCGCGGCCGCCGCCGCCCGCGGGGGCCGCCGCCGCGTCCTGCCGTCCGGCGGGCACGTGCGCGGCCAGCGACCGGGCGCTGCGGGTCCTGAACTCCTCCAGGTCACCGGCCGGCAGGCGGCCCGGCGACCGCTCCACCGTCCGGTAGTGGTTGCGCATCAGGTCGTACAGCCGCGGCCGCCAGCTGTCGAACCGCGGGTTGGCGTCGATGAAGCCGAAGGTCCGCTCGTACTGGTCGATGACGTCGAAGTGCTTGCGGCTCGTGCTGTGCAGGATGCTGCCCTGCCGCCGCTGGCGGTAGTGCACGCACACCCGGTCGAGCAGCGCGATGCTCTCCGCGGCGAAGAGCACCGGATACGTCCAGGGGGTGTCCTCGTAGTAGCCCGGCGGGAATTCCAGGCCCCAGCGCTCGACGAAGTCCCGGCGGTAGGCCTTGTTCCAGGCGACCTGGAGCAGGGCCAGCAGGTCGGGGTGGTCCTGCAGGGTCACCACGGGCTGTGACGCGCCGGACAGGACGGCCGCGCGGGTGTTGCGTACCGTGCGGCCGTCCCAGGTGGTCCGTGCGTAGTCGAAGACCAGCAGCTCGGGGTCGCCGGTCTCCGCCAGCCGGCGGTCGATCGCCGCCAGCGAGCCGGGCAGCATCGTGTCGTCGCTGTCGACGAAGAGCAGGTAGGTGCCGGAGGCCTTGGCCATGCCGGCGTTCCTGGCCCGGCCGAGGCCGACGTTCTCCGGCAGCCGCAGCGAGACGACCCGGGGGTCGGCGGCCGCGTACTCGTCCATGATCTCGCCGGAGGCGTCGGGGGAGCAGTCGTCCACCGCGATGATCTCGAAGTCCTCGAACGACTGCTGGAGCAGCGAGTCCAGACAGTCCCGCACGTACGCCTCGACGCCGTGGGCAGGGACAACGATGCTGAACCGCGGCGAGTTGGGCTGAGAGGGCATTGAGCGTGATCCCTAGCGTTCCAGGAGGCGACCGGTGGGGCGGGCAGGCGGGGCGGCGAGGGGGACCGGAGGGACCGCAGGGGTCACCGGTGACCGGGGGCCGGAGCGGAAGAGACTACTCCTGCCCGGCGGCGGGCTGCTTGCGGCCCCCGGCGAAGGCGTGCGTCAGCAGCGTCCTGAGCGCGGTGAACTGGCGGGAGCGCAGCGCGCCGGGCACCATGCTCAGGGCGTGCAGCCGCATCGACACATGCCGCCGTGCCGCCCGCGCCGCCTTGTGCCAGCCGTGCTCGTCCATGGCGTCGGCCACACCGGCGAAGTAGCGGCGCGCCTCGCCGAAGCGGGCGCCGGACATCGCCTCGTGCGACGACAGGCTGGTGGAGTGCCTGCGGTAGCGGAAGCAGACGGTGGGGTCTACGGCCAGCTGCTCACCGCGCTGCACCAGGTCGATGACCAGGGCCAGGTCCTGGATGACCGACAGGTCCTCGCGGAAGCTGATCTTCTTGACGATGTCGGACCGCCAGCACACCGAGGGGAAGTACAGCCAGTTCCCGCTGAGCAGGTTGGTCGCCAGCGGCTCCCCGCCGAGGACCAGCGCCTTGGTCGCGTCCGGCGCGTACAGCCGCCGCTTCACCTCGTCGACCAGCGTCTTCACCGGTTCGCCGTGCTCGTCGATGACCTGCACACCGGGCTGGTACATCGCGGCGTCCGGCGCGGCGGCGGCCATCGAGCGGATCGTGGCGACGTAGTCGGGCAGCATCAGGTCGTCGCTGCCCATCATCACGAAGTGGGAGTGCTCGACCAGGTCCACGCACTTGCGGAAGTTGCGGGTGATGCCGAGGTTCTGCTCGTTGCGCTGGTAACGCACCCGCTCGTCGTCGAGGCTCGCGAACCACTCGGGCACGCCGGGCTCGCGGCCGTCGTCCACGACGGTCAGCCGCCAGTCCTTGTCGGACTGGTCGAGGATGCTGTTCACCGCCAGTTGCAGCAGGCCGGTGTCCCCGTAGTGGGGCAGCATGATGTCGATCGTGTCCATGCGGGGTGCCTTACCGTCCCGTCGTGACGGACGGCCGCTGCATGTCGACCTTCCGGCCCAGTGCGACCACCAGGATCAGGCCGATCCGCAGCAGATACATCATGGCGCGCAGCGGCGACTGGCTCGGCGTCCCCGCTATTCGCTCCCGCATGGCCACCGGCACCTGGCGGACCGAGTAGCCGGCCCGTATCGCCGACACGGTGCTCTCCACCGTGTCGCCCAGGTACTCCATGGGGTACGTGCGGGCGAACTGGCAGATCAGGTCGCGGTTGCAGGCGCGGAAACCGGAGGTGACGTCGGTCAGCTTGGTGCGGGCCATCCGGGACAGCACGGTCGCCAGGACCGTCATCGCCCACTTGCGCGGGCCTCGCACCGTGTAGTCGCCCTCGCCCGCGAACCGGGCGCCGATGACGAGGTCGGCGTGCTCCAGCTTCTCGAGGAGCTGCGGCACGCACCGCGGGTCGTGCTGGCCGTCGGCGTCCACCTGGATGGCCACGTCGTAGTTGTTGTCCGCGGCGTAGCGGTAGCCCAGCCGCATCGCGCCGCCGACGCCGAGGTTGTACGGCAGACGCAGTACGTCCGCGCCCGCGCCGAGCGCCACCTGTGACGTCGCGTCGGGGGAGCCGTCGTCGACGACGACGGTGTCGGCGCCGGGCAGGGTCGCCCTGACTTCCTTGATCACCTCGGCCACACCCTCGGCCTCCATCCAGGCCGGCAGGATGATCAGCACGCGCTTGCCGTC
The DNA here is from genome assembly GCF_900142575.1 of Actinacidiphila paucisporea. Classification (GTDB taxonomy): domain Bacteria; phylum Actinomycetota; class Actinomycetes; order Streptomycetales; family Streptomycetaceae; genus Actinacidiphila; species Actinacidiphila paucisporea. The sequence continues at coordinate 346,885 of NZ_FRBI01000002.1, forward strand.
GATCACGACGCCGCTCCGGTCTCACTCGGGTTGGGGGCGGATGACGCCACCGCGGCGGCCGTCACCGGCGGGACCGGGTCGCTGCTCGCCTGTTTCGATGTGCCCCTGATGAGGGCGATCTCCTCGGCCAGCGTGCGCGTCTCCTCTTCGAGGTGGCCGACCTCCCAGCTGAGCTGGAGGCAGACCATGAAGAGGAAGACGACGCTCAGGAAGAGGATGAAGCTGACGCCGGACCTGACGCCGACGGTCTCGGCCACCGAGTCCAGGCCGCGGGGGAAGAAGCCCAACGGGATGATGAGGAGGCCCGTCACCATCCACAGCGCGGCGTACTTCTCCTTCAACTTCCGCCGGCGCAGCATCTCGGCGATGATCAGAACCAGCACCACCCCCGTCAAGGAGGTGAGGATCCACAGCTTCATGCCAAGACACTCCAGGGAGTCGCACGTACATTCACCGAGGTCTGTTCTTCACCAGGGGCTGCTGGCGCACCCGCCGATAGCGAGCGTCTGCGCTCCTGCCGCCGGGGACTTCTGGACGCCGGCCTGGGCTTAAACTTCAAGTGAACACTGCATTATGTTACACGGACGCGCAAACTGACAGCCATGCAGGCGGCCACCACCACGGCCCCCGCGGCATAGGCGATCTCGACCCTGCTGCGCAGGGCCATCGGGCTGACGGTGACGCCGATCAGGACCACGGTCCCGATCACCCAGGAGACGAGTTGCCGCCGGGCGCCCCCGCTGGTGAGCAGGGCCTGGCCCAGCACCATGGCGATCATGTAGGCGGTGGTGCCGAAGGCCAGCCACCCGAAGTCCGCCGCGGTCAGCAGGTCGGGGGCGCTGAACAGAGCGGGCAGCAGGGTCGGGCCGATGGCCACCGCGCACAGCCCGCCGGTCGCGCCCAGCGATCCGGTGACCAGGACCGCCCGGAGCAGCAGTCGTGAGTAGCCGCGGTGGTCGCCCTCGGCCGCCGCCGTCGACAGCCCGCGGAGCAGGGACACCTGGAAGGCGCCGAAGACGAACAGCGGCACCCGCGCCAGCACCAGCGCGGCCAGCAGCGCGGTGACCAGTTCGGTGTCGTCGGTGGAGATCACCTTGGTGCTGATCACCGCGATGTTCACCAGGAGCTGTGCCAGCAGCGTGGACGCCACCAGCATGCCGAGCCGCTGGCTCATCTCTCGCCAGGGGGCCGGGGTTCCCGGCCTCGCCTCGACCAGCGCCGGGCGGACGGTGGCGGCGACCGAGAGCAGCGGCGCGACGGTGAGGATCATCGCGAAGGCGAAGGTCGAGTGCACCCCGCCGATCGCGAGCCCGACGGAGAAGGCGATCCGCAGCGCGCCGTCGAGGCCGAGCTGCAGCCCGTAGGTCCTGAACAGCCCGAGGCCGGCGAGCACACCGCGGGTGACGTGGGCGCAGGACAGCGCGGCGAAGGCCCCCGCGAGGCTGAACACCAGGGAGATGTCGCCGTCGAAGAGCAGGTTGGCGATCGGCCGGGCCAGCAGCGCCAGCGGCAGCAGCGTGACGCACAGCAGCGACCCGGACAGCGCCGCCCCGCGCAGCAGTGCGGGGCGGGCGCCGTCGCCCGCCACCTTGCGGGCGGCGACGACCCGGGTGATCTCCTGCTCGACCGGGAAGAAGAGCCCGAGGCCGATGGAGAAGACCACCGTCCACAGCACCGAGAAGGCCGCGGTCGCGTTCGAGTCGCCATTGAGCGCGTGGTTCGCCGCGGACAGGTGGACGTAGCTGGCCAGCCCGAGGACCGCGGTGCCGCCGCCGACCAGGGCGGTGCCCTGGGGGAGCGCGGTGGAGATCCGCGCGCTGAGCGTCGTGGTCATCGGGCGGCCCGCGGCGCGGACAGGGCGGCGCTGAGGCCGGGTATCGCCGAGGTGAGGTCCGTGTGCCAGTCGGGCATCGGGTCGAGTCCGGCGCGCGCCCAGCGGTCGTGGCCGAGCACGCTGTACGACGGCCGGCGGGCCGGACGCACGAAGCGCTCCGAGGTGGTGGGGCGCACCCGCTCCGGGTCGAGGCCGTGCAGGGCGAACGCGGCGCGGGCGAGGCCGCACCAGGTGGTCTGCCCCGACGCGGTGCCGTGGTAGATCCCGGCGGGTGCCCGCCCCGACAGGGCGGCCTCGCCGAGGGCCACCAGGCGTACCGCCAGCGAACGCGCCCAGGTGGGCTGTCCGAGCTGGTCGTCCACCACGTCGAGGGTCTCCCGCTGGTCGGCGAGCGTCAGCATGGTGGTGACGAAGTTGCGGCCGTGGGAGCCGTAGAGCCACGCGGTGCGGACCACGTAGCCGCGCTCCGGCAGCAGCTCGAGCACCGCCTGCTCGCCGGCGAGCTTGCTGCGGCCGTAGGCGTTGATCGGCGCCGTCGGGGCGTCCTCGGCATACGGGTGGGCCGCGTCGCCGGCGAAGACGTAGTCGGTGGAGGGCTGCAGCAGCGGTACGCCGTGCCGGGCGCAGGCCTCCGCGAGCCGGCGGACTCCGTCGCCGTTGACCCGGGTGGCGGCTGCCTCGTCGGCCTCGGCACCGTCCACGTCCGTCCAGGCGGCGGCGTTCACGACGATGTCCTGGCCGGCGACCGCGGCCTCGACCGCCGCCGCGTCGGTGATGTCGAGATCCGCGCGGGTCACGGCGGTCGGGTCGGCGCCCGGTGCCGCGCCGAGTACGTCGATCAGATCCCGGCCGAGCATCCCGCCCGCTCCGGTGACCAGCCAGCGTGTCATGCCGACAGTTCCGCCTTTTCCTTGAGGGGTTCCCACCACTGGCGGTTGTCCCGGTACCAGGCGACGGTGTCGGCCAGGCCCTCGTCGAAGCCGACGAGGGGTTCGTATCCCAGCTCGGCGCGGATCTTGTCGATGCTCAGCGAATAGCGCAGGTCGTGGCCCTTGCGGTCCTCGACGTGCTCGACCTGGTCCCAGCCGGCACCGAACGCCTGGAGCAGGCGTTCGGTCAGCTCACGGTTGGTCACCTCGGTGCCGCCGCCGATGTTGTAGACCTCGCCGGCCCGGCCCCGGTGGAGCACCAGGTCGATGCCGCGGCAGTGGTCGGAGACGTGCAGCCAGTCCCGGATGTTGAGGCCGTCACCGTAGAGCGGCACCTTGCGGCCGTCCAGGAGGTTGGTGACGAACAGCGGGATCATCTTCTCGGGGAAGTGGTAGCGCCCGTAGTTGTTCGAGCACCGGGTGACGGTCACGTCGAGCCCGTGGGTGCGGTGGTAGGCGAGCGCCATCAGGTCGGAGGCGGCCTTGGAGGCGGAGTACGGCGAGTTGGGGGCCAGCGGCCATTGCTCGGTCCAGCTGCCCTCGGTGATCGAGCCGTAGACCTCGTCGGTCGACACGTGGGCGAACCTGCCGACGTTGTGGCGCAGCGCCGCGTCGAGCAGGACCTGGGTGCCCAGGACGTTGGTGGTCACGAACGGGGACGCGTCCATGATGGACCGGTCGACGTGCGACTCGGCGGCGAAGTGCACGACCGCGTCCTGGCCCCTCATCACCTCGTCCACCGTGTTCCGGTCGCGGATGTCGCCGTGGACGAAGGTGTATCCCTCGTGGCCGGCGACGGGCGCGAGGTTCTCCTCGTTGCCCGAGTACGTGAGGTTGTCCAGGACGGTGACCCGGGAACCCGGGCCGGAGGGCAGCTCGCCGAGGAGCGTGGCCCGGACGAACTGGGATCCGATGAACCCGGCGCCGCCGGTGACGAGAATTCTCATGGGAGCATCATCTTAAGACATGGTTGCGCGCCGATGGCCGCGTGGGGGGTGCCAGGTGGACGTGGCTATCATGACCCCATGCGTGGAATCCTGCTCGCCGGCGGCACCGGGTCTCGTTTGTGGCCGATCACCAAGGCCGTCTCGAAGCAGCTCATGCCGGTCTTCGACAAACCGATGGTCTACTACCCGCTGTCGACGCTGATCATGGCGGGCATAAAAGACATCCTGGTCATCACGACCCCCGACGACCGCGCGCAGTTCGAGCGCCTGCTCGGCGACGGTTCGCAGTTCGGTCTCGATATCTGCTTCGCCGCCCAGGAGAAGCCCGCCGGTATCGCCCAGGCCTTCACCATCGGCGCGGAATTCATCGGTGACGACTCCGTCGCCCTCATCCTGGGCGACAACATCTTCCACGGCAGCGGTCTCGGCACGCAGCTGCGCAATTACCGGGACCCGGACGGCGGGGTCGTCTTCGCGTACGCGGTCTCCAACCCCTCCGACTACGGGGTGGTGGAATTCGACGCGGACGGCATCGCGCGGTCCATCGAGGAGAAGCCGGAGAAGCCGCGGTCCCGCTACGCGGTGCCCGGTCTGTACTTCTACGACCGCGAAGTGGTCCAGATGGCCGAGGGGCTGGCGCCCAGCGCCCGCGGCGAGCTGGAGATCTCGCACATCAACCAGAAGTACCTGGAGCGCGGCAAGCTCAAGGTGTCGGTCCTGGACCGCGGCACCGTCTGGCTCGACACCGGCACCTTCCACTCCCTGGTGCAGGCCTCCGAGTACGTCCGGGTGGTCGAGGAGCGGCAGGGCTTCAAGATCGGCTGTGTCGAGGAGGCGGCCTGGCGCGCCGGGCTGCTGGACGACGCGGAGCTGCGGGCGCTCGCCGAGCCGCTGTGCAAGAGCGGCTACGGCGACTACCTGCTGGAGATCCTGGAACACCCCCAGCACTGACGCGCCGCCGGCCGGGTCCCGGCCCGCCCGGCGGGCGCCCCGTGCTCAGCGGGTGGCGGCCCGCAGCTCCCGCTGGAAGCTCTGGCACGCCTCGAACGACGGCAGCAGGCCCTGCTCCGCGGCCTCCCGCAGGGTCGGAGCGCCGCGGTCCTTGTCGGAGAGCAGCGGCTCGATGTCCGACGGCCAGGAGATGCCCAGCTCGGGGTCCAGCGGGTTAATGCCGTGCTCGCGGGTGGGCGCGTAGCCCTCGGAGCACAGGTAGACCACCGTCGCGTCGTCGGTCAGCGCCATGAAGGCGTGGCCGAGGCCTTCTGACAGGAAGATCGCGGCGTGCTCCTGGTCGTCCAGCTGTACGCCCTCCCACCGGCCGAAGGTCGGCGAGCCGACGCGGATGTCCACCACCACGTCGAGCACCGCGCCCCGGACGCACTTGACGTACTTGGCCTGGCTCGGGGGGACGTCGGCGAAGTGGACACCGCGCAGGGTGCCGCGTTCCGAGACGGAGCAGTTGGCCTGCGCCAGCGTGAGCGACCGGCCGGTCGCGGCGGCGAAGTCGGCCTCGCGGAACCATTCGTGGAAGCTGCCGCGGCTGTCCTGGAAGACCTTCGGTTCGTGCACCCACGCCCCGGAGATGCCGAGCTGCCTCATTCGATCACGTCCTTGCGTTGTCGCTATCGCCGGCGATCCTACCGGGGGCGGTGCGGTCGGGGAGCCGGCACACCGGGCCCCGGGCCGCGGCACCAGGCCCGATAGGATCCGGCCATGACCTGGATGATCACCGGCGGCGCCGGCTACATCGGTTCGCACGTCGTCAGGGCGCTCGTCGGCGGCGGGCAGCGGGTCGTCGTCCTGGACGACCTGAGCACCGGCGACCCGCAGCGGCTGCCGGCCGGCGTGCCGCTGGTGCGCGGCAGCGTCCTGGACGGGGCTGTCGTCGACCGGGTGCTGCGCGAGCACGCCGTCGAGGGGATCGTGCACGTCGCGGCCAAGAAGCAGGTGGGGGAGTCCGTCGAGCGCCCGCTGCTGTATTACCGGGAGAACGTCGAGGGCCTGCGGACCGTGCTGGAGGCGGCGACCGGCGCGGGAGTGCGCCGCTTCGTCTTCTCCTCCTCCGCGGCCGTCTACGGCATGCCCGACGTGGACCTGGTCACCGAGCGGACCCCGTGCGAGCCGATGAGCCCCTACGGCGAGACCAAGCTGGCCGGCGAGTGGCTGGTCTCCGCGGTCGGCCGGGCGCACGGCATGGCCACCGCGTCGCTGCGCTACTTCAACGTCGCCGGCGCCGCCGCGCCGGAACTGGGCGACCCGACCGCCTTCAACCTGGTGCCGATGGTCTTCGAGCGGCTCTCGCGCGGGCTGCCCCCGCTGGTCTTCGGCGACGACTACCCGACGCCCGACGGCACCTGTATCCGCGACTACGTCCACGTGGGTGACATCGCGTCCGCCCACGTCGCCGCCGCCCGCCGGCTGACCGAGGACCCCGAGGCGCACCTGGTGCTGAACATCGGCCGCGGCGAGGGGGTCTCGGTGGCCGAGATGGTGCGCGTCATCCAGGAGGTCTCCGGCCACACCGGTGCCGTGCCCGAGGTCGTCGCCCGGCGGCCGGGCGACCCGGCCAGGGTCGTCGCGTCCGCCGAGGCGATCAGCAGGGAACTGGGCTGGAAGGCCGCCCACGACGTCCGCGAGATGGTCGCCTCGGCCTGGGCGGGCTGGCAGCTGCGGCACCCGGACAGGCCCTAAGGCGGCACGCACTCCCCGTACGGCAAGGGCGGGGGCGCCCGCACCGGGATGGTGCGGGCGCCCCCGTTTCGTGGTCGGATGCCCCGTTGCCGGAGGCGCCGGGCCTCAGAAGAGCTTCTTGTACGCGTTCCAGCCGGTGCCGACGGTCGCACGGGCCTTGAACTGGCCCGTGCCGGTGGAGCTGTAGCGGTACGCGGTGCCCGCGGACGTCACCGCGAGCAGGTCGGCGCGGCCGTCGCCGTCCATGTCTCCGGGCGAGACGAGCTGGGTGTACTGCCCCCAGCCGGTGCCGATCTTGACCCTGGGGGCGAACGGCGCCGATGCGTTGCCGGTGCCCTTGTACAGGTACAGCGTGCCGTCGCCGGTCCTGGCCACGATGTCCGCGCGGCCGTCGCCGCTGAAGTCGCCCGAGCCGACGACGGCGTTGTAGGCGCCCCAGCCGGCGCCGACGAGCTGGCGGCCGGCCAGCCGGAGGCCGTCGCCGTAGCCGCGGAAGAGGTACAGGTTGCCGGAGGTGTCCCGGCCCAGCAGGTCGCCCTTGCCGTCGCCGCTCAGGTCACCGGGACCGGCGATCAGGTTGTAGCTGCTCCACCCGTTGGAGATGAGGGCGTACTCCTGGTCCACGTTGTACAGGCCGTTGCCGTAGTGGTCCAGGAAGGTCGGCAGGCCGCTGCTGGTCAGCGCGTTGGCGAAGGTCATGGTGAACTCGCCCGCCCAGTCGCCGGGGCCGCTGGCCGCCTGGCGGGCGTAGAAGCCGCCCGTGTTGTTGACCCCGTACCAGAAGAGGGAGCCGTTCGGGGTCTCCCCGATCAGCTCCTTCTTCCCCCAGAACGGGACGCCGCCGGTGCCTGCGGTCACGTCGGCGATGTTCCAGCCCGAGCCGAACAGCGCGCGCGCCGTGAAGCCGCCCGTGCCGTTCGGCGTGTACTGGTACAGGGCGCCGCCGGCCGTCCTGGCGAGCAGGACGCCCCTGCTGCCGTTCGAGGCGCCGACACCGATGAGCTGGTTGTACGCGTTCCAGCCGCTGCCGACGGTGGACCTGGCGCCGAAGGGGCGTGCGGCGCTTCCCGTGCCCTTGTACCGGTACAGCACACCGGAGGAGTCGCGCGCGACCAGGTCGCTGACGCCGTCGCCGTCGATGTCACCGGGGCTGGTCAGCTGGTCGTACGCGCCCCAGCCGGGACCGATGAGCAGCCTGGCCGCGAACGGCGCGCTCGGGTTGCCGGTGCCCTGGTAGAGGTAGAGCTGCCCGCTGAAGGTGCGCGCGATGATGTCGGCGCGGCCGTCGCCCGTGACGTCGTCGACGGAGACCAGCTTGTTGTAGACGTTCCAGCCGGTGCCGGTCCAGGAGGCGTAGTTGGGGAAATTCGCCGGTGAGAACAACTCCAGCGAACCGGTCGATGTCGTGGCGAGGATCTCCGGGCCCGCCGAGGCGTCCAGGTCGCCGGGCGTCAGGACGTCGACGAATTTCTCGCTGCCCGCGCCCAGTTCCGCGTCCTGGCTCGCCTGCGAGTCGTCGCTGTACCAGTTGTCGTCGGGCGTGCGGTAGAGCAGGTCGCCGATGCCGTCGCCGTCGACGTCGTAGCGCGGCGGTGCCGCGGCCGGACTCGGCGCCAGCCTCGACTTGGTGCGCCCGGTCGCCTTCTGCCCGACCAGGTGCGGCAGTTGACCGGTGGTCACGGTCGGCCGCTGGATGCCGCGGTGGGCGCCCGGCTCCGCGGCCTGGGCGCCCGTCCCCAGCGCGAATGCGCCGAGGGAGAGAATGCCGGCTGTGCACGCCGCGACAAGGCGGCGGCGGCCCTTGGGCTGCACCGGATGAGTTTCGGACACAAATCCCCCCATGGGATCTCAAGCAATGAATCCCGGAATCGCCACGGATTCGAGAACGCGTCCGATTCCGGTGACCGGAGTGTATGCCCGGCTCGGAGCCCGGCCCGGGGTTATCGCGGGCCCGCAGAAAGAATTCGCCGACGGTTTGGAGGATTACCGGTGGCAAGGGCCGGAGGGATTCACGTGTCGTCAAGACGCCCGTCGCCTGAGGGCAACCGGCGGCCGTTCACAGCGGTATGGACACCGGCGATCGGCACCACCGCGGAAGGGCCGGCGTCCCGGCCGGGGACGCCGGAAGCCGCCCGGCGCGGAAAGCGGCGCGCGGCGGGAATGTCTCGGTGGCCGAGATGGTGCGCGTCACCCGGCGGTTTCGGGCGACACTGGATCAGCCCCCGCGAAGATCGGCCGGCCGGCGGCGACCGGCGGCCGGGGCGGCCGGGCGGCGGCAGGAACCGACACGAGGGACGGGCGTACGTGACGACGGCGGCACGGCAGGACGTGGTGGAGGCCCGCAGAGTCGTGGTCAAGGTCGGCTCCTCGTCGCTGACCACGGCGGCCGGCGGGCTGGACGCCGACCGGGTCGACGCCCTGGTCGACGTGCTGGCCAAGGCACGGGAGGACCGGGAGGTCGTACTGGTCTCCTCCGGCGCCATCGCCGCCGGCCTCGCCCCGCTCGGCCTGTCCCGCAGGCCGCGCGACCTGGCCAGGCAGCAGGCCTCGGCCAGCGTCGGGCAGGGCCTGCTGATGGCCCGCTACACCGCCTCCTTCGCCCGCTACGGCATCCGCGTCGGCCAGGTGCTGCTCACCTCCGACGACATCAGCCGCCGCGCCCACTACCGCAACGCCTACCGCACCCTGGACCAGTTGCTGGCGATGGGCGCGCTGCCGGTCGTCAACGAGAACGACACCGTCGCCACCGACGAGATCCGCTTCGGCGACAACGACCGGCTCGCCGCCCTGGTCGCCCACCTGGTGCGCGCCGACCTGCTGGTGCTGCTCTCCGACGTCGACGGCCTCTATGACGGCGACCCGCGCACCCCGGGTACCAGCCTGATCGCCGAGGTCACCGGGCCGCAGGACCTGGCGGGCGTCTCCATCGGCAGCGCCGGCCGGGCCGGGGTCGGCACCGGCGGGATGGTCACCAAGGTCGAGGCCGCGGCCATCGCCACCGGCGCGGGCGTCCCCGTCGTGCTGACCTCGGCCGTGCACGCCGCCGACGCGCTGGCCGGCCGCCCCACCGGCACCCACTTCCACCGCACCGGCAAGCGCTCCGCGGACCGGCTGCTGTGGCTCGCGCACGCTTCCGCCCCGCGCGGCGCCCTGCGGCTGGACGCCGGCGCGGTCAGCGCGGTCACCCAGCGGCACAGCTCGCTGCTGCCCGCCGGGCTGACCGGGGTGGAGGGCGACTTCACCGCGGGCGACCCGGTGGACCTGGTCGACGAGTCGGGCGTCGCGGTGGCCCGCGGCCTGGTCAACTACGACGCGCGCGAGCTGCCCAGGCTGCTCGGCCGCTCCACCCGCGAGCTGGCGGCGGAGCTGGGACCCGCCTACGAGCGGGAGGTCGTGCACCGCGACGACCTGGTGCTGCTGCGGCGGCAGGGGCTGCCGAGCTGACCTCGTCGGTGGCTTCTTGCGGAAAACGCCCCCGCCGCCTGCCGGAGCCTGGTCAACTTTGATGAGGATGCGATGCGCAGGTACGTCCCTGCCGACGCCATGTTCGCGACCCTCGGTGCGGGCGGGGCGGGGCAGCGAACGCAACCCACAGGGAGGCCGCCGGTGAAACGAGGGCGCCCAGTGCCAGTGACCAGGAATTCGTCGGAGCGCGCGCTGGTCAGCGTCGACCGCGAGGCGCCGGACGCCGCCGTCGTGCCGCACCAGTCACGGCCGCAGGAGCGTACCGCCGCCCGGCTGTGGCATGTCACGCTCAGTGTCGCCGGTCCGCTGACACCGCTGACCGAGCTGCGCCGCAGCCTCGAACAGCTGGCCAACGACCACCCCTTCCTACTGACCAGCCGCTACGCTCCCGACCACGCGGAGATCCGCTACTGGGAGGAGGCCAGGGACGTCCACGACGCCGCCGCCCTGGCGCTGCGCCTGTGGGGCGAGCACCGTTCCACCGCGGGCCTGCCCCCCTGGGAGACCGTCGGCCTCGAAGTCATCGACCGCGCGACCTACCACCAGCGGCTGGCCGCCGGCCACGCCCCGGCCCCCGCTGTCCCGATCGGCGTCCACCCCTTCTGATCCTTCCGACCGCTCCGCCGAGAGACCGCGGTGGCGCGAGCGCGCCCTTGAGTACGCTGCACGCATGGACCTGCTCTCGCCGCTCCCCAAGTCCCCCGTGCTGCTCGCGGCCTACCGCGCCAAATCCGCCGCGGCGGAGCTGGCCCCACTGCCGCGGTCCGCGAAGGACGACGCGCTGCTGGCCATCGCCGACGCGCTGATCGTCCGTACCCAGGAGATCGTCGCGGCGAACGCCGAGGACGTGGCCCGCGCCGAGCAGGAGGGCACCAGCCCGGCGATCATCGACCGGCTCAGGCTCACCCGGGAGCGGATCGCCGCCATCGCCGCCGACGTGCGGCACGTGGCGGGGCTGCCCGACCCGGTCGGCGAGGTGCTGCGCGGGTCCACGCTGCCGAACGGGCTCGACCTGCGCCAGGTCCGGGTCCCGCTGGGCGTCGTCGGCATCATCTACGAGGCCCGGCCGAACGTCACCGTGGACGCCGCCGCGCTGTGCCTGAAATCGGGCAACGCGGTGCTGCTGCGCGGCTCGTCCTCCGCGTACGCCTCCAACACCGCCCTGGTCACCGTGCTGCGTGACGCGGTCGGCGGCGCCGGGCTGCCCGCGGACGCCGTGCAGCTCGTACCGGGCGAGACCCGGGAGTCGGTCACCGAGCTGATGCGCGCCCGCGGCATGGTCGACGTGCTGATCCCGCGCGGCGGCGCCGCCCTGATCCGTACCGTCGTCGAGGGCTCCACCGTCCCGGTGATCGAGACCGGCACCGGCAACTGCCACGTCTACGTCGACGCCGAGGCCGACCTCGACATGGCCGTGGAGATCCTGGTCAACTCCAAGGCCCAGCGGCCCAGCGTCTGCAATGCCGCCGAGACCCTGCTGGTGCACCGCGACATCGCCGACCGCTTCCTGCCCCGCGCCCTGGAGGCGCTGGCCGAGGCCGGCGTCACCGTGCACGGCGACCCGCTGGTGGTCGCCGCGGCCGAGGCGGCCGGCAGCAAGGCCACCGTGGTCCCGGTGACCGCGGAGGACTGGGAGACGGAGTACCTGTCCTACGACATCGCCGCCGGCGTCGTGGACTCGCTGGACGCTGCGGTCGCGCACATCCGGCTGTGGTCGTCGGGCCACACCGAGGCGATCGTGACCACCTCGCAGCCCGCGGCCCGCCGCTTCACCCAGCTGGTCGACGCGGCCGCGGTGATGGTGAACGCCTCGACGCGCTTCACCGACGGCGGCCAGTTCGGCTTCGGCGCCGAGATCGGCATCTCCACCCAGAAGCTGCACGCCCGCGGCCCCATGGGGCTGCCCGAGCTGACCTCCACCAAGTACATCGTCACCGGCGACGGGCACATCCGCTGACCTGCGGCGGGCCGGCCGGCGGCGGGACTGCGCCATCCGGGTGAACGGTCCGCCCGCAGCCGCGTGGGATTCCCCTGCCCAAAGGGCCAACTTCCGCATTACTCTGGACAGATGCCGGACGATGACGAATTCGCCTCCGTAGTCCTCGACGAAGAATTCGTACGGTCTGCTCTGTTCCACGAGCCCACGGCCCGGGAACGGATGCTGGCCGTCGCCGAAGGTCCCGCGCTACCGCCCGGCTGGCCCGGGCGGCGCAGAAACCCGCGCTCGGCCGCCGCCGAGCCGGGCGACGACACCGACTTCCCGGAAACCGACCCGCTCTACGCCGCCGGGCACCCCTACCGCGGCAGCAGCACCCGCTGGCACCGTCCGGTGGCCTGGGCTCTTGCCGTGGTCATGGGCATCGGAGTGGTCGCCCTCACCTTCGCCGCGGTCTACCGCGGCGCGGGCGGCGCCACCCGGCAGCCGGCGGACCCCCCGCCGTCCAGTGGCAGCCCGGTCGGCGGCCGGCTGCTCCCCCCGGTCGCCAGCACCCCGGCGCCCTGATCCCATGTCAACTCCACCGGTACTGGGGAGTTTATTCCCGAGCCCGCAGCCTTAACCTTGTGATATGAGCGGGCCTGGAGAGCCCCCTGAGGGCATGCCCGAGGGCGCCTCAGGAGGCGGTGAGGACGAATACCGATCCGTCGTCTTCGACGAATCGTTCGTGAGGGCTGCCCGGATCCAGGAGTATTCCGCGCGTGAGCGGCAGGACGACGCCGACCACCCGGTGCGGATCCGCCATGTGCTGCCCCGCGGCCTGGCCCGCCAGGCGGTGGCGCTGGTCCTGCTGATCGTGCTGGCCTTCGGCTTCGCGATCTACATGGGGGTGCGCCACCCCTACGAGGAGCGGGACGCCGACTCCGGCGAGCAGCTGCGCGTCACGGTGATCCCCCTGGTGCCCGGCGGCACCGTGCCCGCCGTCTCCCCAAGGGTGCCCTTCGCCGGCACCGCCGCCGCCGGCTACCGCACCGGCCTCGCCGGGCTGAACGTGCCGACGTCGATGCACCCGATCGGCGACTACTCGCGCAGCGAGGTCAGCGCCGGCTACGACACGGCGGTGGACTTCATCAGCGACTCCGCCCTCGAAGCGGCGACCGTCACCGGCGGCGACATCCGCAACGTGCTGGAACTGCTCGACCCGAGCCAGGTCGACCAGTTCAAGGACAGCCTCAGCGCTCCGGCCGCCGACGGCTCCCACGAGGTCACCGGCTGGCTGGTGCGCTTCGATCCCGACCCCGCGGTGCGGGTGGAGCTGGTCGGCGACGACCAGGGCATCCGGGTGAACGGCAGCTGGACGGCGTCGGAGACCGGTGACGACCACCTGGAACTCACCGCCGACCACACCTACGTCTACGCGATCCGTGGCTCGTCCGACCCGGACAGGACGGTGTCGCTGTTCACCGTACGGCGGCAGCTGCGCTTCCACTTCGACCACGAGGAGCTGCGGCGGCACCACATCGAGGTGGTGCAGGCGGACGTCGCGGCCGGGCCGCTGGCCTGCTCGGCCGAGGTGGAGAGCTACTTCCGGCCGATACTGGCCGGGCACGCCGCGCCGGGCGCCGTCACCGGCGCCGACCCCTACGACCGCGCCCACCCGCCGGGCGCCGTCTGTGCGCCGCTGACCGGCGTCGAGGGCCCACCGCAGCCGACGGCCACGGCGACCACGCCCGCGGCCACGACCCCCGCGGTGACGGCGCCCGCGGCCACCGCGGCTACGGCAGCGGGCTCTCCGGCTGGTCCTCGTCCGGCGTCGCGTCGGGGTCCGCTGCTGACTCCGCGGGCCGTTCCGCGGTCGCCTGCGACGTCCCGGCTCCTGTGAAGCGGTCCCGCAGCTTGCCGCCGACGTCACCCGCGCCGTTGGTGATGTCGCGTATCAGACCCATCAGCGGGTCCTTGCTCTTCTTCACCGTGTCGGCGTAGTGGTTCGCGGAGTCGCGGAAGGCGTCGGAGACCGAGGCGTCCTTGTCGGTGGTCCGCCGCGGGTAGTGCCCGTCCATCAGCCGCTGGTATTCGCGGGTGGCCGCCCAGCGGCGCAGCTCGGCGGCCCGGATGGTGGTGAAGGGGTGGCTGCGCGGCAGCACGTTGAGGATCTTGAGCACCGAGTCGCGCAGGTCGCCGGCCGCCTCGTACTCGTCGGCCTGCTTGAGGAAGGCGTCGACGTTCATCTCGTGCAGGTGGTTGCCGCCGGCGATCTTCATCAGGCCGCGCATCGACGCCTGCAGGTCCTGACCGACCAGCAGCCCGGCCCGGTCGGCCGACAGCTCCGACTTGCGGAACCACTCGCGCAGCGCCGTGATGATCGCCAGGATCGCCAGATTGCCCAGCGGGATCCACGCGACGCGCAGCGCCAGGCTGGTGAGGAAGAGCAGTATCGTCCGGTAGACCGAGTGCCCGGACAGCGCGTGGCCGACCTCGTGGCCGATGACCGCGCGCATCTCCTCCTCGTCCAGCAGCTCGACCAGGCCGGTGGTGACGACGATGACCGGCGCGTCCATGCCGATGCACATGGCATTGGGCTGCGGGTCCATCGTCACGTACATCGACGGGACCTTCTCCAGGTCCAGGATGTAGCAGGCGTCCCGCAGCATCGCGTTGAGATGCGCGAACTGCTCGTCGCTGACCCGGACGGAGTCCGACAGGAAGAGCAGTCGCAGGCTGCGCTCGGGCAGCAGTCCGCTGAGCGCCTTGAAGACCGTGTCGAAGCCGGTGAGCTTGCGCAGGGCCACCAGCGCGGACCTGTCCGCGGGGTGCTCGTAGGCACGTGAGGAGATGTCAGGGAATCTCTTGCGGTTGCGTCCCGGCAGCTTCTCTGTACTCACGCGATCGTCGTTCGGTCCGTTCGACTCGGACATACTGGCCCAACCCCCTGGTAGCCCACCGGTACATACTCTGGACGCGCAGAGCCTGCGCGAAGTTCCCGCAGGGCCGCCCGTACGATGTCCGCAGAGTCTTCCCGCCCGTCCCCGACTTCGCAAAGGGTCCCGCTGACATGTCGCCCCTCGCAGTCTCCGCACTGACCACCCTCGCCGAGGACAACGGCGGCCACCACCCCAGCCTGAGCCCGTACCTGACCGGTTTCGGCGCGCTCGGCGCGCTGCTGATCCTGCTGTGGCTGGTCACCCGCTTCAACCGGGACTGACCGGCACCGTGCCCGACAGCGCCATGTCCGACAGCAAGCACCGCATCGGTGTGATGGGCGGGACGTTCGACCCCATCCACCACGGGCACCTGGTGGCGGCGAGCGAGGTGGCGAGCCTCTTCCACCTCGACGAGGTGGTCTTCGTGCCGACCGGGCAGCCCTGGCAGAAGAGCGACCGGCAGGTGTCAGCGGCCGAGGACCGGTATCTGATGACGGTGATCGCCACCGCGTCGAATCCGACCTTCTCGGTCAGCCGCAGCGACATCGACCGCGCCGGCACCACGTACACCATCGACACCCTGCGCGACCTGCGGGCCGAGCACCCGGCAGCCGAGCTGTTCTTCATCACCGGCGCGGACGCGCTGTCGCAGATCTTCTCGTGGCGCAATGCCGAGGAGCTGTTCTCGCTCGCACATTTCATCGGCGTCACACGTCCTGGGCATACTCTGTCGGACCCGGGCTTCCCCGAGGGCGGAGTATCGCTCGTGGAGGTCCCGGCACTGGCGATCTCCTCGACGGACTGCCGCCAGCGGGTGGCCAAGGGGGATCCGGTCTGGTACTTGGTTCCGGACGGGGTGGTGCGCTACATCGACAAGCGCGCGCTCTACCGGGACGCTTCCGGGTAGCAGGCGCCGCGAAACGAAGCAGGTGAAGGGGTTCCTCGTGAACGACGCAAACCCCCGTTGGCAATATGCCGAGGGCGGACCCGACGACGAGAGGGACCCCTACCCGCAGGACCCCTACTACCAGCAGCAGTCCTACGGTTACGACCAGTACGGCAACCCCGTGCAGCAGCAGGCGCCGCCGGCACCCCAGGTGCCGCAGCAGCCCGGCTACCAGGACCCGTACCAGACCTACGGCGGCGGCCAGGGCCAGCAGCAGGGCTGGATCCCGCAGCAGCCCCAGCCGCCGTACTACGAGCAGCAGCCCCCGCAGCAGCAGCCGCAGGCGTACGACACGGGCCAGCAGCCGGTCTACGACACCGGGCAGCACGCCGTCTACGACACGGGCCAGCACGCGGTGTACGGGACCGGGCAGATGCCGGTGTACGAGACCGGGCAGCAGCCCGCTTACGACGCGGGCCAGCACGCGGTGTACGAGACCGGCCAGCAGCCCGCTTACGACACAGGTCAGCAGCCGGTGTACGACACCGGCCAGCACGCGGTGTACGACACCGGCCGGCAGCCTGCCCCGACGGAGGCCGAACCCGCCGCGGCGTCCCCGGCCGGTGGGGCGCCCAGAGCCGGCTACCAGACCGAGATGTTCGCGTTCGTCGACGAGGAGTCCGAGCAGTCCGAGGAGGTCATCGACTGGCTCAAGTTCTCCGAGTCGCGTACCGAGCGCCGCGAGGAGGCCAAGCGGCGCGGGCGCAACCGCAAGGTCGGCCTGGTCGTGGTGCTGGTGCTGGCGCTGCTCGGCGCCACCGGCTATCTGTGGCAGGCGGGCAAACTGCCCGGGGTCGGCAAGTCCAAGGCGGCGCAGGCCGCGGCCGGCGGCCCGCAGAAGCGCGACGTCATCGTCGTGCACCTGATCCCGGTGGACGGCGGCCCCAGCGACACCGCGCTGCTGGTGGACAACAGCACGAAGGGCCGCGGCACCACCGTGCTGCTGCCGAACGCCCTGTCGGTGGCCTCGGACGACGGCACCGCGGCTTCCCTGGACAAGTCCGTCGGGGACGGCATCGGGCCGACCAGGGACGCGCTGAACACCCTGCTCGGCGCCGACATCAAGGGCAGCTGGCGGCTGGACAGCCCGTATCTGGAGCTGCTGGTCGACGCGCTCGGCGACGTCTACGTCGACACCGACACCGCGGTGAAGGGCACCGGCAAGGACAGCGGCAGGACGCTGGTCCAGAAGGGCGGGCAGCAGGAGCTGACCGGCCAGGCGGCCGTCGCGTACGCCACCTACCGGGCCGCCGGCGAACCGCAGACCAAGCAGCTCAGCCGCTTCGGGCAGGTCATGCAGGCGGTGCTCAAGAAGATGCCGAGCGACGCCGCGGGCGCCACCAGGACCGTGCAGTCGCTCAGCCAGATCCTCGACCCGTCGCTCACCGACAAGCAGCTCGGCGCGTCGCTCGCGCAGCTCGCCGACCTGGCGAAGACCGGTGCCTACAGCACCACGCTGCTGCCGGTGCAGAAGGACGGCACGCTCAGCCAGGACACCGACTCGGTCGTCAAGGACGTGCTCGGCGGCACGGTCAAGCAGTCCGCGGGCACCACCCAGGCGCGGGTCCTGATCAGCGACGCGACGGGCAATGCGAAGGCCGCCCCGATGGCGCAGGCCGCGATCGTCAACGGCGGCACGTACACCTACGTCTCCGGCGGCAAGGGCGGCTCGGTCAAGTCCGCCTCCGAGGTGCTCTACACCGACGCGGCCCGGCTCGCCGCCGCCAAGGATGTGGCCGCCACGCTGGGGCTGCCGCCGACCGCGGTCAAGAAGGGCAAGGTGCCGGCCAACGCCGACATCGCGGTGACGCTCGGCAAGGACTACAAGCTGCCGCCGACGCAGTGACCGCGCGGCGGTGATCGAAAACCGGTCGGGGGCTGTCGGAGGGTCGTGAGACCCTTGAAGGAGACCAGCCCCCGACCGGAAAGCCGTTTCTGTGACCGCCACTGACCGTTCCATCGAGCTGACCCGCGCCGCCGCACAGGCCGCCGCCGACAAGCTCGCGCACGACATCATCGCTTACGACGTCAGCGACGTGCTGTCCATCACCGACGTCTTCCTCGTCGCGTCCGCGCCGAACGACCGGCAGGTCAAGGCTATCGTTGACGCCATCGAGGAGACGCTGCTCAAGGAGCTGGACGTCAAGCCGGTCCGCCGCGAGGGCGAGCGGGACGGCCGCTGGGTCCTGCTCGACTACATCGACATCGTCGTGCACGTCCAGCACTCCGAGGAGCGGGTCTTCTACGCTCTGGAGCGGCTGTGGAAGGACTGCCCCGAGATCGCGCTGCCCGACGACGCGGTCGCCACCCGGGGCAAGGGCAAGGAGCACGCCGCGGCCACCGCCGCCGCGGACGAGGACGGGAGCCTCAGCTGAACGGCCGAAAGGACCGGCAGACCAGCGGCAGGGGCCGCCGGATCGTGCTGTGGCGGCACGGCCAGACGGCGTGGAATCTGGAGCAGCGCTTCCAGGGGAACACCGACATCGAGCTGACCGAGACCGGTGTCGCCCAGGCCCGCCGCGCCGCCCGGCTGCTCGCCGCCCTCTCGCCCGACGCCATCGTCTCCTCCGACCTGAGCCGTGCCGCCGCGACAGCCGCCGAGCTGGCCGCGCTCACCGGCCTGCCCGTCACGTACGACAAGGGCCTCCAGGAGACGTACGCCGGGCGCTGGCAGGGTCTGACCCACGAGGAGATCCTGGCCTCGTACGGCGAGCAGTATGCCGCGTGGAAGCGCGGCGAGCCGGTGCGCAGGGGCGGCGGCGAGCTGGAGACCGAGGTCGCCGACCGCGCCGCCCCCGTGGTGCTGGCCGCGGCGGACGAGCTGGCCGACGGCGGGGTGCTGGTCGTGGTCAGCCACGGCGGCACGATCCGTACGACCATCGGCCGGCTGCTCGGCCTCGACCCGCTCACCTGGGAGTCGCTGGGCGGCCTGTCCAACTGCTGCTGGTCGGTCCTCGGCGAGGGCGCGCGCGGCTGGCGGCTGACCGAGCACAATGCCGGCACTTTGCCGGAGCCGGTGCTCGGGGACGACGCGTAGGGCCCGTCCCCGGCGCCCGGCAGAGCCGATTTCGTTTCCGGTCCACCCACCGGCTATGCTTCTTCACGTCGTCAGGGGAGACCCGGGCTGACGCGGGGCTGTAGCTCAGTTGGTAGAGCGCTTGCATGGCATGCAAGAGGTCCGGGGTTCAATTCCCCGTAGCTCCACAAGATCGAGGGCGGAGTGTGCTCGCGGAAAGCGCGAGCCACTTCGCCCTCGTCGTTTCTGTTCGGCCGCGCCTCGCGCGGCGGGGCTTCGCCACCCGCACCCCCTGGGGGTCGTTCGCGCGCCGCTAAGCGTCGCAGTCGGCGACGGCCGCCGCGGCCGCGCGCTCGGCCATGATCACCGACAGCGGCCGGCCGTGGTAGGAGCAGCCGACGATCGGGTCCTCGATCTGCCGGAGCCGCTCGATCCGCAGCCGGTCCTCCTCGGTGGCCGGGGTGTGCACCACGAAGCGGTGCTCGGCCATCCCGTCGATGCTCAGCGACATCGAGGTCATGTTGATCACGCCGATGCCCTCGTGCCGGAAGGACTTGAGCCGCTTGCCCGGCGCGGCCACGTCACCGCTCGCCCACAGCTGCGCGAAGGTAGGGCTCTCCTTGACCAGCAGCGCGATGAAGGACTCCCACGCGGGCTCACCGACGTGCCGCCCGTAACTCCTGCGCACCTGGGCCACCATCCACGGCAGCTCCTCCGCGCTGTTGACGAAGGTCAGGCAGCACTCGGGCACCGTGAAGAGCTTGTAGAGCACATTGCGCTCCCAGCGCGCCACCACCGAGGTCAGCGGCCACAGCGTGCGATAGGTCGCGTTGGTGGCGCGGACGTCGTAGCGGGCGTTGTAGATCGCCGCGGGGAGCGGGTTGAGCGAGTCCAGGACGCCCTGCGCCTCCTCGCCGACGACCTCCGCGTCGGAGTCCGGCTCGCTCACGAACGGGATGCCGGCCAGCCGGTAGAGGTGCTCGCGCTCGGTGGCGTCCAGGTGCAGCACCCGGGCCACCGCGTCGAGCACCTGGACGCTGGCGTTGATCGGCCGGCCCTGTTCGAGCCAGGTGTACCAGGTCACGCCGACACCGGCGAGCTGCGCGACCTCCTCGCGCCGCAGCCCCGGGGTGCGGCGCCGCAGGCCGGGCGGCATGCCGACGTCCTCCGGGGTGATCCTGGCCCGGCGGCTGCGCAGGAAGGCGGCCAGCTCGGTGCGCCGGGCGGACCCGTTCCTGCGCGCTGCGGCCTGGCCGCCGGCCGGGGCGGGGACAGGCGTAGGGGTGGAGGTAGACGCGGCGAGAGCCGTAGGGGCAGGTGTACGGGGCACTGCCGGTGAACGGGGCATACGGTCATCCTCCCCAACGCCCGCGACCCCTGCCAGGTGCTGGCAGTACCAGGATCACCGGGCTCTCGTTACCCGTACCGCAGGGCCCCCAGGCTCGAAGCATGAGAAATCCCGTACTGAACGGCGCGACCGCACCGCTCGCCCCGCGCCCCGCCATGCCGGGCACCACCACCGTCGCCGGCCCCGCCACCCTGCACGGCCCCGCCACTGCCTCCGGTCCCGCCGCCGATTCCGGGACCACGAAGCCCGGGAGGGCAGGGCCCCGGGCCGGCCTGCTGCTCGCCACCATCCTCATGGGCCAGTTCATGGCCCTGCTGGACGTCTTCATCGTCAACGTGGCCGCCCCGACCATCCGCACCGACCTGCACGCCTCGGGCGCGGCGCTGCAACTGGTCATCGCCGGCTACACCATCTCCTACGCGGTGCTGCTGATCACCGGCGCGCGGCTCGGCCACCTGCTGGGCCACCGGCGGCTCTTCGTCACCGGGCTCGCGGTCTTCACCGCCGCCTCGCTGGCCTGCGGCCTCGCCCAGAACAGCGGGGAGCTGATCGGGTTCCGCCTCGTCCAGGGCACCGGCTCCGCGCTGATGATCCCGCAGGTGCTCAGCCTGCTGCAGCTCACCTTCGTCGGCGAGGCCAGGACCCGGGCGATGAGCGTCTACTCCGCCGTGCTGGCGTCCGGCGCCGCACTCGGCCAGTCGCTGGGCGGCATCCTGGTCAGCGCCGACCTGTTCGGCGCCGGTTGGCGGCCGGTCTTCCTGGTCAACGTGCCGATCGGGGCCGCCCTGCTGCTGATCGCCCCGCGGGTGCTGCCCAGGGACGACCGCCGCGACCCCGCGCGGCGCCGCGGCCTCGACCTGCCGGGCCTGACCGTGCTGGCCGCGGCCGTCACGCTGCTCACCGTGCCGCTGGTGCTCGGGCAGGAGGAGGGCTGGCCGATGTGGGGCTGGGTGTGCCTCGGCCTGAGCGTGCTGCTGTTCGGCCTGTTCATGGCGCTGGAGGCGCGGCTCGCCCGGCGCGGGGGCGCCCCGCTGGTGTCGGCGCGGGTGCTGCGGGCGCCCGGCATGCTGCGGGCGGCGGTCGTCATCATGACGACGATGGCGGTCAACGCCGGCTTCCTCTTCGCGGTCGCCCTGCACCTGCAGTCCGCGCTCGGCTTCAGCGCCCTGCGCACCGGTCTGGCCTTCGCCTTCGCGGCCGTCAGCTTCGGCGGTGTCGGCCTGACCTGGCGCCGGCTGCCGGTGTCCTGGCGCTCCTGGCTGCCGGGGGCGGGCCTGCTGATCGCCGCCGCCTCCTTCGCGGGCCTCGGCCTGGCGCTGCGCGGCGGCGGTGACGGCGGCGCCGGACTCTACGTCTGCCTGCTGACCCTCGGCGCCGGGCTCGGCCTCGGTTTCAGCCCGACCTTCACGCTGGCGCTCTTCACGGTCGCCCCGCAGGACGCGGCCGACGCCAGCGGGCTACTGGCCACGGTGACGCAGCTCGGCCAGCTGATCGGCGTGGCCGCGCTCGGCACCCTCTACCTCAACCGGCTCGACGTTGGCGCCCACTCCTCGGCGCACGCGTTCGCGGTGACCTCGGTCGCCCTGGCCGCGGTGTCGGCGGCGGGCGCGGCGGTGGCGCTGGGACGGCGGCGCAGGGCCTGATCTGCGGGCGCGGGGGGCCGGGCGATGCCCGGCCCCCCGCGCCCTTTTACGCGTCCAGCGCCGGATAGTCGGTGTAGCCGCGGTCGTCGCCGCCGTAATACGTGGCCCGGTCCGGGGTGTTGAACGGGCCGCCTGCCCGGAGCCGGCGAGGGAGGTCGGGGTTGGCGAGGAAGAGGGCGCCGTAGGAGACCATGTCGGCGGTGCCGTCCTCGACCAGGGCCAGCTCCTCCGGCCCCGAGGGGCGGCCCTGCGTCCTGGCGTTGAGGATCAGCACACCCGCGAAGCGCTTGCGCAGCTCTAGGGTCAGCGACCGCTCGCCGGTCTCCACGACGTGCAGATACCCGGGGCCGACCGGTTCCAGGGCGCGCAGCAGCGCCGTGTACGTCGGCTCCGGGTCCGGCTCGTCGATGTCGCCCAGCGGGTTGCCGGGCGAGATCCGCAGGCCGGTGCGCTCCGCGCCGATCGCGTCCGCGACGGCGGTGACCACCTCGGCGGCGAACCGCGCCCGGCGCTCGGGCGAGCCGCCCCAGCCGTCGGTGCGCAGGTTGGAGTTCGGCGCCAGGAACTGGTGCACCAGATAGCCGTTGGCGGCATGCACCTCGACCCCGTCGAAGCCGGCCGCGACCGCGTTCCGCGCGGCCGCCGCGTGGTCCTCGACGGTCTGCGCGATGTCCTCCTCGGTCAGCTCCCGGGGCTCCTCGAACTTTTGCGCCCCGGCGGCGGTGTAGACGCTGCCCTTGGCCCGTACCGCCGACGCGCCCACCGGCCGCTGGCCGCCGGGCAGCAGCGAACTGTGCCCGATCCGCCCGGTGTGCATCAGCTGCACGAAGATCCGCCCGCCGCCCGCGTGCACGGCGTCGGTCACCCGCCGCCAGCCGGCCACCTGCTCGGCGCTGTGCAGCCCCGGCGTGTCCGGATACCCCTGCCCCGTGGCCGACGGCTGCGTCCCCTCGGTGACGATCAGCCCCGCCGACGCGCGCTGTGCGTAATACTCCGCGGTGCGCGCGGTCGGGCTCAGGCCCGGCCCGTACGCCCGGCTGCGCGTCATCGGCGCCATCACGATCCGGTTCGCCAACCGGTTTCCGCCCAGGTCAATCGGGTCGAACGCGGTGGTCACAGCGGTCTCCACCCCTCTCGTCCACTCGGCCGCAGCCACCGTAACCCGCGAAGTCGACCCTAATTGTTGACACTTCATGAATATCGCCGCGGCCGGCACCCGTGCTTGCGGCTTGCGGCCGGCACCCGTGCTTGCGGCTTGCGGCCGGCACCCGTGCTTGCGGCCTGCGGCCGGCACCCGTGCTTGCGGCCTGCGGCCGGCACCCGTGCTTGCGGCCTGCGGCCGGCACCCGTGCCTGCGGCCGCTGCCCGCACCCGTGCCGCGTCCACTGCGGACAGGCGCTGCCCCGGCTAACGATTTGCGGCCCATGCCCCTCCGGCGTGTAAAGTAACCCCAGGTCGCCGGGCATACCGGCACCGTTGCGGGGCTGTAGCTCAGTTGGTAGAGCGCTTGCATGGCATGCAAGAGGTCCGGGGTTCAATTCCCCGTAGCTCCACAAGGTCGAGGGCGGAGTGTGCTCGCGGAAAGCGCGAGCCACCTCGCCCTTTGTCGTTCCTGCTTGGCTGCGCCTCGCGAGGAGCCTCGCCGCCCGCACCCCCGTGAGGTCGTCCGGGCTGGACGCCGAGGCTGGAGCCCGGGGACAGGGCCCACCCGGTAAGAGGGTGCTTCCAGGTCAGGGGAAGCACCCTCCGCGCGGTGCCGTCACAGCGGCAGGTCGCCGCCGGCCGTGACGCGTACGGCCGCGCGCCGGGTACGGAGCAGGACCGCGAGCCCGGTCGAGAGGGCGAGCACCGCGGCCGCGGTCGGGAAGGCGGGGGCGGGGCCGTAGCGGGAGATCATGATCCCGGCGACGGCCGAGCCCATGGCGCTGCCCAGGTTGTACGCGGTGTTGATCCAGGCGCTCGCCTCGGTGCGTGAGCCGGCCGGGATCAGCGTGTCGACCTGGAGGTAGGCGGTGATCATCAGGGTGTCGGAGCAGGCGCCGGCCAGCAGCAGGCCGACGGCGACGGCGGCCAGGGCGGGCGCCGCGGCGGGCAGCGCGTAGCAGGCGGCGGCGAGGGCGCCGAGGGCCGGCAGGCGGCGCCGCGGTGCGGCGCTCCAGCGCACGCGGCCGTAGACGAGGCCGCCGATGGCGCCGCCGGTCGCGCACAGGGCCATCAGCGGACCCGCGACGGCCGCGCCCCGGGCGGCGACGATGCCGACCTCGGCCAAGGCCGGCGCGGTGCCGCTGCCGAGGACCGTCAGCAGCAGCGCGCCGAAGCCGGGCGCGGCCGGCGGTCCGGGCCGGCGCCGCCCTTCTGTCCGCCCGTCCGCCCGCGCGGGCGCCTTCGCCGCCGGCCCGAGGACGGCCGCGAAGGCGGTGAATCCGGTGCAGGCGACCGCCGCGGTGGCCGCGAGCGACAGCGGTGCGGAGGTCGCGGCCGTCAGCAGGCCGCCGAGGACCGGGCCGACGGCGAAGACCGTGGACTCGGTGACGGCGTCCAGGCTCAGCGCGGCCTGCCGCTGGGCGTCGCTGCCGGCCATCTCGCCCCAGCGGGTCCGCATCAGCGGTCCCACGGGCGGCGGGAAGACGCCCGCGAGCACGGCGAGCCCCACTGCGAGCCCCGCGGGCATGCCGAGCGCGGACCCGGCGGCGAGGCAGCCGAGGAGGGTGCCGTAGACGGCGGTCAGGGCGGGCAGCGTGCCCCGGCGGCGCTCCACCAGGCGGGATCGGTACGGTCCGAGGACCGCGGAGGTCAGGCCGAACAGTCCGGCGGCGGCGCCGGCGACGGCGTAGGAGCCGGTGCCGGCGCGTACCGCGAGCAGCAGCGGCAGCGACAGCAGGCCGTAGGAGAGGCGGGCCAGGGTGGCGGTGGCGAAGAGCGCGCGGGCGTGCGGCAGCGCGAGGACAGCGCGATAGGACGCGCTGCCCCTGACGGGGCGTGACATGGGGGACTCCGGAGCAGACGGGACGTGAGCGACCGTGGTCCGCGCGGTGCGGACGGCGGTTCGGTCAGTGGGGTCCGGAGATCATGGGAAAAGCTTAGCCGTGGGATGACCGGGATGCCACGGGTTGTCGACGTCACGGATCGGGAGTGGTTGTGAGCGTTCGCCGTGTGGTGCCCAACGTGCGGTCGGAGGACGTGGCGGCGAGCCGCGGCTTCTACGGGCTGCTCGGGTTCGAGGAGGCCATGGACCTGGGGTGGGTCGTGACGCTCGCGTCGCCCGCGCACCCGGGGGCGCAGGTCAGCTTCATGGCCGCGGACCGGACCGCGCCGGTCGTCGCCGACGTGAGCGTGGAAGTGGACGACGTCGACGCGGTGTACGAGGTGGTGCGGGGGAGCGGCGCCGAGATCGTGCACCCCTTGCAGGACGAGGAGTGGGGCGTGCGGCGCTTCTTCGTACGGGACCCGCACGGACGGGTCGTCAACGTGCTGTCCCACCTGTGACGCCGGGCCCTGGGTCGATCGGTGCGGCGGCGGTCGTCGGGCGCCGGGCCGTATACCACCGGGCCCTCCGTGACGAGGCGGTCGTCTCGTATGTCGCTCCGTGTCTGCCGCGACACGCGGCGGCTCACGCGGACCCGACGCCGTGTCAAATGACCCGTGATTCCTCGACCGAGGCCGGTGCGATTGCCCCACCGAGGCGGGATTTCTCCCCCTGTCGGGCCAAGTCCCGCGCTGCTAACGTCGATCTGCCCGGTGATCAGGGGCGGTAGGGGAGGTGGTCATTCCTTGACCTGCTCTTGGGTGTTTCGTGCCCCTGACATGAACCGATCAGCGAAAGAGTATCGCTCTGCGGTACGGCGTGTACGCATAGCGGCGACACCGCAGTGTGCGACCAACGCGACTAACGCGACAACTCGCTTCGCATGGGGGTTACATGAGATTTGAGCGCAAAAGGACGCGCGTAGGACTGGTGGCCGCCGCAGCGCTGCCACTGGTCGCCAGCGCGCTCGCGCTTGGTACCCAGTCCGCGTCGGCCGACCCGTCCGCCGGACGGCAGACCCTGTCCGGCACCAAGCCGCAGTGGGCCACCGCCCAGGCGGACAAGGGCGCCACGGCCGACTCCGCCAAGGTGACGGTCCGGGTCTACCTGGCCGGCAGGGACGCCAAGGGCCTCGCGGCCTACGCGAAGTCCGTGTCGGACCCGAACTCGGCCACCTACGGCCACTACCTGACGGCCGCCCAGACGCAGGCCGCCTACGGCGCGACCAAGGAGCAGGTCTCCGAGGTCACCGCCTGGCTGCGCTCCGCGGGCCTGAAGGTGACCGGCGCCAACCAGCACTACCTCACCGTCACCGGTGACGTGGCCGCGGCGGAGAAGGCGTTCGGCACCCAGCTGCACAACTTCAGCAAGTCGGGGCACACCTACCGCGCCCCGACCGGCAATGCCACCGCTCCCGCCTCGCTGCACGGCGCGGTGCTCACCGTCACGGGCCTGGACACGGCACCCAAGAAGTCAAGCCACGACGAGGAGCTGCCGCCTCCCGGAGACGTCTTCAAGAACTCCGGGCCTTTCTCCACGTATTTCGGTTCGAACACCGACCCGAAGTTCCCGGACGCCTACGGCGGCAAGGCCCCTTACGCGATCAAGGGCTACACCGGCGACCAGCTGCGTGCCGCGTACGGCGCGGGCAAGTACACCGGTAAGGGCGTGACGGTGGCCATTACCGACGCCTACGCCTCGCCGTACATTGCGCAGGACGCGGCACGTTACGCCAAGGACACGGGCGGCCAGAAGTACAAGAGCGGCCAGCTCTCCCAGGTCCTGCCGGCGGACTACAACAGCACGGTCGACTGCGACGCCGGCGGTTGGTACGGCGAGGAGACCCTCGACGTCGAGGCGGTGCACGCGGTCGCCCCCGACGCGGACATCGTCTACGTCGGCGGTGCCTCCTGCTTCGACAACGACCTGCTCGACGCGCTGAACAAGGTCGTCGACAACCACCTCGCCGACATCGTGTCCAACTCGTGGGGCGACGTCGAGGCCAACGAGACGCCGGACATCGCGGCGGCTTACGACCAGGTCTTCCAGCAGGGCGCTGTCGAGGGCATCGGCTTCTACTTCTCCTCCGGCGACGCGGGCGACAACGTCGCGTCCACCGGTGTGAAGCAGGCCGACACCCCCGGGAACTCCCCATGGGCCACCTCCGTCGGCGGCACCTCGCTGGCGGTCGGCAAGAACGACAAGTACGAGTGGGAGACCGGCTGGGGCACCAAGAAAGCCCCGCTGTCCGCCGACGGAAAGTCCTGGACCGGTTTCCCCGGCCCTTACACCTCCGGCGCGGGCGGCGGCACCAGCAAGTTCTACGACCAGCCGTTCTACCAGCGCGGTGTGGTCCCTGACTCGCTGGCGCTCGCCAACGGCGGCACCGTCAAGCAGCGTGTCGAGCCCGACATCGCGGCGGTCGCCGACCCGAACACCGGCTTCCTGGTCGGCCAGACCCAGTCGTACCCCGACGGGTCGCTGCAGTACAGCACGTACCGCATCGGCGGCACGTCGCTGGCCGCACCGGTCATCGCCGGCGTCCAGGCCCTCGCACAGCAGGCCAGGCACGGTATCGCGATCGGCTTCGCGAACCCGCTGATCTACGACAAGTACGGGACGCCGGTCTACCACGACGTCACCGACCACCCGCTGGGTCAGGGCCAGGGCATCGCCGAGGTCCGGGTGGACTACGCGAACGCGTTCGACGCCTCGGAGGGCACCATCGTGTCCCTGCGTACGCTCGGCGCCGACGCCTCGCTGCATGCCACCCCCGGATACGACGACGTCACCGGAGTGGGCACGCCCGCCAAGGGCTACGTCACCTCCTCGCTGCCCAACCGCACGCGCTAGGGACAGCTCCGCGAGTCACGCGGCCCCCGCACCGTGAAAGGTGCGGGGGCCGCACTCATGTGCCGGGGGCCGCGCCGAGGGGACGGCGCGTTCGGCGGTGCGGGGGCCGTACCCGCTGCGGTAACCTGACCGCATGCGAGCCATGAGCCTCCTGCTTAGCGAGCCGCGCTGACAACGGACCACGTCGGTGCGGCACCCCTCCTGCGTGAGGGGCTTTTTTGTTTCCACCGCAGGCAGGACCACAGGCAGAGACGGGCCGCAGCAGCCGTCATGACATCGATGGAGTACCGAGGACGATGAGCGACACCACCCCGGCCGCCGAGACGGCTGCGCCGCACCGCTACACCGCAGAGCTGGCCGCCGACATCGAGCGGCGCTGGCAGGACCGCTGGGAGGCCGACGGCACCTTCGCCGCGGCGAATCCCAGCGGCGACCTGGACTCCGACCCCGAGCTGGCGGCACGGCCCAAGAAGTTCATCATGGACATGTTCCCGTACCCGTCGGGTGCGGGACTGCACGTGGGCCACCCGCTGGGCTACATCGCCACCGACGTCTACGCCCGGTTCCAGCGCATGACCGGGCACAACGTGCTGCACACCCTGGGCTTCGACGCCTTCGGCCTGCCCGCCGAGCAGTACGCCGTGCAGACCGGCACCCACCCGCGGGTCTCCACCGAGGCCAACATGGTCACCATGCAGCAACAGCTGCGCCGGCTGGGCCTGGGCCACGACCGCCGCCGCTCCTTCGCCACCATCGACCCCGACTACTACCGCTGGACGCAGTGGATCTTCCTGCAGATCTACAACTCCTGGTACGACGAGGCCGCCGACCGCGCCCGCCCCATCGCCGACCTGGTCGCCCAGTTCGCCGACGGCACCCGCGCCACCCCGTCGGGCCGCCCCTGGGCCGAGCTGACCGGCGCCGAGCAGTCCGAGGTGCTGGGCGGCTACCGGCTGGCCTACGCGGCCCAGTCGCCGGTCAACTGGAGCCCGGGCCTGGGCACGGTGCTGGCCAACGAGGAGGTCACCGCGGACGGCCGCTCCGAGCGCGGCAACTTCCCGGTCTTCAAGGCCAACCTGCGGCAGTGGAAGATGCGCATCACCGCCTACGCCGACCGGCTGCTGAACGATCTGGACCTGCTGGACTGGCCCGAGGCGATCAAGCTGCAGCAGCGCAACTGGATCGGCCGCAGCGAGGGCGCCCGGGTCGACTTCCCCGTGCACGGCTCCGACGCCTCCGCCGTCGGCGACGCCGCCATCACCGTCTTCACCACCCGCCAGGACACGCTGTTCGGGGCGACGTACATGGTGCTGGCGCCCGAGCACCAGCTGGTCGACGCCATCGTCCCCGCCGCCTGGCCCGAGGGCACCCACGAGGTGTGGACCGGCGGCCACGCCACGCCCGCCGACGCGGTCGCCGCCTACCGCAAGCAGGCCGCCTCGAAGTCCGACGTCGAGCGGCAGGCCGAGGCCAAGGACAAGACCGGCGTCTTCACCGGCGCCTTCGCCGTGAACCCGGTCAGCGGCGACCCCGTCCCGGTCTTCATCGCCGACTACGTCCTGATGGGCTACGGCACCGGCGCCATCATGGCCGTCCCCGCCCACGACACCCGCGACTTCGCCTTCGCCCGCGCCTTCGAACTGCCCATGCGCTGCGTGGTCGAGCCGACCGACGGCCGCGGCACCGACCCCGCCACCTGGGACGACGCCTTCGTGTCGTACGACGCGACGATCATCAACTCCGCCGGGTCCGGCATCTCGCTGAACGGCCTGGGCGTCGCCGAGGCCAAGGCCGCCGTCACCGCGTGGCTGGCCGAGCGCGGCATCGGTGAGGGCACCGTCAACTACCGGCTGCGCGACTGGCTGTTCAGCCGCCAGCGCTACTGGGGCGAGCCCTTCCCGATCGTCTACGACGAGGACGGCGTCCCGCACGCCCTGCCCGACTCGATGCTGCCCGTCGAGCTGCCCGAGGTCGACGACTACAGCCCGCGCACCTTCGACCCGGACGACGCCGACACCTCGCCGGAGACCCCGCTGTCCCGCAACGCCGAGTGGGTCACCGTCGAGCTGGACCTGGGCGACGGCCCGCGCACGTACCGCCGCGAGACCAACACCATGCCCAACTGGGCCGGCTCGTGCTGGTACGAGCTGCGCTACCTGGACCCGCACAACAGCGAGCGGCTGGTCGACCCGGCCATCGAGGCGTACTGGATGGGCCCGCGCGACGGCCAGCCGGCCGGCGGCGTCGACCTGTACGTCGGCGGCGCCGAGCACGCCGTACTGCACCTGCTGTACGCCCGCTTCTGGCACAAGGTGCTGTACGACCTGGGCCACATCTCGTCCTTCGAGCCGTTCCACAAGCTGTACAACCAGGGCATGATCCAGGCGTACGTCTACCGCGACCCACGGCGTATCGCCGTCCCGGCCGTCGAGGTCGAGGAGCGCGAGGGGGCGTACTACTACGAGGGCGAGAAGGTCTCCCGGCTGCTGGGCAAGATGGGCAAGTCGCTGAAGAACGCGGTGACGCCCGACGAGATCTGCGCCGAATACGGTGCCGACACGCTGCGGCTGTACGAGATGGCCATGGGCCCACTGGACGTCTCCCGGCCCTGGGACCCGCGGGCGGTCGTCGGCCAGTACCGGCTGCTGCAGCGGCTGTGGCGCAATGTGGTCGACGAGACGACCGGCGAGGTCACCGTCTCCGACGCCGAGCCCGACGAGGCGACCCTGCGCGCCCTGCACAAGGCCATCGACGGCGTCAGCGGCGACATGGCGGAGCTGCGCTTCAACACCGCCATCGCCAAGATCACCGAGCTGAACAACCACCTGACCAAGGCCGCCGCCCCCGTGCCGCGTACGGTCGCGGAACAGCTGGTGCTGCTGATCGCCCCGCTGGCTCCGCACATTGCCGAGGAATTGTGGTCCAAGCTGGGCCACGGCAGCTCGCTGACCCACGCCGACTTCCCCGTCGCCGACCCCGACCTGGCCCAGGACCCCGCGGTGACCTGCGTCATCCAGATCCGCGGCAAGGTCAAGGCCCGCCTGGAGGTCTCCCCGAGCATCCCCGAGGCCGAGCTGGAGGCCCTGGCACTGGCCGACCCGGCGATCGCCGCGGCACTGGCCGGCGAGACGGTGCGCAAGGTGATCGTGCGGGCACCGAAGCTGGTCAACATCGTCATCTGAGTCATCTGAGTCATGTGCGTCATGTGCGTCATGGGCGTTGTGCGCGTCATCTGAGGGCCGCCGGGCTCCAGACGCCGCGCCCCCTAAGGGCAGGCCGGGGGATCCACCGGATTCCACCGGCCTGCCCCGTGCGGTTACCGTGGAGGAGCAGCCCGTCGCGCCCGTCGCGCTGAGGATCCTCAGGAGGAGCCGCCCGTGGAAATCGTCGGCATCATCACCCTCCTGCTCGTGCTGGTCTTCGCGACGCTGGCCACGGTCGCGACGGTACGCACCGTCCGCTCGGTCAAGCGCGGAGTCGCCCGCGGCGCCGCCCAGGCCCGCAGGGCCGTCGAGGACGCCCAGCTCAAGGCCCGCCGCTACACGACACCGGGCATCGGCGGCCAGGTCGCCCAACTGCGCATCGACCTGCGCACCGCCATCGACGCCACCTTCGCCGCCCTGGACGAGCGCCATCCCGACGACGCCGCCCTCGCCGAGGCCGCCGGCCTGCTGGCCCGCCTCAACGACCACGCCCGCGCCCTCGACGGCGAACTCAAACTCCTGGAACGCGAGCCCGACAAGTCCCGCGTCGCGGCCCGTCTCCCGGACCTCGCCACCCGCGTCCACGACGTCACCCACTCCGCCGACACCCTCCGCTGGGCGGCCCAGGACCGCGCCCACCACGCCACCACCGACGACCTGTCCTCCCTGACCTCCCAGATCGCCCTGGAGTCCGCCGCCCTCCGCCACTGGACCCCGACGGAGCCCCCCACCAAGCCGAGCCTGCCCGGCGATTGAGGACCCGCGGGGGGCCGTGCCACAACCAAGCCCGCCCGGCGACTGAGGGCCCGCGCAAACCAAGCCCGCCCGGCGACTGAGGACCAGCCCCGCCGGCAATGAGGCGCCCCGCCCAGGCCCAAGCTGTCGCCCCGACGCGCACCCCGGGTAATCTCCCGGACATGCCCCCGCACGTCGCCATCGTCACGGACTCCACGGCCTACCTCGGCCGTGACGCCCTGATCCGCCACCACATCACGATCGTGCCCCTCACCGTGGTGATCGGCGACGAGGCCCTGGAAGAGGGCACCGAAATCTCCGCCCCCGCCGTCGCCCGCGCACTCCAGCGCCGCCGCCCGGTCACCACCTCCCGCCCCGCCCCCCTCGAATTCACCGCCGCCTACGAGGCCGCCGCCGCGTCCGGCGCGGAGGCGATCGTCTCGCTCCACCTGTCCGCCGACTTCTCCGGCACCTACGACGCCGCGCTGATCGCGGCGAAGGACGCCCCGGTCCCGGTCCGGGTCGTGGACACCGGCATGGTCGCCATGGCCTTGGGCTTCACCGTCCTCGCGGCCGCGCAGACCGCGGAAGCGGGCGGCACCGCCGACGAGGTGGTCGCCGCCGCGGAGAAGCGCGCCGCGGACACCTCCACGTACTTCTACGTCGACACGCTCGACTATCTGCGCAGAGGCGGCCGGATCGGTGCCGCCCAGGCACTGTTCGGCTCCGCCCTCGCGGTGAAACCGCTGCTGCGGCTCGTCGACGGGCGCATCGAACCGATGGAGAAGGTCCGTACGGCCTCGAAGGCGATCACCCGCCTCGAGGAGATCGTGGTCGAGCGTGCGGGCACCCGCAGAGTCGCCCTCGCGGTCCACCACCTCGCCGCCGCGGACCGCGCCGCGATCCTCGCGGACCGGCTGCGCGAGCGCGTGCCCGGCCTCGACGACCTGGTGGTCAGCGAGGTGGGCGCGGTGATCGGCGCGCACGCCGGGCCGGGGCTGCTGGGTGTGGTGATCTCCCCGCACTGACCGCGGTCGTCCACAGGCGGTGAGTTATCCACAGGCTGCGGACCAAGATCATCGCGGGGCGGGTGGGCCGGTCCACGATGATCGGTATGAACGCGACGAACCCGCTGGGCCCGGCCGGCCCGATCACCGTCATCCGCCTGCGCCACAAGGCCGCCGCCGCGCAGGCCAGGTCCGCCCTCACCCGTGAGCGCGCCTCCGCGATCTTCGGCGCGCCTCCGCTTGAGCCCGCACCTCCGCCCGAGCCACCCGCGCCTGAGCCCCCACCGCCGCCCGAGCCGTCCGGCGGCCGGCTCGACACCCTGCGCACCTGGCTCCTGCTGCGCTGCGGCCTGGAATTCCGCACGGTGCTAGCGCTGGCGGTCGTCCTGCTGGCCGGCACGGGCCTCGCGGTCCAGCACTACGTGTCGGGCCGCCCGCACACGGTCCGCGTCCCCCCTCCGGTACCGGCGGCCGCGGCCGCACCGCCCGCGTCCACCTCCCCCCGCTCCGGCCTGACGATCGACATCGCCGGCAAGGTCGCACACCCGGGCCTGCGCCGACTCCCCGCCGGCTCCCGCGTCGCCGACGCCCTGACCGCGGCCGGTGGCTCCCTCCCCGGCACCGACACGACCTCCCTCAACCTCGCCCGCCCCCTCGCCGACGGCGAACAGCTCCTGGTCGGCCTCTCCCCACCCCCCGACGCCACCACCTCCACGGCCACCGGCGCCCAAGCCCCGACCGCCCCCCTCAGCCTCAACTCGGCAACGGCCCCCCAACTCGACGCGCTCCCCGGCGTGGGCCCCGTCCTGGCTCAGCACATCCTCGACTTCCGCACCCAGCACGGCGGCTTCACGACCCTCCAGCAACTCCGCCAGGTCCCCGGCATCGGCGACCACAAATTCACCACCCTCAAACCCCTGGTCCACCCATGACCCCCCGCCGCCGAAACATCCCCCGCCCCACCGGCCCGCCTCCGGGCCCCGGCAGGCGCACGCCCAGCCGCGACGTGCCGCCCGTGCCGGCACGGGGGCGAGCCGTTGGCGGGGACGCGCCGCGAGTGTCGGGTCGGGGGCCGGCCCCCAGCAGGGGCGCGGGGAACGGCGCGCCCAGCCCGGACGAGCCGTCACCTGGGGATCGGACCCGGGCCGCGGGGGTCGCGGCCCGGGAGGGCCGCGCCGCAGTTCACGCAGCGGCGGCGTCGCGGCTGGGCGCGTCGGACCCCCACCAGGAGGGTCCGCCGGACCTCCGGCTGGTGGCGCCCGCCCTGGCGGCCTGGGCAGCGGCGGCCCTGACGCCGACGGTCGGCGCGACGGCCATGTGCACGGCCGTGGCGATCATGGCAGCCGCCATGATCGCCACGGCAGCGGCAGCCCGCAGGGCCGCCCCAGGCAGCCCAGGCCACCCGCTCGACAAGCCGGTCACGCGGACCGGGCGCGACAAACGGGCCCGGTGGTCCAAGAGGGCCGAGGGGCCCGAGCCCCCGACTCCCTCCTCCCGGCAAGGGCCTGGCAGGCCCAAGCTCGCCGCCACGGCAGTGGCGACCTTGCTGACCGTCGCGACGGCGACCGCCGTCGCGGCGATGGCGGACGCCGACCGCCACCGCGGCCCCATCCCCCGACTGGCCGCCCGCAATGCATCGGTGGCGGTCGAGCTACGGGTCACCGCCGACCCGTTCACGGCCCGTTCGCCGACGCCGGGCCTGCCCGGCACCGTCGTGGTGGCGGCGGAGGTCGTCCGGGTGGGCGGGACCCGCACCCGCACACCCGTCGTCGTGATGGCGACCCGCCACCAAGCGGAGTGGCTCCGGCTGCTGCCGTCGACCGAGGTGGCGGTGCGTGCCCGCCTGGCCCCACCGACCCGCGGCGCGGGCGACCCCACCGCGGCTGTGGTGCGCACGACGGGGCCGCCCGCGATCGTGACCCCGCCCGATAGGCCGCAACGCGTCGCGGCCCGGCTGCGCGCCGGCCTGCGCAGGGCGAGCGCCGGGCTGCCGGCCGATGCCCGCGCGCTGCTCCCGGGACTGGTGATCGGCGACACCAGCGGCCTGCCGCCGGATCTGAAGGACGCCTTCCGGGTAACGGACCTCGCCCATTTGACCGCGGTGTCAGGCGCGAACCTGACCATCGTCCTGCTCCTGCTGATCGGGCCGCCCGCCCGCGCGATCCGGGCCGAACGCCGTGGCCTGGCGGCCGCGCTGGGCATCCCGCTGCGCCTGACAGCGGTGCTCGGCGTGGGCTTGACCGCCGCGTTCGTCCTGGTCAGCCGCCCGAGCCCGAGCGTGTTGCGGGCCGCGGCATGCGGGTTGATCACGTTGCTTGCGATCGGCACGGGGCGTCGCCGTTCGCTTCTGCCCGCCCTGTGCGGCGCCGTCCTGCTGCTGGTGCTCTACGACCCGACCGTGGCGCGGTCGTACGGCTTCGCGCTGTCCGTGCTGGCCACCGGCTCGCTGTTGACGCTGGCCCCGCGCTGGAGCGCGGCCCTGCGCCGCCGCGGTGTGCCGCCCAGGGCCGCCGAGGCGCTGGCGGCGGCGGGCGCGGCGCAGGCGGCCTGCGGGCCGCTGATCGTGGTGCTGTCGGCGCGGCTCAGCCTGGTCGCGGTGCCGTGCAACCTGCTGGCGGAGCCGGCGGTGGCATCGGCGACGGTGCTGGGCTTCTGCGCACTGGCGGCCGCGCCCTTCGCCCCGCCCGCCGCGGCGGTTCTGGCCTGGCTCGCGGGCTGGCCGACCCGGTGGATCGTGGCGGTCGCGCGGCATGGCGCGGCGCTGCCGGGGGCGGAGATCGGCTGGCCGGGCGGCTGGCCGGGTGCGGCGCTGCTGAGCGTCGTGACGGTCGGGCTGGCGGTGGGCGGCAGGGCGCTGGCCGGCAGACCGTGGCCCGCCGCCGCGGGAGCCCTGCTCCTGCTCCTGGCACTGGTCCGCCCGGTGCCGCTCCCGTTGCCGGGTCTCAGGACGGCGTGGCCGCCGGACGACTGGCGGTTCGCGATGTGCGACGTCGGCCAGGGCGACGCGCTGGCCCTCGCGGCGGGGCCGGGCAGCGCCGTCGTGGTGGACACCGGGCCCGATCCGGCCCTGGCCGACCGCTGCCTGCGCGATCTGCGGGTCACCACGATCCCGCTGCTGATCCTGACCCACTTCCACGCCGACCACGCGGACGGTCTCCCCGGTGTGCTGCGCGGCCGCAGCGTGGGCGCGATCGAGACGACAGTGCTGGACGAGCCGGCGGGCGAGGCGGCCAGGGTGCGCCGGCAGGCAGCGGCTGCGGGGGTGCCGATACTGCGGGCGGGCGCGGGGGAGCGGCGCGCTGTCGGCCCGCTGAGCTGGCGCGTCCTGTGGCCGCCGCCGACCGCTGACGCGCTCTCGGACGACGACCCGAACGACGCGAGCGTGGCGCTGCTGGTCCGCACCGGCGGCCTGACGCTGCTGCTCGCGGGGGACCTCGGGCCGGTGGCCCAGCAGGAGGTGCTGGACGCCGTGCCGGATCTGCCGCGGGTCGACGTCCTCAAGGTCGCCCACCACGGCAGCGGTTACCAGGACCCGGCGCTGCTCGCGCGTACGAGACCGCGCCTCGCGCTGATCTCGGTGGGCGCGCACAACCGCTACGGCCACCCGGCCGCCCGTACGGTCGCCATGCTGCGGGCGCTGGGTGCGACGGTGCTGCGGACCGACACGGACGGGCCGATCGCGGTGGCCGGCGACGGGCCGGCGGGCCTGCGGACGGTCCTGGCGGGGACGCCGTGAAAGGGGCGCCCGGCACGGGCCTGCGGCCTCGCCCTGGAGGGCGGCTTCTTCTAAAGGACTACTTAGAAAGGAGTGCTTGCCAAGGGAAGTTTGTAAAGGAAGCCTTGTAAAGAGGCCTTTAGAAAGCTAGCTTTAGGTACATGACGGAGAAGCCATGGGATCACCAGGTAAGCCTCACCGACCCGCGCGCCCTGCGTGCGTACGCTCATCCCACCCGTATGAGCCTGGTCGGCCTGCTCCGGATGGAGGGGCCCTTCACCGCGACGCGGGCCGCCGAACTGACCGGCGAGTCCGTCGCGAGCTGCTCGTACCACCTGCGGATACTGGCCAAGTACGGCCTGGTCGAGGAGGCCGACCCGGGCGGCCCGGGCCGGGAGAAGCCGTGGCGGGCCACCGCCGCGTTCACGGAGTGGCCGAACTACTCACCGGACCCCGCGGTCGCCTCCGCGGCCGATGCGCTGAACGCTGCGGTCGCCGAGAACCAGTTCCACCGCCTGATGCGGGCCCTGGAGACCCGGCACAACCTGCCCGAGCAGTGGCAGCGCGCCGAGCGCCACACCGACGTGATGCTCTACCTCACGCCGGAGGAGCTGACCGCGCTGGGCGAGCGGTTCGACGCGATGGTCGAGGAGTTCGCCGACCGTGCCTACGACCCGGCGCTGCGGCCGGAGGGCGCCCGCCGCGTCGCCTACCTCCAGGTGGCCTACGTCGCCCCGGACCGGGCCGCGGACACCGAGCGGCCGGGGGAGGAGGCGTGAGCACGGCCACCGCGCTGCGCGGACTCGCCGACCGCACCCCCGCGCTGCTGCGCGAACGGCAGTTCCGCAGCTACTGGACCGGCCAGACGGTCTCGCTCTTCGGCGACGAGATCAGCTATCTCGCGGTCCCGCTGGCAGCCGTCTTCGTGCTGCACGTCGGACCCACCGCGATGGGCTGGCTGCGGTTCGCCGGGCTGCTGCCCGCGCTCCTGTTCTCGCTGCCCGCCGGGGCATGGGCGGACCGGCGCGGGCGCCGCAGGCAGACGATGATCGTCGCGGACCTGGCCCGCGCCGGGCTGATGGCCTCGCTGCCCCTCGGCTACGCGCTCGGGGTGCTCACCTTCGCCCAGATGTGCGTCGTCGTCTTCGCGGTCGGCACGCTCGCGGTCGTCTTCGACGTGTGCAATGCCGCGCTGTTCGTGTCGCTGGTCCCTCCTACGCAATACGTGGAGGGCAATTCGCTGACCAGCGGCAGCCGCGCCTTCTCCTTCGTGGCAGGGCCCAGCGCCGGCGGCCTGCTCGTCCAGGTGCTCGCCGCGCCCCTCGCCCTGCTCGCCGACGCCGGGTCCTATCTGGCGTCGGCCTGGCAGCTGGCCCGGATAGCCCCGGTCGAACCCCCCGCCGCCGAGCGCGGCAAGGGCCAGCTGACGGCGGGTCTGCGCTTCCTGGCCCGCTCCCCGCTGCTGTGGCCCATGCTCGCCTGCGTCGCGACCATCAGTTTCTTCACCTTCGCCTTCAGCACCCTGGTGGTCCTCTACGCGGTAGGCGAACTCGGCCTGAGCGCCGGGACACTGGGCGCGGTCATCGGCGCGGGTGCCTTCGGCAGCCTGCTGGGCGCCGTGGTCAGCGGCCGGATAATCCGCGCGATCGGTGTCGGCCCCGCGATCACGCTCGGCGCGCTGGCCTTCCCGGCGCCCCTCGTCCTCGTCCCGCTGGCAGGCGGGCCGACCCCGCTGGTCCTGAGCGCCTTCTTCTTCGCGGAGTTCGCCTCCGGCCTGGGTGTGATGCTGCTCGACATAGCCGCCGGCTCCCTCCAGGCCGCTGTCATCCCCGGCGTCCTGCGCTCCCGCGTGACCGGCGCCTTCCGCACCGTCAACTACGGCGTGCGCCCGCTCGGCGCCCTCACCGGCGGCTTCCTCGGCTCCACGATCGGCCTCCGCCCGGCGCTCTGGACGATCACCCTCGGCGGTACCCTCGGCGTCCTGTGGCTCCTCCCCTCCCGCCTGCTCCGCACCCGCGACCTCCCCACGCAGCAGTAGGCGCACTCCCAGGACCGCGGGTGCTCGGGACCGCTTGTCGCGGGTGCGGGGTCGCGCGGGCGTCGGCCGCCGCGGGCTTCGCGGTCCGCACCGCGGGCTTGCGCGCCTCGGGAAGAGGGACGCGACGGCGCTATTCCAGCCAGCCTTGGTGCGAGGCCGCGAGCGCGTCGAGCTCCGCGGTGTCCAGCCGGGCTCCGGGGTCCTCGATGACGACCAGCCACTGGGCGTCCTCCGCGTCGTCCTCGCCGGCGAGCGCGTCGCGTACCAGCCGGGGCTCTTCCGGGAGGGAGAAGCGTTCGGCGAGGTCGGCGGCGACCTCCTCCGCGGCATCGCGGTCGGGAAGCACCAGGACATGGCGTACGTCGGTCACCGGGACATTGTGCCGTGGGGGAGCGGGGGCATCACCTGACGGCCCACCCGCCGACCTCCTCGCCGATCTCCGCGAACCGGCCTCCGCGAACCGGCCTCCGCGAACCGGCCTCCGCGAACCGGCCTCCGCGAACCGGCCTCCTCCACAGGCCCGACCATGTGGCCGGACACCGAGGGGCCGGGATGTCACAGCGGCGTGGGATGCTGGGGCGCGATGGCAAGGAAGACCGCTCAAGACGACGACCCGCTCGCTGCGCTCACGCTGGCCGTGGGGCAGGAGGACCTGCTGCTCGACCGTGCCGTGCGGGAGGTGGTGGTGGCCGCGCGGGCGGTGGACGCGGACACCGATGTGCGGGACCTGACGCCCGAGGCGCTGCAGCCGGGGACGTTGGCCGAGCTGACCAGCCCGTCGCTCTTCGCCGAGCGCAAGGTCATCGTCGTGCGCAATGCGCAGGACCTGTCGGCCGATGCGGTCAAGGACCTCAAGGCGTATCTGACCGCGCCGTACGAGGAGATCACCCTGGTGCTGCTGCATGCCGGCGGCGCCAAGGGCAAGGCGCTGCTGGACGCGGCCCGCAAGGCGGGTGCGCGCGAGGTGGCGTGCCCGAAGATGACCAAGCCCGCCGACCGGCTGGCCTTCGTACGGAGCGAGTTCCGTACGCTCGGCAGGTCTGTGACGCCCGAGGCGGCGCAGGCGCTGGTCGACGCGATCGGCAGCGACCTGCGGGAGCTGGCCAGCGCGTGCGCGCAGCTGGTCGCGGACACCGAGGGCACGGTCGACGTGGCGGTGGTCGCCCGGTATTACACGGGACGTGCCGAGGCGACGGGCTTCGAGGTGGCCGACCTCGCGGTGACCGGGCGGACGGCCGAGGCGCTGGAGCGGCTGCGCTGGGCGCTGTCGGTCGGGCAGCCGCTGCCCGGTATCACCTTCGCGCTGGCCTCGGGTGTGCGCGCGATCGGCAAGCTCGCGTCGGCCCCGCGCGGCGCGAATCCAGGTCAGCTGGCCCGGGACCTCGGCATGCCGCCGTGGAAGATCGACCGGGTGCGGCAGCAGATCCGCGGCTGGAGCGCCGAGGGCGTCTCGGTCGCCCTGCGCGCGGTCGCGGAGGCCGACGCGGCCGTCAAGGGCGCCGCGGCCGACCCGGCCTACGCCCTGGAGAAGGCCGTGGTCACCATCGCCCAGGCCGCCCGCTCCCGCGCCTGACCGCCCCCGGAACGCACCCGCGGCTGACCGACCGGTCCGCCCCGGGGGGCGGCGCTCCGGACCCGGGGGCTACTTGAGCTTCGCCATGGTCGCCTTGGCGGCCGTCTTGACCCACGCCGTGGCCTGGTCCAGCGTGGCGACCTTGTCGGTGCCCTTGTCGAGCGTCGAGGCGTAGCCGTTCCACGACAGGGTGAAGGTCATCCATCCGTCGCGTACGGCGAGCACCGACTCGCGGCTGCCGCTCTCCTCACCGTCGGAGCCGGTGCTGACGGTGTCCTGCGTCACCAGGTACGCCTCGTCCCCGAAGCCGTCCACTGCCGTGACCTTGTACTGGTTCGTGGAGCCCGAGCCGTGGTCCTCGAAGCTCTTCCAGTGGTCGCCGAACTCCTCCGTCGGGTCTGACTTGCGGTGCAGGTCGGCCTCGATCGACACGTAGGCGTACGAGTACGAGGTGGTGTCCGAGGTGTCCTTGTCCAGGCTCTCGCTGCAGAACATCTGCACCAGGGTGGGCCGGTCGCTGGTGTACGAGGTCGGGTCCGCGTCGGGCTTCGGGTACTCGGTCTTGAAGGCGCTCAGGTCCGCGGTGTCGCACAGGTTCTTCTTGGACGAGTAGCCGCGCAGGTCGGCCTTGCCCGAGTCCTTGCCGAGCAGCAGCACCCCGCCGCCCCAGGCCATGGACGCCACGACGGCCCCGACGACCGCCCACAGCACCGCCTTGCCCACCCCGCCGCCGGAGCCGCCCGCGGGAAGGGCGCCGGGCTGCTGCGGGGGACCGTAGTAGGCCGGCTGCGGGGAGCCGTAGGGGCTCGGGGCCTGCGCGTACGGGTTGTGCTGCGGCGGCACCGGCGCACCGAAGCCGCCGGCCGGCGGCTGGCCGGGTATCTGCCCGGGCGGCGGTCCGGGCGGCCCGGACGGCTGGGGGTTCTGGTACGGATTTGAGCCCGGCTGGTCAGGCGGCGGCATCGACATACGGTGAGGATATCGACGCCGTACGTCAGAAGTACCGAGAAAAGAACCGCCCGCCCGGGAAACCCCGGACGGGCGGTGAAGCTGTGTCAGTGCGCCGCAGGCACGTGGCGAACGTCCGCGTGCGGCGCGGGTCTTGGGCGGTGCGGGTCCGGGCGGTAGAGGGGCCGCTGAGTCCGGTTGCCCGCCGTGCCGGCGGACCCTGGGTGATCAGCCCTGGAGCGCGGCGACCGACTGCGCGATGGCCGACTTCTTGTTGGCGGCCTGGTTCTTGTGGATGACGCCCTTGCTCACGGCCTTGTCGAGCTTCTTGGACGCGGTACGCGCGGCGGCCTCGGCCTTGGCGGCGTCGCCGGACGCGACGGCCTCACGGGTGCGGCGGACCGCGGTCTTGAGCTCGGACTTGACCGCCTTGTTGCGCAGCCGTGCCTTCTCGTTGGTCTTGTTGCGCTTGATCTGGGACTTGATGTTCGCCACGAAGGAGCCTTCTCAGGTTCGTTTACCGAAAGGATCAGCGCCCCGGGTCCGTGGTCCAGCGGGTGCGACCGACGGGGGTCACGAGGCACAGCGCTCCAGGTTACCAGCAGCGCCGGGCCGCTCCCAAACCGCACGGCGGCCGCCGGCCATGGGACCATGGAGGCTACGTATCGATCCGCCCAGCCAGCAGAGACCGAGTCCCGCGCCGAGCGCGGCGGTGAGCGTCTCGAGAAAATGGACCCTGCGTGCCCGCGACCCCTTCTTCCGTGCCGGCCCATGTGCCGCAGCCGAGCCGTACCGACCCGGCGCTGATCCGCAACTTCTGCATCATCGCGCACATCGACCACGGCAAGTCGACGCTCGCCGACCGGATGCTCCAGCTCACCGGGGTCGTCGACGCGCGGCAGATGCGCGCTCAGTACCTCGAC
The DNA here is from genome assembly GCF_900142575.1 of Actinacidiphila paucisporea. Taxonomy (GTDB): domain Bacteria; phylum Actinomycetota; class Actinomycetes; order Streptomycetales; family Streptomycetaceae; genus Actinacidiphila; species Actinacidiphila paucisporea. The sequence continues at coordinate 388,581 of NZ_FRBI01000002.1, forward strand.
CGGATGGACATCGAGCGTGAGCGCGGCATCACCATCAAGTCGCAGGCCGTCCGGCTGCCCTGGCAGCCCACCGACAGCGCCGGCGGCACGCACATCCTGAACATGATCGACACCCCGGGGCACGTCGACTTCACCTACGAGGTGTCCCGCTCGCTCGCCGCCTGCGAGGGCACCGTCCTGCTGGTGGACGCGGCGCAGGGCATCGAGGCGCAGACGCTGGCGAATCTCTATCTGGCGATGGAGAACGACCTCACCATCATCCCGGTGCTGAACAAGATCGACCTGCCCGCCGCCCAGCCGGAGAAGTTCTCCGAGGAGCTGGCCAACCTGATCGGCTGCGACCCCGCCGACGTGCTGCGGGTCTCGGCGAAGACCGGTGTCGGGGTGGACGCGCTGCTCAACCGGGTGGTCAGGGACGTCCCCGCCCCGGTCGGCGTCGCGGACGCGCCCGCCCGCGCGATGATCTTCGACTCGGTCTACGACTCCTACCGCGGCGTGGTCACCTACGTCAGGGTCATCGACGGGCAGCTCACCAAGCGCGAGCGGATCCGGATGATGTCCACCGGCGCCACCCACGAACTGCTGGAGATCGGCACGAACTCGCCGGAGATGCTGCCCGCCGACGGGCTCGGTGTCGGTGAGGTCGGCTATCTGATCACCGGCGTGAAGGACGTACGGCAGTCCAAGGTAGGTGACACCATCACCACCCAGAGCGCGGGCGCCACCGAGGCGCTGGGCGGCTACAAGGACCCCAGGCCGATGGTCTTCTCCGGCCTGTACCCGCTGGACGGATCCGACTACCCGGAGCTGCGCGAGGCCCTCGACAAGCTGCAGCTCAACGACGCGGCCCTGGTCTACGAGCCGGAGACGTCCGCGGCGCTCGGCTTCGGCTTCCGGGTCGGCTTCCTCGGCCTGCTGCACCTGGACGTGGTCCGCGAGCGGCTGGAGCGCGAGTTCGGCCTCGACCTGATCGCGACGGCGCCCAACGTCGTCTACCGGGTCCTCATGGAGGACGGCACTGAGCACGTCGTCACCAATCCGAGTGAATTTCCCGAGGGCAAGATCTCCGAGGTCTACGAGCCGGTGGTACGGGCCACGGTGCTGGCCCCGACCGAGTTCATCGGCGCGATCATGGAGCTGTGCCAGAACCGGCGCGGCTCGCTGCTCGGCATGGACTACCTGTCCGAGGACCGCGTCGAGATCCGCTACACGCTGCCGCTGGCCGAGATCGTCTTCGACTTCTTCGACAACCTCAAGTCCAAGACCCGCGGCTACGCGTCGCTGGACTACGAGCCCACCGGCGAGCAGAGCGCCGACCTGGTCAAGGTCGACATCCTGCTGCACGGCGACAAGGTGGACGCCTTCTCGGCGATCACCCACAAGGAGAAGGCGTACGCGTACGGCGTCCGGCTGGTCGCCAAGCTGCGCGAGCTGATCCCGCGGCAGAATTTCGAGGTGCCCATCCAGGCCGCCATCGGCGCCCGGGTGATCGCCCGCGAGACCGTGCGCGCCATCCGCAAGGACGTGCTCGCCAAGTGCTACGGCGGTGACATCTCGCGGAAGCGCAAGCTGCTGGAGAAGCAGAAGGAAGGCAAGAAGCGGATGAAGATGGTCGGCAGCGTGGAGGTCCCGCAGGAGGCCTTCATCGCGGTGCTGTCCACCGACTCCGACGGCGAGTCCAAGGCGAAGAAGTAGGGCTCCGGGCGCGAACCCCCAGGCGGCGGCCCGGGGGGAGCGCGCGACGCGCTGGGCTTCACCCTCTTACGCGTCGCGCGTCGGCCCTCTACTCTGATCCGACGGATAGGTTACTGGTGAGTTAAGAACGCCCGCGCGTGCCCGGAGGTTGCGGTGACCGATACACAGATGTTGCTAGAGAATCGGCCGCCCTCCGTGGCGACGCTCTTCCTGGACCGGGTGGCGGCCACGCCGGACGCGGAGGCCTACCGCTACCCGGTGCCGGCGGACAGCGGCGAGGGCCCCGACGACTGGAGGTCGCTCACCTGGGGCGAGTCCTCCCGCCGGGTGTTCGCGATCGCGGCAGGACTGATGGAACTGGGGGTACGCCCCGAGGAGCGCGTCGCCATCGCCTCCGACACCCGGGTCGAGTGGATCCTCGCCGACCTCGGCATCCTGTGCGCCGGCGCGGCCACCACCACGGTCTACCCGAGCACCAATGCCGAGGAGACCGCGTTCATCCTGGCCGACTCCGGCAGCCGCGTGCTGATCGCCGCGGACGCCGCCCAGCTCGCCAAGGCCAGGCAGCGCAGGGCCGAGCTGCCCGAGCTGGAGCATGTGGTCGTCATCGACCCCGAGGGCGCCCTCGACGAGGAGGGCGACGGCTGGGTGCTGTCGCTCGCCGAGCTGGAGAAGCGCGGCGAGGCCTATCTGGCCCAGCACCCGGCCGCCGTCACCGACGCGGTCGCGGCGATCACCAAGGACCAGCTCGCCACGCTGATCTACACCTCGGGCACCACGGGACGCCCCAAGGGCGTCCGCCTGCCGCACGACTGCTGGTCGTACATGGCGCGGGCCATCCAGGCGATCGACCTGCTCGAAGCCGAGGACGTGCAGTACCTGTGGCTGCCGCTGGCGCACGTCTTCGGCAAGGTGCTGACCGCCGGGCAGATCTCCGTCGGGCACATCACGGCTGTCGACGGCCGCGTCGACAAGATCATCGAGAACCTGCCGGTCGTCCAGCCGACGTACATGGCGGCGGTTCCGCGCATCTTCGAGAAGGTCTACAACGGCGTCGCGGGCCGCGCCCGCGCGGGCGGTGCCGCCAAATACCGGATCTTCCAGTGGGCCGCGGGCGTGGCCCGCGACTATGCCAAGGCCACGCAGAACAGCATGCGCCTCACGGGGACGCCCTCGGCGCCGATGGGGCTGCGCACCAAGCACGCGCTGGCCGACAAGCTCGTCTACTCCAAGCTGCGGGAGGCCTTCGGCGGCCGGCTGCGGGCCTGCGTGTCCGGCTCCGCCGCGCTCGCCCCGGACATCGGCTACTTCTTCGCCGGCGCCGGCATCCACATCCTGGAGGGCTACGGCCTCACCGAGTCCAGCGCCGCCAGCTTCGTCAACCCCGGTGAGAACTACCGGACCGGCACCGTCGGCAAGGCCCTGCCGGGCCTGGAGGTCCGCATTGCCGAGGACGGCGAGATCCTGCTGCGCGGCCCCGGCATCATGCAGGGTTACCACGGCCTGCCCGACAAGACCGCGGAGGTCCTCGAGCCGGACGGGTGGTTCCACACCGGGGACATCGGGGAACTGTCCCCCGACGGCTTCCTGAAGATCACCGACCGCAAGAAGGACCTCATCAAGACCTCGGGCGGCAAGTACATCGCCCCCGCGGAGGTCGAGGGGCAGTTCAAGGCGGTGTGCCCCTTCGTCAGCAACGTGCTGGTCGTCGGTGGCGGGCGCAACTTCTGCACGGCGCTGCTCGCCCTCGACGAGCCCACCATCCTCGGCTGGGCGGCCGAGCACGGCCTCGACGGCCGGCCGTATGCCGAGGTCGTCGCCACCGACGAGGTCCGCGAGCTCATCGACGGCTACGTCCAGCGCCTCAACGAGGGCCTTCAGCGCTGGCAGCAGATCCGCCGGTTCCGCATCCTGCCCCGCGACCTCGACATCGAGCACGGCGACCTCACGCCGAGCCTGAAACTCAAGCGACCCGTCGTGGAGCGGGAATTCGCCCCGCTGATCGAGGAGATGTACGCCGGCTCCCGCGAGGCCTGACGCTTCCCACCCCCAGGGGTGCACCCCCTGGGGCAGGGTGCCCCTGCGGTGGCGTTGCCCGCCTGCGGCCCGGTGGGGGCTGGTCGCGCAGTTCACCGCGCCCCTTTCGGCCTGCGTCCTCCTGCGCCCGGCGTTCGCGCCTGGTTTCTGAGGGGCGCGGGGAACTGCGCGACAAGCCCCCACGCAGCGGCACTGCGGAGTCCGTGACAGCACCCCGCAGGGAGTGGCGGATACTGGGGGTATGCCATCCGTACTGCCCGACGGCGAAGCCGTGCCCCAGGACGGCGCCCTGCCGCCGCAGGCGCTGGCCGGCGCCGCCCGGCGGCCGCTCGGCTTCTACCTGCACGTGCCCTACTGCGCCACCCGCTGCGGCTACTGCGACTTCAACACCTACACCGCGAGCGAGCTGCGCGGCTCCGGCGGCGCGCTGGCGTCCCGCGACAACTACGCCGACGTCCTGATCGACGAGATCCGGCTGGCCAGGAAGGTGCTCGGGGACGACCCGCGGCAGGCCGCGACGGTCTTCGTCGGCGGCGGCACCCCGACCCTGCTGCCCGCCGCCGACCTGGTGCGGATGCTCGGTGCGATCCGGGACGAATTCGGGCTCGCCGCGGACGCGGAGATCACCACGGAGGCCAACCCGGAGTCCGTCGACCCGGCGTATCTGGCCGAGCTGCGGGACGGCGGCTTCACCCGGATGTCCTTCGGCATGCAGAGCGCGCGGCAGCACGTCCTGAAGATCCTGGACCGCACCCATACCCCGGGGCGCCCTGAGGCATGCGTCGCGGAAGCGCGTGCAGCGGGCTTCGAGCACGTCAACCTCGACCTGATCTACGGCACCCCCGGTGAGTCCGACGACGACTGGCGCGCCTCGCTCGACGCGGCAATAGGCGCAGGGCCCGACCACGTGTCGGCCTACGCGCTGATCGTGGAGGAGGGTACGCAGCTGGCCCGCCGCATCCGCCGCGGCGAGGTGCCGATGACGGACGACGACGAGCACGCCGACCGCTACCTCATCGCCGACGAGCGGCTCGCCGCGGCCGGCTTCGGCTGGTACGAGGTCTCCAACTGGGCCACCACCGAGGCGGCCAGGTGCCGCCACAACGAGCTGTACTGGACCGGCGCCGACTGGTGGGGCGCCGGACCCGGCGCGCACAGCCACGTCGGCGGGGTGCGGTGGTGGAACGTGAAGCACCCCGGCGCCTATGCGCAGGCCCTCGCCGAGTCCCGCACCCCCGGAGCGGGGCGCGAGGTCCTGGCCGCGGAGGACCGCAGGGTCGAGCGCATCCTGCTGGAGCTGCGGCTGTCGGCGGGCTGCCCGCTGGACCTGCTGACCGAGGCGGGTGCGAAGGCCGCGGCCCGCGCGGTCGGCGACGGCCTGCTGGAGCCCGACGCACACGCGGCCGGGCGCGCCGTGCTCACCCGGCGCGGGCGGCTGCTGGCCGACGCCGTGGTGCGCGACCTCACGGACTGACGGCCGCGCCCGCTCAGGGCGCCGTCACGAAGTCGATCAGGTGCTCCACCGAGCCCAGCAGCTCGGGTTGCAGGTCCTTGTACGTCCGCACCGACGCCAGGATGCGCTGCCAGGCCTCGCCCGTGGACATGTCCCAGCCCAGCGCCCGGCACACCCCCGTCTTCCAGTCCTCGCCGCGCGGCACCCGCGGCCACGCGCGGATGCCCACCGAGGCGGGCTTCACCGCCTCCCACACGTCGATGTACGGGTGCCCGACGACCAGCACGTCCTCGCCGCTCACCGACGCGGCGATACGCGACTCCTTGGAGCCGGGCACCAGGTGGTCGACCAGCACGCCGAGCCGGGCGTCCGGGGCCGGGGCGAAGCCGGCCACGATCGCCGGCAGGTCGTCGACACCCTCCAGGTACTCCACGACCACGCCCTCGACCCGCAGGTCGTGGCCCCACACCCGTTCGACCAGCTCCGCGTCGTGCCGCCCCTCGACGTAGATCCGCCCGGCCCGCGCCACCCTCGCTTTCGCGCCCTGCACCGCGACCGACCCCGACGCGGACAGCAGCGGCCCCCGCGGCGCGGGCACGGCCTGCGGGCGTACCAGCGTGACCGTCCGGCCATCGAGCAGGAAGCCGCGGGGCGTCATCGGGAAGACCCGGTGCCTGCCGAACCTGTCCTCCAGCGTGACCGTGAGCCCCTCCGCGGTCTTCTCGCAGCGCACGACCGCCCCGCAGAAGCCCGTCGTGGCCTCCTCGACCACCAGGTCGACCTCCGCCGCCACCTCGGGCGCCGGGCCGCTCTTCTTCCACGGCGGGGTCAGGTCCGGGTCGTAACTCCTGCTGCGCATGGGGGTGATCGTAGCCAGCCGCCCCTCGCGGAGCCCAGGAAACGCGGCGGAGCAGTCCCCGCGGGTCTCAGGGGGCTACGACACGGTCCCGAAGCGCTCCGCCAGCGCGTCCCGCTGCGCCCGCAGGAAGCGCGCGTCGACCACGGCGCCGTGTCCGGGCACGTAGCGGCCTGTCTCGCCGCCGAGGGCGAGCAGCGCGTCCACGGTGGCGGGCCAGTGCGCCGGGTCCGCGTCGCCGCCCGCCTGCGGCTCGCCGGACTCCTCGACCAGGTCGCCGCAGAAGACCACCGTCGGGTCGCTCGGGGTGGCGCCCGGCACGACCACCACGAGGTCGTGGTCGGTGTGCCCGGTGCCCGGGTGCACCAGCCGCACCTGCCGCTCGCCCAGGTCGACGTCCACCTCCCCGGCCACCTGCCGGGTCGGCAGCACCAGCTCCCGCTCCGCCCGCTCGGCCTCGGCGGAGTCCGTGCCGTACCTGACCGCGGTCTCCCGCAGCGCCTCCCGCTCCCGGCGCAGATAGCCGTCGAGGGCGCGCTCGCCGTAGACCTCGGCGCCCGGGAAGGCGGCGGTGCCGAAGACATGGTCGAAGTGGCCGTGGGTGAGCACGATGTGCGTGACCGCCCGCCCGGTCAGCGCCTCGACCTGGCCGCGCAGCTCCTCGCCCTCCCGCAGGGTCGAGGCCGTGTCCACCAGCAGGACGCCGCCGGAGCCGACCACGAGGCCGATCGTCACGTCGAGATGGGGCATCCTGCGTCGGGCGACGCCGGGAGCCAGCTGCTCCCAGACAGAACCGCCCGTATCCGGACTCTCCGTGCTCTCCACCGATTCCACGGGGGTGACGCTATCCCCGACGGGGCGCCGCCCGGCGCCGCCGCCCCGTACCCGGTGTGCCGCACCCTTGCCGAGCCCTTGCCGCCTCGCCGTACACTTGCTGCGGGAAAGCTGGCACTCGAAACGGCGGAGTGCCAGGCCAGGAACGTCACGGCTGGAGGTGCGCGAATGCTGAGCGAACGCAGACTCGAAGTCCTGCGTGCCATCGTCCAGGACTACGTCGGCACCGAGGAGCCGGTCGGTTCCAAGGCGCTCACCGAACGTCACTCCCTCGGCGTGTCCCCGGCCACCGTGCGCAACGACATGGCCGTACTCGAGGACGAGGGCTACATCGCCCAGCCGCACACCAGCGCGGGGCGTATCCCCACCGACAAGGGCTACCGGCTCTTCGTGGACAAGATGGCCGGCGTCAAGCCGCTGTCGTCCGCCGAGCGCCGGGCGATCCAGAACTTCCTGGACGGCGCCGTCGACCTCGACGACGTCGTCGCCAGGACGGTACGGCTGCTCGCCCAGCTCACCCGGCAGGTCGCCGTCGTGCAGTACCCGTCGCTGACCCGGTCCTCGGTGCGCCACGTGGAGCTGCTGGCACTCGCTCCCGCCCGCATCATGCTGGTGCTGATCACCGACACCGGACGGGTCGAGCAGCGGCTCATCGACTGCCAGGCCCCGGTCGGCGAGACAGTCCTCGCCGACCTGCGCGCCCGGCTCAACAGCCGGGTCGTCGGCCGCCGCTTCGCCGACGTGCCGCCGCTGGTCCAGGACCTGCCGGAGAGCTTCGACCCCGACGACCGACCCGCGGTCGCCGGAGTGCTCGCCACCCTGCTGGAGACGCTGGTGGAGCAGACGGAAGAGCGCATCATGCTGGGCGGCGCGGCGAACCTCACCAGGTTCAACCACGACTTCCCCCTGACGATCCGACCGGTCCTCGAAGCGCTGGAGGAGCAGATGGTCCTCCTGAAACTGCTCGGCGAGGCCACGGACTCGGCCATGACCGTGCGGATCGGGCATGAGAATTTTCACGAGGGCCTGAACTCCACCTCGGTGGTGGCCGTCGGCTACGGTTCGGGCGACGAGGCAGTCGCCAAACTCGGCGTGGTCGGACCGACCCGCATGGACTACCCCGGAACGATGGGAGCGGTACGCGCAGTGGCACGTTACGTCGGACAGATCCTGGCGGAGTCGTAAGTGGCCACGGACTACTACGCCGTCTTGGGCGTACGCCGCGACGCAGGTCCGGACGAGATCAAGAAGGCATTCCGCCGTCTCGCCCGGGAACTGCACCCTGACGTCAATCCCGACCCCAAGACGCAGGAGCGGTTCAAGGAGATCAACGCCGCCTACGAGGTGCTCTCCGACCCGCAGAAGAAGCAGGTCTACGACCTCGGCGGCGACCCGCTGTCCGCCGCGGGCGGTGGCGCGGGCGCCGGCTTCGGCCAGGGCTTCGGGAATTTCAGCGACATCATGGACGCCTTCTTCGGGCAGTCGCAGCAGCGCGGACCGCGCTCGCGCACCCGGCGCGGGCAGGACGCGATGATCCGGCTGGAGATCGACCTCGAAGAGGCCGCCTTCGGCACCACCAAGGACATCCAGGTCGACACCGCGGTCACCTGCGGCACGTGCAACGGCGAAGGGGCCGCGCCCGGCACCGCCGCGCAGACCTGCGACATGTGCCGCGGCCGCGGCGAGGTGTCCCAGGTCACCCGGTCCTTCCTCGGCCAGGTCATGACATCGAGGCCCTGCCCCCAGTGCCAGGGCTTCGGCACGGTCGTGCCCACGCCGTGCCCGGAGTGCGCCGGCGACGGGCGCGTGCGGTCCCGCCGCACGCTGACCGTCAAGATCCCCGCGGGCGTCGACAACGGCACCCGCATCCAGCTCGCCGGCGAGGGCGAGGTCGGCCCCGGCGGCGGCCCCGCGGGCGACCTCTACGTCGAGATCCGCGAGGTCCCGCACCAGGTCTTCCAGCGCCGCGGCGACGACCTGCACTGCACCGTCACCATCCCGATGACGGCCGCCGCGCTCGGCACGAAGTGCCCGCTGGAGACGCTCGACGGCCTGGAGGAGATCGACATCCGGCCGGGCACGCAGTCCGGCCAGTCGATCCCCCTCCACCAGCGCGGCATCACCCACCTGCGCGGCGGGGGCCGCGGCGACCTCGTCGTCCACGTCGAGGTCGTGACCCCGCACAAGCTCGACGCGGACCAGGAGGACCTTGTCCGCCGCCTCGCCAAACTCCGCGGTGAAGAACGCCCGACGGGGCAGTTCGCCCCGGGCCAGCAGGGCCTCTTCTCGCGCCTGAAGGACGCCTTCAACGGCCGCTGACCCGCGGCCGTGCTCCCTCCCCGCCCCCCGCTCGGCGGCGCCCCCTCCGTGCAGGGCGGCGGCACCCTCCAGGCCCCCTGTGCGCAGGGCGGCGCCCTCCAGGGGCGCGGGGAACTGCGCGCTGAGCCGGTCACCGGCCGGTGGCCCGGTCCGGACCGAACAGCCCCTTCGGGTCGGTGACGACCCGCGCCCCGGTGCAGGGTCGGGCGCGCAGTTCCCCGCGCCCCTGAGGGGCGTCCGCCGTCGCAGCAGTGGGGCCGGCGCCGCGGCAGCGGCGGGATCGGGGGCCGCGGCCCGGCGGGGGCGGGCTGAGCCCGCGTGGCGAGCGCATGGCAGGCTAGGCGCATGTCCGCGCCCAGTCTGACGTCCTTCTCGGCGTATCCGATCGTGCAGGCCCCGATGGCCGGCGGCGCAGCCAACCCGCGGCTGGCGACGGCGGTCGCGGCGGCCGGTGGGCTGGGGTTCCTGGCCGCCGGGTACAAGACACCGGAGGCGATGTACGAGGAGATCCGGCAGCTCCGCGACCAGAGCACGCACCCTTTCGGGGTGAATCTGTTCATGCCGCAGCCCCGGGCCACCGACCCGTCCGCCGTGGCGGTGTACGCCGAGCAACTGGCCGGCGAGGAGGCCTGGTACGGGACGCCGCTCGGCGACCCGGAGGCCGGCGCGGACGACGCGTACGACGCCAAGGTCGCGATCCTGCTGGAAGACCCCGTGCCGATGGTGAGCTTCACCTTCGGCTGCCCGTCGCAGAAGGTGCTGGAAGCCTTCCGCAAGGCGGGTACGTACACGGTGGTCACCGCGACCTCGGTGCCTGAGGCGCTGGCCGCGCAATGGGCCGGCGCCGACGCGGTGTGCGTGCAGGGCGTGGAGGCCGGCGGCCACCAGGGCACGCACCGGGACGACCCGCAGCTCGACAACGCCGGCACCGGCCTGCTCGCGCTGCTGCCGCAGGTGCGCGAGCAGGTCGGCCTGCCGCTGATCGCGGCGGGCGGGCTCATGCGCGGCGGGCAGATCGCCGCGGTGCTCGCGGCGGGCGCGGACGCCGCGCAGCTCGGCACGGCCTTCCTGGTCTGCCCCGAGTCCGGCGCGGACCCGCTGCACAAGCGGGCGCTCACCGACCCGGTCTTCACCCGTACCGAGCTGACCCGGGCCTTCTCCGGGAGGCCGGCCCGTACGCTGGTCAACCGCTTCGTGCGCGAGCACGGCCCGTACGCGCCGCCCGGCTATCCGCAGGTCCACCACCTGACGGCGCCGCTGCGCAAGGCCGCCGCCGCCGGGGGCGACCCGCAGGGCATGGCGCTGTGGGCGGGGCAGGGGCACCGGCTGGCCCGCGAGGTCTCCGCGGGGCGCCTGATGGAACTGCTCATCGAGGAACTGCACGCGGCAAGGGAGGCCGGCGCATGACGGCCCCGGTCTTCCTGGTCGAGCCCGCGGCGCTGGACGGCTCGCCGTCCCTGGTCACCCTGGACGGCCCCGAGGGGCGCCACGCGGTGTCCGTACGGCGGCTGCAGCCCGGCGAGGAGGTCGTCCTGACGGACGGGGCCGGGCGGGGCGCGTACGGCGTCGTGGCGGCCGCCCGCGGCAAGGACGAGCTGGACGTGGACGTCCACGGTGTGAGGGAGGAGGACGAGCCCTCCCCGAGGATCACCGTCGTGCAGGCGCTGCCCAAGGGCGACCGCGGCGAACTCGCCGTCGAGACGATGACCGAGGCCGGGGTCGACGCCATCGTGCCGTGGGCGGCGGGGCGGTGCGTCACGCAGTGGCGGGGGGAGCGGGGTGCCAAATCCCTGGCGAAGTGGCGCGCCACCGCGCGGGAGGCGGCCAAGCAGGCGCGGCGCCTGCGGTTCCCCTCGGTCGGCGAGCTGATGACGACGCGTCAGGTCGCGCATCTCCTCGGCGCCGCGGATTTCGCCGGCGTCCTGCACGAGGAGGGCGCCGCGGCGCTGGCCGCGGCCGCGCTGCCCGCTTCCGGGTCCCTCGTCCTGGTCGTCGGGCCCGAGGGCGGTGTGGCCCCCGAGGAGCTCGCGGCCTTCGCCGACGCGGGCGCCGGCGCCTACCGTCTCGGACCGACGGTCCTGCGCACCTCCACCGCGGGCGTCGCGGCCGCCGCCCTCCTCCTCACCCGCACCGGCCGCTGGTCCTGACCTCACCACCGGCCACCGCGCCGGGAAAGCCCGCTCGCGCACCGCGGCCGGGTAAGCCCGCTCGCGCACCGCGGCCGGATAGGGGGCCGCGGCTATTCCGCCAGGAATTGGGTGAAGGCCGAGTTCAGCTCGTGCGGGTGGGTCCAGCCGATGTTGTGGGGGCCCGCTTCGATCTCCACGAAGCGGCAGTCCCTGAGCAGCGCCGGCAGCCGCCGGCCGGTCGAGGCGATGGGAAGGATGCGGTCCTCCGTCCCCTGCACCACGAGCGTGGGTACGTCATTGCGCGGGAGGTCGCGGCGGAAATCGGTGAGCCATGCGGACACGCAGGTCAGCGTGGCGATGGGCGACGCGCCGACCGCGACGTTCCACTGCGCCTGCCAGGCCTGCTCGCTGATGCGCGCGCCGCCCAGCTTGTCGACGTTGTTGAAGTCGTCGAGGAAGGCCTTCAGGAAGGCGGGGCGGTCGGCGACGATCGCCTCCTTGATGCCGTCGAAGACGGACTGCTCGACGCCGTCGGGGTTGTCGTCGGTGCGGAGCAGGAAGGGCGGTACGGGTCCGAAGAGCGCGGCCTTGGCGACCCGGTCGGAGCCGTAGCTGCCGAGGTAGCGGGTGACCTCGCCGCTGCCCATGGAGAAGCCGGCCAGGACCGCGTCGCGCAGGTCGAGGCCGTCCATCAGGGCCTTCAGGTCGGCTGCGAAGGTGTCGTAGTCGTAGCCGGCGGAGGGCCGGCTCGACCTGCCGAAGCCGCGGCGGTCGTAGGTGATCACGCGGTGTCCGGCCTTGAGCAGGACGGGGATCTGGCGTTCCCAGGAGGCCCCGTCGAGGGGGAAGCCGTGGATCAGGACGACGGGCTGCCCTTCGCCGTGGTCCTCGTAGTACAGCTCGACCGTGGTCGAGTTCTCGCTGCCGACGGTGATGCGGCCCATGTGTGCCTCCGTACGAAAAGGCCGGCAAGGTCCCTTCCACCGGAACCCGCGGCCGCGGTGATCGCATCTCGTGCGGACCACTGGGTGAGACACCGCACCAGCCCGTGGGACGGGCTGCTAGCCGACGCGGCGGCGTCCCGTAAGGGTGCGAATCGGCCGTGTGGGGGATGGACCGGCGGGCGGGTCCGCAGGACCGTGGGGGGATGGGGAAATCCAGGAGGAATCGGGTGGTCGGGGCACTGCTGGCGGCCGCGGCCGCGACGGTGGCGGTGGCCGGGTGCGACCCGGCGGACGGACTCGGCAGCAGCGCGGTGTCCACGACGACGGACCAGCTGGCCACGCACGCGCTGAAGGCGGACGGCGTCAAGGTGCAGTGGCTCTCGTGCAGCGCCTCGACGGGCAGGAAGCAGGCGTCGGTGGACTGCGTGGGGCGTACGGACGACCGGCAGAAGATCTCGGTGAAGGGCAAGGTGACCGAGCAGCTGGACAACACCTGTGTGCGCGGCCGTCTGACCGCGACCGTCGGCACCCGCCAGGTCTTCGACGTCCAGGGGCTCGGGAACTGCGGAAAGCGGACTCCGGCCACGAGTTGATCGAAGTTAGGGTGGCCTGGTGACGCACCCGACACCGAAGCAGCCGAGCGCGAACCGCCAGGCGCCGCAGCCCTCGTATCTCAGGCACCCGCACCCGCACGGCGACGTGATCGCCTTCACCGCCGAGGACGACGTGTGGGTCGCGCCGCTGGACGGCGGCCGGGCCTGGCGGGTCAGCGCCGACAACATGCCGGTCGGGCGGCCGCGGGTCGCGCCCGGCGGCGACGTGGTCGCGTGGACGTCGACCAGGGACGGGGCGCCCGAGGTGCATGTGGCGCCGCTGGACGGCGGCCCGTCGCGGCGGCTGACGTACTGGGGCGACGGGCGTACCGCGGTGCGTGCCTGGACGCCGGACGGCGCGCTGGTGGCGACCACCGGCCACGGCGCGGTGTCCGCGCGCCGCCCCTGGGCGCGTACGGTCCCGCTGGACGGCGGGCAGGGGGCCAGGCTGCCCTACGGCCCGGTCGGCGACCTGGCGTACGGTCCCGGCGGCGCGGTGCTGCTGGTGTCGGTGCCGATGGGGCGCGAGGCGGCGTACTGGAAGCGCTACCGCGGCGGCACCACGGGCAAGCTGTGGCTCGACGCGGACGGCAGCGGCGAGTTCGACCGGGTGCACACCGGCCTGGACGGCAATCTGGAGTGCCCCATGTGGGTCGGCGACCGGATCGCCTTCCTGTCCGACCACGAGGGCGCCGGCGCGCTCTACTCCAGCCTTCCCGACGGTACGGACCTGCGCCGGCACAGCGGTCTCGACGGTTTCTACGCCCGGCAGGCGGGTACGGACGGCGTCCGGGTGGCCTGGACCTCGGGCGGGCGGCTGTTCCTGCTGGACGACCTGGTGGACGCCGAGCCGCGCCCGCTGGAGATCGCCCTCGGCGGCCAGCGCGCCGACCTCCAGCCGCACCCCGTGCGCGCCGCCCACCACCTCGGGGACGCCCGGCCCGACCACACCGGGCGGGGCAGCGCGGTGGAGATCCGCGGCACCACGCACTGGGTCACCCACCGCGGCGGCCCGGCCCGCGCGCTGGCCGCGCAGCCCGGGGTGCGCACCCGGCTGCCGCGGGTCTTCGCGCCCGGCGGCTCGGACGGCGAGCAGCACGTGGTGTGGGTGACCGACGCGGACGGCGGCGAGGACGCGCTGGAGCTGGCCCCCGCGGTCGGCGTGCCGGCCGGCGCCGCGCCGCGGCGGATGGCGGCCGGGCGGCTCGGCAGGGTGCTGGAGATGGAGGTCTCGCCGGACGGGCACCGCATCGCGGTCGCCTCCCACGACGGCCGGGTGCTGCTGGTGGAGACGCAGACCGGTGAGGTCCGCGAGGTCGCCGCGAGCGACGCGGGTGACGCCACCGGGCTGGCCTTCTCGCCGGACTCCGCGTGGCTGGCCTGGTCGGCGCCGGGCCCCGGCAGCCTGCGGCAGCTGAAGCTGGCCGCCACCGCCGACCTCGCGGTCATCGACGCGACCCCGCTGCGTTTCAACGACTACGCGCCGGCCTTCACCGCCGACGGCCGCCATCTGGCGTTCCTGTCCGAGCGGGCCTTCGACCCGGTCTACGACGCGCACGTCTTCGACCTGTCCTTCGCCAACGCCGGCCGCCCCTACCTGATCACCCTGGCCGCGACGACCCCGTCGCCGTTCGGCCCGCAGCGGCACGGCAGGCCGTACGAGCCGGACGACGACGAGCAGGACGGCGGCGGGAAGGGCGAGGACGACAGGAACCGCGACAAGGGCGACGGCGACGCGAAGGGCGAGGGCCCGCGTACCCCCGCCACCCGGGTCGACGCCGAGGGGCTGGCCGACCGGATCGTGCCCTTCCCGGTCGAGGCGGGCCGCTACTCGGGGCTGCGCGCGGCCAAGGGGGGCGTGCTGTGGCTGCGCCACCCGCTGGTCGGCACGCTCGGCTCGGCCCTTGCCACGCCCGAGGCGCAGCCGCCCGGCACCCTGCTCGAACGCTACGACCTGGTGCAGCTGCGCAAGGAGGAGCTGGCCGAGGACGCCGACGACTTCGCGGTCACCGGCGACGGCACGAAGGTGCTGCTGACCGACGGCAGCCGGCTGCGGGTGGTGCCCGCCGACAGCAAGGCCGACGCGGACGACGAGTCCGGCAGCTCGGTCACCGTGGACCTGTCGCGGATCCGGCTGACCGTGCGGCCGCAGGACGAGTGGCGGCAGATGTTCGCCGAGACCCACCGGCTGGCCAGGGACAACTTCTGGCGGGCCGACATGGGCGGCGTCGACTGGGACGGCGTCGCCGAGCGCTACCGCCCGCTGCTCGACCGGATCGCCACCCACGACGACCTGGTCGACCTGCTGTGGGAGCTGCACGGCGAGCTGGGCACCTCGCACGCCTACGTGGTGCCGCCCGGCGGCTACCGCGACCCGCTGCACCGGCAGGGCCTGCTCGGCGCGGACCTGTCGCGCACCGGCGACGGGCGCTGGCGGGTCGACCGGGTGCTGCCCGGCGAGTCCTCCGACCCGCAGGCCCGCTCGCCGCTGTCGGCGCCGGGTGTGGCCGTACGCGCCGGGGACGTGCTGCTGGCCGTCGACGGGCGTCCGGTGGACCCGGTGACGGGCCCCGGGCCGCTGCTGGTGGGCACCGCGGGCAAGCCGGTCGAGCTGTCGGTGGCCGCCGAGTCGGGCGGCCCCGTCCGGCACGTGGTGGCGGTGCCGCTCGACGACGAGGAGGCGCTGCGCTACCACGACTGGGTCGCGGGGCGCCGCGCCCACGTGCACGAGGTGTCCGGCGGGCGGCTGGGCTATCTGCACGTGCCCGACATGGTCGGCAGCGGCTGGGCGCAGCTGCACCGCGACCTGCGGGTCGAGGTGGCGCGCGAGGGCCTGGTGGTGGACCTGCGGGAGAACCGCGGCGGCCACACCTCGCAGCTGGTGGTCGAGAAGCTGGCCCGCCGGATCGTCGGCTGGGACCTGCCGCGCGGCGGTCACCCGGTCAGCTACCCGCAGGACGCCCCGCGCGGCCCGGTCGTCGCCGTGGCCGACGAGCTGTCCGGCTCCGACGGCGACGTGGTCAACGCGGCGATCCGCGCACTGGGCATCGGCCCGGTCGTCGGCACCCGCACCTGGGGCGGCGTGATCGGCATCGACAGCCGCTACCAGCTGGTCGACGGCACCGCGGTCACCCAGCCCAAGTACGCCTTCTGGCTGGAGGGCTACGGCTGGGAGGTGGAGAACCACGGCGTCGACCCGGACGTGGAAGTGGTCTGCGCCCCCCAGCAATGGGCCGCGGGGGAGGACCCCCAGCTGGACACGGCCGTCTCCCTGGCGCTGACCGCCCTGGAGACCTCACCCGCCAAGACGCCACCGGCCCTGCCGCCGCTGCCGTAGGTCCGAGGCGCGCCCGCGCCCCTGCGGGGGTGCGGGCGGCCGGCCGGTAGCATGCGAAGCCCCGTACGCCCCCGAGAAGGGAGCCCCGCGATGGCGGGAGAGCCCCAGGCCGACTGCCTGTTCTGCAAGATCGCCGCGGGGGAGATCCCCGCGACGATCGTCCGCGAGACGCCGACCACGCTCGCCTTCCGCGACATCAACCCGCAGGCGCCGACCCACGTGCTGGTCATCCCGCGGGTGCACTACCCCGATGCCGCGACCCTGGCGGCGGGCGACCCCGGCGCGGTCGTGGACGTGCTGCGGGAGGCCGGCGAGGTGGCGGCGCAGGAGAAGGTCGACGGCACTGGCTACCGGGTCGTCTTCAACACCGGCCCTGGCGCCGGCCAGACCGTCTTCCACGCCCACGCCCATGTGCTGGGCGGCCGCGACCTCCAGCGGCTGGTCTGAGGCGGCCGGCCGGCCACCGATGCCCGCACGCGAACTCGTCGTCCTCGGCACCGCCAGCCAGGTCCCGACCCGGCAGCGCAACCACAACGGCTACGTGCTGCGCTGGGACGGCGAGGGCATCCTCTTCGACCCCGGCGAGGGCAGCCAGCGCCAGATGCTGCACGCGGGGGTGTCCGCGCACGACCTGACGCGGATCTGCGTCACACATTTCCACGGCGACCACTCCCTCGGCCTCGCCGGGGTGATCCAGCGGATCAACCTCGACCGGGTGCCGCACCCCATCTCCGCCCACTACCCGGCGAGCGGGCAGCGCTACTTCGACCGGCTGCGGCACGCCACCGCCTACCGGGAGACGGTCGACCTGCGCGAGCAGCCGGTCACGGGCGACGGGGTACTGGCCGTGACCGCGGACTTCACCCTCGAAGCGCGCCGGCTGTCCCACCCGGTCGAGTCGTACGGCTACCGGCTCACCGAACCCGACGGCCGCCGGATGCTGCCCGCCCGGCTGGCCGAGCACGGCATCGCGGGACCCGACATCGGCCGCCTCCAGCGCGAGGGCGTGCTGGACGGCGTCACCCTTGCCGAGGTCAGCGAGCCGCGCCGGGGGCAGCGCTTCGCCTTCGTCATGGACACCCGGCTCTGCGAGGCCGTGCCGCAACTGGCCGACGGCTGCGACCTGCTGGTGATCGAGTCGACCTTCCAGGACCAGGACGCGGCAATTGCCGAGGAATACGGCCACCTGACCGCGGGTCAGGCCGCGGCGGTGGCCCGCGACGCGGGCGTACGCCACCTGGTGCTGACGCACTTCTCGCAGCGCTATCCGGAGCCCGAGGGCTTCGCGGCGCAGGCCAGGGCCGCGGGCTTCACCGGCGACCTGACCATTGCCGAGGATCTGACCCGGGTCCCGGTGCCCCGCCGCCGCTGAGCCCGGGACCCGCCCGCACGGCTACGGCAGGAAGTACATCGGGTTGGGCAGCTTGAAGGACTTGTCCGCGTAACCGCCCGACAGGTCGCTGTACTGGTCGCCGAAGTTGCCGATGATGTCGTAGCCCAGCGACTCGATGTGCGCCCTGGTGCCGGACTTGTACTGGATGGTGGTGCAGGTCGAGCCGCAGGTCAGGTAGGCCGGCGGGTTCGCCTTGTTCTTCAGGTAGAGGTGGTCGGTGTCGGGCGCGGACTTGTAGCCGACCGCGGTCAGGTTGCGTACGGTGTCGGCGCGCTGGGCCTCCGGGCGGCCGGTGATCCAGAAGACGGTGACGCCCTGGTCCGCGGCCCAGTTGGCGAGGGTCTCCATGCCGAAGACCGCCGGCATGTCCTTGCTGTCCAGGTAGGCCTGGTTGCTGGCGGGGCTGTAGGCGAAGCCCACTTCCAGCTCGTAGTTGTAGGTCAGCACGCTGGTGTCGTCGACGTCGAGCACGATCGCGGGCTTGCCGTCGTCGCCGTGCCCGCCGTGGCCGCGCAGTGCGTGCGCCAGGTCGGCCTTGGCCTTGGCCTCGATACCGGCCACCTGGTGGGCGTAGCTGCTGTCCGCCGACGCGAAGTGCTCGCCCGAGGCGTCGACGGTGTCGCCGTAGTAGGCCTTGATCTCGTTCACCACGTCGGTGAGGTTGGGGATCTCCTTGTCGCTGCGCGGCACCGAGTTGTCCGCGGTGGCGGCGCCTACGCCGTAGAAGGTGGCTCCCAGGGTGGCCGCGGCGGCGGCAAGTGCCAGCGAACGGCGGGACAGACGGGCACGGGGCATGACGGTGCTCCTTCAACGCTGGTTGGTGCGGCGAAAGTTAGACCCCCTGATCCAGGCAGGTCAAGCAAGGTCTACGCGCGTATCGTCACATCGCAGGTCAGAAGCTGTTTCCCCGATGTTTCACCGGAGTTCGGTCCGGCGTCACCAGCCGGCCGCGTCGAGGATACGGGAGGCGACCGCCGGCGAGTCCACCAGCGGGTGCAGCGCCAGCGCCCGCAGCGCGGCCCGCCGCGACCCCGTCGCCGCCGCCTCGATCGCGGCCCGCTCCACCGACTTGACCGCCAGCATCAGCCCCGCCTGGTGCTCGTCGGGCGCCGCCTGCGCCAGGGGCCGCACCCCCGACGCGCCCACCTCGCACGGCACTTCCACCACGGCATCCGCGTCCAGGAAGGGCAGCGCCCCGCCGGACGGCACGTTGAGGATCAGCACCGTCCGCTCGTCCCGCGCGATGGCCCGCATCAGCGCCAGCGCCACCCGGTCGTAACCGCCGCCGTCCAGGTCGTGCGGGTCGCGCTGCCAACCGCCGCTCGCCGCACGGCTGTCGGCCCCGTAGGTCTCCTCGCGCTCCTGCCTGGCGCCCCGCCACAGCTCGTACGCCCGTGCCGGCTCGCGGTCGGCCGCCGCGAAGAAGGCGCCCTGCTGGCGGTCGAGGAACTCGCCCCTGGTGGCCTCCGCCGCCCGCACCGCGGCCAGCGTCTCGCGGCGGAAGTAGTAGTAGTGCAGATACTCGTTCGGCAGGCAGCCGAGTGCCGCGAGCCATTCCGCGCCGAACAGCCGGCCCTCCTCGAAGGTGCCCAGCGCCGCCGGATCCGCCAGCAGCCCCGGCAGCAGGTCGCGCCCGGCCACCGTGAGGCGGCGCAGCCAGCCCAGGTGGTTCAGGCCCACGTAGTCGTAGCCGAAGTCCGGCGCGTCCGGGTCGGCGCCCGCCGCCCGCGCCGCCCGCCGCACCAGGCCCACCGGCGAGTCGCAGATGCCGATCACCCGCGGGCCCAGCACCCGGGACATCGCCTCGGTGACCATGCCCGCCGGATTGGTGAAGTTGATCACCCAGGCGTCCGGCGCCAGCGCCCGCACCCGCTCGGCGACCCGCACCGCGACCGGCAGTGTGCGCAGCCCGTAGAGCACCCCGCCGGCGCCCACCGTCTCCTGCCCGAGCACCCCCTCGGCCAGCGGCAGCCGCTCGTCGCGCACCCGGCCCGCCGTGCCGCCGACCCTGATCGCGGAGAACACGAAGTCCGCGCCCCGCACCGCGTCGTCCAGGCCGTCCGCGAGCCGTACCGCGGGTCCACCCGCTCCCGACCCCGCCAGCACGGCGGCCACCACCCGCAGCCGCAGCGGGTCCTCGTCGTACAGGACCACCTCGGTGATCAGCGGGTCGCCGGCCAGCGCCCGGTGCACCAGCGGCACCCGGAAGCCGCCGCCGCCGAGAATCGTGAGCTTCACCCGCACTCCGTCCCCAGGGCCCCCCGCCTCGCGGCTGTGCGACGCCGTTTGTCGGACAGGCCCCGGCGGTCCTCGTCACTGTCAGTGCTGTCGTGCACAGTGTGTCCCATGGACGACCAGCCCGTTCTCGACCCGCTCGGCGCGGTGCGCGCCACGGGGGACCCGGCGACCGACGTGTATCTCACCGGCACCGTCTTCCTCGACATCATCTTCACCGGCCTGGACAGCGCACCCGTGCGCGGTACCGAGTCCTGGGCGCGGGGCATGGGGTCGAGCCCCGGCGGGGTGGCCAACATGGCGACCGCCCTGGCCCGCCTCGGCCTGCACACCACCCTGGCCGCGGCCTTCGGTGACGACATGTACGGCGACTACTGCTGGGACAGCCTCTCCGCGGGCGAGGGCATCGACCTCGGGCCCTCCCGCCGCATCCCCGGCTGGCACTCCCCGGTGACCGTCTCGATGGCCTACGAGGGCGAGCGGACCATGGTCAGCCACGGCCACCGGGCGCCGCCGCCGGAGGAGGCCGTGCCGGCCTGCCCGCCGCCCGCGCGGGCCGCCGTCGCCTCGCTCGGCCAGCGCGACCGGGCCTCGGACGAGAAGCCGGCGCCCGACCCCGACCGGGAGTGGATCGCGTGGGCCGCCGCGACCGGCACCAAGGTCTTCGCCGACGTCGGCTGGGACGACACCGGCCGCTGGGACCCGGCCGACCTCGACGGCCTCGCCCACTGCGCGGCCTTCCTGCCCAACGCGGCGGAGGCCATGCGGTACACCCGCACCGCCACCCCGGCCGCCGCCGCCCGCCGGCTCGCCGAGCTGGTCCCGCTGGCGGTGGTCACCCTCGGCGCCGAGGGCGCCGTCGCGGTGGACTCGGGCAGCGGAGAGACCGCCGAGGTGCCCGCGCTGATCGTGGACGCCCTGGACCCCACCGGCGCCGGGGACGTCTTCGTCGCCGGCTTCGTCACCGGCACCCTGGCCGGCTGGCCGCTCACCGACCGGCTCGCCTTCGGCTCGCTGTGCGCGGCACTGTCCGTGCAGGAGTTCGGCGGCTCGCTGTCCGCGCCCGGCTGGATCGAGGTCGCCGCCTGGTGGACGCGGGCCAAGGCCGCGGCCGGCACCCCGCCCGAGGCCCTGCGCAGATACGCCTTCCTCGACGACCTGATCCCCCCGGCCCCGCGCCGCTGGCCGCTGCCGCGCGCCGTGCCCACCATCGGCTTCCGCCGCCCGTGAGGCGGGTGCGGGGCCGCCCGTGCGGCGGCGCGGGACCGACCGCGCGGCGGGCGCGGGACCCCTCGCGCGGTGGCGCCCGGCGACAACGGCAAATCCCCTCGGCCGCCGACGTCCCACGTCGTAGGCTTGGTAATCCAAGGCCCGATCGGGCTCCTCGATCAGCAGAAAGCGGGATGAGCAGGCCCTAGCGCCGGCCCATGACACAGACACCGACAAAGCAGCAGCCGCAGCCGCCACAGGCGCGCGCCCACTTCGTCGTACCGGCGAAGCACCCCATGGTGACCGTCCTGGGGTCTGGCGACGCTCTCCTCCGCGTGATCGAGCAGGCCTTCCCGGCCGTCGACATCCACGTACGGGGCAACGAGGTCAGTGCGGTCGGCGAGGCCCACGAGGTGGCACTCGTCCAGCGGCTGTTCGACGAGATGATGCTGGTGCTCCGCACCGGCCAGCCCATGTCGGAGGACGCCGTCGAGCGTTCCATCGCCATGCTCAGGGCGAACGGCAGCGCCGCGGACCAGGACGCCGAGACACCCGCCCAGGTGCTCACGCAGAACATCCTGTCCAGCCGCGGCCGCACCATCCGCCCCAAGACGCTCAACCAGAAGCGGTACGTCGACGCGATCGACCGCCACACCATCGTCTTCGGCATCGGCCCCGCCGGTACCGGCAAGACGTACCTGGCCATGGCCAAGGCGGTCCAGGCCCTGCAGTCCAAGCAGGTCAACCGGATCATCCTGACCCGCCCGGCGGTCGAGGCCGGCGAGCGCCTGGGCTTCCTGCCCGGCACCCTCTACGAGAAGATCGACCCGTATCTGCGCCCGCTCTACGACGCGCTGCACGACATGCTGGACCCGGACTCGATCCCCCGCCTGATGGCGGCCGGCACCATCGAGGTCGCCCCGCTGGCGTACATGCGCGGCCGTACGCTCAACGACGCCTTCATCATCCTGGACGAGGCGCAGAACACCAGCGCCGAGCAGATGAAGATGTTCCTGACCAGGCTCGGCTTCGACTCGAAGATCGTCATCACCGGTGACGTGACGCAGGTGGACCTGCCGTCCGGCACCAAGAGCGGGCTTCGGCAGGTGCAGGAGATCCTCGACGGGGTGGAGGACGTGCACTTCTCCCGGCTCACCAGCACCGACGTGGTGCGCCATAAGCTGGTCGGACGCATCGTGGACGCCTACGAGCGGTATGACAGCGCGGTCGCCGAGGAAGAAGGCGGCAACAGCCGCGGCGGCGCACGGCCCAAGAGAAAGTAACCGGCTTCAACATCATGGCGATCGACGTCAACAACGAGTCCGGCTGGGATATCGACGAGCGGGCGGTCCTCGACGCCGCCCGCTACGCGCTCCAGCGCATGCGCATCCATCCGCTGTCCGAGCTGTCGGTGATCGCCGTGGACGCCGACGCGATGGAGCAGCTGCACGTGCAGTGGATGGACCTGCCGGGCCCCACCGATGTCATGTCCTTCCCGATGGACGAGCTGCGGCCCGGCAAGGAGGACGAGGAGCCCGCGCAGGGGCTGCTCGGTGACATCGTGCTGTGCCCCGAGGTCGCCAAACGGCAGGGGGAGGAGGCGCCGACCGGGCACTCCATGGACGAGGAGCTGCAGCTGCTCACCGTGCACGGCGTCCTCCACCTGCTCGGCTACGACCACGAGGAGCCGGACGAGAAGGCCGAGATGTTCGGCCTGCAGAAGGCCATCCTGGACGGGTGGCGGGCCGAGCGCGGCGTCGAGGGGCCCTCGCCCGCGCCCACCACCCACTGACGGCGGCGCGCACCGCATGATCGTCTCCGCAGTTCTGCTGGTCATCGTCGCCTGGCTGGCCGCGTGCGCCGAGGCCGGCATCGCCAGGATCTCCCGCTTCCGCGCCGAGGACGCGCTGCGCTCGGGCCGCAAGGGCGCCGCGAACCTGCTGGCGGTGGCGTCCGACCCCACCCGCTATCTCAATGTCGCGCTGCTGGTCAGGGTCGGCTGCGAGACCGCGGCCGCCGTGCTGATCAGCGTGGTCTGCGACCGGAGCTTCGACCGTACGTGGCAGGTGCTCGCCGTCGCGATCGGCGTGATGGTGCTGGTGTCGTACGTGGCCGTGGGCGTCTCGCCGCGCACCATCGGCCGCCAGCACCCGATGAACACGGCGACGGCGGCCTCGTACGTCCTGCTGCCGCTGGCCCGGGTGATGGGCCCGGTGCCCGGGCTGCTGATCCTGCTCGGCAATGCGCTGACGCCGGGCAAGGGCTTCAAGCGCGGCCCGTTCGCGAGCGAGGCGGAGCTGCGGGCGATGGTCGACCTCGCCGAGTCCGAGTCGCTGATCGAGGACGACGAGCGCCGTATGGTGCACTCGGTCTTCGAGCTGGGCGACACCATCGTGCGCGAGGTGATGGTGCCGCGGCCGGAGCTGGTGATGATCGAGCGCTTCAAGACGATCCGCCAGGCCACCACGCTGGCGCTGCGCAGCGGCTTCTCGCGCATCCCGGTGACCGGCGAGAGCGAGGACGACGTCGTCGGCTTCGTCTACCTCAAGGACCTGGCCCGGCGCACCCACATCAGCCGGGAGGCGGAGAGCGACCTGGTCTCCACGCTGATCCGGCCGGCCGCCTTCGTGCCGGACACCAAGAACGCCGGTGACCTGCTGCGGGAGATGCAGCGCGACCGCAACCACGTCGCGGTCGTGGTCGACGAGTACGGCGGCACCGCGGGCATCGTCACGATCGAGGACATCCTGGAGGAGATCGTCGGCGAGATCACCGACGAG
This sequence comes from Actinacidiphila paucisporea, assembly GCF_900142575.1. GTDB lineage: Bacteria > Actinomycetota > Actinomycetes > Streptomycetales > Streptomycetaceae > Actinacidiphila > Actinacidiphila paucisporea. The sequence continues at coordinate 412,395 of NZ_FRBI01000002.1, forward strand.
TACGACCGGGAGACCCCGCCGGTGGAGGAGCTGGGCGGCGGGCGCCACCGGGTCACCGCCCGGCTCGACATCGGCGACCTCGGCGAGCTCTACGGCGTGCTGCTGGACGACGACGACGTCGAGACGGTCGGCGGGCTGCTCGCCAAGTCGCTGGGCCGGGTGCCGATCCCGGGCGCGACCGTGGTGGTGCCGCTGCCCGAGGACGGCTCGGGCGAGCGCGCCACCGTGGCGCTGCGGCTGACCGCGGAGACGCAGGCCGGCCGCCGCAACCGGATCGGCACCGTGCTGGTCGAGCCGCTGGACGCCGCGCAGGCCGCCCTCGACGGCCGGCCCTCGGTGGACGACGAGCTGTAGCGCGCGGCCCTGGGGACGTCAGGGCCCGAAGCTGCCGACCATGCCGAGCAGGTTGGCACTGGCCGAGTGGATCGAGCCGGCCAGGCTGCTGTCGGCCAGGTAGAAGCCGAGGGCACCGCAGGCGAAGGCGTGACTGGTTTTCAGGGCGCTCGTGCGTCTCAGGAAGACCAGGACGGCCGCGAGCGCGATGACGAAGGGCATGTGAAGGAGCATGTGTGACCACCTCTGACGGAACACCCTGCTCACTCAGGCTAGGTGTCGGTCGCTGATCGCGCATGTCCGGATACGGAGAGGTGCGCCCGGCGGTACGCCCTATGATCGCGCGTATGAGCGATCAGCAGCCGGCCACCGACCTGCCGGACCCGGAAGACCGCAAGCTCGTCACCCTGGCCCGCTCGGCCCGGGCACGCAACGGGGTGCCCGAGGGCGCCGCCGTGCGCGACGAGACCGGCAGGACGTACGTGGCCGGCACGGTCGCGCTGGAGTCGCTGCGGCTCAGCGCGCTGCAGACCGCGGTGGCCATGGCGGTGGCCAGCGGCGCCAGGTCGCTGGAGGCGGCCGCGGTGGTCACGGCCGCCGAGACCGCCGCCGACGCCGACCGGGCCGCGGTGCGCGACCTGGGCGGCGCCGGGGTGCCGGTGGTGCTGGCCGGTCCCGACGGGTCCGTCCGCGCCGTCGTCACCGCCGGCTGAGTCCCAACGGGCGGGCCGGCCGGCTCACAGCGCGTCGGGGCCGCGTTCGCCGGTCCTGACGCGTACCGCCGTCTCGACCGGCACCGTCCACACCTTGCCGTCGCCGATCTTGCCGGTGCGCGCGGCCGCGACCAGGGCGTCGACCACCGCGTCGGCCTCCGCGTCCTCGACCAGCACCTCGATGCGGGCCTTGGGGACCAGGTCGACGCGGTATTCGGCGCCGCGGTAGACCTCTGTGTGGCCGCGCTGCCTGCCGTAGCCGCTGGCCTCGGTGACCGTCATGCCCTGCACCCCCATCTCCTGCAGGGCGGTCTTCACGTCGTCCAGCTTGTACGGCTTGATGACGGCGGTGACCAGCTTCATCCCAGTGGGCTCCTGTCGTGGGCGGCCTGCGCTGCGGCGTGCACGGCGGGGCCGTGGGACATGCCGTGCGTGAGTACGCCGTGATCGTAGGCGGTCTCGGCGTGCACGGTGAGGTCCAGGCCGGTCCTTTCGTGCTCCTCGCTCGCCCGGAAGCCCATCAGCCGGTCGATGGCCTTGCCGATCGCGTACGTCATCGTGAAGGCGAAGACCCCCACCGCCGCGACGGCGACCGCCTGCCGGCCCAGTTGCGCCAGCCCGCCGCCGTACAGCAGGCCCTCGGGTCCGCCGGTCATCGACTCGGTGGCGAACAGGCCGATCAGCAGGGTACCGACGATGCCGCCGACCAGGTGCACGCCGACGACGTCCAGCGAGTCGTCCACGCCCCAGCGGAACTTCCAGCTCACCGCGTACGAGCAGAGCACGCCCGCCGCGAGGCCCACGACGGCCGCGCCCGGCACGTCGACGCTGCCGCACGACGGGGTGATCGCGACGAGCCCGGCGATCGACCCGGAGGCGGCGCCCAGCGTCGTGGCGTGCCCGTCCCTGCGCTTCTCCACGATCAGCCAGCCCAGCAGGCCCGCGCAGCCCGCGGTCTGGGTGTTGAGGAAGGCCGCGCCCGCCATGCCGTCGGCGCCCAGCGCGGAACCCGCGTTGAAGCCGAACCAGCCGAACCACAGCAGCCCGGCGCCCAGCAGCACCAGCGGCAGGTTGTGCGGCCGCATCGAGTCCTTGCGGAAGCCCAGCCGCGGCCCCAGCACGATCGCCAGCGCCAGTCCCGAGGCGCCCGAGCACACCTCGACCACGGTGCCGCCCGCGTAGTCCAGCGCGTGCAGTTTCGCGGTGATCCAGCCGCCGTCGGCGAAGACCCAGTGCGCGACGGGGACGTATACGGCCAGCGTCCACACCACCACGAAGACCACCCATGCCCCGAACCGCGCCCGGTCCGCCACCGCGCCGCTGATCAGGGCCGCGGTGATCACCGCGAAGGTCAGCTGGAAGGTCGCGAAGAGCAGTGTGGGCACATGGCCGTGCGTCGAGGTGGGGCCGATGCCGTGCATGCCGAGGTGCTTGAGGTCGCCGATCAGGCCGAGGCCGCCGGCGTCGCGGCCGAAGGCGAGGGTGTAGCCGGCGATCAGCCAGACCATCGTGACCAGCGCGATCGACACGAAGCTCATCATGAGCATGTTGAGCACGCTCTTGCTGCGGACCATGCCGCCGTAGAAGAGCGCGAGGCCCGGCGTCATCAGCAGCACCAGCGCGGTGGCGGCGAGCAGCCAGGCGGTGTCGGCCGCGTTCACGGCCGTCTGGTCGGCGGACAGCAGCAGCACGAGGGGATCCCCTTCCACGGGCGGGTAGGGGAAGCGTCACGGGCTCGCGTTACCGGACGTGGGCAGGCGTGTTTCCATGGTGTTTCGTGTTGCGTGTGCGTTTCGACACCCTCACCGGGGTGCGGCTCGCACGCCGTATCGCCCGCCGTCCTCGCGGACCTCCTTCATCGGGGAGAATGAGGCACATGAGCGCTCGTACCCCCTCCGCCGCCGGCCCCACGCACCGGTCCGGCTTCGCCTGCTTCGTCGGCCGCCCCAACGCCGGCAAGTCCACCCTCACGAACGCTCTGGTCGGCCAGAAGGTGGCGATCACCTCCAACCGGCCGCAGACGACCCGGCACACCGTACGGGGCATCGTGCACCGCCCGGAGGCCCAGCTCGTGCTGGTCGACACCCCCGGGCTGCACAAGCCCCGCACGCTGCTCGGCGAACGCCTCAACGACGTGGTGCGCAGCACCTGGGCCGAGGTCGACGTGATCGGCTTCTGCCTGCCCGCCGACCAGAAGCTCGGGCCCGGCGACACCTTCATCGCGCGCGAGCTGGCCGGGGTCCGCAAGACCCCGAAGGTCGCGGTCGTCACCAAGACCGACCTGGTCGACTCCAAGACCCTCGCCCACCAGCTGCTGGCGGTCGACAAGCTCGGCCGCGACCTGGGCTTCGAATGGGCCGAGATCGTGCCGGTCTCCGCGGTCGCCGGCGAGCAGGTCGGCCTGCTCGCCGACCTCCTCGTCCCGCTGCTCCCCGAGGGCCCCGCCCTCTACCCCGAGGGCGACCTCACCGACGAGCCCGAGCAGATCATGGTCGCCGAGCTGATCCGCGAGGCGGCGCTGGAAGGCGTACGCGACGAGCTGCCGCACTCCATCGCGGTCGTCGTCGAGGAGATGCTCCCCCGGGAGGGCCGCCCGGCCGACCGCCCGCTGCTCGACATCCACGCCAACCTCTACATCGAGCGCCCTTCGCAGAAGGGCATCATCATCGGCCCCAAGGGCGCCCGCCTGAAGGAGGTCGGCGTGAAGTCCCGCCACCAGATCGAGGCCCTCCTCGGCACGCCCGTCTTCCTCGACCTGCACGTGAAGGTCGCCAAGGACTGGCAGCGCGACCCGAAGCAGCTCAGGAAGCTCGGTTTCTAGCCGTTCCGTACGGGGCGGCGCGCTCAGCCCCGACCGGCAGGGCGGCCGCCCCGGGAGGGTGCGAGGTAGGGGCCCGGGCCCTTCAAGGTGCGGTGGATCGGCGCCGTCTCCGTCCGGCGGACGCCGGGGATGGCCGCCACCGGGCCGGTGAGGTAGCGGTAGAGCGCCCGCGCGTCGCGGCACAGCAGCGACGCGTACACATTCGTCGCGCCCGTCGTGGCCGCGGCGAAAGCCACCTCCTCGTGCGTGGCCAGCGCCCGCCCCGCCGCCGCGAGGCTGGCCGGTTCGACCTCCATCAGCAGCCGCGCCCGCATCTCGGGCGCGATGACCCCGGGCCCGAAGTCGAGGTCGTAGTAGAGCGCCCCGCTCGCCCGCAGCTCGGCCATCCGCCGCCGTATCGTCGTCTGGGACCAGCCGGTGAGCGCGGCGAGCTCCGCCGCCGGGGTGCGCCCGTCGCGGGCGAGCGCGGCGAACAGCCGCCGGTCCTCCTCCCCGAGCACCACCGGCTCGCCGTCCTGCGCGGTGGGCGGCTGCCGCAGCGCGCGTACCTGCTCTGGTGACAGCGGCCCTGTCCTGCTCACCGGGCTCAGCTCGTGGCCGAAGAAGACGTGCAGCAGCGCGTGCGCGGTGACCTGCACCACCCGCGGCGTCTGCGGCAGCTTCTGCAGCAGCAGCGCGTCGGCGTCCGTGTCGGGCCCCGACGCGTAGGTGAGGCAGCAGATCTCGGTGCCGCCGGACAGCAGGGTCACCCAGCGGGTGTCGGTCCGCCGGGCCAGCGCCTCGCCGATCGACGCGGCGGCGTCCGGCGTGCACTGCACCCGTACGAACCACGGCGTCAGCCCGATCCGCAGCGGGTCGCTGAGCCCGAGCACCCGCAGGCCCGAGGACTCGCGCAGCCGGGCGTAGCGGCGGGCGACGGTCTGGTCGGAGACGCCGAGGACCTCGCCGATCCGCCGGAAGGGCGCCCGGCCGTCGAGCTGCAGTGCCTGCACGACCTGCTGGTCGAGCGGGTCGAGAAGAGCCAGCGGCATGATCGACGTGTCGGATCCCATCCCCACAGCCTAGGCTGTGTCGAATTCCGCCGCGGAAGTCCCATCGGCTGTGGGGTGGGCGTGCCGTGCCCCAGCCTGGAGCAGTCATCGCCGCACCACCGCACCGCACCGCATGAAACGGAGTCCGCCCGATGCGCAAATGGCTGCCCCTGGTGACGATCTGCCTGGGGGCCTTCATCCTCCTGGTCGACGTCACCATCGTGAACGTCGCCCTGCCGAGCATGGCGTCCGACCTCGACGCACCCTTCTCCGCCCTGCAATGGGTCATCGACGGCTACGCCCTCGCGCTGGCCGCGCTGCTGCTGGTCGCGGGCTCGCTCGGCGACCTGTTCGGCCACCGGCGACTGTACGTGGCCGGCCTCGCCGTCTTCGCGCTGGCCTCGCTGGGCGCGGCGCTGTCACCGAACGCCGCCGTGCTGATCACCGCCCGTGCGGTGCAGGGGGTCGGCGGGGCGGCGATGTTCGCCACCTCGGCCGCGCTGGTCGCGGCGACCTACCGGGGCCGCGACCGCGGGGTCGCCTTCGGCGTGTGGGGCGCGGTCAACGGCGCCGCCGCCGCGGCCGGGCCGATCGTGGGCGGTCTGCTCACCGAGGGCTTCGGCTGGCAGGCCATCTTCCTGGTCAACCTGCCGATCGCCGCCGTAGCGATAGCGATCGCCATGCGCTCCCTGCCCGCCGCGGGCAAGCGCGGCACGGGCCGGCTCGACCTGCCGGGCGCCGCCGCCTTCACGCTGGCCGCCGGCGCGCTGACGTACGCCCTGATCCGCGGCGGCGACGCCGGCTGGACGGACGGGCTGGCGCTGACCGCCTTCGGGACGGCCGCGGTCGCGGCGGTCGCCTTCGTGGTCATCGAGGCCCGCTCCGACCATCCGATGATCGAGCTGGCGCTGCTGCGCCGCCCGGTCTTCAGCGGCCTGCTCGGCGGCGCCCTGATCTACCAGGCGGCGGCCTTCAGCGGCCTGGTCTACTTCTCCCTCTGGCTGCAGGACGTCCTCGACCTCAGCCCGATCCGCGGCGGCCTGGCCCTGATGCCGATGGCGGGCACCGCCTTCGTCGTCGCCGCGGCGGCCGGGCGGCACATGCACCGCTTCCCGGCGCGCGTGCCGATCGGCGGCGGCCTGTTCATCATCGGCCTGGGCTGCGGCCTGCTGGCGCTGACCGTGCACACCTCCTCGGGGCAGGCCTCGATCTTCGCCGGCCTCGCGGTGATCGGCGTCGGCGTCGGCTTCACCACGCCCGTGCTGGTCTCGGCCGCCGTCGACGCCGTCCCGCCGGACCGGGCGGGCATGGCGGGCGGCGCGGTCAACACGGCCCGTCAGCTCGGCATGACCCTCGGTATCGCGCTCTTCGGCGCCGTCTTCACTGCCCGGCTGCGCAGCGTCACCGCCCATGGCGGCAGCCCGCACGCGGCGTACGCGTCCGGTCTCGACCGCATCTCCCTCTACGCGGCCGCCGCGGGCCTGGCGGGAGCCATCGCCGTCGTCGCCCTGGTCCGCCCGCCCCGCAAGACGGCCCCCACCCCGGCCGACGACCCCACCCCGGCGCCAGCGACCCGCTGACCCGCACCGCGACCGCTCCGCGCACGCTGCGGCCGCCGAGGCCGTCACGGGGTAGCTGACCGGAATCCTTTCGGGCGTTCTTCTGCCGATCTGTCCCGTTTCGGGCCCCCCGTTTCGGTGACCGGGGTCACATATTCTCCTCACATAAAGCGCCCCTCCCTTCACTCGCGGTGAATGGGGGGCGCCCTCTTGTGATCCCCTCGATATAGCCTGGGTCACATACTAGGCCGCTTAGTGCACGGCAAGGCCGGTATCGCACGGAAAAACGCCTCCGTATGCGCCCACTACGAATGCGATCCGTAGAGGGGGTCTTTGACCTGCCCTTCCGCCACCTCTAACAATTCAGGGGTCCCGCTACGGAAGAGGTAAATCCCTAATGCAGCTCCCCACGATCCCGAAGAAGCTCCCGACGTTCGCGAAGTTCAACCAGATGTCGAAGAAGCACAAGATCACCTCGGTCGGCGCAGCTGCCGCAACCGCGGTCGTGCTGACGGTCACCGGGCTGGCAGCGACCGCAGGAGCCGGTTCGGCGACCGCGGCGGGCGACCCCACCGGGTTCTCCGTCTCCACCGGTACGCACGCCAAGGAACTCGGCGCGCAGACCGGTATGGCGTCGCAGCACGCCATTCACGACGCCGCACCGAAGACGACGCAGAAGAAGACCGACCTCGCCGCGGCTGCCAAGCCGAGCACGGAGAAGAAGGTCGTGGCCGCCAAGCCGGTCACCGAGAAGAAGATCGCGGCCGCCAAGCCGGCGACCGAGAAGAAGGCCGCGGACGCGGCAGCGGCGAAGAAGGCGGCCGCGGCCGCCGCCGACCGCGCCAAGTCCAAGGCCGCGGCGAACCGCTCCACCCACCGCGCCCCGGTCTCCGTACCGAAGAAGACGCACACCGTCGCCACCCCGAAGAAGGCGGCTGCCGCCCCGAAGAAGGCGACCGTCAAGAAGTACGCGAACAACCTGGACGGCTGGATCAGGCAGTCGCTCGACATCATGCACAAGAAGGGGATTCCCGGTACGTACGAGGGAATTCACCGGAACATCATCCGCGAGTCCAGCGGTAACCCGAAGGCGATCAACCTGTGGGACATCAACGCCCGCAACGGCATTCCCTCGAAGGGTCTGCTCCAGGTGATCAACCCGACCTTCGACCGCTACCACGTGTCGGGTACGTCCCACAACATCTACGACCCGGTCGCCAACATCACCGCCGCGTGCAACTACGCGGCCGACCGGTACGGCACGATGGACAACGTGAACTCGGCGTACTGATCCCCGCACCTGAAGCCCCTCCCCGGGGCAGGTGAGAACGAAGGGCGGCACGGACCTGCAAAGGCCCGCGCCGCCCTTCGGCGTGCCCGAGTCTTACCGCGCCTGGACTGTCCCGGCGAAGGTGACCATCTGCTGGTAGTACGTGGCGCGCTCGGGATCGGGGAAACGGACGTTGTGCCGGTGGTAGCGGTGGAAGGCGATGATGACCGCCGCATGGACGATCTCGGTGGGCAGTTCCGCACGGTCCTCGGCGGAAAGCGGCCGCAGCGCGTCGTATCCACCCAGGAGGAGGCGGAAACGTTCGGGCGACAGGCAGCCTTCCGGGGTCTGGCAGAGGCCGACTGCTGCCATACCGAGGTCGAGCAGGGGGTCGTCCACGGACGCGGTTTCCCAGTCGATGACGGACAGGCCGCCGTCGGGCCGGACGATGAGGTTGTCGGCGAAGAGGTCGCCGTGGATCGGGACGGCAGGCCGCTGACGGTCGGCTTCATGACGGCCGATCTCGGCCAACTGCTCATCGAGCCACGCAGCGAAAGAGCGGTCGTCGAAGGCTCGGGCAGCGGCGCGGTGTGCCGCGTTCAAGCGACGGGTGCCGACCGGTAGGTCGAGGGCTTCGGCCGGGAAGCCGTGCAGTTGCGCGAGGAGTTCCCCTGCCGCGGGCAGCAGCGCGTCGGGCAGCGGCTCCTCGACATGGCCGGGAATCAACTCTTTCAGCAGGTAGGGCTTGCCGTGCAGGACGGTGATGTCCTCGCCGTCGCTGTTGGCGACCACGTGGGCCGTGGGCAGGCCCAGATCCGCGAAGGCGCGGGTGATACGTGCCAGGTGCCGGGCACCGGCTTCGTCGTGATTGTCGAGCGCGGTCAGTACGTAGGCGCGGCCGCCGCCAGGGGTGTCCAGCCGGAAGCTGGAGTTCGCTGCCCCGCCTTTCAAGGGCTCGGCAACAGGCTCACGGAGCCCGTACCGATCGGCGAGGCTGGGCAGGTCGAGTGATTCCAGGCTGGTGTACGTGGCCACGCTGCACCGTAGCGCCCGATCGGTGACTCGGGGAAGCTCGCGCCGGGGTCAGTGGGACGTGACGGCAGCCCGCCGATCGGCGGCGATCGCGGACCAGCGGGCGGCCGTGGCCGGGAAGCCGTCGATCCAGGTGGCGCGGGGGAGATCGGAGGGGGGTTCCGAGCCGTCGAGGAGGTGGCTGATCTCCAGGAGGTAGGCGAACTCCGCGCCGTTGACGCAGGTGCGGAGCCGAGCGCGGGCTGTTTCGAGAGCGGGCTGGTCGGCCAGGACGGCGTGGTGGAAGCAGACGGCGAGCCTCGCGTAGGCCACCGATGAGGTGAGGCCGCTGGCTTCGGCATCCGCCTCGATGTCGGCCGCACGGGCCGGCACGGTGGGATCGGCGCCGGCGTCCCGCAGCAGGCCGGCGATGCGCGTCTGCACCCGGGCCCACCGGATATTCGCGCTCTGCAGCAGGTGCTCCGCGAGTTGGATCTGCTGGTCGGCGCGGGCCCGGTCCTGGAAGGCGGCGGCGAAGGCGAGGCAGGCTCGGCTCAGCGCGGCCTCACCGGGGTTGGATTCGGCCACGGCTTCCCGGCAGGCGTCGTCGTAGGCGGAGCAGGCCAGCGCGATGCTCCCCTGCGTCCACCACAGGTCGCCGAGGGTGCGGTGGTAGCGGCTGCCGCCGCCGAGTTGCGCGGTGGCGGCCTGCACGGCGGGGAAGTCTCCGAGGCGACGGGCGAGGTGGATCAGGCCGCGGGCGGCGTCGGCGGCCAGCGGACCTGCCCCGGCGGCGACCTGACGCATTCCCGCGGCCGACTCCTCCGCGCGGCCGAGGTCCCGTTGGCATTCGGCGAGGTAATAGCGGGCGAGGTCCTGGGCGGACGGTGGCAGCAGCCCCTCCGCCAGCACGGCCGTGAGCTGGTCCACCGTCTCCTGCCGGTGGACGCGCTGGCGGCGCGCGACCGCACCGAGCGTCGTGGCGAGCGCGGCGGCGGGGGAGCCCGAGGGGCCGGGTGGCAGCTCGACGGGTTCCCAGATGAAGTCGGCGACGTAGCGGAAGGCGGCGTCCACGAGCCAGCCGAGTTCCAGCTCGTAGTCCTGGGAGAGCCGGAGCCCCTGGGTCAGGCAGGCAAGCAGACGGCGTCGGCCCTCGCCGACCGGCGGCAACTCTGCCCCGAGCGCGTCGAAGGCGCGCTGAGCCGCCCGGTGCCAGTCCGCGGGAGACCAGCGGTCCTCAGCGGTCTCGTCGGCGTCGCGGATCGCCTCGCGGATCAGATCGTGCAGGTGGTAAGGCCACGGTGCGGCGGGATCGGTGTCGATGAACGGACGCTCGACCAGTTGCAGGGTGGCGGCGTCCTGCGACGAGCCGGAAGCCGCCGTCGCCAGATCGATGGAGAAGGAGTCGAACAGGCTGACCGTGCGGAGCACGTGGCGCTCGGCGGCGGACAGGTCACGGAAGGTTCGGGCGACCAGCGCGGGGAAGTCGTAGTGGAACTCTCCCGCCGCGGGCTGATGTCCGGTCCGCTGGTACAGGTCGAGATAGCGCATGACGGACAGGTCCAGATACAGCGGCAGGCCATGAGAACGCCGGACGATCTGGTGACGGGTGTCCGGGGTCATCAGCGGCTGTCCGTCACGGGTGAGGCGCGCGCACAGATAGTGCTCGCAGTCCTGGGCGGAGAGGTAACCGACACGGTGCTGGCGGGGCTCGGCAATAGCCCCGGGGGTGAGCTGCGGCCAGGTGTGAGGTCCGGTCCAGTCGAGCTGCCCGTCGAGGCGTTCGTCGTCCCACTGAAGGCGGTTGCGCCCCGTGACGACGAACAGGACGTTGGGCATCAGCCACGCCATACGCTGGATCAGCCGCTCCAGGTCACGGTGGGTGCGATCGCCCACATCCTCGAAGGTGTCCAGCAGGACGACCGGGATTCCCGACTGGTCGGCGGGGAGCTGGGCGAGGTCCCAGGCCAGCAGGTGGGTGTAGTACGCCAGCGCCTCCATGTCGGCATCCGCCTCCAGGAGATCGGCGAGCCGCGTGCAACCGGCCAGCGCTCGTACACCCTGCCGGTGCTCCCGCAGCGAACCGATCACCGAGCGCAGGGTCTGGCCCACGAGTGCGCCGATCGTGCCGGGCAAGGCGACGGCTTGGGCGATGTCCCCCAGCACGGACTGGACCTGCTCGGGCAGGGAGAGCGCGGTAGCGAAGCGGCGCAGATATCCGTTTCGGCGCAGATACGCCTCCAGCGGTTCGCCGGGATGGTTGAGGGCCCAATACCGGCTCAGCGCCAGATCGAAGGCGGGCATCGCCAATCCCAGTCGGCCCACGGTCAGGCGCAATGCCAGCACAACGTCCTCGAAGCCGAGGCCGGCCTGCCGGGAGAGGTCGATCCGTACCGGCAGTAAACCGCCCAGCCCCTCGGGCACCGGCGACCACTGCGCGGTGCTCGGCCGGTCGGCGGACAGATGCTCCTCCAGCCGCCGCGAGAACGTGGACTTGCCGATGCCGCCCACACCGTAGAAGACCAGCACATTGCGGCGTGGGCTCTCGAAGTCCTCGACGCTGAAGCCCGGTTCGCGGATGGCGGCGACGTGCGCGACGAGACTGCGGGCGACGGCACCCCACTCGTCCATACGGTCGGCGAAGACGTCCTCTGCCGTCAGATTCTGCTGGTTGGAGCGGAACAGCGAGCGGAGATCCGACCGAGGCAACGGCAGTCCCTTCCGGCGTGGCGAGCTGAGAGTGCGGGGCTGTGCACTGTCAGTTTAGGAGGGCCGGTTATGCGGGCCGAGACTCTGACCGGCAGAAGGTGGCATTCAAGCCAACGGCGGCTCCGCGCGTGGCGGAGCCGTCCTGCCGGGAGCGGGTCACATGTGCCGGGCCGCGTACGCGACGAAGGCCGACCACTCGGCGGGGCCGAATGCGAGGTGCGGGCCCTCGGGGTTCTTGGAGTCGCGTACGTGGACGGTGCCGGGGGAGGCGGCGACCTCGACGCAGTCGGCGCTTTCGTTGCTGCTGTAGCTGCTCTTGAACCAGTGCAGCTCAGCAGAGGGCTCGATCGTCATGTCTCTCCCAGGACCTTCTCGATGAACGCCAGGGACTCCCGCGGGGTGAGAGCCTGCGCCCGGATAATCCCATACCGAGCTTCCAGCGTCATGATCTCGCTTCGATCAGTGGTCAGGCGGTCGAAGTGCTGGACCGAGACGAGGCCAAAGGTCAGGCCGTTCTTTGTCGCCAGCAAGCGGATCTCTCCGCCCATCCCCGCGTGGTCCTCGCGGTCCGTCGGCATCACCTGGATCTCCACGTTCCGCAACTGGCCCAGCTCCAGCAGCCGTTCCAGCTGGCTTCGCATCACCGCTCTGCCGCCAAGGGGGCGCTTCAACGTCACCTCCTCCTGGACGAAGCTCAGGATCGGTGCGGGCCAGCGGGTGAAGATGGCCTGCCGTGCCACCCGGGCAGCGACGTACCGCTCGATCATCTCCTCGTCCAGCAGCGGGCGGCGCATACGGTAGAGGGAGCGGGCGTATTCCTCGGTTTGCAGGAGCCCCTGGATGTTGTGGTTGCTGTACGCGCCCAACGAAACGGCGTCGGCTTCCAGCTTCGCGAGGTCGCGGACCTTGCGCGGGTAACGTGCCTGCTCCACGTCGGACTTGAAGGCACTCAGCATGCCGCCCGCGTCCAGCACCTCGTCGGCCATGTCGAGGAGCGCGGGCTTGGGCGCCCGGCGGCCCCGCTCGACCGAGGAGACGTGCTCCTCGCTGTAGCTGATGGCCTGGCCCAGTTCCGCCTGGGTCAGCCCGGCCCGCTCACGCCAGAGTTTGACCTGCCTGCCGACCGTCCTGAGAATGTCGCCCTCGCCCTCCTCCCAGTCCTGGTCGTCCATGTCGCCGGCCGTCTGCGCTGGCACCGTCGTCATCGGGCTCACCTCCGCCGTTCGCGTGCACAGCCGGACGGCTCTCATGCGTCCGGCGCTGCGTAGTCCCAGCGTAGTAACGACCAGCGACGCTCTGTCACCTGAACAGGGAAATCTCCACCCGGACCGTGGCTGTGGGCTGTGGGCTGTGAGCTGTGGGCGGCGCGGTCGCCCTATCCGCCCTCGCCCAGCACCGTCCTGATCAGTTCGCGCTGGGCCGGGGTCAGGTCGCCGTCCGTGCAGTGGACCGTGCCGGCGTCCACCGTGATCGTGTACGAGTAGCCGTCCGGGTGCGGTTGGCGGTTCGCGCCGGAGGGGGCCAGGGCGTCGAGGGCCAGGGCGTGGAGGTGGCCCGCGTCGGGGTGGTCGGCGGTGTTCAGGGCGGCGTGCCTGGTGAGGCCTGCGAAGCCGCCGGAGCGGGTCACCTCGATACGCATCGGGCTGCTCACACCTCCTGGGGCTGACCCGGCTGCTGGCGGGGGAGTCCCGCAGCGGGCGCCGGGGTGACGCCGACCTCGGTCCAGGCGGCGCGCACCGCGCGGCTCTGGACGTCCTCACCGTAGCGGGCCACGGCCGCCGCGACGGTCGCCGCGGCGAAGTCGGCGAACTGTGCCTGCGCCGACAGGGTGCCGCCGGTGAGGGTGTCGTACCAGACCTGCCCGGCCTGCTCCCAGGCCTGGCCGCCGAGCGCGGCGGCGGTCAGGTAGAAGGCCCGGTTGGGGATGCCGGAGTTGATGTGGACCCCGCCGTTGTCCTGCGTCGTGGTGACGTAACCGGACATGGAGGCGGGCTGCGGGTCCTTGCCGAGCTGCGGGTCGTCGTAGGCCGTGCCCGGCTCCTTCATCGAGCGCAGCGCCTTGCCGTTGATGCCGGGGGCGAGCAGGCCCGCGCCGATCAGCCAGTCGGCCTGGTCGGCGGCCTGGCCGAGCGCGTACTGCTTGATCAGGCTGCCGAAGACGTCGGAGACCGACTCGTTGAGCGCCCCTGACTGGCCCTGGTAGCCCAGGTTGGCGCTGTATTGGGTGACGCCGTGCGTCAACTCGTGGCCGATGACGTCCAGCGGGATGGTGAAGTCAAGGAAGATCCGGCCGTCACCGTCCCCGAAGACCATCTGCTCGCCGTTCCAGAAGGCGTTGTTGTAGCCCTTGAGGTAGTGCACGGACGCCTTCAGCGGCAGGCCCGCGCCGTCGATCGAGTGCCGTTCGTACGCCTTCAGGTACGTCTCGAAGGTCGCGCCGAGCCCGTCGTAGGCGCGGTTGACGCTGCCGTCGGAGGACGGCTTGGCGCCCTCGGCGCGCACCTTGTGGCCGGGCAGCGTGTCGTGGTGGCGGGCGTCGTAGATCGTACGCACCGGGTGGTCGGCGACGCTGCCCGCGGCGGCCGCGACGGGGCCGAGGACGGCGTTCAGCTGGCGCCGGCTGCGCTCGCGCGCGTCGTGCTCCAGGGTGTGGCGGGCGGCGGCGGACACTGCCGCGTCACCCGTCCTGGCCAGCCGGTCCAGGACGTGCGGCGGCACGATCGTGCAGAAAACGGGGGTCGAGGCAAGGGAGTCCATACACGCAATGTGGCACGGCGAGTACGCTGTGTCACTAAGTCGGGGGCGAAGTTGACGAGAAGGAGGGAAGGATGGGGATTTTGGTGGACAGATACGACCATCTTGAATGCTGAGAGGACCTACGCACCGGCTACGTGATTCGGCCGCCCTCGGCTAAGGTCGATCCATCATGCGTTTCGGGCTGCTTCTCCTTAGCTGCCGCGGCGAGGGCCTGTAGTCGTAGGCCGACCCCCTCCCCGCGGAGTTCGGCGTTTCCAGCCGTCGGCCGTTCCCCGAACGGACCCCCGAGGAGCCAGAGCCCCCATGACCAGCCCCAACAGCGTCGGCCGTGCCACGCCCATCACCGCCGCGACCGTCACCCAGCGCGCCACCGCGATGCCGATCCACAAGTACGGCCGGTACGAGCAGGTCGACATCGCCGACCGCACCTGGCCCGACGCGCGCATCACCAAGGCGCCGCGCTGGCTGTCCACCGACCTGCGCGACGGCAACCAGGCGCTGATCGACCCCATGTCGCCGGCCCGCAAGCGGGAGATGTTCGACCTGCTGGTGCGGATGGGCTACAAGGAGATCGAGGTCGGTTTCCCGGCCTCCGGTCAGACCGACTTCGACTTCGTGCGCTCCATCATCGAGCAGGACGCGATCCCGCAGGACGTGACGATCTCCGTCCTGACGCAGGCCCGCGAGGAGCTGATCGAGCGCACCGTCGAGGCGCTGCGCGGCGCCCCCCGGGCCACCGTGCACCTGTACAACGCCACCGCGCCGGTCTTCCGCCGGGTGGTCTTCCGCGGCACCCGCGACGAGGTCCGGCAGATCGCGGTGGACGGCACCCGGCTGGTGATGGAGTACGCCGACAAGCTGCTGGGTGACGAGACGGTCTTCGGCTACCAGTACAGCCCGGAGATCTTCACCGACACCGAGCTGGACTTCGCGCTGGAGGTCTGCGAGGGCGTCATGGACGTCTGGCAGCCCGAGGAGGGCCGCGAGATCATCCTCAACCTGCCGGCGACCGTCGAGCGCTCCACCCCGTCCACGCACGCCGACCGCTTCGAGTGGATGTCGCGCAACCTGTCGCGCCGCGCGTACGTGTGCCTGTCGGTCCACCCGCACAACGACCGCGGCACCGCGGTGGCCGCCGCCGAGCTGGCGCTGATGGCCGGCGCCGACCGCATCGAGGGCTGCCTGTTCGGGCAGGGCGAGCGCACCGGCAACGTGGACCTGGTCACGCTGGGCATGAACCTGTTCAGCCAGGGCGTCGACCCGCAGATCGACTTCTCGCAGATCGACGAGATCCGCCGCACCGCCGAATACTGCAACCAGATGGAGGTCCACCCGCGCCACCCCTACGCGGGCGACCTCGTCTACACCTCCTTCTCCGGCTCCCACCAGGACGCCATCAAGAAGGGCTTCGAGGCGATGGAGGCCACCGCGGTCGCCGCCGGGAAGACCGTGGACGACATCGAGTGGGCGGTCCCGTACCTGCCCATCGACCCCAAGGACGTCGGCCGCTCCTACGAGGCCGTGATCCGGGTCAACTCGCAGTCCGGCAAGGGCGGCGTCGCCTACGTGCTGAAGAACGGGCACAAGCTGGACCTGCCGCGGCGGATGCAGATCGAGTTCTCGAAGATCATCCAGACCAAGACCGACGCCGAGGGCGGCGAGGTCACCCCGGCGCAGATCTGGTCGGTCTTCCAGGACGAGTACCTGCCCACCCCGGACAACCCGTGGGGCCGCGTCGCGCTGCGCTCGGCGCAGGCGTCAACATCGAGCGACGGCACCGACGCCCTGACGGTGGAAGCCGTCGTGGACGGCGTACCGACGGTGCTCAGCGGCAGCGGAAACGGTCCGATCTCGGCCTTCTTCGACGCGCTGGCGAAGATCGGCGTGGACGCCAGGCTGCTGGACTACAGCGAGCACACCATGAGCGAGGGCGCGTCCGCGCAGGCCGCCTCGTACATCGAGTGCGCCATCGGCGGCCGGGTCCTGTGGGGCATCGGCATCGACCCCAACACCACCCGCGCCGCCCTCCAGGCGGTCGTCTCCGCGGTCAACCGCGCGGACCGCTGAGCGGGCAAAACGGTACGAATCTCCCCACGCGTACGGGGGCGGTGGTGAATTGCCCCCGTACGCGGTACTGACTGCGCCTCCCTGATGTGGCTAACATCACGGCGTACGGCACCGTTGCCGGGGCGTCTTCGCGCGCGTACGGGCCGATGCGGGTACGTACCGGGACGAGGACGGCCGGAGGGTGCAGCGTGACGAAGCTGGGGCTGTGTATCTGGGGTGTGCGAACGTCCTGGCACACCGAGGACGACGGTGAGTTCTTCTGCCCCGACTGCGGCGGCGACCGCAGCTACCACCGCAGAACGGGCACGCGCAGGCTCACCGTGCTCAATGTGCCGCTGCTCAACCGCGGCACCGCGGGCTCGGTGATCGAATGCGCCGCCTGCCACCGCCAGTACGGCTCGCAGGCGCTGCTCTGCCCCACCACCACGCGCTTCTCCGCGATGCTGCGCGACGCCGTCCACACCATCGCGCTGGCCGTGCTCACCGCGGGCGGCTCCACCGGCCGCCCGGCCCGCGAGGCGGCCGTCGGCGCGGTCCGCTCGGCCGGCTTCAGCGACTGCACCGAGGACCAGCTGCTGGGGCTGCTCGCCGCGATCGTCGCCGACGAGGGCCGCTACACCGCCTCCCAGGAGCTGGGCCACCACTCCTTCGCGGACTGCGTGGACGGCTGCGGCAGCTGGCTGTCGATCGAGCTGCACGAGGCGCTGGAACCGCTCGCCGACCACCTCGCCCCGCAGGGCCGCGAGCGGGTGCTGCTCCAGGGCGCCCACATCGCGCTCGCCGACGGCCCCTACCTGCCGGCCGAGCGCGAGGTCCTCGAAGCGGTGGGCCGCTGCCTGTCGCTGCACACCGACGACATCGACCGGCTGCTCGCCGCCGCCGCGGCCACCGCGAGCTGACCGCGGCGCCGCGGTTCCGTGGCGGGGGGCGAGCACTCCGCACGGATACTCCCCGGGGAGTAGCGGACACCCTCGGCAGTCCCACGGAGTAGCGGCCGATTCGATCGTGAGTCCGACGTTTCGGGCCGTCCGCGCCGGGACGCTGGTGGAGTGAGACCAGCGAATCCCGAGGGGAAGCCACGATGAGGACCACCGGCGCCACCGCGCGTACGAGCGCGAGCATCTTCCCCGCCCCCGCCGCCACGACCCTCCTGGCGGGAGCACCCGCGCGGGGGAAAGGGGCGGAAAGGCCCCGCCGGGCGGGACTTCGCGGAAAATGGAGCCGTGCGTAGACGCCCCCCGCCCGGCCGCGCAGCGGCAAGCGCCGAGATCCAGCGGGTCTCGTACACCGACGTGGCCCTCGCGGCGGCGGTCTTCCTGGTCCAGGCGACCCTGGCACTGGCGGTGCCCGAGGCGGCGAGAAGCCACCGCCCCGACGCCCTCGGCTGGCTGTGGCTGGCGACCAGCGCCGCCGTGCTGACATGGCGGCGCCGCGCGCCGATGTGGTGCCTGCTCGGCATGGTCGTCGTGGTGGCGCCCTACCACTACATGGAGAACATCCAGGAAGCACCGCTGCTGTCCGCGATGGTCGCGCTGTATTCGGTGGCGGTCGCCGGACCGCCGACCAGGACCTTCCTGGTGGTGCCGACCGTGGTGGGCACGATGGCCGCCGTGATGTCGGCGATGGGCAAGCCCACCGCCGGGGCCCAGATGCTGCAGGGCGCCGGCTGGATAGTGGCGGTCGCGGTGGCCGGCGAGGTCGTGCGGATGCACCGCAACTACATCGCCGCGATCATGGAGCGCGCCGAGCGGGCCGAGCGGACCCGGGAGGAGGAGGCGGGGCGCCGGGTCGCGGAGGAGCGGCTGCGGATCGCCCGCGACCTGCACGACCTGCTGGCGCACAGCATCACCCTGATCGGGGTGCAGACCTCGGTGGCCGCGCACATCCTGCTCGCGGACCCGGAGCGGCTGGACCGGACCGCGGTGGCGGGGGCGTTGGACAACATCGCGGACACCTGCCGGGAGGCGCGCTCAGAGCTGCGCACCACGCTGCGGGTGCTGCGGGCCGACAGCGACGGCCCGCTGCCCGACCTGGCGGGTATCCCGTCGCTGACCAAGGCCGCGGAGGCGGCCGGGGCCAAGGTCACGCTGACCCTGGACCCGGGACGCGAACCCGTGCCGCCCGCGGTGGGGGCGGCGGCCTACCGGATCATCCAGGAGTCGCTGACCAACGCGGTGCGGCACGCGGGCGGCCCGGACCCGACGGTGCGGGTGGCGGTCAGGCACCGGGACGCCGCGCTGCACGTGTGCGTCGAGGACGAGGGGCCGGCCCCGGTGCGGCTGCCCGACGCCGACCGGCCGGAGGGCTTCGGGATCGTCGGGATGCGTGAGCGGGCCAGAAGCGTCGGCGGGACCTTCGCCGCGGGCCCGCGGACCGACGGCACGGCGGGTTTCTCCGTCGCCGCCGTCCTGCCCTGCGCGGGCGACCGGCCGGACCGGACCGAGCGGGCCGAGCGGGCCGAGCGGGCCGAAAGGCCGGAGAGGTCCGAGAGATCCGAGAGGCATGAAAGGCGTGAAAGACACGAAAGGCATGAGAGGGCCGACCGCACCGTCGCAGTGCTCAGTGCCGACCACCAGGGAGAGCCCAGATGACCACACCCGAGCCGATCCGGGTGCTGCTCGCCGACGACCAGCGGCTCGTACGCGCCGCCTTCGCGATGCTGATCGAGTCGGCCCGCGACATGGCGGTGGTCGGCCAGGCGGGCAACGGCGTGGAGGCGGTCGAGGGGGCCCGCAGCGCCCGGGCCGACGTCATCGTCATGGACATCCGCATGCCGGAGATGGACGGTATCGAGGCCACTCGGCGGATCGCCGCGGACGACGACCTCGCCGGAGTGAGGGTCCTGGTGCTGAGCACCTATGACGACGACGAGCACGTGGTGGCGGCGCTGCGCGCGGGCGCGTCCGGCTTCATGGTCAAGGACACCAGGCCCGCGGAACTGCTGGACGCGATCCGCACGGTCGCGGCCGGCGACTCGCTGCTCTCGCCCGGGCCGACCGCCCGGCTGATCGCCCGGGTGCTGCGGCTGCCCGACCGCCCGCCGGTCAGCACCGCCCCCGGCGCGGGTCGGCTGGCCGGCCTGTCGGACCGGGAGCGGGAGGTGCTGACCCTGGTCGGCCGCGGGCTGAACAACGCGGAGGCGGGCGAGGCGCTGGGCCTGAGCCCGCTCACCGCCAAGACCCATGTGAGCCGGATCATGGGCAAGATCGGCGCCCGCGACCGGGCCCAACTGGTCATCGCGGCCTACGAGTCAGGCCTGGTGGCGCCCGGCGCTGAGCGCTGAGCCCGCGCGGGGACCGGCAGCGGCGGGGGACCGGCCCGCGGCGGCGCCGGCGTAGGCGAGAATGGGCCGCATGAGCCTGTTCCGCGACGACGGCATCGTGCTGCGCACCCAGAAGCTGGGTGAGGCGGACCGGATCATCACCCTGCTCACCCGGCGGCACGGCAGGGTCCGCGCGGTGGCCAGGGGGGTGCGGCGGACGAAGTCGAAGTTCGGCGCCCGCCTGGAGCCCTTCACCCACGTCGACGTGCAGTTCTTCGTCCGGGGCGGCGAGCTGGTCGGCCGCGGGCTGCCGCTGTGCACCCAGAGCGAGACGATCGCGCCCTACGGCAGCCCGATCGTGGCCGACTACGACCGCTACACCGCGGGCACCGCGATGCTGGAGACCGCCGAGCGCTTCACCGACCACGAGGGCGAGCCGGCGGTGCAGCAGTATCTGCTGCTGGTCGGCGCCCTGCGCACGCTCGCCGCCGGCGACCACGACCCGCGGCTGGTCCTGGACGCCTTCCTGCTGCGCTCGCTGGCCGTCAACGGCTACGCGCCCAGCTTCGACGACTGTGCGAAATGCGGGATGACCGGGCCGAACCGGTTCTTCTCGGTCGGCGCGGGAGGAGTCGTATGCGGCGAGTGCCGCGTACCGGGAAGCGTCGTACCCTCGCGGGAGGCACTGGAACTCCTCGGGGCGCTGCTCGGCGGCGACTGGGAGACCGCCGACGCCTGCGAGTCGCGGCACTGCCGCGAGGGCAGCGGGCTGGTCGCGGCCTACCTCCAGTGGCACCTGGAGCGCGGCCTGCGCTCCCTGCGGTTCGTCGAGAAATAAGTCGAGATGTAGGAGAAGTACGACCATGGCACGTCGCGGGATTCTGGGCCGGAACCGGACCTCGTACCGCACGCCCGACCCGCACCCCTCGGGCGCGCAGCCGCCCAAGCTCCCCGCGGAGCTGGTGCCCAAGCACGTCGCCGTGATCATGGACGGCAACGGCCGCTGGGCCAAGGAGCGCGGTCTGCCCCGCACCGAGGGCCACAAGGTCGGCGAGGGCGTCGTCCTCGACGTCCTCAAGGGCTGCCTGGAGATCGGCGTCAAGAACCTCTCGCTCTACGCCTTCTCCACCGAGAACTGGCGGCGCTCGCCGGACGAGGTGCGCTTCCTGATGAATTTCAACCGGGACGTCATCCGCCGGCGCCGGGACGAGATGGACGAGCTGGGCATCCGCATCCGGTGGGTCGGGCGCATGCCGAAGATGTGGAAGTCGGTGGTCCAGGAGCTCCAGGTGGCCCAGGAGCAGACGGTCGGCAACGACGCCATGACGTTGTACTTCTGCCTGAACTACGGGGGGCGGGCGGAGATCGCGGACGCCGCGCAGGCGATGGCGCGGGACGTGGCCGCGGGGCGGCTCGACCCCTCGAAGGTCAACGAGAAGACCTTCGCGCGCTACCTCTACTACCCGGACATGCCGGACGTGGATCTCTTCCTGCGGCCCAGCGGTGAGCAGCGCACGTCCAACTACCTGCTCTGGCAGAGCAGCTACGCCGAGCTGGTCTTCCAGGACGTCCTCTGGCCGGACTTCGACCGCCGCGACCTGTGGCGGGCCTGCCACGAATTCGCCAGCCGCGACCGCCGCTTCGGCGGCGCCCTCCCGAACGAGGACGCCACCCCCTGACCCGGGCCACGCCCCCCGGACCCGCCCCCTGCGCAAGGCAGCACGCCCCCCAGGGGCGCACCGCCTTGCGCAGGCAGTCGGGTCCGGGGCGCGCCCGGGTACCTCAAGCCCGCGCGGCAGCGCAGTCGGCGCAGGTGCCGAAGATCTCCATCGTGTGGGCCACGTCCACGAAACCGTGGTCGGCGGCCACGGCGTCGGCCCAGCGCTCGACGGCGGGGCCCTCGACCTCGACGGCCTTGCCGCAGGAGCGGCAGACGAGGTGGTGGTGGTGGCCGCCGCCGGAGCAGCGGCGGTAGACGGACTCGCCCTCGCCGGTGCGGAGCACGTCGATCTCGCCGGCGTCGGCGAGGGACTGCAGGGTGCGGTAGACGGTCGTCAGGCCGACCGAGTCACCCCGGTGCTTGAGGATGTCGTGCAGGTCCTGGGCGCTGCGGAATTCGTCGACCTCTTCCAGGGCGGCCGCCACGGCGGCACGCTGGCGGGTGGCCCGGCCCGCGACCGCGGGTGCGGACGGCACGGAGTGCTTCATCGTGGTCACCGGTGCCTCCTCATGACGCCCTGCGCGCCCTGACGCCCCCATTGTGCCAGCCCGCGGCCCGCAGCCGGCCTGCCGCCGCGGTGAACAGCAGGAAGACCGCCATCGAGGCGAGCACGATGCTGGAGCCGGGCGGCACGTCGACGTAGTAGGAGAAGACGGTGCCGGACAGGGCGACGGTCACGCCGATGGCCACCGACACCGCCAGCGTCCAGGCGAAACCGCGGGTGACCTGCTGGGCGGCGGCGACCGGGATGACCATGAGCGCGCTGACCAGCAGCAGCCCGACGGCCCGCATGGCCACCGTCACGGTGACCGCGGCGGTCACCGCGAGCAGCAGGTTGAGCGCCCGCACGGGCAGCCCGCCGACGTGGGCGAACTCCTCGTCCTGGCAGACGGCGAAGAGCTGCCTGCGCAGGCCGAGCACGACCAGCAGGACGAAGGCGGCCAGCGCGATCATCGGCGGGATGTCCTGCGGTGAGACCGTGCTGATGGAGCCGAAGAGATACGTCGTGAGGTTGGCGTTGGAGCCGTTCGGCGCCAGGTAGATGATCATCACGCCGCCTGACATGCCGCCGTAGAAGAGCATCGCGAGCGCGATGTCGCCGCGGGCCCTGCCGTAGGAGCGGATCAGCTCCATGCCGATGGCGCCGGCCACCGCGACGGCGACCGCCGTCCACACCGGGCTGACCTGGAGCAGGAAGCCGAGCGCGACGCCGGTGAGGGCGACGTGGCCGATGCCGTCGCCCATGATCGCCTGCCGCCGCTGGACCAGGAAGATGCCGACCGCGGGGGCGGTGACGCCGACCAGCAGCGCGGCGAGCAGGGCGCGCTGCATGAAGGCGTAGGTCAGGAGGTCCATCGGTCGAGGTGTCCCTTCACCGGGGCGGTCGCCGGGTCGGCGTGCGGGTGGACGTGGTCGGGCTCCAGGCCGCTCGGCGGCGGTCCGTCGTGGACGACGCGGCCGTCGCGCAGCAGCACCGCCCGGTCGATCAGCGGCGCCAGCGGGCCCAGCTCGTGCAGCACCAGCAGCACGGTCACCCCGGCCGCGACCTGGGCGCGTACGGTCTCCGCGAGCACCTGCTGCGCGGCCAGGTCGACGCCCGCCATCGGCTCGTCCATGATCAGCAGGTCGGGTTCGGTGGCCAGGGCGCGGGCGATCAGCACCCGCTGGTGCTGTCCGCCGGACAGCGCGTCCACCGCGTCGCGGGCCCGGTCCGCCATCCCGACCAGCTCGATCGCGCGGGCCACCGCCGCCCTGTCGGCCCGGCCCGGCGGACGCAGCCCGGTCCTGGCCAGCCGCCCGGCGGCGACCACTTCGCGTACGGTCGCGGGCACCCCGCCGGCCGCGGTGGTGCGCTGCGGTACGTAGCCGATCCTGGCCCACTGCCGGAAGCGGTCGCCGGGGGTGCCGAACAACTCCCACGTCCCGCCCGACAGGCGCACCCGGCCGACCACCGCCCGTACCGCCGTGGACTTGCCCGAACCGTTCGCGCCGAGCAGGGCCACCACCTCGCCGCGGGCCACGGCCAGGTCGATGCCGTGCAGCACCTGCCGGGCGCCCAGCGAGGCCGACGCGCCGCGCAGGCCCACCACCGTGTCCGTCGGCGCGCTCATCAGCGACGCACCCCGAGCGCGGTCTGCAGCGCCGCGAGGTTGCTGCGCTGCACGGCGAAGTAGTCGGTGCCCCGCGACTTCGGGGTGATGCCCTCGATCGGGTCGAGCACGTCGGTGCGCAGGTGCAGGTCGCCGGCCACCGTTTTGGCGGTCTTGTCGCTGACCAGCGTCTCGAAGAAGACCGTGGTCACGTGCTCGCGCCCGGCGAGGTCGAGCAGCGCCTTCATCCGGGTGGCGCTCGGCTCGCTCTCCGGGTCGAGGCCGTTGATCGCCTCCTCGACCAGGCCGTAGCGCTCGGCGAGGTAGCCGAAGGCGGCGTGGGTGGTGATGAAGGTGTCGGTGGTGCGGTTCTTCAGGCCGTCGCGGAAGGCGGTGTCGAGCACGCCGAGCCGGCCGACCAGCGTGTCGGTGTTCTTCGCGTAGGCGGCCGAGTGCGCCGGGTCGGCCTCGGCCAGCGCCTTGCCGACGCCCCTGGCGACCTCGGCGTATTTCACCGGGTCGAGCCAGATGTGCGGGTCGGAGCCGGCGTCCTCAGCGCTCTGGGCGCCGCTGCCGTTGTCGCCGGTGGTGTGGTGGCGGCCGTCCACCTCGGTGCCGTGGTCCTCCATGCCGGTCAGGGCGGCGGCGTCCACCAGGTTCTTGACGCCGGACTGCTTGATGGCGTCGTCCACGGCGGGTTGCAGCCCGTGCAGCGAGATGACCACGTCGGACCGCCCGAGCGCGGCGATCTGCCGCGGCGCCAGCTCCAGGTCGTGCGGTTCGACGCCGGACTTGGTCAGATCGGTGACCTGCACGTGGTCGCCGCCGATGCTGTCGGCGAGGAATTCCAGCGGATAGAAGGACGCGGTCACCCTCAGCTTCCCGCCGCCCTTGCCGTCGCCGGCCGCGCCGGCGGGGCCTGAGCAGGCCGCGAGGGCCGGGAGCGCGAGCGCGGCGACGGCAAGGGTCGCGACCGGTATCACCCGGCGACTGATGTTCATGACAGTCATTTTCACCAACGATGGAAACGATTGTCAATTGCGTGACGGCGGCCGCTTCCGGGGTGCTCGTCCTTGCAGCCGGCCGAACGGATTTGATATGCGCCCCGCCCCCGCCGGTAATCTGGGGCAACTGACCCCTTCGTCGTACTGAAGAGAGCACCGTGGCCGCCGACAAGATCGACACCATCGTCAGCCTGAGCAAGCGCCGTGGCTTCGTTTTCCCGAGCAGTGAGATCTACGGCGGCTCGAAGGCCGCCTGGGACTACGGGCCGCTGGGCGTCGAGCTGAAGGAGAACATCAAGCGCCAGTGGTGGCGCGCGATGGTGACCTCCCGTGAGGACGTGGTGGGCCTCGACTCGTCGGTGATCCTCGCCCCCGAGGTGTGGGTCGCCTCGGGTCACGTCGCCACGTTCTCCGACCCGCTCACCGAGTGCACCTCCTGTCACAAGCGCTTCCGCGCCGACCACCTGGAGGAGGCGTACGAGGCCAAGCACGGCCGGCCGCCGGCCAACGGGCTGGCCGACATCAACTGCCCGCACTGCGGCACCAAGGGCGCCTTCACCGAGCCCAAGCAGTTCTCCGGCATGCTGCAGACCCACCTCGGCCCGACCCAGGACGCCGGCTCGGCGGCCTACCTGCGGCCCGAGACCGCGCAGGGCATCTTCGTGAACTTCGCCCAGGTGCAGACGACCTCGCGCAAGAAGCCGCCGTTCGGCATCGCCCAGATGGGCAAGTCGTTCCGCAACGAGATCACCCCGGGCAACTTCATCTTCCGCACCCGCGAGTTCGAGCAGATGGAGATGGAGTTCTTCGTCAAGCCCGGCGAGGACGAGAAGTGGCACGAGTACTGGATGCAGGAGCGCTGGAACTGGTACACGGGCCTCGGCCTGCGCGAGGACAACATGCGCTGGTTCGAGCACGCCAAGGAGAAGCTGTCGCACTACTCGAAGCGCACCACCGACATCGAGTACCGCTTCAACTTCGGCGGCCAGGAGTTCAGTGAGCTGGAGGGCGTCGCCAACCGCACGGACTTCGACCTCGGCGCCCACTCCAAGGCCTCCGGCCAGGACCTGTCGTACTTCGACCAGGAGGCCGGCGAGCGCTGGTTCCCGTACGTGATCGAGCCGGCGGCGGGCGTCAACCGCGCGATGCTGGCGTTCATGCTCGACGCGTACAACGAGGACGAGGCGCCGAACGCCAAGGGCGTCATGGAGAAGCGGACCGTGATGCGCCTCGACCCGCGGCTCGCCCCGGTCAAGGTCGCCGTGCTGCCGCTGTCCCGCAACCCCGAGCTGTCCCCGAAGGCCAAGGGCCTGGCCACGGCGCTGCGGGCGAACTGGAACATCGAGTTCGACGACGCCGGTGCCATCGGCCGGCGCTACCGCCGCCAGGACGAGATCGGCACGCCGTTCTGCGTGACGGTGGACTTCGACACGCTCACCGACAACGCGGTGACCGTACGCGAGCGCGACACGATGGTGCAGGAGCGGGTGTCCCTCGACCAGGTCGAGGGCTACCTGGGCAGCCGGCTGCTCGGCTGCTGACGCCTGGCGCGCCGGGCCGGCTCCTCAGCCGGCCCGGCGCGCGGGGCCGCTACCGCGCGCGGAGCGCCGGGCCGGGCGCCCTTCGGCTGTCTGCGGATGTCCGGCGCGCAGGGCCAGTACGGCGCAGGCCGCGGCCAGGGGAAGCTCGGCGAGCAGAGCCATCGTCACCGCGGCGAGCAGGGCCGGGCCCTGCGACGTCGCGAGGTCGACCGACGCGTCGAGCAGCAGTGCCGCGGCGGTGGCCGCGGCCACCGGGACCAAGGCGGGCTTCGTGCCCAGCGCCAGGACGCCGGTGGCCAGCAGGCCGATCGCCTCCAGCACGTCCAGTGCCACCCAGCCGGGGGCGGCGACGCCGGCCAGCACCGCCAGCCACGGGATGAGCAGCACACCGCATCCCAGGGGCACGTATCCGAGGCGGGGCCTCGCCCTCGCCTCCGGCGCCGAGCCGGCGCCGCGCACCGGCCGCAACTCGCCGACCGACATCCTCGCCCTCCTCCCGGGCCGCCGACCCTTACCTCGGGACAACGCCCCACCGGCCCGCCGTCTTCCGCCTGCTCCCCCGCGGGGTGCTGCCACGGACTCCGCGGCAGCCGCTGCGCGGGAGCCCGGCACGCAATCCCACGCGCCCCTGGGATCCCGCCGGCCCCTGGCAGGGAGCTTGCCCCCTTCCGCGGAGGGCACGCGTTTCACAGGGTCGTCGGCGCCGTGGTGCGGGTCAGGCCACCTTGGGGGGGAGGCGCAGGCTCAGGGCTGTGGTCAGGGCGGTCGCGGCGAGTTGGGCGAGCAGCGCCCAGACGAGGGCGTCGCGGAAGCCCACCGACGTGGACAGGGTCAGGAAGAGCGTGCCCAGAGTCGCCACGCCCAGCGCGAGGCTGGACTGCTGGGTGGTCGCCATCGCCCCGCTGCCGACTCCCGCCTGCGCCGCGGGCACCTCGCTGAGCACGATGCGGAAGACGACCGGCAGCACGAGGCCCTGGCCGAAGCCGAGGACGGCCATGCTGGGAGCCATCGTCCAGACGCCGACGTGGGGCCGGCCCTGGAAGACGGTCGCGGCCAGGGCCGCCAGGCCCACCGCCTGGATCAGGGAGCCGGCGGTGACGGTGCGGCGGCCGTGCCGGGCGACCAGGCGCGGGCCGAGCAGCGACGCCGCGAAGAAGGCCGCGCACAGCGGTACGAGCGCCGCGCCCGCGGCGAGCGGGCCGAGGTGCAGGCCGTCCTGCAGGAAGACCGCGAGGACGAACATGAAGCCGCCGAAGCCCAGGCAGAGCGGCACGATCAGCAGCAGCCCGCTGCGCACGCTGTGGATGCGCAGCAGCGACGGCGGCAGCAGCGGACTGCCCCCGGTGCGCTCACCGCGGCGTTCGACGGCGACGAAGGCCGCGGCGGCCGCGGGGGACAGCGCGAGCAGCACCCAGGACCACAGCGGCCAGCCGGCCGCCCGGCCCTCGGTCAGCGGCAGCAGCAAGGTGATCAGGGTCACCGCCAGCAGCACCGTGCCGGCCCGGTCGACGCGGGCCGGGTGCGCCGAGCGGGTCTCCGGCACCGAGGTGCGGGCCAGCGCCAGCGCGACCGCCGCGACGGGCACGTTGACCAGGAAGATCGCCCGCCAGCCGCTTCCTGCGAGGTCCGCGGAGACCAGGACGCCGCCGAGCACCTGGCCGACGACGCTGGCGACGCCGGCCGTGGCGCCGTAGTAGCTGAGGGCCTTGCCGCGGGCGCTGCCGGAGGTCGCGGCCTGGATGGTGGCCAGCGCCTGCGGGAGCAGCAGCGCGGAGGCCGCGCCCTGGGCGACCCTGGCCGCGACCAGGGTCCAGGCGGTGGGGGCGAGACCGCAGGCCAGCGAGGTCGCGGCGAAGAGGCCGAGACCCCACAGGAAGAGGTTCCTGCGGCCGAACATGTCGCCGAGCCGGCCGCCGAGCACGAGCAGGACGGCGTAGGCGACGCCGTAACCGGCGACCACCATCTCCAGCACCGCGGGACCGGCGTGGAGGTCGCGGTCGATGGTGGGCAGGGCCACGTTGACGATGAAGAAGTCCACCATCGGCAGCGCCGCGGCGAGCAGCACGGTCAGCAGCCCGAGCGCGCTGAGCGAGGGGGCGGGCGGGGTGGGGGCAGCGGACGGGGAAGGTACCGCGATGCGGGTCACGCGGGGCAGCACCTGCGCCCGTGAGGGACGTGTGTGATCCATTCGGTCGTTCACACGGTCCACCCTGGACCTGCGCTCAAGGGGGTACCAGAGAGCGTTTATCCAGGTATACCGAGCACCTGGCAACCGGCTGTCCGACCCGGCATCCTGGGAGCATGACCGAACTCAGCGCATCTCCCGGCACCTCGGGCCCGGGTGCCGGTGCCGCCCCGAGCCGCCGGCAGGAGCTGGCGTCGTTCCTGCGCAGCCGCCGGGAGCGCATCTCCCCCGAGTCGGTCGGGCTGCCGCCGGGCCGCCGGCGGCGCACCCCGGGGCTGCGCCGCGAGGAGGTCGCGCAGCTCGCCGCTGTCGGCGTGACCTGGTACACCTGGCTCGAACAGGCCAGGGACATCCAGGTGTCGAGCCAGGTCGCCGACGCCATCGCCCGCGCCCTGATGCTGGACCAGAACGAGCGCCGGCACCTGTTCACCCTGGCCGGCACCGCGGACCCGAATCCGCAGCTGTACTGCCCGGGTGTGTCGCCGGCGGTCCACGCGATGCTCCACCGGCTCGAACCGCTGCCCGCCGCGGTCTTCACCATCCGCTACGACATCGTCGCGTACAACCGCACCTACGGTCGGCTGGTCGCCGACCTGGACGCGATGCCGGTCGAGGACCGCAACGTGATGTGGCTGGCTTTCACCCACCCGAGCTGGCGCGAGCGGGTGCTCGACCGCGAGGAGAACACCCGGCTGATGGCGGCGAAATTCCGCTCCTCGATGGCCGAGCACCTCGCGGAGCCGGCGTGGAAGGAGATGCTCGGACGGCTCCAGCAGCATTCGCCGGAATTCCGCCGGGCCTGGGAGCGGCACGAGGTGCTGCAGCCGGGCAGCCACGTCAAGCGGTATCTGAACCCCGAGGTCGGCCTGCTGGCCTTCGAGTTCACGCATCTGTGGCTCGGCCCGCAGGACGGCCCGCGGCTGACGGTGTATTCGCCGGTGGACGAGCAGACCGGGGAGCGGCTCGACGAGTTGCACCGGATCGTCGTCGCCGAGCAGCGCCCGGTGGCGGTCTGACGGGCCGGCAGGCCGGGCCCGGCCCGTGCGGGAGCGGCTTAAAATCGCGGTATGACATCGACCCGTACCAAGGGCTCAGGCCTGCGTGAGCTGACTCGCAGGACCGTCCGCGCCCAGATCGCGGAGCGGGCGATCAAGCTGTTCATCGCCCAGGGCTTCGAGGAGACCACGGTCGAGCAGATCGCGACCGAGGTCGGCATGTCCGCGCGCAGCGTCTTCCGCTACTTCGACACCAAGGAGGACATGGTCGTCGGGGGGATGCAGGAGGCCGGTGCCAGACTGGCCGACGCGCTGGCGCAG
Organism: Actinacidiphila paucisporea; assembly: GCF_900142575.1. Taxonomy (GTDB): domain Bacteria; phylum Actinomycetota; class Actinomycetes; order Streptomycetales; family Streptomycetaceae; genus Actinacidiphila; species Actinacidiphila paucisporea. The sequence goes on from NZ_FRBI01000002.1 coordinate 441,784, forward strand.
CGGCCCGCGGACGAGGACCCGTGGCAGGCGCTGCGCGGCGCGCTCGACGTGCTGCTGGTCACGATGGAGAGTGACCGGGAGGGCATGCTGGCCCGGGCGCGGCTGTACGCCAGCACCCCGTCGCTGCGGGCAGCCAGGAGGCAGAAGCACTACCAGTGGCGGGAGTTGCTGATGCCGGGGGTGATCGCCCGGTTGAAGGGCGGACCGGAGGAGACCCGCGACCTGCGGGCCACGGCCATCACCACGACCGTGCTGTGCTGCTTCGACCTGTCGATCACCCGCTGGTCGGAGGCGGACGGGACGGAGCGTGCCGGGGACATCCTGGACGTCGCGCTCGCGGCCGTACGCGGCTGAGCCGCGCGGGGCCGGTCAGTCCTGGGGGAGTGCGGCCAGCGACGACGTGATCCGGTCGAGGTCGGCCAGGTCCGCCGCCGACAGGGTCAGCAGGGCGGCCGGCGGGCTGCCCAGGATCGCGTTCGCGCGGGCGGCCGCGGCCAGGCCCGCCTCGGTGGCCGACACGATCTTGCAGCGCCGGTCGGTGGGATGCTGCCGGCGCTCCACCAGGCCGCGCTTCTCCAGGTCGTCCACCACGAGCGTGAGATACGGCCGGTCGGAGGCCAGCTCCGCGGCCAGCTCGCTCATCTGGGAGGGCCGCCGGGCGATCCTGCGCAGCGCCTTGGCCCGGAAGAAGCTCATGCCGAGGGCCTCGGCGACCTCCTTGCGGCGCTCGTTGCGTTCGAGCACCAGGGCGCGCAGATTGCGCCACACGCGCTCGGCGGCCTCCCCGGCCCCGGGGCCGTCCAGGGTTTCGGGGATCTCCGGAGTCTCCGGAGTGCGGGCCTGCTCGCCGTACGCGGGCGCCGCCGTCTGCTGCCCTGCCGTCGTCACACCCTCACCGCCTTCCGGTCGTCCTCCGCCTCGGGCGCCAGCAGCAGTCCCGCCGTGCGCGCCGCCGTGGCCTTGGCCCACCGGCCGGTGGTGAGCGTACCGAGCAGCAGCACCGCCGCACCACAGCCCGCGATGATCCACCAGGCGCCCTCGTGCAGCCCGGCGGCCAGTGCCGCGCCCAGCACCGCGACGCCCAGCGACTGGCCGACCTGGCGGCTGGTCGAGGCGACCGCCGCCGCCACCCCGGCCTGGGCGCGCGGCATGCCGGACACGGCGGTGTTGGTGATCGGTGCGTTGACCAGGCCGAAGCCGATGCCGAAGAGCACGTAGGAGGTGAAGAGCAGCGCGTCGGACGACTGGGCGTCGAAGGCGGCGAAGAGCACGCCGCTGGCGGTCATCGCGGCTCCCGCGAGCACCAGCGGGATACGCGGCCCGCGGGTGCCGACCAGGCGGCCCGACAGCGGCGCGAAGACCAGTGCCATCGTGGCCATCGGCAGCATGTAGAGCCCCGCGTCCAGTGCGGACAGGCCGCGCTCGTTCTGCAGGTAGAGCGTGTTGAGGAACAGGAAGCCGCCGAGCGCGGCGAAGGCGCAGACGGCGATCACGGTGGCGCCGCTGAACGGCGCGCTGCGGAAGAACCGGGTGTCGATCAGCGGGTCCACCCGCCGCCTCTCGTACGTCGCGAGCCCCGCCGCGGCCAGGACGGCCACCGTGAAGCAGCCGACGATCGGCAGCGAGGTCCAGCCCGCGTCCGAGCCCTCGATGATCCCGTACGTCAGGGTGCCGAGCAGCGCGACGACCAGCAGCTGCCCGACCGGGTCGACCCGGCGGGCCCGCGGGGCGCGGGACTCGGGGATGAAGCGCGCGGTCAGCACCAGCGCGGCCAGCCCGATCGGCAGGTTGATCCAGAAGATCGACCGCCAGCCCACCGACTGCACCAGGGCGCCGCCCACGATCGGTCCGGCCGCCATGCTGATCCCGACGACGCCGCCCCACACCCCGATCGCCCGGGCGCGCTCGCGCGGCTCCGAGAAAGTGTTGGTGATGATCGACATCGCCACCGGGTTGAGCATCGACCCGCCGACCGCCTGCACCATGCGGAACGCGATCAGCCACCCCAGGCCCGGCGCGAGGCTGCACAGCAGGGACCCGGCGGTGAAGAGCACCAGGCCGGTCCGGAAGACCTTCTTACGGCCGATCCGGTCGGCCGTCGACCCGGACAGCAGCAGCAGCGAGGCGATGACCAGCAGATAGGCGTCGATCGTCCACTGCAGCCCGGAGACCGAGGCGTGGAAGTCCCTCTGCAGCGACGGGAGCGCGACGTTGAGGATCGTGTTGTCGAGGCTGACGATCAGCAGGCTCATACAGCAGATCGCCAGGACGAGGGTGCGGCGCCGTGCGGTCAGGTCCGGCATAGATGCAGCGTCCAATGATTGTGTGAGTAGAACGATTGTTATCGTACAACGATTGCCGGAGGCCGGGCTCCGAGGCGTACGGGCCCGCGGGGGCGGTGGGCCGCGCGTTCGGGTCGGGCGGCCGGTGGGTGCGGGTGGCTTGTGGACCCGGGCAGCTGGTGGGCCGACGGGCCACTCCCGACGTGCGGGACAATGGTCGGCATGACCGCTGACGCCACCCTGGCCCCGCCCGTGCCCGACGCACTCCGTATCGGCCCGCACACCGTGCAGCCGCCGGTCGTGCTCGCGCCGATGGCCGGGATCACCAACGCGCCCTTCCGCACGCTGTGCCGGGAGTTCAGCGGCGGCAAGGGGCTGTTCGTCAGCGAGATGATCACCACCCGCGCCCTGGTCGAGCGCAACGAGAAGACGATGCACCTCATCCACTTCGACGCCGCCGAGACCCCGCGCTCCATCCAGCTCTACGGCGTCGACCCGGTGATCGTCGGCAAGGCCGTGCGGATGATCGTGGACGAGGACCTCGCCGACCACATCGACCTCAACTTCGGCTGCCCGGTCCCGAAGGTCACCCGCAAGGGCGGTGGCTCCGCGCTGCCGTACAAGCGCAACCTGCTGCGCTCGATCCTGCGCGAGGCCGTCGGCAACGCCGGGGACCTGCCGGTCACCATCAAGATGCGCAAGGGCATCGACGACGACCACCTGACGTATCTGGACGCCGGGCGGATCGCCGTCGAGGAGGGCGTCACCGCGGTCGCCCTGCACGGCCGCACCGCCGCCCAGCACTACGGCGGCACCGCCGACTGGGATGCCATCGCCCGCCTGAAGGAGCACGTCCCCGAGATCCCCGTGCTCGGCAACGGCGACATCTGGAGCGCGCAGGACGCCCAGCGGATGATGCGGGCCACCGGCTGCGACGGCGTGGTCGTCGGGCGCGGCTGCCTGGGCCGCCCCTGGCTCTTCGGCGACCTCGTCGCCGCGTTCGAGTCCCCGGGGTCCGCCCCCGCCGCCCCGGACTTCGGCCGGGTGGCCGCCGTGATGCGGCGGCACGCCGAGCTGCTCGGCCGCTGGCTCGGCGACGAGACCCGCGGGGTCGTCGACTTCCGCAAGCACGTGCCCTGGTACACCAAGGGCTTCGCGGTCGGCTCCGACGCGCGCCGCGCCCTGGCGACGGCCTCGTCCCTGGCGGAGCTGGACGAGCAGCTCGCCTCGCTCGACCTGACCCAGCCCTGGCCCGCGCACGCCGACGGCCCCCGCGGCCGTACGGCTGCCGGCAAGCGCGTGGTCCTGCCGGACGGCTGGCTGGCCGACCCCTACGACTGCGCCACCCCGTCGGACGACGCCGAGTCCGACACGTCCGGCGGCTGAACGTCCGCCGCGCGCAGCCGGGCGACTCCCCGTCCGCCGCCTGGCTGCGGCGCCGCCCGATGAGGTCGTTCAGGCGGGGCGGGGCCACGTCCGGGAGGTGAGACCGCGGACGTGATTCGTACCACGCCTGATGTAGTACGCGCTCAAATGAGCGCACGTATGAGCGCGTAAAGTCTCGAATGCATGGCACTCAGTGCCACGCCCCTGCTCTGCACAGGGTCGCGCCATCCGTCACTCACCGTGACATCGCGCGCCCGGAAGCTCGCGCAGCGAAACCGTGCGTTCGGGCCGTGAACGCGGCGTGAAGCCGCGGAAAGCGGCCTCTGACATTCGATACCTCGGCAGACGAGCGGTAAAGCCCGTGTGTCGGGGTGATGGACGCACTGCGGAGCCTTGGAGATGGGTACGCTCCCCGCCGTCAGGGCAACCCGGTCGCGAGGAGTCGAGGCCCAGTGTCGGCACGGCAGAAGCAGCAGAAATTCGTCTACGACTTCACTGAGGGCAACAAAGACCTCAAGGATCTGCTCGGCGGGAAGGGTGCGAACCTCGCCGAGATGACCAACCTCGGGCTTCCGGTCCCTCCCGGATTCACCATCACCACCGAGGCGTGCAGGGTGTATCTGGAGTCCGGCGCGGAGCCCGCCGCGCTGCGCGACGAGGTGAGTGCGCACCTCGAAGCGCTGGAGAAGCGGATGGGCAAGCGGCTCGGGCAGGCCGACGACCCGCTGCTGGTGTCGGTGCGGTCGGGGGCGAAGTTCTCGATGCCCGGCATGATGGACACCGTCCTGAACATCGGGCTGTCCGACGCCTCGGTGGCCGGGCTCGCGGCCCAGGCGGACAACGAGCGCTTCGCGTGGGACTCCTACCGCCGCCTCGTGCAGATGTTCGGCAAGACCGTGATGGACGTCGACGGCGACCTCTTCGAGGAGGCGATGGAGGCGGCCAAGCGGGCCAAGGGCGCCGACAGCGACCTCGGCCTGGACGCGGGCGACCTCAAGCAACTGGTCGCGGACTTCCAGCAGATCGTGCTCAAGGAGACCGGCCGGGAGTTCCCGCAGGAGCCGCGCGAGCAGATGGACCTGGCGGTGCGGGCGGTGTTCGACTCGTGGAACACCGAGCGGGCCAAGCTGTACCGCCGCCAGGAGCGTATCCCCGGCGACCTGGGCACCGCCGTCACCGTGTGCTCGATGGTCTTCGGCAACCTCGGCCCCGACTCCGGCACGGGCGTGGCCTTCACGCGCGACCCGGCCAGCGGCGCGCAGGGCACGTACGGCGACTACCTGCAGAACGCGCAGGGCGAGGACGTCGTCGCCGGCATCCGCAACACCGTGCCGCTCGCCGAGCTCGAAGGCATCGACAAGACGTCCTACGACCAGCTGATGTCGATCATGCAGACGCTGGAGACGCACTACCGGGACCTGTGCGACATCGAGTTCACCATCGAGCGCGGGCACCTGTGGATGCTGCAGACCCGGGTCGGCAAGCGGACCGCGGCGGCGGCCTTCCGTATCGCCACGCAGCTGGTCGACCAGGGGCTGATCGACGAGGCGGAGGCCCTGCAGCGGGTCACCGGGGCGCAGCTCAGCCAGCTGATGTTCCCGCGCTTCGAGGACACCGTCGCCGACAGCGGCCAGGTCAAGCGGATCGGCTGGGGCATCGCGGCCTCGCCGGGCGCCGCGGTCGGCAAGGCGGTCTTCGACTCCTACACCGCGGTGAAGTGGTCGCGCTCGGGCGAGCAGGTCATCCTGATCCGCCGGGAGACCAACCCCGACGACCTCAACGGCATGATCGCCGCCGAGGGCATCCTCACCTCGCGCGGCGGCAAGACCTCGCACGCGGCCGTCGTCGCCCGCGGTATGGGCAAGACCTGCGTGTGCGGGGCGGAGGAGCTGGAGGTCGACACCAAGCGGCGCAGGCTCACCGCACCCGGTGGCGTGGTGATAGAGGAGGGCGACCTCATCTCGATCGACGGCTCCACCGGCAAGATCTACCTCGGCGAGGTGCCGGTCGTCCCGTCCCCGGTCGTCGAGTACTTCGAGGGCCGGATGCACGCGGGCGCCGACGAGGCGGACGGCCTGGTGCAGGCCGTGCACCGGGTGATGGCGTACGCCGACCGGGTGCGCAGGCTCCAGGTGCGCGCCAACGCCGACAACGCCGAGGACGCCGCGCGGGCCCGCCGCTTCGGGGCGCAGGGCATCGGCCTGTGCAGGACCGAGCACATGTTCCTCGGCGAGCGGCGCGAGATGGTCGAGCGGCTGGTCCTGGCCGACACCGACACCGAGCGGGAGGAAGCGCTGGGCGCGCTGCTGCCGCTGCAGAAGGCCGACTTCATCGAGCTGTTCGAGGCGATGGACGGCCTGCCGGTGACCGTACGGCTGCTCGACCCGCCGCTGCACGAGTTCCTGCCCGACATCACCGAGCTGTCGGTACGGGTCGCGCTCGCCGAGTCCCGCAAGGACGCCAACGAGAACGACCTGCGGCTGCTCCAGGCCGTGCACAAGCTGCACGAGCAGAACCCGATGCTGGGCCTGCGCGGCGTCCGACTCGGCCTGGTCATCCCCGGGCTGTTCGCGATGCAGGTACGGGCCATCGCCGAGGCCGTCGCGCACCGCAAGGCGGCCAAGTGCGACCCGCGGGCCGAGATCATGATCCCGCTGGTCGGCACCGTCCAGGAGCTGGAGATCGTCCGCGAGGAGGCCGACCGGGTCATCGCCGACGTCGAGGCGGCCACCGGCACCCGGCTGAAGCTGGCCATCGGCACGATGATCGAACTGCCCCGCGCCGCCCTGACCGCGGGCCAGATCGCCGAGGCCGCCGAGTTCTTCTCCTTCGGCACCAACGACCTCACCCAGACCGTCTGGGGCTTCTCCCGCGACGACGTCGAGGCGTCGTTCTTCACCGCGTATCTGGAGAAGGGCATCTTCGGCGTGTCACCGTTCGAGACCATCGACAAGGACGGCGTCGGCTCCCTGGTCCGCAGCGCCGTGGAAGCCGGCCGCGCCACCCGCCCCGACCTCAAACTCGGCATCTGCGGCGAGCACGGCGGCGACCCGGAGTCCGTCCACTTCTTCCACGAGGTCGGCCTGGACTACGTCTCCTGCTCGCCCTTCCGCATCCCCGTCGCCCGCCTGGAGGCCGGCCGCGCGGCGGCCAAACCCCACTGACCCCCCGACCGGGCCGGCCCGGTCCACCGCCGGCGGCCCCTTGCCCTGGGGGCCGAACCCTCACCGCCCGGCGGACCGACCGGCCCTTCCCCGCCGGGGGCGACGCTTCGTGCGGAGGCGCCGCCCCCGGCATTTCGCTGCGCCCCCGGCCGGGACCGCGACGGGATGGCGTACACCGTCCCGTGGTGCCATGGCCGCCGGATGACGGGTGCCCGGTTGAGGCGCGGACGTGGCCGGGAGGCCCTCTGGCCGTGGTGGGGAGGAGTTGCGACACTCGGCGGATGGGGGACAGCAGTTGGTGGGTCGGAGTGCTCACCGCGGTGACCGCGCTGGGTGCGAGTTGGGTCACGAGCCGGGGGAACGCGAACGGGGCCCGGGTGCAGGCGGAGGTCGCCGCTCATACCAAGGAAGTGGCTGACGCCAGGGACAGGCGGCGGGAGGCGTACAAGGATCTCAGCGCGCAGGTGAACGCGCTGTCCGAGGTCCTCTGGAGGATGGAAGTGGTCGATCAGTCGTCCTCGACCGCCACCCGTACGACGATCGTCGGCGAGATGCAGGCCGCCTCACGCGAGGCGGTCAGCCGCGTCACCAAGGCCAGCAGGGACGTGCTGCTCGAAGGTCCCGCCGACGTCGCCGAGCGGGCTCGCGAGCTGCGACGGCTGGCCGTCAACACGCATCTGCTGCTGATCCGGTTGGTCGACGGGACGGACGAGCTGAGAGCCGACTACAACCGGGCCTATCGGCTCTTCCGCGACCACCACATCCGGTTCATCGAGGCCGCGCGCAACGCGCTCGAAGTGAGATGAGCCTCAGCCGCGCGAGCGGTCACCCGTCGGACAGGCCGGACTCGTACGCGGCCAGGGTGGCGACGAACAGGCGGCGTTCCGCGGGGGTGAGGGGGGGCCAGGGCCTGGCGCCAGGCGGTGGCACCGCGGGCGAGCCAACCGTCGATCGCGGGGCGGTGGGCGGGGGCGATGGTGACGATCGTGCGGCGCCGGTCGGCGGGGTCGGGGGTGCGGTCGAGGATGCCCTGGCGGCCGAGGTCGCTGACCATCAGGCTGACCGTGGCGGGGGCGACGTCGGGCTGCGCGCGAGAGGACGGCCTGCTGCTGGTGTTCGGGTCGAACGCCGGCGCTGACCGGCACCCCGGCTGGTACCACAACCTGCTCGCCCACCCCGGGGTCGAGGTCGAGATCGGCGACGGGAGCGGGGGAGTGCGGACGTTCGCCGCCCGGGCGCGGCCGCTGGAAGGTGCCGAGCGGGACGAGGCGTACGCCCGGCAGGCGGCGCGGGTGCCCGCGTACGGCGACTACCAGCGGGCGACCGGCCGGGTGATCCCGGTGGTCGCCCTCCATCCGCTGGACCTGGCCACACCCGACGCCGCGCGCAACCGGGCCATCGTCCACCAGCTGGTCACCGTGCACGCCGCCCTGCGGGCCCAGCTGGCGGACCTGCGCGGCGGCGGGCCGGCCGCCGCCGACCTCGCCGTGCACTGCCTGGCCTTCTGCGACGCGCTGGGCTCCCACCACGCCACCGAGGACGCCGTCCTGCCCGCCTTCGACGCCGCCTTCCCCGAGCTGGCCCCGGTCCTGGCCCGGCTGCGGGCCGAGGACCGCGAGGTCGCCCGGGGGCTCGCTGAGCTGCGCCCGCTGCTGACCGGGCCGGACGTGCCCGGCGAGGACGTACGGCGGCGTCTCGACGCCCTCGCCGGCGAGATGGAGCGGCACTTCGCTTACGAGGAGGCGCACCTGCTCCCCGCGCTCACCCCTTCGTAGCCGACGGGGTCGCGCTCGCCTTGCCCGAGGGGGACGGCGTCGCGGTGGGCGGCGGGCCGAAGGTCACCGTGACCGAGGTGAAGCCCAGCGAGGTCAGCAGCCCCTGGAGCATCGTCCGGGTGTTCGTCTCGGCGCGGGCGGTGAGTTCCGTCTGCTTGGCGGCGTCCTGGATCTTCTGCGCGGCCAGCTCGTTGAGCTGCTGCACGTTGCCGGTGTCGCTGCCGAAGAAGTCGCCGACCCGGTCGAAGAAGCCGCGCGACTGGGAGACGACGTAGGAGTGCTTGGTGTCCAGTGCGGTCCGCTCCAACGCCGCGTGCGGCAGCCGCAGGGAGGCGGTCTTGCGGTCGTCGGAGACCGTCACCGCGCCCTCCTTGATCGTGCCGAGGTCGACGTACGCGTCGACGCTCCCGGCGCCGACGTAGAGGGTGCGCTTGCCGCGCACGACGTCGGGCAGGTACTTGGCGTCCTTGTCGAGGTCCACGACGACCTCGAAGTTGCCGCTCGCGCCCTCGAAGCGGTTCATGTCCTGGATGGACTTCAGCAGCACCGGGCCGCTGCGGTCCTTGGTCGTCTCGGCGAACGGATTGGGCAGGCCGGGCAGCCAGTTCGCCTTGCCCAGCAGGACGAACAGCAGGCCGAGGACGACGACTCCGATGATGGTCCGGACCCACCAGGGCATCCGGCTTACTGTGTATTGCGTGGCCATGACACACCTCCTCACCCGTTCGACTACCCGGGTAGGGCGGTGTGATGGCTCCTGGGCGCCTCCCAATATCCGGCCGGGCGGACGGAGATGGGACGGCGGGGCCGTCGGTTCCGGCTCCGCGGGCCGGTGGATCAGTGGCCGCGGCGGCGCGGCAGGACCGAGGTCGTCACCGGGGGTTCGATGATCACGGGAGCTGTCGCCCGCGAGAATTTCCGAATAATTCGAGATGTTTTCCGAATCTTTATGGGCTCCATGAAGACAATCGACACCGCCGGGGCGCGGACGGACGGCAACCGGCCGGGCTACGATCGCTGCCATGAGTGCCACGATTCCCCAGCCTTCGCACGATGACCAGTCGGGAACCGCCGGCGAGGGCGCGGCGACGCTCGCCGAGATCGCCCGGGCCGCCGGGGTCTCGGCTCCGACTGTTTCGAAAGTGCTCAACGGCCGCGGCGACGTCGCCCCCGCCACCCGCAGCCGGGTCGAGGACCTGCTGCGCCGGCACGGCTACCAGCGCCGCCGCGGCAGCATGCAGCCCGCGCCGCTGCTCGACCTGGTCTTCCACGAGCTGGAGAGCTCCTGGGCGATGGAGGTGATCAGGGGCGTCGAGCGGGTGGCCGGGCAGGAGGGCCTCAGCGTGGTGCTGTCGGAGTCCGCGGGCCGGCTGAGCCCCGGCCAGACCTGGGTGGACGGGGTGCTCGCCCGCCGGCCGACCGGCGTGATCCTGGTGCTGTCCGGGCTCGACCCGGCACAGCGCGCCCAGCTGATCAGCCGCGACATACCGTTCGTGGTGCTCGACCCGGCCGGCGACCCCGGCGAGGACGTGCCGGCGATCGGCGCGACCAACTGGCAGGGCGGCCTGGCCGCCACCCGCCACCTGCTGGACCTCGGCCACACAAGGATCGGCGTGCTCGGCGGCCCGGCGGGCATGATGTGCAGCCGGGCCAGGATCGACGGCTACCGCGCCGCGCTGGAGACCGCCGGGGTGCGCTACGACCCCGACCTCGTCGTGTCGGGCAACTTCCACCACGAGGCGGGCTATACGGCGGGCCTGGAACTGCTGCGCAGGCCGGACCGCCCCACCGCCGTCTTCACCGGCAACGACCTCCAGGCCCTCGGACTGTACGAGGCCGCCCGCGAGCTGGGCCTGTCGATCCCGCGCGACCTGAGCGTGGTCGGCTTCGACGACCTGCCGCTCGCCACCTGGATCAGCCCGCCGCTGACCACCGTGCGGCAGCCGCTGACCGAGATGGCCGAGGCGGCGGCCCGGCTGGTGCTCGACCTCAGCCGCGGCCGGGAGCCCAGCACCCTGCGGGTGGACCTGGCGACGCGGCTGGTGGAGCGCAGCAGCACGGCGCCGCCGGCCGGCGCTTCCGGGGACGCCGCGGCCGGGAGCGAGTGACGCGGGGCGCCGCCACCAGGATCGGGATGACGTTCGAAACATTCGGCGGTCATTCCGATCGGCGGCGCCTCAGGACCGCGACACCCGCACCGGGTAGCTGGCCACCGCCACCGAGTCGTCGTCCAGGCAGTGCCCGTCCGCGAGGTCGAAGCGCTGCTTGAGCAGCGGCGAGGCCACGTAGGCGCGGTCCTGGAGAGTGCCGAGCAGCCCGTGGCTGAGCACCCCCGCGCCGGTGAAGGGGTCCACATTGCCGATCGCGTAGAGCCGCCCGGCCCGGTCGCGGAAGAGCGCGGCCTGCCGCCCGTCGGGCAGCAGAGCGGCCACCCCGCGGCCCGGCAGCAGCTCTTCGGCCGCGCACACCGCCAACCAGCCTTCGGCGGTGCGCAGTTCGACCGTCCCGGTGAGCGGGAGGGTGGGGGAGATCACGTTGCTCATGCGGTCACCGTTTCCGTCAGGGTGAGCAGGATCGGCTCGGGCTTGATCTGGCCGCGCTCGGGAACGAACCGGACGGTCGGGTCCGGGGTGTCGGGCGCGTTGACGAAGGACACGAAACGGCTCAGCCGCTCCGGGTCGTTGATGGTGTCCGCCCACTCGTCGCGGTAGCCGGCGACATGCGCGGCCATCAGGGCTTCCAGTTCCCCGCAGATGCCCAGCGAGTCGTGGACGACGACATCGCGGACGTGGTCCAGGCCGCCCGCGATGCGCTGCAGCCACACGCTGGTGCGCTCCAGCGGCTCCGCGGTGCGGATGTAGAACATCAGGAAGCGGTCGATGAGCCGCACCAGTTCGGCGTCGGAGAGGTCCTGCGCCAGCAGGTCGGCATGCCGCGGGGTGGCGCCGCCGTTGCCGCCGACGTAGAGATTCCAGCCGTTGGCGGTCGCGATCACCCCGAAGTCCTTGCTCTGCGCCTCCGCGCACTCCCGGGCGCAGCCGGAGACCGCCGACTTGAGCTTGTGCGGCGAGCGCAGGCCCCGGTAGCGCAGCTCCAGGTCGATCGCCATCCTCACGCTGTCCTGCACGCCGTAGCGGCACCACGTCTGCCCCACGCAGGACTTCACCGTCCGCAGCGCCTTGCCGTAGGCGTGCCCCGACTCGAAGCCGGCGTCGACCAGTCGGGTCCAGATCAGCGGCAGCTGCTCCACCCGGGCGCCGAACAGGTCGATGCGCTGGCCGCCGGTGATCTTCGTGTAGAGGCCGAAGTCGCGGGCCACCTCGCCGATCACGATCAGCCGCTCGGGGGTGATCTCACCGCCGGGGATGCGCGGCACGATCGAATACGAGCCGTTCTTCTGCATGTTGGCCAGGAAGTGGTCGTTGGTGTCCTGCAACGCCGCCTGCTCGCCGTCCAGTACGTGCACGCTCGCACCGACCGTGGCGGCCAGTGAGGCCAGGATCGAGGCGACGGCGGGCTTGCAGACCTCGCAGCCGTCGGTGCCGCGCGCGCCCTCCCGGCCGTGGCCGTCGAGCAGGTCGCGGTAGGAGGAGATCCGCAGCGCGAGGACCACCTCGTACAGCTCGGCCCTGGTCTGCGCGAAGTGCGGGCACAGGCCCTTGTCCACCATGACGCCGTTCGCCTCCAGCTCGGCGGTCACCAGCTGGCCCAGCACCTTCACGCAACTGCCGCACCCCGTACCGGCCTTGGTGCACTTCTTCACCTCGGGCACGGTGCCGCAGCCGTGGTCGGTGACCGCGCCGCGGATGGCGCCCTTGGTCACGTTGTGGCAGCTGCACATCACCGCCTCGTCGGGCAGCGCGGTCGGGCCGAGCGTGACGGGGGCGCCCGCGCCCGCCGGCAGCACCAGGTGCTCGGGCGCCACCGGCGGCACCGAACCCGTCAACGGCCGCAGCACGCCGTACGATTCGACGTCGCCGACCAGGACGCCGCCCAGCAGCGTCCCGTCCGCGCCCACCACCAGCTTGCGGTAGACGCCCGACCTGGCGTCGGAGTAGCGCACGTCCAGGCAGCCGTCGGTGGTGCCGTGCGCGTCGCCGAAGCTCGCCACGTCCACGCCCAGCAGCTTGAGCTTGGTCGACAGGTCGGCGCCCGTGAAGGCGCCCGCTTCGCCCGCGATGGTCCTCGCCGCGGTCTCGGCCATCTCGTTGCCGGGCGCCACCAGGCCGTAGACCCGGCCGTCGCAGGCCAGCGCGCACTCGCCGATCGCGAAGACCGAGGCGTCCGCCGTACGGCACTGCTCGTCCACCACGATCCCGCCGCGCTCGCCGACCGGCAGCCCGCAGGCCCGCGCCAGGTCGTCCCGCGGCCGCACCCCGGCGGAGAAGACCACCATGCCGGCAGGCAGCACCGAGCCGTCCGACAGCGCCATCCCGCTGACCCGTCCGTCGTCGCCGACGGTGATCTCCGAGGTGCCGACGCCGGTGTGCACGCTCACGCCGAGACCCTCGACGCTCCGCCGCAGCGCCTGGCCGCCGCCCTCGTCGACCTGCACCGGCATCAGCCGCGGTGCGAACTCCACGACGTGCGTGTCGAGCCCGAGCCCCTTGAGCGCGCCCGCCGCCTCAAGTCCCAGCAGCCCGCCGCCGACCACCGCGCCGCTGCTCACGCCCCGCGCGTACGCCTCGATCGCCAGCAGGTCCTCGATGGTGCGGTAGACGAAGCAGCCCGCCGCGTCCCTGCCCGGCACCGGCGGCACGAACGGGTACGAGCCGGTGGCCAGCACCAGCGTGTCGTAGACCACGGTGAGGCCGGAACGGGCCGTCACCGTACGGGACTCGCGGTCCACGGACACCGCCGGGTCGCCCACGTGCAGCTCGATGCCGTGCCGTGCCATGAAGCCGTCCTCGGCCATCGAGAGGTCCTCGGGACTGGCGTTCTCGGAGAAGTACGACGTCAGGTGCACCCGGTCGTACGCCGGGCGCGGCTCCTCGCACAGCACGACCACCCGCGCCCGCCCGGTCACCCCGCGGTCGGCGAGGGCTTCGAGGAAGCGCTGGCCGACCATCCCGTGGCCGATGAGCACGATCGTGTCGTCCCTGGTGTTGCGGCTCGCAGCCGTGGTGACAGCCATGCCCAAACCTCCGTCGTCGGCCATGGCACGAGCCTGCGCGGCGGCTGTTTCCCACCCGCATCCCCGCCATTACCCGGAAGGAACGGTGCGCTCATCCGGGGCCGCGCCGGACTGTGAGCCGGGTCCCTCGGGCCTGACCGGATCGTTCCGCACCGGGTCATGATCGTGCCTGGCGGGCCCCGCCGCCGACCGAGCAGGATTCCCCCATGACCCTCGCCTCGCACACCGCGCTCATCGTCATCGACGTCCAGGAGTCCTTCCGCCGGCGGGAGAGCTGGCAGGCCGTCTCCGACCCCGACGTGGCCGGCAAGGTCGCCCGGCTGGTCGACCACGCCAGGCTGCACGGCGACCTGGTGGTGTGGGTGCTGCACGCCGAGCCCGGCTCCGGCACCGTCTTCGACCCGGCGAACGGGCACGTGCGGCTGATGGACGGGCTCGCCCCGGCGCCCGGCGAACCGGTGCTCACCAAGACCTCGCACAACGCCTTCACCACCACCAACCTCCAGCAGATCCTCACCGAGCGCGGCATCCGCGCCCTGGTCACCTGCGGCATCCGCACCGAGCAGTGCGTCGAGACCACCACCCGGCTGGCCTCCGACCTCGGCTACGACGTCACCTTCGCCGTCGACGCCACCGCCACCGAGCCCATCGCCCACCGCGACGCGCCCGCGGACCGCCCACTCGCCGAGGTGCTCGCCGACCCGCGTACGCTGCTGCCCGCCGAGATCATCGCCCGTACCGAATATGCGCTGGCGGGTCGCTTCGCCACCGTCGCAACCGTCAAGGAGCTGACCGGATCGTGACCCGGGTGGTCTTCCTGCTCGTCCCGCAGCTGCATCTGCTCGACCTCGCGGGACCGGCCCAGGTGTTCTCCACCGCGGCCGACCACGGCCTCGGTCACACGCTGCACTACACGGCCGAGCAGGAGGACGTGCCCACCGCGCAGGGCATCACCCTGCGCGCCGACCCGGTGCTGCCCGCGCTCACCGCCGGCGACCTGGTCGTCGTCCCCGGCTGGCGCTCGCACACCCTGCGCGACAACGGTGCGCTGGCCGCCGCCACCCTGGACTGGCTGCGCGCCCACCACGCCGACGGCGGCACGGTGGCCAGTGTCTGCGCCGGGGCCGACGCGCTGGGCCGCGCCGGGCTGCTCGACGGCCGCCGCTGCACCACCCACCACGACGTCCAGGACGAACTCGCCCGCCGCTACCCGCGGGCCACCGTCGTCCGCGACGTCCTCTACGTCGTCGACGGCCGCGTCGTCACCTCCGCGGGCATCGCCAGCGGCATCGACCTCGCCCTCCACCTGGTCGCCGTCCGCCACGGACCGGCCGCCGCGGCCCGCGTCGCCCGCGAGATGGTCGTCTACGCCCGCCGCAACGGCGACGAGCAGCAGACCAGCGCGATGCTCCGGCATCGGGCCCACGTCAGCGACGCCGTGCACCGCGCGCAGGACCTCATCGACTCCCACTACGGCTCCCGCCTCGCCCTGACCGACTTGGCCACCGTCACCGGCTTGAGCGAGCGCACCCTGACCCGCCGCTTCACCGCCGCCACCGGCCTCACGCCGCTGCGCTACCAGCAGGAACTGCGGATCGAGCGGGCCGAGCACCTGATCGGCCACGGCACGACGGTGGAGGCCGCGGCGAGGGCGGTGGGCTTCCAGGACGCCAGGATGCTGCGCAGGCTGCGGGCCCGCACGGTGCTCAGCCCAGGGGCCTGACGGTCACCGTCGGGGCGTGGCGGACGGGGAAGTTGACCGAGCTGGCGATGAAGCACAGGCGGTGGGCGTCCGCGTGGAGCGCCGTCGCCTTCTCCACCGTCGCCTCGTCGGCGACCTCCACCACCGGGCTGAGCAGGGCGTCGGTGAAGTGGCCGCCGCCGTCCGGGGTCTGGGTCATCGTGCCGGCGGCCTGGTCGGTGTACGCGGTCACCGTCACGCCGTTGACCGCGCACAGGTGGAGGTAGGCCAGCATGTGGCACTCCGACAGGGCCGCCAGCAGCAGCAGTTCGGGATTCCAGCGGGAGGCGTCACCGCGGAAGGCCGGGTCCGAGGACCCGAGCAGGACCGGGACGCCGGGGGCCGAGACCTCGTGGGCGCGCTCGTAGGCACGGTACGTGCTGGTGCCGGAGCCCAGGTTGCCGGTCCACCGCAGGCCGGTGCGGTAGGTGTGGGTGTTCGCTGACGCCATGGGGGCGGGTCCTTTCAGCCGCAGGTGTCGAGTACGTGCCGCCGGGCCACGGCCGCGGCGTCCGCCGCGCGGCCCTCGGTGATCGCGGCCAGCAGCTCGCGGTGCTGGCCGTTCACCTGCGCCGGGCGGTGCGGCGCGTCGAGCGAGGCGCGGGTGGAGACCACGATCTGGTCCCAGAGGCGGTCGAGGACCGCCTGCGCCGGGGCGTTCGCGGACAGGGCCGCGACGCGGGTGTGGAAGCGCCGGTTGTACGCCACCGCGTCCGCGAGACGGCCCGCGTCGGTGGCCTCCTCGGTCAGTGCCGCGTCCGCCGCCAGCGCGGTCAGCTCGGCCGGGGCGATGAGGCCCGCGGCCTGGCGTTCGGCTGCGAGCTCGGCCGTCAGGGCCTCCAGGGCCGCCCGTACCCGGTAGGTGTCCCGCAGCGCCGCCGGGTCCAGCGCCGTCACCACGACGCCGCGGCCGTCCGCGCTCCTGACCAGGCCGTCTGCGACGAGGCTGCGCAGGGCCTCCCTGACCGGTGTGCGGCTCATCGCCAGCGCGCCGGCGACTTCCGTCTCGGTGAGCCGCTGCCCGGGCGCGTAAGCCCCCGCGACGATCATCTCGCGCAGCCGCGCGTGGGCTGCGTCTGTCTGCTGCATGCGGTGAACATACTGTATGCAGTGCATACACGGGCTCGGCCGCGCTCCACCGTGACGGTCCGCCGTGGCTTGTCGCGCAGTTCCCGCGCCCCTTTTGGCCCTGCCCCGTGCGGTGCGTTGCTTTCTTTCCCGCCTCTTCGGCGGGGCGCGCAGTTCCCCGCGCCCCTCAAAAGCGCGTGCCCTGCGCAAGGTCGAGCCCCTTGGCAGGGGCCAACGCCTGGGCGCATGAGGGCGCAGGCCCGAGGGGCGCGGGGAACTGCGCGCGCAACCACCACGTGCCCGCAGGGAGGCAACGCACCGTAAGGGGCAATCACCCCGGGGCGCGGGAATCTGCGTGGCGGAGCCACTGGGCGAGGGGGTCAGGGGGGAGCCAGCGCAGCGGCGATGTGGGGGTCCGCCGGGCCCAGGAAGTGTGGGGGCGGGTGGACGGCGGCGTCCAGTGCCGCCTTGGTGGCGGCGAGCAGCTCGCGGGCGCCGCCCGCGTACCACGTCACGTCGTGCGGCTCGTCGACGCCGACACCGTAGACGTCGAGGCCGGCCGCCTCGCAGAGGGCCACGGCCCGCCGGAAGTGAAAGCCCTGGCTGACCAGAACCGCCCGCCGCACCCCGAAGACGCGCTTCGCGCGACTGCACGAGTCCCAGGTGTCGAACCCGGCGTCGTCCACGACGACCCGCCCGGTGGGCACCCCGTGCGCCACGAGATACGTCCGCATCGCGCCCGGCTCGTCGTAGGCCGTACGGCTGTTGTCCCCGGTGACCAGCAGCACCCGTACCTTGCCCGCCCGGTAGAGGGCCGCGGCCGCGTCCAGGCGGTGGGCGAGGTAGGGGCTGGGGCGGCCGTCGGTGAGGCCCGCGCCGAAGACGACGCCGACCGGCTCGGGTGGGACGTCGGCGAGGTCCCGCACCCGCCCGCTGCCCGCGAGCTGGACCCACACGGCGGGCAGCAGCGCGACCGTGCACAGCGCGGCGGCCACCTGCACGGTACGCCGCCGCCCCGCGCGGGTCCGTGGCAACCGGGGCACGCGCATCCCCCACCCCCTCGTCACGATCACCGACGCGCCGCGAACCGCCCGCGGTTGCGGGCGCACCCGGCACAGTGGTCGCAGACCGCACCGCCGACCGCCGCCGGAGGCCACCGTGACCGACCGCCTGCCGTTCTTCGTCTACGGCACCCTGCTGCCCGGCGAGCGCAACCACGGCCTGCTGACGGGGCGTACGCGCTCCTGGACCCCGGCGGTGCTGCCGGGCGCGCTGCTCTTCGACGGCCCCGGCTATCCCTTCGCCGTGGCCGACCCGGCGGGGGAGGGGCGGGTGCACGGCGAGGCGGTGGAGATAGCCGAGGAAATGTACGACGCCGTGGTCGCCGACCTGGACCGTCTCGAGACCTACGTCCCCGGCGATCCGGCCAACCGCTACGAGCGGGTCCGCCGGGCCGTGCGCGGCGAGCGCGGGGAGGCCGAGGCCTGGGTCTACCTCGCGGGCCCGGCCCTGGGCCGGGACCTGCTCGCGTCGGCCGGCCCGATCCCCGGCGGGGACTGGCGGCGCCGCGGCCTCACCGGCGGGGGCGCCGGTGTGTGATGCGGGGGCAAAGAGCCGTGACCTTTTGCGCAACGGCGTCGCAACGCCCATCCCGCACCATGGAGGTATGACGCCTTCCCGCCCCACCCTGGTGGCCGTCGCCCACGGCAGCCGCGACCCGCGCGCACTGCCCGCGGTCCGCGCGCTGCTCGACCGGGTGCGGGCGGCGCGCCCCGGCGTCGACGTCCGCCTCGGCCACGTCGAGCTGGACGAGCCCCTGCTCCCCGACACCCTGGCCGCGCTGCGCGGCGAAGCCGTCCTGGTCCCGCTGCTCCTCGGCCGCGGCCACCACGTCAAGCACGACCTGCCCGCGGCGCTGTCCGCGGCCCCCTGGCTGCGCGGCACGGTCGCCGCCCCGCTCGGGCCGCACCCGCTGCTGGCGGAGGTGCTCCACGACCGGCTGCTGGCGGCGGGCTGGGCGGCGGCGCCCTCCCGCACGGGGTCCGGCCAGGTCCGGGCGGGGCAGGCCGTCGTGCTCGCCGCCGCCGGGTCGCGCGACCCGGAATCCGCCGTCGACACCGGCCGCACGGCCGCGCTGCTCGCCGCCCGGCTCGGGGTGCCCGTCGTGCCCGCGTACGCCTCCGCCGCCGCGCCCACCGTCCCCGACGCGCTCGACGCGCTCGCCGCCCGCGGCATCGACCGGCGGCGTATCGCCGTGGCGTCGTATTTCACCGCGCCCGGCCGGTTCGCCACCCAGACGTCACTGCCCGCGCCCTGGATCGCGGCGGCGCCGCTCGGGGCGCACGAGGCGATGGCCCGCCTCGTCCTGCACCGCTTCGACGAGGGCGTCCGCGCGCTGCGTGCGCCTGCCCTGCGGCACTGGCCGCTCGCCCGCGCGAGCTGAAACGGCGGGGACCGCGGGCACCACGCCGTCACCCGCGCCGGTTACCGTCGAGATATGGACACCGACGACCCGCGCCAGGGGCCCTACGAGCGCTACGGCCCCTACGCGGCGGCCGACACGGACCGCTACGTCCCCGAGCCGGACAAGCGGCCCGGGCGTACGGCCTTCCAGCGCGACCGGGCCAGGGTGCTGCACTCCGCGGCTCTGCGCCGCCTCGCGGGAAAGACGCAGGTCGTCGACCCGGGTGTCAGCGACGCCGCCGTGCCCGACACCAGCCCGCGCACCCGGCTCACGCACTCCCTCGAATGCGCGCAGGTCGGCCGCGAGCTGGGCGCCGCACTCGGCTGCGACCCCGACCTGGTCGAGACCGCGTGCCTCGCGCACGACCTCGGGCACCCGCCCTTCGGCCACAACGGCGAGGTCGTGCTGGCCGAATTCGCCGCGGACTGCGGTGGGTTCGAGGGCAACGCGCAGAGCCTGCGGCTGCTCACCCGTATCGAGCCCAAGCGGTTCGACGCCGCGGACGTCAGCGTCGGGCTGAACCTCACCCGGGCCGCGCTCGACGCCGCCACCAAATACCCCTGGCCGCTGGGCGGCGACCCCGGCGCGCCCGGCAGCCCCAAATTCGGGGTCTACGAGGACGACCTCCCCGTCTTCCGCTGGGCCCGGGAAGGCGCACCGGACGGCCGCAAATGCTTCGAGGCGCAGGTCATGGACTGGTCCGACGACGTCGCCTACTCCGTGCACGACGTCGAGGACGGCCTCCAGGCCGGGCACATCGACCCCCGCGCACTGACCTCGGGTCCCGAGAGAGCCGAGGTCTTCGGGTGTGCCGCGGCCCGTTACGCCCCGCCCGGCGCCTCCCCGGACGAGCTGGCCGCCGCGCTCGACCGGCTCCTCGCCCAGCCGTGGTGGCCCACGCACTACGACGGCTCCGCCCGCGACCAGGCCCGGCTCAAGGACGCGGCCTCCCAGCTCATCGGCCGCTTCTGCCTCGCCGCCGAGGGCGCCACGCGCGAGCGGTACGGTACGGCTCGGCTCACGCGCTACCGGGCCGAGCTGGTCGTTCCGCGCGACCAGCGGCTGGAGTGCGCCGTGCTCAAGGCGGTCGCCGACCGCTACGTCATGCAGCGGGCCGCCCAGGAGCGGCGCCGGGCCGCCCAGCGGATCGTCATCTCCGAGCTGGCCGCCGCCCTCCTCGCCCGGGCGCCGCTGGGGCTCGACCCCCAGTTCGCGGCGATCTTCGCCGCCGCGACGGATGACCGGGCGCGGCGGCGCGCCGTCGTCGACCAGATCGCGGCCCTCACGGACGCCGCCGCGACGGCGTTGCACGCACGCCTTGCGCGGTGACCCGCGGTTTTCCCGCCCTGCCTTTCGCGGTTCGCTGCTTGTCCGCGGCGCCGTCGTGGCTTGTCGCGCAGTTCTCCCCCGGCGCTTCGCCTGGGGGTGCCCCCACGCGCCCCTGAAACGCTCGCCCTCCTGCCGGACGGCGAGCCCGACGTCTGCGCGCGCCGGGGGGACGCCGGAAGACATGGCGTGGCGCCCTTCCCGACGGCCCCGGCGTAAGGGACGCTCACGGGTAAGGAAAGACCGGCAGGGGAGGCGCACAGTGGTGGACGCACACCAGACCTTCGTGATCGTCGGAGCGGGACTCACCGGGGCGAAGGCCGCGGAGACGTTGCGCTCCGAGGGTTTCACCGGCCGGGTGATACTGATCGGGGACGAGCGCGACCACCCGTACGAACGGCCACCTCTGTCCAAGGGGTATCTGACGGGCAGCGCGGAGCGGGACTCCGCCTTCGTGCACGCCCCCTCCTGGTACGCGGAGCACGACGTCGAACTGCACCTGGGGCAGCCCGTGGTGCACCTGGACAAGAAGACCCGCACGATCACCCTCGGCGACGGCTCGACGCTGATCTTCGACAAGCTGCTGCTCGCGACCGGTTCTGAACCGCGGCGGCTGGACGTCCCGGGTACGGACCTGGCCGGGGTGCACCATCTGCGGCGGCTGGCGCACGCCGACCGGCTCAAGCACACGCTGGCCAGCCTGGGCCGGGAGAACGGCCACCTGGTGGTGGCGGGGGCGGGCTGGATCGGTCTGGAGGTGGCCGCCGCGGCCCGCGGCTACGGCGCCGAGGTGACCGTCGTGGAGTCCGCGCCGACGCCGCTGCACGCGGTGCTGGGGCCGGAGCTGGGCGCCGTCTTCACCGATCTGCACGCCGAGCACGGCGTCCGCTTCCACTTCGGCGCCCGGCTGACCGGCATCACCGGCCAGGACGGCATGGTCCTGGCCGCGACGACCGACGACGGCCAGGAGCACCCGGCGCACGACGTGCTCGCCGCGATCGGCGCGGCCCCGCGTACCGCGCTGGCCGAGGTCGCGGGGCTTGAGCTGGCGCCCGGCGAGGAGGGCGGCGGTATCGCGGTGGACGCGTCGCTGCGCACGTCGGATCCTGACATCTTCGCGGCGGGCGACGTCGCGAACGCCGAGCACCCGCTGCTGGGCCGCCGGCTGCGGGTCGAGCACTGGGCGAACGCGCTGAACGGCGGCCCTGCGGCGGCCCGCGCCATGCTCGGCCGCCCGGTCTCGTACGACCGGATCCCGTACTTCTTCACCGACCAGTACGACCTGGGCA
The DNA here is from genome assembly GCF_900142575.1 of Actinacidiphila paucisporea. Classification (GTDB taxonomy): domain Bacteria; phylum Actinomycetota; class Actinomycetes; order Streptomycetales; family Streptomycetaceae; genus Actinacidiphila; species Actinacidiphila paucisporea. The sequence continues at coordinate 463,413 of NZ_FRBI01000002.1, forward strand.
TGGAGTATTCCGGTTACGCGGCCCCCGGCTCGTACGACCAGGTGGTGTGCCGCGGTGATGTCGGGAAGCGGCAGTTCATCGCCTTCTGGCTGCGCGAGGGGCGGGTGCTGGCGGGGATGAACGTCAACATCTGGGACGTGACCGAGCAGATCCAGCAGCTGATCCGCTCGGGCCGGCAGGTCGACCCCGACGCGTTGGCGGACCCGTCGGTCCCGCTAACCTCGTTCCTGGACTGACCAGGAAGGACACCCGCCATGCCCGTTTCGCGCACCGCCGTCGTCGCCGTCGAGGAGATCTTCGCCCTGCGGTGGGCGGTGCTGCGGACCGGGCTGCCGCGGGAGACCGCGGTCTATCCCGAAGACGCGCGCCCCGACACCTTCCACATAGCCGCCTACGACGAGTCCGGCACCGTCCAGGGCTGCGCCACCTTCTTCCCCGACGGCCTGCCCGGCGAGGCGGCCCCCGCGTACCGCTTCCGCGGCATGGGCAGCGCGCCGGAGATACGCGGCCAGGGCTTCGGCGCCGCCGCGCTGGTCGCGGGCCTGCGCGAGTGCGCGGCGCGCGGCGCCGGGCTGGTGTGGTGCAACGGCCGGATCGCGGCAGCCGGCTTCTACGAGCGCCTGGGTTTCACCGCGGTCGGCGAGGAATTCGTCATCGAGCCGAGCGGCCCGCACTACGTCTTCGTCACCAAGGACCTGGACCGCAGCTGACCTCGGGCCTGTCGTTCGGATCTCCGCGGCGTCGCGGCGCCCGGCACGCACGCCTGCCGCGTTGTCATCAGTCGACGACTCCCCCTGGCCTGGCGGCCGGGAGGTGCCCCCACCGCGTCGCCTCCTTCCTCCGCCTTGCAGCCGCACGCACCGAGCACGGCTCCTTCCTCCACGGAGATCCGAACGACAGGCCCGAGCCGTCAGAAGCTGTCCGAACCGAGCCGTAGACTTCACGCGTGGCGGGCAGGATCAGGGACGACGACGTGAAGGCGGTACGGGACGCCGTTCCGATCGACGCCGTCGTCTCCGAATACCTCCAGCTCAAGAGCGCGGGCGGCGGCAACCTGAAGGGCCTGTGCCCCTTCCACGACGAGAAGTCCCCGTCTTTCCAGGTCAGCCCGTCCAAGGGCCTCTTCCACTGCTTCGGCTGCGGGGAGGGCGGCGACACGCTGGCCTTTGTGATGAAGCTCGACCACCTGTCCTTCACCGAGGCCGTCGAGCGGCTGGCCGGGCAGGCCGGGATCACCCTGCGGTACGAGGAGGGCGGGCATGTGCCCGGCCGCCAGCAGGGCGAGCGCATCCGGCTGGTCGAGGCGCACCGGGCCGCGGCCGCCTTCTTCGTCGAGCAACTGGGCGGCGCGGAGGCCGAGATCGGCCGGAAGTTCCTGGCCGCCCGAGGTTTCGACCAGAGCGCCGCGGAGCATTTCGGGGTCGGTTACTCGCCCGCCGGATGGGACCACCTGGTGCGGTTCCTGCGCGGCAAGGGCTTCTCCGACAAGGAGATGATCACCGCCGGGCTCGCCCTGGAGAGCCGCCGCGGCGGGGCCATCGACCGATTCAGGGGCCGGCTGGTCTGGCCGATCAGGGACATCACCGGCGAGGTGATCGGCTTCGGCGCGCGCAAGCTGCGCGAGGACGACCAGGGGCCGAAGTACCTGAACACCTCGGAGACCCCGCTCTACCGCAAGTCCCAGGTGCTCTACGGCATCGACCTGGCCAAGAAGGAGATCGCCAGGACCGGCCGGGCGGTCGTGGTCGAGGGCTACACGGACGTGATGGCCTGCCACCTGGCCGGGGTCACCACCGCGATCGCCACCTGCGGCACGTCCTTCGGCGGCGACCACATCAAGATCCTGCGCCGGCTGCTGATGGACAACGCCGCCTCGGAGGTCGTCTTCACCTTCGACGGCGACGAGGCCGGGCAGAAGGCGGCCCTGCGGGCGTTCGAGGACGACCAGAAGTTCGCCGCCGAGACGTCGATCGCGGTCACCCCCGGCGGCATGGACCCGTGCGAGCTGCGGCTCGCCGAGGGCGACGCGGCCGTGCAGCGGCTGATCGACGGGCGGACCCCGCTGTTCGCCTTCGCGCTGCGCTCGATCGTGTCGCGCTACAACCTGGACACCGACGAGGGCCGGGTCGCGGCGGTCGACGCGGCCGTCCCGGTGGTCGCCGCGATCAAGAACCAGGCGCTGCGGGACCGCTACGCGATCCGGCTGGTCGGCATGGCGGGCATCGGCACGCAGGCCGAGGAGGTCTCGATGATCCGCCGGGTACGGGCGATGGCGCGCGCCCGCGCGGCGGGCGGCGGCGGCACCTCCTCCCGCCCCGAGTACGCGCGGCGCCCCGAGCGCGGTCCGGCCGCAGGACCGCAGCAGAGCGTGCCGCGTGGGCCGCGCCTGGACCTGCGCAGCCCCGCCCACCGGGTGGAGCGGGAGCTGCTGAAGCTGGCCCTGCAGTATCCGGCGCTGGTCTCGCCGGCCTTCGACGCCTACGGCGAGGACGAGTTCACCGGACCGCCCTACGCGCAGGTGCGCCGGGTCATCGCCGAGGTAGGCGGGGTGGAGCAGGCCGACGCGGAGTTCCTGGTCCGGGTGCGGGAGGCCGCGCCCGACGACACCGTGCGGATGATGGTGACCGAGCTGGCGGTCGAGCCGGTGATGCACAAGGCCCCGGAGTTCTACGCCGGCGAGGTGCTGGTGCGGGTGCGGATGCTGGCGGTCGAACGCCGGGTCGCACAGGTGCACGCCACGCAGGCCCGCCTGGCCGCCCAGGGTGTCCCGCCCGACGCGCCCGAGGTCACGGCGGCCCTCGGCGAGTTGTGGGCGCTCCAGCAGTACGGCCAGCGGCTGCGCGAGCAGGGCGCGGCGGCGCTGTAACGGGGCCGCGGCGGGACCGTCGCGTGTGTCGGATCGAACGCGAAGCGTAACGGAAAACGAAAAACCGGCCGCACGACCCTCGTGGCATCGGCCCTGCGTGGGCCACACTGGGTGACGGCCCAGAGCCCCCCTCGGCTCCTCCCGAGCCTTCTCCGAGCCCTCTCAGAGCCCAATGTCGCGCTCACCGCGGAGGTCGCTTCCGTGCAGACGCCCACGCAAACGCAGGCGCAGATCCCGATACCCGTGGCCGTACCGACCGGTCGGCCGGTCCTGGCACCCGTCGCCGCCCTCGACGTGGAAGAAGACGTCCGGGTGCCCGAGCAGCGAGCCGAGTCCGAACCGCCGCTCGCCGGCGGATCTGAGGAGGCGGCGCCCTTCGAACCGGTGGCGGCGGCGGTCGACGCCGTGGTCGACATCGTCGTCGAACCCGCGCTGCGCCGCCGCCCGCGGGCCGACCCGGGCGGCCCGTCCGCCGATCTCTTCCGGCAGTACCTGCGCGAGATCGGCCGTATCCCGCTGCTCACCGCAGCGCAGGAGGTGGAGCTGGCCCGGCAGGTCGAGGCGGGGCTGTTCGCGGAGGAGAAGCTGACCGCCTTCCCGGTCCTGGACTCGCAGCTCGCCGTGGACCTCGACTGCATCGTCGTCCAGGGCCGGATGGCCAAACGGCGGCTGATCGAGGCGAACCTGCGGCTGGTCGTGTCGGTGGCGAAACGTTACATCGGACGCGGCCTGACGATGCTGGACCTGGTCCAGGAGGGCAACCTCGGGCTGATCAGGGCGGTCGAGAAGTTCGACTACGCCCGCGGCTACAAGTTCTCGACCTACGCCACCTGGTGGATCCGCCAGGCCATGTCCCGCGCGCTCGCCGACCAGGCCCGTACGATCCGCGTCCCGGTCCACGTCGTCGAGCTGATCAACCGCGTCGTCCGCGTCCAGCGCCGGCTGCTCCAGGAACGCGGCTGCGAGCCCACCTTCGAGGACGTCGCCGCCCAGCTCGACATCACCCCCGAACGGGTCGGCGAAGTCCTCCGGCTCGCCCAGGAACCGGTCTCGCTGCACGCGCCGGTCGGCGAGGAGGACGACGTCGCCCTCGGCGACCTCATCGAGGACGGCGACGCCGCCTGCCCGGTCGAGTCGGCCGCCTTCATGCTGCTGCGCGAGCACCTCGAAGCGGTCCTGTCGACCCTCGGCGAACGCGAACGCAAGGTCGTCCAACTCCGCTACGGCCTCGCCGACGGCCGCCCGCGCACCCTGGAGGAGATCGGCCGCCTCTTCGGTGTCACCCGCGAACGCATCCGCCAGATCGAGTCCAAGACCCTCAGCAAGCTCCGCGACCACGCGTTCGCCGACCAGCTCCGCGGCTACCTGGAGTAGGGCACCTGGTCCGGGGCCTGGTCCGGGGCCTGGGCCTGGCCCTGCGCCGGGCCCTCACCGCGGTCCCGCGTCGCCGAGACCGACTGCCCCTGGTAGCCGCCCGCGCGGAGCGCGGCGGCGACCGCGTCCAGGACCGGGCGGGGCGGTACGCCGAGCAGGTCGGCCAGGTCGGACGAGCGGGCCTCGGCGCGGCCCGCGATCACGTTGGAGAACAGCGACAGGGCGTGCGTGACCTGGTACGGCTCGAGGCCGCTGCCGTCCAGGCCCGCACGCGCCTCGGCCAGCGACGCCGCCCGGTAGGCGACCGGCCGCCCGAGCGATCCGGCGAGCACGGCGGCGATGTCCGCGCCGCCGATCGCGGTGGCGCCCTCCAGTTCGTAGACCCGGCCCGCGTGGCGGCTCGGGCGTCCGGCCGCCAGGTCGAGCTGCGACTCGGCGGCGACCCGCACGGCCGCGTCGGCCAGGTCCTGCTTGACCACCACCGAGACCCGCCCCTTGCCGAAGGGCGCCGCGAAGACCCCGGAGGCCGCCGCCTCGGCGGCGCCCGCGACCGCCAGCCCGACCGGCACCTCGGTGTACAGGCCGTTGCGGAGGACCGTGGTGGTGAACGGCCCGCCCGAGAGCCGGTCCTCGGTCCAGCGGTGCGGGAGCGCGATCGTCATCGACTCCCCGGAGGACGCCAGGCTCGTGTAGACGACGTGGCGTACGCCCGCGGCCGCGGCCGCGTCGGCGACCGCGCCGTGCCGGGCGTAGACGACGTCGTCCTCGGCGTATCCGGCCGAGACGACCAGCAGCACGTCCACGCCGGCGAACGCCTCGGGCAGCGACGCCGGGTCGTCGAAGTCGACACGGCGGGCGCCGCGCCCGTCGCCGCCGCGGGTGCCGCCCACGGCGTCGAGGCCGTCCAGGCCGGCCAGCCCGCTCAGGATCAGGCCGCCGAGGCCGCCGGAGACACCGGTCACCAAAATCATCGCTGCTCCCCATGTGCACGTCGTTTCGTGATGGCGCTCCCGAGCCTGCGTCCCCCGCCCGCCCCGCGGAAGGAGGCACTTTCGGGTCAGCCGCTCACACCGCGGTAAGCCCGCAGCTCAGCGCGTTCCGTTCGCGGCGGCCGGGCAGGAAGCAGGGCGCCCCGTGCGGTGTTGGGGAGTTGCAGGAACACCCGGCGCACGAAGGGGCACTGATGGCCGGCACACGCACCCGTACGACTCCCGCCACCGAGGCGGCCGACCCGTACGCCCCCTGCGAGGACGACTGCGGTATCCGCGACGTCCTCGACCGGCTCGGCGACCGGTGGTCCGTCCTGCTCGTGGTCGAACTGGCCAAGGGCACCCGGCGCTTCCGCGAACTGCAGCACGCCGTTCCCGGCATCTCCCAGCGGATGCTGAGCGTGACGGCGAAGCGGCTGGTCCGCGACGGCCTCGTGGAGCGGACCGTCTACCCGACGATCCCGCCGCGGACCGACTACCGCCTCACCGCGACCGGCCGCAGCTTCGCCGGGGCCGTCGCCGCCCTGGCCGACTGGTCCCGCACCCACAAGGACGCCATCGCCGCCTCCCGCGACGACTTCGACACCCGGCACCCCGACGAGGTCCGCTGAGCCGGCACCGACCGCGGCAACCCGGGCCCGTGCCCCCGCGTCCTGAAGAGCAGGCGCCCCCCACCCGGGGGCCGACCGAAGGGAACGCCGCCATGAGCAGCGTCCGGATCCGCACCTACGACGGCAGCACCCTGATCCCCGCCGAGCGGATCACCGCTCTCGACGTGTCGGGCTCCACCCTGGTGGCCCAGGTTCCCTCCCTGGGCGGCCCCTTCGTCCTCGCCGAGGGCACCCCGCACGAACTGTCCGACGCGGCCCACGCGTTGATGCCCGGCATCACCGCCCTCGGCGAGGGCGACCACATCATCCACGCCACCCGCTCGTCCACCGGCATAGGTTGGCACGCGACCTCCTCCGACGAGACCGGCACGGAATCCGGCGGCGGCGGGTGGGCCGCGGTGTCGACGGGCCACGTCCAGAAGAAGGCCTGACCCGACGGCCGGCGAGGCGGCGACCAGCCGCGGTCCGCGGTCAGCGCTCCGCGCGGGCGGGGATGTGGCGGTCCAGGAGCGTCATCAGCAGGACCAGTACGCCGATGGCGGTGATCACGTAGGACACCGCGTGGAGGCCCGCGTCCGTGGCCGCGTGGCCGAAGGCGATGGCGATCAGGCTGGAGGAGAAGATCGCGCCGAAGTAGGCGAAGGTGCGGTAGAGGCCGGAGGCCACGGCTATCTCGGTCGCGGGGGACTGCACGTAGAGGGTGGCCTGGTTGGCGAAGCCGCTGAAGCCGTTCGCGAAGCCGAAGAGCATCGACATGCCGAGCAGCACGACCACCGGCGAGGTGTGGGTGATGAACAGCATCACCGCGCCGGTCAGCACCATCGCGATCCCGGTCAGGATCAGCGGCCACCGCACCCAGCCGCGCCCGGACACCAGGCGGGCGACCACGATGCTGACGCCCGACAGCGGCAGCAGGATCAGGCCCACCTGGGAGGCGGAGTAGTGGGCGCTCTCCTCCATCCATTGGCTGGTGCCGTACAGGGCGGTGTACGTGCCGAGCGAGACGAGCGCCTGGCGGACGTACGTGCGCAGCAGGCGCTGGTTGCGGCCCAGCATCCGCACGTCGACCAGCGGACTGGCCGTACGCCGTTCCCACACCACCAGGGCCGCGCCGAGGACGGCGGTCACCGGCACCAGCCACCAGGTGGGCGAGGTCAGGTCGGACAGGAAGAGCAGCAGGCTGACGATCGTGCCGGCGAACAGCGCGATGCCGGGGACGTCGACGGTGGCGAAGAGGGACCGGCGGCGGTCCTCGGCGGGTGGCCTGTCCGGCGCGACGCCGATCAGCGTGAAGACCAGCGTGACGAGCGCGAGCGGCACGTTGACCAGGAAGATCGCCCGCCAGCCCCACGCCCCGGCCAGCAGCCCGCCGAGCGGCAGCCCGACGACGATCGTGACCTGCGAGGCGATGGAGAAATTGCCCAGCACCCGGCTGGGCACACCGGTCCCCAGCTCGTCCGCCCGCTTCCTGACCAGTGCCATCGCCGTCGGATACGCGGCCGACGTGCCGATTCCGATCAGCGCCCGAGACACCAGCAGGAAGCCGAACGCCGGGGCCGCGGCCCCGATGACGCCCGCGGCCAGCAGGATCGCCACACCGGACAGGAAGACCCGGCGGGCGCCGAAGACGGCGGCCAGCTTGCCCATCGTGGGCTGCGCCACCGCGCTGCACAGGTACAGCACCGAGATCAGCGAGGCCGTGGTGCCGGGACCCTTGTGGAAGTCCAGCCCGATCCCGACCAGACCGGTCGCGATCATCGAGCTGTTGATCGGGTTGAGCGTCGAGCCGAGCAGCAGCGGGCTGACGAACCGCGCCCCGAACGGCTTCCCGGGTGCGGCGGTGCGCGCCTTCAGCGCGGTGGTCCCGTTCACGACCGGGCGGTGGTCATGGCGTCGGCGGGCAGGCCGGCGACGCCCTTCTGGAGGTCGACGACGACGAGTGCGGTGGTCGGGTCGAGGGTGGTGACGGGCATGGCGGACCCTTCGGTGGATCGGTATCCGTGGGGAAGTGGCGGGGCGGGCCGCTTCAGGGCGACTGGGCCAGCCGGCGGAGCAGGTCCGCGGTCGAGGCGAGCTGCTCGATCTCCGCGGCGGACAGCGTCGTGTCCAGCGCCCGGGTCAGCCAGTCCTCCTTGGCGAGCCGCCCGGTCCTGAACTCCTCGCGTGCGGCTTCGGTGATGCTCAGCAGCGTCTTGCGCCGGTCCTTCGGGTCGGGCGCCCCGCCGACCAGGCCGGCCGCTTCCAGCGCCCGCACGATCTTCGCCATCGACTGCGGCCGTACGCCCTCGGCGCGGGCCAGCGCGGTCGCGGTCGCGGCCCCGTCCCGCTCCAGCCGCAGCAGCACGGACGACTGGGACCGCGTGAGGTCCATCCCGTCCGCCTGCTCCCGCAGCCGCCGCACGAGCTGCGCGAGCGCCACCCGCAGCTCACCGGCGAGTTTCGCGGTGTCCGCCGTCGGGGGTGCCTGCTGACCGTTCATGCTTCAACGGTAACACTTGGCCAGCCAACTGCACAGCTGGCTGTCTATGTCCCGCAAGTGCCAGGCGCGCTTCGGACCTCAGGGTTCGAGCACGATCCAGGTGCGGCCCGGATGCAGCGGCAGCGTACGGCCGTCGAAGGTGTACGCCGTCCCGTCGGATGCCGCGGGGCGGTCCCATGTGGCGTCGTACGAACGGCCGTTGCGCAGGATCACCGCCGAACCGTGGCCGACGGTCTGGGAGTAGGGGACGGGGCCGGTGCGGCTGTGAAAGTCGGACTCCTTGACGGCCACGTGCTGGACGATGACGTTGTCGGCCGTCCAGGGCGACATGCGGCCGTCCATGGCGACCTTGTACTGCGAGCCGTTCCAGGTGAAGGAGAAGCGGGCGGCGGGCATCCTGGCCGAGGTGGTCGTCGTCGCGGTGCCCCCCGCCGGGGCCGCGGTGGCGAAGCGCAGACCGATGTCCTTGGCGGTGCCGCCCTTGGCCGCCGCGTGCGCCGGATGCAGGTACTCGTTGTGCGGGGCGGGGCGGTCGTGGTTGCGGAAGAAGTCCTTCGTGCCGGTCACCGCCGTCAGGTCCGTACTCTTCTTCAGCACCGGCAGCAGGCGGCTCTGCGCGCCGGAGAAGGCGAGCGCGGGCTTGTCGTACTGCGCGAGTAGCTGCAGGTCCGTCTGCCGCGCGCTGCGGACCGGGCCGACGGCCGGCGGCAGGTGCCTGCCGTCGTAGACCGCCATCAGGCGGGACAGCCCGCCCTCGACCTCGATGGCGTAGACGATCGCCGCGCCGTTCAGCCCGGTCTGCGGGCGGGCGGCCGGCACGTTGTCGATCTTCACGGCCACCACCCGGCCCGCGGTGCCCGGCTCCCCGGTCAGGTACGACCGCGACGCCGCCCGGGTGGTCGCCGTACCACCCCCGCCGCCCCCGCCGCTGCCCCCCGTACACCCCGCGACCAGCACCACCGCGACCGCCGCAGCCGCCCCCAGCGCACGCCATCCGCTCATCGCCGCTCCCGGTGTCCGGCCGACCTCACACCATAGTGCGCCCACCCGCCGCGCAAGGCCTCCCGGCGGCGGCGTGCCGCCGTGCCCCAGGCCAGGCAGATGCTGCGGACGCTGAGGCCCGGGGGGAGCCGGTGAGGCCGGTGGTGGTCAGTCGACCTCCGCCACTGCCTGGGCGAACTGGGCCTCGTACAGGCGGGCGTAGGCGCCGCCGGCGGACAGGAGTTCGTCGTGGGTGCCCTGTTCGACGATCGCGCCGGACTCCATGACCAGGATCACGTCGGCGTCGCGGATCGTGGACAGGCGGTGGGCGATCACGAAGCTGGTCCTGCCGTGGCTCAGTTTGGCCATCGCGCGCTGGATGAGGACCTCGGTGCGGGTGTCGACCGAGCTGGTCGCCTCGTCCAGGACCAGGATGACCGGGTTGGACAGGAAGGCCCGCGCGATGGTGATGAGCTGCTTCTCGCCGGCGCTGACGCCGGTGCCCTCGTCGTCGATGACGGTGTCGTAGCCGTCGGGGAGGGTGCGGATGAAGCGGTCGGCGTGGGCGGCCCTGGCGGCCGCCTCGATGTCGGCGCGGGTGGCGTCCTCGGTGCCGTAGCCGATGTTCTCGGCGATCGTGCCGCCGAAGAGCCAGGTGTCCTGGAGGACCATGCCGATCGAGGAGCGCAGCTCTTCGCGGGACATCGCCGCGACGTCCGTGCCGTCGAGGGTGATCCGGCCGCCGGAGACCTCGTAGAAGCGCATCAGCAGGTTGACCAGCGTGGTCTTGCCCGCGCCGGTCGGGCCGACGATGGCGACCGTCTGGCCGGGCTGCACCGCCAGCGACAGGCCGTCGATCAGCGGCTGGTCCGGGTCGTAGCGGAAGGACACGTCCTCGAGGGCGACCCGGCCGGTCAGCTCGGCGGGGCGGGCCGGGGCCTTCGGCTCCTTCGACTGCTCCTCGGCGTCGAGCAGTTCGAAGACCCGCTCGGCCGAGGCGACACCGGACTGGATCAGGTTCGCCATGCTCGCGACCTGCGTGAGCGGCTGGCTGAACTGCCGCGAATACTGCACGAACGCCTGGACGTCGCCGATGGACAGCGCGCCCGAGGCGACCCGCAGGCCGCCGACGACGGCGACCAGGACGTAGTTCAGGTTGCCGATGAACATCATCATCGGCTGGATCGTGCCGGAGATGAACTGCGCCTTGAAGCCGGTGTCGTAGAGGGCTTCGTTCTCCTGCCGGAAGGTTTCCGCCGACTCCTCCGCGCGGCCGAAGACCTTCACCAGGGAGTGGCCGGTGTACATCTCCTCGATGTGCGCGTTCAGCTGCCCGGTGGTCTTCCACTGCTGCACGAACTGCGGCTGCGCCCGCTTGCCGACCCGGGTCGCCACCAGCAGCGTCACCGGCACGGTGATCAGCGCCACCAGGGCGAGCAGCCAGGAGATCCAGAACATCATCGCCAGCACACCGACGATGGTCAGCAGCGAGTTGATCAGCTGGCCCATGGTCTGCTGCATGGTCGTGCCGATGTTGTCGATGTCGTTGGTGGCGCGGCTGAGCACCTCGCCGCGCGGCTGCTGGTCGAAGTACGACAGCGGCAGCCGGGACAGCTTCGCCTCGACGTCCTGGCGCAGCCGGTACGCCGTCCGGTTGATGACCGTGGTCGCGACCCGCATCTGGACGACGCTGAAGAGCGACGCCACCAGGTACACCCCGAGGGCGAGCAGCAGCACGCTGCCGATCGCACCGAAGTCCATGCCCTTGCCGGGCGTGAAGTCGATGCCCGACAGCATGTCGGCGACCCCGCCCTTGCCGTGCGCCCGCAGCGAGTCCAGCGCCTGGTCCTTGGTGGTGCCCGAGAGCTGCTTGCCGATCACGCCGGCGAAGATCAGGTCGGTGGCGTGGCCGAGGATGCGCGGCCCGGTGACGGCGAGCGCGACGCTCACCGTGCCCACGGCGAGGACGACGTAGAGGAGGAGGCGGTCGGGGCGCATCAGGCCGAGGAGGCGCTTGAGGGAGCCCTTGAAGTCCATCGAGCGCTCGATCGGGCCGCCGCTCATGAAGCGGCCGGGTCCGGCCATGGCCGCGGGGCCGCGGCGGGCGACGGCCATCGGCTTGCCGCCGCCGGCCGGCCCCTTGCTCAGGGGGCCGGCGCCGTTGCCGGACGCGCCGTTGCTGGAGGCTCCGTTGCCAGAGGTCCCGTTGCCGGATGTCCCGCCGCCGGAGGCCCCGTTCCCGTTGGGTGCGCCCGAGCCGTTGCCCGACGCGCCGCTCACGCTGCGGCCTCCTGCTCGGTCAGCTGGGACAACACGATCTCCCGGTAGGTCTCGTTCTCGGCCATCAGCTCGTCGTGGGTGCCGGTGCCGACGACGCGGCCCTCGTCCAGGACGATGATCCGGTCGGCGTCGCGGATCGTGGACACCCGCTGGGCCACGATCACCACCGTCGCCTGCGCGGTCTCCGCCGCCAGCGCGCCGCGCAGCGCGGCGTCCGTGGCGTAGTCCAGTGCGGAGAAGGAGTCGTCGAAGAGGTAGATCTCCGGCCGCCGCACCAGCAGCCGCGCGATCGCGAGCCGCTGCCGCTGGCCGCCGGACACGTTCGTGCCGCCCTGCGCGATCGGGGCGTCGAGGCCGCCCTCCAGCTTCGACACGAAGCCCTTGGCCTGCGCCACCTCCAGCGCGTGCCACAGCTCCTCGTCGGTGGCGTCCGGCTTGCCGTACCGCAGGTTCGTGGCCACCGTCCCGGAGAAGAGATACGGCTTCTGCGGCACCAGGCCCACCGTCCTGGCCAGCAGCGCCGGCTCCAGCTCCGCCACGTCCTCGCCGTCGACCAGCACCCGGCCGCCCGTCGCGTCGTACAGCCGCGGGATCAGGCCGAGCAGGGTGGACTTGCCGCTGCCGGTGGAGCCGATCACCGCGGTCGTCTCGCCCGGCCTGGCGATCAGGTCGACGCCCCGCAGCACCGCGGCCTCGGCCCCGGGGTAGGCGAAGTCGACGTTGAAGAGCTCCAGCTCGCCGTGCCGGCGCAAGGTGGTGATCGGCGCCCTGGGCGGTACGACGCTGGAGGAGGTGCCGAGCACCTCCTCGATGCGCTCGGCGCACACCTCGGCGCGCGGCACCATCATGAACATGAAGGTGGCCATCATGACCGACATCAGGATCTGCATCAGGTAGCTGAGGAAGGCGGTCAGCGCGCCGATCTGCATGCCGCCGCTGTCGATCCGGTGCGCCCCGAACCACAGCACGGCGACACTGGAGACGTTCACGATCGCCATCACGGTCGGGAACATCAGCGCCAGCAGCTTGCCGCTGGCCAGCGACACCTCGGTGACCTCGTCGTTGGCCTTGGCGAAGCGCTGCTTCTCGTAGTCGTCCTTGACGAAGGCCCTGATCACCCGGATGCCGGTGATCTGCTCGCGCAGCACCCGGTTCACGGTGTCGACCCGCTTCTGCATGGTGCGGAAGATCGGGCGCAGCTTGCGGATGATCAGGCTGACCGCGACGCCCAGCACCGGCACCACGGCCAGCAGCAGCGAGGACAGCGGCACGTCCTGGCCGAGCGCCATGATGATGCCGCCGACGCACATGATCGGCGCCGAGACCATCATGGTGAAGGTCATAAGCACCAGCATCTGCACCTGCTGGACGTCGTTGGTGGTGCGGGTGATCAGCGACGGGGCGCCGAACTGCCCGACCTCGCGGGCCGAGAAGCTCTGCACCTGGTCGAAGACGGACCTCCGGATGTCCCGGCCGACCGCCATCGCGGTGCGGGCGCCGTAGTAGACCGCGCCGATCGCGCACACGACCTGCACGACGGTGACGCCGATCATGGTGGCGCCCATGCCCAGGATGTAACCGGAGTCGCCCTTGATCACGCCGTTGTCGATGATGTCGGCGTTCAGAGTGGGCAGGAAGAGCGCGGCGATGGTCTGGACGAGCTGGAGCACGACGAGCACGCCGATGGGCCGTTTGTACGGCCCCAGGTGGGAGCGCAGGAGTCTGATCAGCACACTGACTACCTCATCGGTCGGTGGGTCGGGTCGGGTCGGCTCTCTGGCGGCCCGGTCCGGTACAGCCCCCCGACCGGCGCGCAACACTATCCTCAGGCATCCCCATACCGCACGTGATTAAAGCGAGGCAAAGGCTCCCGGATGGGTGTGTTCGCGCACAGCGATGTACTGCTGGCGCACTGCCGAACCAACGGCCGCACCGCCGCCGCCGTTCCCGCCCTCCGCACCACCCGCACCACCCGCACCACCGTCCGCGGCGGACTCGTCGTCGGCCGGGTCGAGCAGCAGCGCCCCGGGCTGCTGCCAGTGCGGGGGCTCGCTCTGCGACTGCGAGCCGAGCACCGCGCCCAGCGACCAGGCCGCCTGCCGGGCCGCGCCGATCGCCGCGTACTCCGCCGGGGCCGGGACCACCACCAGGGTGCCGAAGAGCGCGGGCGCCAGCGCACGGACGGCGGGCAGCTCGGCCGCCGCCCCCAGCAGGAAGACCCGGTGCACCTCGACGCCCTTGTTGCGCAGCACGTCCAGCGCGTCGGCCAGCCCGCACAGCATGCCCTCGAAGGCCGCCCGCGCCAGGTGCTCCCGCTTCATCGAGTCCCGCCGCAGCCCTGCCAGGGTGCCCGCGGTGTGCGGCAGGTCCGGGGTCCGCTCGCCCTCCAGATACGGCAGCAGCACCAGCCCGTACGCCCCCGGCGTCGACTGGAGGGCCAGCTCCGAGAGCCCCGCCAGGTCCGTGCCCAGCAGCTCGGCGGTGCCGCGCAGCGTGCGTACGGCATTGCGCACCTGGACCACCGGGAGGTGGCGGCCGGTGGCGTCGGCGAACGCGGTGACCGTACCCGTCGGGTCCTTCAGCGCCTCGTGGTGGACCGCGAAGACGGTGCCCGCCGCGCCGAGCGAGACCACCGCGTCGCCCGGGCCCAGCCCGAGGCCCAGGGCCGCGGCCATGTTGTCGCCGGTGCCCGCCGAGATCAGCAGGCCCTCGGGCGTCTGGCCGGCGGGCTCCGCGGGCGCCAGCACGTCGGGCAGTGCCACCTGGTGCCCCAGCGCCAGCTCGACCAGGTCCCTGCGGTAGTCGCCGTTAGCCGCCGACCAGTAGCCGGTGCCGGACGCGTCGCCGCGGTCGGTGGTGCGCCGGACCGGCTGGCCGAGCAGCTGCCACACCAGCCAGTCGTGCGGCAGCAGCACCTCGGCGACGCGCTTGGCCGCGGCCGGCTCGCGCTGCGCCAGCCAGCGCAGCTTCGCCACCGGATACGCCGCCTGCGGCTGCGCGCCCACCGCCTCCGCCCAGCCCGCGGCCCCGCCCAGCTCCTCCGTCAGGTCCGCGGCCTGCGCCTGCGCCCGCTTGTCCCCGCGCAGCAGCGCCGGGCGTACGGTCACACCGCCCGCGTCCAGCGCGAGCAGTCCGTGCTGCTGCCCGGAGATCCCGATCGCCTGCACACCTTCGAGCACCCCGCCCTTGGCCGCCTCGCCCAGCGACAGGAGCCATGCCTGCGGGTCGATCTCCGTCGGCTTCTCGCCGTCCGGCACCTGGTGGGGTGCGTACCCCTGCCGCAGGACCTCACCGGTGTCGGAATCGCAGACGACGACGGTGGTACCCGCGGTGGAGCTGTCTATACCGGCCACTTTGCCCATACGGCCGATGATGCCGTACCGGGCGGCCTCCGCGCCTCACGGTGGGAGGTCAGGTGTTCGAGGTGCCCCAGTCGTCGTCGGGCCCGTGCCCGTTGCGCAGGGACCGCACCCGCTCGGCCAGGGCGTCCGGCAGCCGCGGCCCGACCTTGGCGGAGACGGTGTCCGCGGCCTTCACCGCCGCGGTCCTGCTCTGCTGCGCGGCGCTCTCGGCGGCATTGCGCACCGCCGGGTTCTTCGCGAAGCGCTGGGCACCGGCGACCAGCTGGTCGTACCGCTCCCGGCCCGCCCGTGCGCCGATCACGAAGCCGAACGCGGCTCCCACGATGAACGTCAGCTTGTAGCGCATGGCTCCACCCTTCCTCCGGACTCGTCCGCACCACGCCTGTGCCCCGCGCCTACCCTGTGCACCCGGCTGACAACCCCGGGCGCAATGGTTGGCGGAGCACCCTCCCACTTGCGCTAATGTATGTGTCGCACCGAGAACACGCCTTCCGGGACCATCCCGGCGGGTGCATTCGGTGCACGCAGAGCGATCCCCTGTAGCTCAATTGGCAGAGCAGCCGGCTGTTAACCGGCAGGTTACTGGTTCGAGTCCAGTCGGGGGAGCTGGTCCCCTGTAGCTCAATTGGCAGAGCAGCCGGCTGTTAACCGGCAGGTTACTGGTTCGAGTCCAGTCGGGGGAGCGCCGAATCAGGACCCCGTTGGGGTCCTTTTTCATACCCGCGGGAACCGTCCTCCCGCCCCGCGAGTCCACCTGATGACGCGTCTGTGACCCACGAGGGCGACAGATCGTATGAGCAGCTATGCTGCGGCAGACGGCGCGCACGCCACGCCGTACGGGGCGGTAGCTCAGCCGGTTAGAGCAGCGGACTCATAATCCGCCGGTCCTGGGTTCGAGTCCCAGCCGCCCCACCGAGTCCCGGACCGTGCATATGCCGGTTGACCTGCGCATCAGCCCCGAGACCGGGCTTGGCGAGGGGAAGCAGGTCTTCCTTCGTGAGGGCGTGTGAGCCCGATGTGAGCCCGGAGGTGCGGGGAGCCGCCTTGTCGGCTGCTCGGGGGACCAGCCGGGCCGCCTTCTCGGCCACTTGGCGGTCCAGCTCCGGCAGCAGGTTGGTGTAGGTGTCGGAGGTCAGCTGGATCGAGGCGTGCCGCAGTGTTTCCTTGATCGTGTGCGTGTCCGCGCCGCTTGCGTGCATCAAGGTGGCGGCCAGGTGCCGAAGGTCCCGGAAGCTGATCGGCGGGAGGCCCCAGCCGTCATGGACGATCGTCTTGGACACGGTCAGTTCACCGCGGTCCAGCGCGACGCCGGCCCAGTCCTGGCCGACGGCCTCCCCGCGCCGCGGCCCGCGGAAGGCGACCAGATGGAACAGTGCGTACAGCCGGTCCCCTTCCGCAGCATCCAGGTAGCGGCCCAGGAGTTCCGGCGTCCACACCATGATCGGTGGGGGCTTGTCGCCGGTCGCTTTCCAGCGCTTGACGCGTTCCGGGGTCCACAGCAGCGCCTTGGGCCGTGGACGAGATCTTCTCCCGAGCCCCGGAATCGGCGCACGCCCAGGCCCTCCACGGCCCGGGTGCCCCCAGCCCGGCGGTCCGGCTCACAGCCGCGCGGTCTCGTCATTGAGTCCTGCCGGCTTACCGGGCCTCCGTCGCCGAGGTGTTGCGGGACGACGGTTGATGAGCGACGCCCGGGACGACCGCCAACCGGCCTGCCGGCAAAGGCACCTGGCCTGTCCCCGTACCGCCGTGGCCATGAACGCGGGTCTAAGGGGGCCGACTCGGGGAAGCCGGGGGGTGACGGTGTCGACAGCGAGACGAAAGGGGTCCGACATGCCGGTCACGTTCCGGAAGTCGTTCTGGATCTTTCCCGGGGTCCGGCTCAACCTGGGGCGCAACTCCCGGTCGTTCACGTTCGGGTTCAAGGGGCACGGTCCGCACTACACGCGCTCGTCGACCGGACGGCGCACCACCTCGTGGGATCTGCCCGGCCCGTTCGGTTTCCGGCACTCGAGCCGCAGGAAGCGGACCTGACGACACCCCGCCGCTGTGAGCGGCGGGGCGAGGTCTCAGAGACGGGCGGTCGGGCGGCCGGTCAGTGGTGGCCTCCCCCGGTGCGGTGGCCGGCGCAGACGTCGCCCTGGTCGCCCACCGGGGGTACGGCGGTGGCCGGGGCGATCACGCCGTCGTCCTCGCGGACGGTGACGGTGCCGAAGTCGTGGTCGCCCAGCACCGCGTTGCCGGAGTCGGACACCGCGACCTTGTAGGTGGTGGTGGCGGCCGCTCCCGGCAGGGTGTCGCCGGTCACCGGGAAGGCGACCGCCTGGCAGGTCTCGCCGGGCGGGAAGGTGACCTGGGCCATCGCCGGGGCGAGTGCGCCGGCGGTGGCGCTGCCGAGGACGGTGAGGTAGGCGCTGACCGGGTCGGCACTCGGCTGCGACAGGTAGACCGCCACATGGTCGGTGGACACCGCGGAGCCCTCCTCCACCGAGGTGGAGGCCACGTTGACGGTGCTGCGCCGCTGGGCGTGCGGCACGCCCAGCGCCTTGCGGTCGAAGCCCAGGTCGGACACGTACGCCCCACCGGGGCCCGCGGCGGGAGTGAGCAGGACCGAGGCGAGGCGGCGCAGGTCGACGCCCGCCTTGCGCAGGTCCGCGGTGGGTACGTGGACCTGCTGGAGCACGATCTTGCCGAGGCTGGTGGACGTACTGGCGGGCATCCGGTTCACCGCCCACGGGTTGAGGGTGGAGACCGGGGCGCTCCAGCGGCGGCCGGCGGTGTCGGCCACGGTGAGGGTGAGGTCCGTGCCGGCGGCGACGCTCTCGTCGGGGGACATGTCGAGGGTCATCTCGTCGTAACGCGTGACGTCGCGCCGCGCGGGCGGGACGGTGACGGCCAGGCCGCCGTCCGTGCCGGTCCAGGTCAGGTGCGTCATGGGGTTGAGCGGTACGTTCGGCGCGTAGTTCGCCGGGGTCCAGTACGGCACCTGCTGGTTGGTCAGGGTGCTGCCGGGGTTGGTGCAGTACGGCAGCGGTTCCGGCACGGTGCGGCCGTACTTGCTGGCGCAGACCGTGGCGCTCATGTCACCGGTGGCGGTCACCAGCGGCGAGGCGGCCTTGAAGGTGGTGAGGTCGGCCCGGTCGGCCTGCGGCTGCTGCGCGACGGTGCGGACGTCGGCGTAGCCGGACACGGACGGCGGTTCCTGGCCCGAGCCGTCGAACAGGCCCTGGAACGCGGCCTGCCGGCCGAGGGTGGCCTCGAAGAACCCGGCGATGTAGGCCGATCCGACCTGGTACTGCTGGGCGGCGGTCAACCGGATGTTCTGGCCAGAGGCGAGCGCGGTGGCGCTGGTGCCGCAGACCGGGTCGTCGGTCTTCGACCAGTCGTCGGAGGCCGCCGGATAGGGCGGCGTCCAGGACGTGTTGTAGAAGTCGTGGTCGGTGCCCATCACCCAGACGTCCGAGCGCTGCACGTCGTCGGCGAAGGTGCCGTCGCGCGAGTCGGCGTAGAAGTGCTGGCCCTGCTGGTCGGAGACGTCGCCGTCGCAGTACGGCAGCAGCGTCGTGGTGATGACGTCGGGCAGGGTCGCGCGGGTGAAGTCGATCGGCGCCAGCGCGAAGACCGACTTGATGTTCCACGGCTGCGGCAGCGCCTCGTTGAGGGTGCCCGCGGTGACGACGCCCTCGCCGCCGCGCGAGTGGCCCATCAGGCCGATGCTGCCGAAGTCCATGGTGCCGGCCAGCCTGCGGGCGGTGAGCGTGCCCGCGGGGTACGTGTCCCGGCCGGCGGTCAGCGCCTGGTCGAGCGTGACGTCCTGGCCGGTCGCGGCGTCGTGGTAGGTGACCTGGCGGCCGCTGTTCGCGGCTTTGAGCATGGTCAGCGTGTCCAGCACCAACTGGCCGCGAGTGACGGCTCCGTCGTCGGGGGAGAGCTGGTTGTCGTTGGCGTTGACGGCGTTCGCCGAGATCGACACGACGGTGTAGCCGTCGGCCGCGAGCGCCTCGCCCGCGCCGTCGTAGCCGGCGTAGCTGAGGATGGGCGTGGTGCCGACCGGGCAGGGCCAGCCGCTGGCGCCCTTGAGCGTGGTGGTGTTGTAGCAGGCGCTGTGCCGGCCGTGCAGGAAGACCACCAGCGGGTGCGGCCCGTGGCCGGCCGGCAGGTAGATGCGGCCCTCCAACTCACCGCGGATGCCGCCGATGTCGGCCAGCGCGATGGACTGGGCGCCGAAGTCGTAGTCGGCGACGCCGTATTCGCCGGTGCCGACCGTCGTGGGGTCGGCCGGGGTGGCGCCGGTGCCGCCGGGTTTCGCCGGTGCGGGGCGGCCGCCGGCGCGGGCGGTGTCCAGGGTCTCGCGCTGGGCCTGGAGTTGGGCGGCCGCGGAGGTCAACGAGGTGGGTCCGGCGGCGGTGTCGCTGCCGCCGGTCGACCACTGCCAGGCGATCGTCGAGGCCTGGGCGACGGCGGGGTCGGTGGTCGTCGCGGTGAGGGTCCGGCCGTCGGCGGACTCGGCGGCGGGGCCGAGGTCGAGGCCGTCGGCGAGCAGGTCGGGGACGTCGTCCCTGACCGGCAGCCGGGTGCCGAGCCGGAGCGAGACGGCGTAGCCGCCGGCGCCGCGGGTGACGGTCCAGCCGTCCCCGGCCGCGACGGTGGCCGGACGGGCGTCGGGTGCGGCCGCGGCGGCGGGCAGTGCGGCGGCGGTGGCCGCGCCGAGTGCCAGCAGGCCCACGGTCAGCGTGCTGAGCGGGCGGCGCGGGCGCCGCCCCGATATGCGTCCGGTCACTGGTGCGGCGCCTCGTCCTGGTCGGGGTCGTCATGGGGGTAGGGGTAGAAGGCGGTGCCGAGCTTGGGCAGCCAGCCCACGGTGGCGACCGGCGAGGTGTCGTCGCCCGGGTGCTGCGGGGGCAGTCCGGCGTTGATCACCGGCCCCCAGCCGACGGTCAGGAAGGTCATCGCAGGGCCTCCTCGGCGACCAGCGGGTCGTTCGACAGCTCGGGCGGCGTGTCCGGCTCGGCCGAACGCAGCATCCGCGGGGCCACCTTGGGGGCGTCAGCCACCGGGTCCGGCGGCGCCGCGTTGTGGTACTGCGGGAAGTTCTCCTGGTAGTCGATCGCCGCCTGGACGATCTGCGGCTCGCTGAACCGCGGGCCCCAGAACTGCGCGGCGATCGGCAGGCCGACCGTGCTGTCGTAGCCGACCGGGAAGGAGACCATGGGCCAGGCGAGGGCGTTGGGCAGCTGGTAGTACGCCCGGTAGACCGGGAAGCCGCTGCCGGTGCGCAGGCCGATCTGCGCGCCGAGCGAGAACACCAGCATGAAGTCGACGCCCGCCTCGTCCAGCGTGGCCTGGTAGTTGGCCTGCAGGGTGCGCCGGCGCCGCTCGCCCTCGACGCGGACGGCGGCCGGGATCTGGCCGGCGAACCTGGTGGCCGACTCGAAGGACGGCGCCGTCTCGCCGGGGGCCTTGCGGCCGTACTGCGCCTGCAGCGCCGCGGCCTGGTCGGCCGGGCGGGTCGCGGCGAAGTCCTTGACCGCGTCCCAGTAGCGGATCTCGTAGCGGTTGGGGCTGAGCACCGCGGAGGACGGCGAGACCGGGGAGCCGTCGACGGTGGCCAGCACGTCGGTGCTGGAGAAGTAGGGGTCGTTGGCGGGCACGGTGACGTCCAGGCCGGGGAATTCCTTCACCGTGGCGCCCAGCGAGGCCAGTTGCTGGCGCAGCCGGTCGAAGGCGGCCAGGTGGTCGGCGTCGTAGGTGCCCTGCGGTGTGGTGCCGGTCTGGATGCCGCGGCTGGTGCGCATCCAGTCGGACTGCGGGATGCCGATGGTGACGCCCGCCAGCGGCCTGCGGCCCTTGCGGGCGGTGAGCGGCATCGCGGGGAAGGGGTCGGGCGCCGCCAGCGAGAGCGGGTCGCCGGCCGGGTCGGGGCCGAGGATCACCGAGAGGATCAGCGACGCGTCGCGCACCGAGCGGGCGATCGGCCCCAGCACGTCGTAGCCGGGGGACAGCGGCATCAGCCCGGCGACCGAACTGGTGCCGAGCGACGGCTTGATGCCGCTGGCGCCGTTCGCGGCCGACGGCATCATGATGGAGCCGCCGGTCTCCTCGCCGATGGCGGCCGCCGCCAGCCGGGCGACCGGGGCGACACCCGAGCCCTGGCTCGAACCGCCGGGCACGTAGGCCTTGTTCCAGGCGTTGCCGGCGAACGTGCCGGTGATGGAGCCGGAGAAGGCCGAGGCGACGGTGTGGCCGAGGATCACCGCGCCGGCCTCGCGCAGCCGGTGCACCACGGTGGCGTCCCGCAGGGCGGCGTTGCCGTCGAAGGCGTGGCTGCCGTCCTTGGCCTCGAGTCCCTTGACCGCGACGGAGTCCTTGATCCCGAAGGGGATGCCGAGCAGCGGCGGCAGGTCCTCGCGGCTGTTGCGGGACCGGGCGAACCGTACGTCGGCGTCGGCCGCCTGGGCGAGCGCCCCGGCCCGGTCGACGCGGACGAAGGCGTTGTAGAGGCCGTTGTCGCCGTAGGTCTCGAAGGGGCCGTTGAAACGGTCGATACGGTCCAGGTAGGCCTGGGTGACCTGGACGGCGGTGACGACGCGGGCCCGCATCAGCGCGGCGAGTTCGACCACCTCGTAGTCGACGAGGCGGGCCCGCTTCCTGATGCCGGAGACGGCGGGCAGGGCGCTGAGCAACCGGGCCGTGCGGGAGGCGGCTTCCCCGGGCTGGGCGGCCGAGGCGGGCGCGGCGGCGGCCGTGGTGACGGCGGCGGCGCCGGTGACGGCGGCGGCTCCGCCCAGCACCGCGCGGCGGCTCATGCCGGCGGGCGGATCGGTCGGCGCGGGGGCGGGGCTGGAGGAGCGGGTGGACGTGACACGTTCTGCCGGCATGTACAGCTTTCCTGTCCTCTGCGTGGTGAAAGAAAAGGATGAACGTGGGGGGAAAACGCTTCCTACGGGGGAGACCCTAGGACGCGGGTAATGGCAGAGGGAAGGTATTGCCGGTTACTTTAATTCAGACTGAATCTACTTCATTATTTTGTTTCGCATGGGTGTCGCACACGTCAAAAGGTGCGCGCGCCGAAATGTGCGTGAATCCGCCGCAACCGGCCATCGTGGCAGGTCGGTCGACCGCCGGCCGGGGCGCTGGGAGATGCGCGAAACACAAACTCAACACGCAGGGAAAGGCCGGGCGGGGTAGCGACCCCGACGGCGTCAGCGGCTGACTTTGAGGGGGCCGCCGTCCGTGTGCGGTTTGAGTTCGACCTGTACGCGATGGGTGGTTCCGCGGTCGACGGAGCCGCCCACTTCCGCGGTCACCACGCCGATGCGCAGGCCGCCGCCCGCGGTGCCCGCGCGGTGGACCTGGACGGTGAATTCCAGGCTGACCCTGTCCACGTCGAAGCCGATCCGCTCGTCCTCGGCGGCGGCGCGGGCGACTTCCAGCTCGCCGCGGATCTGCTCGATGACCTCGGCCAGGCCGACGAAGGGCGGCGGTTCCACGGTGCGTGCCCCCAGGGGGTGGTCTCGCGTACGGAGCACAAGTCTACGTCGATCAAAGGGACATGACATGGCGTCAGGGGTAAAGTGGCACGTCATGGAGGCCGACGGGGGAATCGGGACCGGGCCCCTGGCGACGCCGCCCTGGGCGGTGCGTATCCGGCGGGCCAACGGGACGATCGCGGGCAGCGGGATTCTGCTGAGCCCTGACCGGGTGCTGACCTGCGCGCATGTGGTGGGGCGGGACGAAGAGGTCACCGCCGAGTTCGTCGGCGCGCACGGGCCGCTGGTGCCCGAGGTGGCCGCCAGGGTCGCCGGGGAGGCCTACCGGCCCGAGGTGCGCGACGCCAACGGCGACCCCGTCGGGGACGTGGCGCTGCTCGCCCTGGACCGGCCGCGGCCCGCCGCCGAGGCGACGTCGCTGCACCGGGTGTCCGCGCCGGGCCGCGCGGTGCGGATGTACGGCTTCCCCGCGGCGTACAACGGCGGTCTGTGGCTGCCCGCCACCATCCTCGGCGGCTGCGGCCGGGACGGCCAGGTGCAGCTGGAGCCGAGCAGCCCCGCCGGGGTGGCCAGGCGCGGCTTCAGCGGCGGCGGGGTGGTGGACCTGGCCACCGACAAGGTCATCGGCATGGTGCTGGCCAGCTCCCCGGAGGAGGGCGGCGGCTTCTCCTTCATGAGCCCGGCGGAGACCATCGTGCAGCACCTGCGCGAGGTGAGGAGGTGGGTGAAGGGCAGGACCGCGGTCGACGAGGAACTGCGCTCCGCGGCCGCCGGCGACGACCAGTCGCTGCTCGATCGGCCGTTCGCCGAGCGGCTGGCCCGCTGGCTGCGCGGCGGCCCCGCCGCCCGCCAGGTCAAGATCAGCCTGGTGCCGGACGACGACCCGGTGCGCACGGCCACCCTGCGGCGCGCGATCACCCTGGCCGACCGGGAGTTGCGCAGCCGCTTTTCCACCGGGCCGCCCTCGCTGGACTCGCCGGGGACCGTACCGGCGGCCGGCGGACTCGACCTGGCGGTCTACGCGACCGGCCGCGGCACCGAGGAGATCGCCGAGCGGATAGCCGAGCGGATGGACCTGCTCCAGCACCGGGAACTGCCCGCCGCGCAGCGCATCGCGGCGGCCGCGGTGACCATCACCCTGGTCGTGGACGGCGTCGACGCCGCCGCGGACCCGGCGTCGCTGATCGGGCTGCTCGCACTGCTGACCTCCCGCGGCAACCGGGTGCTGCTGGTCTTCCGCTCGGCCGGCGACCACCTCGAACACGCCCGGCGGGAGCTGCTGCTGCGGCCGGCGCTGGAGCGCAGGGCGCGGCTGGCCGGCCGGCTGGAGCGGATCGCGCTGGGGCCCGGCCGCGAACTGGACGGCCTGATGGCCCGGGTCCGCGGAGCCGGGGACCTGACCGACAAGGCCGTCGACGTACTGATCAGCGTGATGGCCGCCCGCGCCGAACTGGACGCGGGCCAGGGAGCTTTCGCCGGCCCGCCGGAGGACGGCCCCGACCTCGCGCGCTACGAGCGCATGGCGGCCCGCGCCGAGCGCCGGCTGCCGCCCGCCATCGCCGTCCTGCGCGAACTACTGGACCGCCGCGAGGAGTTGCGCGGCGAGCTGGGACCCTACCGCCGGCTGTACGAGGAGAGCGCCGCCCGCGGCGAGGACCTTGCAGCCGACGAGCTGTACCTGGCGGCCTATCGGAGCCTGCGCGAACGGCCCTGCGACGTGGCGGAAGCGCAGGCCGCGGTCCGCCGCTTCCGCGACCTGGTGGACCGGCCGGAGCAGCCCGCCCCGGGCCCCCTCGACGGTCAGGACCGCGACGAAGGAGGCACGCCGACATGACCGCCCCCGGCACGCCGTGCCCGCACCGCCCCTGCAAGGGCACGATCCGCGTCTCCGGTTACTGCGGCACCTGCCGCCGCCACCCCTCCACCGCGCCCACGCGGGAAGAGGCAGGACCGGCGGCCTTACCGGGCCCGCGTGCCGCACGATGCGACGACGACGCCCCCGCCGGGACGCCCCGCGCGGCCGCCACCCCCGGCGCCCTCGACCGCGACGGCCTGGTCCAACTGCCCAGCATCCCGCCCCCCGCCGACGCGGACGTCGTCCGCGCCGCGTCCCGCCGCCCCGAGGGCGGCCGGCGCTGCGGAGTGCAGGACTGCACCGGCACCATCGGGCTGTCCTACGACGACGGTCCCGCCCCCGACGAGGGCTTCTGCCCCAAGTGCGGCACCCGCTACTCCTTCCTCCCGCAGCTCGGCCCCGGCGACGTCGTCGCCGGGCAGTACCGCGTGATCGGGTACCTCTCGCCCGGCGGCACCGGCTGGGTCTACCTCGCCGAGGACCTCGACCTGCCGGGCCAGCGGGTGGTCCTCAAGGCGCAGATCAACACGCAGGACGCGGCGGCCCGCCGCAAGGCCGTCGAGGAGCGGCGCTCGCTGACCACCCTGCACCACCGGGACATCGTCGGGATCATCGCGTCCAAGCAGCACCGGCGGGAGGGCGAGAGCGAGCCCACCGACTACATCGTCATGGAGTACGTCGCGGGGCGGCCGCTCGACCAGCTCCTGCGGTCCTCCGACGAGGAGTTGACGGAGCTGTTCGGCGAGCCCTTCGCGCTCGACCACGTCGTCACCTACGGCTGCAAGATCCTCGGTGCCCTGGAGTACCTGCACGACCAGGGCCTGCTCTACTGCGACATGAAGCCGGAGAACGTCATCCACTACGACCGGCAGATCAAGGTCATCGACCTCGGCGCCGTCCGCCGTATCGACGACCACGACAGCGCCCTGGTCCACACCCCGCGTTTCGCGCCGAAGAAGCGCGAGCGCGACGAGCGCGGCTTCCTGGTAGACAGCGACCTCTTCACCGTCGGCCGCACCCTGGCCGCGCTCGCGACCCGCGCCAAGGTGCCCGCCGGGCTCGCCGCCCGCTCCTTCGACCGGCTGATCGGCCGCGCCACCCACGACGACCCGGCCGCCCGCTTCACCTCCGCCGTGCAGATGTCCCGCCAGCTGTGGGAGGTGCTGCGCGAGCACCGCGCCCTGGACCGCGGCGAGCGGTATCCCGAGCGGTCCACCCGCTTCGAGCCCACCGCTGTCACCTTCGGCGCCGCCCTGGGCGCGGCCCCCGCGCTCACCCACTGGACGCTGCGGCCCGAAGGCGTCGCACCGCCCGACCTGGCCACCGGCGTACCCACCCCGCAGGAGACGGTCCGCGCGCTGCCCGGGCCGGTCGCCGACCCGGAGGATCCGGCGGCGGTGCTGCTCGGCGGCCTGGCGGGCCACGCGCCCGAGCGCACGGCGGAGCGCGTCGAAGACGACCCGGCGCTGCGGACCGTCGAGGTCGCGCTGTGGCTGTGCCGGTCGTACCTGCTGTCCGGCGAATCGGGCCCGGCGGGCGATCCGGCCCGCGCGGCTGCGGAGAAGTGGCTCGGCGAGGCCGTCCGGCTGATGGGCCCCGACGTCGCCGGCTACGACTGGCGGCCGCCGTGGCATCGCGGGCTGCTGCTCCTGGCGCGGGGCCGGGTGAAGGATGCGCAGGGCGAGTTCGCCGCCGTCTACGCGACCGTGCCGGGGGAGTGGGCGCCGAAGCTGGCGCTGGGCTACTGCGCGGAATACCTGCGCGGAACGCTCGCCGCGCCGCGGCCCGCGGGTGACGAGGCGCCCGCCGTCCAGGCCGCGGCGGCGGAGGAAGCCCGGACCAGGGCCCGGGAGGCCGAAGCGGAGGCGGAGGCCTACTACCGGGCCGGGTGGGCGCGCGACCGCGCCCACACCAGCGCGGCTTTCGGGCTCGCCCGGCTGCGGCTGCTGCACGGCGACCGGGCCGACGCGGTGCGGATCCTCGACCAGGTGCCGACGACCTCCCGCACCTACGACCTCGCCCGGATCGCCGCCCTGCGCATCCTCACCGGGCGGGTGACCGGCACCGCGCCCTCGCAGGCCGACCTGCGGGAGGCCGGCGAGCGGCTCGCGGAGCTGCCGCGGGACGGCGCCCGCGACCGGCTGGTCGCCGAGATCAGGGAGAACGTGCTGGCGGGGCACCCGGCACCCGGCCGCCCCGTCCCCTGGCGCAGCCGGCTCGCTCTTGCCGTGGGCCGTGGCACCGTGACGACGGACGCCGAGCCGGACTTCCCGCGGCTGCCGCCGGGCGAGCTGTTCGACGGCGCCGCCAGCCGCGAGGCGCTGGCGGGGCTGCTGTACGGGTCGCTGCGCACCCTCGTGGGCCAGGCGCGGGAAGCCCAGCGCGCCGAACTGCTCGACCGCGCCTACGCCGTACGCCCGCAGAGCCGCTTCTGACCCGCAACACCCCGCGCAGCCACGGCAACAGCAGCTCATCGGTGAGGAGTCACGACCACAGTGGACACCACGATCGGCCTCGCGGTCAGCCAGCAGAAGTACCTCCCCGCGGGCGCGGGCGAGAAGGACCTGCACGCCATCGTGACCGTGGAGGTCAGCGGCGCGGACGGCGCGGCGCCCGGTCCCGCGCTCGCCGAGGTCCTGGTGATCGACTGCTCCACCTCGATGGACAATCCCGAGGAGAAGTTCCGGGCGGCGAAGAACGCCGCGATCGCCGCGCTGCGGCTGCTCCCCGACGGCACCCTCTTCGCCGTCGTCGCCGGCACCCACGACGCCGTCACCGCCTATCCGCCGCAGCCTGCGGGTACACCGGCGCAGGCGTGCACGATGGCGGTGGCCGACGCCACCGCACGGGCCGAGGCGGAGGCCGCGGTACACCGGCTGGTCGCGGCCGGCGGCACCTGCGTGGGCAACTGGCTGCATCTGGCGGACCTGTTGCTCGCCCGGCAGCCCGCGCCGATCCGGCACACGCTGATGCTCACCGACGGGCGCAACGAGCACGACGACCACCGGCCGCTCGACGGCGTGCTCACCGCGCTCGCCGGGAGATTCGTCTGCGACGCCTGGGGCATCGGCGCCGGCTGGGACGCCCAGGTGCTGCTGGCGGTGACCCGCGCCCTGCACGGCAGGGCCGACGCCGTCCGCCGGGAGTCCGAACTCGTCGGCGTTTACGAGCAGTTGATACGCGCCCTGCTCGTCAAGGCGGTGCCGGAGGTGACCCTCACCGTCGAGCCGGTGCCCGGCAGCCGGCTGCGGTACGTCCGGCAGACCTTCCCCGACGAGGTGCCCCTGACGCCGGAGGCGGACGCGCCCGGCACCTATGTCACCCGCGCCTGGGGCAACGAGATCCGCCGCTACCACGTCTGCGTGGCCGTCGACCCCGAAGGGCAGCTGCACGGCGAGGAGTTGCTGGCCGCCGAGGTCGGGGTGCGCACCTCGGACGACGCCGGGGTCCGGCTGCCGCAGGCCCAGCCGCTGGTGGTGAACTGGACCGACGATCCGGCCCTGTCGGGGGTGACCGACGAGCAGGTCCTGCACTTCCAGACGTACGAGCAGCTCGGCCAGGCCGTGGCGGACGCGGCGGACGCCCATCACCGCGGGCAGCTCGACCGGGCCGCCCAACTCCTCGGCCAGGCCGCCGCGCTGGCCCACCGCACCGGCGCCCGCCGTCAACTCGACGAGCTGCGGCGGCTGGTGGACATCCACGACGCCGCGGCGGGCGTGGTGTCGCTGCGCCGGAACATCGACCCGGTGGACTTCCAGCACCTGATCACCGCGAGCAGCCAGACCACCTACGGCCCCGCGCCGGCGGGCCGGGCGGCCGACCCGGGCCTGCTGCCCGGGGCGGCCCTGACCGACTGCCCGGCCTGCGGGCGGCGCATCCCGTCGACGGCCGGCTTCTGCCCGCACTGCGGGCACGCACTGGGGGAGTCATGAACGAGCGAACGGCCCCGATACGGGCGACCGCCCCGGCCCCGACACCGGCCCCCACCCCGGCCCCGGCGCCCACCCCCGCCCCGGCGCCCGCGCACGTCCCGAGCCGCACCCCGCGCGAGCTGAACCGCCGCATGCTGCTGCTGCTCGCCCTGGTGGTCCTCACCGCCCTCTCGCTCTTCCACGCCTACCGCGGGGTGCACACCGACGCGGTGCCGCTGAAGACGGCGAGCGCCCCCGGCGTGCTGGCCGTCGACACCGCGAAGGACGCGCTGGACCAGGCGCAGCAGGGCGTCGAGCAGGACGTCGGCACCACGAGCGCCTTCCACACCCGTATCTCGGTGGCCAACCAGAGCCTCGCGCGGGCCGCGGCCGCCGACGTCACCGGGCTCACCGGCCGCCAGACCATCCAGACGGTGACCGGCCTCATCGCGACCTACACCGGCTGGATCGAGGACGCCGAGGCCCAGCCGTCGGGCAGCCCGCTCCACAAGGCCTACCTGAGATACGCCGGCAGCATGCTCGGACGCGATGCCAAGGGCCCCGCGGCGGAGGCCACCATCATGGGCAGGCTCAGCGCGCTGCACGCCCAGCAGCTGGAAGTGGTGCGCGGCCAGACGGACTTCGGGCCGCTGCTGTGGCTGGAGTGGGGCGTCGCGCTCGCCCTGGCGCTGGCGCTGCTCGGGCTGCTCGCCGAGACGCACCGCTACTTCGGCACGCGCTTCCGGCGGCGGTTCAACCCGGCGCTGCTCGCCACCGCTGTGCTGCTGGTCGCGGGCGTCACCGTGCTGATCGTCTTCACCGAGTTGACGCACACCGGGATGTCCGGCGCGCGCACCGCGCTGACCGGCTCCCTGACCGGCACGGCGATCCCGCGCACGGGGGCCGCGGTCTCGCGGCGGCTGGCGGACACCGGCTTCCGCGCGGCGGCGGCCGACTGGATCCTCGCCGGCGGTCTGCTGCTGGGGGCGCTCGTCGTACTGGGACTCCAACCGAGCCTGAGCGAATACCGGGTCGAGGCCATCGCCCTGAAGTGGCCGCGGCCCCGCACGCTGGGCGTGCTCGGGGTGTGCCTGGTGCTGCTGGCCGGCGGCGGCGCCCTCGCCGTGCGGGCCACCGGCTGGCACGGCTCCGTGACCCTGCTCGCCAACTGGACCGGCACCGAACAGGACCGGTTCCAGCGGCAGGTGATCGACAAGTTCGAGGCCGAGTACCGTATCCACGTCGTCTACCAGGGCAGTTCGGCCGAGAGCCAGGTGCTCGCCGCCGACGTCGAGTCCGGCACGCCGCCGGACGTCGCGATCCTGCCGGGACCCGGCGAGCTGGCCGGCTACGCGACCGAGGGCGCGCTCACCCCGCTGGACGACCTGGTCGGTGAGGCCCGCTTCGCCTCGACCTGGGTGACCCCGGTCAACGGCCCCGACGGAAAGCCGCACGCCTACTGGCTGCCGATCAAGACCGACCTCAAGAGCATGGTCTGGCACCCGCCGGCGATGGACACCGCCGGTGTCGAGCAGGCCGCGCGCCGCCCCGCCTCCTGGTGCCTGGGCATGGGCGGCGACGCCACGTCCGGATGGCCCGGCTCGGACTGGATCGAGGACATCCTGCTCCAGCAGACCGACCCGGCCACGTACACAGACTGGGTCGACGGGAAGCTGTCGTGGCGGGACCCCAGGGTCCGCCGCGCCTGGACCACCTGGGGCCACCTGGTCGGCGCGGGCGATCAGAAACTGATGGCGCCCGCGCTGGCCACGCCGTTCGGCGCCGCCGCCGACGGGGTGCTGAAGCAGCCGCCGACCTGCGACCTGGAACACCAGTCGTCCTTCGCCCGCCGCAGCGACGGCTGGCGCCAGGGCGCCGCCTACACCCACTCCGCCGACGTCATCCCCGGCGTGCGGGCCGGCAACCGCTGGGAGGTCTCCGGCGACCTCGCCGCCGTGCTGCACAGCACCTCGCAGGCTGCCCGGCTGATCGGCTACCTCGCCTCGGACGAGGCCCAACGCGCCTGGGCCGGCACACAGTCCGGCTACTCCGTCAAGCGCGCGGTGCTCGACCGCTACCCGAGCACCGGCACGGACGGCGCGATCGCCGGGACCCTGCGCGACCCGGACGCGGTCCGCTGCTACGACGCCTCCGACGCGATGCCGACCCAGGTCCGCGACGTCTTCGCGCTCGCCGTCCTGCGCTACCTCGCCGACCCCGGGACCCTCGACGACCAGCTCCGCACCCTCGACCAGGTCAGCGCGATCGCCGGCAAAGCCCGGCTGCACACGGTGTGTTCGTCACGCTGACCCCCTTCCCGCGGGTCAGACGACGGACAGCGTCACCGCCACGTTGCCGCGGGTCGCGGCCGAGTAGGGGCAGACCTCGTGCGCCTGCTCGACCAGCGCGGCCGCCTCGTCCGCCGGGACGTTCGGAATGGAGACCTCCAGCTGGACGGTCAGCCCGAAGCCGCCGGCCTCGGTCTTGCCGAGGCCGACCTTCGCGGTCACCTGAGAACCGGAGACGTCCGTCTTCGCCCGCCGGGCGACCACGCCGAGCGCGCTCTGGAAGCACGCGCTGTAGCCGGCCGCGAAGAGCTGCTCGGGGTTCGTCCCGGCGCCGGTGCCGCCCAGCTCGATGGGCGGGTTGACGATGACGTCGAGCTTCCCGTCATCCGTGGCGACCCGCCCGTCGCGGCCGTTCTCCGCGGTGGCGACGGCCGTGTAGAGCACATCTACGTACTGGATGGTCATGAGGGCTCCTCAACAGAAGGTTCACAAAGGTTCGGCGCCGAGCCGGGACCGCGGTCCCGACTCCTTCCATGGTCACTCCGGGAGGGCGACGACCGTCTTCCCGGTGGTCTCTCCGCGCAGCATCCCCAGGAACGCCGCCACGGCCTGGTCGATTCCGGTGTAGACGGTCTCGCGGTAGCGCAGCCGTCCCTCCCGCAGCCAGCCGCCGACCTCGCGGACGAAGTCGTCCCTGAGGTCCTGGTGGTCGCCGACCAGGAAGCCGCGCAGCGTGATCCGCCGGCCGACCAGCAGGCCGAGGTTGCGCGGGCCCGGCGCGGGCTCGGTGTCGTTGTAGACCGAGATGGCCCCGCACAGCGCGGCCCGCCCGTGCACCCGCAGCGAGGAGATCGCCGCCTCCAGGTGCTCGCCGCCGACGTTGTCGAAGTAGACGTCGATGCCGTCGGGGGCCGCGGCCGCCAGTTGCTCGGCCACCGGGCCGTTCTTGTAGTTGAAGGCGGCGTCGAAGCCGTACTCGTCCACCAGCAGCGCGCACTTCTCGTCGGAGCCCGCGCTGCCGATCACCCGGGCGGCGCCCTTGAGCTTGGCGATCTGGCCGGCCTGGTTGCCGACCGCGCCGGCAGCGCCGGAGACGAAGACCGTCTCGCCGGGCGCGAGCTCGGCGATACGCAGCAGGCCGACGTACGCGGTGAGGCCGGTCATGCCGAGCACCCCGAGGTAGGCGGACAGCGGGGCCTGCTCCGGGTCGACGACCGCCGCCTGCGCCGCGTCCACGACGGCGTACTCGCGCCAGCCGAGCCCGTGCACCACGTGCGCGCCGACCGGGACGCCCTCGGCCTCGGAGGCCACCACCCGGCCGACCGCGGCGCCCTGCATGGGCTTGCCCAGCTCGTAGGGCGGGGCGTACGACTTCGCGTCGTTCATCCGGCCGCGCATGTAGGGGTCGACGGACAGGAAGAGGTTGCGCACCAGGATCTGGCCGGGGCCGGGCTCCGGAACGGGGGCCTCGACCAGGGCGAAGTCCGCCGGCGTCGGCCAGCCGTGCGGCCGGGCCGCCAGCTGCCATTCGCGGCCCGTGAGCGTGCTCGTCGGCGTGTTCGTCGGCGTGTTCGTGGGCATGAGGGGAACCGTCTCCTTCCGCCGCGGCCGGCTCGGGGAGCTGGACCGCGACCAGTGCTTCACTGTGGCAAATATTCAGGTCCTCAAGTAATTAACCATGGACCTGAATATTTCATGTTGTCAAGCATCGGGGTAACCTGCGGGTATGACCCGCCGTACCGACCCGCTGACGACCGAGGTGGTCGACCTCATCGCCACCGCGGTGGCCCGCCACCACCAGGACTACGAGGCGGCGGCCGCCGGCTTCCACCTCACCGGTGTGCAGGCGAAGGTGCTGGCGCTGCTGGCGACCGGGCCGATGCCGATGCGGCAGATCGCGCAGCGCCTCAAGTGCGAGCCGTCCAACATCACCGGGATCGTGGACCGCCTCCAGGACCGGGGCCTCGCCGAGCGGCGGCCCGACCCGGCCGACCGCCGGGTGAAGCTGGCCGCGGCCACCGCGGCGGGCCTGGAGACGGCCGAGAGGCTGCGGGACGGCCTGGACTTCGCCCGCGAACCGCTGGCCGCGCTGTCCGAGCGGGACCGCACCACCCTGCGCGACCTGCTCCGCCGGATGCTGGGCGAGGACTGAGCCCGCCCTTCCTGAGGACCTCGGGCCCGCCGTGCCGGCGGGCCGTCAGCGGGCTACTGGCACCACCACAGCACCGGCTTGCAGGTCGGCGAGGGCGACGGGTGCCGGGTATGGCTCGGCGTCGGCGTCGCGGACGGCGGCGCGCTGCTGCGGGTGGGCGGCGGGGCGCCGGTGGCGGACGGCCTGACGGTGGTCGTGGACGCGCTCGGCGTCGTACCGCTGGTGCTCGGAGTGGCGCTCGGGGTCGGCGAGTGGTGCGGGCCGCCGGTCGCGCCGCCCTTGTGCGGCTCGGCCGACTCCGCGGTGCCCGGCGAGGAGGTGCCGGTCGGCGGCGCGGTGGTGCCGCTGACGACGGGCGCGGGCGGCGGCGTGCTCCCGGAGCCGGCACCGGACAGTGCGGCCATCGACAGCATCGCCAGCGCGCCGACCACGGCGACCAGGCCGATCCCGTAGACGGCCGCCCGCTGCTGCCGCCCGCGGGTCCTCCTGCGCTGCCGGCCGCGGGCCGCGGCCCGTCCGCCGCCGGGGAGCGGCGGCGCGTCGGGCGCGTCGTCGCCCTCGGTGATCAGCGGCAGCTGGGCGGTCTCCCCGACCTGCGGGAGTTTCAGCTGGTCAGCGGGCGTGCCGCACCCCGGGCAGGAGTAGGCGCCGTTGAGGTGCCGGCGGCACGCGTAGCAGTAATCCATGGCGAAAGGACCCTATGGGACTCCTGTGGCGTGACGAAACCCCGGCCTTCCGCTTGTCCCGTCTTGCCGGGAAATTCCCGCGCATCCCATATCGGTGCAGGTGGGGGCTCTTGACGAGGCCCCGTGCAACCCATGTAATTAGGTTGCCCTAACCTAAGTAAGGTTCCCCTTACTTGAAGACCCCGGCTCATGAAGGACCTCCATGCTCCCCACGTTCGTCATCGGACTCCGCGAAGGGCTGGAGGCGGCGCTCATCGTGGGCATCATCGCCTCCTTCCTCGCCCAGCAGGGCCGCAGGGACGCGCTCAAGAAAGTGTGGCTGGGCGTCGCCGCGGCGGTGGCGATCTGCGTCGCGGTCGCGGTCGGGCTGCAGATCTACTCCAGCGACCTGCCGCAGAAGCAGCAGGAGCAGCTGGAGACCGTCATCGGCGCCGTCGCCGTGGTGATGGTCAGCTACATGGTGCTGTGGATGAAGCGGCACTCCCGCGACCTGCGCAAGGACCTGGAGGGCGCGGCCGGCCGCGCCCTGGGCGAGGGTTCGGCCTCCGCGCTGGTGCTGATGGCCTTCCTCGCCGTGCTGCGGGAGGGCTTCGAGACCTCCGTCTTCCTGCTGGCCACCTTCAACGAGAGCGACAACCCCGCCTACGGCGGCACCGGCGCCGCGCTCGGCGTCGTGCTCGCCGCGGCCATCGGCTACGGCATCTACCGCGGCGGCCTCCGCATCAACCTCTCGCGCTTCTTCCGCATCACCGGCCTGGTGCTGATCCTCGTTGCCGCCGGCCTGGTCGCCACCGCGCTGATGACCGCCGCCGAGGGCGGCTGGCTGGAGCAGGGCACCCGCGCCTTCGACCTGTCCTGGCTGGTACACCCCGGCACCCCGGCCTCCTCGGTCGCCACCGGCGTGCTGGGCATCCAGCCGTACCCCGACTGGACGATGGTCACCGGCTGGCTCCTCTACGCGGTCCCGATGACCGCCGTCGTGCTGTGGCCGGTCCGCCGGCGCCCTGCCGGGGCCCCGCAGCCCGTCGCCCACTGACCTCCCGCCCGTCCCCGCACCCCAGCAACCCCCAACAGGAGCTGACCGTGACCCCCCGAGCCACCCCCCGCCGCGCACTGGCCTGCGCGGCCACCGTGATCACCGCCGGCCTGCTGCTGGCCGCCTGCGGCGGCGACAAGGACGACTCGAAGGGCTCCGCGCCCGCCGCCGCGGACAACGCCGCGGCCAAGTCCTCCACCGTCAAGATCGTCGTCAGCGACGAGGACTGCGCGCCCACCCCGGCGAGCGTCCCCGCCGGCACGGTGAGATTCGAGGTCGGCAACAAGGGCTCCGCGAAGGTCACCGAGGCCGAACTGCTCGACGGCGGTAAGATCCTGGGCGAGAAGGAGAACCTCACGCCCGGCCTGTCCGGCGACTTCACCCTCACCCTGGACGCCGGCAAATACCAGGTCTACTGCCCCGGCGCGAAGACCGAGAAGAGCGACCTCACCGTCACCGGCACCGCCAGGAAGACCTGGAAGGACGACCCGGCCCTGGTCGGCGCCACCCAGCAGTACGCGACCTGGGTCACCGGCGAGGTCAAGGAACTGGTCACCGGCACCGACGCCTTCACCGCCGCGGTCAAGGCCGGCAGGACCGACGACGCCAAGAAGCTCTACGGCAAGGCGCGCGTCCACTACGAGCGCATCGAGTCGACCGCCGAGATCTGGGGCGACATCGACGGCCGTATCGACGGCCGCATCGACGACGCGGCCACCGCCGCCGACTTCACCGGCTTCCACCGCATCGAGCAGGAGCTGTGGGAGAAGAACTCCACCGCCGGACTCGGCACGCTCGCCGACCGGTTGAGCGCCGACGTGCACGAGCTCCACACCAAGGTGCAGCACGTCGAATACCAGCCGGCCGCGATCGCCAACGGCGCCACCGAGCTGGTCAACGAGATCCAGACCTCCAAGATCACCGGTGAGGAGGAGCGCTACTCGCACATCGACCTGCTCGACTTCGACGGCAGCCTCGCCGGCGCCCAGGAGGCGGTCAGCGTGCTGCTGCCGGTACTCAAGCAGAAGGACCCGGCGCTCGCCGACACCGTGACCAGCCGCTACCAGGCCACCGCCACCGCGCTCAAGGCGTACGCGGCCACGCCCGGTTACCAGGACAGCGGCTACGTCGACTACAGCAAGGTCACCGACGCCCAGCGCCGCGTCCTGGCCCAGGCCGTCGACGCGTACGCCGAGTCCGTGTCGAAGATCGCCGGAAAGATCGCCTGAGCCGTGAAGACCCCGCCCCAGGGCCCCGTGCCCGACGACACCCCGGACATCACGCCGGAGCCCGCCCAGCGTGCTTCCCTCCCCGCCGCCTCCGCCGTCAGCCGGCGGCGGCTGCTCGGGGCCGTCGGGGCGGGGGCGGCGGTCGCCGGCGCCGCCCTGGGCGCGGGCGGCACCGCGCTGGCCGGCCGCGACAGCGGCCCCGGCGCCGCCGCCCCGGCCGGCAGCGCGGCCCCCGCCACGGTCGACTTCCGCGGTACGCACCAGGCGGGCATCGCCACCCCCTCCCAGGACCGGCTGTGCTTCGCGACGTTCGACGTGGCGCCGGGCGCGACCCGCGCCGACCTGGCCGCGCTGCTCACCACCTGGACCGCCGCGGCCGAGGCGATGACTCTGGGCCGTCCGGTGCCCGGCGACGAGGGCGACCTCAACACCCCGCCCGACGACACCGGCGAGGCGGTCGGCCTGACCCCCGGCCGCCTCACGATCACCCTCGGATACGGCCCGGCGCTCTTCGACGACCGCTTCGGCCTCACCGCCCGCCGGCCCAGCGCTCTGCGGCCGCTGCCGAAACTGCCCGGCGAGAACCTCGACCCGGCGCTCACCGGCGGCGACCTGTGCGTCCAGGCCTGCGCCGACGACCCGCAGGTCGCCTTCCACGCGGTACGCAACCTGCGCAGGCTCGGCTTCGGCACCGTCCTGCCGCGCTGGATGGAACTCGGCTTCGGCCGTACGTCCTCCACCTCCCACCAACAGGCCACCCCGCGCAACCTGATGGGCTTCAAGGACGGCACCCGCAACATCGACGCCCGCGACG
Source organism: Actinacidiphila paucisporea (assembly GCF_900142575.1). Classification (GTDB taxonomy): domain Bacteria; phylum Actinomycetota; class Actinomycetes; order Streptomycetales; family Streptomycetaceae; genus Actinacidiphila; species Actinacidiphila paucisporea. The sequence goes on from NZ_FRBI01000002.1 coordinate 499,813, forward strand.
AGGACGTCATGGGCCGGCACGTCTGGATCGGCCAGGAGGAGCCGCAGCGGTGGATACGCGGCGGCGCCTACCTCGTCAGCCGCAAGATCCGGATGCGGATGGAGCAGTGGGACCGCGACCGGCTCGGCGACCAGCAGGACGTCTTCGGCCGCTACAAGGGCAGCGGCGCCCCGCTGACCGGCCACGGCGAGTTCGACACCCCCGACTTCGCCGCGAAGTCCGGCGGGCGGTACGTCATCCCCGACGACGCCCACATCAGGCTCGCCTCGCCCGAGCACAACAACGGCCTGCGCATCCTGCGCCGCGGCTACTCCTACACCGACGGCATCGACCAGCAGACCGGGGACCTGCTGGGCGGGCTGTTCTTCGTCGCGTTCATGAACAGCCCCGACCGGTTCGTCACGCTCCAGCGCGTGCTGGGGGCGCATGACGCGCTCAACGAGTACATCCAGCACATCGGCAGCGGAGTTTTCGCCGTGCCGCCGGGGCTGGCCGCGGGCCACGACTGGGGTGAGCAACTCTTCGGCTGACGCCGCGCCGAGAATTCCCCCGGTGGAGAACCCGCCGCCCTGCCCCTTCCCGGGCTGCCGGGACCTTCCCCCGGCGCCGGGTTGGTCTCGCAGTTCCCCGAGCCCCTGGAGAACCCGCCGCCCTGCCCCTTCCCGGGCTGCCGCGATCTTCCCCCGGCGCCGGGTTGGTCTCGCAGTTCCCCGAGCCCCTGAAAACGCGCGCCCTCCCTGCGCAGGGGCCAACGCCTGGGCGTAGGAGGGCATGGGCACAAGGGGCGGGCGGGGGTACCCCCAGGCGAAGCGCTGGGGGAGAACGGAGCGCCCAGCCGCAGTGGGCCGCGGCTGGGCACGGGGCAGGACGGGGCTGGGGCCCGAGAGATCGCCGAGCTCGCCGCAGGCGAAGATCACGGATTCGCATCTATACCTACGGTAGGGAGGGCGCACCGGTGCCCCACCGGTCCAGCATGGGGCGATGACCGTCGACGCGGGTGACGCCGAGCGCGAGCGGGCCGTGGAGGCCGCGCTGCGTACGCTCGGGCTCGATGACAGGGCGCGGCTGCTGGCCGGGCAGGACATGTGGTCGCTGCCGGCCCTCCCGGCGATCGGTCTCGGCTCGCTGGTGATGTCGGACGGTCCCATCGGTGTGCGCGGCAGGCGCTGGGCGGCCGACGAACCGTCCGTGGCGCTGCCGAGCCCGACCGCGCTGGCGGCGTCGTGGGACCCGGAGCTGGCCCGCAGGGCGGGCCGGCTGCTGGCGCAGGAGGCCCACCGCAAGGGCGTGCACGTGCTGCTGGCGCCCACGGTGAATCTGCACCGCAGCCCGCTGGGCGGGCGGCACTTCGAGGCCTACAGCGAGGACCCGCTGCTCACCGGGGCGATCGGCACCGGATATGTGCGCGGGGTGCAGGACGGCGGGGTCGGCGTCACGGTCAAGCACTTCGTCGGCAACGAGGCCGAGACCGACCGCTTCACCGTTGACAACCGCATCGACCCGCGGGCGCTGCGCGAGCTGTACCTCCGACCGTTCGAGATGATCGTCGCCGACGCCCGCCCGTGGGGCGTCATGGCCGCCTACAACGCGGTGAACGGCGTCACCATGACCGAGCACGCCGAGCTGGTCAACGGGGTGCTGCGCGGCGAATGGGGCTTCGACGGCGTCGTCGTCTCCGACTGGCTGGCCGCCCGCTCGACCGTCGGCGCGATCCGCGGCGGGCTGGACCTGGCCATGCCGGGGCCGCACAGCGTCTACGGCGAGGCGCTGGCCGCCGCGGTCAGGGCCGGTGAGGTGCCCGAGGAGCTGGTGGAGGCCGCCGCCCGCCGGGTGCTGCGGCTGGCCGCCCGGGTCGGGCTGCTCGACGGGGCCCCCGCCGCCGTCGCGCCCGCCGACCGGCCCGCGTGGATCGACGGCGACGCGCTCGCCCGGGAGGTCGCCGCCCGCGGCTTCGTGCTGCTGCGCAACGAGGTACGTGACGAGGCCCCGGTCCTGCCGCTGGACACCGCCGCCGTGCACGGCGGCATCGCGCTGATCGGCGCCGCCGCGCGCGAGCCGCGCATCCTGGGCGGCGGATCCGCGCAGGTCTTCCCAGGACACGTGGTCTCGCTGCTCGACGCGATGCGGGTCGCGCTGCCCGCGGGCGTACAGCTCGGTTACGCCCTCGGCGCCGACCCCAGCGAGGAACTGGCGCCCGCCGCGGCCGGGTTCGCGCTGCGGGCGGTCGCCCGCGCCGCGGACGGGCGCGAACTGGGCTCCGAGGAGCTGCCGTCGGGGCAGGTGCAGTGGTTCGGCGAGATGCCGCCCGGCGTGGACTACGAGCAGGTGCACACCGTCGACGTGTGCGGCACCTTCACCCCCACGGCCAGCGGCGCCCACCGCTTCGGCACCCGCGGCACCGGGCACTTCACCCTCACGGTGGCGGGAGAGGTCCTCTACGACGGGCCGCAGTCCGACCCGCACTCCGACCCCTTCGAGGCCTTCTTCGGTACGCCGACGCAGCGCGGCACCGTGCGGCTCGCGGCGTGCGAGCCGGTGGCGGTGAGCCTGCTCCACGCGCCGTCCAAGGGCGTGGAACTACCCGTCCAGGCCATCGGATGCAGCCTGCTGCACGGTGAACCGGAGCGCGACGAGGAGGAGTTGCTGACCGAGGCGGTCGCCGCGGCGCGCGCCGCCTACACGGCGGTGGTCGTGGTCGGCACCACCGAGCGCGTCGAGTCGGAGGGCTTCGACCGGCGGGACCTGCGGCTGCCGGGACGGCAGGACGAACTCGTCGCCCGCGTCGCCGCCGCCAACCCGCGCACGGTGGTCATCGTCAACTCCGGCGCCCCGGTGGAGCTTCCGTGGCGCGAGGACGTCGCCGCGGTGCTGGTCTGCTGGTTCCCCGGGCAGGAGGGCGGGGCCGCTCTCGCGGACGTGCTGCTCGGTGCCGCCGAGCCCGGCGGGCGGCTTCCCACGACCTGGCCGGTCCGGCTCGCCGACGCGCCGGTCACCGAGGTCGAGCCGCGGTCCGGGGTGCTCACGTACGAGGAGGGGGTCTTCGTGGGGTATCGCGCCTGGCAGCGGCGCGGGGCGCCGGAGCCGGCGTATCCCTTCGGGCACGGACTCGGCTACACCTCGTGGGCCTACGAGGAGCTGGCCGCGGGGCCGGACCCCTCGACGTCCGTCACGGTGCGGGTCCGCAACGTCGGACACCGGACCGGGCGGCAGGTCGTCCAGCTCTACCTCGCCGGTTCCGGCCTGGTCGGCTTCGCCTCCGTCACCGCGGCCCCCGGTGCGGTGGCCGAGACCACCGTCCGCCTCCCCCCGCTCCCGCCGGGCCCCGCGCACCTCACCGCGGGCCCCCTGACCCTCACCCTCCCCGGACGGGACGCCTAGGGCCCACCGCCGCCGCGGGACCGGCCCCACCCGCGCGCGGGTGGGGCCGGTCCCGCGGCGGGGACGCGGGGGTCAGACCGTGGCCAGGTCGGTACGGGCCGGTTCCGGGGCGGGCTCGGGGAGGTCCGGGCGGGCCGCCCGGGGGAGGAAGAAGCCGAGGACGAAGGCCACGGCGATCAGGCCGGCCGTGCACAGGGCGGTCGCGGACGCCGCGTCCACCGCCGCGCCGGAGTGGCCGCGGCCCAGGATGTCGAAGAAGACCGTGCCCAGGGCGGCGATGCCCAGCGTCATCCCGAGCTGCTGCACGGCCTGCAGCGTCCCCGAGGCGGAGCCGATCTCGTGGGGCTCGACACCGCCGAGGATGATGTCGAAGAGCGGGACGAAGATCATGCCCATCCCGGCGCCCCCGACGACCAGCGGGGCGAGCAGCTGCCAGGCCGTCAGGCCGGCGCCCGAGGTCTGGAGGACGGCGTAGAGGCCGAGGACGCCGGCGCCCATCAGCAGCAGGCCGATGTGCAGGACCTTCCTGCCCAGGCGGCCCATGAAGATCGCGCCGCCGGCGGAGCCGAAGAGCGCGCCGACCGCCCAGGGCGCGGTGGCGAGGGCCGAGTGCAGGGCGGTGTAGCCGAGGCCGACCTGGAGGAAGACGCCGAGGGTGAGGATCATGCCGCCCATGGACGCGGTGAAGGCGATGGCGAAGGCGACGCCGGAGACGTAGGAGCGCTTGCGGAAGACGCTGGGCTCGACCAGCGGGCTGAGCCCGGCGCGGCTGCGGCGCACCTGGTGCAGGGCGAAGACGCCGAGGACCGGCAGCGAGACCGCGAGCATCGCCAGCGTCCAGCCGGGCCAGCCCAGTTCGCGGCCCTGGACCAGCGGGAAGACCAGCAGGAAGGCGCCGCCGCCGGCGAGCAGCACGCCGAGTGCGTCGAGCCGTACACCGCGGGCGGCGGGCGCGACGTCCGGCAGGAACTTCCAGCCGGTCACCAGCGCGGCCAGCCCGATCGGCAGGTTGATGCCGAAGATCATCCGCCAGCCGGCGCCGAAGAGGTCCGCGTGGATCAGGACTCCCGCGACGACCGGGCCGAGCACCGCGGACAGGCCCATCAGCGGGCCGAAGATGCCCCACGCCTTCTTGACCTCCTGCGGCGAGAAGATCTCCCGCGGGATGGCGAAGCACTGCGGGATCATCACCGCGCCGAAGGCGCCCTGCACGAGGCGGGCGCTGATGAGCATCGACGGGTTCTGCGCCGTGGCGCAGATCATCGAGCCGAGGACGAAGCCCGCCATGCCGGTGAGCAGCACCCGCTTGCGGCCGAACATGTCGCCGAGCCGCCCGCCGACGAGCAGGGCGACGGCCATCGCCAGGGTGTAGCTCGCGGCGATCCACTGCAGGTCGGCGTAGGAGCCGCCGAGCGACCTGCGGATCGAGGGTGCCGCGACGTTCGCGATGGTCGAGTCCAGCAGGTCCATGACGCTGGCGGCGAGCACCGCGGTGTAGCCGAGCCAGCGGCCGGGCAGTCCGGCGGGCGAGGAGTCCGGAGCGAGTTCCTTCGTGGTGTCCATGAAGCACACGCTATGACCCCATGCGGTCAGCTTCTGTCCGCATGGGAAGGGCCTTCACGAGGCCGGCCGGAAGGCCACCGCCGCCATGAGCGCGGCCAGTTGCATCTGGCCTTTCTCGTTCGGGTGGAACCAGTCCCACGTGCTCAGCTCGTCGCTCCCGAAGCGGTAGTCGAAGACCGCGCCGCCGTCGTAACGGCAGCGCGCGTACTGTCCGCAGACCTGCCCGAGCACCCCGTTGTAGGCGATGACGCGGTTGCGGACCGCGGTGCGCCGGGAGGTGGCCGACGGGCTCTGCGAGTCGGGGTCGGCGAGCATGGACGGGCACAGGCCGAGCTTCCAGACCTCCTTGCCCAGCACGTTGGACCGGCCCACCGACCACAGCCGCTGGAGGTCGGGAATGCTGGCGACCAGGATCTGGGTGGCCGGCAGCGTCCTGTGCAGATACGCCATCGTGGCGGCGAAGTCGCTGCGGAAGCGCGCGACCGAGGTCATCGTGCCGGGCCGCGACGTACAGGCGTCGTTGCCGCCGATCAGCACCGTCACCATGGCCGGCCGGTGCGCGGCCGCCGCCCGCGCCTGGGCGGGCAGGTCGGCGACCCGGGCGCCGGTGCCGGCCAGGTTCCAGCTGCGGGTGGCGGGCGCGGTCGCGGTCAGCCGGCGCGCGATGCTCGCCACGCCGGTACGCGAGCCGGTCGACCAGGACACGTCGGGGCAGTCGGACAGCGGCTTGCAGGCGTCGAAACCGCGGGTGATGGAGTCGCCGAGGGCGGCCACCGACGCCGGGTGCACGTTCCACGGCCGGGCGGGGGCCGCCGGGGCGGCGGGCACGGCCTTGCGCGCGGAATGCGAGGTGTGTGCGGTGGGGGACCCGGCCGTGGGCGCCCGCTCGCCGTCCGGCGCGCCGCCGGAGGAGCACCCGGAGACGCATCCGCCCAGCAGAGCGGCACCGACGGCCAGTGACAGGCCGCGTCGTAGCAGCGGTCGCATACGGCTCTTCCCTCCGACGAGCGGGTGACATCCGGTAACAGCCCGACGGTACGTCACGCTCCGGGAGACGCCGCAGGGTAGCTTTTCCCTGAGACCCGGATCGATGTGACGGGAGGTCGGCCGCGACCGGGCGTCAAACCGTCAGTTGTTGTCCTGTTTGCCGCGAATAGTGCAGAATGTCTCTCATGTTGCCCCGGGAGCAGCCGGTTCGGGTGTTGAGGCCGCTGGGGAAGGCGAACCTCGTCCCACACTGGAGGTACCGGTGACGACACGTGGTGTTCTGTACGTGCACGCCGCACCGCGCGCGCTCTGCCCGCACGTCGAATGGGCCGTCGCGGGCGTCCTCGGCGTGCGCGTGAGCCTGGACTGGATCCGGCAGCCCGCCGCGCCGGGCACCTGGCGTGCCGAGTTCTCCTGGCAGGGCGAACCCGGCACTGCGTCCAAGCTGGCGTCCGCGCTGCGCGGCTGGCACCTGCTGCGCTTCGAGGTCACCGCGGAGCCGTCGGCCGGCGCCGAGGGCGAGCGCTACAGCGCCACGCCCGAACTGGGCATCTTCCACGCGGTCATCGGCATGCACGGCGACATCCTGATCCCCGAGGACCGGCTGCGCGCCGCCATGCAGCGGGCCCGTGGCGGCGAGGCCGACCTGGAGAGCGAGCTGTCCCGGCTGCTGGGCAAGCCGTGGGACGACGAGTTGGAGCCGTTCCGCTACGCGGGTGAGGGCGCCCCGGTCCGCTGGCTGCACCAGGTCGTCTGACGCACGCCACCTGACGGGCCCGCCGCCTGACACGCGTTCAGCCCGCGCCGATGTCGCCCGGTCGGACGTAACCTGCCGTCATGTCCGACTCTCTCACCGTCGCGGTCCTCGGCACCGGCCTCATGGGCGCCGGGATGGCCCGCAACCTGTCCGCCGCCGGCCACGACGTCCGCGCCTGGAACCGCACCCCGGCCCGCGCCCGGCCGCTGGCCGCCGACGGCGTCACCGTCGTCACCGACCCCGCGGAGGCCGTACGCGGCGCCGACGCCGTCGTCACCATGCTGCTCGACGGGCCCGCCACCCTGGAGGTCGTCGGCGCCGCAGCCGACGCCTTCGAGGCCGGCGCGGTCTGGCTGCAGACCGGCACCGTGGGGCCCGAGGCACAGGGCGATCTGGCCGCCCGCGCCGCCGAGCGCGGCCTGCTCTTCGTCGACGCGCCCGTCCTGGGCACCCGCACGGTCGCCGACGCCGGGGAGCTGACCGTACTGGCCGCCGGACCCGACGCGGCCCGGCCGGTCGCCGACCAGGTCTTCGACGCCGTCGGCAGCAGGACCATCTGGCTGCCGGGGGACGCGGCCGACGGGCCGGCCAGCCGGCTCAAGCTGGTGCTCAACAACTGGGTGCTCGCCCTGACCGCGGCCACCGGCGAGACACTGGCCCTGGCCAAGGCCCTGGACGTCGACCCCGACACCTTCTTCGCGGCCATCGAGGGCGGCTCGATGGACACGCCCTACCTGCGGATGAAGGCCGCGGCCATCCTGGGCGGCGACTTCACGCCCAACTTCACCGTCAACGGCGCCGCCAAGGACCTGCGGCTCATCGTGGCGGCCGGCGAGGCGGCCGGCGCCCGGATGGACCTCGCGGCGGCCGCCGCGGCCCGCTTCGAGCGCGCCGCCGACCAGGGCCACGGCGGCGAGGACATGGCAGCCGGGTACTTCGCCAGTTGGGCCTGACTGGGGGTGCGTGCCCCTTGCGGTGGCGTTGCTTGGCTGCGGCCGTCGTTGTGGCTTGTCGCGCAGTTCTCCCCCAGAGCTTCGCCTGGGGGTACCCTCCCCGCGCCCCTTTGGGGGGCGCGGGGAGAGGCGGTCAGCTCTCGAAGCTGCGCAGGGCCAGGACGACGTTGTGTCCGCCGAAGCCGAAGGAGTCGTTCAGGGCCGCGATGGTGCCCTCGGGCAGCGGCCGCGGCTTGTCGCCGACGATGTCGGCGTCCGCCTCCGGGTCCCGCTCGACCAGGTTGATCGTCGGCGGCGCGAGGCGGTGGTAAAGGGCCAGCACGGAGGCGACCGTCTCGATACCGCCGGCGCCGCCCAGCAGGTGGCCCGTCATGGACTTGGTGGCGGAGATCGCCATGTGGTCCACGTCGTCGCCGAAAACGGCGCGCAGCGCCTTGATCTCCGCCACATCGCCCTGCGGGGTGGACGTGGCGTGCGCGTTGACGTGCACGATCTCGGCCGGCTTGAGGTCCGAGCCGTCCAGCAGGTGCTGGAGGGCCGCCGCGATACCGCGGCCGGTCGGCTCCGGCTGGGTGATGTGGTGCGCGTCGGCCGAGATGCCCTGGCCGACCACCTCCGCGTACACCCGGGCGCCGCGCGCCCTCGCGTGCTCGACCGACTCCAGCACGACCACGCCCGCGCCCTCGCCGAGGACGAAGCCGTCCCGGCCGGCGTCGTACGGGCGCGAGGCGCCCTGCGGGTTGTCGTTGTTCTTGGACATCGCCATCATGTTGCCGAAGGCGACGATGGGCAGCGGGTGGATCGCCGCCTCGGTGCCGCCGGCCACCACCACGTCGGCGCGACCGGTGCGGATCATCTCGACCGCGTAGCCGATCGCCTCGGCGCCCGAGGCGCACGCACTGACGGGGGTGTGCACACCGGCCCGCGCGTTGATGTCGATGCCCACGTTCGCCGACGGGCTGTTGGGCATCAGCATCGGCACGGTGTGCGGCGACACCTTGCGTACGCCCTGCTCCTTGAGCACGTCGTACTGCCCCAGGAGCGTGGTGACACCGCCGATGCCGGACGCGACGACCGCGCCCAGCCGGTCGGGGTCGACCGCCGGGTCGTCACCGGCCTTCGCGGTGAAACCGGCGTCCGCCCACGCCTCACGGGCGGCGATCAGCGCGAACTGCGCGCTGCGGTCGAGCTTGCGGGCGAGCGGCCTGGGCAGGATCTCCCCGGGCTCCACGGCGATCTGCGCGGCGATCCGCACCGGCAGTTCGGCGGCCCAGTCCTGTTCGAGCGGGCGCACACCTGACCGGCCGGCCAGCAGCGCCTCCCAGGTCGACGCGCTGTCGCCACCCAGCGGTGTGGTTGCTCCGATACCGGTGACGACCACGGTGCGATTGGTCGGGCTCACAGGAATTGTCTCTCCACGTCTAGAAGGGCGGGCGACAGACGCGTCGTCCCGGTAGCCGATCCCGCGGTCACGCGCCGAGGGATCGTTTCGGCCGGCGGCCTCAGGCCTGCTGGGCCTTGAGGATGTAGTCGGCCGCGTCGCCGACGGTCTTGAGGTTCTTGACGTCGTCGTCCGGGATCTTCACGCCGAACTGCTCCTCGGCCGCCACCACGACCTCGACCATCGACAGGGAGTCGACGTCCAGGTCATCGGTGAAGGACTTGTCGAGCTTGACGTCCTCGGTGGGGATGCCGGCGATCTCGTTGACGATGTCGGCGAGACCGGCGACGATCTCTTCCTGGGTGGCCATTGTTTACGGCGCTCCTTGATGTGTAACCGATGGCGCGGCGGGCGGGACTGCGGCGCCGCGAGGGTGTGTGACTAGGGGAGAGTAACCACAGTCGCCGCGTAGACCAGACCCGCCCCGAAGCCGATGACCAGGGCGGTGTCCCCGCTCTTGGCCTCGCCGGTGGCGAGCAGCCGCTCCATGGCGAGCGGGATGGACGCGGCGGAGGTGTTGCCGGTGGTCTCCACGTCGCGGGCCACCGCGACATGTTCGGGGAGCTTCAGCGCCTTGATCATCGAGTCGATGATCCGCATGTTCGCCTGGTGCGGGATGAAGGCGTCGAGCTGGTCGGCGGTGATGCCCGCGGCGTCCAGTGCCTCCTGGGCGACCTTGGCCATCTCGAAGACCGCCCAGCGGAAGACCGCCTGGCCCTCCTGGGTGATCGCCGGGAAGCGCACCTGCTCGGCGGGCGTGTCCCGGTAGACCTCCCAGGACACGGTCTGCTTGATCGTCTCCGACTTGTCGCCTTCCGAACCCCACACCGTCGGGCCTATGGCGGGCTCCTTCGACGGGCCGACGATGACCGCGCCGGCGCCGTCGCCGAACAGGAAGGCCGTCGCGCGGTCCTCCAGGTCCGTCAGGTCGCTCAGCCGCTCCACGCCGATCACCAGCACGTGTCCCGCGCTGCCGTCGGTGACCATGCCCTTGGCGAGGGTCAGGCCGTACGTGAAGCCCGCGCAGCCCGCGGAGATGTCGAAGGCGGCCGGCTTGCCCGCGCCGATCCGGTACGCGATGTCGGTGGCGACCGCGGGGGTCTGCTTGAAGTGCGAGACGGTCGCCACGATGACGGCGTCGATGTCGGAGGCGCTGATCCCGGCGTCCGCGATGGCCTTGCCGCCGGCGGCGATGGACATCTCCGCCACCGTCTCGTCCGGCCCCGCCCAGTGCCGGCTGGCGATGCCCGAACGCGACCTGATCCACTCGTCGCTGGAGTCGATGTGCTCCAGGATCACCTCGTTGGGCACCACCCGGGTGGGACGGTAGCCGCCGACGCCGAGGATGCGTGCGTACGGGGAGCCCTTGCTCGGGCTGATCTTCGCTGTCATCGCTGCAACGGCTCCTGTTCGGGTGTGGCTTGCGGTACGACGGCGTCCTCGGCCGCGGCCTGCGCCGCCACGTCGGCCACCAGCGCGCGGGCCGCGTCGAGGTCGTCAGGCGTCTTCAGCGCCAGCGTCCGCACCCCGGGCAGCGCCCGCTTGGCCAGACCCACCAGCGTGCCGCCCGGCGACACCTCGATGATCGCGGTGACCCCGCGCTCCTTGAACGTCTCCATGCACAGATCCCAGCGCACCGGATTGGACACCTGTGCGACCAGCCGGCGTACGACGTCAGCGCCGCTGTCGATCGCCTGCCCGTCCGCGTTCGAAACATACGGCAGCGCGGGGTCGGAGACGGTCAGCGAGGGCGCGAGCGCCTCGAGCGTCGCGACCGCGGGGGCCATGTGGGCGGTGTGGAAGGCGCCCGCCACCTTCAGCGCGACCACCCGCGCCTTCTCCGGCCTGTCCTCGGCGAGTGCGGCGAGCTGCTCCAGGGTGCCGGCCGCCACGATCTGGCCCGCCCCGTTCACGTTCGCCGGGGTCAGCCCCAGAGCGGTCAGATGGGCCACCACCGTGTCGTGGTCGCCGCCCAGCACCGCGGACATGCCGGTGGCCGTCACCGCGGCCGCGTCGGCCATCGCGCGGCCGCGGGCCGCCACGAAGGTCATCGCGTCCTGCGCGGACAGCACCCCGGCCAGCACGGCCGCGGTGATCTCGCCGACGCTGTGCCCGGCGACCACGTCCGGGGTCAGCCCCAGCTCGCCGGCGGACAGCAGTCCCGCGGCGACCAGCAGCGGCTGCGCGACCTTGGTGTCGCGGATCTCGTCCGCGTCGGCGACCGTGCCGAAACGGGCGAGGTCCAGCTCCGCCGCGGCCGACCAGCCTGCGAGGCGGTCGGCGGCGCCGGGGAGTTCGAGCCAGGGGGCGAGGAAGCCGGGCGTCTGTGCGCCCTGGCCGGGAGCGACGAGTACGAGCACCTTCACACTCTCTCTCGCGGGCGGGGATGACCGCCCGTGGGGACAGGGACCAAGAACTGTCAGGTGATTTGTGGGTGTCCCACAAACGGTCAGCCGCGCCGCCCCGCGTCGGACAGCCTGCCCAGGATGAGGGCGATGCGCAGGGTGAACGCCGAACGCACGTCGGAGGGTGACCAGCCGGTGACATCGGTCACACGTCGCAGCCGGTAGCGGACGGTATTGGGGTGGACGAACAGCATACGGGCGGCCCCTTCGAGGGACGACGCCTGCTCCAGATAGACACTCAGCGTCTCCAGCAGCGCCGAGCCCGCTTCTTCCAGAGGCCTGTAGATCTCCTCCACCAACTGCTCACGCGCATGGCGGTCGCCCGCCATCGCACGCTCCGGCAGCAGATCGTCGGACGACACCGGGCGCGGCGCGTCGGGCCACGCGTGGCAGGCCCGCAGCCCGGCCGCGGCCGCCTGCGCCGAGCGGGTCGCCGACAGCAGGTCGCCCACCACCGGGCCGGCCACCACCGGGCCGGCCGCGAACGGGCCGATCAGCGCCTTCGCGACCCGCAGCGGATCGTCGTCGCCGCCGGCCACCACCACCAGGCGCTCGCCCAGCACCCCGGTCAGCACCTGCAGCTTCGCGTGCCGCGAGGCCCGCCTGATCGCCTCGACGGTCAGCTCGCTGTCCCCGCTCGGCGCGTTGCCCAGCACCACGACGATCTTGTCCGGCGAATTCCAGCCCAGCGCCGCCGCCCGCGACAGCACGCCCTCGTCGGCCTCGCCCGACAGCACCGCGTTGACCACCAGCGACTCCAGCCGGGCGTCCCACGCGCCGCGCGCCTCCGCGGCCTGCGCGTAGACCTGCGCGGTGGCGAAGGCGATCTCCCGCGCGTAGACCAGCAGCGCCTCGCGCAGCACCGCCTCGTCGCCCGGCGCCGCGACCTCGTCGATCGCGGCCTCCATCACCTCGATCGTGGTCCGCACCATCTCCACGGTCTGCCGCAGGCTGATCGCCCGGGTCAGCTCCCTGGGCGCGGTGCCGAAGACGTCCGTGCTGATCGCCTGCGGCGCCTCGGGGTGCCGGAACCACTCGGTGAAGGCCGCGATGCCGGCCTGCGCCACCAGGCCGATCCAGGAGCGGTTCTCCGGCGGCATCGCCCGGTACCACGGCAGATTCGCGTCCATCCGGGCGATGGCGTTCGCGGCCAGCCGCCCGGCGGACTTCTCCAGTCGGCGCAGCGTCGCGGAATGCTCCCCGCGACCGGGTTCGGCGGGGGTTTGCGGTGACTGAGAGGCGTTCGGCACGAAGCCAAGCCTATGGGGTCGGTTTTTTCCGCCTCCCCGGCGTCGGGCCGCCGGCGTTCCGGCCGTCTACCGTAGAGGCATGATCGACGTGCGGCGGGCCGCCGACCGCTACGCCGGCGGGGAGCCGGAAGCCGGGGTCGACACCCGGCACGCCTTCTCCTTCTCCGGCTTCTACGACCCCGCGAACATACGGTTCGGGCTGCTCGTCGCGTGCAACGAGGAGCGGCTCGCGCCGGGCGCCGGATTCGCCGAGCACACCCACCGCGACACCGAGATCGTCACCTGGGTGATCGAGGGCGAGCTGGAACACCGGGACGGCGAGGGGCGCGTCGCGCGGCTGCGGGCCGGCGACGCGCAGTGGCTCAGCGCCGGCAGCGGGGTGCGGCACGTGGAGCGCAACGTCGGCGGGTCGACGCTGCGCTTCCTGCAGATGTGGCTGCACCCCGAGGTCTTCGGTGCGCGCCCCGACTACGCGGCGGTGACCGCCCCGGTACCGCCCGGGCCGGGGCTGACGCTGCTGGCGTCCGGGGCGCCCGACGCGACCCCGCCGCTGCGCCTGCGGCAGGGGGCCGCCGCGCTGTGGGCGGGCCGCCCCCTCGGCCCCGAGCACCTCACCCTGCCGCCGGGGGCCTTCTGCTACCTCCACGTGCTCCGCGGGACCGTGCGGCTGGACGGTTCCGCGCTCCACCCGGGCGACGCGGCCAGGGCGACCGGGGAGCCGGCCCTCTCCCTGCACGCGGCGGGCGGCGCCGAGTATCTCTTCTGGTCCATGCGGTCGGAGCCGGCTTTTTCGTAGGGGGGCTCCCCGTGGGCACCCCTTCCCCGCGCCCCGAGACCGTCCCCCGGTGGGTGGCTTGTCGCGCAGTCCCCCGCGCCCCTTTCGGCCTGGGGCGGGGGGAACTCCACTAAGCCGACAAGTCGGCGAGGACCGCGTCGGTGAGGGCGGGCCACAGGGGGTGGGCCCACGGGCCGAACGCGCGGTCGGTGAGGACCGCGCAGGCCGCGGAGGCGGCCGGGTCGAACCACAGGAAGGTGCCGGCCTGGCCGAAGTGGCCGAAGGTCGCGGGGGAGGAGCGGGCGCCGGTCCAGTGCGGGGACTTGCGGGCGCGGATCTCGAAGCCGAGGCCCCAGTCGTTGGGGTCCTGGAGGCCGTAGCCGGGGAGCACGCCCCGGAGCCCGGGGAAGGCGACCTCCGAGGCCAGGGCCACGGAGGACGCGTGCAGGAGGCGCGGCGCCAGCACCTCGGCCGCGAAGCGCGAGAGGTCCGCGGCGGTGGAGATCCCGCTCGCGGCGGGGGAGCCCGGGAGCGTGGTGCCGGTCATGCCCAGCGGCTGGAGCACCGCCTCGTGCAGGTAGGAGGCGAAGGGCATGCCCGCCGCCTTGGCGATCGTGTCGCCGAGGACCTCGAACCCGGCGTTCGAGTAGATCCGCCGGGTGCCGGGCGCGGCCTGCACCCGGTGCTCGTCGAAGGCCAGTCCGGAGGTGTGGGCCAGCAGGTGGCGGACCGTGGAGCCGTCGGGCCCGGCCGGGTCGTCCAGTTCGAAGACGCCCTCCTCGTATGCGATGAGCGCCGCGTAGGCGGTGAGCGGCTTGGTCACCGAGGCCAGCGCGAAGGCGTGGTCCTGCGGCCCGTACGACCCCGCCACCGTGCCGTCCCCGCGGACGACGACCGCCGCCGCGTGCGGAACCGGCCACTGATCGATCAACCGTAGGCTGTCCATATGGTGAGCCTAATGGCCTGCACTTGCCTGGAGTGCGCTCCAAGGTCTTAGCGTGGTGACCATGACGGTCGTGCAGATGGTGAACCAGCAAACCGTTCCGGCCGCGCTGTGCGTGACGGAGGAGACGCATCCGCGGCCCGACGGCAGGGACCAGTACACGATCAGCGAGGTCGCCGCCTTCACCGGGATGAGCGCGCACACCCTGCGCTGGTACGAGCGCATCGGGCTGATGCCGCACGTGGACCGCTCGAACACCGGCCAGCGCCGCTTCAGCAACCGCGACCTCGACTGGCTGGCCTTCGTCGGCAAGCTGCGGCTGACCGGGATGCCGGTCGCCGACATGGTGACGTATGCCGAGCTGGTCAGGGAGGGCAAGCGCACCGAGCCGCAGCGCAAGGCGCTGCTGGAGGCGACCAGGACCGACGTGGTGCAGCGGATCGCCGAGCTGCAGGACACCCTGACGGTGCTGGATTACAAGATCGGGACGTATGCGGGCGCCGAGCAGGCGCCGGAGAGGACAGGCGCGTGATGTCGGCTGATCTGATGGGGACGGTACGACTGGGCAAGGACGGGCCCGTGGTGGGCGTCCAGGGCCTGGGCTGCATGGGAATCAGCGAGTTCTACGGCGACACGGACGAGGCCGCGGCCCGCGAGACGCTGGAGACCGCGTTCGACGCCGAGGTGACCCTCTACGACACGGCCGACATGTACGGCCAGGGCGCCAACGAGGAATTCCTCGCGCCCTTCGTCAAGGCGCACCGCGACGAGATCACCCTGGCGACGAAGTTCGCCAACGAGCGCAGGCCCGACGACCCGTCCTACCGGGCGATCCGCAACGACCCGCCGTACATCCGGCAGGCCGTCGACGCCAGCCTGCGCAGGCTCGGCGTCGACGTCATCGACCTCTACTACATGCACCGCCGCGACCCGCGGGTGCCGCTGGCCGAGTCGGTCGGCGCGATGGGCGAGCTGGTGACCGCGGGCAAGGTGCGCTTCCTGGGCCTGTCGGAGGTGACCGGCGCGGAGCTGCGCGAGGCGTACGCGCAGCACCCGATCACCGCGGTCCAGTCGGAGTGGTCGCTCTTCAGCCGGGACGTGGAGCGGTCGGTGGTCGGCGCGGCGGCGGAGCTCGGCGTGGCCTTCGTGCCGTACTCGCCGCTCGGCCGCGGCTTCCTGACCGGTGCCTTCCAGGACGCCGGCAGCGAGCTGTCCGAGAGCGACATCCGGCGCCACCAGCCGCGTTTCACCGGCGCCAACGCCCGGCACAACGCGGACCTGCTGGAGCCGGTCCGCAAGATCGCGGCGGCCCACGAGGCCACCCCCGGGCAGATCGCGCTGGCCTGGGTGCACCAGCGGGCCCAGGTGCACGGCCTGCCCGTCGTTCCGATCCCCGGCACCCGCCGCGCCGCCCGCGTACGGGAGAACGTCGCGGCGGCCCGCATCACGCTGGACGCGGCGGAGCTGGCCGAGCTGGAGCCGATCGCGGCACGGGTCCTCGGCGACCGCTACCCGGACATGAGCACGACGGCCGCGGCGCGCGAGTAGCGGCCCTTACGGCTGCTGCCGTACGCGGACGGCCCGGATCGCGGACAGCACCGCCGCCGCGAAGGGCAGCGACTCGTGCACGGGCCCGTAGCCGAGCCCGAAGATGACGGCGGCGGGGTCCTGGTCGGGTTCACCCGGCGGGGGGCCGCCGCCGTTCCTGCGCAGCAGCCGCAGGTAGCCGTGCAGCATCTCGGGGGAGCGCCAGTCGACGCCGCTCAGCTCCTCGACCGGGAAGCTCTGGTCGCCCGCCTTCCACTTCGCCGAGGACGCGCCGGTCCAGAACCAGCGGAAGCTGACGGTGCGTCCGTCGAAGAGCGCCTTGCCGTCATAGGCCTTGAAGGACAGCGGCGGTGACGGCGCCTCGACCAGGAACCTGCCCGGCAGGTCGTCGGCCGGGCCACCGCCGATCCTCGCGCGCAGCTCGTCGCGGTAATACTCGGCCAGGGTGCTGAACTCCTCCGGGACGATGAGCCGGTAGGGGTCCGCGCTGTCCTTCAACTGCCCGCCGGCCGCCTCGATCAGCGGATCGGCTGCCGGGCGCGGTGCCGCGCGCAGGATGACATGCCCGCGGCGCCCGTCCGCCAGGTCCACGGACGCCAGCGCGGCGTGCGGCACCCGCCGCTCCCCGAGCACCTGCAGCAGCCGCGCCCCCCGGGCCCCCCGGCTGTACCGGATCACGACGGCGTCGGGCTCGAACTCCCATACGGCATTGCTTCCGGCCAGCACATCGCCCATACGGCCAGCCTATTCCCCCGCGCGGCCGCGCCCCCGGTGACCGGCCCCGCGCGGTGCGTCCCCGCCCCTGTCAGGCCAGCCCGGCGGTGCACGCCGCGGAGGGGGCCCCGTCGCAGGTGACGGTCGCGTAGGAGCCCAGCGCGATGGAGGTGAAGTTGGTCAGGCTCGCGGTGCCCGGCGCGAAGTAGCCCGGGTGGCCGGCGGCGCCGCGGGCGCTCACGACGCGGGCGCCGAATTTGGCCGAGACCGGGTCCGTACCGTGGCCGAGGCCGGCGAATTCGAGGTGCGGGACGTCCTCGATCCAGTCGCCGCTGTCCCTGGCCGCCCACACGTTCGCCGTGGTGTGCAACTGCGAGGCCCGCCGCACGTGCATCCCCGGGCTGCCGAAGACGGTGATGTCGGCGACCTGGCCCGGGGCCAGGCCCGGTGCGGCCACCCCGCACAGCACCGAACCGTAGGAGTGGCAGAAGAGCGAGACCCGCTGCCGCCGGGGCAGCGCGCTGAGCAGGGCCAGCAGCCGCACGGCGCCGTGCTCGGCCAGGTTCGCGGTGGACGCGTCGAGGCCGACGCCGCTGGGGGTCACGTAGTCGGCCCAGGCGATCACCGCGGTCCTCGCGCCGGGCTCGGCGGCCCGCTCCCGCCGGTAGAGGGCGCGGGCCATGCCGGCCGGGGCGGAGTACGCCTTCCCGGCCCGCTCGAAGGTGAGGATGTTGGTGTCCACGCCGGGCACCACCACCGCCACCCGCGTCGCGGTCGTCAGGTTGCCGAGGACCTCGGCGGCCAGGCCCGCGCCGCTGGGGTCGAAGGCCAGGATCTGCCGGTGGCGGGAGAGCAGCGAGGCGTAGCGGGCGGCCCGGCGTCCCGCGTCCCTGCGGCCGGCCGGCGTCAGCGTGTTCCCCGAGGCGCGGGCCAGCTCGTCGATGCGGGCCTTGACCAGTGCCAGGCGGTTGGCCTGGTAGCGCAGCGCGAGGGGGACCCCGTCGAGGTTGCCGACGACCAGCGGGAAGCGGCGGGTGAGGCGCAGCGCCTGCGGGCGGGTGAGCGCGGCGAAGAAGCGGGCGACCGCGCCGGCCGGCGCGGTGTCCGGGTCGGGCAGCCGGCGGCCGCCGGCGGTGGCGCGCAGCCATGCGGTGACCGCCGCGGTCCGCGCGTCGGCCGGGCCGTCCGGGCGTACCGCCGTCCACCCGGTGGTGGCCAGCATGACGAAGACCACGGCGAGCGCCAGCGTCGCGCGGAAGAAGGTCGAACTCATACGCGCTTCGAGCAGGGTCACCCGCGGCTGCCTTCCGGAAGACGCCCGCGCGAGGGTCCGGGCGGGTCGGCCCAGCGTAGAAGATCACGGGCGCCCTCCGGACGCGGAATTCCGGGGATCAGGTTTCGCGCGGGCGTTTCCGGAAAGAGGTGGTGGCCGGAAAACGCCGGAGCCCCGGCCGGCGTGCTGCCGGTCCGGGGCTCCGCGAGCGGTGCGTCAGGCGTCGCCGCCGGCCGCGCCGGGGTCGGCCGCGGCCACGTCGAGCAGCTGATACCGGTCCACGGCCTGCTTGAGCACCGACCGGTCGATCTTCCCGTCGCGGGCCAGCTCGGTGAGCACCGCCAGCACGATCGACTGCGCGTCGATGTGGAAGAAACGGCGTGCGGCCCCGCGCGTGTCGGCGAAGCCGAAACCGTCCGCGCCCAGCGAGGTGTAGCGGCCGGGCACCCAGCGGGCGATCTGGTCGGGCACCGCGCGCATCCAGTCGGAGACCGCCACGAACGGCCCCTGCGCCCCGGAGAGCTTCCGGGTCACGTACGGGACCTGCTGCTCCTCCTCGGGGTGCAGCAGGTTGTGCTCCTCGACGGCCACGGCGTCGCGCCGCAGCTCGTTCCAGGACGTCGCGGACCACACGTCGGCCCGGACGTTCCACTCGGCGGCGAGCAGCCGCTGCGCCTCGACCGCCCACGGCACGGCCACGCCGGACGCCATGATCTGCGCCGGGATGGCGCCGGACTCGCCGGACTTGAAGCGGTAGACGCCCTTGAGGATGCCCTCGACGTCCACGTCGGCGGGCTCGGCCGGGTGCTGGATCGGCTCGTTGTAGACGGTCAGGTAGTAGAAGACGTCCTCGCCGGGCCTGCCGTCGGCGGTCGGGCCGTACATCCGGCGCAGGCCGTCCTGCACGATGTGCGCGATCTCGTAGCCGTAGGCCGGGTCGTAGGCGACACAGGCCGGGTTGGTGGACGCCAGCAGCTGGGAGTGGCCGTCGGCGTGCTGCAGGCCTTCACCCGTGAGGGTGGTCCGTCCGGCGGTGGCGCCCAGCACGAAGCCGCGGGCCAGCTGGTCGGCCATCTGCCAGAACTGGTCACCGGTGCGCTGGAAACCGAACATCGAGTAGAAGACGTAGACCGGGATCAGCGGCTCGCCGTGGGTGGCGTACGCCGAACCCGCGGCGATGAGCGACGCCGTACAGCCCGCCTCGGAGATGCCGTCGTGCAGCATCTGCCCGGTCGGCGACTCCTTGTACGCCAGCAGCAGCTCGCGGTCGACCGACTCGTACTGCTGGCCCAGCGGGTTGTAGATCTTCGCGCTCGGGAAGAACGCGTCCATGCCGAAGGTGCGGTACTCGTCGGGGGCGATCAGCACGAACCGCTTGCCGATCTCCTTGTCCCGCATCAGGTCCTTGAGCACCCGCACGAAGGCCATCGTGGTGGCGATGGACTGCTGTCCCGAGCCCTTCTTCGCCGTCGCGTAGGCCTTGTCGTCCGGCAGCGGCAGCGGCTTGGCGCGGACGATCCGGGTCGGTACGTAGCCACCGCAGGCCTTGCGGTGGTCGTGCATGTACTGGATCTCCTCGGAGTCCCGGCCCGGGTGGTAGTAGGGCGGGTAGCCCTCGTCCAGCTGCCGGTCGGTGATCGGCAGGTGCAGCCGGTCCCGGAAGCGCTTGAGGTCGTCGACCGTGAGCTTCTTCATCTGGTGGGTCGCGTTGCGGCCCTCGAAGTTCGGTCCCAGCGTCCAGCCCTTGATGGTCTGGGCGAGGATCACCGTCGGCTGGCCCTTGTGCTCCATGGCCGCGGTGTAGGCCGCGAAGACCTTGCGGTGGTCGTGGCCGCCGCGCCCGAGGTGCAGGATCTGCTCGTCGGTGAGGTCCTCGACCATCTTGCGCAGCCGCTGGTCGTCGCCGAAGAAGTGCTCGCGGATGTACGCACCGGTCTCGGTGGCGTACGTCTGGAACTGCCCGTCCGGCGTGATGTTCATCTTGTTGACCAGCAGGCCGTCGCGGTCCTGGGCCAGCAGCGGGTCCCAGGAGCGGTCCCAGACGAGCTTGATCACGTTCCAGCCGGCGCCGCGGAACTGCGACTCCAGCTCCTGGATGATCTTGCCGTTGCCGCGTACCGGGCCGTCGAGCCGCTGCAGGTTGCAGTTGACCACGAAGGTCAGGTTGTCCAGGCCCTCGCGGGCGGCGATGGACAGCTGGCCCAGCGACTCGGGCTCGTCCATCTCGCCGTCGCCGAGGAAGGCCCACACGTGCGACGCGGAGGTGTCGGCGATGCCGCGCGCCTCCATGTAGCGGTTCATCCTGGCCTGGTAGATCGCGCCCAGCGGGCCCAGGCCCATGGACACGGTCGGGAACTCCCAGAAGTCCGGCATCAGCCGCGGGTGCGGGTAGCTGGACAGCCCGTGGGGCGCCTTGGACTTCTCCTGCCGGAAGGCGTCGAGCTGCGCCTCGCTCAGCCGGTCGAGCAGGAAGGCGCGGGCGTAGATGCCCGGCGAGGCGTGGCCCTGGAAGAAGATCTGGTCGCCGCCGCGGCCGTCGTCCTTGCCGCGGAAGAAGTGGTTGAAGCCCACGTCGTAGAGCGAGGCGGACGACGCGAAGGTCGCGATGTGCCCGCCGACACCGATACCGGGGCGCTGCGCGCGGGAGACCATCACCGCGGCGTTCCACCGGGTCGCGTTCAGGATGCGGCGCTCGATCTCCTCGTTGCCGGGGAAGAACGGCTCGTCCTTGGTCGCGATGGTGTTCACGTAGTCGCTGCTGCGCATCTCGGGCACCGCCACCCGCTTCTCGCGGGCGCGTTCGATGAGGCGCAGCATCAGGTAGCGGGCACGCTCACGGCCGCGCTCGTCGATGGCCGCGTCCAGCGAGTCCAGCCATTCCGCCGTCTCCTCGGGATCGAAATCCGGGACCTGGCTGGGAAGGCCGCCAATGATGATCGGGTTGCGATCGGATCCGGAAGCCACGCTTTTCCTTTGCTGCTCGTCGGTGCTCGGTGCTCTACTGGGCCGCGCCGCATCCATCGTGTACCGCGCTGCGCGAAACGTCATCTCTACCCAGTGGTAACCGCAGGGCCTGCGGGACGGCGGCTGCGGGACCGGTGGTCGCCCCTGCGGCCAAACCTGAACTCTACGCCCACTCGGACGTACGGCCGACTGGCGGCGCCAATCGTGCGCAACACCGGCAAACCGTCGTGAGCTGCGTCACCATGGGGGGTACGGGTTGCGGCGACACGGTCGAATCGTCACTGTTTCGGCGGTCTCGTACGCCGGGTACTTGCGCGATCCGCCGCGCCCGTGTGGACTACCGCCAATAAGTCCGCGTGCGCGCGGGCACACACTGGACTGAGACGAACCGACAGTCCCCATGACAGGAGGCAAAGCGTGAGCGCGACCGCGGACCACGCGGAGGAGCGGACCAACCCGGCGAGCCGGCTTGGTTTCGAGCCCGGACAGGTGGTCCAGGAGCTCGGGTACGACGAGGACTGCGACCAGGAGCTTCGCGAGGGGATCGAGGAGCTCACGGGCGAGGAGCTCGCCGATGAGGATTACGACGACGTGCCCGACGCCGTCCTGCTGTGGTTCCGCGAGGACGACGGCGACCTCACCGACGCGCTGGTCGACGCCACGTCGACCGTCGACCCCGGCGCCCCGATCTGGCTGATGACCCCCAAGACGGGCCGTGACGGCCACGTCGAGCCCAGCGAGATCGGTGAGGCGGCGCAGACGGCCGGTCTCGCACAGACCAGCAGCGTCAACGCTGCCAAGGACTGGACCGGCAGCCGCCTCGTGACCCCCAAGACGGCCCGCGCCGGCAAGCGCTGACCCCGGCCTCGGCGGTCGACGGTTTCCCGGCCCCCCGTTTCGGGGGTGCTGCCGTCGGCCGCGTACCACTTGCCTGGCCGGCCGCGCGGTTCCCCGCGCCCTTAAACAGCTCGGCCTCTCCCAGAGGGCAACGACCAGGGGCGCGGGGAACCGCGCGACAAGCCCGCCACCGGCGGGAAGTCCGGGGGCAGCCCGAGCCCGGCAGGGCGTGCGGCACCCCCGAGGAGGGATGCTCGCGCCATGAGCGCAATCGGAACCGCGGCAGCGGACTTCGCGCTGCCCGACCAGCACGGCCGCACGGTCGGCCTTGCGGACTTCCGCGGCCGGAAGAACGTCGTGCTGGTGTTCTACCCCTTCTCGTTCACCGGAGTGTGCGCCGGTGAGCTGCAGGCGCTGCAGGCCCAGTCGGCGGCCTTCGAGCGCGAGGACGCGCAGATCCTCGCCGTCTCCTGCGACTCCATGCACACCCAGCGGGTCTTCTCGGACCAGGAGGCACTCGACCTCCCGCTGCTCTCCGACTTCTGGCCGCACGGCGCGGCCGCCCGCGCATACGGGGTGTTCGCCGAGGACAAGGGCTGCGCCCTGCGCGGCACCTTCGTGATCGACCGCGGCGGCATCGTCAGGTGGTCCGTGGTCAACGAACTGCCCGACGCGCGCGACCTTCATGAGTACGTAAAGGCGCTGGAAGCGGTGCGGTCCGGGGGAACCGGTCACTAAGCTCGGCTCGTTGATCGGGCACATCGGCCCGGCGGCCACACGTACACATCGAACGATAGGGGAGGACTCGTGGGAGTCAGCCTGAGCAAGGGTGGCAACGTCTCGCTGACCAAGGAGGCCCCCAATCTCACGGCGGTCGTCGTCGGTCTGGGCTGGGACGCGAGGACGACCACCGGATCCGACTTCGACCTCGACGCGAGCGCGCTGCTGACGAACGAGACCGGCAAGGTGCTGTCGGACCAGCACTTCGTGTTCTTCAACAACCTGCGCAGCCCGGACGGCTCGGTCGAGCACACCGGTGACAACCTCACGGGTGAGGGCGAGGGCGACGACGAGGTCATCAACGTCAACCTCGCCGGGGTGCCCGCCGACGTCGTGAAGATCGTCTTCCCGGTGTCCATCTACGAGGCCGAGTCGCGCCAGCAGAGCTTCGGCCAGGTGCGCAACGCCTACATCCGGGTGCTGAACGCGGCGGACCAGCGCGAGCTGGCCCGCTACGACCTGACCGAGGACGCCTCGACGGAGACCGCGATGGTCTTCGGCGAGCTGTACCGGCACGGCGGCGAGTGGAAATTCCGCGCCATCGGCCAGGGCTACGCCTCGGGCCTGCGGGGCATCGCGCAGGACTTCGGCGTCAACGTCTGAGCAGCACCCGCCAAGGGGGAAAGGACCACCATGGGCGTCACGCTCGCCAAGGGAGGCAACGTCTCCCTGTCCAAGGCCGCGCCGAATCTCACCCGGGTGCAGATCGGCCTGGGCTGGAGGGCCCGTTCGACCACCGGGGCCGACTTCGACCTGGACGCCAGCGCGCTGCTGTGCGGCAACGGCCGGGTGCTGGGGGACGACTTCTTCGTCTTCTACAACAACCTCAAGTCCCCGGAGGGCTCGGTCGAGCACACCGGCGACGATCTGACCGGCGGCAGCGGTGGTGACGACGAGACGATCCTGGTGGACCTGACGCTGGTCCCGCCGCAGGTCGACAAGATCGTCTTCCCGGTCTCGATCTACGACGCGGATGCCCGGGTGCAGACGTTCGGGCAGGTCAGCGACGCCTACATCCGGGTGCTCAACCAGTCGGACGGCGCCGAGCTGGCCCGTTACGACCTGACGGAGGACGCCTCGACGGAGACCGCGATGATCTTCGGCGAGCTGTACCGATACGGCGGCGAGTGGAAGTTCAGAGCCGTAGGGCAGGGGTACGCGTCCGGACTACGCGGCATCGCCCTAGACTTCGGGGTCAACGTTTCGTAAAGCCGCGTACCGCGCGGGGAACCTCGTGGTCACAGGTCACAAGGATTGGGTGGGAAGCTCGTGCTCCTCAGAACTTTCGGCTGGTCGCTCGGCATCACAGCCGCCGGCTTGGTCCTGGCCTTCGTGCTCTGGGGAGGGAAGGGACTCGCGATCGTCGCGATCCTGTCCATCCTTGAGATCTCCCTCTCCTTCGACAACGCCGTGATCAACGCGGGCATCCTGCGGAAGCTGAACCGCTTCTGGCAGAAGATGTTCCTCACCGTCGGCGTGCTCATCGCGGTCTTCGGCATGCGGCTGGTCTTCCCGATCATCATCGTGGCGATCACCGCGAAACTGAGCCCGTGGGAGGCCGTCAAGGTCGCGATCAACGACCACGACCGCTACGAGGCGCTGGTCACCGGAGCGCACCCGGCCATCGCGGCCTTCGGCGGGATGTTCCTGCTGATGATCTTCCTGGACTTCATCTTCGAGGAGCGCGAGATCACCTGGCTCGGCTGGCTGGAGAAGCCGCTGGCCAAGCTCGGCAAGCTGGACATGCTCTCGGTCGCGATCGCGCTGATCGCCCTGGTCATCGTGGCCACCACGGTCGCCACCGGCGTGCCGGTGCACGGCGGGCACGGCACGATCGACAAGGCGGAGACGGTGCTGCTCGCCGGTGTCGGGGGTCTGATCACCTACCTCGTGGTCGGCGGCGTCTCCGGCTTCTTCGAGGAGCGCCTCGAAGAGGACGAGGACGAGGACGACGCCGAGGAGGCCGGGGACGGCGAGCAGGCCGCGCAGCCGGCCGGCAGCGGCCCCACCGCGGGACAGGTCGCGGGCCTGGCCGGCAAGGCCGCCTTCTTCATGTTCCTTTACCTGGAGGTCATCGACGCCTCCTTCTCCTTCGACGGTGTCGTCGGCGCCTTCGCCATCAGCAACGACATCTTCGAGATCGCACTCGGCCTCGGCATCGGCGCGATGTACATCAGGTCGCTGACCGTCTTCCTGGTCCGCAAGGGCACCCTGGACGACTACGTCTACCTGGAGCACGGCGCGCACTACGCGATCGGCGCACTGTCGGTCATCCTGCTGATCACGATCAAGTACAACGTCAGCGAGGTGATCACCGGCCTGGTCGGCGTGGTGCTGATCGCCGCTTCGTACTGGTCGTCGGTGGTACGCAACCGCCGTGTCGGGGAAGGATCCCAGTCGGACGACAAGTCGGAGATCACGACCGGCGTGTGACCGGTCGTACGGCGAGAGCTGCCCCCGTCGTCCGGCGGGGGCAGCGGTGTGTGCGGGCAAGTAGGGGAGGGGTGGCGGCAGATGGCGTGGTGGGACTTCTTCCGGCCGAGCGGCGCCGGCCAGTTCGACGTCGCGAACGCGCACACGGTGGAGCTGACCAAACGGCATCCCGTGGTGTCGCTGACCAAGAACGGCGCCGCGGTCGGCAACATGCGCGTCAACCTGTCGTGGTCGATGCGCACGTCGGACACCGGCGGCTGGCACAGTGACAAACGCGGCTTCCTGCGCCGCCAGTTCGACATCTTCCGGCCGCAGGTGGTGCAGGCGGCCGGACCGGCGATGGTCAACGTCGACCTGGACCTGGCGTGCATGTACGAGCTGGCCGACGGCTCCAAGGGCGTCGTCCAGCCGCTGGGCAACTTCCTCGGCGACCTCGACGCGCCGCCGTACATCCAGATGAGCGGCGACGACCGCTTCGGCGGCACCTCGGGCGAGACGCTCTACATCAACTTCGACAAGCGCGACGAGTTCAAGCGGCTGCTGGTCTTCGTGTACATCTACGACGGCACGCCCGCCTTCGACCGCACCCACGCCAAGGTGGAGATCTTCCCCGGCTCCGGCCCGCGGATCGAGATCCCGCTGACCGAGCGGGAGCCGCAGGCCCGCTCCTGCGCGGTGGTGCTGATCGAGAACCACAAGGGCGAGCTGACCGTGCGCCGCGAGGTCAAGTACATCTACGGCTTCCAGGCCGAGATCGACCGGCTGTACGGCTGGGGGCTCCAGTGGGGCCGCGGCTACAAGTCCAAGGTGTGACCGGTCTCAGCGACCGGGCTGGAACTGCGGGCCCTGCGGGGGCAGCGTGAAGGCCGTGGCGCCGCCCGCCGCCGCGGCCGCGCCGACCGGCTGCGGGTAGCCGTACGCCGGATATCCCGGCTGCGGCTGCTGGTGCACCGGCGGGGCGGTCGGCGGGGGCGGCACGGCGGCGACGGGCTGCGGGTAGCCGTAGGCGGGCTGTGCGGGCACGTGACCGCCCGCGGGGGACGGCAGCGGGTAGCCGTAGGCGCTGGTCGGCCCGAGGTCGGGCTGCTGGGCCCTGGTGGGCTCCGAGGCCTGGGACGGAGCGCCCTGGGGCTGGGCGGGCGGGTCGGCGCGGTCGGCGTCCGGCTCCATGTCGTCCACCGTGATGCCGAACTCGGTGGCCAGGCCCACCAGGCCGGTCGTGTAGCCCTGCCCGACCGCCCGGAATTTCCAGCCGCCGTCCTTGCGGTACAGCTCGCCGCAGTTCAGCGCGGTCTCACCGCCGGTGTCCGGGTGGACGTCGAAGGTGACCAGCGGGGCGTGCCGGGGCCCCGAGGTGTCGTACAGCAGCACGCACAGGTCGCGGACCTGCCGGAAGGACCCGCCGTCGCAGGAGGCGGCGATCACCACCCGGTCGATCCCGGCCTCCAGCGCGGCCAGGTCGACC
Organism: Actinacidiphila paucisporea; assembly: GCF_900142575.1. Classification (GTDB taxonomy): domain Bacteria; phylum Actinomycetota; class Actinomycetes; order Streptomycetales; family Streptomycetaceae; genus Actinacidiphila; species Actinacidiphila paucisporea. Next base: position 526,279 of record NZ_FRBI01000002.1, read on the forward strand.
TCCACGGTGTCGGTCAGGCCCTCGGCGACCCGCTGCTTGGGCAGGTGGCGGGCCAACCCGGAGGGGTGCCGCGGCTCGTTGTAGAAGACGAAGTCGTCGTCCGAGCGCACCCGGCCGTCGCTGCCGAGCAGCAGCACGGAGGCGTCCACGTCCGGCGTGCCGGAGCCGGGGCTCCAGCGCAGCACCGCCCTGATGCCCGGGGCGTCGAGGGGGACGTTCGAGCCCTTCACCATCACGTGCGTCATGCCCGTCATCCTGCCCTTCCCACCGGGCGGGCCACAACGCCGGGGGCCGGTCGGCCGGAAGATCGTCCGTAACGTGACATGTCCGGCGGGCCGCCGCGCGGGCGCACCGTTTGCCCCCGGCCCGCGGAAGGTCACATGGTGGACCTGCGGCGGTTACTTGTATTTCACGCGGGAAGGGAACGTCTGTCGCATGCTCGCCCGTACGATAATCGGCCAGATGTCCTCAAGGCCCGTATGTTGAAAGGGGGCGCAATGCGACACTTCGGACACCTCGCCGCGGAGACGAGGGATGAACTGTTCCACCGCGAGCCGCAGGAGTTCACAGCCGACTCACCGGCGCACACCCTCGCGGCCGCCCTCGGGGCCACCCTCTACAGCCCCGGCACCCGCACCACCCTCGCCGACGACGTGCGCAAGCAGGCCGCCCGCGGGGTCGTGTCCATGGTGCTGTGCCTGGAGGACTCCATCGACGACCGGGACGTGCCCGCGGGCGAGGCCAACCTCGTCCGGCAGTTCCGTGAGCTGGCCGACCGCCCCGGCGCGTCCGGCGAGATCCCGCTGCTCTTCATCCGGGTCCGCACTCCCGCCCAGATCAGCGACCTCGTGGAGCGCCTCGGCGACAGCGTGGAGCTGCTCTCCGGCTTCGTTCTGCCCAAATTCACCGAGGAGACCGGCGTCCCCTTCCTGGAGGCGCTCAGCGCCGCGGAGGTCGCCTGCGGCCGCCGGCTCTTCGCCATGCCGGTCCTGGAGTCGCCCGAGCTGCTGCACCTGGAAAGCCGGGTCGAGACGCTCTACGGCATCTCCCGCACCGTCGACAAATTCCGCGACCGGGTGCTCGCTCTGCGACTCGGCGTGACCGATTTCTGCTCCTCCTACGGGCTGCGCCGCGCCCCCGCCATGACCGCCTACGACGTCCAGATCGTCGCCGCGGTGATCGCCGATGTCGTCAACGTGCTCGGCCGCGCCGACGGCAGCGGCTTCGTCGTGACCGGGCCGGTCTGGGAATACTTCCGCCACCAGGAGCGGATGTTCAAGCCGCAGCTGCGCCGCAGCCCCTTCAGCCCCGAGGCCGAGGACCTGCGCGAGGCGCTGCTGGAGCGGGACATGGACGGCCTGCTGCGCGAGATCGAGCTGGACCGCGCCAACGGCCTCCAGGGCAAGACCTGCATCCACCCCACCCACGTGCCCGTCGTGCACGCGCTGAGCGTGGTCACCCACGAGGAGTTCACCGACGCCGCCGACATCCTGCACGAGGACCGCAGCGGCGGCGGGGTCCTGCGCTCCGCTTACACGAACAAGATGAACGAGGTCAAGCCGCACCGGGCCTGGGCCGAGCGCACCCTGCGCAGGGCCGAGGCCTTCGGGGTCGCCCGTGAGGGCATCAGCTTCGTCGAGCTGCTCGCGGCCAGCCTGCCGCAGACCTGACCAGGCATCCTTGTAGTAATCATGGAAACCACGGAAGAAGACCGCCACCGCATGCTGACGACGACACCGCCCTGGACAGGACAGTGGGTCGCCGACCGCCTCGGCATCGCGCTGCACGGTGCGGGACCGCACGGCGAGGACCTGCGCGACCTGCTGGGCCTGGCCCTGCGGCGCAACCCCAAGCGGGCCCACCTGCTCGTGTCGAACGTGCTCGGCAAGCACGTCCCGCAGCGCCCCGGCACGGTCTACGGGCACGCCTACGACCTCGGCCTGCGGGTCCGCGCCCTGCTGGGCGAGCAGGAGGCCGCCAGGGCCGTCGTCGTCGGCTACGCCGAGACCGCCACCGGGCTCGGCCACGCGGTCGCCGACGGCGTCGGGGCCGTGCCCTACCTGCACTCCACCCGGCGCGAGGTGCCCGGCATGGCCTCCGGCGGCGCCTTCGAGGAGGAGCACAGCCACGCCACCGGCCACCTGCTGCTTCCCGAGGACCCCTGCCTGCTCGGCGGGACCGGACCGCTTGTGCTGGTCGACGACGAGTTCTCCACCGGGCAGACCGTCCTCAACACCGTCCGCGACCTGCACCGCCGCCACCCGCGCGAGCGCTACGTCGTCGTCGCGCTCACCGACATGCGCTCCCCGGCCGACCACGCCAGGCTCAGCGCCGCCGCCGCGGAGCTCGGCGCCCGCGTGGACGTCCTGTCGACGGCCGCGGGGGCGGTGACCCTCCCCGAGGGCGTGCTGGCCCGCGCGCAGGCCCTGGTGGCCTCCTGCCGGCCAGCGCAGGCCCCGCAGGCCCCCGCGGCGCCCCCGGTGCGGGTCGATCTCGGCTGGCCCGCCGGGATACCCGACGGCGGCAGGCACGGCTTCCTGCCCGCGCACCGCGAGCGCCTGGAGGCCGCGCTGCCCGCGATGGGCGCCCGGCTGTCCGCCGCCCTGCCCGCCGACGCCCGCCGGGTCCTCGTCCTCGGCAACGAGGAGCTGATGTACGCACCCCTGCGGCTCGCGCAGGCACTGGAAGCGCACGGCGGCGCCGAGACGTACTTCTCCAGCACCACCCGCTCACCCGTACTCGCCGTGGACGACCCCGGCTACGCCATCCGCAGCCGCCTGGTCTTCCCCGCGCACGACGGACCCGCCGACGACGGATCGCGCGAGCGGTACGCGTACAACGTCGCGGGCGGCGACTTCGACGCCGTGCTCTGCGTCGTCGACTCCGCCGGCGACACCCCCGCCCTGCACGCGCCCGACGGGCTGCTCGCGCAACTCGCCGCGCACACGCGGACGGTGCTGCTCGCCGTCGTGCCCTCCTACCGACCGAACGGAAACCCTGGCCCCATGAGTGCATCCACCCGGCCGCTGCGCGGACCCGCCTTCGGATCGTATGCGCCGGACGAGGTGGGCTGGCTGCTCAAGGACCTCTCCGACGTCCCCCTCGAAGCGCCCACCGAGGAGCGGGAGGAGGCCATACAGAGCGGCGGCGCCCACTACGCGGAATCGCTGCCGGTCGAATACCAGCCCAGCCCGGAATACCAGGACCTCTTCAAGGCGGCGCTGGCCACCTCGGCCGAGCGGATCGCCCGCGCCGTCGGCGCCGTCACCGAACTGGTGCTCGCCGAACGCGGCCCGGACGCCGTCCTGGTGTCACTGGCCAGGGCAGGCACCCCCGTCGGCGTGCTGATGCGCCGCTGGGCCAGGCACACCCACGGCCTCGACCTGCCGCACTACGCCGTCTCCATCGTCCGTGGCCGCGGCATCGACCGCGCCGCGCTGAGCTGGCTGGCCGCCCACCACGACCCGGCCGACGCCGTCTTCGTCGACGGCTGGACGGGCAAGGGCGCCATCACCCGCGAACTGGCCGACGCCATGGCCGACTTCCCCGGCTTCCGCCCGGAGATCGCCGTCCTCGCCGACCCCGGCGGCTGCGTGTCCACCTACGGCACCCGCGACGACTTCCTGATCCCCTCCGCGTGCCTCAACTCCACGGTGTCCGGGCTGGTGTCGCGCACCGTGCTGCGTGCCGACCTCATCGGGCCCGGCGAATTCCACGGCGCCAAGTTCTACCGCGACCTGGCCGGCGCGGACGTATCCGCGCTCTTCCTCGACACCGTCACCGCCGCCTTCGACACGGTCGGCGACGGCGTCGCCGAGGACGTCAAGTCGCTGCGCTCCCAGGACCGTTCGCCCACCTGGGCCGGCTGGGCCGCCGTCGAGCGGATCAGCGAGGAATACGGCATCGGCGATATCAACCTCGTCAAGCCCGGCGTCGGCGAGACCACCCGGGTGCTGCTGCGCCGCGTTCCCTGGAAGATCCTCGCCCAGCGCGGCGCCGGCGCCGACCTCGACCACGTGCGGCTGCTCGCCGCGCAGCGCGGGGTGCCCGTCGAGGAGACCGACGGCCTGCCCTACTCCTGCGTCGGCCTCATCCACCCGCGCTACACCCGCGGTGCCACCGGCACCGACGGCAAGGCGGTGTCGGGCCGGTGAACCGCACCCACAGCCGGACGATCGTCGCCAGCGACCTCGACCGCACCCTCATCTACTCCGCCGCCGCACTCGCCCTGGGCATGCCCGACGAGGACGCGCCCCGGCTGCTGACCGTCGAGGTCCACGAGGCCAGGCCGCTGTCCTACATGACCGAGGCCGCCGGCCGACTGCTGGTCGAACTCGCCGACGCCGTACGCTTCGTGCCCGCCACGACCCGTACGCGCAAGCAGTACCGCCGCATCAGCCTGCCCGGGCCGCAGCCGAGTTACGCGATCTGCGCGAACGGGGGGCACCTGCTGGCCGGCGGTCGCACCGACCACGACTGGAACGCCGAGATGCGCCGCCGGCTTGCCGACGGCTCGGCTCCCCTCGCCGAGGTGCGGGCCCACCTCGCCGCCACCGCGGACCCCGAATGGCTCCGCAAGGAACGCGTCGCCGAGGACCTCTTCGCCTACCTCGTCGTCGACCGCGACCGCCTCCCCGGCGGCTGGGTCAAGGAACTCGCGGCCTGGGCCGAGCCCTTGGGCTGGACCGTCTCCCTCCAGGGCCGCAAGATCTACGCCGTCCCCAAGCCCCTGTCCAAGAGCGCCGCCCTCGCCGAGGTCGTCCACCGCACCGGAGCGGACCGCGTCCTGGCCGCGGGCGACTCCCTCCTGGACGCCGACCTCCTCTCGGCGGCGGACTCCGGCTGGACGCCGGGCCACGGCGAACTCGCCGACACCGGCTGGACGGCCCCCCACGTCACGGCCCTCACCACGGGCGGCGTCGCCGCCGGCGAGCAGATCCTCCGCCACTTCCTGGCGGCGGCCGCCGCGTAAGCCCCCTGCGGTGCGCGCGGGCAACGCACCGCAAGGGGCACTCATCCAGGGGGGACCCGGTGACCCGCCTCAGGGGTCGCGGGGGGAGACGACCCGGGTGCAGTGGGCGCGGGTGCTCTCGACGCGGGAAGCGTTGACGCGTTCGCTGGACGCGATGAAGGCGCGCGCTTCGACTTCGGAGCGCCCGCCCCGCATATGCCGCCGCAGAAGCCGGCGTTCGCGCAGCCGGCGCGGCGTCTCGACGTACCAGAGCTGGTCGAGCAGGTCGCGGACCTGCTCCCAGCCGGGGCCGTCGTCGGCGAGGTAGTTACCCTCGGTCACCACCAGCGCGGTGCCGGCCGGGACGACGAGGCCCGCGGCCACCGGCTCGTCGAGCCGCCGGTCGAAGTCGGGGGCGTACACCGCGCGGGAGCGCTCCGCCCGCAGGCGCCGCAGCAGGACCACGTAGCCGTCGACGTCGAAGGTCTCCGGCGCGCCCTTGCGGTCGCGCAGGTGCAACCGGTCCAACTGGGCGTTGGACAGGTGGAATCCGTCCATCGGCACGTACGCGGCGGTGCCGGCGCCGAGCCGGTCGTTCACGCCGGCGACCAGGCGCCGGGCCAGCGTCGACTTGCCGGCGGCGGGCGCACCCACCAGGCCCAGCAGCGCGCGGCGGCCTGGGATGCTGGGCACCAGGGCGACCGCGTCATCGACAAGCATCCCGTCACCCTAAGCGCCACACATCGGAGCAGACCCTTGTACGAAACGAAGAACCCCCAGCTCACGCCCGAGCTGTACCAGTACGTCCTCGATCACAACCCGCCGCTGGACGAGGTCCAGCGCGAGCTGGTCGACACCACGCACCGCCGCCTCGCGGGCCAGGCGGGCATGCAGACCGCGGAGGAGCAGGCGCCGCTGCTGGCCTTCCTGGTCCGGCTGACCGGCGCGAGCCGGATCGTGGAGGTGGGCACCTTCACCGGCCTGTCCACGCTGTCGATGGCGCAGGCGCTGCCCGAAGGCGGGCAGGTGATCGCCTGCGACATCTCCGAGGAGTGGACCGCGGTGGGCCGCCAGGCGTGGGCGGACGCGGGCGTCGCCGACCGGATCGACCTGCGGATCGCCCCGGCCATCGACACGCTGCGGGCGCTGCCCGGCGACCGCTGGATCGACCTGGTCTTCCTCGACGCCGACAAGGAGTCCTACGTCGACTACTGGGAGGAACTGGTCCCGCGGATGAGGCCGGGCGGCCTGCTCGTGGTCGACAACACCCTCTACCACGGTGCCGTCGCCGATCCCGCGGCCACCGGCGGCGCCGCCGCCATCCGGGCCTTCAACGACCACGTGCGGGCCGACGACCGGGTCGACGACGTCCTGCTCACCGTCGCCGACGGCCTGACGCTGGCCCGCAGGCTCGCGTAGACATCTCAGTGCTGGGGCAGTCCGCGGCGGGGTGGCGGCCTCCTGGTGGTCACCGCCGCGTGCTCCCTGGCCTCCCGCTCGCGGGCGGCCTCCTGCGGGTGGCGCTTGCGCCAGTACGGGTTGTCATGTGGGAGCCCGCCGGCGACCCGCCCGTACAGCCCGAACAACAGCAGCAGCAACCCGACGCCGAAGCTGAACAGCACGTTCGACATCTTGAACGCCAGCAGATTGCTGTCGGTGTCCAGCAGTGCCAGGTTCACGAAGCCGCTCAGCAGGAAGGCGACGCCCACGCAGATGTTCAGCGTGGAGGCGAAGTTTCCGCCGATGACCATCCCGATGAAGAGCAGCCCGCCGATCACGATGGAGATGATGCTGAGCGCGCCGTTGGAGTTGAGCCCGGCGATCCGCTCGCCGGCCCTGGACAGGAACGACACGTTGTTCAGCAGGCCCAGAATGCCGAAGACGACAAGGATCAGGCCCATCACTCCCGCCCCGTAGCGGTAGACCTGGTTCAGCCGGTGGTCGGCGGGGAGGTGGTCGTCGAGTCTCATGGGCGCCTCCTTCGGGGGCTGGACTCGTCGAGGACGCCGTAGCTTCCAGGATAGGTCGGGGCCGCCGGCCCAGCAGCGCGGCGCCCGGCGGGCGGCGCCCGCTACCCTGAGGCCATGCCTCGTTACGAGTACCGCTGCAAGACCTGTGGCGCCACCTTCGAAATGCGCCGCCCGATGTCGCAGTCCAGCGCCCCGGCGCCCTGCCCGCAGGGACACGGCGACACGGTGAAGCTGCTGTCGACCGTGTCGGTGGGCGGCACCGCGTCGCCCGCCGCTTCCGCGGGACCCGCACCGGCGCCCGCGGGCGGCGGGGGCGGCTGCTGCGGTGGCGGCTGCTGCAGCTGACGCGGGTCAGGCGCGGCCGGCCGCCCGGTCCTCCCTGATGTTGGACACCACGCGGTTCGCCGTCTCCCGGACGGCGGCCGCCTCGGTGAGGAAGGCCCAGTAGTCCGGGTGCCGGCCCTCCAGGGCGGCCAGCGCCCGGTCCAGCCGTGCCACCGCCTCGTCGAGCGGCCTGGCGTGCCGCGGCTCCGGGGTCGTACGGCCCTGCATCGCCAGCCGCTGGGCGTCCCTGATCACGAAGCGGGTCCGCTCGACCTCGGCCTTCGGGTCCTTGCTGACCTCGTTGAGCCGGCGCAGCCGGTCGCCGGCGGCGCCCACCGCACCGTCCACGTCGTCCATCAGCGCGCGCACCGACGCCAGCTTCGCGGTGGCCTGCGCCCACTGCTGCGCGTCCCGTGCCCTGCGCGCCTCGGCGAGCGCCGTCTCGGCCTGCCGTACGGCCTGCGCCGCCTGCTCGGGCACCTGCTGCAAATCCTCCCAGCAGGCCAGTGAGAAACGCCGCCGCAGCTCGCTGAGCACCGGCGCCACTCCCTCCGCCCGGGTGCCGAGCGCCTGGACGCGGGTACGCAGCGACACCAGCCGCTTGTCGATCTCCCTGGCCTGCTCCGGCAGGCGCTCGGCCTCGGCCCGCACCGCGTCCGCCTTGCGGCGGATGTCGTCGGCCCGCTGCACGGTCTCCTTCACGCCGTGCTTGGCGGCGCCCTCGTTGAGCTTGGTCAGCTCCGGGGCCAGTGCCGCGAGGCGGGACGCGAGGTCGTCGGCGGCGATACCGGCGGTGCGGACCGCGTCCAGCGCGTTGCTCGCGGCCAGCAGCGACTGCTTGGCCTGCTCGCGGGCCGGAGCGAGCCGCGCCAGCTGGGTCTCCGCCCGGTTCAGCAGGCCGGTCATGGTCGACTGGTAGCGCTCCAGCTCCGTCCTGGTGTTGACCAGGTCGTCCTTGGCGCGGGTCAGCTCGCCGACCGCCCGGGAGGCCGACGCGTGGTCCAACTCGTCCCGGTCCAGGTCGTGGGCGTCGACGGTGGCGATGTAAGCCGCGCTGACCTGGTCGATCTTCTCGCCGAGCGCCCGGAAGCCGGACAGTGCGCGGCTCGCCTCGGGTGACTGCTCGACCGCGGAGATCGTCTCGATGGAGATCTCCAGCTCGCGCTGGGCGGTGTCCAGCTCGTAGAAGGCCTGCGCGGCGGCGTCCTTCGCCGCCTGTGCCTCCGCACGCAGGTTGTCGCCGCGCCGCCACCACGAACGTGCCGTCGTCACAGTGACTCTCTCTCCCCGCGCTCGCCGCCCACCACCATCGGCTCCATCCTCCCACCCGGTCGCCCCGAACACACGGCCCGGTCCGGCTGCCGCTCACTCCCCTTACGCGTCGCCCGATGCGCTTGCCCACCTGCCCCCGCGGCGAGGTAACCTGTGACGTCGCAGTCTCCGGGGCGTGTAGCTCAGTGGTAGAGCGCCGCCCTTACAAGGCGGATGTCGGCGGTTCGAAACCGTCCACGCCCACCCCCTCTTCTCCTTCCCCGGGCCTCCCCGCCATTACTCGCACGCATGATCGATTGTTTGGCGTGCCTGTTACTCCTTTCGGGGAACGGCGGCCATCTGCGGGCGCGTCGACCGCCGGGGTGCTGACGATGAACGCGTGACCACTTCGAGGGGGAAGCGCACAGGCGCCTGGGCGGCACTTGCCGTGGTGACGGCAGCCGTGGGCTCGTGGGGGCTGAGCGGCGTCGCCGCGGCCGCCCCTGCCCACCCGTACCCGCCAGGACCCGTACGCCTGCCCGTACCCGTGTCCGTACACCTGCCCGTATCCACAGACGTGACATCCATAGACGTGACCCTGCCCGCGCTTCCGCGCATGCCCGTGTCCGTCACGCTGCCCATGAGCCACCGCTATCCGCCACCCCCGGACACCGGGGAACCCGTGTCTCCGCACAAGAACCACAAGCGGCACCGGCACCACGAGCCGCACGAGCCGTACTGGCCGCTGCCACACAAGCCGCGGCTGCCGCGGCCCGCGCACTGGTGCGGGTGGTGGCACCCGGACTGGAAGTGGCCCGATCCGCTGCACTGCCACAAGCCCCCGCCCTGCCCGCCGCCGAAACCGACGCCGCCGCCGCCGACGCCGCCGCCGACGCCGACACCCGTACCCAAGCCGGTGCCCAAGCCGCCGCCGAAACCCGCGCCGAAACCCGCGCCGAAACCCGCGCCGAAACCCGCGCCGAAACCGAAGCCGAAACCGAAGCCGGTGGTGCGGGCCGTGGCCCCGCCGGCGCCGAAACCCGCGCCCAAGCCCGTACCGAAACCCGTACCGAAACCCGTACCGAAACCCGTGACGAAACCCGTGACGAAGCCGAAGCCCACGCCCAGGCCGGCGCCGCCCGCCGTCGTGCACTGGCCGCGGCAGGCGGTCGTGCCGGCCTCGGCGCCGCAGCCGCACCGGCGCAAGCTCACGACCACGATGCTGCTCACGACGGTGCCAGGACTGCTGGCGGCCGCTGTGCTCAAGCCGGGGTCAGGGGCGTATCGCAGGAACAACCGGTAGGACGCGAGGGGGAGTTCAGATGTCGCAATGGGTGGTACTGCTGATCGCGATGGTCGCGGTCTGCGCGGTCGTCGTCACCGTGGTCGTCCTCAGGCAGCGCAGGATCGCCGAGGACGACGACCCGACGGAGACGCCGGACGTCATCGAGTACATGGTCATGATGATCGGGGTGATCTACGCGATCGTGCTGGGCCTGGCGATCGCCGGAGTGTGGGAGGGCAGGGGCGCCGCGCAGGCCGACGTGCTGGCCGAGGCGCAGGCACTGCACGAGGTCAAGGCCCGGGTGCAGGTCTACCCGGTCCAGGTCAGGGACAAGGTGCGGGCGGACGTCGACGCCTATGCCGCCTTCGTCGCGGACAAGGAGTGGTCCACGATGCGCGACCACGGCGAACTGTCGCCGCGGGGTGCGCAGTTGCTCGACCAACTGCGGGCTGACGTCACGCAGTTCGACCCGAAGAGCGACCTGGCGGCGCAGGCGTACCAGCCGGTGGTGGACGAGGTCGCGGCCGCCGACGCGGCTCGGGCGGAGCGCGGGCAGAGCGCGGGCGCGACGATGCCGGGGGTGGTGTGGTTCGGCCTGATCACCGGCGCGCTGGTGACGGTCGGCCTGATCTTCACGCTGCAGATCAGGCGGTCGGCGAAGGAGTTGCTGCTCGCCGGGCTGTTCAGCGCGCTCATCGCCTTCCTGCTGTTCCTCATCTGGGACCTGGACGCGCCCTTCGGCAGCGGTCTCGCGGTCTCGGCGGACGTCTTCCGCCAACTGCTCTGATCCCAGGGCGCGCACAGTGCGGCCCCGCCGCCCGGTCAGGTCCGGGCGGCGGGGCCGCACTCCGTTTCACACGGCGCTCAGCGCCAGTTGGACACGTTCACGTTCTCCAGCACGCCGAGCGCGTCGGGGACCAGGACGGCGGCCGAGAAGTACGTACTGACCAGGTAGCTGATGACCGCCTTCTCGTCGACGCCCATGAAGCGCACGTTCAGACCCGGTTCGTACTCGTCGGGCAGGCCGGTCTGGTTGAGCCCGATGACGCCCTGGTTGTCCTCGCCGGTACGGATCGCGATGATCGAGCTGGTGCGGGCCTCGGAGACCGGGATCTTGTTGCAGCTGAGGATCGGGATGCCGCGCCAGGCGGGCACGGTGGAGCCGTGGCACTCGACGGGGTCGGGGTAGAGGCCGGCCCTGGTCCACTCGCGGCCGATGGCCGCGATCGTCCGGGGGTTGGCCAGCAGGAAGCGGGTCCCGCGGCGACGGCTGATCAGCTCGTCGAGGTCGTCGGGCAGCGGCGGCCCGGCGTGCGGCTGGATGCGCTGTTCGTATTCCGCGTTGTTGAGCAGCCCGAACTCCGGGTTGTTGATCAGCTCGTGCTCCTGGCGCTCCCGCAGCGCCTCGACGGTGAGCTTGAGCTGCTGCTCGGTCTGGTTCATCGGCTCGTTGTAGAGGTCGGCGACCCGGCTGTGGATGCGCAGCACCGTCTGGGCCACGCTCAGTTCGTACTCGCGGGGCTTGACCTCGTAGTCGACGTAGGTGGCGGGCAGCGCGGCCTCGCCCTTGTGGCCCGAGGCGAGCTCGATGTTCGCCTCGCCGCGCCTGTTGGCCCGCTGGTGCGGGATCGCCCGGACCGCCTCCAGGTGCGCGCGCAGCGGTGCGACCTGGCCGAGCAGCTGCTCCAGGGCCTGCCGGGGCAGCGCGAGCACGGTGGTGGCGGCGGCCGCGCGGGCGGTGAAGCCCCACTCGCCGTCGCCGGTGAGCAGCGCCTGCTCGCCGAAGTGGTCGCCGTCGGCCAGGATGCCGAGACGGTTCTGCTCGCCGTACGACCCCTCGCCGAGCTTCTCGACCTTGCCGTGCGCGATCAGGAAGACCGTGTCGGCCGGCTGCCCCGCCTCGGCGAGCACCTCGCCGGGGGCGAACTCCCGCTGGACGAACCGGTCCGCGAGCGCGGTCAGCGCCTCCCCGTTGTCGAAGGACCGCAGCGCGGCGATCTCTCCCAGCTCCTGCGGAATGACCCGGACCTGCGACCCGGTCTTGACGAACGTCACCCGCCCGTCCCCGACGGCATAGCTCAGCCGCCGGTTGACGCGGTACGTGCCCGCGTTGACCTGCACCCAGGGCAGCACCTTGAGCAGCCACCTGGACGAGATGCCCTGCATCTGGGGTGTGGACTTGGTTGTCGTGGCCAGATTCCGCGCGGCGGCCGTATCCAGGCTCGTGCGCGGGGCGTCCTGCGAATTGCCGAGTGCGGTGTCCTGGCCCGCATCAACCGACATGTGCATGTCCTTCCCGTATGGGGGTGATACGGGATCATTCTTGTCGTGACGCTGGGTGCTGCCTATTGCCGTATCGAGTGAGAATACTTTTGACGTCAGCGGGGGAGTGTTGCGGGAAACCGCCCCGCGCGGGCGGCCGGTGAAGGCGCCGGGCAGGCGGTCAGAGCGCTTCGACGACCGAGCTGCGGTCAGGGGTCCCGGTGGCGCCCTGCGGCGGGATCGTCAGCGGAACGGCCGCATAGGCCGCGGCGATCGCCGTACGGCGCTCGCGGCGGAAGACGTAGGCGGCGAAGGCGCCCGCACCCACCAGGGCCACGAAGGACATCAAGGTGCCGAGCCAGCTCGCGCCCAGCCACTCGCCGCCGATCCAGCCCAGGCCCACGCTGTAGGTCGCCCAGCAGACGCCGGCCAGCGCCGACCACGGCAGGAACTCCCGGGGGCTGCGGCGGGCCGTACCGGCGCCGAGGCTGACCACGCTGCGGCCGGCGGGAGCGAAGCGGGCGAGCACCACCAGGGCGCCGCCGCCGCTCGCCAGCACCTGGCCGAGCCGGTCGTGCGCGGCCGACATCCGCCGCGAGGACGCGATGCGCCGGTCGAACCACTCACCGCCGCGGAAGGCCACCCGGTAGGCGATCAGATCGCCCAGGCACGACGCCACGGCGGCGCAGCCCAGCAGGGCCAGCACGTCGAGGGTGCCGTCACTGGTGCCCGAGGACCCCGCGGTCGCCGCGCTGACCACCAGCACACCGCTGGGCAGCACCGGCACGAAGACGTCCAGCAGGACGGACACCGCGACCAGCACGTAGATCCACGGCCACTCGAAAAGAGAGCCCAGGCCTTGCAGCACCGCGCCTCCTCGTCCTTCGCCAGTCCTCCGTGCGGTCGCACGTGTCTTTGTCGGGTCCTGTCGGGGTCCTGCAATACCGCAAGAAGGTTTCCGATGCCTGGCGGAGCTTGATCCGTGCCGTGTCCGTGTCCGTTTGTGCTGGTCAAGGACTTGCGGAGCTGTCAGTGCCGGTCTCGCGTCGACGGCAGCGGATCTTCAATCGCCGTCAGCCGTACAGCGTACGCCAGCACGGGCCGACGGCACCGGTCAGGGTGCGTGACGTACGAGACAATCACGACGTTGTCACGACACGAATACTTCCCCGGGCAACGGTCCGACCCCCGGGAAAGTGCCCGCGCCGCGCCTCCACCGCGTCGGCGCCGTCACCGCTCCCCTGGGGAGCCGTGAAAGGCCGATACTGCAATCTGCCCAGGTCGGACGTCCCGTACACTGGTGGGCAGCAGAAGGGGAGTAGCTCTTCGCCGGACCGTCGACATACTGCCCGGGTCCGCCTGCGGCGCCGAGAGGCGCGGCAATGGGACCGGGGCCGGCGCCCGGAGGCTGCGATACGGAAACGTGACGCGGCCAGCGAGACCTTCGGCCGCAGTGTCCCGACGCTGCCGTGCCGAAGCGACCCCGTTTCTCCGCTGGTGTCTCTCGGCAGGGCAGCCCCCTACCGATCGAGGAATCCGACCCGTGCTCAGCTTCACCGTCATCGTCGTCGTCTTCGGCGTGATCTTCCTGGCCGAACTCCCCGACAAGACGGCACTCGCCAGTCTCATGCTCGGCACCCGCTACCGGGCCTCCTACGTCTTCGCCGGCGTCGCCGCGGCCTTCCTGGTGCACGTCGCGCTCGCCATCGCCGCGGGCAGCCTGCTGACCCTGCTGCCGCACCGCTGGGTACAGGGCGTGGTGGGGCTGCTCTTCCTCGGCGGCGCGGCCATGCTCCTGCTGCACAAGGACGAGGGCGAGGAGACCGTCAAGCCGCCCGCCGACCAGAGCTTCTGGAAGGTCGCGGGCGCGGGCTTCACGCTGATCCTGGTCGCCGAGTTCGGCGACCTCACCCAGATCATGACCGCCAACCTCGCCGCCCGCTACGACGACCCGGTCTCGGTCGGCATCGGCGCGGTTCTCGGCCTGTGGGCGGTCGGCGCGCTCGGCATCTTCGGCGGGAAAATGCTGATGAAGCGGGTGCCGCTGTCGCTGATCACGAAGATCGCCGCGGGGGTGATGGTGGTGCTCGCCGCCTTCAGCCTCTACGAAGCGGTCGCCGGCTGAGCGCCGGCCCGGGCCGGGTCGTGGCCCTGCGGCCCCGGCTCGGGCTTCGGCTTCAGGCGACCGTGACCGTGAGCAGGCCGTCCGCGGCCGTCACCCGCACGTCCTCCAGCGAGGGCGCGTGGGCCGACGGACCGTGGGCGGCGGCGCGCGGTCCGACGCCGATCACCCGCATGCCGGCGGCCCTGGCCGCCGCGATGCCGACCTCGGCGTCCTCGAAGACCAGGCACTCCTCGGGCCCGAAGCCCAGTTCGGCCGCGCCCTTGAGGAAGCCCTCGGGGTCCGGCTTGCTGGCGCCCACCCGTTCCGCGGTCACCATGACCGGCGGCAGCGGCAGCCCGGCGGCGCCCATCCTGGCCCGGGCGAGCATCTCGCCGGCCGAGGTCACCAGGGCGTGCGGCCGGCCGGCCAGCGCGGCCAGGAAAGCGGGGGCGCCGGGGACCGGGACGACGCCTTCGAGGTCGGCGGTCTCCTCGGCGAGCATCACCGCGTTCTCGGCGTAATTCTGCGCCATCGGGCGGTTCGGCAGCAGTTCGGCCATCGTCGCGTGGCCCTGTCTGCCGTGCACCACGCGCAGGACGGCGGCCGGGTCCAGGTTCTGCCTGATCGCCCAGCGGGTCCAGCAGCGCTCCACCACGGCGTCGGAGTCGACGAGCGTCCCGTCCATGTCGAGCAGCAGGGCGCGGGCGGTGAACACGGACGGCATGGGGCTCCCTGGGCTGGGCTGGGGTCTACTCAGTGGTCCCGCCCGCAGGTCAGGGTAAGCGGGCGGGACCACTTTGTTTCTCGAACATACAAAACATTCGGGCGGTGCGCCACCCCGGGCTCACGACGGCCCGGTGAACTGCAGAAGACCCCAGGTGAAGTGCGCCACCACCCGCTCACCGGTGCCGGGTGCGGTGACCGCGAGCCGGGCGCGGCTCGGCGCGTCCGCCGGCAGCGGTGCCGCCGGCGGGAAGGCGCGGGCCACGTCGTCCACGACACACGACCACGGCGTCAGGTCCTCCACGCGGTCCAGCCGGGGCGCCGGGGCGCCGGGGGCGCGTACCAGCCACTCGTTCCACACCGCGCCGCCCCCCGGTGCGCACAGCACCTCCCACCGCAGGTCCGGCCACAACGGCACCGGCCACATCAGCGCGCGGCACGTCAGGTCCCCGACCTGACGCCCGACCTCCCGCTCGGGCGGCCCGAGCGCCAGCCGGTACCCGCGCTCACCTCCCGGGTACGTCCGGCTGTGCAGCCGCGCCTGCCATCCGCGGTGCGCTTCCCGCAACTCGGCGTGCGTCGCCCCTGACGCGCGGAGCGCGTCGTCCACCAACTCGGGGTGGTGGTCGGCCATTCTGCGCAGCAGGACCAGCTGAAACCGGGCGATTCCGAAGTGGGGCACTCGCCGAGCTTACGTTCCACTGGGGTGCCATGAACTGGGGCCTTGCCCCTTGGGGTGGGCGGTCGGCTTTCCCACCGTCGTGGCTTGGCGCGCAGTTCCCCGCGCCCCTTTGGGCCTCTGTCTTCCTACGTCCAGGTGTTGGCCCTGCCAGGGGGCTGGACCTTTGCGCAGGAGGGGACGCGTTTTTCAGGGGCACTCACCCAGGGGTGTGACGGGCCCGTCCACGGGGCGGGGGCGTGGGAGATGTGGGCGCCCCCCAGGTCAGTGGGCGAGGTGCGGAGTGTTTTGGGTGGGGGTGGCTCGGAGGAGGGCGGTGCGGGTGGCGGGGCCGTAGACGCCCTTGGGGTCGCCCTGGACGCCGTACCAGACCTGGAAGGTGGCGACCGCTCGCTGGACACCGTAGTCGTACCGGCCGTCCACGGGCCCGTGGTAGACCCAGACCGCGGTGAGCCGCTGCTGGAGGTCGGAGACCTCGGGGCCGCTCGCCCCGAGCTGCAGGACGGTGGGCGGCGCAGGCGCGGAGCCGGTCGGCAGGGGCGGGAGCGTGGTGGTCGGCGGGGCCGAGGTCGTCGGGGTGGCGGGCGCGGACGTGGACGGCGTCGAGGAGGGCGTCGTGGGCGAGGCCGAGGACGCCGACGGCGTCACCCGGGGAGCGGGGGTCGTCGTCGCCCGCATCGGGTGGTGCGGCGCAGCGACCTTCACCGGCTCGGTGACCGCGCCGGGCGCCGCGTCCGCGGGAAGGGTGACGTCGGGCACGGCCGAGGCGGGCTCGGGCAGCGCCCGGTCGGTGCCGCCGGCCTCCTCGCCCATGACCGAGCCGGTCACGGCGACCGCGCCCGCGGCCAGCGCCGACGCGGCGACGGCCGCCGCGGCCACCACGATGCCGCGCCGCCGCCGGCGATGGCGGCCGTGCGCCGCCGCGGCGGCAGCCGCCTCGTGGGCCTCGTCGTCGGCCGGATACTCCTGCGCCGCCTGCATCGCGGCATATGCGGCGGGGAAGAGGCCGAGGTCCTGCGTCGCCGGGCCACTTTCCTCCGCGCGGCCCATGATGATCAGCGGCCGGGCGGTGGTCCCGGAGCCGCCGCCGAAAGCGTCGTCGGGGTCGCCGACGTAGGGGCGTACCCGCAGCGGGTGGAAGCCTTCGGTCACCGCGAAAGCGGCGGCCCGCTCGGCCGAGCGCTCCGCGGCCCTGACCTCGCCGACGACCTCTTCGTACTCACTGGTCACATCGGTCACACCGGTGTCCTCGGGCTCGTTCGGCCCTGCCGTTAGGTCCGGCTGCTGCGGCGCCACTGGGTTCCCCTCCCGCCGTCGTTCGCGCGTTCGCAAAGACGTGTCAGTGATTATGCCGATACCCCATGCCGCCGCATACCCGGTCTCCTCCCTCCTGGCGCACTCCCGTAGGCCGTATCCGCACAAACGGTGCGAATATGAGAGTCCGACCGTCGGGGGGCGACGCGAGGAGCCGCTTCATGGCGCAGGACACCAGCACCGCCGTGGCGCCGGGGGAGCACCAGGACCGGCGCCAGGTACGGATCGCGATCGGTGCCCTCGCCCTCGGACTGCTGCTCGCCGCACTCGACCAGACCATCGTGTCGACCGCGCTGCCCACCATCGTCAGCGAACTGGGCGGCATCGACCACCTCTCCTGGGTGGTCACCGCCTATCTGCTCGCGTCGACCGCGGCCACCCCGCTGTGGGGCAAGCTCGGCGACATGTACGGCCGGAAGCGGCTGTTCCAGACCGTCATCGTGATCTTCCTGATCGGCTCCGCGCTGTGCGGAGTCGCGCAGAGCATGGGCGAGTTGATCACCTTCCGGGCCATCCAGGGCCTGGGCGGCGGCGGCTTGATCGCGCTGTCCATGGCGATCGTCGGCGACATCGTGCCGCCCCGCGACCGTGGCCGCTACCAGGGCGTCTTCGGCGGCGTCTTCGGCGCCGCCAGCGTGCTCGGGCCGCTGCTGGGCGGGGTGTTCACCGAACAGCTCTCCTGGCGCTGGGTGTTCTACATCAACCTGCCGATCGGCATCGTCGCGCTCGCCGTCATCGCCGCCGTCCTGCACATCCCGGTGCGCCGCACCTCGCACCGTATCGACTACCTCGGCATGGCGACGGTGGCCGCGGCCGCCACCTGCCTGGTGCTGGTCACCTCGCTCGGCGGCAGCACCCTGGCCTGGGGTTCGCCCGGCATCATCGCCCTCGCGGTCGTCGGCGTCGCCCTGGTCGCCGCCTTCGTCCTGATCGAGCGCCGCGTGCAGGAACCGGTGCTGCCGCCGCGGCTGTTCCGGGTGCGGACCTTCGTGGTGTGCTCGGTGATCTCCTTCATCATCGGCTTCGCGATGTTCGGCGCGATGACGTATCTGCCGACCTTCCTCCAGGTCGTGCACGGCTACTCGCCGACGCTCTCGGGCGTCCACATGATCCCGATGGTGGTCGGCCTGCTGCTGGCTTCCACCGGCTCCGGGCAGATCATCAGCCGCACCGGGCGCTACAAGATCTTCCCGGTCGTCGGTACCGCCATCACGGCGGTCGGCCTGCTGCTCCTGCACACGCTCGACGAGCACACCGCGACCTGGGTGCTGAGCGTCTACTTCTTCATCTTCGGCTTCGGCCTGGGCCTGGTGATGCAGGTCCTGGTGCTCGCGGTGCAGAACGCCGTCGGCTACGAGGACCTCGGTGTGGCCACCTCCGGCGCGACCTTCTTCCGCTCCATCGGCGCGTCCTTCGGCGTCTCGGTCTTCGGCACGATCTTCACCAACCAGCTCTCCGACAAGCTGACGAACGCGCTGCGCGGCGTCCCCGTGCCACCGGGCTTCAACGCCGGTCAGCTGCAGGCCGACCCCAAGGCCATCGCCGGGCTGCCCGCCGTCATCAAGACGCCCGTCCTGCACGCGTACTCGCAGGCCATCACCACGGTCTTCCTGTGGGCCGTCCCGGTTGCGGCGGTCGGCTTCGTGACGGCCCTGCTGCTCAGGGAGCAGCCGCTGCGCGGCAGCGTCACGGTGCCCGACGCCAGCGAGACGGTCGGCGTCAACCCCGTCGAGCGGTCCTCGCTCGACGAGATCGCCCGCTGCCTGTCGCTGCTCGGCAGCCGGGACGCCCGCCGCGACCTCTACACCCGCATCACCCGGCTGGCCGGTGTCGACGTCCAGCCCGCCACCAGCTGGCTGCTGCTGCGGCTCGCCCACGACGGCCGGGCCGACCCCGTCGAGCTCGCCCGCCGCACCACCGTGCCCGCCGACGTCATCGAGTCGGCCGCGGTCGAGGCCGAGTCCGGCGGGTACGCGGTACGGGAGGGCAACCCGCTGGTCCTCACCGCGTCCGGCAGCGCGCTCGCCGACCGCCTCACCGAGTCGAGGCGCTCCGTCCTGTCCGGCCTGCTCGGCGACTGGGACCCCGCCGCGCACAGCGAACTCGCGGCGCTGGTCAAGAAGTTGAGCATCGAGTTGTGCGCCGGCGACACCGACCACCCGGACCGGAAGCCCCGCGGGAGGCCCGCCGTCGGTGAGGAAGCCGCATAACGGGCACCTGGGTTTGGGACGCCCATCAGGGGCAAGCCGACCGACTGAACCGGTGACACCGGGACGGACGGGAGGCAGGACATGTCCACAGGAGTGATCATCGCCGTCGTGGCGGTGGTCGTCATCGTGGCCGCGATCATCGCGGCGGTGGCGATGCAGGGCGGCTCCGGCGGAGTCGGGCTCAAGAGGCGATTCGGGCCCGAGTACGAGCGGACGCTGGCGCTGCACGACGGCGACACCCGCGCCACCCGGCGTGAGCTGACCGAACGCGTCAAGCGGTACGGCGGTATCGAGCAGCGGGCGCTGCCCGCGCAGGAGCAGGAGCGGTACGCGGCGCAGTGGGCCGCGGTCCAGTCGAAGTTCGTGGACGACCCGGCCGCCGCGATCAGCCAGGCCGACGAGCTGATCGGCCGGCTGGCCGCCGAACTGGGATATCCGCCGGCGGACTCGCCCGAGCACGTGGACGCCCTCTCGGTGCACCACCCGCACCATGTGCACGGCTACCGAGAGGCGCACGCCGCAGCCGCCGGCGGGCGGCACGGCACCGAGGACCTGCGCAAGGCGCTGGTCGCCGCACGCAACCTGTTCGAGGGGCTGCTGCACGGCGACGGCCGCACCCGTGACAGCGCACCGGGCGCACAGGACACGGCGGCCGAAGCAGCGCCGGGCACGGCATCGGAGACGTCCTCGGACACCGCCTCGGAGACGACGCCGGAAGAGGCGTCCAACGAATCCAAGCCGGTAATCGGCAAGCGACTTGCCGCGCTCACAGGGCGCGGCCGGACGGAGTCGGAACGATGAGGAACACCTCGATCGAGACGCCCCGCACCTCTGGTGGAACCGGTCCCGCGACGGACCGGACTCCTGGGACGACGGACCAGAGCGCGGACGGCGACCCGCAGCAGGACCAGCAGTTGCGGGACCAGGAGCAGAAGGACCGGGAGCAGGCGGACCTTCAGCAGAAGGACCCGCAGAAGACCGCCACGCAGCCCGCCGTGGAACGCGAGCCGGGCAGGCCCGTCACCACGAGCCAGAGCACCGAGCGGCCTGCGGCGGGTACGTCCGCCACCACGGGCCGGGACGGCGAGCAGTCGGCGGCGGCCAAGTCCGCCACCACGGGCCGGGACGGCGCCGAGCGGTCCGAGGCGGCCAAGTCCGCCACCCCGGGCCGGGACGGCGACGAGCGGTCCGCGGCGGCCAAGTCCGCCGGTACGGCCCACGGCACCGACGAGCGTGCCGCGGCCGGTTCGGCCGCCGCGCACACCACGGCGTCGTCCGCCACCGAGACCGCTCCGGGTGCCGACGTGGCAGGCCGGCTCGGGCGTCGTATGGACCACGCGATCGGCGGCTTCGTGGACGATCCGCGGCGCGCGGTCCGCGAGGCCGACGACGTGCTGGACGAGGCGATCAAGCACGTGGCGCGGCTCATCGAGAGCCGCAGGTCGGCGCTTCGTTCAGGGTGCAAGGACGGCGCGGGCACCGAGGAGCTGCGGGTCGCGCTGACCCGCTACCGCGACATGACTGATGAGCTCCTCGCGCTCTGACCCGCGGTGCGGGCCCGGAGCGCAGGTGCGGCAAGCGGCAGGCAGGCCGAAGGACGGCCGCCTGCCGCATCTGCTTGCCCGACGGCTCCGCCTCGCGGGCCTCAGCCGCCCGGCGGCGGCGTGAACGTCGTCGGCGGGGAGAAGGACGCGCGGCGCGCGGCGCGGCGCAGGGCCTTGAGGAGGCTGGGGCCCAGGGTGAAGGACAGCGTCGCGGTGAGGGCCGCGCGCGGGAGGTCCCAGCCGAGGGACGTCGTGAGGCAGTAGGTGGTGAAGCGGGCCAGGTTGGCCGCCGTGGAGATGTGCGGGGAGTAGCTGATGTCGGAGGCGAGGCCCCCGATGTACGGCCAGCCCTGGAGGTTCATGACCGTGCCGTAGGCGATCGCGGCCACCGCCCCGTAGCAGGCGAGCAGCGCGAGTTCGCGCCGGCCGCGCAGGCCCGGCCACGGCAGCAGGCCCGACCCCATGGTCACCCACCCCATCGCCAGCATCTGGAAGGGCAGCCACGGCCCGACGCCCCCGGTGAGCAGTGCGGAGGCGAACATCGTCAGGGACCCGAGGGTGAAGCCGAAGCCGGGGCCGAGGACCCGGCCGGAGAGCACCATCAGGAAGAACATCGGCTCGATGCCGGCGGTCCCTGCGCCCAGCGGGCGCAGCGCGGCCCCCGCGGCGGCGAGCATGCCGAGCATGGCGACGGCCTTGGGGTCCATGCCGTCGTCGGCGACGGTGGCGATGACCACGGCGACCAGCAGCGGCAGCAGCGCCGCGAAGAGCCAGGGGGCGTCGGCGCTGTGCGCGGCCACCGCGGAGCCGTGCGCGGCGACCAGCGGCCAGCAGAAGGCGACGACGCCGATCGCCGAGACCAGGGCCAGTACGGTCGCCGCGCGCGGCCCGATACGCACCGGGACGACGCGGGGCGGCGCGGCCTCGCGGGGCGTCACGGTGCGGCCTCCAGCGCGCGGGTGACCTGGGCGACGGTCAGCCAGGGCGCGGGCGCCAGCACCTTCGCGGTCTGCGGGGCGAAGGCCGGGGAGGACAGCACGACGTCGGCGGCCGGGCCGTCGGCGACGGTCTCGCCGTCCGCGAGTATCACCACCCGGTGCGCCAGGTCCGCGGCCAATTCGACGTCGTGCGTGGCCAGTACGATGGCGTGGCCGGCGGCCGCCAGTGCCCGCAACTGTGCGACCAGCCGGGACTTGGCCGCGTAGTCCAGTCCGCGGGTCGGCTCGTCGAGCAGCAGGACGGGCGGGCTCGCGGTGAGCACGATCGCCAGGGCGAGCGACAGCCGCTGGCCCTCGGACAGGTCGCGCGGGTGGACGCCGTCGGGTACGCCGGGCAGCAGGTCGGCGACCAGGCCGCGGCAGGTGCCCGGCGGCGCGGCGGCGTCGTGGTCGGCGGCGGCGCACTCGGCGGCGACGGTGTCGGCGTACAGCAGGTCGCGCGGCTCCTGCGGGACCAGGCCGACGCGGCGGAGCAGTTCGGCGGGCCGGGTGCGGTGCGGGACCGCGCCGCCGACGGTGACCGTGCCGGCGGCCGGGGTGTGCAGGCCGACCAGGGTGGAAAGCAGCGTCGACTTGCCGGCGCCGTTGCGCCCCATGAGCGCGACCGTCTCACCCGCCCGCACGGTCAGGTCCACGCCCCGCAGCGCCTCGACGCGCCCCCGGCGTACGCCCAACCGCTCGGCCCGAACCAGGAGTTCACCGGGCGCGGCGGGACCGGCGGCCAGTGGCGTACGGTCCGCGAGGCGCTCCCGCAAGGGTCCGGCGGCGCGGCGGGCGTCGCGTACGGACAGCGGCAGCGGGGACCAGCCCGCGAGCCGGCCCAGCGCCACCACCGGGGGGTGGACGGGCGACACGGCCATGATGTCGGCGGGCGCACCGACGACCGGCGGGACGCCGGGGGAGGGCAGCAGGATGACCTGGTCGGCGTACTGCACGACCCGCTCCAGGCGGTGCTCCGCGAGCAGCACGGTCGTCCCGAGGTCGTGGACCAGGCGCTGCAGTACGGCGAGCACCTCCTCGGCCGCGCCCGGGTCGAGCGCGGAGGTGGGCTCGTCGAGCACCAGCACCTTCGGGTGCACGGTCAGCACCGACCCGATCGCGACCCGCTGCTGCTGCCCGCCGGACAGCGTCGCGATCGGGCGGTCGCGCAGGTCGGCCAGGCCCAGCAGGTCGAGGGTCTCCTCGACGCGGCGCCGCATCGTCTCCGGGGCGATGCCCAACGACTCCATGCCGTAAGCGAGTTCGTCCTCGACGGTGTCGGTCACGAAGTGTGAGAGCGGGTCCTGCCCCACCGTGCCGACGACGTCGGCGAGTTCACGCGGCCGGTGGGTGCGGGTGTCGCGGCCCGCGACGGTCACCCGGCCGGTCAGGTGCCCGCCGGTGAAGTGCGGCACCAGGCCGCTCACCGCGCCCAGCAGGGTGGACTTGCCGACCCCGGACGGCCCCACGACGAGGCACAACTCGCCCTCGGGCACGTCGATGTCGACGCCCTGGAGGGCGGGGGCCGCGGCGTCCGCGTAGCGGAAGGAGACCTGCTCGAAACGGATCACCGCACGGCTCCCTTCGGGGCGGCGAGGGAGGGGACAAGACCGAGCAGCACGCAGGCCGCGGGCCACAGCGGGAGGGAGGGCGCGGTCAGCGGCACCGCGGGCGGGTCGAGCGCGTCGGACGCGTACGTCGCCGCGGCGATCATCGCGCCCGCCACCGCGACACCCGAGCCCGCGACGAGCCAGGCGCGGGCGCCCCACGCGTCGGGCCGGTAACGGGTACGCGGCGAGCGCCGCCCGCCCAGCCGCAGCCCCGCGACCGCGGCCGCCAGGCCCAGCAGCAGCACCGGCAGCCCGTAGCCCGCGCCGCTCGCGGCGAGCAGCGCGTACGTACCGGCGCAGATGCCCAGCAGGCCGCCGACGGTCAGCGCGGCGGTCGCCCGCCGGACGGCGACCGGCACGTCGGCGGTACGCCCGTAGCCGCGCGCGTCCATGGCGGCGGCCAGCGCGACCGACCGCTCCAACGCCCCTTCCAGCACCGGTAGTCCGACCTGGAGCAGCGCCCTGACACCGCGGTCGTCCCGCCCGCGCAACCGGCGGGCCGCCCGCAACCGGGCCACGTCCGCGACCAGATGCGGGGCGAAGGTCATAGCCACGACGACCGCCACGCCCGCTTCGTACAGCGCCCCCGGCAGCGACTTGAGCAACCGTGCCGGATTCGCCAGCGAGTTGGCGGCGCCCACGCACACCAGCAGCGTGGCGAGCTTCAGCCCGTCACGCAGCGCGAAGACCACCGCCTCGGCGGTGACCGGGCCGCCGAGCCGGACACCCTGCGCCCAGCCGGGCAGCGGCACCTCGGGCAGCGTGAAGAGGGTGTGGGTGCCGGGGATCGGCGAACCGAGCAGCACCGCGAAGACGAGGCGGATCGCCAGGACGACGAGACCGAGCCGGAGGAAGGTTCCGTAGGAACGGGACCAGGGGGCGTCCGTTCTGCGGGCCGCGACGACGTATCCGGCGACGGCGGTGATCTCGGCCAGGAGCAGGACGTTGGTCGTCCTGCTGGCGGCTGTGGCGAGGCCGAGGGCCCAGAGCCACCACGCGGCGGCGTGCAGTTGCCCCGTTCGGGGCGGTGGGGAGGTCGTGCGGGGCGGTGCTTCCGCCTGGCGCGGGGCCTTCTGCCGGCGGGCGGCCTGCCGCACCGGTATCGCCCGGAGCTTCACCCGGGGGCGTCCCCCCGCACGCCCCGAGGGGGTGCCACTCGCGGTGGCGTCACCGCTGCCGCGCCCTCGGGGCTGGGCGGGCGGTTCCCCTCGCCCCTGCCGGGCGCCGTCCTCGGGCCGATCCTCGCCGTGGGTGCCGGTCTCCGGCAGGTGGTGACCGTTTGGTGCGCTGTTCGTGGTCATCGCCTGCTGCGGCGGCGGGATTGCCAGACGGCGGCCACGGCGAGGGCGGCGACGGCGGCCGCTCCGGTGATCAGGCCGAGGGAGGGGCCGTTGTGGGAGGAGTGCGGGGTGGCGGAGACCTCGTCGCCGCAACCGGTCGCGGGATAACCGGTGATGGCGCAGACGATGCCCGCGGAGTTGTAGCGCAGGGGTTTGGCCACGGCGGCGAGGGCGTCGGCGGAGGACGCGTTCGACGGGATCTGGGCGCAGGCGGTGCGGACGGCCGGCGGGGGCGTGGCGGTGTCGGGGGCGTCGGCGGGGGTGCCCGGGTCGATGAGCAGGGCGACGCGTTTGCGGCCGGGGACGGCCGGCCGGCCGGCGCAGACGCGGGCGAAGTCGGCGCTGCCGCGCGGCTGCGCGGCCTTCGCCGCCGCGTCCTGGCTGACCGCGAAGCGCCAGCCCTCGACGCTGCCGTCGGCGGGTATGTGCATCGCGGGGCCGGTCTGCGCGTACGTCCAACCGGTGCCTGAGCGCAGCCAGTAGGACCAGTAGCGGTAGCCGGCGGCGTGCGCGGGGGTGGCGAGGACGAGCAGCAGCAGGACCGCGGCGGCGGCCGGGAGTGCGGTCAGGGGGCGCCAGCGCATCAGCTCTGCCGTCGCTTGCGCCCGCTGATGAGCAGGCCGACGCCGGCGCTCGCGACGAGGACGACGCCGACGATGATCCAGACGGTGCCGCCGGACGAGCCGTCCTTCTTCTCGTCGGCCTGGGAGATCGCGCCGGTGGGGCGCTTGGTGGGGGCCGGGCCCAGGGCGATGAGCTGCGGGAGGGCGTCGGCGCCGGCCGGGGCGTAGCGGTCGGAGCCGGCGAGCGTGAGCTGGGCCAGCGCGGCCGGGTTGCCCTTGGACCAGGCCGCGGAGTTGGCGCCCAGCCAGGTGCTGGTCGCCTTCGTGTCGCCCTGGCGGCCGAGCGCGTTGAGCGCGATGACGGCGTCGGCGGTGGTGCCGAAGTCGGGGGTCTTGGTGGTGGCGCCCGGGGTGACGGCGGTGAGGTGGCCGCCGCCCGCACGGAGCTGGGCGAGCAGCCAGCCCGCGGCGGCGGACGCGGCGGCGTTCGGGTCGAGGGCGCCGTAGGCCTTCGGGTTGCCGGTGCAGTCCGCCGGCTCGGGCGGGACCGCCGGGGTGGACGGGCTGGGGTAGGCGTAGCCGGCGAGGTGGCCCGCGGCGAGGAAGTGGATGGCGTCGGCGGTGGCCTTGGCGTTGGGCGTCAGCTTGCCGTCGGTGCCGGGGTAGCCGAACGCGCCCCGGTCGGCGGGCCGGGCGTCGCAGCCGAACTGGAAGCCGAGCAGCGCGTCGTAGGCCGACTTGCCCTTCGCGTTGCGGGCCAGGCTCGCGTCGCGGCCGAGCGCGCCGATGACCACGGCGGTGGAGTCCGGGTCGGAGGGGCCGCCGGGGTTGTACGACCAGCCGCCGTCGGCGTTCTGCACGCTGTGCAGCCACCGGACGGCCCGGCTCACGGCGTCGGCCGACCCGGGGCCCTGTACGAGGGTGAGGGCCTGGATCGCGATGCCGGTGGCGTTAGTGTCCTCGGTCTTCGGGTCGCAGGCCTTGGCGGTGTCCTTGCGGTACGAGGGCCAGCCGCCGTCCGGGCACTGCTGCGCCAGCAGCCAGGCGGTGGCGGGGCCGCCCGCGAGGTAGCCGCTCCTGGCCACCGCGATCTCCGCGTACGACTGCCGCCACACCCCGTCGTAGGTCGGGTCGGCCGTCCCGTACAGATCGCCGCGGGACGGCGCCGCCGCGGTCGTGGCCGCCGGCGCGGTGGTGTCCGCGAGCGCGATCGGCGCCGTCAGGGCGGTGAGCGTCGTGGCGGCGGCCGCCACGAGGGCGGCGCGGCGGCGCAGGGGCATGAGGTCGAGGCCTTTCCGGGTCCGGGGAAGCCCTCACCCTAACGTGCGGCGGCCGGCCGCCCGGGGTGACCTCGGGCACCCCGGAGCCGCCGCCGGATGCTATGTGGCGGCTGCCCCGTGCTTGATCGCCTGGAGGAAGCGGGCCAGGGCCGAGGGTGTGGTGGAGAGCACGACGCCCGGCTCGTCGCTCTCCCGTATCAGCACCGCGCCCGCGGCCGTGGCGGCCAGCTCCACGCAGTCGCCCTGCTCCTGCGAAAACGTGGACTTCTGCCAGATCAGGGTCGGCGCGGTCATCGGCTGGCCTTCCGGTCTCAGAGGTCTCGGGAGGCGCTGAGGATGAAGTCCCGCGACGGGGACTCGTCGAGCGCGACCGCGGCGAGGGTGTCGTACAGGGTGCGGTAGTTGGCCAGCTGCGGCGCCGCGTGCAGGAAGGTGACGCCGTGGGCGGAGTCGATCTGCACGGTGTCGAGGGCGCGTACGGTGCCGCTGGTGTAGAGCATCGCGTGGCCGGAGGCGATGTGCCCGTCCGCCGCGAAGGGGATCACGCGGACGCTTATGTGCGGCAAGTGGCTCAATTCCATCAGGTGTTCGAGCTGGGCGCGAGCGACCTTGCCGCCGCCGAAGCGCATCCGCAGTGCCGCCTCGTGGATGACCGCCTCGTAGGGCGGGGCGGAATCCCGGTAGAGCACCCCGGACCGCTCCATGCGCTGGGCGACCCGGGCCTCCAGCTCGCCCGGTGGCAGTGGCGGGATCGCGTAGCCGAAGACCGTACGGGTGTAGTCCTCGGTCTGGAACACCCCGGGGATGTGGGTGATCTGGATGGCGCGCAGCGCGGTGGCGTGGAATTCCAGCTCGGCGATGTCCAGCATCGCGGCGGGCACCACCCCGCGGTAGGCCTCCCACCAGCCCTTGCGGCCCAAGCCGTTGGCCATCACGACCAGCGCGTCGATCAGTTCGGTGTCACCGCATTCGTAGAACGCCGCGAGCCGCCGCAGTCGCTCCTCGCTGACCCCGAGCCGCCCGGCCTCGATATGGCTGACCTTGGCCGGGTCGGTGCCGAGCAGACGGGCGGTGTCGCGAGCCGTGATGCCGGCTGCCTCGCGCATCTTCCGTAGCTCCGCACCGAGGCGCTCCTGGCGGGCGGTTGCGGTGCTTCTGAGCGGCATGGTGTCCCTTCTTGATGCTGGTTCGAGTGTGCCGTTTCCGGTCACCTCGGGTCCAGATCGTTTCTGGAAATTTCGGCGACAAGGTTGCAGAGGGGCACTATTGCCCCATAAGGTTCTGCGGACCATGCGTACATGAACAGTCAACTCCCTTGCCGTGCACGGTTGTTGACAGGGGTGGCCGCGGGCGGTGACGTCCGGGCGCCCGCTCGGTGGCCGTCCGGCGCCCGTCCGGAGCCCCTCCGGCGCCCGATCAACCTCCACGCAGCGGCTTGTTCACGACGTCCGCCGCTTCCGTGCGTTCTGCACGGCCATGAGGTGACAATGGTGACTTCACCGGTCAGGCACCGCTATGTAAATCTTTGTCCGTCACCGCCGCTGGGGGGGTCGATGGACAATCGCTACGAGATATTCTGCCTCGCGGACCGGTACTTCTACGAGAGTCTCGACCGGCTTCCCCTCCTTGCCGGTGGCGATTCCGGTTCGCCTTCCGAGGAGCAATCCGCGCCGCTCGTCTCCGCATTCGAGACCGCGCAGCGCGAAGTGCCGGCCGGCTGGCGCTCGATACGGACCGGTGACTGGCTGCACCTCGACCCGGCACCGGGGTCGGAGCGGGACAGCCGTCCCCCGCAGGGTTGGAAGGTCCATGTCTCGGCCGCCCTCGGCAACGCCGACAAGGTGGCCGCCAAGGTCTGGGACCACTGCGTACAGCGCGGCATTCCGTTTAAATCCGTGCCCAGCCCGCAGCTGCTCCACCTGCGGAACTCGAAGTACGCGGGCCGCGACACGAGCGGGAAATTCGTCACGATCTATCCGAGCGACGAGCGGCGACTGCGGGCGGTCCTCGAAGAACTCGGCGAATTGCTCGACGGAGAACCGGGCCCCTACATCCTCACGGACCTTCGCTGGCGGGAGGGGCCGCTCTACGTCCGCTACGGCGCATTCGTGAAACGCTTCTGCGTGGGCGACCGCGGCCCGCTGGTGTCCGCGATCGACGCGGAAGGGCGGCTCGTGCCCGACAGCCGCGCACCCGCCTTCCAGGTGCCCGACTGGGTCACGTTGCCGGACTTCCTCCAGCCGCACTTGCAGGCGAGCGCGGTCCGATGCGCTCAGGGGCGCGCGGCCCCACCCGGGTACGCCGTCTGCGGGCGAAAGTCGCGGCGCTACGGGTGGCGCCCCACCAACCGCCGCAGCCGCTCCTGCGTCGGTGAACCCGGCTCGGGAAAGTGCACCACCACACTGCGGCCGGGATCGTCCTCCACCGCCAGCCGCACGTACGTCAGGTCGAGCCGGCCGACCACCGGGTGGTGGAAGCGGCGGGTCGAGGTCCTGAAGGCCTCCACGTCGTGCGCGGCCCACAACTCGCGGAAGAGCGGGCTCGCCCCGAGCAGCGACTCGATCAGCTCGGCGAACCGCGGGTTGTCCAGCTCGTACGCCGCCTGCCCGCGCAGCATCGCGGTCAGCCAGCGCACCTCGCCTTCCCAGTCGTCGAACAGCTCGGCCAGACCCGGCTCGGTGAACATCAGCCACAGTACGTTGAGTTCGGCCTGCGGCCGGTCGATGTCGAGCCGCCCCGCCACCAGCGCCTCCTCCGCGTCGTTCCACGCCAGCACGTCGAAGCAGCGGTCGATGGCGAAGGCCGGGTTCGGCGACTGGGCGTCGAGGAAGGCGCGCAGCGCCGGACTCACCGTGGCCGCGGCGGCCTGCCGGGCCGCGGGCGGCGGCTCGGCGCCGGCCAGCCGGAAGAGGTGGGCGCGCTCGACGCCGTCCAGCCCCAGCGTGCGGGCCAGCGCCAGCAGGATCTGCGGCGACACCTTGATGTCCCTGCCCTGCTCCAGCCACGTGTACCAGGTCAGGCTGACGCCCGACAGCAGCGAGACCTCCTCCCGGCGCAGCCCCGGCGTCCGTCGCCGCCCGCCGGCGGGCAGGCCCGCGGCGAGCGCCGACGGCTCGGCGCGCTCGCGCCGGGAGCGCAGGAAAGCGCCGAGTTCCTTGCGGCTGTACTCGCTCAGGGTGGGCCTCCGTTGGATGTGCCGCCGCGGATGCTGGTGTCGCCGCCACCAGTAAAACCGGCACTCTTCACGACCGCGCCGCCGGACCCGAGGGTGGAAGGGAGATCACCTTCAAGGGCTCACTCCCAGGGGATCACCCTCGTCCGAAAGGCAGTTCCGTGTCGCACCCTTCCACGTCCGCATCCGCCAGGTCCGTGCTCGTCACCGGGGCGACCGGCGGCCTCGGTACCGCCGTGACCCGCCGCCTCGCCGCCGAGGGCTGGACGGTCCACGCGGCGGTACGCACCCCGAACGACGCCCGGCGGCTCACCGGCCTGCCCGGCGACATCCGCCCCGTCACGCTCGACGTCACCGACGAGGCGAGCGTGGCCGCCGCCGCGGCCGGTGTCGGCGGCACGCTCGACGGCCTCGTCAACAGCGCGGGCCTGATCGTCCAGGGCTTCTGGGAGCAGGTGCCCGCGGCGGCGCTGCGCCGGCAGTTCGACGTCAACGTCCTCGGCCTCATGACCGTCACCCGCGCCTTCCTGCCCGCACTGCGTACGGGCGGCGGCCGGGTGGTCAACGTCGGCGCCCTCAGCTCGCTCGTCGCGCTGCCCTTCTTCGGCCCGATCGCCGCGTCCAAGGCCGCGCTGGCCTCGATGACCGACTCGCTGCGCATCGAACTGCGCCACCAGGGCGTGAAGGTGGCGCTCGTCGAGCCCGGCGCGATGCGTACGGAGATCTTCGACCGCGCGGCCGACTCAGCGCGCCGCGACGGCCTGGCCGGCGGCCCGGAGATCGAGCGCCAGTACGCCCGTGCCCTCGCGGCCGCCGCGGCCTCGGTCGCGTCCACCAGGCTGCACCCGGTCGACGCGGCCGTCGACGCCGTCCACCACGCCCTCACCGCCCGCCGCCCGCGCCCCCGCTACCTGGTCGGCCCCGACGCCCGCACCGTCCGTATCGCCCGCCGCCTGCCGACCCCGGTCCGCGACCGCGCCCTCCTCGCCGCCCTGAAGCTCACACCGGCGTCGTTCGGTCCGTGACCCGCGGCCTCACCGGGGGGAGGGAGGGATCAGGCGGCAGACCGTCCGGATGTCCTGGCGGACCTGGGTGACCGGGGAGCGGTCGGCGAGCCAGCTGACGAGCGTGGCATGCCAGGTGTGCTCGACCACGCGGACCGCGGACAGCAGGTCCGGTGTCGGCTCCGCGCCGAGCCGCATCGCGTCGAGGATGATCGCCCGGGTCAGGACGGAGACCGTGTCGACCTCGGCGCGGACCGAGCGGTCCGCGAAGATCACCGCCCGCACCATCGCGTCGGCGAGCAGCGGCTCCCGCTGCAACGCGCGGAAGGCCCGCAGGAGGGTGTCCGCGACCCGCTCTCCGGGGCTGGAGGCCGTCGGGGGCCGGTCGCGGAGCGTGGCGTGCAGCAGGCCGAGCTGGTCCTGCATGACGGCGACCAGCAGGTGGATCTTGGACGGGAAGTAGCGGTAGAGCGTGCCGAGGGCGACGCCCGACTCCTCGGCGACCTCCCGCATCTGGACCGCGTCGAAGCCGCCGCCGGCGGCCAGCCGGGTACTGGCGTCCAGGATGCGCCGCCGCCTGGCCTCCTGCCGTACGGTCAAAGCGGTGATGCGGCCCATACGCCCTTCCGTCCGTCGCACGCGGCGCCGGCGCGTGCGGGTGCGGGGGCCGTGGGGACCCCGTCCGCTTGCCGGTGGACTCGCCGTCTGTACCATCGAGTCTGAAACTTGTTCTAGATTAGCGCGACCGGTTACGCTCCGGCTCTATCGCTGAGAAGGGGGCCGGGAGTGACGGCAGAGGCCAGGCCGCTACGGATCGCGCTGCTCAGCTACAAGGGCAACCCCTACTGCGGCGGCCAGGGCGTGTACGTCCGGCACCTGTCCCGCGAGCTGGCCGCCCTCGGCCACAGCGTCGAGGTGATCGGCGCGCAGCCGTACCCGGTCCTGGACGCGCTCGGCGCCGGCGTCACCCTCACCGAGCTGCCCAGCCTCGACCTCTACCGGCAGCCGGACCCGTTCCGTACGCCGAAGCGCGCGGAATACCGCGACTGGATCGACGTCCTCGAAGTCGCCACGATGTGGACCGGCGGCTTCCCCGAGCCGCTGACCTTCAGCCTGCGGGCCAGGCGCCATCTCGCGTCCCGGCGCGCCGACTTCGACGTCGTCCACGACAACCAGACCCTCGGCTACGGCCTGCTCGGCCTCGGCCTGCCGCTGGTCACCACCGTGCACCACCCGATCACCGTGGACCGCCGCCTGGACCTCGCGGCGGCGCCCACCTGGAAGCGGCGGGCGTCGATACGCCGCTGGTACGGCTTCACGCGGATGCAGAAGCGGGTGGCCGGGCGGCTGCCGTCGGTGCTCACCGTGTCCGGCTCGTCCAGTACCGAGATCACCGCGGACCTCGGCGTGCGCCCCGAGCGCATCCACACCGTGCCGATCGGCGCCGACACCCGGCTCTTCTCGCCCGACCCGGCGGTGGCCGAGGTGCCGGGCCGTATCGTCACCACCTCCAGCGCGGACGTACCGCTCAAGGGCCTGGTCTTCCTGGTCGAGGCGCTGGCCAAGGTCCGCGTCCAGCAGCCCGCCGCACACCTCGTGGTGGTCGGCAACCGGCCCGAGAGCGGTCCGGTCGCCGACGCCATCGAGGACTTCGGCCTCACGGACGCGGTCGACTTCGTCAAGGGCATCAGCGACGCCGAACTGGTCGACCTGATCCGCAGCGCCGAGGTGGCTTGCGTGCCGTCGCTCTACGAGGGCTTCTCGCTCCCGGCCGCGGAGGCGATGGCCACGGGCACCGCGCTGGTGGCCACCACCGGCGGCGCCGTCCCCGAGGTCGCCGGGCCCGACGGCGAGACCTGCCTGGCCGTGCCCCCGGGCGATGCGGGCGCCCTGGCCGCCGCCCTCGACCTGGCCCTCTCCGACCCGGCCCTCCGCCGCCGCCTCGCGGCCGCGGGCCGCGCCCGCGTCCTGGCCCACTTCACCTGGACCCGCGCGGCCGCCGCCACCGCGGAGCTCTACCGCGAAGCCATCGCCACGCAGGGCGGTGCCCACCAGGGGCGCGGGGCTGCGTCTGATCTGCGGCTGGCGCCGCGTGGGCGCGACCAGCCCCCACCGGGCGCGGGCGTCGCCACCGCTCCGAAGGGGCTGCTCGGTCCGCTCCGGACCACCGGGCGGTGGGTGGCTGAGCGCGCAGTTCCCCGCGCCCCTGGGGGGCTCGGGTCCGAGCATGAGGGCAAGCCCGCCCCTGGGGGGCTCGCGTCCGGGCGGGACGGCGCCCCGGCCCCGGAGGGGCAGGTCAGGAACGAAAACGCACCCGGGGCACCCGGACCGGCCCCCGGTGCGACCGGAATGGGGAGCACCGCATGCTGACCGTCGACTTCACCCGCTTCCCCGTCGCCGCAGGCGACCACGTGCTGGACCTCGGCTGCGGCGGCGGCCGGCACGCCTTCGAGTGCTACCGGCGCGGCGCCCGCGTCATCGCGCTGGACCGCGACGGCGACGAGATCCGCGAAGTCGCGAAGTGGTTCGCGGCGATGGAGGAGGCCGGAGAGGTGCCGGCGGGCGCGTCCGCGACCGCCATGGAGGGGGACGCGCTCCATCTGCCCTTCCCCGACGACACCTTCGACGTCGTCATCATCTCCGAGGTGATGGAGCACATCCCCGACGACAAGGGCGTCCTCGCCGAGATGGTGAGGGTGCTGCGGCCCGGCGGGCGCATCGCGGTGACCGTGCCGCGCTACGGCCCCGAGAAGGTCTGCTGGGCGCTGTCCGACGCCTACCACGAGGTCGAGGGCGGCCACATCCGCATCTACAAGGCCGACCAACTGCTGGAGCGGATGCGGGAGTCGGGCCTGCGGCCGTACGGCACGCACCACGCGCACGGGCTGCACGCGCCGTACTGGTGGATCAAGTGCGCGGTCGGCGTCGACAACGACAAGGCGCTGCCGGTGCGGCTCTACCACAAGCTGCTGGTCTGGGACATCATGAAGAAGCCGCTGGCCACCAGGGTCGCCGACCAGGCGCTCAACCCGCTGATCGGCAAGAGCTTCGTGGCCTACGCGACCAAGCCCAGGCTGCCGCGGGACGCCGCCAGGTGACCCGGGCCGACCGCGGGCAGCGCAGGACCGAGACGCTGGCGCTGCCCGGCGTGCTGACCGTCGAGCAGGCCGCGCGGACCGTCGACGCGGTGCTCGCCGTGCAGCGTCCCGACGGGGCCATCCCGTGGTTCCCCGGGCACCACCTCGACCCGTGGGACCACATCGAGGCGGCCATGGCGCTGGACGCGGCGGGCGAGCACGAGGCCGCCGGGGCCGCGTACGACTGGCTGGTGCGCCACCAGGACGCGGACGGGGGGTGGTTCGCCGCCTACCAGGACGGGGATCCGGCCCGGCCGACGGACCGCTCGCGGGAGTCCAACTTCTGCGCCTACGTGGCCGTCGGCGCCTGGCACCACTACCTGTCCACCGGCGACGACGCCTTCATCGAGCACATCTGGCCGACCGTGGCGGCCGCGGTGGAGTTCGTGCTGGACCTGCAGCAGCCCGGCGGGCAGATCGGCTGGAAGCGCGAAGCGGTCGAGAACGGCGGCGCGGCGGTCACCGACGCGCTGCTGACCGGGAGTTCGTCGGTGCACCAGGCGCTGCGCTGCGCGCTGGCGATCGCCGAGCACCGCGAGGAGCCGCAGCCGGACTGGGAGTTGGCGACCGGCGCGCTCGGCCATGCGATCCGCAGGCACCCGGAGCGCTTCCTCGACAAGGGCCGCTACTCGATGGAC
This sequence comes from Actinacidiphila paucisporea, assembly GCF_900142575.1. GTDB lineage: Bacteria > Actinomycetota > Actinomycetes > Streptomycetales > Streptomycetaceae > Actinacidiphila > Actinacidiphila paucisporea. Next base: position 560,617 of record NZ_FRBI01000002.1, read on the forward strand.
TGGTATTACCCGGTGCTGTCCGGCGCTCTGCGCGGCCCGCGGGCGCTGGCGCGGATCGAGGAGGGCTGGTCGCGTTTCGTGGTGCCCGGCCTCGGGGTGCGCTGCGTGCTGCCGAACCCGTGGGTGACCGGCGGGGAGACCGCCGAACTCGCCCTGGCCCTGTGGGCGGTGGGCGAGTCGGACCGTGCGGTGCGGCTGCTCGCCGACATGCAGCATCTGCGGGCGGACGACGGCCTGTACTGGACCGGCTACGTCTTCGAGGACGACGCCGTGTGGCCCGTGGAACGCACCACCTGGACGGCGGGGGCCCTGCTGTTGGCGGTGGCCGCACTCGGGGGGGACGAGGCGACCACCGCCGTCTTCGGGGCGGAGCGGCTGCCGAACGGGCTCGCGCCCGCCTGCTGTCCGCCCCGGCTGTGAGGGGTCGCCGGGCGGTCAGGCCCGGCGGACCCGACCTGCGACCGCGTGCGCGATCAGGGTGTAGACGACCGCGGGCAGACCGTAGTTGAGCACGGTGCGCCACTTGGCGTTGTCCACGGTGAAGAGGTCCTTCGACCAACCGGCCAACCAGTTGGCCGCGTGGTGAACCCAGTCGACCAGGTCGTTCGCCCGGTTGGCGTCGAAGACGAAGAAGAGTATCCACAGGACGAGGATCAGAACTGCGATGTCTGCGGCGATCAGGATGATCGCCGCGGCGGGGTTGCCGCCATACCGTCTGGCCATGGCAGCCGTCTTGCCCCGATGGGAGGGTTGAAACCCCCTCGGATACACGGTGTTCGCGCAGATGTGCGGATCGGGTGCGGCCGCCGGGACGTATGCCGCAACGGCCCCCGAACCGCTCTCCGCCGTACGGCTGCGCGGGGAGCCGCGGCGGGCACGCAGCGCGGCGGCCGGCCACCCGTGAGGATGGCCGGCCGCCGTCGCCGTGCTGGTGGCGCCTGTGGAGATACGTTCAGCCGCGCTGGATGCCGCTGCTGTCCTGCAGCACACCGCGACGGCCGTCCTGGGTCTGCGCGACCAGCGCGGCACCGCGCTGGTCGACGGCCAGGTACCAGGTACCCGGGGTCAGTTCGGCGATCTGCGCACCGGAGTTGTCCTCCGCGAACAGCGGGCGCGGCACCGGCACCGCGAACCAGAACGCGGTGAAGTCCGACGACGGCGCCGGAGCCGCGGCGGCGGGCGCCGGCTGCGCGGCGGCCTGCGCGCCGTACTGCTGCTGGCCGAACGCCGGGTCGACGGACTGCGCGCCGCCCGGGTAGCCGTAGCCGGCCTGCTGCGGCGCGGCGCCGTACGGAGCCGCACCGCCCACCGCGTAGGGCTGCTGCTGGCCTACCGGCGAAGGGGCGCCCATCAGCGGGGCCTTGAGCGCCGGCAGCCTGCTGGCCAGCGGCGCGGCCACCGCGATGGCCAGGCCGAACAGCAGGGTCAGCCAGTTGCCGGAGCCCTTGTCGAGGCCGTCCGGGTTGTGGAAGAGCGTCGCCCACACGGCCGACCAGCCCACGAAGATCGACAGCGACACGGCCCACTGGTCGAACGACAGCCCGAGCACCTGCTTGCCGTTGAACTGCGGGGAGCGCGCCAGGATGACGGCGCCGGCCGCCACGAGCGCCGCCAGCGTGACCGACGGCAGGGTCGGGAACCAGTCCGAGTGCCACAGGTTCCGGGACTCGGACCCCACGCTGTAGAACGGCAGGAAGGAGGCGATCAGCAGCAGCACCGCTGCTCCGATCACCGCGCCGTCTCCTCGGGTCAGGGAGCGGATGTTCACGTCAGGTCCTGTCCTTTGTCGGTTCTGTCAGTTCTCTTGGGCCACTCGGTGCGGTGCCCCATGGTACGAGGACGATCTTGGCCGGGTGGCCGGGTATGGGCATTGGTGCACGATCCATACCGGACTGCTACAGCCCTGTCACCTCTTCCCTTCAAGGAAGGCGGTGATTCCGTCGGCGATCCCCCGCGCAGCCTGCTGCCGCCAGGCGGCGTTCGTCAACGCGGCGGCGTCGTGCGCGTTGCGCATGTTGCCGCATTCGATGAAGACCTTCGGCACCCGGGTGAGGTTGAGGCCGCCGAGGTCGTCGCGGATCGTCAGGCCCTTGCCACCCAGGTAGTTGGCCGGCGGTTCGCCCGTGTCGGCCTGGAAGTGCGACCGCAGCGTGGTCGCCAGCAGCAGTGAAGGGCCCGCGACGGCACGGGTGTCGGCGGCGCCCTTGTGCACCGGCTCGGGCGCGATGACGTGGAAGCCGAACTTGTCGGCGGGGGCGCCGTCCGCGTGGATCGACAGGGCCGCGTCGGCGTGCGCGGCATTGCCGATCCTGGCCCGCTCGTCCACGCACGGGCCCCAGGCCCGGTCGCCGTCGTAGGTCAGCACGACCTTCGCGCCGCGCGCGAGCAGCAGCGTCCGTACCCGGTGGGCGACGTCGAGGGTGTAAGCCGCCTCGGGATAACCGGCGTTGGTCTGGGTGCCGGTGGTGTCGCACGCCTTGCGGTTGGTGCCGATGTCGACGGACCTGTCGATCTCGGCGGTGTGCTCGGCATTTCCGAGGTTGTGCCCCGGGTCGATGACAACGGTCCTGCCCGCCAGGTCCGCGCCGGGCCTGGACGACGAGGTGCCCTGCGGGGCGGCGCTCGCGTCACCGTGCGCCACCGGGGCGGAGTCCCGCGTCGCCAGGGGAGCGCCGGACGACCTGCCGGCGGGGCCGCGGCCGGCCACCGGGCCGGCGTCGGACCCGCGCTGCGTGTCGTACACGAACCAGCCCGCCGCCAGCGCCACGGCCACCACCACTGCGGTGACGACCAGCGACCGGCTCCGAGTGCCCCCGTGTGACTCGTTGCTGAACACGCCCGCGACTCTATCGGCCCTTCTCGCCGCCCCGCACCGCCCCAGGGGAACCGGCCCGCGGATCGGCCGCCGTACTACCGTACGACGCTTCCTGTCACTCTCCGCAACAACTGGAGGGAGCGGGTCGCCGCCTCCTGGACGAAGGCGCCGGACTCCAGGGCGCGGCGGTAGACGCGGTACGGCGCCTGGCCGCCGTCGGCGGGGTCGGCGAAGACGTCGTGGATCGCCAGCAGTCCGCCCTCGGCGACCCGCGGCGCCCAGCCCTCGTAGTCGGCCGTCGCGTGCTCGTCGGTGTGCCCGCCGTCGATGAAGACCAGGCTGAACGGCCGGGTCCACAGCGCCGCCACCTGCGGCGACCGCCCCACCACGGCGACCACGTGGTCTTCGAGGCCCGCCGCGTGCAGGGTGCGGCGGAAGTGCGGCACGGTGTCGATCAGCCCGGTGTGCGGGTCCACCAGCGACGGGTCGTGGTATTCCCAGCCGGGCTGCTGCTCCTCGCTGCCCCGGTGGTGGTCCACGGTCACCACGACCGTGCCCGCCTGCCGGGCCGCGTCCGCCAGCAGGATCGTGGACCGCCCGCAGTACGTGCCGACTTCGAGCAGCGGCAGCGCCAGGTCGGCGGCGGCCTTCTGCGCCGCCTCGTGGAGCGCCATGCCCTCGTCGGCGGGCATGAACCCCTTGGCGGCCTCGAAAGCCGCGAGCACGTCAGTCATCCCGGTCATCCCGGCATCCTACGAAGCGCGCGGCCCGGACCGTACGCCCGGTGGCCCGGCCCGGACCGTACGCCCGCCTGCCCGGGCCGCTGGTCGTAGGGCGAAATGCCGATGCCCCGGGGGCGGTCGGCACGGCAGCATGGACGCCGTGAGCGAAACCATCGGACAGCGCACCCCGGCAGGACCCGCCAAGTCGACCGATCCCGGCAGGAAGCGTGCCGCGCCACCGGCGTGGGCGGTGCTGCTCGCGGTGTGCGCCGGACAGTTCCTCGTCGTGCTCGACGTGTCCGTGGTCAACGTCGCCCTGCCGTCGATGCGCGGCGCCCTCGGCTTCGGCGAGACCGGCCAGCAGTGGGTGGTCAACGGCTACGCGCTCGCCTTCGCCGGCTTCCTGCTGCTCGGCGGCCGGGCCGCCGACCTCTTCGGCCGCAAGCGCACCTTCCTCACCGGTCTCGCCCTCTTCACCGCCGCCAGCCTGGCCGGCGGCCTCGCCCAGAACCCCACGATGCTGATCACCGCCCGGGTGGTCCAGGGCCTGGGCTCGGCGGTGCTCGCGCCGACCACGCTGTCGATCCTCACCACCTCCTTCCCCGAGGGTCCCGAGCGGACCCGGGCCATCGGCACCTGGACCGCGGTCGGCGCCGGCGGCGGCGCGGCCGGCGGCCTGGTCGGCGGGCTGCTCACCGACCTGCTGTCCTGGCGCTGGGTGCTGCTGGTCAACGTGCCCATCGGGGCACTGGTCCTGGTCGGCGCGGCCCTGTGGCTGACCGAGAGCCGGGGCGCCACCGTCCGCCGCCTCGACGTCCCCGGCGCGGTCCTGGTCACCGGCGGCGTCGCCGCCATCGCGTACGGCATCGCGCAGACCGAGTCGCACGGCTGGACCTCGGCGGTCTCGCTCGGCCCGCTGATCGGCGGCTTCGCGATCCTCGCGCTGTTCACCGCGGTCGAGGCACGCGCCGCCCAACCACTCATCCCCTTGCGGCTGTTCACCATCCGCTCGGTGGCCTCGGCCAACACGGTGCTCTTCACGGCGGGCGCCGCGACCTTCGCCACCTGGTACTTCCTGTCGCTCTACATGCAACAGGTGCTGCACTACAGCCCGATACGCACCGGCCTGTCCTTCCTCCCGCACACCGTCGCGATCATCATCGGCTCCAAGCTCGCCCCGCGGCTGATGGGCCGGATCGACGCCCGGCTGGTCGCCGCGGCCGGCGGCCTGGTCGCGGTCGCCGGCGCGCTGTGGCAGAGCCGTATCACCGCCGACGGCACCTTCCTCGGCATCATCCTCGGCCCCGGCATCCTGACGATGCTCGGCGCGGGCATGCTGCTCACCCCGGTCTCCGCCGTGGCGATGTCGGGCGTCGGCCGCGGCGACCAGGGCCTGGTCTCCGGCCTGCTCAACACCTCACGCCAGCTCGGCGGCGCGCTGGGCCTGACCGTCCTCGCGACGGCGGCCGCCTCCCGCATCTCCACCCGCACCTCCGGCGGCGCCGGCTCCGCCCAGGCGCTGTCCGCCGGCTACGGCCTGGCCTTCCTGATCGGCGCGGCCTTCATCGCCGCCGGTACGTGCCTGGTGGTGCTGCTGCCGAAGCCGGTGCCGCGGGCGCAGTGACGTACGGCCGGGCCGCCGGCGGTCCGCGTCACAGCCAGCCGTTCTGCCGGGCGGTGCGCAGCGCCTCCATGCGGTTGCGGGTGCCGGTCTTGCCGATCGCGGCCGACAGGTAGTTGCGCACCGTCGACTCCGACAGGAACAGCCGCCCCGCGATGTCCGCGACGGTGGCGCCGTCCGCCGCCGCGTTCAGCACGTCCTGCTCCCGCGGGGTCAGCGGGCTCGGGCCCGCGCTGAGCGCCGCGGCGGCCAGCGCGGGGTCGATGACCCGCTCGCCCCGCAGCACCCGCCGGATCGCCCCGGCCAGTTCCTCCACCGGGCCGTCCTTCACCAGGAAACCGGCCGCCCCCGCCTCCATCGCCCGCCGCAGATACCCCGGCCGCCCGAACGTCGTGAGGATCAGCACCTGGCACTCCGGCAGCCGCCGCCGCAGCTCCGCGGCGGCGTCCAGCCCGCTGCGCCCCGGCAGTTCGATGTCGAGCAGCGCCACGTCGGGCCGCGCGGCCAGCGCCTCGTCGACGATCCGATCCCCCGCCGCGACCTGGGCGACGACCTCCATGTCGTCCTCCAGGTCCAGCAGGAGCGCCAGCGCCCCCCGCATCATGCCCTGATCCTCGGCGAGCAGCACCCGCACCGGCTTGTCCGTCACCCGCCCAGCGTATCCAGTCCCCCGCCGCCGCCACCGTACGGTGGACGCCGCGGCCGTCGTGCCGACACGGTGTCCGCAAGTCCGCTCCCTGCGGCGGCGTAGTTTTGGCCACCATGACCCACTACCTCGTCGGCTCCCGGGCCAGCGCCCTGGCGAAAGCGCAGGTACGCGAGTATCTGCGGCCCTTGCGCGAGCGTTTCCCCGACGTCACCTTCACCCACCGGGTGATTCTGGAAGGCGGCGACCAAGACCGCACGTCACCGGTCTCAGCGTTGTCCCCGGTGAGCGGTGGCTCCGCGTTCAGCTCGCGGCAGGAGGCGGCGCTGGCCCGCGGTGAGGTGGACGTGGTCGTCCACTCGCTCAAGGACCTCCCGACGTCGAACCCGCCAGGACTCATGCTGCTGCCCCCGCCCGGCAGGGAGGACGTCGCCGACGCCCTGTGCGGCTCCACGCTCGCCGGGCTGCCCGAGGGGGCGAGGGTCGGTACGGGCGCCGCACGCCGGAAGGCCCAACTGCTCGCGGTACGCCCCGATCTCCACGTCATCCCGATCCGCGGCAACGTCCCGCCCCGTCTGCGGAAGATCGAGACGGAGGGCCTGGACGCGGTCGTCCTCGCGGCGGCGGGTCTTCGCCGGCTCGGCCTCGACGACGCCATCGGCGAGATCCTCCCCCTCGACCTCTTCCCGCCGAGCCCCGGCCAGGGCGCCCTGGGCATCCAGGTCCGCACCGACAACTCCGCGGTACGCGAGATCCTCTCCACCGCGGGCGACCTGTCGGCCGACGCCCAGGTCCGCGCCGAGCGCGCCTTCCTGGCCGAACTCCACGGCGGCTGCAGCGTCCCCGTCGGCGCCTACGCCGAGCCGCTGCCCGGCGGCCTGCTCCGGCTGACCGGCCAGGTGACCTCCCTGGACGGCACGCGACGCGTCTCGGCCCACCGCACAGGCCCGGCGGCCGAGCCGGAGAAGCTCGGCGTCGCCCTGGCCGCGGAGCTGATCGCCCAGGGCGCCCAGGTGATCCTCGACGCCGTGCGGGCCGCGGCGGCGGCCGGCTGAACGTCAGGCGTCCCACTGCCAGGAGTGGCGGCCCGCGTGAAGAGCACGTACAGCGGTGGGCAGGGCGGCGAGTGCGTCGAGGTTGCTGACGGCTTCGCCGTCGTCCCGGTCCGCGACTCAAAGGACACCGAGGGTCCCGCCTGGTTTTCCCGGCGGATGCCTGGTCCGCGTTCATCGCCGACGTGAAGGCGGACCGCCTGCCCGCCGTCTGACCGACAGCGACTCCCCGCGGCCCCGCTACCGATGACGGTAGCGGGGCCGCGGTGTGCTGCGACGCTGTGGCGAGGTTTAGGTAGAATGAATTTAGGTAGATGTAATCTACGTAGACAGAATCTACCTAGATGGGGCAGGGCAATGGCTGAGACGTTCGTCGGTCGGCGGCAGGAGCTGGCCCTGCTGCGCAAACGGCTCGACCGGGTCGCGGACTCGGGGGCCGGGACGGCTGTCGCGCTGCGCGGGCGGCGGCAGGTGGGAAAGTCGCGGCTCGTGCAGGAATTCTGCGACCGCGTCGAAGTGCCGTATCTCTTCTTCACCGCCACCAAGGGCGCCTCGCCGGTGGAGGCGGTGAGCGCGTTCTACGCGGAGCTACGGGAGTCGGGGCTGCCCACCGACCCCGAGCTGGTGCCGAGCGGCGGGTCGGGCAGCTGGCCCGACGCCTTCCGGGTGCTGGCCTCCGTACTGCCCGACCGGCCGTCCGTCGTGGTCGTCGACGAGCTGCCGTGGCTCGCCGAGCAGGACGACCTCTTCGACGGTGCGCTGCAGACCGCGTGGGACCGGCTGCTGGCCAGGCGGCCGGTCCTGCTGCTGCTCCTCGGCAGCGACCTGCACATGATGGAGCACCTCACCGCGTACGACCGGCCCTTCTACGGCCGGGCCGACACCATGATCCTCGGGCCGCTCAATCCCGCCGAGACCGGCCGGGCGCTCGGGCTGGAGGCGGCCGACGCCATCGACGCGCACCTGGTGTCCGGGGGGCTGCCCGGCATCCTGCGGGTGTGGCCGCACGGCACACCCGCGACGGCCTTCATCGAGGACGAGTGCGCCGACCCGGCGTCACCGCTCTTCGGCGTGCCCGAGGCCGCGCTGATGGCCGAATTCCCCGCGCCCGACCAGGCCCGCCGGGTCCTGGAAGCGGTCGGCAGCGGCGACCGTACACACGCCAACATCGCCGCCGCGGCAGGCGGCCGGGGGGGCGCCCTTGCCTCGGGGGCGCTGTCGCCGCTGCTGCACCGCCTGGTCGCCGAGAAGCGGGTGCTCGCCGCGGACCTCCCGCTGTCCACCAGTCCGGGAAAGCCCGCGCTCTACCGCGTGGCCGACAGCAGCCTGCGCCTCTACCTGGCCGCGCTGCGCTCCGCGCAGGAGCAGGCCCGCCGGGGCAGGTCGGACTCCGCCTACGACGTGGTGCGGCGGCGCTGGCCGACCTGGCGCGGGCGGGCGGTCGAGCCGCTGGTCAGGGAGTCCCTGGAGCTGGCAGGAATAGCGGGGGACCTGCCGTGGCCGGATACCGAAGCAGTCGGCGGGTGGTGGAACCGCCGCTTCGACCCGGAGGTCGACCTCGTCGGGGCCGACCGCGGGCCCGTCGCGGGCGCCGTGCACTTCGCCGGTTCGATCAAGTGGCTGGACTCCGCCTTCGACGCCCGCGACCTCGCCGCACTCACCCGCGCCGCCCCGCAGATCCCCGGCTTCGACCCGGGAAGCACCGGCCTGGTGGTCGCCTCCCGCTCCGGCGCAGACCTGCCCCCGGGGGCAGTGGACGTGGTCTGGTCCCCGGCCGACGTCCTGGCCGCCTGGCCCGCGGGCTAGCGTGGCGGCATGGCGTCAGACGCGGGGCTCGACCCCGACTCCCTGCCCAGGGCCGAGTTCGGCTTCCCCGGGCCGCTGCGGGACCAGCTGGTCGCGGCGGTGCTGGACGGGAGCAAGACGTCCACCACCGGGGTCGTCGCCGACTACGCGTACGAGGGGGAGGCGCTGCCCGAGGTGGGGGAGCGGGCGGTCGTGCTGGATTCGGACGGGCGCGGGGTGGGCGTCATCGAGGTCACCGACGTGCGGGTGGTGCCGTTGCGCGAGGTGGACCTCGCGCACGCCATGGACGAGGGGGAGGGCTACGAGAGCGTCGCCGCCTGGCGGCGGGGGCACGAGGATTTCTGGCACGGGCCCGAGAGGCGGGCCGTGCTGGGCGACTCGGAAACCACCGTCGACGACGACACACCGCTGGTGCTGCAGCGCTTTCGCCTGGTCGCCGACCTCCGCGGCTGAGGGTCCGTCAGGCGTCCTCGCCCAGCGGCAGCACCGCTGCGACCCGGAAGCCGCCGCCGGGACAGGCCCCCGACGTCAGGGAGCCGCCCGCGGCGGCGAGGCGTTCGGTCAGGCCGCGCAGCCCCGTGCCGGTACGGTTGGCCTGCAGCGTCGCCCCCGTACTGGGGGAGGGCAGCGGGCCGTGGCCGTTGTCGGTGATCGTCAGGCGCGCCAGGCCGTCGGCCGAGTGCAGTTCGATACGGGCCAGCGTCGCGCCGCTGTGGCGTACGACGTTGGTGACCCCCTCGCGCACCACCCAGCCCAGCAGCGCCTCGGTCTGCGGCGGCAGCGGCGGGCCCGACTCCCGCAGGACGACCTCGATGTCGGAGGCGGCCAGCACCGAACGCGCCCGGTCCAGCTCGGTGGACAGGCTGCCCTCGCGGTAGCCGGTGACGGCCTCACGGATCTCGGTGAGGGCCTGGCGGCCGACCGACTCGATGTCGCCGACCTGCACCAGCGCCGCCTCCAGGTCGCGCGGCGCCAACCGCCGCGCCGCCTCGGCCTTCACCACGACCACCGACAGCGTATGGCCCAGCAGGTCGTGCAGGTCGCGGGAGAAACGCAGCCGCTCCTCCGCGACGGCGCTGCGCGCCAGCTCCTGCCGGGTCGACTTGAGTTGGTCCACCGCGTGGAAGAGGGTGATGATCACCGACACCACGAGCCCGGACAGGAACGTGCCGTACGAGAGGCTCGCGGTGCTCCAGAAGCCTTCGTGGTGCAGCCCCGACACGATGCCCGCACTCGCGCTGAGCAGCATCAGCATCACGCCGAGCCCGCGCCGGCTGCTCGACACGCTGCCCGCGCACAGCGACACCAGCACGAACAGCAGCATGAAGTTGCCGCCGAAGCCGACCGCCAGAGACAGCGTCAGGCCCGCCAGCGCCGCGAGCAGCTGGTGCGGCAGGCGGCCGGTGCGCAGCCGCGGGCTGAAGGCGGACCTGATCGTGGCCACGTACAGCACGCAGAAGACGAGCAGGCCCGACCCCGCCAGCCACGGCGTCGGCACCTCGCCCTTGACGACGTCCGTGCCCGGCCCGATCGCCATCAGCAGCCACGGGATCAGCGCCCCGCCGTCCGGCGCCTTGAGATGCTCGATCTCCCGCTCGAACTCCTCCGGCCCCCGCCTCCACCACTGCCGCCCGCGGCCGCATCGCTCCGCCACCGGATCGTCCTTCGTCACCATCCCGTCCCCCCGTCCCCGTCGGTCCTACGCCGTCCGCCCACCAGCGTATCCACCAATCCGGGCACCCCCCAGGTGCGCACACCTCCGCGCGAGGCGGCACCCCTCAGGGGCGCGTGGGGGTACCCCCAGGCGGAGCTCTGGGGGAGACCGGCGCGATCAGCCGTCGACGGCTGTACGTCGTCACCGTCGGAAAGGGGCTGCCCGGTCCGGCCCGGACCACCGGCCGGTGGTGGGCAGGGGGACCCGCGGTCAGGACTCGGGGCGGCGGTGGCGCCCCGGCGGCGGGGCCGCGTCGTCAGGGGGCTCGGGGGATTCGGGTCCCCGGTGCCGGCCCGGAGGGCGTTCTGCGCTGGCGTCGGCCATGTTCGTACTCCCCGTGGAAACGCGACGGCGCCGCCGCCGAAAGCGGGCAAGCAGGTCAAAACCCGTGGTCACGTCGGTTCCCCCGGTGCGCGACGGCGAGTGGCGGGTCCAACGGCGGGTCGGGCGCCCCGCGCATGGGGGTCACCCCGCCAGCGGTGCCTGCTGCAAGGGCAGCACGCACCACGTCCGGCGGGCCGGGGGCGCCGGGAGCGCGCGGGTCCGGGGCACATGGACGACCACCCCCGCCGCGGCAGCGGCGACCGGCTCCGGCCAGCCGGCCGGCGGCTCGTAGGCGGCGAGCCCGCAAGGGCAGTCACGGGCGGCGTACGGCAGCCGCAGCTCGTCGCCGGGCAGCCACATGCCGGCCGCGCCCAGCCAGCCGGGCGGCGACGCCCGCCAGTGCAGGCGGCGTTCGCCGGGCCGCCACAGCGCCAGCGACTCCGCCCCGCCGGGGACTTCCGCCCGCAGCGCCACGACCGACGCCTCGGGCATGAGGATCTGCCCGGGCTGCGCGGCGACCGGGGTGAGGAGAACGCCGGGCACCCGCAGCGCGTCGGGGAAGCGCACCGGGCGCCTGCTGCCCAGCACCCCCCACCCGAGCCGCGCCTCACCGGTGGCGTCGCTGCGCAGCAGCAGCAGTCCGCTGTCGGGCTCGGCGAGCAGCAAGCGGTCGTCGCTGTCGTCGGTGATCTGCAGCAGCGGGCTGGTGCGGCCGGTGTGCAGGTCGGCGGCGACCGCCTTCGTACGCCCGTCCAGCTCGCGGTCCACGGCGAGCAGCCGCCCGGCCCGGTCCAGCCAGACCCCGCCGGTGCAGCGGCCGGGCACGGTCATGACGGCTTCCGGCGCACCGCCGGCCGTACCGTGGACGCGCCAGACCCCGGTGCTGCCGGCGTCCTCGTCGTAGGCGAGGGTGTAGGCGGCGCCGCCGGGTGCGGGCGGCAGCAGCCGTACGTCGCTGCCGGTGAGCGAGCCGACCGGCAGTTCCCCGGTGTCGGGCCCCGAGGGGTAGAGCAGCGCCAGGTCCCAGCGGTCGGCGACCCGGCGCCGGATCAGCACCCGCCCGTCGGCCAGCGGCAGCACCTGCGCGCCGGGGTCCTCCGGCTGCGGGCCGGGCAGGGGCACGGCGTACGGCTCGGGGCCGCCCAGCGTCCACCGCTCGACGAGCAGGCCGCCGCCGCCCTGGTCCCCGCCGGGCGGAGCGGTCTCGGCGAGGCAGGCCGCGTACGAGCCGTCCGCGGCGATCGTGAAGCCGGACCGGCGCACGGTACGCGGTGCGCCGGCCGTTCGGAGAGCGCTCATGGCGCCTACTGCACTGACGGTCATATGAAACGTCCACCTCCGGCTCAGGACCGTACTTTTCGTACTTCCGGACGATCAACGCGAGTGGGTGCAGTTCACACGTAAGGGTGTCGGTTCACGCGATTTCGCCGCGCGAATGGGGCGGCTGTGCTCCATGGGGAGGGCGGAGTACGCCATTCCGGGAGGTCAGGTTAGGCTCACCTAAGAAATCGCTGAGAATCCTTCCGGGAGTGCCCCCATGTCTGTTCGGCGCCGCCACACCGCCGTCGTCGCCCTGGCCGTCGCCGCCGGCCTGTCCCTCGCCGCCTGCGCGGGCTCCTCCGGCGGATCGGGGGACGGCGGCGGCACGGCGGCCAAGGGCAAGGACAAGCAGTCCGTCGCCAAGGGCGGCAAGGACTTCGGCTCGGCCGCCGACAAGACCGCCGCGATGGGTACCGACGCCAAGGCCGGCCAGTGGCCGCGCACCGTCACCCACGCCATGGGCACCACCGTGATCAAGGCCCGGCCCACCCGTGTCGTCGTCCTCGACGTCGGCGAGCTGGACAACGTCGTCTCGCTCGGCGTCAAGCCGGTCGGCTACGCGCCCAGCGAGGGCTCGCCCGAGCTGCCCTCGTACCTGAGGAAGGACGGCGGGAAGCCGGCGAGCGTCGGCACCATCAACAGCCTCAACCTGGAGGCCGTCGCGGGCCTCCACCCCGACCTCATCCTCGGCAGCCGGCTGCGCGCCGCCCCGCAGTACGCGGCGCTCAGCAAGATCGCGCCGACCGTCTTCTCGATCCGCCCCGGCTTCACGTGGAAGCAGAACTACCTGCTCAACGCCGCCGCCCTGGACAAGACCGCCGAGGCCCGGGCGAAGCTCGCCGACTACGACCGCCGCGTCAAGGCCCTGGACACCGCTCTGGGCGCGCACAAGCCCGTCGTGTCGATGGTCCGCTACATGCAGGACGGCAAGACGCGGCTCTACGGCAACGCCTCCTTCATCGGCACGATCCTCAAGGACGCCGGCATCCCACGGCCGAAGAACCAGGACATCGACGACCTCGCGGCGGAGATCTCGGCCGAGAACATCGACCAGGCCGACGGCGACTACATCTTCACCGGCGTCTACGGCGACCCCGGCACCACCGACAAGGCCCGTGCCCAGTCCAACCCGCTGTGGAAGAACCTCCGCGCGGTCAAGGCCGGCCACGCCTTCGACGTCCCCGACGAGACCTGGTACCTGGGCCTCGGCGTCACCGCCGCCGACCAGGTCGTCGCGGACCTGGCCCGCTACCTGGCGGGCTGACCCCCGCCGCGGGCGGCAGCCGAATCCGGGAGCACGGACGGCAGCCGAATCCGGTCGCGCGGGGGCCCGCACGACCGGTCGCCCGCCGGGGGAGATCCGGCGACGACCTCGGCGGGGCGGCCCGGGCGGCAACCCGGGTAACCTTCCCTACGTGCCCCGCCTCTCCGACGTCATCGCCGCCCTCGACGCCCTCTGGCCCCCGGCACTGGCCGAGAGCTGGGACGCCGTGGGTCTGGTGTGCGGCGACCCGGCGGCGCGGGTCGACCGGGTCCTCTTCGCCGTCGACCCCGTCCAGGAGGTCGTGGACGAGGCCGTCGCGGCCGGCGCCGACCTGCTGGTCACCCACCACCCGCTGTATCTGCGGGGTACCACGTCCGTCGCCCCGGTCGGCCCGGCCGGCTTCAAGGGCCGGGTCGTCCACGACCTGATCCGCGGCGGCACCGCCCTCTATGTCGCGCACACCAACGCCGACCGCGCCGACCCCGGCGTCTCCGACGCGCTCGCCGCCGCCGTGGGCCTGCGGGTCACCGGCCCGCTGGTGCCCGACCCGGCCGACCCCGCGGGCCGCCGGGGCCTGGGCAGGATCGGTACGCTCGACGTCCCGCTCAGCCTGGCCGAGTTCGCCCAGCAGGCCGCCCGCGGGCTGCCCGCCACCGCGACGGGCCTGCGTATCGCCGGCGACCCGGCGGCCCCGATCCGTACCGTCGCCGTGTGCGGCGGCTCCGGCGACAGCCTCTTCGCGCAGGTGCGGGCCGCCGGTGCGGACGCGTACCTGACCGCCGACCTGCGCCACCACCCCGCCTCCGAGGCCCGCCAGGCCGGATCACCCGCGCTGCTCGACGCCGCCCACTGGGCCACCGAGTGGCCGTGGTGCCCGCAGGCCGCCCGCGAGGTCGACGCGCTCGCCGAGCGGTACGGCTGGGCGCTGAGCACCCAGGTCTCGTACGCCGTCACCGACCCGTGGACGGCGCACGCACCCTCCGCTTCCTCCGTCCCTTCCAGCAGCCCAGGAGCCCCCCGCTGAACGCCGAGCCCGCCGACCAGATCCGCCTTCTCGAAGTCCAGGCACTCGACGCGCGCATCGCGCAGCTGGACCACAAGCGCAGGACCCTTCCCGAGCACGCCGAGCTGGAGCGCCTCGGCGCCGACCTCGCCCAGCTGCGCGACCTGCTGGTCGCCGCGCAGACCGAGGAGAGCGACACCGCGCGCGAGCAGACCAAGGCCGAGCAGGACGTCGACCAGGTGCGCCAGCGCGCCGCACGCGACCAGCAGCGGCTGGACTCCGGCGCGGTCGGCCCCAAGGACCTGGAGAACCTGCAGCGCGAACTCACCTCGCTCGCCAAGCGGCAGTCCGACCTGGAGGACGTCGTCCTCGACGTCATGGAGCGCCGCGAGGCCGCCCAGGAGCGGGCCGCCGAGCTGACCGCGCGCGTCGAGTCGGTGCAGGCCAAGACCGCCGAGGCCGAGGCCCGCAAGTCCGCGGCCCTGGAAGGCATCGACGCGGAGGGCTTCACCGCCGCCAAGGAGCGCGAGGTCATCGCCTCCACCGTGCCCGACGACCTGATCAAGCTCTACGACAAGCTCCGCTCCCAGCAGGGCGGCGTCGGCGCGGCGCGGCTCTACCAGAAGCGCTGCGAAGGCTGCCGCCTCGAACTGAACATCACCGAGCTGAACGAGGTGCGGGCCGCCCCCGCCAACCAGGTCGTGCGCTGCGAGAACTGCCGCCGGATCCTGGTGCGTACGGCCGACTCCGGCCTGTAGCCCGCGGTGGACGCGACCGTCCTGGTGCTGCTGCGGCACGGCGAGACCGCGCACACCGCGCAGCGGCGCTTCTCCGGCAGCGGCGGGGCCGATCCCGCGCTGTCGGAGGTCGGCCTCGCGCAGGCGGCGCGGGCCGCGCGGGCCCCGGTCCTCGACACCGTCCAGGCCGTCGTCAGTTCGCCGCTGGCCCGCTGCCGGCAGACCGCGCAGGCGGCCGCCGACCGGCTCGGGCTGCCGGTCGCCGTCGCGGACGGCCTGCGCGAGACCGCCTTCGGCGCGTGGGAGGGACTGACCTTCGCCGAGGCGCGCTCGCGCCACCAGGCCGAGATGGACGCCTGGTTCGCCTCACCGTCCGCCGCGCCCCCCGGCGGTGAGAGCTTCGACGACGTCACCGCCAGGGTGGCCCGCATACGCGACGACCTGCTGGCCGCGCACCGCGGCCGGACGATCCTGCTGGTCAGCCACGTCACCCCGGTCAAGACCCTGCTGCGCCTCGCCCTGGGCGCCCCGCACGAGGCCGTCTTCCGCATGGACCTCGACCCGGCGTCCCTGTCGGCGGTGGCCTACTACGCCGACGGCAACGCCTCCGTACGCTTCCTCAACTCCACCGCGCACCTGGCCTGAGCGCCGCCGCCTCCTTGGCGAGCGCCGTGACGCCCTCCCAGTCCCGGGCCGCGAGCAACTCCTTCGGGATCATCCAACTCCCGCCCACGCACGCCACGTTGGGCAGCGCCAGATACTGCGCCGCCTTGGCCGCGTCGATCCCGCCGGTCGGGCAGAACCGCGCTTTGGGCAGCGGCGAGGCCAGCGACCGCAGGAACGGTACGCCGCCGGCCGCTTCCGCGGGGAAGAACTTCATGGCGGTGATGCCGCGTTCGAGCAGGTTCAGCGCCTCGGACGCCGTCGAGACACCGGGCAGATACGGCAGCCCCGTCCCGCACATCGCGTCGAGCAACCGCTCCGTCCACCCCGGACTGACCAGGAACCGCGCCCCCGCGGCCGCGGCCGCCGCCGCATGGTCCGGCGTCAGCACGGTCCCGGCTCCCACGACCGCGTCCGGCACCTCATGCGCCACCACCTGGATCGCCTCCAGCGCGGCCGCCGTCCGCAACGTGATCTCCAACCCCCCGAGCCCCCCCGCGACCAGCGCCCGCGCGAGCGGCACGGCGTCGTCGGCGTCCTCCACGACGACGACGGGTATCACGGAGGCCAGCCCGAGCACAGTGTCCATGCGCTCATCCTCTCCCCCCGGACCACCCCCTGCAACGCCCGTTGCACCCTCCGCAACCGCCCCCCTGCCAGGGCGAACGCCGGGCGTCGGAGGACACGGACCAAAAGGGGCGCGGGGAACTGCGCGCCCCGCCGAAAACGCGGGAAAGGAAGCAACGCACCGCAAGGGGCAATCACCCGGGGGCGCGGGGAAGTACCCCCAGGCGCAGCTCTGGGGGAATCGCCCAGGGGTGCGGGGAACTGCGCGACAGGCCACAGCGGACCTCAGCCGTGGAGCCCTCCAAGCAACCCCGCAGGGGCTCAGTGGAGGTCCCGCACCAGCACGTCCAGCCGCGTCCCGTCACCCTCCACGGTGAAGCCGAGGTCCCTGAGGTCGGCGGCCAGCGCCGCAGGGGTCCGGGGACTGGCCCCGGACGTGAGAAGCGCCCGCACCAGCCGCCCCTTCGTGGCCTTGTTGAAGTGCGACACGATGCTCCGCCGCTCGACCCCGTCGACAACGGAGACCTGCAGCACCCGCACGGTCGCCGTCCGCGCGGCCACCGTGCCCTGGGGCCGCCAGGCCCCGGCGTAGGCCGAGGAGCGCAGGTCGAGCACGAGCCCGCCGCCCGCCACCTCCGGCAGGACCCGGTCCAGGTGCGGCTTCCAGTACGCGGCGAGCCCGCCCGCGCCCGGCAGGCGTACCGCCATCGAGCAGCGGTACGCCGGGATGCGGTCGGCGAGCCGTACCGCCCCCCACAGCCCGGAGAAGACCAGCAGCGACTTCCCGGCCCGCCGCTTGGCCGCGGCGTCGAGCGTGGCGAGGCCGAGCGCGTCGTAGAGGACCCCGGTGTAGAGCCGCCCGGCGGGCATCGCGGGGGCGGTGTGCAGGCCGGCGTTCCTGGCGACCTCGCCGCGCAGACCGGGGCTGAGCCCGAGCACCTCGGCCGCCTTGTCCTCGTCGGCGGCGCACAGGCCGACGAGCTCGTCGAGGACCGCCGCGCGCCCCGCGCCCAGGCCGGGCAGCGACAGCCCGTCGAGCGCGACCGGCCGCCCGCGTACGGCGGTGGCCTTGCCTTCTGACGGCGGCAGCAGGACGAGCACGGCGTTTCTCCCTCACGCGGCGGACCCGGGGGCCCGGGCGGGTGTGTCAGGCGGGGCGGACCCCGCGGCGCCCGCGCAGGCGCGTACGGACGTGTCGACAAGCGTACGGACCCCGCGGCGGCGGCCGCCCGGGCCGGCCGTCCAGGTGTGCTCCTCGCCCCGGCCTGATCCACTACGATGGCGAGTACGGCAGACGAGCCGGGCGGACGGCCGCGTCAGGACCCTCGGGTCCTGCCGAGGAAGGTCCGGGCTCCACAGGGCAGGGTGATGGCTAACGGCCACCCGGGGTGACCCGCGGGACAGTGCCACAGAAAACAGACCGCCGGGGACCTCGGTCCCCGGTAAGGGTGAAACGGTGGTGTAAGAGACCACCAGTGCCCAGGGCGACCTGGGCAGCTAGGTAAACCCCACCCGGAGCAAGGTCAAGAGGGCGTCGTAGCGATACGCCGTCCGCGCGGACGTTCGAGGGCTGCCCGCCCGAGTCCGCGGGTAGACCGCACGAGGCTGTCGGCAACGGCAGCCCTAGATGGATGGCCGCCACCCGGCGGGCCGCGAGGCCCCCGGGTACAGAACCCGGCCTACAGCCCGACTCGTCTGCCGCTCCTGCTGTGGGCTTTTGCCCTGTTCAGGGCGCAGACCTTCGCCCCCACTGCCGGCGTAGTAGACCACGCCCCAGCTGGTGATCTGGGTGGCGCACAGCGCCGGGAGTACGGCCGGCGGCCGTGACCGGACCCCTGTACCGGTCATGGCCGCCTGTGCGGTGTCGGCGGAGGTCACCGCAGCTCAGCCGCAGCAGCCGCCGGAGGGCTCCTGGGTTTCGGCGGCCGGGGCGCCCACGCCGATTTGTACGAGCGCCGGTGCGGGTGTGCAGCAGCCGCCGCCCTGTTCGGCGGCCGGGGTGTCGAACAGGCCGGCGCCGCCGCAGACCCCGGTTTCGGGGAGGGTGAGTTCGACGCGGTCGGCGGCCTCGGTGTCCCCGGCGATCGCGGCGGCGACCGAGCGGACCTGCTCGTACCCGGTCATCGCGAGAAAGGTGGGGGCGCGGCCGTAGGACTTCATTCCCACCAGGTAGACGCCGGGTTCGGGGTGGGACAGCTCGCGGTGGCCGTGCGGGTAGACGGTGCCGCAGGAGTGCTGGTTGGGGTCGATCAGCGGGGCGAGCGCGGTCGGGGCCTGGAGGCGTTCGTCCAGGCCGAGGCGGATCTCGTCGAGGAACGACAGGTCCGGGCGCAGGCCGGTCAGGACGACGACCTCGTCGACCGGCTCCAGGCGGCGGTCGTCCTCGCCGACCAGGACGAGCCCGCCGTCGCCGTCCCGTTCGACGGCGGCGGTGCGGAAGCCGGTGACGGCGTCGGCGTGCCCGTCGTCGACCGCGGCCTTGGCCGCCAGGCCCAGCGCGCCGCGGGCGGGCAGCTGGTCGGCGCTGCCGCCGCCGAAGGTGGAGCCGCTGATGCCGCGGCGCAGGATCCACACCGCGTGCGTGCCGGACCCGTCGTCGGCCTTCGCCAGGTCGGCGAGTGCGGCGAGGGCGGTGAAGGCGGAGGCGCCCGAGCCGATGACGGCCGTGCGCCTGCCGGCGTAACGGGCGCGTACGGCGGGGTCCTTGAGGTCCGGGACGCGGTAGGAGATACGGTCGGCCGCCGCCCGCTCGCCCAGCGCGGGCAGCCCGTCGGCGCCTGCGGGGGAGGGGCTCTTCCAGGTACCCGAGGCGTCGATGACCGTGCCGGCCAGGACGCGCTGTTCCCGGCCGTCGGCGGTGGTGAAGTGCACCGCGAAGGGCTGCTGCTCGCGGTCGGCGTCCACGATCCGGTCCCGGCCGGCGCGGGCCACGCCGGTGACGGTGGCGCCGTAGCGGACCGCGTCGCCCAGGGCGTCGGCCAGCGGCTGGAGGTAGCGCTCGGCCCAGTCGGCGCCGCTCGGACAGGCCGCGCCGTCCGGCTTGACCCACCCGGTCGGGGCGAGCAGCTTCTCCGCTGCCGGGTCGGTCAGCTCCGCCCAGGTCGAGAAGAGCCGTACGTGGCCCCATTCGCGTACCGCGTCCGCCGCGGTGGGCCCCGCTTCGAGAACCAGGACCTCCAGGCCGCGCTCGGTGAGATGGGCGGCGGCGGCCAGTCCGGCCGGGCCGGCTCCGATCACCACGGTGGGCAGGGCGGTAGTGGGCGCGCTCACGATGCTTCCCCTCTGATTCGACCGTTGTCGATGGCTTCTGTTGCCAGGATGGCAGCTGGATCGACGGGCGTCAACATAGACGGTCATCGATTCCGAGCGCCGCGAGTCGCGGAATCGCCGCGTGGTCGATGTGGTCGATGTGGTCGGCCGGACGGCGAAACGGCATCCGCTCGTCCACTACGGGACCGGTCCGATGCGGCGGGGGAATGGCGGATACTGGCCCGACGATCTGTCGAGGGGGCCCTGGGGTGGACTGGTCTTCGGGCCTGCTCGGCTTCGCCGCCGGGCTGCTGATATCGACGGTGACCGCGCCGGTGGGCGTCTCGGGGGCGGTGTTCCTGCTGCCGGTGCAGGTCAGCGTCCTGGGCGTACCGAGCCCCGCGGTGACGCCGACGAACCTGCTGTTCAACGTCGTGGCCGGCCCCGGCGCCCTGCTGAGGTACCGCAGGGCGGGGAGCGTAGGCGGGCCGCTGACGCGCCTGCTGGTCGCCGGCACCGTGCCCGGGGTCGTTGTCGGCGCCGTCATCCGGGTGTTCGCCGTCCCCGGTCCGCGCGTCTTCCGGCTCCTGGTCGCTGCCCTGCTGCTGCCCCTCGGTGTCTGGCTGTGCGCCCGCACCCTGCGCCCGCCCGGGCCCCGTACCGCCACCGCGCCGACGGCCAGGACGACCACCGGACTCGCCCTGGCGGTCGGCGTCGTCGGCGGGATCTACGGGATCGGCGGTGGCTCGATCCTCGGCCCCCTCCTGGTCGGTCGCGGCGTACCGGTCGCCAAGGTGGCGCCCGCCGCACTGGCCTCGACGTTCGTGACCTCGCTCGTCGGCGCCGGTACGTATGCCGTGCTGGCCCTCACCGCCACCGGCGACATCGCCCCCGACTGGCTGCTCGGCCTGACCTGCGGATCCGGCGGCCTGGCGGGCGGCTACCTCGGAGCCCGCCTCCAGCCCCACCTGCCCGAGCCCGCACTGCGCCTCCTGCTCGGCACCCTGGCCACTGCCGTAGGCACTCTCTACGCACTTCAGGCCCTCCGCTGACCAGTACGTGCACCGGAACCGAGGGTGGGTTCGAGGACCTTCAGTGGCATCAAGGAGGTCCGACCCTGAAGGAGTACCGCTCCCCGATGGTGGTGCAGGGTGGACCCATGACGTGGACAGCACCGCCGGTCAAGCGCAACGAGCAGCTCGGCAGCCTGGGTAGCGCGGCTGAGCGCCAGCTGCTGGAAGGCTGGCTGAGCCGGCATCGGGAAACGTTGCTGAGCAAGTGTGCCGGGCTCGAGCCGGCGCAGTTGGCACGGGCGACCGTGGAGCCGTCGGGCCTCACCCTCCTCGGGTTGGTCCGGCACATGGCGGAGGTCGAGCGACGGTGGTTCCGGCGGAACTTCGCGGGTGAGTCCATCGGCGATGTCTTCACCGGCCCGTCGGACGGCAATGAGGGGTTCGACGGCGTCCAAGCGGCCGATGCCGAGCGGGACTTCGGAATGTTCCAGGCCGAAGTCAGAGCGTGCGACGCGGCCGTAGCAGGGCACGACCTCGACGAGACCTTCCTGTCGTCTCGCGGAGTTCCCCTCAGCCTGCGCTGGGTCTACGTGTTGATGATCCAGGAGTACGCCCGCCACAACGGCCACGCCGACTTCCTACGGGAACGGACCGACGGCGCAACGGGCGACTGAGCATCGCCGGCCATGCTTCCCAGCCGTTGCCGCGAGTCTCCCCGACGCGACAGCGGATGTCCCGTTCACCGCGCTGGGTCCGGTCCTTGGGCGGCCGCGACGACGGCCACTCCATCGGGGACCCCGATGCGGGCCCCACCCCTCAGGGCCGGTACGACACCGGCGACTCAGCGTGATCGGTCCTCATCGCCGGTCGTCGCGGGAATGGCGTTGTCGATGAGGACGGCGGCGATGGCGGCGGCGGTGGGGAAGCTTTCGGTGTTCATGACGCGCGTGCGGGCCGCGGCACCGTCGAGGAGCAGGGCGAGTTGTTCGCCGAGCTGTTCAGGGTGGGTGGCGCCGGCTTCGCGTGCCGTGTCGGCCAGGCGCGCGGCGATGGCCTGCTTGTAGTCGCGTGCGTATTGGGACGCGGGGTGCCGGGGGTCGTGGAGTTCGACGGCCGCCGCGATGTACGGGCACATGGGGGTGAGCTCCTGTGTTCCGGACGCGGGCAACTCGAAGGCGGCGAGCAGCCGTTCGCGGGGGGCCAGGTCGGGGCGGTCGAACACCGCGGACATGGTGCCGGGATCGAAGCGGCGAAGGTACTCGGTGACGAGTTCGTCCTTGCTGGCGAAGTGCTGGTAGGCGGTGCGCTTCGAGACCTGGGCGACTGCGCACAGCTGGTCCATGCCGGTGCGGTTGATGCCCTGGTCGCGGAACAGCTGCCGGGACGCGCCGAGGATGCGTTCGCGTGCGCCCCGGCCTCGGCGTCGGCCTTGGGGCCCCTTCTCCAGCTCCGTCATAGGCCCAGTCTAGCCCAGTCGGGTACCGATCGGTGTGCATAGCTTGCGGTCCGGTCGACCCTCGGATACGGTAAGTACACAGGCCGGTGTATATAACGTTCCGGCTGTCCCGAATACCCGGCAGTTCATGGAGTGATCATGGGAAAGCTCGACGGCAAGGTAGCGGTGATCACCGGCGGATCGACCGGCATGGCGCTGGCCGGAGCCCAGCTGTTCGTTGAGGAAGGGGCGTACGTCTACCTCCTCGGCCGGCGGCAGGAAGCCCTCGACGAAGCCGTCAAGGTGATCGGTCGCAACGTCACCGCCGTGCGGGGCGACGCGGCGGAGCTGGCCGACCTCGACCGCCTCTACGAGACGGTCAAGAAGGAGAAGGGCTCGATCGACGTCCTGTGGGCCAGCGCCGGGATGGGCGAGCAGGCCGAGCTCGGCGAGATCACCGAAGAGCAGTTCGACCGCACCTTCTCGCTCAACGCGCGCGGCACCCTGTTCACCGTGCAGAAGGCGCTGCCGCTGCTCAACGACGGCGCCTCCATCTTCATGACCGGCTCGACCGCCTCCCTGCGCGGCTATCCCGGATGGAGCGTGTACGCCGGCAGCAAGGCCGTGCAGCAGGCCTGGGCCCGCGTGTGGCTCAACGAGCTCAAGGACCGCAGGATCCGGGTCAACGTGCTCACCCCCGGCCAGGTCGCCACAGCGAAGCAGGAGGAACTCTTCGACGAGGCCACCAAGAAGGCCTTCGAGTCCCTGATCCCCCGCGCGGAGATGGGCCGCCCCGAGGAGATCGCCACCGTCGCACTCTTCCTCGCCTCCGACGACTCCAGCTACGTCAACGGGCTGGAACTGACCACCGACGGCGGTACCACCGTCATCTGACCGCCTGACATCGGCGCATCAGTCGCGCGCCGGGCCAGGCCGGCACGAACGAGACACATCGATAGCTCGAGAACACGAAAGAGGGCACACCGTATGAGCAGCATCACCATCATCGGCACCGGCAACATGGCCCGCGCCATCGGCACGCGGGCGGTGGCGGGCGGCAACACCGTCGAGGTCATGGGCCGCGACCAGTCCAAGGCCGCCGACCTGGCCAAGGCTCTCGGCGGCGGCGCCACGACGGGAGAGTGGGGCGCCGTCCCTGCCGGGGACATCGTCATCGTGGCCCTGTTGTTCGACGGTGTCGTCCCGACCGTCGCGCGGTACGGAGACGCCCTCGCGGGCAAGGTCATCGTCGACATCAGCAACCCCTTCAACTCCACCTTCGACGGGCTGGCCCACCAGGAGCAGACCTCGGTCGCGCAGGAAGCCGCCAAGGTGGCCCCGGCCGGCGCCAGCGTGGTGAAGGCGTTCAACACCATCTTCCGGCAGGTCCTGGAGAAGGGCCGGCCCGTCGTCTTCGTCGCCGGCGACAGTGCGCAGGCCAAGGCGGACGTGGCGGAGTTCGTCAAGAGCCTCGGGCTACGCCCGCTGGACGTCGGCGACCTGAAGATGGCGCATTGGCTGGAAGGAGCGGGCCTGGTCACGGTGGGCCTCGTCGGCCGCGGAGTGGGTCACTGGGACTTCGCCCTCGGTGTCGACGAGTTCACCGGCTGAGCCGCACCGCGCTCGCGCCGGTGCCGTGGACCCTCTCCTACGATCCCGGCCCGGCTGGGCAGGTGAGCTGCCGCGTCGTCGAAGGTCCGCGTGATGCCGGAGGGGCGCCGGCGGCGGCGTGAGCGGCGCCGGGCCCGGCGCCGCGGCGGGCGAGGTGTGACGAACCGGGGCCGCGATCGCGTCCCGTCGGGCACAATCGAGCGGCACGCACCGTGCAGCGCCGGGGGGAGCCGATGACGCAGCAGGCGGCGGGACGCAGGCAGGCGCTGCTCGTGGGGGTCGACACCTTCGCGGACGAGGGGTTGCGAGCCCTGCGGTCCCCGGGAACGGAAGTGGCGGCGCTGGCAGCGGTGCTGAGCGACCCGGACATCGGAGGCTTCGACGCCCAGTTGCTCGTCAACCAGCCCTTGTCGTCGACGCTGGCCGCGATCCAGGGCTTCTTCGCCACCGCGGGTCCCGCCGACCTGCTCCTGCTGTACATCGCCAGCCACGGGCTCAAGGACGAGTCGGGCCAGCTGTACTTCGCCGCGACGGACACCCGCAGGGACCGGCTGCTGGTGACCGCGATGTCCGCCGTCACCCTCAACACGATGATGGACCGGTGCCTTTCGCGTCGGATCGTGATCATCCTCGACGCCCCCTACAGCGAGGCGTTCGTCCTCGGCATGACCACGAGGTCCGAGCCCACGGTGGACCTGATGGACCACCTCGGCGGCCGCGGCAGGGTGATCATCACGTCGTCCAGCGCGATGCAGTACGCCTTCGAGGGCGACGACGTCACGGAGGAGTTCGGCGGCAACAGCGGTGCGCCGCAGTCCTCCTCGGCCTTCACCTCCGCCCTCGTCCACGGACTGCGCAGTGGCGAGGCCGACGTGGACGGGGACGGATACGTCACCGTCGACGAGCTGTACGACTACGTGTACAGCACGACCCGGCTGCGCCATCCGCAGCAGACGCCCAAGCGCTGGACCCTGGGCGTGGAAGGTTCGATCGTGCTGGCGCGGGCACCGGCCGCGGCCGGGCGGACGCCGCCCCAGCCCCTGCCCCCGCTCCCGTCCCCGGCCGCCAACCCGGCAACCACGGGGGAGGGTCCCGCGGAAGAGACCGGGGCGGAACCCGGCGCCCGAGCCGGACCGATGCCGCAGGTGCTTCCGCAGCCGCGGCCCGCCCTGAGCCCGCACGCCGTCAGCGATCAGCCGTCCCCGGTCGACCGCCTGGGCTTCGGCCCGCTGGTGGGCGGCCTCGAACAGCTGCTCAACGACCCGGCGACGAGCCTCCCGCTGGCCATAGCCGTCGACGCGCCCTGGGGCGGCGGCAAGTCCTCGGCGATGCTCCAGCTCAAGAACCGGCTGGCCGCCACCCCGGCGGACGCCGCGCGGCGCTGGTACGTGGTCGACTTCCCGGCGTGGAAGTACGAGAACAGCGAGAAACTGTGGGCGGCGCTGGCCAAGGCGGTCTACGAGCAGCCGCAGGCGCAGATGTCGCGGACGGGCCGCACCCGGTTCAAGATGCGGCTGGAGCGCGTACGCCACGATCCGCTCGACTTCGCGGTCAAGGGGATCGGCCCCCTGCTGGCGGCGCTGGCCGCGCTGCTGGTGGCGCTGCTCACCGCCGCTGCGGGCCCGACCTCCGGGCGGGGCGTGCCGTTCGTCGGCGGCGCCGCGATCGTGCTCGCCTCGATCACCGCGACGGTCGCGCGCTATTGGGGCATCGTCGGGGACCCTTTCAAGCGCGCCATCGACCGGCATGTCAGCAAATACCGGTACGAGAAGCAACTGGGCTTCACCTCGGAGGTCGACGAGGACATCCAGGCCCTGAGTGACGCGCTGCTCCACCGGGGCGACCGCGCGCTCGCGGTGTTCGTCGACGACCTCGACCGGTGCGACAGCAAGCACGTCGTGGAGGTCGTCGAGGCGGTCAACCAGATCTTCAACTCGGGGCAGAACCGGCAGTGCGCCTTCCTGCTCGGCATGGACTCCGCCGTCGTGGCGGCGAGTATCGACGTGGCCTACGAGGACACCATCCGCATGCTGCGGACCCGCCGCAGCCCGCTGGCCGACGACTTCGGCGCCACGTTCCTCACCAAGATCGTGCAGATGACGGTGTCCGTGGCGGTGCCCGGCCCCGCCGCGTTGCGCCGCTACCTCACGGCGGTGACCGGGGACCGGCGGCCACTTCAGGCGCTGCGGGCTCCCTCGGAACAGGAAGTCACGCGCTACGAGCGGGAGATCGAGGAGCTGCTGCCACGCAACCCGGTCGACGTCTTCGCGGCCGGCCAGACGCTGATCGGCGCCGACGCCTCGGAGAGCAGCCAGCTCGCGCTGAACGAAGCGGTCAGAAGGGCCCAGGCCAGGCGGTTCAACGCCGACTCCAACGACGTCGCGAAGGCGGAACTGGAGGTCCTCGGCTGCCTGGAGGCCAACCCCCGCCAGGTCAAACGGTTCGACAACGCTTACCGGCTGCAGCTGCACGTCGCGGGCAGCACACCGGGCGCCGTGCTGGACTTCAACATCGACCAGCTCGTGGCCCTCGGCAAGTGGGTCGCGTTACGGCTGCGTTGGCCGCATCTGGCGCGGGCCGTGGACGACGATCCCGGGTTGCTCGCCCGCCTGGAGGCGTACGCGGGCGACCCTGACGCGCGGGACGCGCAGGCGGTGGCCGCCGAACTGGCCCCGCTCGTAGCCGACGTGCGGGCCCTGCGGGTCTTCGCCGAGCCGAACGCGGCCCGGCGGATGACGGCGCTGCCGCTGGAGTCCTTCCTGCGGGTGACCTGACCCGCAGGCTCGAAAAACACCGCTCCACAGCGCTCACCGTCGAGGACGCCTCAGCTCGGCGAGCAGCGCGCGCAGGACCGCGAGGCGGTGGGCGGACTCCTCGGTGGTCGACGGGCGCAGTGCCGCGCGGGTCGCGTGGGCGGCGAGCACGCCGATGATGAGCCGGACCAGGGCGCCGCTTGCGGCGGCGGAGGCCAGGACCCATGCGGCGGCGTCCGTGGTGGGTGCGAGCATCGGCGGTCACCCTTCTGCGGTGGGGAGACCTCCGGTGTAGCGCGCGAGAGCGCCGGCCGGCTTCCCCGCAGCCGCGCAGAACCGGTGTCGGGGCCCCAACTCCGCGCACCCGCGCCCCTGGTGGCCGGGCGGCGGACCGGGGACCATCCGGGCATGGACGGTACGGATGGCATGCGCGGCAAGGGCCGCACGGACGGCACGGGCGACGGGTACGGCGCGGACGACGCGTACGGCACGGACCGCGTCGGCGCCCCGGACGGGCCGCGCGGCCTCAGGGGGAAGCGGGATCTGCCCTTCCCCTACGACCAGGACCTGTCCGGGGTCCTGCGCAACCTCAACCGCCGCACCCGCTGGGGCCGTGACCGGCTCGCGAACGACCGCGTCACCTCCGCGCTGCTCGCCGCCGGGATGCGGCTGCTCGTACGGCACCTCGGTCCTGGCGGCCGGCAGCGTGTCAGCAGCGAGCGGTTGCTGCTGGGGTCCCTGTCGCAGCGCATGGTCGCCGAGGAGTTCGCGGGCAACCCCGCGCCCTTCACCCGGTACGGCAACGGCGTCTCGATGCTGCGCGACCGCTGGAGCCGGCACGCGGACTACGTCACCGACCTGATCACCTTCGCGGTGTGGCGGGAGAACTACCGCCCGCAGTACCGCAAGCAGCGCGCCGACAACATCAAGAGGCTGGTGCACGGGCCCGACTTCGTGCAGGCGGTGCACGACATCGCCTACCGGCACACCGTCGAGGGAGTCGGCCTGCCCTCTGTCCGGCTCGGCCTCGCGCTCATGACGGCGGCCGAGGGGGACGAGGAGGTGACACGCATCATCTCCGCCGTCTACGAGGACTACCTCGGCTCGTGGAAGAAGCTGTACGAGACGGTGTTGCGGGAGCGGCACCTGCGGCTGCGCAGGGGTCTCACCCTCGACGACCTGGCGAACGCCCTGTCCGCGGCCACCGACGGGATGACGCTGCGGGCCATCGGCGACCCCGCCGCCGGTGTCGTCGACCACGGCGAACGCCGCTCCCTCATGGGCACGGTCGCGCTCGCGGTGATCCACGCCTTCCTGGAACCGGACGACGACGCCGGCGGCCTCACCCTGGAGCAGGCCGTCGCGGCGCGCTTCGGGTCGCCGGCGTAGCGGGCGGGGCGGGTTGACCGGCGGGGCGGGGCTCAGCTTTCGGCGGCCAGCGAGAAGCTCACCGACGTCCCCTTCCCCACGCCCTGACCCGGGTCCGGCGGCTGACTCCGCCGACCAGGCCGCACGGCCGGCGATCAAGGCCGACCTGTTGCGCTCACTTTGTACATAAGACTCCGGATAGTTTCGCTGATCCGCTGCTATCGCTTCAAAGCTCTCCCAAAATGTCCCGCGCGGTCAGACGGCAGCCTTGACTTATGTCTAGAGCCAGCTAAATATGTGGGCTGCGCCAAAGGGGACGCCGCCGCCTGCTGCACGTCGGGCACCGCCGGTGATCCTCGACCGCGCCCGACGGTGAGCGCGGTCGCGACCGGCTCAACGGCACGGGCGGAATGGCACCATCACATTTCCGGAGGTATATGTGCTGGTCATACCCACGCTCCGACGCCGGACGCAGTTGCTGATCGCGTTCCTGCTCGCGGTGGCGATCGCGGTGCCGGTCTTCGGCACGACGGCGACGCGTGCCGCGGCGGCCACCTCGGGGCCCTGCGATATCTACGCGTCCGGCGGTACGCCGTGTGAGGCGGCGTACAGCACCACCCGGGCGATGTTCTCCTCGTACAACGGCCCGCTTTACCAGATCCAGCGCGCCTCGGACAGCAAGACCCTGAACGTCGGGCTCGCGTCGGCCGGCGGCCTGGTCGCCTCGGCGCCGCAGGTCTCCTTCTGCTCCGGAACGACGTGCACCATCACCCAGCTGTACGACCAGACGCCGAACGCCAACAACATGCCCATCTCGCCCGGCAGTTCCTGCTCGGGCTGCTCGGGCGCCCTGTCCGGCCCCGGCCCGAACGGCTCGGACATCGGCGCGAACGCGATGGCCCTGCCGATCACCATCGGCGGCCAGGCCGCCTACGGCGTGCTCGTCAACAACATCGGTACCGGATACCGCAACAACGCAGCCAAGAACGTGCCCACCGGCTCGCAGCCCGAGGGCATATACATGCTCACGTCGTCCAATCTCACCAGCAACAGCTGCTGCTTCGACTTCGGCTCGGCCGAGACCGACGACTCGGACGACGGCAACGCGACCATGAACGCGATCTATTACGGCTCCGCCTGCTGGACCGGCGGCTGCACCGGCTCAGGCCCGTGGGTCGGCGGCGACCTCGAGAACGGCATGTACTTCAGCGCGGCCGGCCCCAACCCGGCGAACATCCCCAGCGAGACGGGTTCGTTCCTGAGCGCCTGGGAGAAGAACAACGGCACGACGAATTTCACGCTGAAATACGGCAACGGGCAGTCCGGCGGGCTGACCCAGGCGTATTCCGGCGCCCTGCCGGGCGGCTACAACCCGATGAAGGTGCAGCCATCGATCGAGTTGGGCACCGGGGGCGACAACAGCCCGGAAGGCACCGGTGAGTTCTTCGAGGGCGCGGTCACGAAGGGCTTTCCGACCGACGCGACCGAGAATTCCGTGCAGGCGAACATCACCGCGGCCCGCTACACGAACAACACCACCACCTTCCCGCCGCCCACCGAGTCCGTGATCAGCCTCAAGGCCCATGCCAACGGCAAGTACGTCGACGCGGCGAACAGCACGACCTCGCTCATCGCCGACGCGACCTCGGTCGGCACGAACGAGACCTTCACCATGGTCGCCAACAACAACAACACGGTGAACCTGAAGGCCCACTCCGACAACCAGTGGGTCACCGCCGAGAACAGCGGGAATTCCCCGCTGATCGCGAACCGCGGCGGCCCCGGCCCGTGGGAGACGTTCTACCTGATCCACAACCCCGACGGCAGCGTCAGCTTCCGTGCCTACAACAACCAGCACCTCGTCACGGCCGAGAACGCCGGCGCGGCGGCGCTGATCGCCAACCGCACGGCGATCGGCCCCTGGGAGGAGTTCGACCTCACCCTCCACTGACGCCGGCGCCGCGCCCCGCACGGCGCCTGCCCCTGCCCCGCCAACCGGGCAGGGGCAGGCGCCTTTGTCGAGCCGGGCCCGCGCCGCCGGGCGCCGAGAAATTCCCTGTCGCACGTTGTGGTGCTGCATTACCGTATTCCCGACTGCCAGGGAAAAGGGAGTTTCATGTTCTGCATTTCGCGGTTTGCCAATTCACCGAATCGTTCGTTTCTTGCCGCATGCACCGCTTTCGCCGGTGTATGCGCGCTCGGTGCTGTCGGCCTGGCCTCGGTGCCGGCGCAGCGACGGAAGCAGCGGGGCCGGCGGTCTCGGCGGCGGGCGGCTCCGGCGTCCGGGATCTTCCCGGCGACCTGAACGGCGACGGACTGGGCGACCTGCTGCTGCGCGACGACGCCGGCGGCGCCCTGTGGCGCGTCTACGGAGCCGCGGGTGCCGCCGGTGTCCTCGACCCGACCTCGTGGGCCGCCCCCGACGCGCGGGTCGCGGTCGGCGTCGGGCCGACGCCGCCGACTACCCGGTCCTCGGCTCGGTTGGCGACATCAGCGGGGACGGCGTCCCCGACCTGTGGGGCCGCGCGTCCGACGACACCGTGACCGGCTGGCCCGGCGTGGCAGACGGCACCGACTGGACGGCGGTGGGCGCTGCCTTCACCATCGCCGACGCGTGAGGGGACGCGTGACGCGTAATCCGTAACGGGGGCCGGGGCGCGCACCGGTGGCAGCGCCTTCCAGCGGTGGCCACCCGAGTGCGCCTCGGCCGGGTTCCGCGAGGTCGTCGGCCCGGGCTTTCCGCCGCGTCCGGCCTAGACTGTGCCGCCATGAGGCGGAGCTCTGTGACGATTGGGTAGGCGGCCGGGGGCGGGGGTCACCATCCGGGCCATCGCCGACGAGGCCGGGGTCTCGATCGCCACCGTCTCCCGGGTCATCAACGGGCGGGCCCCGGTGGCTCCCGCGACGCGGGAGATGGTCCGTCAGGCCGCCGAGCGGCTGGGCGGGGCGCCCGGCGGGATCGGCCCGACCGCCGCGCACCCGGTGCTCGTGTACTGCCCGTACGTCCTGACCGACTACTTCGGCACGATCGTGACCTCCGTCGTGGAGACCCTCGCGCTGCACGGGCGGCGGGCGGTCGTGCAGGCGGGGGAGACCGCGCAGGGTCAGACGTCCACGCTGCTCGACCTTCCCGGCCAGCCGGGGATCGCGGGCGCCGTCCTGGTCCTGCCGCCCAGTTCGACCGAGGACCTCCAGGCCCTGCACGCACGGCGCTACCCGCTGGTGGTGATCGACCCCCGCGTCGAACTGCCGGAGGACGTGGCGTCGGTGTCGGCCGCCCACGCGGCCGGCGCGCGGCGGATCACCGGCCATCTGCTCTCCCTCGGCCACCGGCGCATCGGCTTCGTCGGAGGGCCGGTCGACTGGCAGGCGAGCCGCAGCCGATTCGTCGGCCACGCCTCGGCTCTCGCGGAGATCGGCCTTCTCACGGAGCCGGACCTGGTGCGCCATGTCGAGGAGCCCACCGCGGAACTGGGCTATCGCGCCGCCCTGTCGCTGCTGGAGCAGGCGGAACCGCCCACCGCGGTGGTCGCGTTCAACGACAAGACGGCGGCAGGCGCGTTGCGCGCGGCCCGGCACAGGGGTCTGCGGGTCCCGGAGGACCTGTCGGTCACCGGCTTCGACGACAGCGAACTGTCCGAGAGCACCACACCGATGCTCACCACGGCCCGGCAACCGCTGGAGGAGATGGGCCGCATGGCCGTGTCGTTGCTGATGCGCCTGGTGGCGGGCCATGCGGTCGACACCCTGCACGTCGAACTCGCCACGCCGCTGGTCGTCCGGGAGTCGACCGCACGGGTCGGCCGAGCCCCGCGGACCGGCTGACACCTGCCTTCGGCCGCGACCCGCCGGCCTGACCGCCACCCGGCCGTGACGCGTTTGAAAACTATCGCTCGTGCGCGTTACCGAGCGCCGTCGTTCACGGCTGAAGATCGCGCACCCGCGCGTTCACCAAGTGGACGCGGCGGGCCGAGCCGCCGCCCGGGAGGCCGGCCGGTATCTCGGCGGCCCGTCCCGGCCCTCAATCTTCTTCACGCTCTGACCTGGCGAAACGCCAAGTGATTGCTCTTTCCCGTGATGCGGGGGTTGACGGGGCCCACCTCCCGCTCTAACTTCACGACTTGATAAAAGTCTGATACGAACACGTCACGCAGGCACCGCAAATCGCTCAGCAAGGCAGTTCCGCGGTCGCCCCCTCGGCCCAGCTCCACCGCGGCCTGCCTCACGACCAACTCCTGGCCCTCCCGGCAGGACGGGTCTGCCCCGACAGGGCGGTCCGGCCTCCCGGCGGCGGCCACCCGAACCCCTGGTTTGCGGCCACGGCGGTGACCGCAAACCAGGCAGCGCTCTCCCCGCTCCTGAACCCCCGCCCGTTCTGGCGGACCGCGATGCAACATCCCCCCACCACCGGCCCGTACGGAGTCATCCATGCGTCTCACCCACGCCATCGCCTCGCTCTCCACCCTGGCCCTCGCCTCGGCCGCGGCACTCGTCGGCGCCGCGTCCGAAGCCCACGCGGCGACGGGGCTGCCCGCCCACTTCGCCGCCCCCTACCTGCAGATCGACAGCGGCACCGCCAACGACATGGCCGCGGACACGAACGCGACCGGGCTGAAGTACTACACGCTGGCCTTCCTCATCCCCAGGTCCGGCTGCACACCGCAGTGGGAGGCGAGCGGCGACTCGGTCGGCGCGTTCGCCTCCCAGATCAACGCGGTCAAGTCGGCGGGCGGCACCGTCATCGTGTCCTTCGGCGGGGCCGAGGGCGGCGAACTCGCCCAGACCTGCACCTCGGTGACCTCCCTGACGGCCGCCTACGCCAACGTCGTCAACACCTACGGGATCACCCGCCTCGACTTCGACATCGAAGGAGGCACCCTCGGCGACACCGCCGCCAACCAGCGCCGCAACCAGGCCCTGGCGGCGCTCCAGGCGCAGAACCCGGCGGTCCAGGTGGCGTACACCCTGGCCGTCGACCCGGGCGGCCTGCCCTCCCAGGAGTACAACGTCCTCAGCGACGCCAAGAGCAAGGGCGTGAGCGTCAGCGCCGTCAACCTCATGACCATGGACTTCGGCAACGGCCAGAACGCCCTCAACGACGCCGAGTCGGCCGCCCGCGCCTCCGCCGGCCAGCTCGCGAGCCTGTACGGCATCTCCACCTCGGCCGCCTACGGGCGTATCGGACTGACCCCGATCGCCGGCCAGAACGACGACAACGAGTACTTCTCGCAGTCCGACGCGCAGACCCTGGAGAGCTTCGCCGCCGCCAACGGCGTGCAGGAGCTGTCCTTCTGGGAGGTGGACTACTACGACAAGGCCACCGGCTACGCCTACTCGCGCATCTTCAACCAGCTCACCGGGGGCAGCACCGGTGGCGGCGGCGGGACCGGCAAGACCGGCCAGATCACCGGCTACGGCAGCAAGTGCGTGGACGTGGCGGCCGCGAACAGCGCCAACGGGACGGCCGTCCAGCTCTACGACTGCAACGGCAGCGGCGCGCAGCAGTGGACGGTGGGCACCGACGGAACGGTGCGCGCCCTGGGCAAGTGCCTGGACGTGGCGTCCGCGGGCACGGCCGACGGGAGCAAGGTGCAGATCTACGACTGCAACGGCACAGCGGCGCAGGCCTGGCAGCACCAGGCCAACGGCGAGCTGGTGAACACCGGTTCCGGCAAGTGCCTGGACGCCACCGGCAACAGCTCGGCCAACGGCACCCGGCTGCAGATATGGACCTGCTTCGGCAGCGGCAACCAGCAGTGGAACGTGCCCCGTTGATTTGACAGGACGGCGCTTCCGGCTGCGGTCTCCCCGCCGCGCCGGCAGCGCGCCTTCCGTAGATCCGGCCGTCCCTTCCCGCCGCACCAGGAGAATTCATGCACCTGCGATACCCACGGACATGGCTTTCCCGCTCGCGGTCCCGCCCGCGCCTCATGCGCGGCCGCCGGACGGTCGTCGCCGTCACGGCGGTGGCAGCCGGCGCGCTGCTCGCCCCGGGCGCCCTGGTGGCCGCCGCGGGCCCGGCGGCCGCGGCCGCCGCGCCGGTGCAGGTCTACCTCAGCTCGGAGTCCACCGCCGCGGGGTTCACCCCCGGCAACGGCAACTGGTTCACCGACCCGGCGACAGGGCTGGCGGCCACCCGCTACCAGCTGTCCAGGCAGCCTGACCTGACCCCCGTCGCGGCCTCCGGCTCGGCCACCATCACCGCCGACACCGCCACTCGCTACCAGTCGGTGCTGGGCGTCGGCTCCTCCCTGGAGGAGTCCACGATCTACAACCTGTCCCGGATGAGCGCCGCCGCCAGGACCGCCGCCCTGCACAAGCTCGTCGACCCGGTGAACGGCGCCGGATTCAACGTCGCCCGCATCCCGCTGGGCACCAGCGACTTCACCTCGCGGCAGTTCTACACCTACGACGACGGCGCGGCCGACCCGAGCCTGTCGCGGTTCTCCATCCAGAAGGACATCGACTACAACATCATCTCCGTCCTGAAGGAAGCCAAGGCGATCAACCCCGACCTGCTGCTGTTCGGCAGCGTGTGGAGCCCGCCGGCCTGGATGAAGAGCAACAACAGCCTCATCGGCGGGTCGCTGCCCGACTCCAGCATTCCGGTGCTGGCGACGTATCTGCGCAAGGCGGTCACCGCCTACGCCGGCCAGGGACTGCCGCTGTACGCGGTGACCATGCAGAACGAGCCGCTGTTCTCGCCCGCGGACTACCCGGGCACGACGATCACCGCAGACCAGGAACGCCGCATCGCCACCGCCCTGCGCGGCGAGCTGAACGGCAACGGAGCGGCGTCCACGAAGATCTGGGCGTTCGACCACAACTTCTCCGACGGCGCGAGCTACACCGCCGGCGTGCTCGGCAACCCCGGTTCGCCCAGCGACGCCTTCGACGCCGTGGACGGCATCGCCTTCCACGACTACGGCGGCGACCCGACGACCATGTCCCAGGTCAAGGCCAACTACCCGGCCAAGAACGTGGCGATGACCGAGCGCGCGGTATGGGGCACCTCAGGCGCCGACCGGATCGTGCAGTACTTCCGCAACCAGTCGATCATGTACGAGGACTGGGTCACCATGCTCGACCAGAACCGCAAGCCCGAGCAGTGGTCCGGCTCGCCCGACCCGACGATGCTGATCCAGTCGCCGGGCAGCCCCGACACCTACTGGGCGCTGCCGGAGTACTACATCATCGCGCAGTTCTCCAAGTTCGTCGCCCGCGGCGCGACCCGCGTCCAGACCGGCAACGGCAGCAGCGGCACCGTCACCAACGTGGCCTTCCTCAACCCGGACGGCACCCTGGTCACCGTCGTGGTCAACCAGACCGCGGCCGCCCAGCCGTTCACCCTGCGGGCCGGCGGCCAGCAGGTCAGCGCCACGCTGCCCGCCAAGACCGTGGGCACCTACGTGTGGCCCGCCACCGGCGGCAGCCCGGACACCACGGCCCCTTCGGCCCCGTCCAACCTCACGGCGACGGCGTCGGGCACCGCGGTCTCGCTGTCCTGGAACGCCTCCACGGACAACGTCGGCGTCACCGGCTACCAGGTCTTCCGCGGCGGCGCCCAGGTGGGCACCGCCACCGGTACCTCCTACACCGACAGCGGTCTGGGCGCCTCGACGGCCTACTCGTACACCGTCAGGGCGGCGGACGCCGCGGGCAACCTCTCCGCGGCGTCGAACACCGCCACCGTCACGACGGGCAGCGGGGGCGGAAGCGGGCCCGTGGACCCGACGAAGTGGTACACGGTGAAGAACACCAGCAGCGGCAAGTGCGTGGACGACGCGGCCGGTTCCACCGCCAACGGTGCCGCGGTGCAGCAGTGGGCCTGCGTGGCCGGAAGCGCCAACCAGCAGTGGCAGTTCCAGGCCACCGACAGCGGCTACTACAAGGTGGTCGGCCGCAATTCGGCGTCGGCGGCATGGGACGTGACCGGCGGGACGGGCGTGGGCAACGGCGCGAAGATCCAGCTGTGGGCCTACGGCGGCGGCACCAACCAGCAGTGGAAGCCGGTCGCCGCGTCCGGCGGGACCTACACGCTGAGCCCGCGCAGCAACACCGGCCAGTGCCTGGACGTCACCGACACCTCCACCGCCGACGGCGCCCGCCTCCAGCAGTGGTCCTGCACCGGCGGCCCCGCCCAGTCCTTCACCCTCACCGCGCAGTAGCCGCGTCCGGCGCGACGCTCCGTGGCCGGCCGGCACACCGGCCGGCCACGGAGCGGGCAGCTTCCCCTCCGGGCCGCCCGGCCACTCGCTACCCGGGGTCGCGTGCGGTGAACGCCCCCCGGCAGTGTCCGACCAGCTCGCGCACCGCGGGGCTGTGCGTGCTCCTCCAGACCAGGGCCAGTACGGCGGGTGCCTCGACGTCGTCGATGACGCGGGCGGTGAGCAGGTCGCGGTAGCTCGCGGCCATCGAGTCGCTGAGGACGGCGGCGGCGAGTCCGCGGGCCGCGAGGTGGGCGATGGCCTCCGCGGCGCCGGCCTGCAGCGCGATCGCCGGCTGGAGGCCCTGTGCGGCGCAGGCGTCGTCGAACACCGTGCGCAGGCCCGTCCCCGGCGGCATGCAGACGATCGGGTGGGCGACCACGTCACGCAGGGTGACCCGGGGCAGTTCGGCCAGCGGGTGCCCGTGGGGAATCGCCACGACGAGTCGCTCGCTGATGATCGTCATCGCCTCCAGCGCCGGGGGAACGGCCGTCGCGGTCCCGACGAGAGCCAGGTCGAGGGCGCCGG
Source organism: Actinacidiphila paucisporea (assembly GCF_900142575.1). Lineage (GTDB taxonomy): Bacteria > Actinomycetota > Actinomycetes > Streptomycetales > Streptomycetaceae > Actinacidiphila > Actinacidiphila paucisporea. The sequence continues at coordinate 597,035 of NZ_FRBI01000002.1, forward strand.
CCCGCACCTCCTCGGCGAGCCGGTCGGAATTGTCCTCGGTCAGCGAGATCTCCACGCCGGGATGGGCCCGGTGGAACGCGGCGAGGGCGTCGAACAGCGGTGTGATCGTGCAGCCGACGACCATCCCGACGGCGAGCCGCCCCCTGATCAGGCCGGTCACCTCGGTGACGGCCTGGCCCACAGCGCCGGCCGCGGCGAGGGCGGCGCGGGCGGGGTCGAGCGCGGCCTTCCCCGCGACAGTGAGGGTGACGGTGCGCGCCGAGCGGTCGAACAGGTCGGCGCCCAGCTCCCGTTCCAGTCGGCGGATCTGCGCGCTGACGCCTGACTGGCTGATATGCACCCGCTCGGCTGCCCGCGTGAAATTGCGCTCCTCCGCGACCGCGACGAAATACTCCAGCTGCCTCAGGTCCATGACTATCGATTCTAGTTCCCGGAAGAGCTATCTGTTGGACTTCTGATCAGCGGCCGACCACGCTGGGAAGGGAACGAAGCCCGACGTCAGGAGGTAGCCATGCCGGGATACGAGAAGGCCGTGCCGGGTGAGGGCGGGGCCGCGAAGGAGTACGTGTACGAGAAGGCCATGCGGCCCGAGGACATCACCCGCCTGTTCGTCGAACGGTCCAACGCCGGTGACGCGGCCGGGGTCGCCGCGCTCTACGAGGAGGACGCGGTGATGGCCTACCCGCCCGGCGCCCGGACGGTGGGCCGCGAGGCGATCCGTGAGCTCTGGGAGAAGGTGCTGGCCAACCGCCCCCACTTCGCACCGGAGGAGCCGCTGCCGACGCTGGTCAGCGGCGACATCGCCCTCACCTCGACCCCGCCGAAGGACGGGTCCGGCGCCCGCGCGCAGGTCGTCAGGCGCCAGCCCGACGGAAGCTGGCTGCGCCTGCTCGACCAGCCGGAATTCGCCCCGCCCACCCGCTGAATCCGCCGCGGACGGCTCCCGCTCGCGCTACAGCGGGAGGATCGTCAGGACCGTCGCGTAGTCGAGGCTGGGGACCCCGGCCTCGGTGGCGCAGGCGGTGACGTCGGCCAGTGCGAGTGCGGTCAGGGCGGCCAGGGTGGTGAGCCGCTTGGTTCCGATCATGACGGCACCTTCGGGGCGTGGAGGCGTACGACTCACCGTAGCGCCGGCTCCACTTTCCGCGACGAGAACCGGACACCGTGCCGCCCGCAGGGCAGGCGGCACGGTGCGGGGGTGGCGCTCAGGGGTCAGGAGCAGGCGGTGCCGTTCAGGGTGAAGCCGGTCGGGGCCGCGAAGGCTCCGTTGGACGTGCCCTGGAAGCCGAAGGACTGGGAGCCGCCGGCCGGGATCTGGGCGTTGTAGGACATGTTCGTGGCCGTGACGGCACCGGAGGTCGGGCTCACGGTGGCGTTCCAGGCGCTGGTGACCGTCTCTCCCGAGGGGAGGGTGAAGCCCAGCCGCCAGCCGTTGACGGCGCTGGAGCCGGTGTTGGCGACGGTGACGTTGGCGGAGAAGCCGCCGGCCCAGCTCTGCGGGGTGAGGGTCACCTTGCAGCCGGACGAGCCGGTGCCGCCGGTGGTGCCGCCGGTGGTGCCGCCCGTGGTGCCGCCCGTGGTCGTACCCCCGGTGGTCGTCCCGCCGGTCGTGGTGCCGCCCGTGGTCGAGCCGCCGCCGATGTTGACCGAGGAGGAGAAGGAGGTGACCGCCAGGCCCGCGCCGTTCTGCCAGGGCTCGAAGCCGGCCTGGACGCTGGTGAGATACCAGGAGTTCTGGGCCAGGCCGCGGTTGATGGCCTCGTTGGCGAAGGACTTGACGTCGAAGTTCCAGCTGCCGATCGCCGAGGGGGCGACGAAGGAGATGACGTCGTTGCCGCCGTTGTTGCCGGTCCACACGTCCCAACTGCGCCCGCCCACGCTGGCGGTGCCGACCTTGGAGCCGACCGGCTGGACCGCGCCGACGTGGTTGAACCACACCATGATCTCGGTCCTGTTGACGCCGTCCTTCTTGGGCGCCGGGTCGAGCCAGATGTCGTACGCGGCGTCGAAGACCGCGTTGCCGACGTAGGTGTAGGAGATGCTGGTCGGGGCGCTGCTGATGGCGCTGAGCTGGGCGGGCAGGTTGGTGCCCGGCGAGCAGTTCGTGTAGTGGCAGCCGTTGAAGATCGACGGGTACGCCTTGGGGGCCCCGTTGGTGGGAACGGAGCCGTCGGCCTGGGTGAGCTGGAAGCCGGTGCTCGTGACGTTGATGCACTGGGTCTCGCTGGTGCCCCAGCGGTTGTTCTGCACGACGTAGCGGCCCTGGATCGTGGTCGAGCCGTACTGCGTGCAGATCTGGGTGTCCGCGTGGGCGGCCGGCGCGGCGGTCAGGGTGATCAGGCCGCCGATGGCGAGGCCGAGAGCGGCCAGGGCCGCGACGGCGGCCTTGCGGGTGGATCGGAAGGCTTGCTGGAGAGACTTCATGCTGTCCCTTTCGACAGGCACGGAGGTGGGGGGAAGTGCAAGCGTCGGTGGGAGTCCGTCCCATTCGGTTTCGACGAATTCGACGATGGGAGCGCTCCCACACCGCTCCGAGAACGGGACGATAGGGCGCCGCCGCGTACGTGGCAAGAGTTACGCCCGTATCGGCTGTACGGACGAGTTGCGCGTGCGCCTGCGGAGGACGGCCGCCGCGGTGGGGTTGACTGGCCGCCACACGAGGACCCGTGGGCGGGCGAGCGGCAGCGAGGAGCCGGGGTGGCGGGACGCGAGGGGGGTACGGGGCTGGACTACGCGGCCCTCTTCGCCGCGGTGCCCGCGGCCTGCGTGGTGCTCGACCGCGAGCTGACGATCGTGGCCGCCAACGACGCGTACGTCGAGGTCACCGGGCGGCCGGCGGCCGATCTCACCGGCCGGTCCTTCTTCGAGGCCTTCCCGCCCGACCCGAGCGACCCGACGCCGGGCGGGGCCGAGGCCCAGCGCGAGTCGCTCGAAGCGGTGCTGGTCTCGGGGCAGGCCAATGTGCTGCTCCTGCAGCACTACGCGATTCCCCGGGCCGGCAGGGCGGGCGAGTTCGAGCCGCGCTGGTGGAACGTGGCGAACCAGCCGCTCATCGGGGCCGACGGGCAGGTGGACCTGATCATCCACCGCGTCGAGGACGTCAGCGACTACGTGACGTCGGAGCACGCGGCTGCCGTACGCGGGCCCGACGGGCAGCGGATGGCGGCGCCGCATGCCGAACTCATGAGCCGTGTCCAGCGGTTGGCGCACACCCACTCCCGGCTGCAGAAGTCGACGGCCCGCAGCCACGACGTGGCGCTCGCGCTCCAGCAGGCCATGCTCGCCACCCCCGACCTGGCGCGGCACCCCGAGATCGCGGTGCGCTACCGGCCGGCGATGCGCGGCATGAACGCCTGCGGTGACTGGTACGACGTGGTGGACCTGCCCGGGGGGCGGTTCGGCTTGACCGTCGGCGACGTGGTGGGCCACGGGGTCGGCGCCGCCAGCGTCATGGGCATGCTGCGCAGCGCGCTCAGCGCCGCCATCCGGGTCGCCGACGGGCCCAGTGGCGCGCTGGAGGCGCTCGGCCTGTACGCGCGCTCCCTGGACGGCGCGACGGCCACCACGACTTTCGCCTGCCAGGTCTTTCCGGTCAGCCGGCTGCTGACGTACAGCAGCGCCGGCCACCCGCCGCCCGTCCTGATGCACGCCGACGGCACGTACCACCTGCTCGACAGCGCCACCGACCCGCCGCTCGGTGTACGGCTCGAACACGTCCCCAGGCCGCAGGCCACCGCCGAATACCAGCCGGGCGACCTGCTGGTGCTCTACACCGACGGCCTGATCGAGCGCCGCGGCGAGGACATCGACGCGGGCCTGGCCCGCCTGGTCGCCGTCACGGGCGAATTCCGGCACCTGCCGCCCGAGGATGTGGCGGACGGCCTGCTGCACACCCTGGCCAACCCCGAGGGGCAGCAGGACGACATCTCCTTGATGGTGACCCGGTTCTGAGCCCGGCGCCGCGCGTCCGCGGCGGAGGCGCCGGCGGGCGCCGGTGAGTTGATCTTGTTCAAGTTATTGACGAGTACGCGTCACGCACTGAGACTCCACCTCGACCCTGTTGCGTGAGAGCGCTTCCAAGCCGCTGACCCGACGGTTTCCTCGACGGAGGACGCCTGCCGTCGACGGAGGTGTGGAGGCGTGATCCGTACGGACCGCACACTCTGTTCACTTCCCGAACGGTCGGACTCCTCCCATGTTTCCGAGCGCCGCACGTTCCGACCTCTTCAACAACCCCCCACGTTTTGGAGAAAGGTCCTCATGCCCATGAGTAAGAACCCACGTCCCAGCGCCCTCCCGGGTGCCCGGCCCCGCAGCCGGCGCGCCCTTCCGACCGTGATCGGCGCGCTGCTCGTGCTGGTCGCCGGCGCCCTGGGGCTGTCCGCCACCGGCGGCTCGGCCGCGGCGGCGGTGCCGGGCCCGCCGGCCGGTTGGACCACGATCTTCAGCGACGACTTCAACGGCGCCTCGGGCACCGGCCTCAACCGGGCCGACTGGCTCTACGACACCGGTACGGGCTACGCCTACCCGGGCGCCGCCACCATGTGGGGCACCGGCGAGATCGAGACCGCCACCGACTCGACCACCAACGTCTACCAGGACGGGTCGGGACACCTGGTGATCAAGCCGGTCAAGGACGCGGCGGGGCACTGGACTTCGGGCCGCGTCGAGACCCAGCGCACCGACTTCGCCGCTCCGGCGGGCGGCCAGCTGGAGATCAGCGCGTCGCTCAAGCAGCCCGCCCCGGCCAGCGGGTTGGGCTACTGGCCGGCCTTCTGGGCGATGGGCGCCGACGCCCGCCCGGTCGGCGCGACCAACTGGCCGAGCATCGGCGAGCTGGACATCATGGAGGACGTCAACGCGCTCAGCCAGCACTCGACCACCTTCCACTGCGGGGCCTGGGCCGGCGAGTGCCACGACCCCGACGGCATCAGCAGCGGCCTGCAGGCGTGCGGCGGCTGCCAGTCGGGCTTCCACACCTACTCGGTGGTCATCGACCGCACCAACACCGCCGCCGAGCAGCTGCGCTTCTCCCTCGACGGCACCGTGACGTACACGGTCAACGAGAACCAGGTCTCCACCGCCACCTGGCAAGCCGCCGTCGACCACGGCTTCTTCGCCATCTTCGACGTGGCGATCGGCGGTTCGTACCCCAACAAGGTCTGCGGCTGCACCTCGCCCTCGGCCAGCATCAGCTCCGGCGCCCCCATGACGGTCGACTGGATCGCCGTCAACCGGACGAGCGGCGGCAGCGGTACGGCCGGCGGTACGTCGACCGGTACGTCCACGGGTACGTCGACCGGCACCTCCACCGGCACCAGCACCGGAACGTCCACCGGCACGTCCACCGGCGGCGGTACGACCTCGCCGGACTACACCGCGAGCGCCGCGACCACCGGCTCCGGGCAGGTGCGGATCACCTTCGTCCCGACGACCCCGGCGGCCTACGTCGACGTGCACTACCTCGTCAACGGTGCGGGCCAGCAGAACTTCCGCATGGCCAACAGCGGCGGCACGTGGACGCAGACCATCAACGGACTGTCGGCCGGAAACGTGATCACGTACTGGTTCACCTACGAGAAGAACGGCCCCCAGTACGACACCCCGCACTTCACGTACACCTACAAGGGGTAGCTGGGCCTCAGCGCGGCGCGGTGACGTGCGCGGCCAGGGACGGGAGTTCGGCGAGGACACCTGCCGCGCTCACCGGGCCCCGGCCGCTGCGTCCCGAAGGTCCGGTGCCCCGTCGTAGGCGCAGATCGCCCAGACCATCTTCCCGACGCCCACCCGGGAGGAGATCCCCCACTGCCCGCTGGTCAGTGCGTCGACCAGCTCAAGGCCGCGGCCGGACTCGTCTTCGTCGGAGGCTTCCCGGCGCTCCGGCTTGGCGTCGTTTGCGTCGTGCACATCGATCCGCACGCAGAAATCTCCGCGGTGGAAGCGCGTCTCGATGTGGCGCCCCCGCGGTTCTCCCGCATGCCGCATGGCGTTGGTAGGCAATTCGGACAGCACCACTACGGCGGAGTCGATCACTTCGGCCGGGCATCCCCACTCCGCCAGATGACGTGACAGTTCAGCACGTGCCCGCTGGACATTTCTGGGCGCCTGGGTCCATCGTCTGGCGACGATGTCGGGGTCCGTAGGGGCGGACGGTACGGGGAGCATTACCGCGACCCCCGACTGCCGGGAGTCCGGTGTTCGGTTAAGGCGGTCGTCGATTTGGCGACCAGCCAGACCATTCGGTCCATGCGTCGGCGCTCCTCAGTAGGGTGGGCCACGCCCCGAGGACCGTCGCCACGGTCGCCGGGGACTTGCGTCAGACAAGGCTGCTGTGTCGGCTATGCGGGCACCACGGCAGAAGTGCTGCATCTCTGCGGCGCGTTGGCTGCGCGGGGTACCCTGACCAGGGAGGGGAACCGGACGGAGTGCGGGCATGGCAGCCAAGCGACAGCGGCTAGCGCAGCGCCGGAAGGCATGCGGCTACACCCAGGAAGAGTTCGGCGATGCGCTCACGGTGGATCGCACAACAGTCCAGCGGTGGGAGCGGGGCGAAGTCGATCCTCATCCGCATCAGCGTCCCAAGTTGGCGAAATTGTTGCAGCTCACTTCCAAGGAACTGGATGAGTTGCTGACTTCCGACACCGTGATTCGCACAGCTGTCGATCCGCGGGTCCATCGGGAGGTCCAGGCCGATGACGACGAGCTGGAATCCTGGGAGTTGGCGCGACGCGTAGAGTCGAGCGACGTCGGGCAGGAAACACTCGGTCGCCTTGAGACGGCTTTCGATGAGCTGGCCACCGCGTATCCCAAAGTCCCTCCCCAAGAGATCTTGCAGCAGGTGCGAAAGTATTCGTCGTACGTCACACGCCTGCTCGATGCCAGGAAGACCCTGGCCGAGCATCGCCGCCTGTTGGTCTTCGGTGGCTGGCTGTCCCTGCTGGGCGCGACAGTTCATATCGACCTCAAGCAGAATGCTGCCGCAAGCGCACGTCTGCAGACGGCTGCGATTCTGGCCCGGCAGGCGGAACACCCGGAGATCGAGGCGTGGTGCTATGAGACTGAGGCCTGGCGTGTTCTGACGGATGGCAACTACGTCCGCGCCATTGAGCTGTCGCAGATTGCACAGGGGATTGCGCCCGCCGGAAGCTCGGCACAGATTCAGTCGACCGCCCAGGAAGGGCGCGCACGCGCACGTCTGGGGCAGGCGAAAGAGACGTACTCGGCCATCGATCGGGTCCAGAGCCTGTCGGCCTCGCTCGTGCGGCTGGATGACCCCGAGCACCACTATCAGTATGACCCGGCCAAATCGCTCTCCTATACGGCAACGACTCTGGCGTGGCTCGGTGATCCGGTTGCCGAGCAGTTCGCGCGTGCGGTCATCGCGCAACTGGACCCGCACGATGACATCGCCAAGTGGCCTCGGCGGGTGGCCTCGGCGAATATCGACCTGGCCTTGGTCCTGGTGGCAGGGAATCGCCTTGACGAAGCCTGCGACGCGGCGCGGAAGGCCATACTCTCGGGGCGAGTGGTTCCGTCCAACCACTGGCGAGCGCTTGAAGTCGTAAAGTCCGTCGAGGCCGGACAGTTGCCTGAGGCCGCCGATCTGCGGGACGCATACGAAAGTCTCGGTTCTCGCCACGTGTGACCTTTGCCTGCGGAGCGACCGGCCACGGTCCCGCCCTGCCGGCCCGTCGGCTCCGGGACTCCGAGATCCCGAGACTCCGCGACGTCGGGGTCCGGTGATCCGCGGGACCCTCCGGGAGCGGGCGGACCGCGCGGCCCCTTCGGGCCGATGGCGACATACGGCTCGTCGTGCGGTTACCCCCGCGGCAGCGGAACCGTTGAGGCTATTGACGCGGGTGCGGCGCGGGGGAAAACTCGGGGCGCGCGGGTGACAACGTTGTCACGGGAGTTAATTGACAACGCCTGCCCCGCGGGAGAGCCGTACAGGGTGACAGGGAAGGTCTCACGTGTACCGACACCGAGAGAAACACCGGGACACCACCGGCCGCCGCCGCGGGCGGCTGGCCGTGGTCGCGGCAGCGGTGACCGCGGCCGGTCTGCTGGCCGTGCCCTCCGCGCTGGCGGCGGGGCCCGCGGGCGCGGGCGGCGGAGGCGGCGGGACGCCGCTGGTCGCCGACCCAACCGCGTACGTCAACACGTTCGTCGGCACCCAGAAGGGCGTGGACTGGGAGAACACCTTCCCCGGCGTCACCGCCCCCTTCGGGATGATGCAGTTCAGCCCGGACACCGCCTCCGCGCCGACCGGGTACGGCTACACCGACAGCACCATCAAGGGCTTCAGCCTCGACCACTTCTCCGGCGGCTGCTCGTCCTTCGGGGACATCCCGATCCTGCCGGTGACCGGCGGCGTCGGCGCGGACCCGGCCGGCCGCACCGAGCACTTCTCGCACGACGACGAGCAGGCCGCCCCCGGCTCGTACGACGTGCACCTCGACGACTCGGACGTGCAGGTCGACATCGGGGCGACCGCCAGGACCGGCATCGCGTCGTTCGGCTACCCGGCGGGCAGCCAGGCGCAGTTGCTGGTGAAGTCGGGGACCAGTCTCGGCGGCGACCTGGCCGCAGAGGTGAACGTGGTCGGCGACCACGAGATCTCCGGCACCACCACACCGCGCGGGCTGTGCGGCAACAGCAAGTACACGATGTACTTCGACATCACCTTCGACCGCCCGTTCACCGCCCACGGCACGTGGCAGAAGGCCGGTGGCGGCACGGCCGTCACCCCGGACTCGTCCACCGCTACCGGCTCGGGCTCCGGCGCCTACCTGACCTTCGACACCGGGTCCGACCGCAGCGTCACCGCCAAGATCGGCATGTCGTACGTGAGTACGGCCGGTGCGGCGGCCAACGCCACGGCGGAGATCCCGGGGTGGAGTGTCGGGCGGGTCCAGGGGCAGACCAGGGACGCGTGGCGGGACGCCCTGCGCAAGGTGTCGGTGGGCGGCGCCTCCGACGAGGAACTGACCACCTTCTACACCTCGTTGTACCGCTCGCTGCAGTCGCCGAGCGTCTTCAACGACGTGGACGGCCGCTACATCGGCTTCGACAACGTGATCCACCAGGTGCCCCGCGGGCACACCCAGTACGCGACCTTCTCCGACTGGGACATCTACCGCTCGCTGGCCCCGCTGCAGACGATGCTCTACCCGCGCGAGGCCGGCGACATGGCCAACTCCCTGCTGCGGGACGCCCAGCAGCAGGGCGGCTGGTGGCCCAAGTGGCCGTCGCAGAACATGACGGGCAACGTCATGAACGGTGACAACGGGGTGCCGCTCTTCGCGCAGTACGTCGCCTTCGGCGCGACCGGCGTGGACGTCAAGGACGCGCTGCCGATCATGGAGAAGGCCGCGACGCAGTCGCAGAAGGTCGGCTGGGGCTGGGTGGAGCGCCCCGGCGTCGAGGACTACGTACGGCTCGGCTACGCGCCCAACAACAGCACCTCGCAGGGCGACCACGGCTTGCAGGGCGCCTCGGAGACCCTGGAGTGGTCCACCGACGACTTCGCGATCTCGCAGCTCGCGGCGAAGGCCGGCGACCGCGCCACCGCCGCCGAGTACGCGGTGCGCGGCAACAACTGGCAGAACATCTTCGACCCGGCCACCAACTACCTGCGCCCGCGCGACGACAACGGCGCCTTCCCGGCAGGACCGGGCTTCCAGGCCCCGCCGGCCGGCGCCTTCGGCCAGGACGGCTACGACGAGGGCAACGCGGCGCAGTACAACTTCTCGGTGCAGCAGAACATCGCGGGCCTGGTCGCCGCGATGGGCGGCAACGCCAAGGTGATCCCGCGCCTCGACGACTACTTCAGCCGGCTCAACGCGGGCGGCAACCTGCCCTACGACTGGGCGGGCAACGAGATCGACACCACGACACCGTGGATGTACGACTACGTCGGCCGGCCGTGGAAGACCCAGGAGGTCGCGCGGCGGTTCGAGACCGAGCTGTTCACCACCGCGCCCGACGGGCTGCCCGGCAACGACGACAACGGAGCGCTGTCGTCGGAGTACGTGTGGGCGGCGCTCGGCATGATGCCGGCCACCCCGGGCACCCCGACGCTGGTGCTCGACAGCCCGCTGGTCAAGCGGGCGGTGATCAGCCTGGGCAACGGCCACCGGATCACGATCGACGCGCCGAAGGCCGCCGACAAGGCGCCCTACGTCACCGGAATGCGGTTGGACGGGCGGCACTTCGAGTCCACCGCGCTGCCCGCGTCCTTCGCGACCCGCGGCGGCGACCTGGACGTCGACCTGTCCACCAGGCCCGACACCCACTGGGCCACGAGCGCCGAGGCGGCTCCGCCGTCGTACCGCACCGGTGAGGTGCCCGCGGTCGGCTACCTGACGCCGACCGGCACCCAGGTGACTCCCGGCGGCAGCAGCCTGCCTGCGACGGTGGGCGCCTCCATCCTGGCCGGGCACGCGGGGACGGTGCGCTGGAGTGCGGCCTCCGACGTGCCGGGCGTCACGGTGACCCCGTCGTCCGGCACCCTGGACCTGCGGCACGCCGACCGTGCCACCGTGCCCGTCACCATCTCGGTCGCGGCGGACACCCCCTCGGGCTACCACCCGGTGAAGGTCGCCTTCCGTACGGCGGCGGGCACGTCGCTGCCCGGCGGCGCGGTCGTGGTGACCGTACCGGCCGCGGACGGCGCGGCCACGGCCTGCGACACGCTCGGCGCCACCGACACCGAGTGCGGGCTGCGCTTCCGCGACAACGGCGACGGGCACACCGTGCCGGTCACCCTGGGCGGCCGCAGCGGGCGGTCCACCACGGACGGCTCGCCGTTCGAGTACTTCGACATCGACAACACCGTCGTCCCGGGCGGCGCCTACCACGCGGCCGTCACCATCGACTACTACGACCACGGCACCGGCAGCTGGAGCCTGCAGTACGACTCGACGGCGGGCGCGTACAAGCAGTCGACGTCGGTGGCCAAGACCGGAACCGACACCTGGAAGACCGCGACCTTCGCGCTGGACGACGCGGCCTTCCGCAACGGCGAGAACGCCGGCAGCGACTTCCGGGTCGCCAACAGCGGCGACACCGGCACGCTGGGCAGGGTGCGGGTGGCCGTCAGCGGCGACAACGTCCTGGCCCTGCACCTGTGCCCGGACGACGCCGGGTGACCCGCTCGCCTGCGGGCGGCTCGCGCGGCCGGCGGTCGCTGACCGCGGCGCGCGGTCACTGAGCGCGACCGAAAAGCCCCGGCGTACCGAAGGTATGTGCCTTCCGGTACGCCGGGGCTGCCGCTTTTCCCGTTCCCCGCACTGCCCTGACCTGCGGCGCTGCCCCTCCGGTGCCGCTGGGGGAACATTGCCGCCGTCAGGCTGGTGTGTTTTTCGTATTCAGTCGTATTGTGGTGATCGACAACGAATAGGCCGCAGGTGGAAGCAGCGAACCGAGCCTGCGGCCGTGTGCCGCCACCGCGCCCGTACGAGGTGACGAAACCGGCCCCCGACGCAGGAGCGTCACGCATCCGTGCCGGGCCGCCGCCCACCGGCGGCGGACCGGGACCCGCCTACCCGCCAGGTATCGACATGCGCATCCTCTCCCCAGACCCAGCACTCCCGGCCGCCTGCCCGGCGTCCTCGCCGAAGTGGGCCGGCCGCGGCCAGTCGCGCCTCGCGTGGCCGGCCCGCCCCCGGGGCGGCGGTGGACCGCACCCCGCCGGGAGCGGCGCCGGCGACTCGGCGGCGGACCCGGGGACGGGCGGGTCGGGGACCGGCGCGGAAACCGGCACCCGGGTCGACGCCGGCATCGGCTGCCTGCCGCTGCCGCACCGGCCCGAGGCCGGCGGCGACGCCCGCAGGTCCGCGCGGGCCGTGCTCGCCGGGTGGCAGGTGCCCGAGGAGACCGCGGACGACGTGGTCCTGGTGATATCGGAGCTGGTCACCAACGCGCTGAACCACGCGCTGCCCGCGGTGTGCCTGCACGTGGAGCGGCTGTCCTGCGGCACCGTACGGGTCGAGGTCGCCGACGGCGGCCCATGCGGCTCGCCGCTGCAGCGCGACCCCGGCGACGGGGGGCGCGGCCTGGCGCTGGTCCAGGCACTTGCGCAGGCCCACGGCCGCCACGTCGGCCCCGGCGGGACGCTGGCCTGGGCCGAGTTGGCCGCCCCCGCCCCCGCCCCCGCCCCCGGCTGAGCGCACGGCGACAGGCGTACGCGCTCCCGTACCACCCGTCCCGCGTGCGTACGGAGTTGACCTCCCGACGTTCGGAAGTACACGAATCTGCAACAAATTTTGTCGCCGAACCTTGTGGCGGGATTTCGCCACGGCATAATCACGCTTCAAGACAGTTCTGGGGTGGGGTCGCGTCGTGCTCTTCGCATTCATCGGTGTTCTCTTGGCCGCCGTCGTCGGTGGCATCTGGTCGGGCCTCAGACATGTGCGGGATGCCCAGTTGGTACGGATGGCGCGCACCACGGTCCAGACCGCGGAGGTCAGGGCCAAGAACGCCGACGAGCAACTGCGGATCGCCATCGAGGAGTTGCGCTTCCTCGCCGCGGACCGCATCCCGGCCGCCGTCCTCGCGCTGACCCATGAGCACGCCCCGGTCCCCGGCCTGCTGCACCCTCAGGAGGCCAACGCCACCCTGGCCAAGGCGATGCGGGACGTGCTGTCGGCGACCAGCGCGGCCGCGGCCGGCGAGCGCGACCGGGTCGACGCGGCGGCCAGGGCCGCGATGCGCGGCGCCACCGCCAAGGTGCAGTCGCTGCTCTACCAGACGCAGAGCGTCCTGCAGGACCTCCAGCACGAGCTGGACGACCCGCGGCTGCTCGAACTGGACTTCCGCAACGAGCTCGCGCTGCGGCGTATTCAGGCCACCGCAGTGCTCTGCGAGGCCTGGCCGGGCCTGGCCCGCAGCGACTCGCCGCTCGCCGAGGTCGTGATCGGCGCCCAGTCCCGGGTAGCCGGCTACGCCCGCATCAAGATGTCCAACCACCTGCGCGAGCAGCGCCTCGCGGTGGTCGCGCGGGCCGCCGAGCCGCTGGCCATCGCGGTCGCCGAGCTGCTGGCCAACGCGACGTCGTATTCGCACCCCGACACCGCGGTGCCGGTGACGATCCAGCAGAGCGGCGGGCGCGGCGCACTCATCGTGGTGGACGACGGCGGCATCGGCATGGACGAGGAGACGCTGGCCCGCGCCCGGCGGCTGCTCGCCGGCCCCGAGGTGCTGCTGCTGACCGAGCTGGGCAACCCGCCGCAGGCCGGCTTCGCCGTGGTGGGCCGGCTGGTACGGCAGTACGGCTTCTCCTGCCACGTCGAGTCCTCGCCCTACGGCGGGGTCCGCGCGATGCTGCGGGTGCCGGCCGAGCTGCTGACCGTCCTGGACGAGGAGCACACGCTGTCCGTGCTGGTACCCGCCCCGGCCGAGACGGCGGCCCCGGCCAGGCCCGCCGAGGACCCGGCGGACGACGGGCCGGTGGTCGAGGCCACCCCGCTGCCCTCGCGCCGCCGCCGCAGCCCGAGAACCGCCGCCGCACGCCCCGTCGCACCGGTCCCGCCGGCCGCCGAGGCACCCGTGGCGCGCACACCAGAGCAGGCGGGCGCGCTGTGGGGCGCCCTCCAGGACGGCACCCGCAGCGGCAGGTCCGCGGCAGGCAGCGGTACGGCCGTCGGTACCACCAGCGGCAGGACCGCGGCCGGGGGATCCGCCGCAGGCGACGAGCAAGGAGACGACCGTTCATGACCACCCGCCGACCCATGGCAGAGGATCTGGCCTGGGTGCTGGAACCGCTGCTCGAACTGCCGGGCGTCCAGCACGCGTTGATCGCCACCGGCGACGGCCTGCTGGAAGGCTCCTCGCCCGGCCTCGACCGGGCCGCCGCGGAACGGGTGGCCGCGATGACCGCCACTCTGCACGCCTCGGCCCGCGCCTTCACCACCGCCTTCACCGAGGTCGAGTCGCCGCGGCTGGCGCAGACCGTGGTGGAGTCCGAGCAGGGCTTCGCCATCGTCGTCCCCGCCGGGCAGAACACCTCGCTGGCGGTCTTCGCGGCCCCCGACACCCAACTGGGCAACATCGCCTACCAGATGCAGGTGCAGGTCGCCGCACTCGCCCGAGCGATGAGCGCACCCGCCCGCGAGCCGGACGCAGCCGACCGGCCATGACACCCGGCAGGCCCGGCACTTCAGGAGCGGCCACCACGCCGGAACCCGGGACACCAGGCGGCCGGGGGCGCCGCCTGGTCCCGGCGTACCTGGCCACCGGCGGCCGCGAACGCCCGCGGGGCACCGCCGACTTCGACCGGCTGACGGTGCTGGTGTCCACCGACCAGCAGCCGCCGGAGATGGACTTCGGGCCCGAACACCGCAGGCTGTGGACGCTGCTGCGCCCCGGCGCGCTGACCGTGGTGGAGTGCGCGGCCCACCTCGGGCTGCCCGTCAGCGCCACCGTCTTCCTGGCCGCCGACCTGGTCGGCGGCGGTCATCTGCTCGCGCGGTCCCCGGTCCCCAAGGCCGAGGCGATCGACCGAACGCTCATCGAGAGGCTGCTCGTTGGACTCCGTGCCCTCCCCTGAACCCGCGACCGCGCCGGTCGCAGAACCGCGGCCCGAGCCGGACGCCGCAGCGGCGCCCGCGACGGGCCCCCAGGCGGGTCCCGGGACGGTCCGGTATCTGCCCTCGACCGGGCAGACCCTGATGAAGCTGGTCGTCACCGGCCCCTTCGGCGTGGGCAAGACCACGCTGATCCGCACCCTCTCGGAGATCCCCACCCTGCACACCGAGGAGGTGATGACCAGCTCCAGCGCGGGACTCGACGACCTGCGCGGCCTGCCCGAGAAGTCCACGACCACCGTCGCCGTCGACTTCGGGCGGCTCACCGTCCCCGGCGACCTGGTGCTCTACCTGTTCGGCACGCCCGGCCAGGAACGCTTCTTCCCGCTGTGGCAGGACATCGCCCGCGGCGCGCTCGGCGCCCTGGTGATGGCCGACACCCGGCGGCTGGCCGACTCCTTCCCGGTGATGGACATGGTCGAGGAGCAGGGCCTGCCCTACGCCGTCGCCGTCAACCGCTTCCCCGGCGCCCCCGCGCACAGCGACGAGGTGCTGCGCAAGCACCTCGACCTGGCGCCCGAGACGCCGCTGGTGCAGTGCGACGCCCGCAACCGCCGCGACAGCATCGGCACGCTCATCGCACTCGCCGAGTACGTACTGACCCGACTGCCCCAGGACGCGCCATGACCGCCGGTACGCTGCCCGCGCTGTACGGCGAGGACTTCGCCACCGACCCCGGGCGCCACTACGAGCGGCTGCGCCGCCAGGGGCCGCTGACCCGGGTCGAGATCGCCCCCGGCGCGGAGGCGGTGCTGGTCACCGACTACCAGGCCGCGCTCGACGTGTTGCGCGACACCCACACCTTCTCCAAGGACCCGCGGCCCTGGCCCGACACCATTCCGGAGGACTCCCCGGTCCGCTCGGTGCTCGGCTACCGCCCCGCCGTCGCCTTCTCCGACGGCGACACCCACGCGCGCTACCGCAAGGTCATCGGCGACAGCCTCGGCCTGCTCGGCCCGCACCTGCTGCAGACGCAGGTCGCCGACGCCGCCGCCGCGCTCATCGGGCGGTTCGCCGCCGCGGGCCGCGCCGACCTCGTCACCGGTTACGCCAGGCAGCTGCCGCTGCGGGTCTTCAACACCTGGTTCGGCGTTCCCGACGCCCAGGGCGAGGCGCTGGCCGACCGGCTCGCCACGATGTTCGCCTCGGGCGCCGACGCCCGGGCCGCGACCGCCGACCTGACCGGGATCATCGGCGGCCTGGTCGCCGAGCGCCGCACCCGCCCGCGGCGCGACCTGACGTCGTACTTCGTCCAGCACCCGGCCGGCCTCGACGACGCCGAGACGATCATGCAGATCGCCGTCACCTTCAGCGGCGGCTACGAGTTCACCGCGAACCTCATCGCGAACACCCTGCTCCACATGCTCGCCGATCCCCGCTACGACGGCTCCGTCTACGCCGGCGCCATGACCGCCCACGAGGCCATCAACGAGGTGCTGTGGCGCAACCCGCCGCAGTCCACGTCGTCCGGCTACTACGTGCGCTACGACACGACCTTCCACGGCGTGGGCCTGCGCGCGGGCCAGCTGGTCCTGGTCTCCTACGCGGCCGCCAACGGCCAGTCCTCGCCGGGCGGCGAGACCGACGCGTGGGGTGCCAGCGAGAGTGCGCACCTCGCGTGGAGCGCCGGCCCGCACAGCTGCCCGGCCCGGCAGCCGGCACTGCTGATCGCCATCTCGGCGGTGGAGCAGCTCACCAGCCGGCTGTGCGACATGCGACTCGCCACCCCGGCCGCCGACCTGCGCTGGCGCCCCGGCCCCTTCCAACGCTCCCTGACCACCCTCCCGGTCCACTTCACCCCCTGGGCCCCGAAGGCCCCGCCCCCACCCGACGAATAGCCCTGCGGGCCGCTGTGGCAGGAGGGTGCCTCCCCGGGGGGCGCGGGGAACTGCGCGCTCAGCCGTTGACGGGCTGTACGTCGTCACCGTCCGGAAGGGGCTGTTGCTGCCGTTCCCGGACCACCGGCCGGTGGCCGGCTGAGCGCGCAGTTCTCCCCCAGAGCTTCGCCTGGGGGTAGCCCTCCGCGGCAGGGGGCGCCCCTGGGAGCAACCCCCAGCCGTGGGGGCACGGCGTCGCGTGGTGGCGCAGGGGGGTGGGTGGGAGCATGGGAGCATGCCCTACGCAGAGCCGCTGTCCGCGGAAGAGATCAGTGCCCGCCTGGCCCGGCTGCCGGGCTGGACCGTGGACGAGGGCGGACGCACGCTCCGGCGGACGTACCACCTCGACCACCTGCCGGCGGCGATCTTCGCGCTGCACATCGCCGGCATCCAGGCCGAGCTGGACCACCACTCCGACCTCACCCTCGGCTACGACACGCTCCGGCTGGAGATCACCACCCACGCGGCCGGCGGCCGGCTGACCGGGAAGGACTTCGGGCTCGCCGACCGCGTCGCCGCCGTCGCGCCGGGGCACGGCGCCCGGTAGTCCCGCAGGGGTCAGTCGACCCCCGGGTAGCGCACCCCGATCCGCTCGCGCACCGTGTCCAGCGTGCGCATCACCGACAGCGTGCCGGCCAGCGGCACCAGCGGGGACTGCGTCAGGCCCTGCTGGAGGCAGCGCGTCACCTCCGCGGCCTCGTAGCGCATCGTGCCGCGCGTCACGCCGTCGTCCGCGAGGTCGGCGAAGTGCACGGTGTGCGGGGTCTCGCCCTGCCGGTGCAGGGTGAAGTGGTCGGGGTTGAAGAAGCCCTCGGGGATCTCGATCCGCCCCCGGGTGCCGGTGATCGTCGCCGGCGCACCGGTGTCCGCGGTGAAGGTGCAGGTCAAGGTGGCCAGGGCGCCGTCATTCCAGCCGAGCAGGATGCCGGTGTTGTCGTCGACGCGCTCGGGCGTCAGGTGCGCCCAGGCCTGCACGGTGTCCGGCTCGCCGAGCAGCAGTTGCGCGAAGGACACCGGGTAGACGCCCAGGTCGAGCAGCGCGCCGCCGCCCTGCGCGGGATCGCGCAGCCGGTGCTCGGGCGGGAAGTCGCCGCCGAAGCCGAAGGCGGCGGAGACGGTCCTGATCTCACCGATCGCACCGTCGGCGACGACCGCGGCCAGGTGGCGTATCAGCGGGTTGCAGTACGTCCACATGGCTTCCATCAGGAACAGCCCGCGGTCCTCGGCCAGTTCGACCAGCTCCCGCGCCTCACGCGAGTTGAGCGTGAACGCCTTCTCGCAGAGCACCGCCTTGCCCGCCTCCAGGCACAGCCCGGCGGCCGCCCGGTGCGCGGAGTGCGGGGTGGCCACGTAGACGACGTCGACCGCGTCGTCCGCGGCCAGTTCGGCCCAACTGCCGTACGCCCGCGCGATCCCGTACCGCTCGGCGAAGGCCTTGGCGCCCTCCGGGCTGCGCGAGCCGACCGCCACCACCTCGGCGTCCGGCACGGTGGCCAGCGCCTCGGTGAAGGTCGCGGCGATGCCGCCGGTCGCCAGGATTCCCCAGCGGATGGTGCGCTTCACATCACTCATCGATGCCCCACAACATGGTCTTGGCCGTCCCCGATCACTGAAAGAATAGGCAACGATTCAACGACCCCGATGGAGAGTGTCACCGTGCAGGACGCCGGGCCGAGAACCCCCGTTCAGGCCAACGCCCCGACCGCTTCCGCCACCCTCACCCCCAGCGCCGGCCGCCAGGCCCGCGTCGGCATGCTCGTCACCCTGGTACTGGGCGGGCTCACCGCGCTGCCGCCGCTGTCCATGGACATGTACCTGCCCGCGCTGCCGCAGGTCACCACCGCCCTGGACAGCACCACGTCCACCGTCCAGCTCACCCTCACCGCGTGCCTGGCCGGCATGGCGCTCGGCCAGCTGGTGGTCGGACCGCTCAGCGACCGCTTCGGGCGCCGCGGACCGCTGCTGATCGGCATGGTCGTCTACGTCCTGGCCACCGCCGTCTGCGCCTTCGCGCCCACCGCCCCGCTGCTGGTCGGCTTCCGCCTGCTCCAGGGCCTGGCCGGCGCCGCCGGCATCGTGATCTCCCGGGCGATCGTCCGTGACCTCTACGACGGCGTGGAGATGGCGCGCTTCTTCTCCACCCTGCTGCTCATCTCCGGGGTCGCCCCGATCGTCGCCCCGGTCATCGGCGGCCAGATCCTGCAGCTCACCGATTGGCGCGGGGTCTTCGTCGTCTGCACCGCCATCGGCATCCTGCTCACCGCCGTGGTCTGGCGCTTCCTCGGCGAGACCCTGCCGCCCGAGGAACGCCACTCCGGCGAGCTGGCCGGCACCTTCAGCGCCTTCCGCGGCCTGCTCGCCGACCGCGCCTTCACCGGTTACGTCATCGCCGGCAGCTTCGGCTTCGCGGCCCTGTTCACGTACGTGTCCGCGTCGTCCTTCGTCGTCCAGGACATCTACGGCGCCTCGGCGCAGACCTTCAGCCTGCTGTTCGGCCTGAACTCGATCGGCATCGTCGGCATCGGCCAGCTCAACGGCAAGGTGCTGGTCGGCCGGGTCCCGATGGACCGGGTGCTCGCGGTCGGCCTGGTGCTGATCACCGCCGCGTCCGCGGCGCTCGTCCTGCTCACCACCGGCGTCGTCGGCCGGGCGTCGCTCACCGAGATCGCCGCCGCGCTGTTCGTGCTGATGGCGTCGATGGGCCTGGTGCTGCCCACCACCAACACGCAGGCGCTGCTGCGCACCAAACGGAACGCCGGCGCCGCCTCCGCGCTCATCGGCACCTCGTCCTTCCTGGTCGGCGCCCTGATCGCGCCGCTCGCCGGGATCGCCGGCGACGGCACCGCGGTACCCATGGCCGTCACCCAACTGACCTGCACCGTCATCGCCTGCGCGGCCTTCGTCGGGCTGTGCGTGCCCGGCCGACGTACCGTGGAGGGACCGTAGGCCGACGAGGCGAACGGCCTGAGGCCATCAGGAGGAAGCGATGTCCGATCCGGACGAACGCACCTGGGCGTTCAAGACAGCCGACAGCTCCCTGCACACCGGTGCCGAGAGCGCCGTCGATCCGGAGGACCTGGTCATGGCCTCCGGCCGGGACTGCACACCGGAGCTGATCGAGAAGGCCCGCAAGGATCTGGAGGAGCATGGCCGAGCCGCTGTCGAGAGGTACCTGCCCTGAAGCGGGCCTCGACGCCGACGAGATCGGCCTGATCGTCCCTTCGCTGTCCGCCGCGCTGGAGCCGGCGGCCGGCCCCGCGTGGTGTGCGGGCGCCGTCGTGCTGGCCGGGCGCGGCCCCGTCGTGGCCCTGCACGAGGCGGTCGGCTGGGCGGTGCGCTACCGCTCCTACGACGAGCCCGCCGGGCGCGGGGTGGAGCTGCCGCCCGCGCGGCGGGTGCCGATGCGGCCCGACACCGTCTTCGACCTGGCCTCGCTCACCAAGCTCTTCACCGCGGTCGCCGCCGTCCAGCAGATCCGGGCCGGCACCCTCGACCCGGACCGCCCGCTGACCGCGTACGTCCCCGGCCTGGTGCCCGGCCTCACCCTGCGCCACCTGCTCACCCACACCTCCGGCCTGCGCCCCGAACTCCCGCTCTACGACCTGCCAGGACCCGCGGAACGTGCCGCCCGGCTCGCCGCCGAGCAGCCGCTCACCCCGCCGGGCACCCGGCGCTGCTACTCCGACCTGAACCTGCTGCTGACCCAGACCGTCCTGGAGCGGATCACCGGCGTACGGCTGGACCGCCTCGTCGCCGACGGCATCACCACCCCCCTGGGCATGGCCTCCACCCGCTTCGCCCCGCCGCCCTCCTGGCAGGACCGCACCGCCGCCACCGAGGACCAGCGCCGCCCCTGGGCCAAACTCGACCGCGGCATGGTGCGCGGCACCGTCCACGACGAGAACGCCTACGCCATGGGCGGCGTCGCCGGCCACGCCGGCCTCTTCTCCACCGCCTGGGACCTGGCGCTCTTCGCCACCGCCCTCCTCGACGGCACCCTCCCGCTGGACCCCGACCTCGGCTTCGAGCGCGACCAGGCCTGGTTCATGGGCGCCCTCGCCGGCCGGGGCGCCCTGGGCCACACCGGATTCACCGGGACGAGCCTGGTCCTCGACCCCGCGTCGGGCGCCTACCTCGTCCTGCTGGCCAACACCGTCCACCCCGTCCGCCACACCCAGGGCTCCGCCCCCCGCGCCACCGCCGCCACCCACCTGGCCCGAGCCCTCCCGGCGCAGCGTCAGCCGTAGCTTCGGCCTCAGCTCTGGCCTCGGCCTCGGCCGCGGCCTCAGCGGAAGATGCCCGTGTGGCCCAGGGAGTAGCGGCCCGGCTGGGGGTAGACCGCGAGGCCGTGCGGGCCGGCGCCGACCGGGATCTTGGCCAGGGTGCGGCCGGTGGCCGTGTCGATGGCGTAGACCTCGGCGTCGTAGCGGCCGGTGAGCCACAGGACCTTGCCGTCGGCCGAGACGCCGCCCATGTCGGGGCTGCCGCCGCCGTCGATGTGCCACTTGGCGGCGAGCCTGCCGGTGGCGAAGTCCAGCAGGGAGATGGAGCCCTCGCCGCGGTTGGTGACGTAGAGGTACTTCGAGTCGCGTGAGACGTACAGGCCGTGGGCGCCCTTGCCGGTGGGCAGCAGCACCGGTTTGGAGAAGGTGTCGCCGTTCATCGTCCAGACACCGTTGGCGGCCATGTCGGCGACGTACCAGGTGCTGCCGTCCGGTGAGATCTTGACGTCCTGCGGCATCGCGCCGTCGAGCGGCAGCCGCTGCTGGCCGATGACCTTCATCGCGGCGGTGTCGACCTTCAGCAGTTCGCCGGAGAATTCGCAGGAGACGATGAAGTAGCGGCCGTCCGGCGAGAAGTCGGCGTGGTTGACGCCGTAGCAGTCGACCGGCACGACCTTCCTGACCGCCATGGTGTGCGCGTCGCGGAAGACCAGCTGGCGGTCGAGCGAGGCCATCACGATCGCGTACTTGCCGTCCGGGGTGAAGTAGAGGTTGTACGGGTCGTGCACGTCGACGGGCTTGCCCACGTGGCCGTTGGCCGGGTCGATCGGGGTGAGGCTGTTGCCGACATCGTTGTTGACCCACAGCGTCCGCAGGTCCCAGGACGGCACGACGTGCTGCGGCTGGCGCCCCACCGGGATGGTCCTGACCACCTTGTACGTCTTCGGGTCGATGACCGAGACGGTGTCGGACCCGGTGTTGGGCACGTAGACCAGGGAGGGGAAGCCGCGTACGACCGGGGACAGGGCGCCGGGGCGGTCGGCCGCGTAGACGTCGTGCTGGTCGATCAGCGGCGGCATCCCGGCCAGCCCCGGGTGCGCGACGGCGGCGAGGTGCTGCTCCCTGGCCGCGGCCGCGGCGGCGGCCGCCTGCGCGGCGATCGCCCGCTGGGCGGGGGAGGGGGCCAGCGACCGGTTGCCGCTGTCGCCGCACCCGGCGGCCAGGACGGCGACGGCGACGGCGACGGCGGTGACGGCCGCGCGGCGGCGCAGGGGAGTCAGGTGGCGGCGCATCAGGTCAGCAGCTCCGAGGTCGTGACCGCGCGCAGCCCGCGGCGGTGCAGGTCGTCGAGGATCCCGGGCAGCGCGGCGACGGTGCCGGCGTGCCCGAAGTGCAGCGAGACCACCGAGCCGGGCCCGGCCTGGGCGGCCACGGCGGAACGGACCGCCTCCGCGCCGGGGTCGGTGTAGTCCAGCGGGTCCACGTCGTACGACAGCACGTGCGGATAGCCCGCCTTCTTCGCGAGTGAGACCACCAGCGGTGTCGTCAGCCGCGCCTGCGACGGCCGGAACCACCGCCCGGGCGTGCCGGTCAGCTGCCGCAGCCGGCGGGCGCAGTTCTCGATCTCGGCGGTGGCGGCATCGGCGTCCATGGCGCCGATGTCGCCGTGCGTCTGCGTGTGGTTCCCCAGTTCGTGGCCGCCGGCCAGCACGCGGGCGGCCAGCTTCGGATACGCGTCGAGCCAGTCGCCCACGGCCAGTACGGTGACCCGCGCGCCGGACCGCTCGGCCGCCGCCAGCAACGTCTCCGCCTCGTCCGGATTGCCCTGCCCGTGAAAGGTGAGCGCCACTTGCGGCCGGGTGCGCGGGCCGTGCTCGATCTGATCGGGCAGACCGGCGGCTGCCGCCGGGGTTGCCGTCGACGGCAGCACGGGACCCGGCCCCGAGCGGGCGGCCGTGCCGGCGGTGCAGCCGGACAGCAGGGCCCCGGAGGCGGTCACCTGGAGGAGGTTGCGACGTGAGATCGACATCGGCGCCACTTTAAGACGTAATGTCTGATTTATCGCACTGGGGTGGGCGGGGGTCCCACGAATGCCGTATCGGCAGGGGCGGTGCCCCTGCCATCATGAGCCCTCGCCCCGGGTGGGCGCCCTCTGCCGCGGAGGGCAGCCCACGGGGGCGCGGGGCTGCATCCGATGTGCGGCTGGCGCCGCGTGGGCGCGACCAGCCGTCGACCGGCTGCGGGTCGTCACCGTGCGAGGGGGGCTGTTGCTGTCGTGTCCGGATCACCGGGTGGTGGTGGGTTGCGCGCGCAGTTCCCCGCGCCCCTGGGGGGCACCCTCCGGGGCAGGGCGCGCGCCGCAGGGGCTGTTGCTGTCGTCCGGACCAGCAGGCGGTGGGTGGTTGCGCGCGGGGTCATCGGCCCGTGAGGGGTCGTTGCTGTCGGGTCCGGATCGCCGGACGAGGAGAGATGAGTGGGGGGCCACATGACATCGGCACCAACTGACCAGGCCATACCGGCGCCCGCGGCGCCCCGGCTGGGGTACGGGGAGGCGCTGCGGCGGCTCGCGGGGGCGCAGAAGGGCGCCAAAGGCGTATCGCTGTACTCGCGGTACGTGAACCGGCCCGTCGGGCGGCTGCTTGCCGCGGGGGCGTACCGCGCCCGGATGACGCCCAACCAGGTGACACTGGTCAGCGGGGCCTTCAGCGGTGCGGGGATCGCCGCGCTCGCGGTGGCGGCGCCGTCGTGGGGGCTGGCCGTGGCGGTGTGGGGGGCGCTCGCGGTTGGGTTCGCGTTCGACTCGGCCGACGGGCAGCTCGCCCGGCTGCTCGGGACGGGCGGCCCCGCGGGGGAGTGGCTGGACCATGTCGTGGACTGCGCGAAGATCACCGCTCTGCACGCGGCCGTGCTGATCACCTTCTACCGGCACTTCGCCCTGCCGGGCGACGGCTGGCTGCTGCTCCCGCTGGGCTTCCAGCTGGCCGCCGTGATGATCTTCTTCGGCGGTCTGCTCGCTGACAAGCTCAAGCCGAAGTCCAAGGCCGGGGACGCCGCCCCGTCACGCCTGCGCGCCGTCGCCCTGCTCCCGGTCGACTACGGGGTCTTCTGCGCCGTCTTCCTGCTGCTCGGCAGCCAGGATGCCTTCCGCTACGCCTACCTGGCGTTCTTCGCCGTGCACGCCGTCTTCCTCGCGGCCTTCCTCACCAAGTGGTTCAGGGAGATCCGGCTCGCCTCCTGACCGCCGGCCGTGCCGGCGCGCGCGGTCCTCCACCCCAGCACGCGTGCCCCCTCCGGCTCCAGGGCCGGGTCGGGAGCCGCCGCGCTCGCGACGGTCTGCGGCGGGAGTACGGGCGCCGGGGTGCCGGTCGGGGGCGGCATTCCCGGCCGGCCCGGGCGGTTTCGCGGCCTTGGCCTCGGCGGCCGCCTCGGGGCGGCCGCACGGGCAGGGCGTCGGCGTCCTGTCCCGCGAGCCGTGGGCGCGGGTCATCGCCCCGGGCCGGCTCCGCCGGACCTGTCGCACGCTGTCGCCCACGGGCCGGGCACCTGCCGACAACTCATCAGCCACGAACGGCATGTCCGGGCCAAATTTCGCCGAGCGCGGCCGTCAGGGCCAGCCCGCGGAGCGCCGGAACGGGCAGCCGCCGGGGGACCCGCCGCCGTACGCGGTCCCGGCTCGCGGACCCGTCGCGGCAGGCGACAGGAGCCGCACCAGCCGAAGACGCCCCGGCCCAGCTCAGTTCGGCAGCGCCTCCGACGGCATGACCGGCTGGGCCAGCACGTCCAGGGCCCGGCGCAACTGGGTGCTCGACGTGTGGACGGTGTAGGGGAAGTAGACGATCTCCACGCCCACCGCCGCGAAGTCCCGCTCCAGGCGCAGGCCCTTCTCCGTGCCGCGCCAGTCGTCGCCCTTGAAGAGCACGTCGAACCTGACCTGCCGCCAGGTCTCCACCTTGTCCGGCACCGTCTCCACGAAGGCGGCGTCCACGAAGCGGATGCTGCGGACGATCTCCAGGCGCTCGATCAGCGGCACCACCGGGCTGCGGCCCTTGGCGAGCTGGGCCATCTCGTCCGAGACGACCCCCGCCACCAGGTAGTCGCACTGGCTGCGGGCGTGCCGCAGGATGTTGAGGTGCCCGACGTGGAAGAGGTCGTAGACCCCCGGTGCGTAACCGACCCGGTGCGTACCGACCCGTTGTGCCATGACACGACCCCCCAGCCGTACGTGCAGCCGTACAACGCTCCCCGGCGTTGCGGAGTCTCAGACGATAGCCGGACCGCCGGGCGGAAAAGCGGCGATTCGCCAAAGTCCGACGGTTGGCAAGACCCGGCGTGATGCCCCGGTGAACGGCTAGTGTGGGCAGTTGTTCGTCTGTGGGTTGTTCGTCTGGGGGGAAGGAACACTCCGTGGCCGGTTCCGCCGCGCGCCGCCGCCTGCTGCTGGTCTCCACCAACTACGCGCCCGAGCATGCCGGGATAGGGCCCTACGCCACCCAGATCGCCGAGCACTGGGCGGCGGGCGGCGCCGAGGTGCACGTACTCGCCGGGATGCCGCACTACCCGGCGTGGCGGGTCGACCCGGCCTACGCGGGAGTGTGGCGTACGCAGGAGGAGCGCGCGGGGGTACGGGTGCACCGGCGGCGGCATACGGTCCCGCCACGGCAGACCGCCCTGCGCCGGGCGCTGTTCGAGGCGTCGGTGCTCGGGCACGGCCTCTACGCCCCGCCCGCGATGGACAGGCCCGACGCGGTGGTCGCCCAACTGCCGAGCCTCGCGGGCGGCATCATCGGCGCCCGGCTGGCCCGCCACCACCGGGTGCCGTACATCCCCGTGGTGCAGGATCTGATGGGCGCGGCCGCCAGGCAGAGCGGGATACGCGGCGGGGACCGGGTCGCGGCCGTGGCCGGGGCGGCGGAGGCCTACGCCCTGCGCAGGGCGACCCTGGTCGGCGTGATCCACGAGACCTTCGTGGCGAAGGTCGCCGCCCTCGGCGTGCCCGAGGAGCGCATACGGCTGGTGCCCAACTGGTCGCACGTGCGGAGCCCTTCGCGCCCCCGGGAGGAGACGCGCGCCCGGCTCGGCTGGCGGCCGGGGCGGACGGTGCTGCTGCACTCGGGCAACATGGGCCTCAAGCAGGGCCTCGAAGTCCTCGTCGAGGCGGCCAGGCTGGACCCCGAACTGCAGGTCGTACTCATGGGCGACGGCAACCAGCGGCAGAAGCTGCAGGGGTCGGCCGGCGACCTGCCCAACCTCCACTTCGCACCGCCCGCCGACGAGGCGGACTTCCCCGACGTGCTGGCCGCAGCCGACGTGCTCGCGGTCACCCAGCGGGCTTCGGTGCTGGACATGAGCATCCCTTCCAAGCTCACCTCCTACTTCGCCGCCGGGCGGCCGGTGCTCGCCTCCGTCGCGGCGGCGGGCGGCACCGCGCAGGAGGTCGAGAGGTCGGGCGCCGGCGTCGTCATCGCCCCGGAGGATCCGCGCGCGCTGCTGGACGCGGTGCGCGCGCTGGCCGATGATCCTGGCAGGGCGGACGCGCTGGGGGCCCGCGGACCGCTGTACGTGCGCGACCACCTGAGCCGCGAGGCGGGCCTCGCGCGGATCGACGCGCTGCTCACCGAGGCGCTCGGGGAGATGGCCGGGGTGCGGCCGGGAGCGCCGCGGGAAGCGATGGCCGCCGCCGCGGCGGTGCCCGGCGCGGTGGACGACGAGGGGGCAGAGGCCAAGTGATCGACGTGACACGTGCGGAGCAGCAGCCGCAGGACGAACCCGACCTGCTGCGCGACCAGTTCCGCCAGCTGATCCGCTACCGGTCGCTGCTGGTGGTCGGGTTGCTGATCGGCCTGCTCGGCGGCGCCTACCTCGCCTTCAGCGGGGCCGACACCTATACGGCGACCAGCGAGCTGCGGGTCAGGGCCGCCATCGAGGATCCCTTCGTGGCCGGGGCGACCGCCGACAAGAACATCGACATCGGCACCGAGCGGCAGAGCGCGCTCAGCAGCACGGTCGCCGACGCGGCCGCCAAGGCGACGGGGGCGCCGGTCACGGCGATGTCGAAGTGCCTCCAGGTGACCAACCCGCCCAACACGCTCGTGCTGCGTTTCACCTGCACGGCGGCCAGCGCCCAGCACGCGGCGGACTGGGTGAACGCCTTCACCAAGGCCTACCTGGACGACCGCCAGGCGCAGACCAAGGCCACCGTCGCCCGCATGGTGACCAGTTACCAGGCCCAGCTCGACCCGATGGTCACCCAGCGCAACGACCTGCTCGACCAGATCGCCCACGCCAAGAGCAGCCAGGTCGTCGGGACCCTGGTCTCCTCGCAGACGAATCTGCTCAGCCGGATCACCGAACTCAACGCCAACATCAGCGGGTTGCGCGCACTGGACACCACGCCGGGGCTGGTCATCAAGCCGGGCGTCCCGCCCGCCGCGCCCTCAGGGCCCGGGCTGCCGATGATGCTCGGTCTCGGCGTCGTCGTCGGCGTCGCGCTCGGCCTGCTCCTCGCCTGGGTGCGGCTGGTCTTCGACCCGACCGTACGCAGCGACGGCGAGGTCACCCGCACCCTGGGCGCCCCCGTGCTCGGCACCCTGCCCCGGCTGCGCGGCCGTGCCCTCGCGGGCACCGCCGGCGGCGGCCTGCTCGCGGGCGGCCGCGGCGACGGGCGGCTCGCCGAGGAGTACCGGGCGGTCGCCTTCCGCCTCACCCGCGACAAGCGCTTCTCCGAGCGGCGCCGGCTGCTGGTCGTCGCCCCGCGCGGCACCGGCGAGACACCCGCCGCCGTGGCCGTCAACCTGGCGGCGTCCTTCGCCGAGATGGGCATGGAGGTACTGCTCGTCGAGGCCGACCTGCGCACCCCCGCGCTGTCCGCCCGGCTGCGCACCGCGGACGGTGCCAGGCCCGGCTGGGCCCGGACTCCCGGGCTCGGCGAGGGCGGTTGGCCCGCGGGGCTGCAAATGCCCATCGACGCCGGGGAGTCCGGGTCCTTCGACCTGGTGCCTGGCCGCCGGGTGCGCAATGTCGCCCGCGCCCTGACCTCCGCCTCGGCCGGGCGGCTGTTCGCCGAGGCGGACGAGCCCGGCTCCGTCGTGGTCGTCCTCGCACCGCCCGTCCTCGCCTACGCCGACGCCGTCGCGCTGGCCGACCGCGTCGACGGCGTCGTCGTGGTGTGCGACCCGCGGGCCGTGCACCGCGCCGACCTGGAACGCGTACGCGAACTGATCGACGCCGCCGGCGCCGCCGTCCTCGGCGTCGTCCTGCACTCCTCCGAGGACGGCAACGGCCGCCGCTTCGGCTTCGCCCGTTGGTCCCGCCCGGCGGCCCCGGCCGCCCCCGCCGCCCGCCCCGACGGCGACCTGCCCCAGGAAGCCACCACAGCGCCAGAACGCCACCCGGTCCCTTGACGGGCCCCGCCCCGCGGCACGCAGCCGCGGCCGGGGCCGCCCCCCATGACCCGCTGGACGCCGGCCCGGACGGCGCCGCGGCCGCCGCCGGCGGCGACCCCGAGGAGGGCGCCGCGGGGATCGGCCCCAAGGCCGCCATCGTCAGCTCGGTGGCCGACCAGGGGGTGGCCGCGCTCACCAACATCATCGTGCTGGTGGTCGCCGCCCGGCTGTCGAGCGCCGCCGGCTTCTCGGTGTTCTCGATGGTCTACATGATCTTCACCGTGCTGCTCGGCGTCGGCGTGTCGTACGTCGGCCAGGCGCTGGTGCTGGAGCGCGGCACCGAGCGCGTACGGGCCGCCTGCCGGTCCGCGGCCACCTTCACCGCGGTCGCCTCCACCGCGATCGGCCTGGCGATGGCCGTCGGGCTCGGTCTCGCCGACGGCGCGACCGCGCACGGTCTGGCCGTGCTCGGCCTGGTCCTGCCGATCGTGCTCACCCAGGACGGCCTGCGGTACTGCTTCTCCGCGCTGCGGCTGCCGCACTACGCCCTGGTCGGCGACACCGTGCGGCTGCTTGTCGCGGTGCCCGCCCTCGCCGTGCAGCCGCACGGGGCCGGGCCGCAGCGGCTGGTCGCCGTATGGGGGCTGTCCGCGCTGCCCGCGCTGCTGGTGGCCGCCGCGCTGCTGTGGCCGCGGATCAAGGGCGCGCCGCTGGACCTGCGGAAGTTCCTCCGCCGCGGGCACCTCGGGCAGCGCTTCGTGGTCGAGTTCGGCGTCGGCAACGCCACCAGCCAGCTCGCCGTCGTCGGCCTCGGCCTCTTCGCCGCGCCCCTCGCCGTCGGCGCCCTGCGCGGCGCCACCACCCTCTTCGGCCCGATGAACGTCCTGTTCAACTCGGCCACCGCCTTCGGCCCGCCCCTGCTCAACCGGGTACGCGACGCCGACGCCAAGGTCCGCGCCACCGCCGTGCTGGCCGTCGCGCTCGCCTGGGTCGCCGTGGTCTGGACGATCGTGCTGATGCTGCTGCCCGACAGCGCCGGCCGCCAGCTCCTCGGCGACACCTGGGCGGCGTCCGCCGGCCTGCTGGCCGCGTCGGGCAGCCAGTACGCCGGCATCGCGCTGGGCACCAGCGCCCTGCTCACCCTGCGGGTGCTGCAACCCAAGGCGACGCTGCCGATCCAGGTGGTCTTCTCCCTCGCCTCCGTCGCCTTCATGCTCGGCGGCTACCGCCTCGATGGCGTCTACGGCGCCGCCTGGGGCCTGTGCCTGGGCTCGGCCCTCAAGGCCGCCGCCCTGTGGCTGCGGATCGCCGCGCACCGGCGGCGCCAGGCACCCGCCGTCGGGCAGCAGGCCCAGGGCGGCACCGGCGAGACCGTCACCGCAGGATCTTCCGCCGGTCCTCGCTGAAGGTGGTGACCAGCGCCAGGCACACGGCCGCGATGCCGATACGCCCCGACGCCTGCAGCAGCGGGCCGCGCAGCAGGATAAAGGAATACCCGCACACCAGCGGGATCACCACCGCCATCACGGTGCCCGGCCGCCCGTCCTCCAACGTCCGCTGCGCATAGCGCCGGTCGCCCCGCGCACACAGGTAGCCCAGCGCGAGGAAGCCGCCGGTCATCCCCACCGGGCCGAAGTCCAGCCACAGTTCGGCCCACAGCGGCGACGACAGGTTGGTGTTGGTCATGCCCATCCACTGGCCGACCTGCACCCCGGAGTCCAGCGGCTTGCCGTGCCACACCGAACGCGGCACGAAGAAGAAGACGTCGGCGGCGAGTTGCCGACCGTGCGAGTGCCCCTTGCCCGAGTGCACGAAGGTCAGGGTGTTCGCGAACATCCCCACCTGGTCGTAGTCCTTGAGGGTCAGCGGTTCGAGGACCGACGTGGTCTGCACCGGGTGGTAGCCGCCGGAGTCGTAGCGGAAGCGGTCGAGGAACGGGAACAGCAGCAGTGCGGCCACCACGCCGGTGACCAGTGCCGCGCGGTACATCACGGGGCTGCGCGGGAAGGCGGTGAAGAGCAGCGAGAAGACGACGGTCAGGAACCAGTAACGCGGGTTCGAGATCGGGTTGTTGACGATCAGGTTGATCACGACCAGGCCGCCGAGCGCGGCGATCGCCAGCGGGGTGCGCCGGGCCACCCGGGAGGTGATCATCCAGCGCACCAGGAACAGCAGCGCCAGCAGGGCCGGTACGGTCCCGAAACCGCGGATGAGGGCCGAGCCGACATGGCTGTCGCCGCTGCCGCCCGCCAGGCCGCTGGACTGCACGGACTCGCTGATCGCCTGGCGGCTGGTGAAGAAGACGGCGGGGCCGCCGAGTTTGGCGATCGAGACCGCGCTGCCGAGGTAGGCCACCGCGATCAGCAGCCACAGCCTGCGGCGGGAGACCTGCGCGGGCGGCCGTGCCCGGAGCACCCGCGCCGCCGGGCGGTGGCGGGCCAGCAGCGCGCCGACGTCGAAGGCGACGCACCCCAGGATGACCAGGGTGATCGCGGTGGTCGTGTCGGACCGCGGCCCGACCACCGGTGTCGGGACCTGGCCGATCACCTCCTGCGCCAGCGGGGCGACGCCCATGGCGACGTAGACGAACAGCCAGAAGGCGCCCTGGATCAGGCGGCGGCGCCTGGTCAGCACCATGGCGGCGAGCCGGCCGCCGGCGTAGACGGTGAGGGTGAGCTGCAGCCAGTACGCCGTGTCGCGGACGCCGGTTCCCGGCTGCGCCGTCACGTAACCGGGGAGGAAGCCGACGAGGGCCAGCGCCAGCGGTACGGACAGGGCGCGGGACAGTGCCGCGCGGGGCACCGAGGCGGCCGCTCTCGCGGGCGTCACTGTGCGCGGGCTCGCGCTGAGCGTCACGCCTCCACCACCCCCTCCCCGGGGGAAGTCTATTGCGGTTGCCCCGCCTTGGCGGGCGCGCTGACAAAAGGGCGGAAGGTGCGCGGGGCGGACCGTACCCGGATAGGGTGGAGAAGAGGGGGCTGGGGGGTTCCCGGGGGAGGAAACCGTGCGGGTATTGCATGTCGTCACGTTGCACACGCCGACGAACGACTTCGGCGGCCCGACGCGGGTCGCCCTGAATCTCTGCAAGGGCCTGCGCCGCAAAGGCGCGGACGCGCGGATCGCCACCCTGGGGGACAAGTTCACCGGGCCGCTGCCCACCGAGGTGGAGGGCGTGCCCTCCTTCGTCCATCAGGCGCGGCACGTGCTGCCGGCGTTCGAGGTCAGCGGGATCACCTCGCCGGCGCTGCTGCGCCAGGCCCGCCGCATGGTGAAGAGCGCGGACGTCGTCCATGTGCACCTGATGCGGGACCTGATCACCCTGCCCTTCGCCCTGATCGCGCTGGAAGCGAACGTGCCGCTGGTGGTGCAGACGCACGGGATGATCGACCCGACGGAGAAGCTGTTCGCGAAGGCCGTCGACGTGCTCGGCATGAAGCGGGTGCTGCGCCGGGCGGACGCGATCCTGCACCTGACCCGGATGGAGCGGGACGGGGTGCAGGCGGTGGTGCCGGGGACACCGCTGCGGACCTTCCACCGGTTGGTGAACGGCGTGACCCCGCAGGACGCGCGCCCGCCGCGGGGCGACCGGCCGCCGACCGTCCTTTACCTGGCCCGGGTGCAGAAGCGCAAGCGGCCCGAGGACTTCGTCAACGCGATGCCGACCGTCCTCGCGCACTATCCGGACGCCCGGTTCGTGCTGGCCGGGCCGGACACCGGCGATCTGACCGGGCCCATGCGCAAGCTGGCGGCGGACCTGGGGGTGTCGGGGTCGCTGGAGTGCGTGGGCGCGCTCGGGCACGACGAGGTGCTCGAACGGCTGCGGGCGGCGGACGTGTACGTCCTGCCGTCGGTGGTCGAGCCGTTCGCCGTGTCGATCCTGGAGGCGATGTCGGTGGGGCTGCCGGTGGTGGTGGCCCGCACCGGCGGCCTGTCGCCGGATGTCGAGGCGGCGGGTGCGGGCCGGGTCACCGACAGCGTGCCCGACGCGGACAACGGGCCGCTGGTCGGCCGGGCGGTGCTGGAGCTGCTCGACCCGGCCGCCAACGAGCAGGCGTCACTGGCCGCCCGGCAGCTGGTCAACGACCGCTTCTCGATCGACGCGGTCGTCGACACCCTGCTGGACGTCTACGCCGGGGTCATGGCCCCGGGCGGCGCTGTTCACGGGTCTTGAGCCCGATCTGCCAGCGGTAGAAACTCATCGCGAGGGCGTAGTCCAGGCCTGCCCTGCCGTCCAGGAAGCCGCGCTTGTAGACGTACGCATAGCCGAAGGACACCAGCGGCTTGAAGGGCACCTTGTGGAAGATCCGGCCCTGCCGGGTCTTGACCTTCCTGATCTGCTCCTTGACCTGCGGGTTGAGTTCGAGCCAGGCCTCCCAGTCGGAGTAGCGGTTGTGCCGGTCGAACCAGGTGTTCACCGGGTCGAGGTCCTCGTGCTCGATGGGGGAGCGCAGCCGGGCGGCCGACGCGGCCACCGGCTGGTAGTGGCCCTCCTGTTCGCCCATGCCGGGCGCGTCGAGGTCGCCCACCTCGGGGAAGCGGCAGCGGGTGCGGTCCATCAGGGCGCGCTTGACGATGGTGTAGCCGTGCCGCAGCCGCCGGCCGGCGAACCAGTAGCCCAGCGGGATGTCGAAGGCGGCCACCGACGGCGCCCCGCCGGCGAACACCGACCGCAGCTCGCCGAGCAGTTCGGGGCTCGGCGTCTCGTCGCCGTCGAGGAAGAGCAGCCACGGGATCTCCGGGTGGACGTGGTCCAGGCACCATTGCTTCTTCTTCGGGTAGCGGCCGTCCCAGGTGTACTCGACGGTCTCCGCGCCCAGTTCGGCGGCGATCTTGCAGGTGTCGTCGGTGCTGTGCGAGTCGACCACGACGACGGCCTGCACGTGGCCGATGACGGAGGACACCGTACGGGCGATGTTCTCGGCCTCGTTCTTGGTCGGTATCGCCACGACGAGCGGCAGTCTGTCCATCGGGTCCATCAGGCCCCTCCGTCGGCCAGCCAGGCGTAGCACCCGCTGGAGGTGATGCCGCGCGCGGCGGCCGGTACGGTCAGCCGGGCCGTGCGGCCCGACGCCAGGGTGGCGCCGTTCGCGCCGGTGACCCGCCAGGAGCAGGTCGACGACGGGTGCGGTACCCGGTAGCTACCGCGGGCGACCGACGTGCCGGGCACGGCCTTGGCGGCGACCGTGAACGTACCGTCGCCGAAGCCGTGCCGTGCCGCGTCGACGACGGGCTGCTGGCCGGGGCACAGCGCGCTGACGGCCGCCGCGGCGCCCGCCATGCTGATGTCGCCGGTGACGATCGCGGTGGCCGCAGCGTCCTTGTCGACCTTCGCGGTACGGGTCAGCCGGTCGCAGATCTCCTGGCCGCCCTCCAGCACCGCCGCCGGGTCGGTGCCCTGCGGGACCCGGCCGGACAGGTACGTCTTCTGCTGCTTGGTGAAGCTGCCGCCGCCGGGCGGGGTGAGCTTCGCGTCCGGCACCTTCGGGGCGTCGGCCGCCGAACCGGCCGCCTCGGTGGCGGCGGTGCCGGCCGGCGAGGCGGTGGAGGTCGTGGGGGCCCCGACGGGGGCCGACACGGCGGCGGTCGGGCTGTGCCCGGCCTTGCCGCCCCCGGCCGCGGTGTCGCCGCCCCCCGAGCCGCAGCCGCTCAGCAGCAGCGCTGCCGCCGCCGTCACGAGGACGGCGGCGACAGCGGCCGGGCGGCGGGTGACCGTCACCCGGCGGTCCCGAGGGCGTAGTGGCCGGCGATCTGCGCCGGGGTGAGCACCGTCGGGTAGACGGCCGTCTCGTCGGTCGAGCCCGCGAAGTACGAGCTCGTCGGCTGGGACGGCCAGCCGCCCAGGTTGTCGTAGCCGATGCGCCAGTAGCCGGCGTAGTTCTGGCTGGTGGTGACCGTCGGATCGGCCGCCTGGAGCACGCCGTCCACGTACAGCTTCATCCCGTCGGCTCCCTGGGTCGCGACGGCCAGGTGCCAGGCGCCGTCGTTGTACGCGCCCGGGCTGGTGACGATCCGGGTCGCGCCGGTGTAGACGCCGAAGATCAGCCTCCCGCTGTCGGTCATGTAGATGTGCTTGTCGTAGTTGCCGCTGGGGTGGGTGGAGTTGTTGCCGAAGCCCATCAGCTTGCCGCCCGAGGTGGTCGTCGTCCTGAACCATGTCTCGATGCTGTACTGCGCGGGCGTCGGGTGCAGCCGGTCGCTGTAGGTCCACTGCGTCGAACCGTTGAAGGTGTACGCCTTGGAGCCCGGCACCGCGCCCGGCGTCACGCCGTGCACCGGGCCGCCGACGCTGATCCCGCTGTCGTCGCCGGAGGAGGAGTCGGCGTTGTACGACCCGGAGGCCGCGTCGTCGCGCCAGTAGAGGGTCGCCCCGTCGGCGAGCACCCGGGTCGGGTACGCCTCCGCCGTCGCCGGCACGGTGGCCGACGCGTTGGGCGACTGCGCGCTGGTGTTGGTGCCGTCACTGGCCGAGACCCGGTAGGTGTACTTGACACCCGGCGTGACGTTGGTGTCGGTGTAGGTGAGCTGCGGGCGGATCCACGGCAGGGAGCTGCCGGTGACGGTGTAGACCGGGGTGGTGCCGCCGTTGCGGTAGACCCGGTAGGTCAGCACGCCGTCGTCGTTGTCCGTGCTGGACTGCCAGCTGACCTTCACCGAACCCGGGTCGATGCTGGTCACCGACGTCTGCGGCAGCGACGGCGCCCCGGTGTCCGGGCCGCTGGCGAAGCGCGTCAGGCCCTGCTGCGCCACCCCGTTGACGGTGGTGAACTCGCCGCCCACCCACAGGTAGTCGGTGCCGCCGGAGGAGGCGAGCGCCATCACCCGCGGGCCGATCTTCTCGCCGATGCCGTCGTTGGTGTCGGGGAACCACGCCAGCAGGTGCGGGTCGTCCACCGACTCGCCCAGCAGGTGCTTGCGCACCGAGTCGGGGTATTCGCCCATGCTGGAGCAGTCGTGGGCGTGGCTGCCGCTGTAGAGCACCGTCTGGTAGACCGCCACCGTCTGCGTGGCGCCCAGGCAGGTGTCCCGCCAGACCTGGCCGAAGTCGCTGAGGCTGAACCGGATGCGGCCGTCGAAGACGCCGCCGCCGGTGCCCTCGTTGGCGGTGTAGAAGCTGTTGCTCGCCGGGTCCACGACGATGTCCTTGGTCACCGAGGTCGCGTCGATGAAGCCGGTCGGATACGCCTTGACCAGCGCGCCGGTCGCGGAGTCGACCACCGCGAGGGAGTGCGAGTTGACCCCGTCGACGGTGTTGAAGTCGCCGCCGAGGATGGCGTCCTGGCCGTCCGGGGTGAGCGCGAGCGCCCGGCCCGCATCGTCGGCTGTCGGCGCCCACGGCAGCAGGGCGCCCGCGGTGCTGACCGCCGCGTAGCGGCTCCTGGCCTGGCTGTTGACGGAGGCGAAGTCACCGCCGAAGAAGACCGTGTCCGAGGTCGCCTGGATGGCCCGCACGGTGCTCGACACCCCGGGGTGGAAGGTGCTGTCGACGGTGCAGGTGTGCAGGTCGATCGCGGCGAGGCTGCTCACCCCGACCCCGTTGACCTGGCCGAAGAAGCCGCCCGCGTAGAGGGTGTGGCCGTCGGGCGAGACGGCCAGCGCGCGGACCGTCGCGTTGTTGGAGCCGACGGTGAAGTTCAGCTGGCAGCCGGCCGGCTGGCCGGTGGCCGCGTCGAAGGCGGCGAAGTTCGCCACCGCCGTCTCGTTGGTCCCGGCCGCGGATCCGGCCGGGCGTATCGCGGAGAAGGTCCCCGCGGTGTAGACGATGCCGCCTGCCTGGGCCACGGCCCAGACGACACCGTTGGTCTGATACGTGCTGAGATTGTCGGCGGTCAGTCCGACAGGTGGTTGGAGCGCGGTCGCCGATGGTGACGACAGCGCTCCCAGCGTTGCGGCCGCCAGTATGGCGGCAGCCGCGAACACCGGCCATTTACGCATGAGTTGCCCCCCAGGCCCCTGATGTGCAACGGCCTTGGACGGCCGTTGTGGTGCACGGCAGAGTAGGACGTTCCGCTTGCCGCAGTCTGCCCTTTTGCCGAAACTGGTGAAGTACGGTGAAGTTGTCCGACATGGGGTCATCTGTCGATGCGCACCGTCACGCCCGCCAGTTGGTCCGCGACCTGCCGGATGTCCGCCTCGACCATGATGCGGGCCAGGTCGGCGACCCGTACCTTGGGTTCCCAGTCGAGCAGGTCGCGGGCCTTGGTCGCGTCGCCGATCAGCGCGTCGACCTCGCTGGGGCGCTCGTACTTGGGGTCGTAGCGGACGTACTGGGTCCAGTCCAGCTCCGCGTGCCCGAAGGCGACCTCGACGAACTGCCGCACGGTGGCGGCCTCGCCGGTCGCCACCACGTAGTCCTCCGGTTCGTCGCGCTGCAGCATCCGCCACATCGCGTCCACGTACTCCGGTGCGTAGCCCCAGTCGCGGACCGCGTCGAGGTTGCCCAGATACAGCCGGTCCTGCAGGCCCGCCTTGATCCTGGCCACCGCCCGGGTGATCTTCCTGGTCACGAAGGTCTCACCGCGGCGCGGTGACTCGTGGTTGAAGAGGATCCCGTTGACGGCGTACATCCCGTAGGCCTCACGGTAGTTGACCGTCGACCAGTAGCCGAACACCTTCGCGCAGCCGTACGGGCTGCGCGGGTGGAAGGGGGTGCGCTCGTTCTGCGGCGGCGGGGCCGAGCCGAACATCTCCGAGGACGAGGCCTGGTAGATCCGCGCCTCGGTGCCGCTGGCGCGTACCGCCTCCAGCAGCCGCAGGGCGGACAGGCCGGTCACGTCACCGGTGTAGAGCGGCGCGTCGAAGGACACCCGGACGTGGGACTGGGCGCCGAGGTTGTATATCTCGTCGGGCCGCAGGTCGCGCAGCAGGTTGACCAGCGCCACACCGTCGGTGAGGTCGGCGTGGTGCAGGACGAACGACCGGTTCTGCTCCTGCGGGTCCTGGTAGATGTGGTCGATGCGCTCGGTGTTGAAGCTCGAGGAGCGCCGGACGATGCCGTGCACGGTGTATCCCTTGTCCAGCAGCAGTTCGGCGAGATAAGAGCCGTCCTGCCCGGTCACGCCGGTGATGAGCGCGGTCTTGCCCACACGTTCCCCCAAAGTGGTCTCGGTTCAGGTCCGCACGAATGCGGAATTAATGTCCGAACGCGCGATGTGTGCTGACACAATGCCGTTCATGACGGAACTACTTCCGGAAGGCGCCCGGGTCTTCGTCGCGGGCCACCGCGGCCTCGTCGGTTCCGCGGTGGTCCGCCGCCTCACCGCCGAGGGCCATCCCGTACTGGTTCGCACCCGTGCGGACCTGGATCTGCGCGACACGGCGGCCACCGCCGCGTGGCTGCACCAGACCCGCCCGGACGCGGTGGTGCTGGCCGCCGCCAAGGTCGGGGGGATCATGGCCAACTCGACCCACCCGGTGCAGTTTCTCGAGGACAACCTGCGGATCCAGCTGAGCGTCATCGCGGGCGCCCACGCGGCCGGGGTACAGCGGCTGCTGTTCCTCGGGTCGTCGTGCATCTACCCGAAGTTCGCCCCGCAGCCGATCCGCGAGGACGCGCTGCTGACCGGCCCGCTGGAGCCGACCAACGAGGCGTACGCGCTGGCGAAGATCGCCGGCATCGTCCAGGTCCAGTCCTACCGCAGGCAGTACGGCGCCGCGTACATCTCGGCGATGCCGACCAACCTCTACGGGCCGGGCGACAACTTCGACCTGGCCACCTCGCACGTGCTGCCCGCGCTGATCCGCCGCTTCGACGAGGCCGCGCGGGACGGCGCCCCCGAGGTCACACTGTGGGGCAGCGGCACCCCGCGGCGCGAGTTCCTGCACGTGGACGACCTCGCGGCGGCCTGCACCCTGCTGCTGCGCGGTTACGACGCCGACGAGCCGGTCAACGTCGGCTGCGGCGAGGACCTGACGATCCGCGAACTCGCCGAGACCGTCGCGGACGTGGTGGGCTACCGCGGCCGGATCGGCTGGGACACCGCCAAGCCGGACGGCACCCCGCGCAAACTGCTCGACGTCTCCCGGCTGTTCGCGCTCGGCTGGCGCCCGCGGATCGCGCTGCGGGACGGTGTCGCGGCCGTGCACGAGCAGTGGCGGGCGCAGGCCGAGGGCGTGGAAAGGGCAGCGGTCGCCGGCGCCGGAGGAGCGGCGGCGGCCGCCGGGTCTGAGCCGGACACGGGCGCGGAGCCCGCGGCGGCCCACTAGTAGGCCCCGCGGCCGTCGACCACGGCCCGTACCGTACGGGTCATGACCTCCAGGTCGCCGGCCAGCGACCAGTTGTCCACGTAGCGCAGGTCCAGCGCCAGCGTCTCGTCCCAGGACAGGTCGGAGCGCCCGCTGACCTGCCACAGACCGGTGATGCCCGGCTTGACCGCGAGCCGGCGCAGCGCCACCTCGTCGTAGCGGTCGACCTCCTCCGGCAGCGGCGGCCGCGGCCCGACCAGCGACATCTCCCCGCGCAGCACGTTGACCAGCTGCGGCAGTTCGTCCAGCGAGCAGCGCCGCAGCAGCCGGCCGATCGCGGTGACCCGCGGGTCGCGGCGCATCTTGAACATCAGCCCGTCGTGCTCGTTGGCGCCGGTCTGCTCCAACTCCGGCTTGCGGGACTCGGCGTCGGCGACCATCGTGCGGAACTTCCACATCGTGAACCGCGTGCGGTGCCGCCCGCAGCGCACCTGCCGGTGGAAGGCGGGCCCCGGCGAGGTCAGCCTTATGGCCAGCGCCACCACGCAGAAGACCGGTGCCAGCAGCAGCAGCCCGAGAGCCGCGCCCGTGCGGTCGAGCGCCGACTTCAGCCCGACCTGCACCCCGTGCCTGACCGGCGGCGCTATGTGCAGCACCAGCAGGCCGGCGGGCGCGTCCAGACCGACCCGGTTGACCTGCACGTCGATCAGTCCCGGCAGCAGCGCCACCGGCAGCCCCGCGTCGTGCAGGCACCACGACAGGCGCCGCAGCCGCTCCGCCGACAGCCGCGGCCCCGGCGCCACCAGCACCAGCTCGGCGTCGTGCTCGCGGGCCGCCCGCAGCACCGCCGTCGCGTCGTCCTGCGGCCCGGCCGGGTCGAGCACGGCGAGCCGCTCGGTCACCGGCGCCCCGCACTCCAGTTTCGCGCTGCCCACCGGGACCACCCCGACGACCACGTAGCCGTGCTCGGTCCTGCTCGCCAGATGCCCCACCACGTGGTCGGCGGCGGCCGGTTCACCGATCACCAGCGCCCTGCGCACCGCGTGCGCCTCGCGCCGGGCGGCGATCAGGTGGTGGTACGTCGCCCGCCGGCACAGCGCCGTCAGCAGCGGCGCCCAGGCGAGCCCGGCCAGCGCGATCGACGGCTCGGTGATCTCACCGAACGCGGTGCGCACCACGGCGAGCACCCCGAGCAGCACCAGCCAGTCGCCGAGCACCTGCAGGCCGCCGCGGCTCTCGCCGAGCGCGGCGGGCGCGTAGCGCCGCCGCACCGCCCGCACCGCGGGCCACGCCAGCGCGGCCGCCAGCGCGCACAGCAGCACATGCGGCTGGCCTCCCGCGTGCAGCACCACGCCGGCGGGCGCACCGGCGCCCACCGCGTCCACGGCCGCCGCGACCGGCAGGTACCAGCCGGCCTTGTGGCCGTAGCCGCGCTGCCCGCTGTGCGCTGCGGCCGCGCCGGTCCGCGCGTCGCCGCCGCGCGCACGCCGTCCGGCGTACGGCAGCGACGCGCCCGCCGCGACAGCGGGCGCGGTCGGCTGACCCTGTGCTCCGAACGCGAGCGGATTTCCGTTCCGCCCGGTTCTCCGCTCACTTGCCACGGTTACCGCTGGTCTGATCGGCTGTGCCTCGACATGCCGCATGGACCCCCCAGTCACCTCGCGACCGACGGCTTCCTTCCACTTCCCCAAGTGGCGACTCGCCGCGATAAGAGCGAACGCTAGGCCAACAGGCGGCTCTTCCGCTGTGGTTTGCGCATAATCGAGCCGATGTTATGACCGAGTTAACACGGCTATGGAGCGTCATTGGACACCCATTGTAAGGGAAACGTTACAGGAGTGAACGGCCCTTACAGTTGGGGCTTGTGCCTACCGTGCCCCTCCCCGACGACCTCCGCGCGGCCCTCGCCGACCAGCTGCGGTCCACCGCTCCCAGCAGTGCGTCCGCACAGGTCGAACGGCTCATCGAGAGCTACCGCGGTACGACCCCCACCGCCGCGCCGATCCTGCGCGACGCGGCGGACGTCGCCGCCTATGCCGCCTACCGCATGCCGGCCACCTATGCCGCTGTCAGAACGGCGCTCGACGCATTCCGCTTGCAGTCCGGTGACTGGGCCCCGCAAACGCACCTCGATCTCGGCGGCGGCACCGGGGCGGCGACCTGGGCGGTGGCCGACGCCTGGCAGGACGCCGCCCACCGCAGCACCGTCCTCGACTGGTCCCAGCCCGCGCTGACCCTCGGCGCCGCCCTCGCCGAGACCGCGCACACCGCGGCGGTACGCGATGCCGAATGGACCAGGCAGCCGCTCGGCGGCACGGCCCGGCTGCCGCGGGCCGACCTCGTCACCGTCTCCTACGTCCTCGGCGAACTCACCTCCACCGACCGGGAGTCCCTGCTCGCCGCCGCCACCGAGGCCGCGGCCGGCGCCGTCGTCGTGGTCGAACCCGGTACCCCCGAGGGCTACAGGCGCGTCCTCGACGCACGCGACCGCCTCATCGGCGCCGGGCTGCACGTCCTCGCGCCCTGCCCCCACGACGGGCCGTGCCCCGTCACCGGCGACGACTGGTGCCACTTCGCGGCCCGCGTGCAGCGCACCGCCCTGCACCGGCAGGTCAAGGGGGCGTCGCTGCCGTACGAGGACGAGAAGTTCAGCTACGTCGCCGCCGCGCGCTTCCCGGCCGACCCCGCCCCGGCGCGGGTCGTCCGCCACCCGCAGATCCGCAAGGGGCTCGTCCTGCTCGACCTGTGCGAGCGCCCTCCCGGCCTGGAGCGTACGACGGTGAGCAAGCGCCACGGCGCCGCCTACCGCGCGGCGCGCGACACCGAGTGGGGGGACACCTGGCCCCCGGACGACCCGCCCGCCGCGTGAGGCGGCGCCTCGCCGGGGCCTCCCGTCACAGCCAGCCGATGCGGCGGAAGGCGCGGTAGACGACGGCGGACAGGGCGGCCGTCACCCCCAGCATCAGGGGGTAGCCGAAGCTCCAGCCGAGTTCGGGCATGTGGCGGAAGTTCATGCCGTAGAAACCGGCGATCATCGTCGGGATCGCCAGGATGGCGGCGCCGGCGCTGATCCGCCGCATGTCCACGTTCTGCTGTACCGCGAGTTGGCTGAGATTGGCCGCCAGCAGGCCGTCCACCAGCTCGCCGTACGCGGTCAGCCGCTCCTTCACGTGCGAGAGGTGGTCGGCCACGTCACGGAAGTAGCGGCGCATCTCGGTGCCGATCAGGCCGTCCGCGCCCTCGGTCAGGCGCTCCAGCGGGCGGGCCATCGGGTAGACGGCGTGCTTGAACTCGATCAGCTCCCGCTTGAGCTGGTAGATGCGCTCGGCGTCGTCGCCGTGGGCGGCGGAGAAGACGTCGGACTCCAGGGTGTCCACGTCGAGCTCGACGGCGTCGGCGACGTCCATGAAGTCGTCGGTGACCTGGTCGGCGATGGCGTGCAGGACGGCCGCCGGGCCGTGCCTGAGCATGTCGGGCCTGGCTTCCAGGGCGGCGCGCACCCGGGCGAGGCCGGGCGCGCTGCCGTGCCGGACCACGACCACGAAGTCAGGGCCCAGGAAGATCATCAGCTCGCCGGTGTCGACGACCTCGCTGGTCGCGGTGAGCTTCTCGTGCTCCACGAAGACGATCGTCTTGAGCACCAGGAAGAGCGTGTCGCCATAGCGTTCGAGCTTCGGCCGCTGGTGCGCCTGGACCGCGTCCTCGACCGCCAGCGGGTGCAGCCCGAAGACCTCGGCGATCTCCGCCAGGTGCTCGGCCTCCGGCTGGTGCAGGCCTATCCAGGCGAAGCCGCCGCGCTTGCGCGCCTCGTCCAGCGCCTGCTGCGGCGGCAGCGACGCCGCCCGGCAGCCGTCCTCGTAGACCGCGCAGTCCACGACCACGTCGGCGGTGCGGCGGCGCTGCCCGGGTACGCCCTCGGCGCCGTCCAAAGTGTGCCAGCGGCCGCCGCGCCGCCACTGCCGGATCGCCCGCTCGGCGCTCGCCGTGGTCCTGTGCTGCTTCATCGTGCCTTCTCCAGTACCGCCATCGCCGCATTGTGGCCGGGCACACCGCTCACCCCGCCGCCGCGCACCGCTCCCGCGCCGCACACGTAGACGTTCGCATACGAGGTGCCCACCCCCCACCTGCCGGTGGCGTCCGTCACGTCGTCGGCCGCGTAGGGCCACGACAGGTCCCGGTGGAAGATGTGCCCGCCCGGCAGCCCCACCTCACGCTCCAGGTCGAGTGGCGACTTCGCCTCGACGCAGGGCCTGCCATCGGCGTCCAGGGCCAGGCAGCTCTCCAGCGGCTCGGCGAGGACGGCGTCGAGTTGCGCGAGGGTCGCCCGCAGCACCTCCTCCTTGGCCCCCGCCGGGTCGGCCGCGAAGAGCCGGGCGGGCACGTGCAGGCCGAACAGCGTCAGCGTGTGCACGCCCTGGCCCGCCAGCTCGGGGGACAGGATCGACGGGTCGGTCAGGCTGTGGCAGTAGATCTCCGACGGCGGCGCGTCCGGCACGTCGCCCGCGGCGGCCTGCTCGTACGCGGTCTGCAGCCCGGCGTAGCCCTCCGCGATGTGGAAGGTCCCGGCGAAGGCCTCCCGCGGGTCGACGGAGGTGTCCCGCAGCCGCGGCAGGCGGCGCAGCAGCATGTTGACCTTGAGCTGGGCGCCCTCGGGGCCGGGCTCCGGCGGCAGCTCGCCGAGCAGGCCCGCGAGCGCGTACGGGGAGGCGTTGACCAGGACGTCGCGGGCCGCGACGGTGCGGCCGTCGGCGAAGGTCAGCTCCGCGCGTACGCCGTCGGTCGCGATCGCGGTCACCTCGGTCGACGTGGCGATCTCCGCGCCTGCCGCGCGTGCGGCGTCCGCGAGGGCGTCGGTGAGCGCGCCCATGCCGCCCACCGGCACGTCCCAGTCGCCGGTGCCGCCGCCGATCACGTGGTAAAGGAAGCAGCGGTTCTGCCGCAGCGACGGGTCGTGGGCGTGCGTGAAGGTGCCGATCAGGGCGTCGGTCAGCACGATGCCGCGGACGGTGTCGTCGGCGAATTCCGCCTCCACGGTCTCCCCGAGGGGTCGCTCGAAGAGCGCGGCCCAGGCGTCCGGGTCGCCGACCCGGCGCTCCAGCTCGGCCCTGGAGGGCAGCGGCCCGGTGAGCGTGGGGAAGACCGCCTCGGCCACCTGGCGGGTCATCGCGTAGAAGCGCTCCCAGGCCGCGTACTCCCGGTCCGAGCCGGTCAGCCGCGCGAAGCCCTCCCGGGTCCTGGCCGGGTCCTGTGCGTCGACCAGGAGCCCGCTGCCGCCGTGCGGCGTGTACGAGGAGATCCTTCTGCGGCGCACGGCGAAACGCAGGCCGAGGTCGTCGACGATCTTCCTCGGCAGGAGGCTGACCAGATACGAATACCGGGACAGGCGGGCGTCCAGCCCGCTGAAGGCCCGCGTCGAGACCGCGGCCCCTCCGACCGCGCCGAGCCGCTCGGCCACCAGGACCGTGCGCCCGGCCCGCGCCAGATAGGCCGCGGCGACCAGCCCGTTGTGCCCTCCGCCCACCACCACCACGTCATACGCCATCCCCGCACCCTAGGCCGTCAGGCCCGGTCCCTCACCCCCCAGCCGCACTGACCGAGTGGCCGCGCCCACGGTGCTCCTCCGCACCCCTGGGTGGCAGCCCCGTTCTGTCGCGTTCACAGTGCCGCTGCACCGTGGCTTG
Source organism: Actinacidiphila paucisporea (assembly GCF_900142575.1). Taxonomy (GTDB): domain Bacteria; phylum Actinomycetota; class Actinomycetes; order Streptomycetales; family Streptomycetaceae; genus Actinacidiphila; species Actinacidiphila paucisporea. The sequence goes on from NZ_FRBI01000002.1 coordinate 640,965, forward strand.
CCGCGCCGTTCCCCGCGCCCCTGAAAAACGCTCACCCTCAGCACAGCGTGCAGCCCCCGGGGGGCGCGTGGGGGCACCCCCAGGCGAAGCTCTGGGGGAGAACTGCGCGACCGGCCACGACGGCGCAGAACGCAGCGGGCCACCGCAAGCGGCTGAGCCGGGTGGTCAGGAGCGGTCGTTCCACCGGGGATCGGTGTCCCACTCAAGATTCCGCTCCGCGGCCGTCTCCATCGCGTGCTCGGCCGCCGCCTTCGTCGGGTAGGGGCCGAAGCGGTTCTTGGACGGGCAGTCGGGGCCCTCCTCGGCCCGCTTGTGCTCGATGCAGTAGAACCACTCGCCCGGCTTGCCTGCCGGCTTCTTCACTCGGAAGACTGCCATGTCCTTCTCCTGTCCGTTGCCGGGTGACGCAGTCCCATTTTCGCGCGCCGATACACTCGTCGGCATGTCTGGTCAGTCGCTGCTCGTCCCCGGCAAGCTGTCGCCCCCGCGGCAGGTGCCCGCCTCGATTCCGCGCCCCGAATACGTGGGGAAGCCGGGGCCCACGCCCTATACGGGGCCGGAGGTCCAGGACGAGGAGACCGTGGAGCGGATGCGGGTCGCGTCGCGGATCGCGGCGCGGGCCATGGAGGAGGCGGCGAAGGCCGTCGCACCCGGGGTGACCACCGACGAGCTGGACCGGATCGCGCACGAGTACATGATCGGGCACGGCGCCTACCCCTCCGATCTGGGCTACCGGGGCTTCCCGAAGTCGCTGTGCACCTCGCTCAACGAGGTCATCTGCCACGGCATCCCCGACTCGACGGTGCTGCGCGACGGCGACATCGTCAACCTCGACGTGACCGCGTACATCCACGGGGTGCACGGCGACTGCAACGCTACCTACCTCGTCGGCGACGTCGACGAGGAGTCGCGGCTGCTGGTGGAGCGCACCCGCGAGTCGCTGACGCGGGCGATCAAGGCGGTGCGGCCCGGGCGGCAGATCAACGTGATCGGGCGGGTCATCGAGTCGTACGCCAAACGCTTCGGCTACGGCGTGGTGCGGGACTTCACCGGGCACGGCATCAACACGTCCTTCCACTCCGGGCTGATCATCCCGCACTACGACGACCCGCGGGCGACCACCGTGATGCGGCCCGGCATGACCTTCACCATCGAGCCGATGCTGACGCTGGGCACGCACGAGTACGACGTGTGGGACGACGGCTGGACCGTGGTCACCAAGGACCGCAAGCGGACGGCCCAGTTCGAGCACACGCTGGTCGTCACGGCGGACGGTGCGGAGATCCTGACCCTGCCGTGAGCGGCGGCCCGCGGCGGATAAGGTGGCGGCGACTGTGCGGATGAGTTGCTGAGGAGCCGACGCGCCATGAACCGCCGCAGGGTGTGCCTCGGGGCCGCCGCCGTCGCGCTGGCGCTGCAGTCGGCCGGGTGCATGACGGTGCACGGCGAGCGGGCGGACATCCCCTCAGTGGGCAAGGCCGAAGCCGTGCGGGTGCTGGCGAATTTCGCCGCGGTCGACAACCGGGTCGGCAGGACCTACGACGCCGAGGGCGTCACCGCGGTCGAGTCGGGCGCGCTCGGGACGACCGACGAGGCGGGCCTGCGCGCGAAACACGCCAACCACCCGCAGGGCAACCCGGGTTACCGGCCGCTGGTCTTCTCCGACTCGCGCTTCGCCATACCCCGGCAGGTCGGCTGGCCGAAGTATTTCGTCGCCGACACCGCCACCAACCGCGGTGCCGCGACCCGTTGGCTGCTGGTCTTCCGGCGGTCCGCCGCCGGGCAGCCGTGGAAGGCGTCGTACGTCGCGTCGATCGCCACCGTGGACGTGCCCGCATTCGCCCGGGACAAGGACGGTTACGCGGTCGCGCTGGACCTGGCCGGTACGGACCTGCTGGTGCAGCCGGGCCAGGTGAGCGCGGACTACGCTACGTACCTCGGCAGCGGCGGCAGCGACGTCTTCGCGGACGGCCCCGACACCTCGCAGTTGCGCGCGGACCGCAACGCCCGCGCCAGGGACCCCAATTCGGTCACCCGGTACGCCGACCAGCCCGCCGCGGGCGGTGACTTCACGCCGGTCGCGCTGCGTACGTCCGACGGCGGGGCGCTGGTCTTCTTCGCCTCGCGCCACCAGTCGCGGGTCACCTTCAGGTTCGGCTACCGCCTGGCGATCGACGTCGACACCGAGGCCCTGATGACCGGCACCCCGCACACCTCGGTCACGCTGTCGCGGCTGGCGGACGAGGCGGTCACCGTCCCGCCGGCCGCCGGCAGCGGCGAGGTCGTCTTCCTCAGCCGGGTCGTCGGCCTGGTCACCGCGAAGGGCGAGTAGCGCCCGCCGGCAGCGGTCAGCGCCGCCAGGTGGCCGGTCAGCGGTCAGCGCAGCCAGGTGGCCGGTTCGCGCTCCGGCTCGTAGGAGAACTGGGCGCAGGCGTCGGACAGGACGTCCAGCACCGGCAGCGGGTCGGGCAGCGGCAGGTCGAGGTCGTGCTGCGGCAGCCATTCGACGGTATGGCCGGACGGCAGCCGGGACGGCGGCAGCAGCACGTAGCTGCCGCGGGAGTGCCAGCGGATGCCGGGGTGCTCCTCGGCGGTCTCCGGGTGGCTGTCCAGCTCGCAGGGCCACCACTCGTCCTCGTCGGCGGGATTGCCGCGGGTCTCGGTGAAGAACAGCAGCCGGTCGGCGCGGGCGGCGACCGGGCCCAGGGTGGCGCCGTCGGCGATCAGCCGTTCGATGGCGAGCCTGCCGGCCTCCGCCGGGACGTCGAGGACGTCGTGCGCGATGCCGGTGGCGGTGACGAAGTTGGCCAGCGGGTCGGTGCGCAGCCAGTGGTCGATCTTGTCCATGTCGGTGCTCGCCTGGGTCTGCCAGGCCAGTGAGACCGGGTGGACGGCCGGGATCGGACAGCCGATGCGCTCGCAGGAACAGCCGAAGTTGGCGGGGTGCGCGGCGGGCGCGACCGGGAATCCGGCGGTGGCGGCTGCTCTGACCAGGGGGTCTCGGCGCAGGTCCGGCTCCGCTGCCCGGGGGGCGCCGGAAGCGCCTTCCGTCCGGCGGCGCACCCACTCGGACAACCTGCTCTTGCCTGCCATCTAGCTCCTTCCCTCGCCCCCGTCCCGCAGTGCACACGGTACGCGGCTGATGGAGGACATCCTCCCTCTTGCCGGGAATGAACACCCGCCGGGGGTGGAAGTGTTCCTCCGGCGGGATTTCCCGACAGAATGTCGGCAAGGCACTCGCTCAGACGTACCGAATCGCCACGAACAGCCCGGCGGACCAGCAGGTTCGCCGCCAGGAACCGGAGGACCCATGTCCGCGCAGCCCTTCTCCACCGTCATCCGCGCCGCGAGCCGGCAGCAGCACACCGAGGCGGAGAATTCCGCCTTCATGGCCGATCTGCTGGGCGGCCGGCTCGGCGTCGCCGCCTACGCGCGCTACACGGAGCAGCTGTGGTTCGTCTACCGGGCGCTGGAGGAAGGCGCGGCGGGGCTCGCCGACGACCCGGTGGCCGGACCCTTCGTCCGGCCCCCCGAGCTGCGCAGACTGGCCGCGCTGGAGAGCGACCTGGACCGGCTGCTCGGTGAGGAGTGGCGGCAGCGGGCCTCGCCGCTGCCCGCCACCGCCCGCTACGCCGCCCGGATCACCGAGACCGCGGCCGACTGGCCGGCCGGCTACGTCGCCCACCACTACACCCGCTATCTGGGTGACCTGTCCGGCGGCCAGATCATCCGCGACATCGCGGAGAAGACCTGGGGCCTGCCCCACAAGGGCGACGGGGTGCGCTTCTACGTCTTCGAGGGCATCGACAACCCCGCCGCCTTCAAGCGCGGCTACCGCCGGCTGCTCGACGCCATGCCGCTCGACGAGCTGGAGCGGCAGCGGGTCGTCGACGAGTGCCGGGCCGCTTTCGCGCTGAACAGCGCGGTCTTCACCGCGCTGGGCGAGGCCTTCCCGCGCACCGCCTGACCCGGGCGGTCGCGGCACGATCGACGGCCGCCGGGCGGCCCCGAGGCCGGAGCTTCTGCGGCGCGACCGCCCTTCCGTACGAAGTCGGGCTCCCAGAGGGGTGATCGGGCGCACAATCCTCGTAGTACGTCCCCGGCCGGGCCGATCGTCCGGCGGGGGACGCCACTGTGCACCCCAGGCCCACTCACCACCACGAGGAGCCCTCATTGCGCACTGCGACCCCCCGCCGGTATCTGATGTGCCCCCCGGCGCACTTCCGCGTGGCGTACTCCATCAACCCCTGGATGGACCCCGACAAACCGGTGGACCCCGCGCTCGCGCTCTTCCAGTGGGAGGACCTGCGCGACCGCTACCGCGCGCTCGGCCACACCGTGGAGATCCTCGACCCGGTCGCGGGCCTGCCCGACATGGTCTTCGCGGCGAACGGCGCCACCGTCGTGGAAGGGCGGGTGCTCGGCGCGCGGTTCGCCAACCCCGAACGGGCCGCTGAGGCCCCGGCCCACCTGGCGTGGTTCCGGTCCCGCGCCGAGCGCTTCGCCGACGTACGCGAGCCCGAGCACGTCAACGAGGCCGAGGGTGACTTCGCCGTCACCGGCAGCTGGCTGCTGGCCGGGCAGGGCTTCCGCAGCAGCCCGCTCGCGCACGACGAGGCGCAGGAGTTCTTCGGCCGCCCGGTGATCAGCCTGGAGCTGACCGACCCGCGCTACTACCACCTGGACACCGCTCTCGCCGTCCTGGACGACACCGCGGACGACGTCATGTACTACCCCGGCGCTTTCTCCCCCGGCTCCCGTGCGGTCCTCGCCCGGCTCTTCCCGACGGCCCTGCTCGCCACCGCCGAGGACGCGGCCGTCTTCGGACTCAACGCGGTGAGCGACGGCCGCAACGTCCTGCTCCCCCGGGAAGCGGCGGCCCTGCACGACCCGCTGCGCGAGCGCGGCTACGTGCCGATCGGCGTCGACATGTCCGAATTCCACAAGGCCGGCGGCAGCGTCAAGTGCTGCACGATGGAGCTGCGACCTGCGCGGGGCGGTCACGACGCGACGGCCTCGGCGGCCGTCGGGGTGCCCACCGTGTGACCACCCGTCGCGCACGTCGCCACCGTCCGAACGGGGCTGTCCCCGTCGCGCCCGGCCCACCGACCGGTGGTGGGCCGGGCGCGCAGTTCTCCCCCAGAGCTTCGCCTGGGGGATACCCCCACGCGCCCCTGGTGGTCGCCCTCTGGGCAAGGCCGCACCCCTCAGGTGCTGGGCGCGCACGGTGCGGGCCGGGTCGCCGGAGGGTGGTGGGCCCCGCCTGGTGGGTGATACGGGACACCCGTGGGGGGCGCCCGGCGCCGAGGGCGGGCGGACCTGGCAGGATCGCGGCATGACTCACGCTGACGACAGCAGGACCGCGGCGACCGACGAAGCCCCCGCCGCGGAGGCCAAGGCGCCGGCCAAGGCGCCGGCGAAGGACCCCTGGGAGCTGCCCGACGTGTCGGGGCTGGTGGTCGGGGTGCTCGGCGGTACCGGCGACCAGGGCCGCGGCCTGGCCTACCGGCTGGCCAGGGCCGGCCAGCAGGTCGTCATCGGCTCGCGCAACGCCGAGCGCGCGCAGACCGCCGCCGCCGAACTGGGCCTCGGCGTCGAGGGCGCCGACAACGCGGAGTGCGCCCGGCGCAGCGACGTGGTGATCGTCGCGGTGCCGTGGGACGGCCACGCCAAGACCCTGGAGTCGCTCCGCGCGGAGCTGGCCGGCAAGCTCGTGGTGGACTGCGTCAACCCGCTCGGCTTCGACAAGCAGGGCGCGTACGCCCTCACGCCCGACGAGGGCAGCGCCGCCCAGCAGGCCGCCGCGCTGCTCCCCGACTCCCGGGTCACCGCCGCCTTCCACCACCTGTCGGCGGTGCTGCTGCAGAACCCGCTGATCGAGGAGATCGACACCGACGTGATGGTGCTCGGCGAGTCCCGCGCCGACACCGACATCGTCCAGGCCCTCGCCGCCCGCATCCCCGGCATGCGCGGCGTCTTCGCCGGCCGCCTGCGCAACGCCCACCAGGTCGAGTCCCTGGTGGCCAACCTGATCTCGGTCAACCGCCGCTACAAGGCCCACGCGGGCCTCCGCCTCACGGACGTCTGAGCCCCACGACCCCGGCCCGGCGCCCGGCCGGGCAGCTCAGGAGACGCTCAGGACGATCTTGCCGCGGCGGCTGCGCTGCTCCAGGGCGGCGTAGGCGGCGGACGTCCCCGACAGGGGGATCACCTGGTCGACGGGGACCGTGAGCCGGCCCGCGTCGACCAGGCGGGTCAGTTCGACGAGGCCGGCCCGGTCCGGCTCCACGACGAAGAAGGTCCCGCGCGGGCCCTCGCCCGCGGGCGGCTCGGGCGGCTCGGGCGGCTCGGGCGGCGAGACGATGCTGACCAGCACGCCGCTGTCCCGCAGCACCTGCCACGAGCGCTGCTGCACGTCGCCGCCCGCGGTGTCGAAGACCAGGTCGACGTCCCTGACCTGGTCCTCGAAGGGTTCCGCCCGGTAGTCCAGGGCCCGGGCGGCGCCCAGGCCGCGGACGAAGTCCAGGTGGTCGGCGCCCGCCGTGCCGATCACCTCCGCGCCGAGGGCGGCCGCGATCTGGACGGCGAGCGAGCCGACGCCGCCCGCCGCGCCGTGCACGAGCACCCGCCGGCCCTCGGCCGGCCCGCCGTGCCGTACCAGGCCCTGCCAGGCGGTCAGCCCGGCGAGGGTGAGGGCGGCTGACTCCTCGAAGCCGAGGCCGGCCGGCTTCGGCGCGAGCACCTCGGCCGGCACCGCGGTGAATTCCGCGGCCGCGCCGTCCCGGGTGAAGGGGATCAGCCCGAAGACCTCGTCGCCCGTGCCCGGGCCCTCGACGACGACCCCCGCCAGCTCCTTCGCCGGGGTCGCCGGCAGCCGCGGCTTGCCGCCGGGTGCCAGGCTGTCGGTCCAGGTGGCGTCCCAGGCCAGCTCGCCCGCGGTGATCGAGGCGGCCCGCACCTGGACCAGGACCTCGCCTTCGCCCGGCACCGGGCGCGGCGCGGTCTCGTAGGCCAGTACCTCGGGTCCGCCGCGGCGGTGGCCGCGTACCGCGTGCATGGTGGTGTCCACGAGACGTCCCTTCCGCGCCCGGCGGCGCTGTCGCCCACCAGTCAACCGGCTCCCCGGGCCGCCCGCCTCCCGGCTGCGGACCATGGGGGACAATGGGCGCACACAGCCCGTACGCACGTGTCAGGACAGGAGCCGTCCCGCATGCCCCGCCTCGCCCTCTACGCACTCCTCGTGTGCGTCCTCGCCGTCGCCGCCGCCGTCGTGTCCTTCGTGAACGGCAACTGGCTGGGCGTGGTGTGGGTGCTGCTCGCGGGCGTGTCCAGCAACATGTGGTGGTATCTGCGCAGGAAGGCCCGCGCGACCGCGTGAGCCCGCCCCCGGCGGGACGAGGGCCGGCGAGGGAGCGCTTCCGGACGCGGACCCGTCAGTGCTTCCAGAAGCGGAAGAGCCAGTAGCCGTACTCCACGGCGATGTCCGGCACCTTGAACCAGCCCATGACGTGGTAGACGCCCTCGAAGAACTTGTCGTTGACCGCCGGGATGTAGAGCACGCCGAAGGTCGCGATCAGCCCGAAGGGCGCGAAGGGCTCCACCTGGCGGCGGAAGTTGTACGGCAGCCACGGCTCCCAGATGCCGTAGCCGTCCAGGCCCGGGATCGGCAGCAGGTTCAGCAGGGCCGCGCTGACCTGGAGGAAGGCCAGGAAGGCGAGGGCGAAGAGGAAGGTGCGCGGCCAGCTGTCGATGAGGCCCATCGTGAAGGGCAGCATCAGCACGGCGGCGAACAGCACGTTCATCAGCGGGCCCGCGGCCGAGATCAGGCTGTGCCGCCACCGGCCCCTGATACGGCCCCGCTCGATGAAGACCGCACCGCCGGGCAGGCCGATACCGCCCATGATCACGAAGATCACCGGCAGCGCGATGGACAGCGCGGCGTTGGCGTATTTCAGCGGGTTGAGGGTGAGGTAGCCCTTGCCGCCGATGGTGATGTCGCCGCTGTGCAGCGCGGTACGGGCGTGCGCGTACTCGTGCAGGCACAGGGAGACGATCCAGCCGGACACGACGAACAGGAACACCGCGAAGCCGGCGTCCGAGGCGAAGCCGCTCCACACCGCCCACCCGGACACGGCCATGACCGCCGCGATGCCGAGGAAGACGGGGCTGACGGCCCGCTCCCCGCCGCCGCGGGCCTGACGAATCGGCGTGACGCTCATGCGAGTGCTCCAGCTTCCGACGGCAACCGACCCCGGCGGCGCACATCGCCCCCGGGCGCCCGATCATCCCACGTCCCCGCCACCGCGAGGGGTCGCCCCCGGGGCGCCGGGGAATACCGGGTGCGGCCAGCAGGGACGGTCGCCGCGCCGGAGGCGACTGGCGTAAGAATGGGGCCGTGCGATACACGATTCTCGGCACCACCGGGGCCCTGCGGGACGACGGGGAGCCGGTCGCCCTCGCGGGCGGGCGGCTCCGTGCGCTGCTGACGGCGCTCGCGCTGCGGCCCGGCCGGGTGGTGACCGCGGACGTGCTGATCGGCGAGGTGTGGGACGGGGAGCCGCCGGCCGGCGGGACGGGGGCGTTGCAGGCACTGGTCGGGCGGCTGCGGAAGGCCGTCGGCCATGACGCGGTCGGCTCGGTGGAGGGCGGCTACCGGCTGGCCGCCGCGCACGACGACGTCGACCTCTACCGTTTCGAGCGGCTCGCCGCCGAGGGCGCCCGTGCGCTGGACGACGGGGACCCGGTCAAGGCCGCCACGCTGCTGGCGGACGCGCTCGCGCTGTGGCGCGGCCCGGCGCTGGCCGACCTGCCGGACCGCGGCACCGCCGCCGTACGCAGCGAAGCGCTGCGCCTGGACACCCGGCGGCTGCGGCTGGCCGCCGAGCTGGAGCTGGGCCGGGCCGCCCACGTGCTGCCCGAACTGGCGGGGCTGGCCGCCGACCACCCGCTGGACGAGCCGCTGCACGCGCTGCACATCCGGGCGTTGCGCGCGGCGGGCCGCACAGCCGACGCGCTGGCGGCGTACGACGTGGTGCGCCGGTCGCTGGCCGACCAGCTGGGCGCCGACCCGAGCCCGGAACTGCGCTCCCTGCACGCCGAGTTGCTCAACCCCCGGCAGGAGCCGCCGCAGCCGGCCGAGCCGGTGGGGCGGCCGGGGAGCCGTCATGGCGGGCCCGGCGGCAACGCCCGTATCCGGCTGACGAGTTTCGTCGGCCGGGAGGCCGAGATCGCCGCGGTGGGCGCGGACCTGTCCCGTGCCCGGCTGGTGACGATCACCGGCCCGGGCGGCACCGGCAAGACCCGCCTGTCCCAGGAGGCCGGCGACCTGGTCGCCGGTCGCTGGCCGGACGGCGTCTGGTACGCGGAACTGGCCCCGGTCAGCGACCCGCGCACCCTCCCCGAGGCCGTGATCAGCTCGCTCGGGCTGCGCGACACCCAGCTGCACGGTGGCGCCGCGGAGACGGCGATGGCCGTGGAGACCAAGGTCAAGGACCCACTGCGGCGCCTGACCGACCACCTCGCGACCCGCGAGATGCTGCTGGTGCTGGACAACTGCGAGCATGTGATCGACGCGGCCGCCATGCTGGCCGCCCAGCTCCTCGCCGAGTGCCCGGGCCTGGCGGTGCTGGCCACCAGCCGTGAACCGCTGGGCGTGCCGGGGGAGTTGATACGCCCGCTGGACCCGCTGCCGGAACCGACCGCGCTGCGGCTGCTGGCCGACCGGGGCGCGGCCGCCCGGCCCGGCTTCTCGGTGGACGACGACCCGGTGGCCTGCGCCGAGTTGTGCCACCGCCTCGACGGGCTGCCACTGGCCATCGAGCTGGCCGCGGCCCGGCTGCGCAGCATGTCGCCGCGCGGGCTGGCCGACCGGCTCGACGACCGCTTCCGGCTGCTGACCGGCGGCAGCCGTACGCTGCTGCCGCGGCAGCAGACCCTGCGGGCCGTGGTGGACTGGTCCTGGGACCTGCTCGACCCGGCCGAACGCGCCCTGCTGCGCCGCCTGGCGGTCTTCCGCGGCGGCTGGACGCTGGAGGCCGTCGAGGCGATCTGCACCGACCTGCCCGAGGCGGCCACCCCACCCGCCGAGAGCGCCGCACCGGCCGCACCGGCCGACGGGGCCGCGCTCGGCCCGGCCGACGTCGCCCCGCTGCTCGCCTCCCTAGTCGACAAGTCCCTGGTCCTCGCCGAACTGACCGCGGACAGCGAGCGCTACCGCATGCTGGAGACGATCTCCGAATACTCCGCGGAGCGGCTCGACGAGTCCGGCGAGCGGTCCGCGGTCGAACAGCGGCACCTGACGTACTTCCGCGAATTCGCCCGCAGGGCGGACCCCTTGCTGCGCCGGGCCGGCCAACTGGCCTGGTTCGAGCGGCTGGAGGTCGAGCACGAGAACCTGCGGGCCGCGCTGCGCCGGGCGGTGGACGCCGGCGCGGAGGAGGACGCGCTGCTGCTGGTGCTGGGCTGCAACTGGTTCTGGGAGGTGCGCAACTACGTCTCGGAGCGCCGCTACTGGCCCAAGCGGGTCGCGGGGATGGGCCCCGACCCCTTCGCCGAGCCGCCGACGACCCGGCCGGTCGAGCGCGGGCCGCTGGAGGACCCGCCGCCGCTGAGCCGGGAGCAGCTGCACGAGGCCCGCCTCTGGGTGCGGGTCATCGACATGGCGGCCAACGACGAGGAGGCGGAGTGGTGGACGAAACCGAGCATGGTCGGCATCGGCCGCTCGCTCATCGCCAACTACCCGCCCGAGCTGCCCCAGTCGGCCCGCTTCCCCGGCATCCTGCGCGCCTACGGCGCCTTCTTCACCGGCGACTTCGGCCGGCTGCAGGCGCTCGTGGAGGACACGGTGGCCGCCTGCCGCCGCTACGGCAGGGACTGGGAGCTGGCGTACGTGCTGCAACTGCGGGCGAAGATCAACAACGACGTGGCCGAGCGCATAGCGGACTCGGTCCTCGACATAGGCGAGAGCCGCCGGATCTTCCAGCGGCTCGGTGACGAGTGGGGCATGGCCGAGACGCTGTCGGCGGAGGCCGAGGCCGCGGGCAACGCGGGCGACTGGGAGCACGCCGCCCGGTGCTGCGTCGAGGGGATCGAGCTGGCCCGCAAGATCGGCTCCCCGCAGCACGTGCCGGTCCTCACCGTGCGGCTCGGCGATGCCATGGTCAACGCCGGCCAGGTCGAGGAGGGCATGCGCAAGCTCCGGGAGGGCGTGGACGACGCCACCCGCACCGGCACCGACCAGGACGGCGCAGGCTTCTTCGGCAGGATGATGCTCGCCGGCGCGCTCGGCAGCACCGGGCGGCCCGCGGAGGCGCTGGAACTGATCGAGGAGACGATGGCGCGGGGTGTCGCCGCCAGCGGGCAGCCCGCCTTCGTGATGGGCATGCTGAAGGGCATGAAGGGTTCCCTGATCGGCAGGCTCGGCGACCCGGAGGGGGGACTGGCCCTGCTGCACGAGGGCCTGGCGACCCTGGCCGAGCACCCGCTCGCCGAGGTGATCACGCCGCGTCTGGGCATGCTGCTCGCGCCCGGCGCGATCGAGCTGCTGACGCTGCTCGCCGAGCGGGGCGGTCCCGACGGCGCCACCGAGCGCCGGGCCCGCCGCGCCGCGGCCGTCATGAACGTCCACGACCGGCTCCGCCCGTCGGCGGTCCCGCCCGGCGTGCAGCGCGAACTGGACGACGCCAGGGCGCGGTTGACCGCGCTGCTCGGCGAGGACGGATACGCCGCCGGATATGCCGAGGGCGACGGCCCCGATCTGCGGGAGGCCGTCGCCCTGATGCGCGACATCGACTGAGCCGCAAGGCCCGGTCCGTCAGGTCTTCTTGCGGAAGCGCGCCACCGCAAGCGGCGCGGTCACCGCGGTGATGCCCACCGACCAGGCCAGCGTGATCCACACCGAGTGCGCGACGGCACCGCCGTTGATCATGGCGCGGGCCGCGTCCGCCAGGTTGGACAGCGGGTTGACCCTGGTGAAGCCCTCCAGCCAGCCCGGCATCGTGGTGGGCTTGGCGAAGATCGAGCTGCCGAACTGCAACGGCATCAGCACGAGCATGGCGACCCCCTGTACCGCCTGCGGCGTCTTCATGGTCAGGCCGAGCAGGATGAAGATCCACATCAGCGAGGCGCCGAAGACCGCGGACAGGGCGACGGCCCCGAGCAGGTGCAGCACGTCGGTGTGGACCGTCAGGCCGAGCGCGAAGCCCACGCCCAGCAGGATCAGGGTGGCGATCATCATGCGGCCCAGCTCGACGACGATCTTGGCGATCAGGACCGAGGAGCGCGCGATGGGCATCGTGCGGAACCGGTCCATGACCCCCTTCTTGAAGTCGTCGTTGATGCCGGTGCCGACCGCCATCGCGATGTTCATGCCCATCATGGCCATCAGGCCGGGCACCACGTAGTTCACGTACTCCTGCTGGTTGCCCTTGCCGGCCACCGCGCCGCCGAAGACGTAGACGAACAGCAGGGTGAAGATCACCGGCATCAGCAGGACGTCGAACATCGACTCCGGGTCCTGCTTGATCTGCAGCATGTTGCGCCGGGCGAGGGCGCCGATGTGGCGCAGGTTGGCCCGCAGGCCGATCCGGCCCTCGGCGGCAGCGGCGGCCTTGGCCGGCCGGTCCAGTGTGGCCGTGGCCGTGGTCATACCGTCACCTCTTCCTTGTCGTCGGCGGGAGCGTCGTCGGCGGGAGCGTCTTTGCCGGGAGCGTCCTCGGCGGAAGCGCCGTTGGCCCGGGTGTCCCTCGCGGGGGTGTCCTTCGTGAGCGGGGCCGCGTCCGCCGGGGCGTCCGTCGTGGCCTTCCTGCCGGTGATCGCCAGGAACACCTCGTCCAGGCTGGGCAGATGGGTGCCGATGTGGGCGATGCCGAAGCCGCGGGTGGCCAGCAGGCCCACCACCGCGGTCAGCTGGCCGTCGTCGACGATCGGCACGTTGACCGCGCCCGCGGCGCGGTCGGTGCGCACTCCGGCGACGCCGTCGATGCCCGCCGCGTCGATCGCGTCCGCCATCGCGCCGAGCTGGTCGGGCTGCGAGGGGACGATCTGCAGCGTCCGGCCGCCGACCTTCGCCTTCAGCTCCGCGACCCTGCCGCTGGCGACCACCCGGCCGCGGTCGATCACCGTCAGCTCGCTGGCGAGCTGCTCGGCCTCCTCCATGTATTGCGTGGTGAGCAGCACGGTGGCGCCCTCCGCCACCATCCGCTGGACCTCTTCCCACACCTCGTTGCGGGTCCGCGGGTCCAGGCCGGTCGTCGGCTCGTCCAGGTACAGCACCGACGGGTTCCCGATCATGCTCGCCGCCAGGTCGAGCCGGCGGCGCATGCCGCCCGAATACTGCATCGCGGGCCGCTTGGCCGCCTCGGTCAGCGAGAACCGCTCCAGCAGCTCGTCCGCCCGGGCCTTGGCCTGCCTGCTCGGCAGGTCGAGCAGCCGCCCGATCATGTAGAGGTTCTCCCGGCCGGACAGCTTCTCGTCCACCGAGGCGTACTGCCCGGTGAGCCCGATCACCCGGCGCAGCTGCCGGGGCTGGCGCAGGACGTCGTAGCCCGCCACCCGGGCCGAGCCCGCGTCGGGCTTGACCAGCGTGGACAGCACCCGGACCAGCGTGGTCTTCCCGGCTCCGTTGGGCCCGAGGACACCGAGCACCGTCCCCTGCCGTACGTCGAGGTCCACCCCGTCGAGTGCCTTGGTCCGGCCGTAGTGCTTGACCAGCCCCCGTACCTCGACGGCGGCGCCTTCTTTGCTCAGTCGCGTCGTCATGCCCACCACAGTGGCGGGTCGCCCTGACACGGCACCGACATCCCGCCGACGCGCCATGTCGGCGGGAGGGCCCGCCGCGTCGGGCCTACGTCGGTACGGTGACGAGCAGGGCGCCGGTGTCGGTGCGGACGTCGAAGTGCGTGATCGCCGAGGCGTGCAGCCCCGCGGCACCGTGCACGGTGAGGGGCGCCGGCCTGGCGTCCGTGCCGTAGCCGCCGGACGGGACGGACCAGGTGGCCACCGTCTGCTGCTTGCCGTCCGCCCCGTACGCGATGAGGCTGCAGGTCAGGGGCCCCTCGACGCCGGTGAGACGCAGGTCGACCACGCTGCCCCACCCCTTGTCGGTGACGCCGACGACCGCGGACACGCCCGTCGCGGGGTCGGAGGCGGTGTGCTGGTCGGAGCCGAAGGTCTGGACCGCCGCGGGGGAGCCGCCGCGGTCCTGGGCGGCCAGCACGGCGACCGCCGGGCCGCCGACGACGAGGACCGCGGCCGCCGCGATCGAGACCAGGCGCCGCCGCCGGTGCGCCCGGCGCTCGCCCGCGACCTCCGCGAGCAGCCGGTCGAGCACCGCGTCACCGCTGGGCATCCGGGCGAAGGCCAGCCCGTCGTCGCGCAGCTCGTCGAGCACCGGCAGGACCCCGCTGAGCTCGTCGAGCTCGTGCCCGCACAGCTCGCAGTCCAGCAGGTGCGCCTCGAAGCGCGCCATCTCCTCGTCGTCCAGCGCGCCGAGCAGGTAGGCGCCCACGTCCATGTGCGGGTTCATGAGGTGGTCACACCTCTCTCCTCCAGCGCGTTCCGCAGGGCGCGCAGCGCGTAGAACACCCGGGAGCGTACGGTCCCGGGCGGCAGCCCCAGCTCCTCGGCGGCCTCGTTTACCGTACGGCCGCCGAAGTACGTGGCGACCAGCGCCTCCCGGTGCGCCTCCGACAGGTCCTGCAGCGCGTCCGAGATCGTCATCAGCCGCAGCGAGCGCTCCATCTCGTCGTCCGCCGGCAGCTGCTCGAGCGCCGCCGGCGACGTCTCCGGCGGGCGGGCCTGCCGGCTGCGATGGGAGTCGATCACGATCCGCCGGGCCACCGTGACCAGCCACGGCCGCAGCGACCTGGCGGCCGGGTCGAGCCGGGAGGCGCTCTTCCACGCCCGCAGCAGCGTCTCCTGCACGACGTCCTCGGCCAGGAAGCGGTCGCCCGCCACGAGCCGGAGCACGTAGGCGTACAGCGCGCCCGCGTGCTCGCGGTACAGCGCCCGCATCAGCTCCTCCTCCGGGGCCGAGCCTGCGGGCTCCGAGGGTCCGAGCGGTGGTCCGTCCACGGGCGCATCCTGCCCTACCCGGGGCGCCCGGTCGAGTTCGCCGGTGAGGGCGCCGCCACGTGTGGTGAAGGTCATGCCGACTTCCCGTATGCGCCGGTGGCCGCCGCCCCTGGGTGGGGTACCCCCAGGCGGAGCTCTGGTGGAGCTCACCCACCCATACGGACGCGGCGGCGGGATGTCTCAAATGAACCGGCGGCACTTCGGAAAAACCCGGAAGTGTCGGGACACCCGCCGCCCGCGCCCCGGCACCTAGTGGAAGGTGTGCTCCTCGGCCGGGAAGGCCCCGCCGACGACCTCCTCGGCATACGCCCTGGCGGCGTCGCCGAGGGCCTGCCGCAGGTTCATGTACTGCTTGGTGAAGCGCGGCACCTTCCCGCCGGTCAGCCCGACCATGTCGGTCCACACCAGCACCTGCGCGTCGGTGTCGGGGCCGGCCCCGATGCCGATCACCGGGATGTGCAGCGAACGGGTGACCTCGGCGGCGACCTCGGCCGGGACCAGTTCGAGCACCACCGCGAAGGCACCGGCATTCTGCGCCGCCTTCGCGTCCCTGATCAGCTGCTGCGCCGCCTCCTCGCCGCGGCCCTGCACCCGGTGACCGAGGGTGTTCACCGACTGCGGGGTCAGGCCGAGGTGCGCCATCACCGGGATGCCGGCCTGCACGATCGTCTCGGTCTGCGGCAGCGACCGCTCGCCGCCCTCCAGCTTCACCGCCCCGACCCCGGCCTCCTTGACCAGCCGGGTGGCGCTCCGCAGCGCCTGCACGGGCCCCTCCTGATACGACCCGAAGGTCAGGTCCCCGACGATCAGTGCCCGGCTCGTCCCCCTGACGACGGCCGCGGCCAGCATCGTCATGTGGTCCATCGTGACCGGCACGGTGCTGTCGAAGCCGAGGTGACAGTTCCCCATCGAGTCCCCGACCAGCAGCACCGGGATCCCGGCCTCGTCGAAGACCGACGCGGTCATCGCGTCGTACGCGGTGAGCATGGGCCACCGCTCCCCCCGCTCCTTGGCGAGCGCCAGGTCGCGCACGGTGACCCGCCGCGTCCCCGCCCCGCCGTAGAGCGCCTTGGGATTGTCGCCGCCCGCGGGCGTCGTCTGGGCAGCCGGAAGTTGCGTCATGGTGACAGCTCCCTCATGTCATCTCGAGGCGCCCTGACGGCGTCCCCGGATCCCCTCCATGCTGACACGCCTCGCGGAGACCGCAAAGGGGAGGTGCGCTGTGCGGTACGGCACGATCCCCGAACGCAAACCGGGTGCGCGGGGCGCGGCCCGCTCCCTAGGGTGCGCGCATGGACTGGCACACCTGGCACGACCTCTACGACACCCCGAACTCCTCCCTCGGCCGGCGGCTGCTCGTCGTCCAGCAGCACGTCCGCGCGGCGCTCGACGCGTATCCGGCGGGGCCGATCGGGGTCATCAGCGTCTGCGCCGGGCAGGGCCGCGACCTGATCGAGGTGCTGGCCGGGCACCCGCGGGCGGCCGACGTGACCGCGCGGCTGGTCGAGCTGGACCCGCGCAACGTCGCCGTGGCCCGGCGGGCGGCCGCCGCAGCCAAGCTGGACCGCGTCGGGGTCGTCGAGGGCGACGCCGCGCTGACCCGCCTCTATGGAGGGGCCGCGCCGGCCGACCTGGTGCTGATGTGCGGGGTGTTCGGCAACATCACGGACGACGACGTCCTCGCCACGGTGGACCACTGCGCCGCGCTGTGCCGGCGGGGCGGCACGCTCGTGTGGACCAGGCACCGCAAGGCGCCGGACCTGGTGCCGCGGATCTGCGACCGGCTCGAAGCGAGCGGCTTCGACCGCCGCTTCCTCTCCGAGCCGGACGCCGGGTACGGGGTCGGCGTCCACCACCGCACCGCGGAGCCGCGGGCGCTCGCGGGCGACGCCCGCATGTTCACCTTCGTGGGGTACGACGCGCTGGCCGCGAGCCGTGCGCCCGCGGCCCCGGGCTCCTCGGCGTAGGGCGCGCCTACGTCTCGCTGACGTAGGCGGCGAGGTGTCGGCCGGTGAGGGTGGAGCAGGTGGTCACCAGGTCGGCGGGGGTGCCCTCGAAGACGATGTGGCCGCCGTCGTGGCCGGCGCCCGGGCCGAGGTCGATGATCCAGTCGGCGTGGGCCATGACGGCCTGGTGGTGTTCCACGACGATGACGGACTTGCCGGAGTCGACGAGGCGGTCGAGCAGGGCCAGGAGCTGTTCGACGTCGGCGAGGTGGAGGCCGGTGGTCGGTTCGTCCAGGACGTAGACGCCGGCCTTCTCGGCCATGTGCGTGGCCAGCTTGAGGCGTTGGCGCTCGCCGCCGGAGAGCGTGGTGAGGGGCTGGCCGAGGCTGAGGTAGCCCAGGCCCACGTCGGCGAGGCGGGTGAGGATCGTGTGGGCCGCCGGCGTGTGGGCGTCGCCCGAGCCGAAGAAGTCCTCCGCCTCGGCCACCGACATGGCCAGCACCTCGCTGATGTCCCGCCCGCCGAAGCGGTATTCGAGCACGGAGGCCTGGAAGCGCCGGCCCTCGCACTCCTCGCAGACGCTCGTGACGCCGGCCATCATGGCCAGGTCGGTGTAGACGACGCCGACGCCGTTGCAGGTCGGGCAGGCGCCTTCCGAATTGGCGCTGAAGAGCGCCGGCTTGACGCCGTTGGCCTTCGCGAAGGCCTTGCGGATCGGGTCGAGCAGGCCGGTGTACGTCGCCGGGTTGCTGCGGCGCGAGCCGCGGATCGGGGCCTGGTCGATCGAGACGACACCGGCGTCGGCGGGGATGGAGCCGTGCACGAGCGAGCTCTTGCCGGAGCCGGCCACGCCGGTGATGACGGTGAGCACCCCGAGCGGGATGTCGACGTCGACGTCGCGCAGGTTGTGCGTCGTGGCGCCGCGGATCTCCAGCGCCCCGGCCGGCTCCCGTACCGCCTTTTTCAGCGCGGCCCGGTCGTCCAGGTGGCGGCCGGTGACGGTGCCGGAGGAGCGCAGGCCCTCGATGGTGCCCTCGAAGCAGACGGTGCCGCCGTCGGTGCCGGCGCCGGGGCCGAGGTCGACCACGTGGTCGGCGATGACGATGGTCTCCGGCTTGTGCTCCACGACCAGCACCGTGTTGCCCTTGTCCCGCAGTTGCAGCAGCAGCTCGTTCATGCGCTGGATGTCGTGCGGGTGCAGGCCGATGGTCGGTTCGTCGAAGACGTAGGTGACGTCGGTGAGCGGCGAGCCGAGGTGGCGGACCATCTTGACGCGCTGCGCCTCGCCGCCCGACAGGGTGCCGGCCGGACGGTCGAGCGAGAGGTAGCCGAGGCCGATCTCGACGAAGGAGTCCAGGCTGTCGCGCAGGGAGGCCAGCAGCGGTGCCACCGAGGGCTCGCGCAGGCCGCGGACCCAGTCCGCGAGGTCGCTGATCTGCATCGCGCAGGCGTCGGCGATGCTGATCTTGCCGATCTTGGAGGCCCTGGCGCCCTCGCTGAGCCGGGTGCCGTCGCACTCGGGACAGGTGTCGAAGGCGACCGCCCGCTCCACGAAGGCCCGGATGTGCGGCTGCATCGCGTCCTTGTCCTTGGACAGCATCGACTTCTGGATCCGGGGGATCAGCCCCTCGTACGTCATGTTGATGCCGGCGATCTTCATCCGGGTGGGCTCGTGGTGCAGGAAGGCGTGCAGTTCCTTCTTGGTGAACCCGCGGATCGGCTTGGCCGGGTCGACCAGGCCGGACTCCTTGTAGAGCCGCATGTTCCAGCTGTCCGAGCCGTAGCCGGGGATGGTGATCGCGCCCTCGTCCAGCGATTTGGCGTCGTCGTAGAGCTGGGTCAGGTCGATGTCGGAGACGGTGCCGCGGCCCTCGCAGCGCGGGCACATGCCGCCGGTGCGGTCGAAGGTGGCCTTGACCGCCTTCCTGGCGCCGCGCTCGACGGTGATCGCGCCGGCCGCGTGGACCGAGGGCACGTTGAAGGCGTAGGCGCTCGGCGGGCCGATGTGCGGCTTCCCGAGCCGGCTGAAGAGGATGCGCAGCAGGGCGTTGGCGTCGGTGGCGGTGCCGACCGTGGAGCGCGGGTCGGCGCCCATCCGCTGCTGGTCCACCACGATCGCGGTGGTCAGCCCGTCGAGCACGTCGACGTCGGGCCGTGAGAGCGTCGGCATGAAGCCCTGGACGAAGGCGCTGTAGGTCTCGTTGATGAGCCGCTGCGACTCGGCGGCGACCGTGCCGAAGACCAGGGAGCTCTTGCCGGAGCCGGAGACGCCGGTGAAGACCGTCAGCCGGCGCTTGGGGATCTCGACGCTCACGTCCTTGAGGTTGTTCACCCGTGCGCCGTGCACCCGGATCAGATCGTGGCTGTCGGCGCTGCCGGGCGCCTGCGGCTGGTGGTCCGTCCTGGCGGGCTTGCCCATGGTGTCTCCCTCGGTCGCACGGGCCGCCTCCCCGGGATCGGCCCTGGTGACACGCTACGGGTGCGGGGCGGGCCGCGCTTCTCTGTTCCTGATCGGCTTCCGGCAGTGATAGGCCCCCGACCTGGCCCTCCCCGCCGGTTTTACCCGGACTTTACGATACGAGACACCTCCGTATCGTAAATCCGTCCTACGCTGACAGCATGGCCGACAATCCGACGTTCACCGTCCCTGAGGCGATACACCGCCGGCGCTGGGCGATCCTCACCGTGCTGCTGTTCAGCCTGCTGGTCGTGGTGCTGGACAACTCCATCCTCAACGTGGCGATGAAGACGATCGCGCAGCCGAAGCCGACCGGGCTCGGCGCGACGCAGAGCCAGCTGGAATGGGCGATCAACTCCTACACCCTGGTCTTCGCCGGCCTGCTGTTCACCGCGGGGCTGCTGGGCGACCGGCTCGGCCGCAAGAAGGTGCTGCTGTTCGGCATGCTGGTCTTCGGCGTCGGCTCCGCGCTGTCGGCGTCGGCCGGGTCCGCCGGCGAACTGATCGCCTACCGCGGCCTGATGGGCTTCGGCGGCGCCTTCATCATGCCCGCGACGCTGGCCATCATCATGAACGTCTTCCAGCGCGAGGAGCAGCCGAAGGCGATCGGCATCTGGGCCGGTGTCGTGGGCCTGGCCATCGCGATCGGGCCGATCACCGGCGGCCTGCTGCTCCAGCACTTCTGGTGGGGCTCGGTCTTCCTGGTCAACGTGCCGATCGTGGTCGCCGGACTGATCGCGATGTTCGTCCTCGTCCCCGACTCGAAGGACCCCAGGCCCGGCAAGCTCGACCCGGTCGGCGTGCTGGTGTCGATGGCCGGCCTGGTGCTGCTGATCTACGGCATCATCAAGGGCGGCCAGGCCGGCGACTTCACCAAGCCCGAGGTGTGGGTGACCGTGCTCGGCGGTGTGCTGGTCCTGGCCGGCTTCGTCTGGTACGAGAAGCGCAGCGACCACCCGGCGCTGGACGTGACGTACTTCAAGAAGCGGCAGTTCTCCGCCTCCGTCGCCGCCATCGGCCTGGTCTTCTTCGCGCTGATGGGCGTGACCTTCTTCATCGTCTTCTACACCCAGTCCGTCCGCGGCTACAGCGCCCTGCAGTCCGGCCTGCTACTGCTCCCGCTGGCCGCCGCGCAGATGGTCTTCGCGCCCAGGGCGCGGCTGCTGGTCGACCGGTTCGGCGCGCGGGCGGTCTGCGCGGCCGGTATGACGATGACCGGCGTGTCCTTCCTGGGCTTCCTGCTGCTCGGCGCGGACACCCCGATCTGGGTGCTCGAAGTGCTGTTCTTCCTGATGGGCACGTCCATGGCGCACGTCATGCCGCCCGCCACCGTGATGATCATGTCGTCGCTGCCGCGTGAGAAGGCCGGCTCGGGCTCCGCCATAAACAACGTCTTCCGCCAGGTCGGCGGGGCGATCGGCGTCGCCGTGCTCGGCTCGCTGATGTCCACGGTCTACCGCAACGGCATCGACAGCCACCTCGGCGGGCTGCCCGCGCCCGCCCGGCACTCCGCGGGGGAGTCCGTCGAGGCCACCCTCGGCGTCGCCGCGAAGCTCGGCCCCAAGGGGCAGAACCTGGTCGAGCCTGCCCACCACGCCTTCATCCACGCCATGCACGTCACCGCCGCCGCCTCCGGCGGTGTCGCGCTGGTCGGCGCGCTGGTGGTGCTGGTCTTCCTGCCCGGCAGGGACAGGCCCGCGGCCGCCGAGCCCGGCGGTGAGGCGGAGCTGACGATGGCCGGTGCCGAGCAATGAGCGGACCGGATACGACCGCCGTGCCGCGCGGGCGCCCGCGCGACGCGGCCGTCGGCCACAAGGTCATCGAGACGGTTCTGCGGCTCATCGCCGAGGGGACGCCCTTCGGCGACCTGACGATGGAGGGCATCGCCCGCGAGGCCGGCGTCGGCAAGGCGACGGTCTACCGGCGGTGGGCCGGCAAGGACGCGCTGCTGCTGGACGCGATGGTCGCCGTCGACAACCCCGCGATGCCGGAACTGCCCGGCACGTCCTTCCGCGACGATCTGGTCGTCGCGGTCGAGACGATACGCCGGCGCGGCCTGGCCAAACGGGACTCCGCGATGCTGCGCAACATGCTGACGCAGGCGCAGAACAACCCGGAGTTGTGGCGGCGCTACCACGAGACGGTCATCGCCACCAGGCGTGCCGCGCTCAGGCGGCTGCTGGAGCGGGGCATCGAACTCGGGGCGGTCCGGCCCGAGCTGGGCTCCGACCTGGAGCTGCTGGTCGACTTCGTCACCGGCCCGATGCTCGTCCGCACCGCCTTCCACCAGGACGCCCCGCTGGACGAGGGCCTCGCCGAGCGGGTGGTCGACCTCATCCTCGACGGCATCGCCCCCGACCCCGCCGAATAGCAGCGCGCCCGTCTGCGCGGAGCGCCGCACGTACGGGTTTCGTCACAAGCAGGGTGATTCGGGCGTGCGGAGGGAACCCGCACGGGGGCGGGGGCCGTCGGTTCACATACCGATCCCATAGGGTCGGCGGAGCACCCGGCAAGGCAGCGAGGATCCTCATGACCCAGGCGCAGAGCAGCACGGAGGCGGCCGCGGGCGGCGACGGCACGCCGGAGCCGGCCGAGGCCGGCCGGCGGGAACGGGTGGTGGAACGGTTCCTGCGCTGGTGGCGCCCCGCCGGGATGTGGCGGCGGGGCATCGTGCTGGCCGCGGTGAGCGTGCTGCTCACCGCCCTGCTGTTCTTCCACTCCACGATCCCCAACCGGATCGGCAACCTGGGCAGCCTGCTGGAGACGTTCCTGCCCTGGCTCGGCGTGGCGCTGCCGGTGCTGCTCGTGCTGGCGGTGCTGCGGCGGTCGGCGACCGCCCTGATCGCGCTGCTGCTGCCCTCCCTGGTGTGGCTGAACCTCTTCGGCGGGCTCCTCATCGACAAGACCGGGTCCGGCGGCGACCTGATGGTGGTGACGCACAACGTCAACGCCGAGAACGCGGACCCCGACGGCACCGCGCGGGACCTGGTCGCGGCCGGGGCCGACATCGTGGCGCTGGAGGAGCTGGCAGAGAACCAGGCGCCCCGCTACGCGCAGGATCTCAAGGCCGCCTACCCCTACCACTCGGTGCAGGGCACGGTCGGGCTGTGGAGCAAGTACCCGATCAGCGGGGTGCGGCCGGTGGACATCAAGATGGGCTGGACGCGGGCGATGCGGGCCGCGGTGAGCATGCCGGACGGGAAGGTCGCCGTCTACGTGGCCCATCTGCCGTCCGTGCGGGTGAAATTCCACGCCGGGTTCACCGCAGGGCAGCGGGACAGCGCCGCCGGCGCGCTCGGCGAGGCCATCGCGGCGGAGCCGCTGCACAGCGTCGTGCTGCTCGGCGACCTCAACGGCACCATGAACGACCGGGCGTTGGCGTCGGTCACCTCGCAGATGCGCTCCACCCAGGGGGCCGCGGGCAACGGCATGGGCTTCAGCTGGCCGGCCGGCACACCGATGGCGCGGATCGACCAGATCATGGTCAAGGGCGTGGAGCCCCGGTCCTCCTGGACCCTGCCGAGGACCGGCAGCGACCACCTTCCGATCGCCGCCCGCCTCCAACTGCCGAGGTAGCCGGCCCACTCCGGCGCCGGGGTCGGTCAGCTCCCGTACAGCCGCCGCACGTTGTCCCGTGGCGCGGGCCGGGTCGTCCCCGCCGGGCCCGCCGCGAAGCCGGTGAGCACGTTCTCCGTGGCCCTGGTGACGAACAGCCGGGTCCGCTCGTCCATCCCGTGGTCGCGCCCGTCCAGGCCGGTGCCCGCGACGAGCCCCTCCACCCAGCGCATCGTCCCGGTGGCGAAGACTCCCGCGCCGCCGGGCACCGTGTAGTAGGCCGAGTCGGAGTGGCTGTCGCGGCCCTGGCAGACCAGTGGTGAGTGGGCGAGGATCTCGACCGGCGCCGGGGTCGGGAAGCCGGGGTCGACCCGGTCGTACTCGACGCCGACCAGGTGGTCGAAGCGGTCGCCCTGCGCGGCGCCGGTCCCCGCGAAGATCCAGTGGTCGGCGTTCTCCACCACGTAGGGGGCGTCGGCCGGATAGCCCTCGTAGAGGACCCCGGTCAGCGAGGACTCGGGGTCGGCGGCCGGCCGGGCGCGGAAGTCGGTGGTGGGCCGCGAGGGGTGCCCCGCCAGGTACGGGTCGAGGTGGTAGTCGGTCTTGTAGCAGACCACGGTGCGGGCGTCGGCCTCCAGACGGACCCGCCGGTAGCAGGAGTTCGCGCCCAGGAAGACCAGGTTGGTGCCCGCGTCACGCGCGGCCGTGACGTGCCCGCGCTGCTCAGGCGTCCAGTATTCGTCGTGCCCGAGCGAGACGGCCGTGGTCGCGCCGCGCAGCACCCCGGGGTCCCGGTGGACGTCGGTGCCCGTCGTGTACGCCAGCGGCAGGCCGAGACGCTCGGCGAGCACCACCAGGGGCCGCTCGTAGACCAGGAACTTCTCGGCGCCGCTCGCCGCGTACGGCCGGTCGAAGGACACCGCGTACGACCGGTGCCCGTAGGTGCCGTCCCGGCCGGTGTAGAGGCTGTAGCCGCCCCAGTCGTTGTACGCCTGCCAGGTCGTGGGGGCGTGCATGATCAGCGTCCGGCCCGCGGCGGTGGCCGAGCGGACCACCAGCGGGACGTACCGCTGGTGGCCGCTGCCGGCCGTGAGCACCAGCAGGTAGGCGCCTTCCGGCCAGCCGTCGGTGGCGACGTCGAGGCTGCGCTCCCAGCCGGCCCGTACGGTCCTGGTGGGCAGGTCCAGCCGGCCGCGGGGCTGCCGGCGGCCGGCCACCCGCTGCGAGGTCCACACCCGCCCGGCCTGCCTGCCGCCGTACCAGCCCACCCGCAGGGCGGTGACGTGGAAGGCGTCCGCGGTCGTGGACACGTACAGCCCGAACCGCTCGCCGGGAAGGACGCTGGCCTTGTCGGTGTAGCCCTCGACGGCGTCCGGCGGCCCCTCGTCGGCGATGCGCCAGTCGTCGGGGCGCACGGGCCGGGCGCGGCGCCGCGGGGGAGACGGCGTGCCGGCCTCGCAGCCGGCCGCCGCCGTGACGGCCCCGGCGACGGCCGCGGACAGGACGCGTCGCCGGCCGGGACCGTGCCCGGCCCCGGCACACCCGTCGACTGCGTCCACGTCCGCGTCCTCCCGGCAGGCGAGGGCCCGTGCCGCCGCTCGGCTCCGTCGTTACGATCCTGCGGGCCGACCGGCTGCCGCACGAGCTCAGCGCGGCCAAAAGCGGCAGTGGCCCGGGGTCAGGACGGCTCGCCCTCGCGCCAGCGGTTGGTGATCGGCAGCCTGCGGTCCTTGCCGAAGCCCTTCGCGGAGATCTTCGTCCCCGGCGGATACTGCCGCCGCTTGTACTCGGCGGTGTCGGTCAGCTTCAGGATGCGGGTCACCAGGTCCGCGTCGTAGCCGGCCGCGACGATCGCCTCCCGGCCCTGGTCGCGGTCGACGTACAGCTCCAGGATGCGGTCGAGCGCGTCGTAGTCGGGCAGCGAGTCGGTGTCGACCTGGCCGGGGCGCAGTTCGGCGCTCGGCGGCTTGCTGATCGAGTTCTCCGGGATCGGCGGGGTCTCGCCCTTCGCCTCGGCCACCGAGTTCCGCCAGCGGGCCAGCCGGAAGACGGTGGTCTTGTAGACGTCCTTGATCGGGCCGTACGCGCCGACCGAGTCGCCGTAGAGGGTCGAGTAACCCACCGCCAGCTCGCTCTTGTTGCCCGGCGCGAGCACGATGTGGCCCTCCTGGTTGGAGATCGCCATCAGCGTCACCCCGCGCAGCCGGGACTGGAGGTTCTCCTCGGCCAGCCCGGTCAGCGACAGCGACGCCATGTAGGCGTCGAACATCGGTGCGATGGAGACGGTACGGAAGTTCAGCCCGGTCCTGCGGGCCAGCTCCGCCGCGTCGCCCTGGGAGTGGTCCGAGGAGTACGCCGACGGCATCGACACGCCGTGGACGTTCTCCGGGCCGACCGCGTCGCACGCGAGGGCCGCGACCAGGGCCGAGTCGATACCGCCCGACACGCCGATCAGCACCGAGCGGAAGCCGTTCTTCTCCACGTACGCGCGCAGGCCGGTGACCAGCGCGCCGTAGATCTCGGCGTCGTCCGCGAGCCGCTCGGCGACCTCGCCGGTGAACTGCGGGGCGTACGGCGCCACCGGCTCCTCGGACAGCGTCACATGGCGGATCTCCAGGCCGTCGGCCACCCGGCCCGACGGCGCCTCGGCGGGCGCGGCCGGCAGGTCCAGGTCGAGGAGCACGCACTCCTCGGAGAACTGCGGGACCCGGGCGATCACGTCGCCGCCCGGCGAGACCGCGATGGTGTCGCCGTCGAAGACCAGCTCGTCCTGCGCGCCGACCATCGCCAGGTAGACCAGCGTGCAGCCCGCCTCCTGGGCCCGCTTGCGTACCAGCTCCAGGCGGGTGTCGTCCTTGTCGCGCTCGTACGGCGAGGCGTTGACCGACAGCAGCAGGCCGGCGCCGGCCGCACGGGCGCCCGGGACCCGGCCGCCGTCCTGCCACAGGTCCTCGCAGATCGCCAGCGCCACGTCGACCCCGCGGACCCTGATCACCGGCATGGTGTCGCCGGGCACGAAGTAGCGGAATTCGTCGAAGACGCCGTAGTTGGGCAGGTGGTGCTTGGCGAACCGCAGCGCCACCTTGCCGCGGTGCAGCACCGCGGCGCAGTTCTGCGGAGCGCCGGCCGGCTGGCCGAACCGCGGCCGGGCGTCCTGGCTACGGCCCAGGTAGCCGACGACGACCGGCAGTTCGCCGAACCCCTCGGCGTCGAGCCGCCCGGCCAGCTCCACCAGCGCGCTGCGGCTCGCCTCGACGAACGACGACCGCAGGGCCAGGTCCTCCACCGGGTATCCGGTGAGCATCATCTCGGGGAAGGCCACCAGGTGGGCTCCCTGCCCGGCCGCATGCCGGGTCCAGCGTACGACCGACTCGGCGTTCCCGGCGATGTCGCCGACGCGGGCGTCGATCTGATTCAGGGCGAGTCGTAGTTGAGGCACCGCCCCAGTCTAATCGTCACCTAGACGACATCGCTGTCGCTCAGGTCACACGGCGGTTCCACCCAGGGGAGAGGGTGCCCCCAAGGGGCGCCTGGGGGGTGCCCCCACCCGCCCCCGAGGGGCGCCCCCCTTGGGCCGCTCAGCCCCGCAGCCAGACCGCCGTGTCGGCCGGGAGGCGGCCCTCCGCGAGCGGCCCGCTGGCCAGCAGCACCGTGCCCTCGGGGAGCTGCGCGGGCGAGTCCGCCAGGTTCAGGACGCAGACGAACTCCGGGGAGCGCCGGAAGGCCAGCACGCCGGGAGCGGAGTCCAGCCACGCGAAGGATCCGTCGCCGAGCCCGGCCTCCGCGCGCCGCAGCCGCATGGCCGCACGGTAGAGGGAGAGCATCGAGTCCGGGTCGGCGGCCTGCGCGTCGGCGGTACGGGACGCCCAGTCGGCCGGCTGCGGAAGCCACGGCTCCGCGGTGGTCCCGGCCGGGCTGAACCCGAACGGCGACGCGGAACCCCCCCACGGAAGGGGCACCCGGCAGCCGTCCCGGCCCGGGTTGGTGTCGGCCGAGCGCAGGTACATCGGGTCCTGGAGCTTGTCCAGCGGGATGTCCTCGACCTCGGGGAGCCCCAGCTCCTCGCCCTGGTAGAGGTAGACCGAGCCGGGCAGGGCCAGCGTGAGCAGGGCCGCGGCCCGCGCCCGGCGGGTGCCGAGCTCCAGGTCGGTCGGGATGCCGAAGGCCTTGGTGGCGAAGTCGAAGCCGGTGTCGGCCCGGCCGTAGCGGGTCACCGTACGCGTCACGTCGTGGTTGCACAGCACCCAGGTGGCGGGCGCGCTCACCGGCGCGTGCGCCGCCAGCGTCGTGTCGATGGACGTACGCAGCCTGGCCGGCTCCCAGGGGCAGGCCAGGAAGTCGAAGTTGAAGGCGGTGTGCATCTCGTCGGGCCGCAGATACCGCGCGAAGCGCTCCGCGTCCGGCAGCCACACCTCGCCGACCAGGATGCGCGCGCCGGGGTAGGAGTCGGCGATCGACCGCCAGCCGCGGTAGATGTCGTGCAGCTCGTCCCGGTCGACGTACGGGTGCGGCACGCCCGGCTCGTCGGTCAGGTCGGGCAGCCCGGGGTCCTTGGACACCATGGCGGCGGAGTCGATGCGCACGCCGCCCGCGCCGCGGTCGAACCAGAACCGCAGGATGTCCTCGTGCTCGGCGCGGACGTCGGGGTGGTTCCAGTTGAGGTCGGGCTGCTCGGAGTCGAAGAGGTTCAAGAACCAGTCGCCGGGCGTGCCGTCCTGGTCGGTGGTCCTGGTCCACGCCGGGCCGCCGAACTGCGAGGGCCAGTTGTTCGGCGGCAGCTCGCCGTGCTCGCCGCGCCCCGGCCGGAACCAGAAGCGCTCCCGCGCGGGAGACCCCGGTCCCGCGGCGAGCGCCTCGCGGAACCACGGGTGCGCGGCGGATATGTGGTTCGGCACGATGTCGATGATCGTCCTGATGCCCAGCGCGAGGGCCTCGGAGATCAGCTTCTCGGCCTCGGCGAGCGTACCGAAGACCGGCTCGACGTCCCGGTAGTCCGCGACGTCGTAGCCGCCGTCGGCCATCGGCGACGGATACCACGGGCAGAACCACAGAGCGTTGACGCCCAGCTCGGCCAGATACGGCAGCCGGGACCGCACACCGGCGAGATCACCGGTCCCGTCACCATTGCTGTCGGCGAAGCTCCGCGGATAGACCTGGTAGATGACCGCGCCGCGCCACCAGTTCTCGTCGGCCTCGGGCTGAGGGGTGTCTGCCACGTCAACGTCCTTTCGGGCAGGTGGGACCCCGCCGCCGGCCCCGGGAGCGGGGATGTGGGCATAGGGACCGGCGGCGGAGTGCTGTGGGGTGGAGCGTTACGGAAGGCTGCGCGGCGGCATGGCCGGTCAGCCCTTGAGGCTGCCGGCGGTCAGGCCGGACATGATGTTGCGCTGGAAGAGCAGGAAGATCAGCAGGGTCGGCAGCGCGGAGATGGCGAGCGCGGCGATGAGCACGTTCTGCGGCACGCCCTGCGAGAGCGAGTTGATGCCGATGTTGATCGGCTGCTTGGCCGGGTCGGGCTCCACCAGCATCGGCCAGAGGAAGTCCTTCCAGACGTTGACCACGGCGAAGATCGACACCACCCCGAGGATCGGCCGGGACATCGGCAGCACGATCGACACCAGGGTGCGCATCGGCCCGGCCCCGTCGATGGCCGCCGCGGCCATCAGGTCGTCCGGGATCGAGTCGAAGAACCGCTTGAGCAGGAAGATGTTGAAGCCGTTGGCCACCGTCGGCAGCCAGATCGCCCAGGGGTGGTTGATCAGGTTGAGGTGCAGCAGCGGCAGGTCGAGCACCGTCATGTACTGCGGGATGATCAGCACCGCCGACGGGATCATCAGGGTGGCGAGCATGGCGCCGAGCACCACGTTGCCCATCACCGGGCGCAGCTTGGACAGCGCGTAGGCGGCGGTCACGTCGAAGACCAGCTGGAAGGCCAGCGCGCCGAAGGCGTAGTAGAAGGTGTTCCACAGCAGTCGGGCGAGCTTGAGCTGGGTCCACGCCGTCTTGTAGTTGGCCGGGTGCGGGTCCTTGGGCACCAGGGTCGGCGGGTTGTGGAGCACCTCGTGCACGGACTTGAAGCCGCTGGTGACCATCCAGTACAGCGGTCCGACGAAGACCAGGGTGAAGACCACGAGCACCACGGACAGCACGGTCCAGTAGATGACCTTTCCCCGGGGCCTTGCCAGGGTCGCGGACGAGATCAGCGTCCGGTTCGCGGGAGAGAAATCTGCCATGATCGTGATCCGTCCTAGTCGCTGTTCCGGTTGATCCGCGCGTACAGGCCGGAGAATCCGGCGAGCACCAGGAGCAGGAAGAGGCCGAGCGCTGCCGCGCCACCGAAATTGTTGTAGTGGTAGCCGTACTGGTAGACCATGTAGACCACGGTCATCGTGGAATTCTCGGGACCGTTTCCGCCGGCCATCAGGAACACGTTGGTGAATTCCTGCATCGTCGCCACGATCTGGAGCAGCAGCATCAGCGAGAGGACCAGTTTGGTCTGCGGGATCGTCACGTGCCAGATCTTGCTCCACAGGCCCGCGCCGTCCAGGTCGGCGGCCTCGTACAGCTCGCCGGGTATGTTCTGCAGCGCCGCCAGGTAGATCAGCGTGGCACTTCCCATGCTCATCCACGTCGCCGCGACGACCACCGAGATCAGCGCGGTGTGCGACGAGTCGAGCCACTGCGACGTCGGCAGGTGGAAGATCTTGAGAATACGGTTGAACAGGCCGTATTCGGGGTTGTAGAAGTATTTGAAAAGCAGTGCGCCCGCCACCGGCGGGAGCATGACGGGCAGATACACCAGAATGCGCAGGTAGGCCTGTGCGTGCCGCAGTTCGTTGAGCAGGATCGCGACGAGGAAGGGCACCGCGAAACCGAGCAGCAGGGCGTAGAGCGTGAACATCCCGGTGTTCTTCCACGCCGTCCAGAAGTACGGGTCGTGGTAGACGGTCTTGATGTTCTTGAACCCGACCCAGGTGGTCACGCCGCGCTTGGTCGACTGGAAGCTCATGATGAACTCCCGGACCATCGGGTACCACGAGAAGAACCCGAAGCAGAGGATCGCCCCGATGAGGAACCCGTAGGCCTGGATGTTCTGGCTCAGTCTGCGGCTCGTGCCGCCCCGGCCGCCTTGGGCCCGAGGACCTGCGGCGCGCCCGGCGTGGCGCCTGGTTGTTTTGTCGGGGACGGTCGTCGCCGCCATGAAGGCTCCTCGGCTGGAAGCGGTGCGTGAGATCCGTGCCGCCGCGGGGGCCGGTCGCCGACCGGCCCCCGCGGGGGGCTGTGCTGTTACTGGCCGGCGGCCAGCAGCTGGTTCGCCTGCGTCTCGGCGGACGAGAGCAGCTTGCTGATGTCGGCGTTCTTGTTGCTCAGCACGCCGGACATCACGGTGTCGAGCACGGTGTAGAGCTTCTGCGCGTTCGGCGGCTCACCCTTCACCGGCACCTGCGCGTCCACGTAGGACTTGTAGTTCTGCACCGGGACGGTCGCGTACTGGGACTTGTCCGCGGTGTCGGTGGCCTTGGACTGGCCGGTGAAGAAGAAGGGCTGCGGCAGGCCGACCGGGATGCCGTCGGCCTTGTTGCGCGCGTAGTTGAACTGGCCCTTCTTCAGGGTCAGGAACTTGAAGTTGATCCAGGCGATGCCGGCCTTGATCTGGTCCGGGGAGTCCGACTTCTTGAAGAAGTAGTCGTTGCCGCCCATCAGCGAGGTCTTGCCGCCGGGGATCGGCGCCATGCCCAGGTCGTTGAAGTTGGCACCGTACTGCTGGACCATGAGCTGGATGTCGTCGGGGGCGGCGAGGTACATGCCGATCTGGCCCGCGCCCATCGCCTTCTGGCTCTCGCCCCACGCCTTGCCGGCGCTGGAGGGCATCGAGTTGTCCACCCAGCGCATGTCGTGGACGGTCTGCAGGATCGAGGTGGCCTCGGGGCCGTTGAACGCGGCCTTGCTGCCGTCGTCGCTGACCACGTTGTTGCCCGCGCCGTAGAGCGCCGAGGTCAGGTGCCAGCCGCCCTGGTTGCCCGCGCCGTACTCGAAGAACCCGTGGATGCCCTTGCTGCCGAGCTTGTCCTGGATGGCCTTGGCGTCGGTGCGGATCTCGTCCCAGGTGGTCGGCGGCTTGTCGGGGTCGAGGCCGGCGTCCTTGAAGATCTTGCGGTTGTAGATCAGGCCCATCGAGTAGTTCGTCGTCGGGAGGCCGTAGAGCTTGCCGTTGTCCTTCAGGATCGCCAGGACGTTGGGGTCGATGTCCTTGAGGTTCGGCACCGTCTTGTCGTTGACGTAGTCGGTGATGTCGGCGGCCTGGCCGGCGTCGAGGACCTGGTTGAGGTCGGTGACGTAGCTGTAGAAGACGTTGGTCTCGGACGAGCCCTGCAGCTGGGCGGTGAACTTGTCCGTGTCCTCGCAGGGGAACGTGTCCTTGCTGTTGATGGTCACGTTCGGGTACGTCTTGTGGAACTCGGCGATGTCGTCCAGCCACTGCTTGCGCTCGGGCTTCTTCGTCGTGGGCGGCATGCAGTCGACGCTGATCGTCACCTTGGTCTTCGGGTCCAAGGGAGTACCGGCGCTGGAGCTGCTCGCCTTGCTGCCGCTGTCGTCCTTCTTGCTGCTGGAGGAACATGCGGCACCGGTCAATCCGATGCCTGCGACCAGCGCGACTGCCACCAGTCTGCGGTAGCGGATTCTGCTCATGATCAAACCCTTCCCCTGAACCACTGCGCGTCTTTGGACTGCGATCTGGGACCCCCGCGGCGCATGATGCACTTGATGTCCGGCGCAGGTGCGCGCCACCGTCTCGGGTTGGCTCAACGTACTTAACCCGATAGATGTCCGCAAGATGTCGCGTGAATTTCGCAAAGACACGACTTGGTCACGACGGGCCGGTGTGCTGATCACGCTGCGGAGACGACTGAGCGCGCAGGTCCACCGCGCCGGCACCCGGCACGGTGAGCTGCGCGCTCTGCCCCGCGGACGCTCCCGGCGGGGTCCTCGCTACGCGTTCGTCCGGGCCTCCGGATGCGGGATGCGGGCCGGGTGCGGGGCGGGCCCGGTGGAACCGCGTACCACCAGCTCGGGCTCGAAGAACAGCTCGTCGTGGTCGACCGAGGCGCCGCTGATCTCCCCGGCCAGCAGGTCCACCGCGGCCCGCCCCATCGCCTCGATGGGCTGGCGCACGGTGGTCAGCGGCGGCTCGGTGCAGTTCATCAGCGACGAGTCGTCGTAACCGATGACCGAGACGTCCTCCGGCACCGACAACCGCCGCCTGCGGGCGGCCCTGATGGTGCCGAGCGCCAGCAGGTCGGAGGCGCAGATGAAGGCCGTGATGCCGCGCGCCAGCAGCCTGCTGGCCGCCGCCTGGCCGCCCTCCAGGGTGAACAGGGCGTGCTCCACGGTGACCGAGGGGTCCACCCGGCGGGCGGCCGCCAGCTTGCGGCGGGACGGCACGTGGTCGGGCGGGCCGAGCACCAGGGCGATCCGCCGGTGGCCCAGCGACATCAGGTGGTTCATCGCCTGTTCGACGGCCACCGCGTCGTCGCAGGAGACCCGCGGGAAGTCCAGATGGTCGATCGCGGCGTTCATCAGCACGGTCGGCAGGTTGCGTTCCGCGAGCCGTGCGTAGTGGTCGTGCGGGGACTCGGCCTGGGCGTAGAGCCCGCCGAAGAAGACGACGCCGGAGACATGCTGCTGGAGCAGCAGTTCCACGTAGTCGGCCTCGGAGACGCCGCCCGCGGTCTGGGTGCACAGCACCGGGGTGAAGCCCTGCTGTGCGAGTGCGCCACCGACCACCTCCGCGAAAGCGGGGAAGATCGGGTTCTGCAGCTCGGGCATGACCATGCCGACCAGCCGGGCGCGTTCGCCCCGCAGCTGGGTGGGCCGTTCGTATCCGAGCACGTCAAGGGCGGTGAGGACCGCGGCCCGGGTAGCGTCGGAGACGCCGGGCTTTCCGTTCAGCACCCGGCTGACGGTGGCCTCGCTCACCCCGACCTTCTTTGCCACCTCGGCAAGTCGTCGTGTCATGGCGTCGATTCTAGTACAGCTGGCGCAAGATTCTTGCGGTGAATTTGCGGAATCTCTGCAAGTCATCCAAATTTTGCGAAACCTGGTCGACATATTGCTGCGTCAGGTGGAGATCCCTAGGGTGTCGGTCGTCACACCAGCGACTCCCGTCAGAAGGGACCCCCCCACCGCATGGACACCAGACGTCGCACCTCGGCCTGGCTCGCCTCGGCGACCGCCGCCGCGCTCGCCGCCGGCGGACTCGCCTTCGCCATGAGCACCCAGACCGCCACCGCCGCCCCCACCGCGCAGGCCGTCTCCCCCTTCGCCGTCAACGGCGGCGCCACCGTACCCTTCACCGAGTACGAGGCCGAGTCCGCCGCCACCAACGGGTCGCAACTGGGCCCGGACTACACGCAGTCGACGGTCGCCTCCGAGGCGTCCGGCCGCCGTGCGGTCACCCTCGGCGGCCAGGGCAAGTACGTGGAATTCACCCTCGGAAAGGCGGCCAACGCCGTCGACGTGGCGGTGAACCTGCCGCGTGGCGCCTCCGGCACCGTGTCGGTCTACGTCAACGGCGCCAAGATCGCCGGCAAGCTCGCGGTCACCTCGCAGTACTCGTACGTGGACACCGGCTGGATCGCCGGTGCCAAGACGCACCACTACTTCGACGACTCCCGGCTGCTGCTCGGCCAGAACGTGGCCGCCGGCGGCAAGGTCAGGCTCCAGCTGGACGCCGGCGACACCGGCAGCGCGACCGTCGACGTGGCCGACTTCGAGCAGGTCGCGGGCGCCGCCACCCAGCCCGCGAACTCGATCTCGGTCGTCACCGACGGCGCCGACGCCGGCGGCGGCGGCGACTCCACCCAGGCCTTCCGGCAGGCGATATCCGACGCCAAGGCGCAGGGCAAGGAAGTCTGGATCCCCAAGGGCGACTTCAAGGTCACCTCGCAGATCCCGGCGGACGGCGTCACCCTGCGCGGCGCCGGCAACTGGTATTCGGTCGTGCACAGTTCGCACTTCATCGACCAGGGCTCGGCCGGCGGCAACACCAAGCTCTACGACTTCGCCGTCTTCGGCGACGTCAGCGTCCGCAACGACAACTCGCCCGACAACTTCGTCACCGGCAGCCTCGGCCCGAACTCGGTGGTCTCCGGGATGTGGGTGCAGCGCGAGAAGGTCGGCCTGTGGCTGACGGGCAACAACGACAACCTGGTGGTGCAGAACAGCCGCATCATCGGCACCACCGCCGACGGGCTGAACCTCGACGGCAGCGCCCACAACGTCACCGTCACCAACAACTTCCTGCGCAACCAGGGTGACGACTCGCTCGCCATGTGGTCGCTGGGCTCGCCCGACACCGGCAACTCCTTCGCCGGCAACACCATCGTGCAGCCCAACCTGGCCAACGGCATCGCGATCTACGGCGGCAGCAACAACACCGCCTCCAACAACGTGATCGCCGACACCAACGCGCTCGGCAGTGGCATCGCCATCTCCAACCAGGCCTTCCTGCAGCCCTTCAACCCGCTGTCGGGCACGGTCACCGTCTCCGGCAACACCCTCATCCGCACCGGTGCCATCAACCCCAACTGGGGCCACCCGATGGGTGCGCTGCGGGTCGACTCCTACGACTACGCCATCAGCAACGACGTGCGGATCAGCAACACCAGCTTCATCGACAGCCCCTACAGCGACTTCGAGTTCGTCTCCGGCGGCGGCCACGGCTACACCGTCAGCGGCGTCACGATCAGCGGCGCGACCGCGACGGGCACCGGCACCGTGGTGGTGCAGGCCGAGACGCCCGGCTCGGCCTCCTTCAGCAACGTGACGGCCACCGGCACCGGCGCGACCGGCGTCTACAACTGCTCCTACCCGGCGAACCTGCCCGCCTTCACGATCAACAAGGGCTCCGGCAACAGCGGTTGGGACGGCACCTGGGGCGACTGCAGCAGCTGGCCGCAGCCCGGCAGCGGCCCCGGCACCACGGCCGGCGGTGCGAGCAGCGGCACCACCGGCAGCACCACCGGCGGTACGACGACGCCGCCGGCGAGCGGCAACCTGGCGCGCGGCCGCAGCGTGACCGACACCGGCCACGCCGACGTCTACACCGCCGCCAACGCCGTCGACGGCAACGCGAGCACCTACTGGGAGTCGACCAACAACGCCTTCCCGCAGTCCATCACCGTCGACCTCGGCTCCGCACAGACCGTCGGCCGCGTCGTGATCAAACTGCCCCCCGCCACCGCCTGGGCCACCCGCACCGAAACCCTCTCCGTACTCGGCTCCACCAACAACAGCACCTGGACCACCCTCAAACCCTCCGCCGGCTACACCCTCAACCCCGCCACCGGCAACACCGCCACCATCACCCTGACCCCCACCAGCACCCGCTACCTGCGCCTCACCGTCACCGGCAACACCGGCTGGCCCGCAGCCCAACTCTCCGAACTGGAGGCCTACACCTCCTAGGGCATGTCGTTCGGATCTCCGTGGAGGAAGGAGCGGTGCTCGGTGCGTGCAGCTGCAAGGCGGAGGAAGGAGGCGACGCGGAGCCGTCGTCGACTGACGACAACGCGGCAGATGTGCGTGCCGGGCGCCGCGACGCCGCGGAGATCCACACGACAGGCCCCAGCACCCGGCCC
>NZ_FRBI01000029.1 GCF_900142575.1 Actinacidiphila paucisporea
TTCGAGATGAGGGCTCCCACCCACTTGATGGGGTAAGGCTCCCAGTAGACGACTGGGTTGATAGGCCGGATGTGGAAGCCCTGTAAGGGGTGGAGCTGACCGGTACTAATAGGCCGAGGGCTTGTCCTCAGTTGCTCGCGTCCACTGTGTGGTTCTGAAACAACCAGCTACCACACTCCCGTACCACCGTCAGGTGGTGTGTGTGGGGTGTGGTGTGTGTTTCATGGTGTTTCGGTGGTCATAGCGTTAGGGAAACGCCCGGTTACATTCCGAACCCGGAAGCTAAGCCTTTCAGCGCCGATGGTACTGCAGGGGGGACCCTGTGGGAGAGTAGGACACCGCCGAACAATCTTTGATAGAAGCCCCGGCCCCCGAGTTTTGTCTCGGGGGCCGGGGCTTTTTTGCTGCCCGTTACCCGGTGTTCACATGGTGCAGAGACTCTGGGCGCCCCGACAGGCGGAGGTGTGGAGACGTGCAGCAGATGACGACTGCCGGACGGCGGCACAGGATCGCTTCGGACACGACGGCCGCCGCTTTGCGCCAGGCGCTGACGGTGCTCGGGATAGGGGCCGGCGACGAGGTCATCGTGCCCTCGTTCGGGCCCGGTGCGCCGGCTGACGCCGTTCGGCTCGCCGGTGCCGTACCGGTCTTCGCGGACATCGACCCGCGGACGTTCTGCCTCGACCCCGACGCGGTGGCGGCCGGCATCACGTGCCGGACGGCGGCCATCCTGCCGGTGCATGTGTTCGGGCACCCGGCGCCCATGTCGCGGCTCAACGAGCTGGCCGAGAGTCGTGCGTTGGCCGTGGTGGAGGAGGGCGCCGACGGCGGGCGTACCGAGGACGCGGGGGCCGTCGCGAGGCGCCGGGCCCACGCGCGCTTCCTGGACTCGGCGTTGAAGGGCGTCACCGTGCCGTACACCGAGCCCGGGGCGCGTCACCTCTACCATCGCTACACCGTGCGGATACCGGGCAACGGACGCCCCGACAGGGACGCCTTCGCCGCCGCCCTGGCCGCCCGCGGGGTGCGGGCCGAGGTGAGCGTGCCCGTACCGGTGCACCGGATGCCCGCACACCGCTCCGGGGCCGTGCTGCCGCAGACCGAACGGGCGGCCGCGGACACCCTGTCGCTGCCGGTCCACCCGGGCATCACGCAGCGGGAGTTGACGCATATCGCGGACACGTGCAACGCGCTCGGCGGGCTGGTCTGAGCCGACCGCCCGCAGCCCGCGAACCCGGCTCGACCAGGCACTCGGCCGAGTTTCCCGCACAGCCGTTCATGGGCTACGATCTTCCCGTCGACGCGCCCCAATAGCTCAGTCGGTAGAGCGTCTCCATGGTAAGGAGAAGGTCTACGGTTCGATTCCGTATTGGGGCTCTGACAGGAAAGGCCCCCCGCTTCCGGCGGGGGGCCTTTCCCATGTCCGGGGAGCGGTGGGCGGTCAGTCCTTCGGCAGGGCCGGCACCCGCATGGCGAGGATGGCCATGTCGTCGGAGGGCGCGTCGGAGGCGAAGCGTTCGACGGCCCGCTGGATGCGGGCCGCGACGGCGCCGGCCGTCAGGCCCGTACAGGTCGCGAGGACGTCCGCGAGGCCGTCGTCACCGAGCATCCTGGACCCCTCGCGGCGCTCGGTGACACCGTCGGTGACGCAGAGCAGGACGTCGCCCGGGTCCAGGGTGACGGACTGCTCGACCAGTTCCAGGTCCTCCATCACGCCCAGCAGCGGCTGCGGGTCGGCCGCGGGCTCGACCGATCCGTCGGGGCGCAGCCGCAGCGGCAGCGGGTGGCCCGCGCAGACCATGCGGAGCACGGCGCTGCCGTCGTGCTGCGGCCACAACTCGCCGTAGAGGAGGGTCAGGAAGCGGCTGCGGGCGCCCTCGTCCAGGATGGCCGCGTTGAGGCGCTCCAGGACCGCGGGGCCGCCGAAGCCCTCGCGTGCCAGCAGGCGCAGGGCGTGCCGGGCCAGGCCGGTCACGGCGGCGGCCTCCGGCCCCGTACCGCAGACGTCGCCGATGGCGAAGCCCCAGCAGCCGTCACGGATCGGGAAGAGGTCGTAGAAGTCGCCGCCGACCTCGTTGCCCTCGCCGGCGGCACGGTAGACGACCTCGACCTCGACGCCGGGGACCTGCGGCAGTTCGGGCGGGAGCAGGCTGCGCTGGAGGGCCTGGCTGATGGCGGTGCGCTCGCTGTAGAGGCGGGCGTTGTCCAGCGCGAGGGCGGCCCGGCGGGAGAGGTCCTCGGCCAGTTCGAGGATCTCCTGGCGGAAGCGCTCGTCGGACGGCTTGCCGAGGGTGAGCATGCCGATGACGCGGTTGCGGGCGACCAGTGGCAGGACGACCGTCTCGCCGCCGACCGCGGCGGCGGTGGCAAGGGCCACGCCCGGGGTGCTGGGTGCGCGGCCGGCGATCGTACCCGAGCCGCTGGGGCCGACGCCGAGGCTGCGCAGCGACGCGCGTAGGGCGCTGGAATGTGCCGCGTCGGAGGGCGCGGTCCAGATGCGGGCGCCGGGGGTCGGGTCAGGTTCCGGGGCGCGGACCTGGGACAGCAGCGCTTTGATGCCGTCGATGCGGTCCTCGTCCTCGTGCAGCACGAAGGCCAGTTCCGGCTCGGACTGCTCGGCGATCGTGTAGACCGCGCACCAACTGGCCAGCGTGGGCACGGTCATCTGGGCCATCAGCGCCAGCGTCTGGTCGCGCTCCAGGGTCCCCGCGAGCAGGTCGGAGGCCTCGACGAGGAAGGACAGCGAGCCGCGGCGGAGCCTTTCCAGCTCGGTGAGCCTGGCGCTCTCCACGGCCAGGGCGATCCGGTCGGCGGCGAACTGCAGCCGCAGGGCTTGCTGGTTGGAGTAGCGGCCCGGGGCTTCGGCGGCGACTCCGAGCGAGCCGGTGAGCCGGCCCTCGACCTTGAGCGGCACGGTGACGACCGAGCGCATCCCGGTTCCCGACAGCAGCGGGACGGCGCCGGGGACAGCGGTGAGGTCCTCGTGTACGGCGGGCATACGGGCGCTGCCGTACCGGCCGGTGCCGGCCTCGACGGGGACCCGGGCGAAGCGCTGGCGGGCGGAGGGCAGGCCGGTGGAGGCGCGTACTTCGAGTTCGGTCTCGTCGTCGGTGGCCAGCAGCAGGTAGGCGGCGTCGCCGTCGAGCATGTCACGGGCGCGTTCCACCGTGCGCTGCAGGAGGCTGTCGAGGTCGTCGGGGGCGGGCGAGCCGATGAAGACCTCGAAGGCGTCGACGTTCTTGCCGCGCTGGACCAGGCCGGTGTCGGAGGGCGCGTTGCCGCGCGCCGGGGTCTGCAGGACGGCGCGCTCCTCGACGCGCACCAGCAGGCACACGGTGGAGGGCTCGCCGGAGGTGTCGCGGACCCGCAGGTGGGAGCCGTAGACGGGCAGGACGCGGCCGTCGCTGTTGCGCAGCCCGTAGGTGCCCTCCCAGCGCGACAGCTGCAGGGCCTCGGCCAGGCCGATGCCGGTGCCGGGGGTCTGCGGCCAGGCGGTGAGGTCGGCGAGCGACTTGCCGACGACGCCGTCGGCGGGGTGGCCGAAGAGGTCGGCGGCGTCGTCGTTCCAGCGGGTGATGGCACCCCGGCTGTCGACCTGGACCACGGCGACCCTGACCCGCTCGTCGGCGACGGGCAGGTCGGCGGCGGGCAGCAGCGGTCCGGCGGAGCGGGTGCCCGCGGGGCGCTCGGGAAGGTCGAGCTGGAACCAGACGTGCTTGCCCGCCGCCGTGTACTCCACGCCCCAGCGGCTGGCGAGCGCGGCGCACAGCAGCAGGCCGCGGCCGCCTTCGTGGTCGGGGTCCCGGTGCGGCCGGCCGCGGCCCTGGAGCGGTACCTCGCGCTCGGGGTAGTGGTCGGCGACCTCCACGCGTACGGCCGTCTCGTAGCGCAGGCAGCGCACGTCGGCGGCGGTGCCCGCGTGCACCACGGCGTTGGTCACCAGTTCGCTGGTCAGCACCACCGCGTCGTCCACGACGTCGGCGAAGCCCCAGCCGTGCAGGGTGTCCCGCACGAAGGCCCTGGCCACGGCGACCGACCGCCCCACCGGTTCGAAGCTGGCGGATGCCCGAGCCGTGATCACGGATCTCCTCTTGACGGATTCGGTGGTGTCCCGGATCAGCTGCCGGGTCGCGCCACGATCGGTCGCCCGCTCGTGCACCGTGCGTCGTACTGCCATCAGGCAAGGCTAGTGCGTAGCGCCCCGGCCGTCAGTTGGGGCTGTCAAACCGGAACGTGCCCTGCCGGATGCGGTGCGTGTACAGGTCCGGTTACGGGTCTAGCCCCAACGAACCCGCTGCGTACTGGTTACGCGGGATGTTGCCTGGCCGGTAGGCGGAGGTGGAAGACTGGAGGCGCCTAACTCAGGTACATGCAGGTCGATCGACCCTCCAGGAGGGACACGGTGGAGTCTGGCGCATCGGCGCGGGGCACAGTCACGCGTACGAAGAACGGGCGTTCCCGGGCCGGCGGGACCGTAGAGGTCGATTCTGCCGCGCTCACCAAGCTGCTCACCGCGCTTGCCGCGATGCGGGACGGAAATTTCCGCCGGCGTCTGACGGTGGCGGGCGACGGGGTGATGGCTGAGGTCGCGGCCGTCTTCAACGAGGTCGCGGACCGTAACCAGCACCTCACCGGGGAGCTGGCGCGGGTGCGCCGGGTCGTCGGCCGGGAGGGCAAGCTCACCGAGCGGCTGGAGACCGGCGCCTGCGAGGGCGCCTGGGCGGCCGCCATCGAGGCGTCGAACGCGCTGGTGGACGACCTGGTGCGGCCGGTCTCCGAGGTGGGCCGGGTGCTGTCGGCGGTGGCCGAGGGCGACCTGGAACAGCGGATGGACCTGCGCGCGCAGAATTCGGACGGCTCCGCGCACCCGCTGCGCGGCGAATTCCTCAAGGTCGGCCGTACGGTCAACGGCCTGGTCGACCAGCTGTCCGCCTTCACCGACGAGGTGACCCGGGTGGCCAGCGAGGTCGGCACCGAGGGCAAGCTCGGCGGGCAGGCGAAGGTCCGGGGCATGGCGGGGTCCTGGAAGGACCTGACGGACTCCGTCAACACCATGGCGTACCGGCTGACCGCGCAGGTGCGCGACATCGCGCTGGTGACGACCGCGGTGCTCAAGGGCGACCTGTCGCGCAAGGTCACCGTGCATGTCGCGGGCGAGATGCTGGAGCTGAAGAACACCGTCAACACGATGGTGGACCAGCTCTCCTCGTTCTCCTCCGAGGTGACGCGCGTCGCCCGGGAGGTCGGCACCGAGGGCGAACTGGGCGGCCAGGCGCAGGTGCCCGGTGTGGCCGGGGTGTGGAAGGACCTTACCGACTCGGTGAACCTGATGGCCGGCAACCTGACGGCCCAGGTGCGGGACATCGCCCAGGTGACCACGGCGGTCGCGAACGGCGACCTGACGCAGAAGATCACCATCGGCGCGCGCGGCGAGGTCGCGCAGCTCGCCGAGACGATCAACGCGATGACCGAGACGCTGCGGACCTTCGCCGACGAGGTGACCAGGGTCGCCGGCGAGAT
The DNA here is from genome assembly GCF_900142575.1 of Actinacidiphila paucisporea. Taxonomy (GTDB): domain Bacteria; phylum Actinomycetota; class Actinomycetes; order Streptomycetales; family Streptomycetaceae; genus Actinacidiphila; species Actinacidiphila paucisporea. Next base: position 5,521 of record NZ_FRBI01000029.1, read on the forward strand.
CGGGGCCGAGGGCCAGCTCGGCGGTCAGGCGCAGGTGCCTGGCGCCGCGGGCACGTGGAAGGACCTCACCGACTCGGTGAACACCGCCTTCCGCAATCTGACGGCCCAGGTGCGGGACATCGCCCAGGTCACGACCGCGGTCGCGGGCGGCGACCTGTCGCAGAAGGTCACTGTGGACGTCTCCGGCGAGATGCTGGAGCTGAAGAACACCGTCAACACGATGGTCGACCAACTGTCGGCCTTCGGCGCCGAGGTGACGCGGGTGGCCCGCGAGGTCGGCGTCGAGGGCATCCTCGGCGGTCAGGCGCAGGTGCCGGGTGCCGCGGGCACGTGGAAGGACCTCACCGACTCGGTGAACACCGCCTTCCGCAACCTGACCGGCCAGGTCCGCAACATCGCGCAGGTCACCACGGCGGTCGCCAACGGCGATCTCTCGCAGAAGGTCACGGTCGACGTCTCCGGCGAGATGCTGGAACTGAAGAACACCGTGAACCGCATGGTCGACCAGCTCGGCTCCTTCGCCGCCCAGGTGACCCGGATGGCCACCGACGTGGGTACGGAGGGCAGGCTCGGCGGCCAGGCGCGGGTGGACGGCGTCAGCGGCACCTGGAAGGACCTCACCGACTCCGTCAACTTCATGGCGGGCAACCTGACGTCGCAGGTGCGGCAGATCGCCCAGGTGACCACGGCGGTGGCCCGCGGCGACCTGTCGCAGAAGATCGACGTGGACGCGCGTGGCGAGATCCTGGAGCTGAAGAACACCATCAACACGATGGTGGACCAGCTGTCCTCCTTCGCCGAGCAGGTGACCCGGGTGGCCCGCGAGGTGGGCACCGAAGGGCGGCTCGGCGGTCAGGCGCAGGTGCCGGGCGTCGCCGGTGTGTGGCGGGACCTCACCGACTCGGTGAACTTCATGGCCGGCAACCTGACCGGCCAGGTCCGCAACATCGCGCAGGTCGCGACGGCGGTCGCGCGCGGCGACCTGTCGCAGAAGATCGACGTCGACGCCCGTGGCGAGATCCTCGAGCTGAAGAACACCCTGAACACGATGGTCGACCAGCTGTCGTCGTTCGCCGAGCAGGTGACCAGGGTCGCGCGCGAGGTGGGCACCGAGGGCATCCTGGGCGGCCAGGCCGAGGTGAAGGGGGTCAGCGGTACCTGGAAGGACCTGACCCAGTCCGTCAACTTCATGGCCAACAACCTGACCAGCCAGGTCCGCAACATCGCCGACGTCACCAGCGCGGTCGCGCAGGGCGATCTGTCGCGGAAGATCACCGTCGACGCCAAGGGCGAGATCCTGGCGCTGGTCACCACGGTGAACACGATGGTGGACACGCTGTCGGCCTTCGGTGACGAGGTGACCCGGGTGGCCCGCGAGGTGGGCACCGAGGGCCAGCTCGGCGGCCAGGCGCGGGTCCGTGACGCGTCGGGCATCTGGAAGGACCTCACCGACAACGTCAACCTGATGGCGAGCAACCTGACCAGCCAGGTGCGGTCGATCTCCTCGGTCGCCACCGCCGTCGCCAACGGCGACCTCACCAAGAAGATCAACGTGGACGCGCGCGGCGAGGTCGCGCAGCTCGCCGAGACCATCAACACGATGGTGGACACGCTGTCGGCATTCGGTGACGAGGTGACCCGCGTGGCCCGCGAGGTGGGCACCGAGGGCATCCTGGGCGGCCAGGCGCGGGTGCCGGGCGTCAGCGGCACGTGGAAGGACCTCACCGAGTCCGTCAACGGGATGGCGTCCAACCTGACGGGCCAGGTGCGGCAGATCGCCCAGGTGACCACCGCGGTCGCCCGCGGCGACCTGTCCAAGAAGATCGACGTGGACGCCCGGGGCGAGATCCTGGAGCTGAAGACCACCATCAACACCATGGTGGGGCAGCTGTCCGCCTTCGGTGACGAGGTCACCCGGGTGGCGCGCGAGGTGGGTACGGAGGGCAGGCTCGGCGGTCAGGCGCGGGTGCCCGACGTGTCCGGCATCTGGAAGGACCTGACCGAGTCCGTCAACCTGATGGCCAACAACCTGACCAGCCAGGTGCGCAACATCGCGCAGGTGGCCACCGCGGTGACCCGCGGCGACCTCAACCTGCGGATCGACGTGGACGCGGCCGGCGAGATCCTGGAGCTGCAGGACTACATCAACACCATGATCGTCCGGCTCCGCGAGACGACGCTCGCCAACAAGGAGCAGGACTGGCTCAAGGGCAACCTGGCCCGTATCTCCGGCCTCATGCAGGGCCGCAGGGACCTCGGCGACGTGGCCGCGCTGATCATGAGCGAGCTGACGCCGGTGGTCTCCGCGCAGCACGGCGCCTTCTTCCTCGCCGTGGACACCTCGGAGGTCGGCGAGGAGTACGAGCTGCAGCTGCGCGGCAGCTACGGCTTCTCTCGGCGCACCATGTCGACGGTCTTCCTGCCGGGCGAGGGGCTGATCGGGCAGGCGGCGGTGGAGAAGCGGTCGATCCTCATCGAGCACGTCCCGCCGGGCTATCTGAAGATCACCTCGGGTCTCGGCGACTCGCCGCCGTCGCACGTGATCGTGCTGCCGGTGCTGTTCGAGGGCCGGGTGCTGGGCGTCATCGAGCTGGCCGCCTTCCAGCCGTTCACCCAGATCCAGAAGGACTTCCTCAACCAGATCACCGACATCATCGCGATCAGCGTCAACACCATCAGCGTCAACACCAAGACCGAGGGCCTGCTCAAGCAGTCCCAGGAGCTGACCGAGCAGCTGCAGGAGCGGTCCGCCGAGCTGGAGAACCGGCAGCGTGCCCTGCAGCTGTCGAACGCCGAGCTGGAGGAGAAGGCCGAGCTGCTGGCCCGGCAGAACCGCGACATCGAGGTGAAGAACACCGAGATCGAGGAGGCCAGGCAGGTTCTGGAGGAGCGGGCCGAGCAGCTCGCCGTCTCGATGCGCTACAAGTCGGAATTCCTCGCCAACATGTCGCACGAGCTGCGCACCCCGCTGAACTCGCTGTTGATCCTGGCCAAGCTGCTGGCCGACAACGCCGACGGCAACCTGTCGCCCAAGCAGGTCGAGTTCGCCGAGACCATCCACGGCGCCGGCTCTGACCTGCTGCAGCTGATCAACGACATCCTGGACCTGTCGAAGGTCGAGGCGGGCAAGATGGACGTCTCGCCCACCCGTATCGCGCTGGTGCAGCTGGTCGACTACGTGGAGGCCACCTTCCGGCCGCTGACCGCGGAGAAGGGCCTGGACTTCTCGGTGCGGGTCTCGCCGGAGCTGCCGGTCACCCTGCACACCGACGAGCAGCGGCTGCTCCAGGTGCTGCGCAACCTGCTGTCGAACGCGGTGAAGTTCACCGACAGCGGCTCGGTGGAGCTGGTGATCAGGCCGGCCGGCAGCGAGGTGCCGCAGTCGATCCGCGAGCAGCTGCTGGAGGCCGGCACCTTGCGCGACCCTGACCAGCCGCTGATCGCGTTCTCGGTGACCGATACGGGTATCGGCATCGCGGCCGGCAAGATGCGGGTGATCTTCGAGGCGTTCAAGCAGGCCGACGGCACCACCAGCCGGAAGTACGGCGGTACGGGCCTGGGCCTGTCGATCAGCCGGGAGATCGCCCGGCTGCTCGGCGGCGAGATCCACGCCGACAGCCAGCCGGGCCGCGGCTCGACCTTCACGCTGTATCTGCCGCTGAGCCTCGGCGAGATCCCGCAGTCGACGCCGCAGCTCCCGGCGGGCGCGGGCGACCAGGACGCGGCGGCCGCGGCCCGCACCCGCAGCCCCGGCAGCAGCCTGGCCAGGCTCCGCCGCCGCTCCGCCCAGCCGGCCCCGCTGCCCGCCGGGCACGGCCAGCAGGGACAGCACGGCAGCGGGCACGAGCCGTGGCTGGAGGAGGAGGCCCAGCCGGCCCCCTACTCGGGCTTCACCGGCGGTTTCAGCGGCGAGAAGGTGCTGATCGTCGACGACGACATCCGCAACGTCTTCGCGCTCACCAGTGTCCTTGAGCAGCACGGCCTGACCGTGCTGTACGCCGAGAACGGCCGCGAGGGCATCGAGGTGCTCGAACAGTACGACGACATCTCGATCGTGCTGATGGACATCATGATGCCGGAGATGGACGGCTACGCGACGACGACGGCGATCCGCAAGATGCCGCAGTTCGCGGGCCTGCCGATCATCGCGCTGACCGCGAAGGCGATGAAGGGCGACCGCGAGAAGAGCATCGAGTCCGGAGCGTCGGACTATGTCGCCAAACCGGTGGACACCGACCACCTGCTGACGCTGATGGAGGAGTGGATGCACGCCCGCTGACGACGAAAAGTTGAAGTTTTACCAACTCTCTCGTCTGACGGGGTGTGAGGACGGGAGGATCAGGGAACCTTCTCGTCTCCGCCAGCGTTTTCGGTGTGTGGTGAGTGACGTGACGGTGACAGGGTGTGGCGAACGGCGGGGTGCGGCTACCATGACCGGCACAAGGACGGGCGGCGCGACAGAGTCGTCCCCGGGGGCGGCGACCGGCGTGATGCCGGGGCGAGGAGGGCGGGCCATGGTGCAGAAGGCCAAGATCCTCCTGGTCGATGACCGGCCGGAGAATCTGCTGGCGCTGGAGGCCATTCTCTCGGCGCTCGATCAGACTCTGGTCAGGGCATCGTCCGGGGAGGAAGCGCTCAAAGCGCTGCTCACCGACGATTTCGCGGTGATTCTGCTCGATGTCCAGATGCCGGGCATGGACGGGTTCGAGACCGCGGCGCACATCAAGCGGCGGGAGCGGACCCGGGACATCCCGATCATCTTCCTGACCGCGATCAACCACGGCCCGCACCACACCTTCCGGGGTTACGCGGCCGGTGCGGTCGACTACATCTCCAAGCCCTTCGACCCGTGGGTACTGCGGGCCAAGGTGTCGGTCTTCGTCGACCTCTACATGAAGAACTGCCAGCTGCGCGAGCAGGCAGGACTGCTGCGGCTGCAGCTGGAGCAGGGCCTGCCCTCCGGCGCCGAGGCCAACGGCTCCAAGGAGCCCGCGGGCCTGCTGGCCGAGCTGTCCGCCCGGCTCGCGGCCGTGGAGGAGCAGGCCGAGGCGCTGAGCAAGCAGCTCGGGGAGTCCGCCGACGCGGCGGCTGTGGCGACCGCGGCCCACCTGGAGCGCAAGCTGACCGGACTGCGCCGGGCGCTGGACGCGCTGGAGCCGGGCAGCAGCGGCGGTATCGTGCGGCAGGCCTCCGGGGACTGAGAGCCCGCCGGGGGCACGGCCGGTACGGGCTCGGTCGGCGGCCGGTCGGGCAAGGCCGGTTGACGCCACGTCAACACGGCGGCGACGGCGGCCCGACACGAACGGGCGTATCCGCAAGCACGCGTGTTCCCCGATCACAAGGGCGGTAACCTCGGCACCATGGCCCCACGTACGTCCGGCACCGCCAAGAAAGCCCCGGCGAAGCCTGCGGCCAAGAAGCCCCCGGCGAAGAAGGCCGCCGCCCGACCGCCCGCCAAGAAGGCGGCAGCGGCGCCCAAAGCCGCGCCCAGACCGGTCCCTTCGCCGACCAGCGGCGTCTACCGGATGTTCCGGGCGCTGTGGCTCGGCCTCGCGCACACCGTCGGCGCGGTCTTCCGCGGTGTGGGGCGCGGTGCCCGCGGCCTGGACCCCGCGCACCGCAAGGACGGCCTCGGCCTGCTGCTGGTCGGCCTGACCCTGGTGGTCGCGGCCGGCACCTGGTCCGATCTGCACGGCCCGGTCGGCGACCTGGTCGACATGCTGATCACCGGCGCTTTCGGCCGGCTCGACCTGCTGGCGCCGCTGCTGCTCGGCGCGGTCGCCGTCCGCGTGATGCGGCACCCCGAGCAGCCCGAGGCCAACGGCCGGATCGTGATCGGCCTGTCCGCCCTGGTCATCGGCATGCTCGGGCTGATCCACCTGGCGTGCGGCGCACCGACCCGCAGCGACGGCGCCACCGCGCTGCGCGACGCCGGCGGCCTGATCGGCTGGGCGGCCGGCGCCCCGCTGGTCGCCACGGTCGGGCCCACCCTCGCCGCGCCGCTGCTGCTGCTCGTCACGGTCTTCGGGCTGCTGGTGGTCACCGCCACCCCGGTCGCCGCCGTACCCCAGCGGCTGCGCGCCGCCGGGGCCAGGTTCGGCCTCTACGCCTCGGCCGCGGACCCGGACGCCATACCGCTGGAGGACTTCTTCGACGCCGACGAGCCGGGCGGCATGCCCGGCACCCTCGACGACGAGGACGCGTCGCCGGTCCGCCGGCTGCCCAGGAAGCTCAGCAAGGCGCCGGACGAGCCGTACGACGTCGACAGCGACCTCGGCGCCGACGGCCTGCCGGCCGCCGACGAGCCCACACCGCGCCGCAGACCCCGCCGCCGCCCCGAGCCGCTGCCGGGGACCGCCCAGGCCGCGGGCTCCGAAGCGGTGGACGTGGCCGCGCGGGCCGCGGCGGCGCTGGACGGCGCCGTCCTGCACGGGCTGCAGCCGTCGCCGCTGGTCGCCGACCTGACCACCGGCATCAGGACGCCGGTGCCGGCCGCCCGCGCCCAGGAGGACACCGGCTCCGGCGTCCCCGACCTCACCAAGCACACCGCGGACCCCGGCGAGCCGCTGCCGCCGCGCGCCGAGCAGCTGCAGCTGTCCGGCGACATCACCTACGCGCTGCCCTCCCTGGACCTGCTGGAGCGCGGCGGCCCGGGCCGTACCCGCAGCGCCGCCAACGACGCGGTGGTCGCCTCGCTGTCCCAGGTCTTCAAGGAGTTCAAGGTCGACGCGACCGTCACCGGCTTCACCCGCGGCCCGACCGTCACCCGCTACGAGGTGGAGCTGGGCGCCGCGGTCAAGGTCGAGCGGATCACCGCCCTGGCCAAGAACATCGCCTACTCCGTGGCCAGCCCCGACGTACGGATCATCAGCCCCATCCCCGGCAAGTCCGCGGTCGGCATCGAGATCCCCAACAGCGACCGCGAGATGGTCAACCTCGGCGACGTGCTGCGCTCGGCGGAGGCCGCAGGCGAGGACCATCCGATGACGGTCGCGCTCGGCAAGGACGTCGAGGGCGGCTACGTGATGGCCAACCTCGCCAAGATGCCGCACGTCCTGGTCGCGGGCGCCACCGGCTCCGGCAAGTCGTCCTGCATCAACTGCCTGATCACCTCGGTGATGGCCCGCGCCACCCCGGACGAGGTCCGCATGGTGCTCGTCGACCCCAAGCGCGTCGAGCTGACCGCGTACGAAGGCATCCCGCACCTGATCACGCCCATCATCACCAACCCCAAGCGGGCCGCGGAGGCCCTCCAGTGGGTGGTGCGCGAGATGGACCTGCGCTACGACGACCTGGCCGCCTACGGCTTCCGGCACATCGACGACTTCAACGCCGCGGTGCGCTCCGGCAAGGCCAAGACCCCCGAGGGCAGCGAGCGCGAGCTGACGCCGTACCCGTACCTGCTGGTCATCGTGGACGAGCTGGCCGATCTGATGATGGTCGCGCCGCGCGACGTCGAGGACTCCATCGTGCGGATCACCCAGCTGGCCAGGGCCGCCGGCATCCACCTGGTGCTCGCCACCCAGCGGCCCAGCGTCGACGTCGTCACCGGCCTGATCAAGGCCAACGTGCCGTCCCGGCTGGCCTTCGCGACCTCCTCGCTCGCCGACAGCCGGGTCATCCTCGACCAGCCGGGCGCCGAGAAGCTGATCGGGAAGGGCGACGGCCTGTTCCTGCCGATGGGCGCGAACAAGCCGATCCGCATGCAGGGCGCCTACGTCACCGAGGACGAGGTCGCCAAGGTCGTGGACCACTGCAAGGCCCAGCTCACCCCGTCGTACCGCAGCGACGTCACCGTCGGCAGCGGTCCGAAGAAGGAGATCGACGAGGAGATCGGCGACGACCTGGACCTGCTGTGCCAGGCCGCGGAGCTGGTGGTCTCCACCCAGTTCGGCTCGACATCGATGCTCCAGCGCAAACTGCGTGTGGGATTCGCCAAGGCGGGCAGGCTGATGGACCTGATGGAGTCGCGCGGCATCGTCGGCCCCAGCGAGGGCTCGAAGGCGCGCGACGTCATGGTGAAGGCGGACGAGCTGGACGGCGTCCTGACCGAGATCCGCGGCGGGGCCTGATCGCGACACGCGGTGGCGGCCGAAAAGCGATCGGATTTTACGGGCAACCGTTTGATCTGTTCGTACGTCAACTTCGGCAGGGAAGGCGACATCCTGATGGCGGACAAAATCCGGCCGTCCGCTTGTCCCGCGTTTTCCGACCCCCTCTAGACTGATACACCCAGCAGGCGGCTGCACGCTCGAAAGGCGCCCTCGTGTCCCTCGGCAACACGCCCACCGAAGACCGGCCTTCGGTCGGTCACGCCCTCGCCCGGGCCCGCATCGCCGCCGGGCTCTCCATCGACGAGGTCAGCACCAGCACCCGGGTGCGCGTCCCCATCGTGCAGTCGATCGAGCAGGACGACTTCTCCCGCTGCGGCGGCGACGTCTACGCCCGCGGCCATATCCGTACGCTCGCCCGCGCGGTCGGCCTGGACCCCGAACCGCTGGTCGCACAATATGCGGCCGAGCACGGCACGGAGATCGCGCCCGCGCCCGTCGCGCCGCTCTACTCGGCCGAGAAGATCCGCTCCGAGCCGCGCCGGCCCAACTGGACCGCCGCCATGGTCGCGGCAATCGTCGCGGTCATCGGCTTCGTCGGCTACACCGCCTTCACCGGCGGCAACGACGGGAACGGCGCCAAGGCCGACCCCGCCCCGCCGACCCCGAGCAGCGCCAGCACGAAGCCCACCGCCACCACCCAGGGCGCCCTGCCGCCGTCCTCGACGGGCAGCGCCATCGCGGCGGCCCCGCCCGGCAAGGTCACGGTCAAGATCAGCGCCGAGGGCGGTGCCAGCTGGGTCCAGGCCACCGACCACAACGGCAAGCGGCTCTTCCAGGGCTCGCTGAAGAAGGGCAACTCGCAGACCTTCAGCGACGACAAGAAGATCAAGCTCGTCGTCGGCAACGCGGGCGCGGTGCAGCTCTTCGTCAACGGCAAGGACCTGGGCCCGGCCGGCGACGACGGCCAGGTGGTCCGCCTGACGTACACCCCGGGGGATCCGACCCAGGGCTGACCGGCCGGCGGGGCGTTCCGGCCGCGGCAACCGTGCCGCGAGGGGCGCGACAGGGCAGCGGGTAGTCTGAGTGCATGCCCGAACCCCGTACCGTCGCCCTTGTCACGCTCGGATGCGCCCGTAACGAGGTGGACTCCGAAGAGCTCGCCGGCCGTCTGGCGGCTGACGGCTGGCAGCTGGTCGAGGACGCGGCGGACGCCGATGTGGCGGTCGTCAACACCTGCGGCTTCGTGGAAGCGGCCAAGAAGGACTCCGTCGACGCCCTCCTCGAAGCCAACGACCTCAAGGACGGCGGCCGCACCCAGGCCGTCGTCGCCGTCGGCTGCATGGCCGAGCGGTACGGCAAGGAGCTGGCCGACGCGCTGCCCGAAGCCGACGGGGTGCTGGGCTTCGACGACTACGCCGACATCTCCGACCGGCTGCGGACCATCCTGGCCGGCGGCGTCCACGCCTCGCACACCCCGCGCGACCGGCGAAAGCTGCTGCCGATCAGCCCGGCGGAGCGCCAGGCGTCAACGGTGGCGCTGCCGGGTCACTCGCAGGAGGTTCACTCGAACGGGCGCTTGTCCGGGGCGGGTGCCGCTGTGGCCGAGGGCGCCTCCGCGGTGGACGACGGGCCGGCCGTGGACCTCGCCGACCTGCCGGAAGGCGTCGCCCCCGCCTCCGGACCGCGCGCACCGCTGCGGCGCCGGCTGGACTCCGGGCCGGTGGCCTCGGTGAAGCTGGCCTCCGGCTGCGACCGGCGCTGCACCTTCTGCGCGATCCCCTCCTTCCGCGGCTCCTTCATCTCCCGCCGCCCCTCCGACGTCCTCGGCGAGACCCGCTGGCTGGCCACCCAGGGCGTCACCGAGGTCATGCTGGTCAGCGAGAACAACACCTCCTACGGCAAGGACCTCGGCGACATCCGGCTGTTGGAGACACTGCTGCCCGAGCTGGCGGCCGTGGACGGCATCGAGCGCGTCAGGGTCAGCTACCTCCAGCCTGCCGAGATGCGCCCCGGGCTCATCGACGTGCTGACCTCCACGCCCGGCGTGGTCCCGTACTTCGACCTGTCCTTCCAGCACTCGGCCCCCGGCGTGCTGCGGGCCATGCGGCGCTTCGGCGACACCGACCGCTTCCTCGAACTGCTCGGCGCGATCCGCGCGAAGGCACCCGAGGCGGGGGTCAGGTCCAACTTCATCGTCGGCTTCCCAGGCGAGACCGAGGCCGACCTCGCCGAGCTGGAGCGCTTCCTGAGCGCCGCCCGGCTCGACGCGATCGGCGTCTTCGGCTACTCCGACGAGGACGGCACCGAGGCGGCCGGCTATGACGGGAAGCTGGATGACGACGTGATCGCCGCCCGGCTGGCCCGGGTCTCCCGGCTCGCCGAGGAGCTGACCGCGCAGCGTGCCGAGGAGCGCCTCGGGGACACCGTGCGGGTGCTGGTCGAGGCCGTGGACGAGGAGACCGGCGAGGTGACGGGACGCGCCGACCACCAGGCGCCGGAGACGGACGGGCAGGTCGTGCTGGTTCCGGCCGCCGGGCACGGGCAGCTGCGGCCGGGGACCTTCGTGACCGCGAAGGTGACCGGCACGCAGGGCGTCGACCTGGTGGCCGAGCCGCTCGGCGGCGCCGCCGTGGTCGGCGCGCCCGCCGCGCCGGCCGCCGGCGCGGTCACGGACGGACCGGCGGTGGTGGGCAGATGAGCGGAGCCCCCGCGCCGGCCGCGTCCCCCACGCCGTCCTCCTCTTCCTCCGGATCCTCCTCTTCAGGTTCTGCCGGGCCGGCGGCTGCCGACTCGGGCGCCACGGTGGCACCCGCCTCCCTGGTGAACCCGGCGGCGGGCACCGACCACGCGGGCGACCCGGTGGCGCCGAACGCCGGCCTGTGGAATATCGCCAACCTGCTGACCATGACCCGACTGGTGCTGGTCCCCGGCTTCGTGCTGCTGCTGGTGCACGGCGACGGGCACGACCCGAAATGGCGCTCCTTCGCCTGGGCCGCCTTCGCCATCGCGATGATCACCGACCTCTTCGACGGTGAGCTGGCCAGGCGCTACGGGCTGGTCACCGACTTCGGCAAGATCGCCGACCCGATCGCGGACAAGGCGATCATGGGCGCGGCCCTCGTCGGGCTGTCCGCGCTCGGCGACCTGCCGTGGTGGGTCACCGCCGTCATCCTCTTCCGCGAGCTGGGCATCACCCTGATGCGGTTCTGGGTGATCAGGCACGGCGTCATCCCGGCGAGCCGCGGCGGCAAGCTCAAGACGCTCACGCAGGGCATCGCCGTCGGCATGTACATCCTGGTGCTGACCGGCCCGCTGGCCAGCACCCGCGCCTGGCTGATGGCCCTCGCGGTGCTGCTCACGGTCGCGACCGGGTTCGACTACGTACGGCAGGCCGTCGTGCTGCGGCGGGCCGGCCTCGCCGCCGAGCGGGAGGCGGCGCAGGAGCCCGCGGGCTCGCCGCAGCCCGCGGCGTCCTCCGGGGCGAGCGCCGCTGACGGGGCCGCGACCGGCGGGCCCGCGACGGGGGGACCGGGCGCCGAGGGGCCGGAGCAGGGCGTATGACGGGCGGCGCCGCGGCCGAGGTGCTGCGGCTGCTGGAGCTGCGGGGGGACACGCTCGCGGTCGCGGAGTCGCTGACCGGCGGTCTGCTGGCCGCCGAGCTGACCGGGGTGCCGGGCGCGTCCCGCACCTTTCGGGGGTCGGTGACCGCCTACGCGACCGCGCTCAAGCACGAGCTGCTCGGCGTGGACGCTGCGCTGCTCGCCGAGCGGGGCGCGGTGGACGCGCAGGTGGCGCGCGAGATGGCCGAGGGCGTACGCCGCAGGCTCGGCGCGGACTGGGGAGCCGCCACCACAGGCGTGGCGGGTCCCGAACCGCAGGACGGCCGGCCGGTGGGCACCGTTTTCGTGGCGGTGGCCGGTCCGGGCGGGGTCGCCGAGGTCGCGGAGCTGCGGCTGAGCGGGGACCGGACCGCGATCCGCCGGGCGTCGGTCGCGGCCGTCGTCGATCAGCTGCTCGAACAGCTTCGGAAGGTCTGCGAATAACCGGCCCGGCGTGCGTTCGGCGGCCGCAGGCAGGGAAGAACACCAAGGGGCGGGTTGTTTGCAGCCCTGAGTGAACACGTCTTTGCTCCCCGCACGGCCGGTGCCCGAGGCGGTACGGTGGGGCGAGAAGGATGCGGTACCGCGATCCGAGGAGGGAGCCACCGATGATTCTGCTCCGTCGCCTGCTGGGTGACGTGCTGCGTCGGCAGCGCCAGCGCCAGGGCCGCACCCTGCGCGAGGTCTCCTCGTCCGCCCGGGTCTCGCTCGGCTATCTGTCGGAGGTCGAGAGGGGGCAGAAGGAGGCGTCCTCCGAACTGCTCTCGGCGATCTGCGACGCCCTGGACGTGCCGATGTCCGAGGTGATGCGTGAGGTCAGCGACGATCTGTCGCTCGCCGAGCTGGCACAGTCCGCGGCGTCCGAGGCCACTGCCGCACCGATGAGGCCGCTGCTCGGCAGCGTCACATCGGTCACATCGGTGACGTCCGTCGCGTCCACCCCGGACGAACGGATCACCATCAAGGCACCGAAGAAGTCCGCGGAAACCGTGGACGTCGTCGCCGCCTGATGTCCGGCCGCCATCCCGTGCGGCGGCGGATCTGCTTTTGCCGTGTTCCAAACGGCGAGGCAGGGTAGGCGAAGAAGGTCCGATCATGGCCGCAAAGGGTCATATCGGATCCGATCGCGTCGATCCGCAGGGAGAACCCGCATGAGTGTCGTGAAGAGCCCTCTGTCCGAACAGGACCGCAAGGCCGTGGGAGACGCCCTCCAGGGCGCGCTGGTCGACCTTCTCGACCTGTCGCTGCTCGCCAAGCAGGTCCACTGGAATGTGGTGGGACCGCGCTTCCGCTCCGTCCACCTCCAGCTCGACGAGGTCGTCGACAGCGCGCGTACGCACGCCGACACCGTCGCCGAGCGCGCCTCGGCCATCGGCGTCTCGGCCGACGGCCGCGCCGGAACCGTCGCCAAGACCAGCGGCATCGACACGGTGACCGACGGCTGGGTCAAGGACACCGAGGTCGTCGAGATCATGGTGGCCGCGCTGGGCGCCGTCATCACCCGTCTGCGTGAACGCATCGAGCTGACCGAGAAGCCCGACCCGGTCTCCCAGGACATCCTGATCGGCGTCGCCCGCGACCTCGAGAAGGCTCATTGGATGTTCCAGGCCGAGAACGTCTGACCTGTCCGCTCGCTCGTTTGTTTGTGCTCCGGCACCGAAAGTACGGGCACCACGGGGGCCGCCGCGTGCGGCCCCCGCCGCGAACTCGGGGTCAGAGGAGGCGGCCATGCGTGCGCTTCAGGAAGTCCCGGCAGTCCCTTCCGGCCCTAGCGTCGCACCAGCGTCGCCGCCGTCGTCCTCGTCTTCGGTGGGATCCCGACGGCGTGCGGTGCGCTGCGTCATCGGAGTGATCGGCGGGGTGCTGTGGTGGGGCTCGCTGCTGTGGCTCGCGATACGCCCCGAGGCGGTCGGCCCGTGGCAGGGCGTACTGGCCGCGGGCGGCTGGAGTCTCGGCCTGATACCGCTGCACGCCGTGCCCGTAGGCATCCGGCGCACCCGCGCGACCCGGGCCCCGGACGGCGTCACCGCCGCCTGAGGCCCGGGCCCCGGTTACCGGGTGGGCACCGGCCCGCGCTGGCACCGTGGGCACCAGTACGCCACCCGCCGCTGCTCCGCCGGGCCGTGCTCGCCGACCCTGACCGGGGTGCCGCAGCGCAGGCACGGCCGGTTCGCCCGGCCATACACCCAGTGCGTACGCCCGCGCCGCGTGTCCCCGGTCGTCACGTGGCCGGGCCGGGACTTGTTGGCCTCCAGCAGCCGCTTGGCCAGCGCCACCAGTTTGTCCGGGGCGGTGACCTCACCGAAGGGCGTCCAGGGGGTCACCCCGCGCAGAAAGCACAGCTCGGCCACGTAGACATTGCCGATCCCGGCGAGATTGCGCTGGTCCAGCAGGGCCTCGCCCACCGGCCGCTCCGGCGCGCCCGCCAGCCGGTCAAGCGCCGCCGCCGCATCCCATCCCGGCCCGAGCAGATCGGGCCCGAGATGCCCGACCACCTGTGACTCCTCCGCGGTGGGCAGCAGTTCGAGAACCGGCAGCCGATAGCCGACCGCGGTCCTCGCCTCGTTCCCGAGCACTGCCCGTACCTGGTGCTCGGCCCCGCCGCGCCACTGCTCCCCGGGCGCGTACAGGTGCCAGGAACCGTCCATCCGCAGATGCGAATGCAGCGTCAGGCCGCCCTCCAGCCGCGCCATCAGATGCTTCCCGCGGGCCGCGACCTCCACCACCTGCCGCCCCACCAGCTCCACCGTGGCCAACTGCGGCACCCGCAACTCCGCCCGCACCAACGGCCGCCCGGCCAACGCCGCATCCAGCCGCTGAGCGGTCAGCCACACCGTGTCTCCTTCAGGCACCCCCCCATCATGCCGCCCCCACGATCCCCTCGCGCCGGGGGGCAACGCCTGACCCCCGCCCTCCGCGCGGACCCGCGGCTGTCCGGCCACGACCGCGTGCGACGACGGCCCGCCACCATCTCGCCCCGCGGCGCGGCGCGCGGCTGTGCGGCCACGACCGCCGTGCGACGACGGACCGCCACCATCGCACCCCCCGGCGCGGCGCGCGGCTGTGCGGGCCAGGCTGCCGAGCGGCGACGACCGTCACCGTCCTGCGGGCTACGCGGCTGAGCGGCTGAGCGGACACGACCGTGGTGTGGCGACGCATCGCCACCACCCCAGGGGCGCGGGGAACTGCGTGCCCAGCCCACCACCGGGGTGCGGGTTGCCACCGACCAGAAGGGGCTGTTGCTGTCACATCCGGACCACCGGCCGGTGGCCGGCTGGGCGCGCAGTTCCCCGCGCCCCTGGCGGGACCCAGCGACGCAGCCGCGGCGCTTGCCGGGTGTGCCCCGGAGAGTGAGGCACTTCGGGCCCGCCAGGGCATGTGCGCGGGGGCGCCCTGGTGGCCACGGCACCCCCCGCCGGGGGAAGCAGGGCCGCGCCCGGCGTACCGCTGTGGGGCGCGGGCACCCTCGCAGGGGAAGCCGGACCCGGGGCGCGCCCGGAGTCCAAGCGGCACCCCGCAGGGGACCGCGGGGGTCAGGGGGAGTCGCGCAGGCGCAGTCCGCGCGGTGTCGCGTGGAAGCCGGCCGCTTCCAGCGCCCGCCCGAGCGGCGAGGTCAACGCGGACTCGCCGTTCGTCCGCTCGACCGTGAGCTTGCCGAGCGCACCCTCCCGCACCGCCAGCGCCAGCGCATCCGCCGCGGCCTGCGTCCGTATCTCGTCAGTGGGCCAGGCCAGCAGGGTCTTGCCGCCCCGCTCGACGTAGAGGGCCACCTCGCCGTCGGTGAGCACGACCAGGGCGCCCGCCTTGCGGCCGGGACGGTGGGTGATACCTGCCGGCTGTTCGGGCCACGGCAGGGCCGCGCCGTAGGGGTTCGCCGGGTCCGCCGCGGCGAGCACCACCGTCCTGGTGCGGCCGGTCTGCTCCTCCTCCCGCTCCCGCGCCGTGTTCAGCGCGCGCAGCCGGTCCACGGCCCCGTCCATCGCGAACTGCGCCGCGCCCAGCCCCTCGATCACATAACCGCGCCGGGCCTGCCCGGTCTCCTCGAACGCCGCCAGCACCCGATACGCCGCGGAGAAGCCGCCCTCTACCCCTTCCGCCGCCACCGCACCCCGCGTCACCACACCGTGCCGGTCGAGCAGGGAATGAGTGAGGGCGTGGGCGCGCAGGGTCGGGTCCTGCTCGGCCGCGGGCAGCAGCGACCAGCGCCCCGCGGTCGTCGGCGGACCGTTGCGCGACGCTGTGGCGCGCGGCGCGGCCCGGCCGGCGAGCGAGCTGTACCGGCCGCGCGGAACCGACCGGGGCGCCCGGTGGGCCGTGGCCCCGGCGGTGCGGCCGGAGCCGAGCAGGGCGCGCAGCGGCGCGAGCGTGTCATTGGTGAGCCGGCCCGACCAGGTCAGATCCCAGACGGCGTCGGCGAGCTGAGGCTCCGTGACGCCGAGGCCGCCCGCCCGTACCTGGTCGGCGATCTGCCGGAAGAACAGCCCGTACCCGCCGGACAGCGCGGTGAGCACCGCCTGGTGGAGAGGGGTCAGCTCCAGCGGCTGGGGCGGCGGCAGCAACAGCGGCGCGGTGTCCGCCAGGTAGAGCGAGATCCAGCCGTCCTTGCCGGGCAGCCCACCGGCTCCCGCCCACAGGATCTCGCCCGAGGCGGTCAGCTCGTCCAGCATCGCCGGGGTGTACCCGGTGACCCGGGAGGGCAGCACCAGCTTCTCCAGCGCGGACGCCGGCACCGACGCGCCCTGCAACTGCTCGACCGCCCGCGCCAGGCCATCCATGCCGCGCAGGCTGTGCGTGCCGATGTGCTGCCACTGCGGCAGGAACACCCCCAGCGTCGCCGGCGGCACCGGCTCCAGCTCCTGGCGGAGTGCCGAAAGCGACCTGCGCCGCAGCCTCCGGAGCACGGCCGCGTCGCACCACTCCTGGCCCGCGCCGCCCGGCCTGAACTCGCCCTGCACCACCCGGCCGGCCGCTCCCAGCCGGTGCAGCACGCCGTCCGCGACCGCCGCCCCGAGCCCGAACCTCGCCGCGGCCTCGCCGGTCGTGAACGGTCCGTGCGTGCGGGCGTAGCGCGCCAGCAGATCCCCCAGCGGATCCTTCACCGGCTCGGTGAAGGCCACCGGCACCCCCACCGGCAGCGCGGTGCCCAGCGCGTCCCGCAGCCGTCCCGCGTCCTCGACCGCCGCCCAGTATTCGGCGCCGGCGATTCGCACCCGGATCGCCCGCCGGGCGGACTCCAGCTCCGCCGCCCAGGTCGGCTCCGCGCCCCGGGTGGACAATTCCGCCTCGGTCAAAGGTCCGAGCAACCGCAGCAGGTCCGCGACGCCCTCGGCGCTCCTTGCCCTGCGGTCCTCGGTGAGCCACTGCAGTTCGCGGTCCAGCTCCGCCAGCACGTCGGCGTCGAGCAGTTCGCGCAGCTCTGCCTGTCCCAGCAGCTCCGCGAGCAGGCGCGAGTCCAGCGACAGCGCCGCCGCCCGGCGCTCCGCCAGCGGCGAATCCCCTTCGTAGAGGAACTGCGCGACATAACCGAACAGCAGCGACCTGGCGAAAGGCGACGGTTCGGTCGTGGTGACCTCGACCAGCCGCACCCTGCGTGCCTCGATGTCGCCCATCAGCTCCACCAGGCCCGGCACGTCGAAGACGTCCTGGAGGCACTCGCGTACCGCTTCCAGCACGATCGGGAACGATCCGTACTCGGAGGCGACCGAAAGCAGCTGGGAGGCGCGCTGGCGCTGCTGCCACAGGGGGGTGCGCTTGCCCGGGCTGCGGCGCGGCAGCAGCAGCGCGCGGGCCGCGCATTCCCGGAACCGGGAGGCGAACAGCGCGGAGCCGCCCACCTGGTCGGTGACCAGCTGCTCGACCTCGCCCTTGTCGAAGGCGACATCCGCGGCCCCGACCGGCGACTGCTCGGGATCGAACTCCGCCTCCTGCCGCGTCGGGGCCATGTCGAGCAGGTCGAGCCCCATCAGGTCGGCGTCCGGCAGCCGCAGCACGATGCCGTCGTCGGCATGCATCGCCTGCGCGTCCAGGCCGTACTTCTCCTGGAGGCGAGCGCCGAGAGCCAGTGCCCACGGCGCGTGCACCTGCGCGCCGAACGGGGAGTGGATGATCACCCGCCAGTCGCCCAGCTCGTCGCGGAAGCGCTCGACCACGATCGTCCGGTCGTCCGGGACGTGGCCGCACGCCTGCCGCTGCTCGGTCAGATAGGCCAGCACATTGTCGGCCGCCCAGGTGTCGAGGCCCGCCGCCGACAGCCGCTCCCTGGCCGGCCCCTCGGCGAGCGCGCCCACCTCGCGCAGCCACGCCCCCAGCGCCCGGCCCAGCTCCAGCGGGCGGCCGAGCTGGTCGCCCTTCCAAAAGGGCAGCCGCCCCGGCACGCCGGGTGCGGGCGAGACCAGCACCCGGTCCCTGGTGATGTCCTCGATCCGCCAGGAGGTGGTGCCCAGGGTGAAGACGTCGCCGACCCTGGACTCGTAGACCATCTCCTCGTCCAGCTCGCCGACCCGCCCACCGCCCTTCTTCGGGTCGGCACCCGCCAGGAACACCCCGAACAGGCCCCGGTCCGGGATGGTGCCGCCCGAGGTGACCGCGAGGCGCTGCGCTCCCGGCCGCCCGGTCACCGTATTCGCCACCCGGTCCCACACCAGTCGTGGGCGCAGTTCGGCGAAGGCGTCGGAGGGATAGCGCCCGGCGAGCATGTCGAGCACCGCCGTGTAGGCGGAGTGCGGCAGGGAGGCGAAGGGTGCCGCGCGTCGCACCACCGTCAGCAGCTCGTCGACGTCCCAGCTGTCCAGCGCGGTCATCGCGACGATCTGCTGGGCCAGCACGTCGAGCGGGTTGGAGGGCACCCGGAGCGACTCGATCGCCCCGGCCCGCATCCGCTCGGTGACCACCGCGGACTGCACCAGGTCGCCGCGGTATTTGGGGAAGACCACACCGGTGGAGACCGCACCGACCTGGTGACCCGCGCGCCCCACCCGCTGCAGGCCCGAAGCGACCGAGGGCGGCGACTCCACCTGGACGACCAGGTCGACGGCGCCCATGTCGATGCCCAGCTCCAGGCTGGAGGTGGCGACGACGGCCGGCAGCCGGCCGGCCTTCAGGTCCTCCTCGACGAGCGCCCGCTGCTCCTTGGACACCGAGCCGTGATGGGCGCGGGCCAGCACCGAGGGCGCCCCACGGGCCGCACCCGACTGTGCCATGACCTCGGCGGGGGAGTGGGCTTCGGGCAGTGGCTCGCCCTCCGCCCGCTCGTGCCCGATCTCGTTGAGCCGGTTGCAGAGCCGCTCGGCCAGCCTGCGCGAATTGGCGAAGACGATCGTGGAGCGGTGGGCCTGCACCAGGTCGGCGATCCGCTCCTCCACATGGGGCCAGATCGAGGGCCGCTCAGCGGGACCCGCGGCCGGACCGCTGTGCTCGGCCTGGTCGGCGACCGGCGAGCCGCCCAGCTCGGCCAGATCCTCCACCGGCACCACCACCGACAGCCGGAATTCCTTCTGCGACGGCGGCTGGACGACGGTCACCCTGCGCTGCGGGGACAGATAGCGGGCGATCTCGTCCACCGGACGCACGGTGGCCGACAGCCCGATCCGGCGGGCGGGCCGGTCGAGCAGGCGGTCGAGACGCTCCAGCGACAGGGCCAGGTGGGCGCCGCGCTTGGTGCCCGCCACCGCGTGCACCTCGTCCAGGATCACCGTCTCGACCCCGGCCAGCGCCTCCCGGGCGGCGGAGGTGAGCATGAGGAAGAGCGACTCCGGGGTGGTGATCAGGATGTCGGGCGGCCTGGTGACCAGCGCGCGCCGCTCCGCCGGCGGGGTGTCCCCCGAGCGGATCCCGACCCGCACCTCGGGCTCGGGCAGCCCGAGGCGCACCGATTCCTGGCGCAGGCCCGCGAGCGGGCTGCGCAGATTGCGCTCCACATCCACTGCCAGGGCCTTCAGCGGTGAGACGTAGAGCACCCGGCAGCGCTTGCGTGCCTCGGCCGGCGGCGGGGTGGCCGCCAGCCGGTCGAGCGCGGCCAGGAAGGCGGCGAGTGTCTTGCCCGAGCCGGTGGGCGCGACGACCAGCACGTCGGAGTCCTCGGCGATGGCCTTCCACGCCCCTGCCTGGGCGGGAGTGGGCTCGCTGAACGCCCCCGTGAACCACGCTCGGGTGGCGGGGGAGAAAGCGTCGAGGCTGCTGCGACTGGACATGCCACCATCCTGCCTCGCCGGACCGACAGCGCGCTGAGCCGGAATCGCGACCTGTGGATAACTCCTGGCGCGGTCACGCCACAATGGCCTCATGACGCCGCGCGAGCAGGCAAGACACTGGGAGCACCCGGCGCTGCCGGGGGTGGACCTGCTGCGGGCCCGCTACGTCCGGCACACCTTCCCCCGGCATGCTCATGACGGCTACGTGATCGCCGCGGTCACCGGGGGAGTGGAGGGCATCGGCCTGCCGGACGGGGCCGAGCGGGCCGGTGCGGGCGGTGTCGTGCTGATCAACCCCGGGACACCGCACTCCGCGTACGCGGGCACCGAGGAGGGGTGGGCCTACCGCGTCCTTTACCCCGCCCCGCAGGTGGTCGCCGCGGTGGCCGCCGACCTCTTCGGTTCGCGCGGCACCCCGGCCTTCGACGCCACCGTCGTGCACGACCCCGTCACGGCCCGGATGATCGCCGACGTCCACACGGCGGCCGAGAGCGACAACGCGCTCGCGGCCGACACGTGCCTGCGGCTCCTGCTGGCCCGCCTGCTCGCTCGGCACGGATCCGTGCCCGCCGCGGCCGGCGGCCGCGCGGGCGGACAGGCCGTCGCCGCCCGCGCCCGCGACCTGCTGGCGGCCCGGCTGGCGGAGCCCCCCAGTCTGGAACAGCTCGCCACCGAGTTCGGCACCAGCCCCTTCGCCCTGCTGCGGGCGTTCAAGTCCGTCTACGGGCTGCCCCCGCACGCCTGGCTGACCGGCGAGCGCGTCAAGGAGGCCCGCCGGCTGCTGGACGCCGGCGTCGCGCCCGCGAGCGCCGCGACCGCCGTCGGCTTCACCGACCAGTCGCACCTCACCCGCCACTTCACCCGGATCGTCGGCGTCCCGCCAGGGGCGTACCAGCGCGAGCGCAAGAACGTACAAGACCCGCCGGTCGCCCGTTCCTAGCCTGGGCGCATGACCGCACCGCCGATACCTGACAGAGCCGCTGACCAGCCGCCGTCCCCCTCCCCGTCCCGCTCACGCGTGGTCCGCGACGCCCTCGGTGTCGGGGTGGCCGTGGGGCTGTCCGGTTTCGCCTTCGGCGTCACCTCGGCCGGCGCCGGGCTCACGGTGGCGCAGAGCTGCGCGCTGTCGCTGCTGGTCTTCACCGGCGCCTCCCAGTTCGCCCTGGTCAGTGCGCTCGGCGCGGGCGGTAACCCCCTCGCGGCAGCGGCCGGCGCGTTCTTCCTCGGCGCACGCAACGCCTTCTACGGGCTGCGGCTCTCCGGGCTGCTGCGGCTGCCTGCGGCGGTGCGCCCGCTGGCCGCGCAATGGGTCATCGACGAGACCTCGGCGGTGGCGCTCGCCCAGCGGGACCGGGCCGCCGCCAGGCTCGGCTTCACCGTGACCGGCGCGAGTCTTTACGCGCTGTGGAATCTCACCACCCTGCTCGGAGCGCTGGGCGCCTCCGCGCTCGGCGACCCGGCGGCCTGGGGCCTGGACGCGGCCGGTCCTGCCGTCTTCCTCGCCCTGCTGGCCCCCATGGTCAAAGGCCGTACCGAACGCGCCGTGGCGGCGCTCGCCGTGCTCCTCGCACTGGCCGGGCTGCCGCTGCTGCCCGCCGGGGTGCCGGTGCTGGTCGCCGCTCTCGCCGCGCCGCTGGTGCTGGCGGGCAGCCGGTGGACCAGGAGAGGCACCGCGGCGGCCGGTCCGGAACAGCGTGAGGCGCGGCGATGAGCCCTGACGCCCGCACCTGGACGGCGATCACCGTGACGGCGGCGGGCTGCTACGCGGTGAAACTGCTCGGCCTGTCGGTACCAGCGGGGCTGCTGGAAAGACCGCTGGTCAAACGGCTCGCGGCCCTGGTGCCGATCGCGCTGCTCGCGGCGCTCACCGCGCTGCAGACCTTCGGCACCGACAAGCCGGGGTTCACCGTCGACGCACGCGCCGCCGGACTCGCCGCCGCCTGGGTGGCGGTGCTGCTGCGGGCGCCCTTCCTGGTGGTGATCGCGGCGGCGGTTCTCGTCACCGCGGGCCTGCGGGCACTGTCCGGCGTGTGACGAAGGGCGGGCGGGATCCGCGCGGCGGGCGCGCGATACTGGCACCCATGCGGTTGACGATTTTCTGGGAACGAATGCGCGCTCATTTCGGTGACGCCTACGCCGACTCCTTCGCACGGGACCATGTCATGGCCGAGCTGGGCGGGCGTACGGTCCACCAGGCGCTCGACGACGGCTGGGAGGTCAAGGACGTCTGGCGCGCGGTGTGCGCCGCCATGGACGTCCCCGCGACCCGCCGCTGATCTGTCGCCGGACGGACGCCACGCCGCGTCCCTCCGGCGGCAGCGGACCGCGCCAGGGCACTCCCGCTGCGCCGAATGAGTCGATATCAGGACTTTCCCCCCGCTCAAGGCGAGACTTGGCGCGTGGCAGGCAGCGACGACACCCCCGATCCGGCCGCACCTGCTGCCCCGCCGCCCGGCGGACCCGGTTCTCGCGACACGCACGGCACGCCACGTGCCCGAATGCCGCGCTGGCTGCCGCGCGCACTGCTGCTCGCCCTCGCGCTCATCGCCTGCTATCAGTTCGCACACTGGGCCTTCGACCGGCTCCTCGGACTGCTCGTCAACATCGTGGTCTCGTTCTTCTGTGCCGTGGCCATCGAGCCCG
The DNA here is from genome assembly GCF_900142575.1 of Actinacidiphila paucisporea. Classification (GTDB taxonomy): domain Bacteria; phylum Actinomycetota; class Actinomycetes; order Streptomycetales; family Streptomycetaceae; genus Actinacidiphila; species Actinacidiphila paucisporea. The sequence goes on from NZ_FRBI01000029.1 coordinate 28,006, forward strand.
CGGTGGAATGGATGGCCACCCGGGGAGTCCGCCGCGGGGCGGCCACCGGCCTGGTCATTCTGGTGGTGCTGGCCGCGGCGGCGGGCTTCCTCCTGGCGCTCGGCTCGCTGCTGGTCGACCAGATCGGCACCATCGTGCGCAATCTGCCGCAGTACGTGGACGACGTCGTCGTGTGGATCAACAGGACCTTCCACTCCCACCTCGACACCGGCAGGCTCCGGGACAACGTCCTGCACTCCGACTGGGTGCGCACCTATCTCGCGAACGGCGCGAGCAGCGTGTGGGGACTGTCGGCCACCGTCGTCGGCACCGTCTTCCAGCTCTTCACCGTGCTGCTGTTCACCTACTACTTCGCCGCCGACGGCCCGCGGCTGCGGCGCGCGCTGTGCTCCGTACTGCCGCCCGCCCACCAGGCGGAGGTGCTGCGCGCCTGGGAGATCGCGGTCGCCAAGACCGGCGGCTACCTCTACTCCCGCGCGCTGATGGCGCTGATCTCCGGAGTCGCGCACTACATCCTGCTCCAGGTGCTCGGGGTGCCCTACGCGCCCGCGCTCGCCGTCTGGGTCGGGCTGGTCTCGCAGTTCATCCCGACCGTCGGCACCTATCTGGCGGGCGCGCTACCGGTCCTGATCGCGTTCACCGAGGACCCGTGGGACGCCCTGTGGGTGCTGTGCTTCGTCGTGGTCTACCAGCAGTTCGAGAACTACCTGCTGCAGCCGCGGATCACCGCGCGCACCGTGGACATCCACCCGGCGGTCGCCTTCGGCTCGGTCATCGCGGGCACGGCCCTGCTCGGCGCGGTCGGCGCCCTCATCGCGATCCCCGCGACCGCCACCCTGCAGGGCTTCTTCGCAGCCTACGTGCGGCGCTACGAAGTGACCGATCCCCGGGCCTGACGGCCCCGGCGGGTCGCTTGACACGGAATTCGAACATCCATTCTTATGGAGGCGCCGGGCGGATTTCCTGGTCGGCGGCATGGATTCGGGCCGGAACTACCCGGCCGGAACCGCCCGAGTTATCCACAGGCCGGAGCGACGTCCGGGCGCATTGTCAGTGGCACGCGCTAGCGTCGTGGACGTGAAGCGATCGAACCAGACATCCCGGGTGGAACCCATGGCAGGAAACGACCGCGACAAGGCGCTTGACGCCGCGCTCGCACAGATTGAACGGCAGTTCGGCAAAGGCGCGGTCATGCGCCTCGGCGACCGGCCGAATGAGCCCATCGAGGTCATCCCCACCGGGTCGACCGCCCTGGACGTGGCCCTCGGCGTCGGCGGACTGCCGCGCGGCCGGGTGGTAGAGGTGTACGGCCCCGAGTCCTCGGGCAAGACGACGCTCACCCTGCACGCGGTGGCCAACGCGCAGAAGGCCGGCGGCACGGTGGCGTTCGTGGACGCCGAGCACGCCCTCGATCCCGATTACGCCAAGGCGCTCGGCGTCGACACCGACAACCTGCTGCTGTCCCAGCCGGACACCGGCGAGCAGGCGCTCGAAATCGTGGACATGCTGGTCCGCTCCGGCGCCATCGACCTCATCGTGATCGACTCCGTGGCAGCCCTCGTGCCGCGGGCCGAGATCGAGGGTGAGATGGGCGACTCGCACGTCGGCCTCCAGGCCCGGCTGATGAGCCAGGCACTCCGCAAGATCACCAGCGCGCTCAACCAGTCGAAGACCACCGCGATCTTCATCAACCAGCTCCGCGAGAAGATCGGTGTGATGTTCGGCTCACCGGAGACCACCACCGGCGGCCGCGCGCTGAAGTTCTACGCCTCCGTCCGGCTCGACATCCGCCGGATCGAGACGCTCAAGGACGGCACCGACGCGGTCGGCAACCGCACCCGCGTCAAGGTGGTCAAGAACAAGGTCGCGCCGCCCTTCAAGCAGGCCGAGTTCGACATCCTCTACGGCCATGGCATCAGCCGTGAGGGCGGTCTGATCGACATGGGCGTCGAGCAGGGCTTCGTCCGCAAGTCCGGCGCCTGGTACACGTACGAGGGCGACCAGCTCGGCCAGGGCAAGGAAAACGTCCGCAATTTCCTCAAGGACAACCCGGATCTCGCGGACGAGATCGAGAAGCGGATCAAGGAAAAGCTGGGCGTCGGCGTGCCGAAGACCACCGAAGCCCCGGCAGTCCAGCCGGGCGCCGACGCGGTAGGTGTCGCGGCGCCGGCCAAGGCCGAGGTCCCGGCGCCGAAGAAGGCGGCCAAGGCCACCGCTGCCAAGGCCTGACGCCATGGCGCGCAGGTCCCAGGAGCGCGGCGGCTCTTCCGAGTCGAGGGCCTCGCAAGAGCCGCCGCTCGATCCCGAGGAGCAGGCGCGGGCGCTGTGCCTGCGCCTGCTCACCGGGACTCCGCGCACCCGGCGGCAGCTCGCCGACGCCATGCGCAAGCGGGAGATCCCCGAGGAGGTCGCGGAATACGTCCTGGAGCGCTTCCAGGACGTGGGCCTGATCGACGACCAGGCGTTCGCCAACGCATGGGTGGAGTCACGGCACCGCGGCCGCGGCCTGGCCCGCCGGGCCCTCGCCCAGGAGCTGCGCCATCGAGGGGTGGAGGCCGAGCTGGTGAGCGAGGCCGTCGGTCTGCTCGACCCGGAGCAGGAGGAGGAGACCGCACGGGCCCTGGTGCAGCGCCGGCTGCCCGGTACGCGCGGCCTGGAGCGGGACCGGCGGATCCGGCGGCTGGCCGGGATGCTCGCCCGCAAGGGCTACGGCGAGGCGCTGGCCCTGAAGGTGGTGCGTGACGCCCTCGTGCAGGAGCAGGAGGAAAGCGCCGACAGCGCGGAGGGACTGGACCCATGGGAATAGCCGAGCGGCCGGGCCGTCCGGCGTAGGACCACCCCGCCACCTACCGCCCAGCTGCCTACCGCGTCCGCCCGCTGACGCGCGGGCCCGCCGCGCTGCCTCCCGGCATTCCGCGGGCTTCGGAATGTTGACCGCCGTCGTCCTGGCCGTCCTCCTCGTCACCGCCGCCCGTGGTCGGCGGACCGCCGCGGGCGAGGTCAGCGTAGGAGTACAGCTCGGCGGGCCGGCAGCCGACCATGGCGGTGACCAGATGGCCGTCCGGCCGGATCAGCAGCACCGTGTGCGCCGTTGCCCCCGGGTAGGTCTCGGCAACCAGCAGTTCCGCGGGAGTGGGCAGTGCGGCGACCGCCGACGCCAGCCGGGGCATCAACCCGGCCGTCAGCCAGTGCCTGCTCTCCCACACCCCCGTGCCTGGCGCGATCAGGACCACCACCAGCCCCTGCCCCAGCCGGTCCCGCAACCGCCCGACCGTTCCGTCGAGCGAGGTCACCTGCACATCGGCGACCTGCCCGCCCGGCGCCGTGTCGCATCCCGCCACCAGTGGGGACGCCCCGGACCTGCCGCCGCCCGACCGCGGCGCGGGCAGCGCGAGCGGCGAGCGCCCGTAGACCCGGGAGGCGGCTGCCGCTCCCAGCCCCAGGTGGCTGTCGGTCAGCAGTTCCGCCTGCCCGCGCGCCGACCCGGACAGCAGCGACTGCCGTACGGTCTGCCAGGTGCCGCTGGCCCGGAGCAGGGGAAGCACCTGGTCGGTGGCCCGCAGCCGGGCGCCGACCGCGCCGCGCCGCTCGGCCTCGTAGCTGTTGAGCAGCAGCTTGGACGCACCGTCGTGCCAGGCGAGGGCCAGTTTCCAGGACAGGTTCTCGGCGTCCCGCAGACCCTCCTCGACGCTCTGTGCGCCGAGCGCCCCCATCAGGTGCGCGGCGTCCCCGGCCAGGAAGGCCCGGCCGGACCGCCAGCGCCTGGCAAGCCGCTGGTGCACCGAGTAGTCGGCGGAGCCCACCACCTCGTACGGCACGACGCTGCCGCACCACGTGGTGAGCGTGCCGCGCAGCCGCTCCACCAGGGCGTCAGGGGTCAGCGCACGGGCCTGTACCGGCAGCAGCCAGTCAAGCCGCCACAGCCCCTCGGGAAGCGGCCGCGCCGTCACCTCCTGCCCGGCGGGAGCGCCCGGCGGGTCGCGGTGCAGCAGGGCCACGCCCGGCTCGGGCAGTTCGGCGCGCACCACCGCCACGGCATGCCGGTCCACCGCCGTGCGGCCGGGGAAGCGCACCCCCAGCAGCTTGCGTACCGTCGACCGCGGGCCGTCGCACCCGACCAGGTAACTGCCCCGCCACCAGGTCTCGTGCGAGCCGCTGGTGTGCACCGTGACCCCGCGCCCGTCCTGCTCCAGCGCGTCCACCCGGCAGCCGGCCACGATCCGCACGGAGCCGCACCGGAGCAGCGCCTGCCGCAGGCCGTTCTCCAGCCGGTGCTGTGCGATGTGCACCGGCGCGTCGTCGGCTCCGAAATCGATCCGCGCCACCTCGGCGCGCCGCCGTACGGTGCGCCAGCCGATCCAGGCGGCGCCCTCCTCGCGGGCGGCGGGGAAGCCCAGCCGCTCGACCAGCGCGACCTCCGCCGGCCCCAGCACCGCGGTACGCGACCGCCGCAACCCCTCGGCGTCGGCGATCACCTCCGATTCGTCCAGGAGGATGACGGGGACGTCGCGGCGGGCCAGCGCGAGGGCGAGGGTCAGGCCCACAGGGCCCGCCCCCGCGACGATCACCGGGTCCATGGAGCAGCCCCCGGAAGAAGTGCGGTCACAAAGCGTATGCAACCCACTGCGCCTGCCCACGTCAAGCGACAGTGGCACGTCGGCGCGGTGCGCCGACCTGCGCCCGGCGCATGCCGGTGGCATCGAACGGCGCCGGTGACGCGTACCGGCTCGGTAACGGTCGGCACCGTGAGCCGGTAGCCCCTTGACGCACCCCGGGCCGATCAGCGTGGATTCGGTCACAGGGCCGGGCACGACCGGCCCGAACGGACGAGGCCGCACCTGGCAGGCCAGAAGGAGGAGACCGCAGATGCGGCTGCTGCTGGTGGAGGACGACGACCGGGTCGCCGCGGCCGTCTCCGCACTCCTCGGCAAGCACGGATTCGACGTCAAGCATGCCCGCAGCGGCGAGGAGGCGATCCAGGCGCTGCTTCCCGACGGCGGTCCGGCCTTCGACTGCGTCCTCCTCGACCTCGGCCTGCCCGACCAGGACGGTTTCGAGGTGTGCAGCCGCATCAGGCGCAGGACGGGCACCCCGGTGATCATGGTCACCGCCCGCGCCGACGTCAGGTCCCGGATCCACGGTCTCAACCTGGGCGCCGACGACTACATCGTGAAGCCGTACGACACGGGGGAGCTGCTCGCCCGCATCCATGCCGTCAGCCGCCGGCCGCCCCTGGCCGCGGCCGGCCCCGTGTCGCCGGAGCAGCTGCCCGGCGCCGGGTCGGCAGCCGCTCCGGACAGCGCCGGGCCGGCCGCGCAGCGCACCCGGCTGCTGCTCGGCCCGATCGCCATCGAGCTGCCCACCCGGCGTGTCACCGTGGACGGCGCCCCGATCGTGCTGACCCGTAAGGAGTTCGACCTGCTGGCGCTGCTCGCCGGGCGGCCCGGCGTGGTCTTCCGCCGGGAGCAGATCATCAGCGAGGTGTGGCGGACCGCATGGGAGGGTACGGGCCGCACCCTTGAGGTCCATGTCGCCTCGCTGCGCTCGAAGCTGCGTACCCCGGCCATGATCGAGACGGTCCGCGGTGTCGGCTACCGGCTCGTCGTACCGTCCGCCGGCTGACCCGGCCGCCCTGGTACCGCGCCGTGCGCTCCCGCCTGCTTCCGCTGCTGATCGTGCTGATGGCCGGTGTCCTGCTGGCCCTCGGCATCCCGCTGGCCGCGAGCCTGGCCGCCGCGCAGCAGCAGCGTGTGGTCGTCGACCGCATCGACGACACCACGCGCTTCGCCGCGCTCGCGCAGTTCGTCACCGCGCGCGACGAGCAGAAATCCGTCGTGGACAGCGTGGACGACGAAAGACTGCACACATTGCGCACGGAACTGGCCAGGTACCAGCAGCTCTACGGCATCAGCGCCGGTGTCTTCTACCGTGACAGCGCCACCATGGCCGCGGCTCCCAAGAGCTGGCAGCTGCCCGCGGAGGGCGAACTCTACGACGCCTACGAGTCGGCGCTGCTGGGCCGCCGGGCCCACGACCCGGCGCAGGTGTGGCCCTGGCAGCACCGCAGGCTGGCCATCGCGTCGCCGATCGTGCGGGACGGCGACGTGGTGGCGGTCGTCGTCACCGACTCGCCGACCGGCGCCCTGCGCTCCCGCATCCTGCACGGCTGGATGCTGCTCGCGGCGGGTGAACTCGCGGCCATGGTCATCGCAGTGCTGTGCGCGGTGCGGCTGACCGGCTGGGTGCTGCTGCCGGTGGCCACCCTCGACCGGGTCACCCACGACATCGCCACCGGCCGGATGAAGTCCAGGGTCGGAGCGGCCGGCGGGCCGCCGGAACTGCGACGCCTGATCCGGTCGTTCAACGAGATGGCCGACAATGTCGAGGCCGTGCTCGACCAGCAGCGCGCCTTCGTCGCCGACGCCTCCCATCAGCTGCGCAATCCGCTGTCCGCACTGCTCCTGCGGATCGAACTGCTCGGCCTCGAATTGCCCGAGGGCCATACCGAGGCCGAGTCGGTCATGGAGGAGGGGCACCGGCTGGCACAGGTGCTCGACGATCTCCTGGGCCTGGCGCTCGCCGAGAATTCCGGCAGCCATCTGGCGGTCATGGACATCGCGGCCATGGCCCGTACGCGTACGGCCGCATGGCGGCCCGTCGCGGACCGGGCGGGCGTCGTCATGGACGTCGTCGCGTCGCCCGAGGGCGCCGCGGTGACCGGATGGGCCGATCCCGTCGCCCTGTCCAGTGCGCTGGACGCGGTGCTGGACAACGCCATCAAGTTCACCCCAGCCGGGGCCGCCGTCACGGTCGTGGTGGCGGCGGAGGGCGACAGTGCCACAGTCGTGGTGGCCGACAGCGGTCCGGGCCTCGCGGACGAGGAGCTGTCCAGGGTCGGCGACCGCTTCTGGCGCAGCGCCCGGCATCAGAATGTGCAGGGTTCCGGGCTCGGCCTGTCCATCGCCAAGGCACTGCTCAGCCAGGGCGGCGGCGCCATCGCGTACCGCCACCACGATCCGTCCGGCCTCGAGGTCACCCTCCGCGTGCCGCGCGCGGCACCGGCCGTGGCCGCCTAGCGGCGCGGACCCCCGCAATGGACGGGACGGCTACGGCTTGACCGAGCGGTAGTAGCGCTCGGCGCCCGCATGCAGCGGCAAGGGGTCGGTGAAGACCGCTGTCCGCAGATCCACCAGCTGGGCGGCGTGCACGACACTCCCGATCGCGTCCCGGCTGTCGATCACCGCCCGGGTCAGCCGCTGCACCAGCCCGGCGTCGGCGCGGTCCGTGGTGATCAGCAGATTGGCCACCGCGACTGTGGACACCGCCTTGCCGTCCTGCGCCGCCGGATAGGCGTCGGCCGGCATCACCGCCTGCCGGTAGTAGGCCATGTCGGCGCCCATAGCGTGCAGCGGGGCGACCAGGTCCCCGAGTTGCACGAGCCTGATCCGTGCCACGGGAGTCGCCATCGCGGAGACCGCGGCGGTCGGCAGCCCGCCGGACCAGAAGAACGCGTCGAGCCGGCCGTCGAGCAGCATCGCGGGCGCCTGGTCGATGCCGATCGGCTCGGCTGTGACGTCCCTGTTCATGTCCATGCCCGCCGCGGCGAACAGGCGCCGGGTGATGAGGTTGACGCCGGAGTCCGCCTGCCCCACCCCGACCGTCATATGGCGCAGGTCGCGGATCGAGCGCACCGGCGAGTCACGCGGTACGACCAGTTGCATGTAGTCGTCGTAGAGCCGCGCGACAGCCCGCAGCCCTGACTTCCCCGGGCCGTCGTAACTGGCCACCGCGTCGGCCGCCGCGATGGTGAAGTCGGCCCGCCCCGAGGCGACCCGCTTGATGTTGTCCACGGATCCCTCCGTGTGCACCAGCGCGACGTCGACCCCGGGCAGCGCCGTCCGCAGGTCGCTCTGCAGCAGCATGCCGTACTTCTCGTACACACCGTTGGCGACGCCCGTGGCGAAGGACAGCGGCACTCGCGGGTAGCCGGGGCCGCCGGACGGGACCAGCCACCACAGCAGGAGCGCCAGCGCCGACGCGGCGGCCAGCGCGGTCTGCAGCACTCGCCGGCGCCGGGCACGGCGGCTCTGCGGCCACAGGATGCCGAGGCGGGGGAGGTCCATGCCCCGCGATCCTGCCAGGCCGCGCCGATACGCGGAAGGGCCGGTGGACACGGGCGGGGGCCGGTGGCCCGCGGGCGTCGGAAGGCGGAGGCGACACCGCCCGGGAACCACGTACTCTGGTGGATTGTTATGAGCGCGCGTACTTACGAGGTCCGCACCTACGGGTGCCAGATGAACGTCCACGACTCCGAGCGGCTGTCCGGCCTGCTGGAAGGCGCCGGCTATGTGCGGGCGCCGGAGGGCGCCGACGGGGCGGACGTCGTCGTCTTCAACACCTGTGCGGTGCGGGAGAACGCCGACAACCGGCTCTACGGCAACCTCGGCCAGCTGGTGCCGAAGAAGGCCGCCCGCCCCGGCATGCAGATCGCCGTGGGCGGCTGCCTGGCGCAGAAGGACCGCGACACGATCGTGAAGCGGGCGCCCTGGGTCGACGTCGTGTTCGGCACCCACAACATCGGGCAGCTGCCGGTGCTGCTGGAGCGGGCCAGGATCGCCGAAGAGGCCCAGGTCGAGATCGTCGAGTCGCTGGAGACCTTCCCCTCCACGCTGCCGTCCCGCCGCGAGTCCGCGTATGCCGCCTGGGTCGCGATCTCCGTGGGCTGCAACAACACCTGCACCTTCTGCATCGTGCCCGCGCTGCGCGGCAAGGAGAAGGACCGGCGGCCCGGCGATGTGCTGGCCGAGGTCGAGGCGCTGGTCGCCGAGGGCGTCATCGAGGTCACCCTGCTCGGCCAGAACGTCAACGCCTACGGCTCCGACATCGGCGACCGCGAGGCCTTCGGTAAGCTGCTGCGGGCCACCGGCGCGGTCGAGGGACTGGAGCGGATCCGCTTCACCTCCCCGCACCCGCGTGATTTCACCGACGACGTGATCGCGGCGATGGCGGAGACGCCGACCGTGATGCACCAGCTGCACATGCCGCTGCAGTCGGGCTCGGACCGGGTGCTCAAGGCGATGCGCCGGTCGTACCGGCAGGATCGTTACCTCGGCATCATCGAGAAGGTGCGGGCCGCGATGCCCGACGCCGCGCTCACCACCGACATCATCGTGGGCTTCCCCGGCGAGACCGAGGAGGACTTCGAGCAGACCCTGCACGTGGTGCGCGAGGCGCGCTTCGCACAGGCCTTCACCTTCCAGTACAGCAAGCGGCCCGGCACCCCCGCCGCGGAGATGGACGGCCAGATCCCCAAGGCCGTCGTCCAGGAGCGCTACGAGCGGCTGGTCGCCCTCCAGGAGGAGATCTCCTGGGAGCAGAACAAGACGCAGCTCGGCCGCACCCTCGAAGTGCTGGTCGCCGAGGGCGAGGGCCGCAAGGACGACGCGACCCGCCGGCTGTCGGGACGTGCGCCCGACAACCGCCTGGTGCACTTCGAGCGCCCGGAGGGGCAGCAGGTCAGGCCGGGCGACATGGTGACCGTCGAGATCACCTACGCGGCACCGCACCACCTGCTCGCCGAGCGCCCCGCGCTGTCCGTGCGCCGTACGCGGGCCGGTGACGCGTGGGAGCGGCGCACCGCGGCCGCTGCGCCGCAGTCGGCCGGCGTGATGCTCGGGCTGCCGACGATCGGGGCGCCCGCGTCGGCGGAGTCGATGGCCGGCACCGGGGGCTGCGCGGTCGACTGAGCGCAGGTCGTCGAAGGAGGCTGGAGCGGTCGGCGTCCGCAGGCCCGAGGCGGACGCGGGGGCGCTGCCGGGCGCCGGCGGTAAGGTGTCGATCATGCTGGTCGCCGCTGCCGTCTGCCCCTGCCCGCCGCTGCTGGTGCCCGAGGTGGCGGTCGGGGCCGCACCAGAACTGGACGCGCTGCGAGACGCCTGCGGGGACGCTGTCGGGGTGCTGGCCGCGTCCCGGCCCGACCTCCTGGTGGCCGTGGGGCCGGCCGAACTGCCGGCCAGCGGCGCCTTTCCCGCGGGTACCCGCGGGTCCTTCCGCCAGTTCGGCGTCGCACTGGAGGTGCGGCTCGGCAGCGCGGGGGAGACCGACGGTGACAATGGCCCGGCCGATGATCTGCGCCTGCTGCCGCCCTCGCTGGCCGTGGCCGCCTGGCTGCTGCGCGGCTGGCACGCGAGCCCGGTGCAGGGCCTGGGAGTGGGGGAGCAGCTGGCACCCGACCGCTGCGCCGCCGCCGGGCAGGACGTCGCCGCGTCGGCGGGGCGGGTCGCACTGCTGGTGATGGGCGACGGCAGTGCCTCCCGTACGGTCAAGGCGCCGGGCTACCTGGACGACCGCGCCGAGGGTTTCGACGCGTCCGTCGCCGCCGCGCTCGCCGCGGCCGACACCGAGGCGCTGGCCGGGCTCGATCCCGAGTTGGCGCAGGGAGTACGCGCCGCCGGCCGGGCACCCTGGCAGGTGCTGGCCGGCGCGGCTCGCGGCGCCGGCCTCGGCGGGCAACTGCTGTACGAGGAGGCGCCCTACGGCGTCGGATACTTCGTGGCCGGCTGGACATAGCCGCCGGTCAGGCCGCGAGCGCCGACCCACGTGGACGGGCCGCGGAAGGTGGAATTCCGCGGCCGTCCGGTCTCACCCGCCGTATGCCACGCCGCTTGCGGCGGGGACGGCACTCACCGGGGTAAGCGGGTGTCAGACTGTGCCGCCGGTGTCCCGGCCGCCGCCCTCGCCGCCGAGCTTGTCCGCTGCGTCCCTCGCCTTGTCGGCGCCGGTGTCGATCTTCTCGGAATACTTGCCGCCGGTCTTCGAGTCCGCGGTCCGCGCCGCCTTGTCGATTCCCGAGTCGACCTTGTCAGGATGCTGCCGGGCCATGTCACCGGCCTTGTCCTTCGCCAGGCCGAGCTTGTCCTTGAGCGTGTCCATGAAGCTCATCTGGCACCTTCCTCGAATGATGCGACCAGGGCGGCTGACCTGCGCCATCCGCGACCAGATAGCCGCAAAACACCACAAGCATCGCGAAATGCCCTTCGCTCCCAGACGATACCCGCGCCGGCGTGAATGCGCGCTGCCTGGCCCGCGGCCCCCGTGGATCGAGGTCGGTACCGGATGTTTGGGAGACTGATCGTGTGAAGAACCGTGTGATCGCCGTCGTCGGCCCCACCGCAGCCGGAAAATCGGACCTCGGTGTCGCTCTGGCCCGGATTCTGGGCGGCGAGGTGATCAACGCCGACTCCATGCAGCTCTACCGCGGCATGGACATCGGCACCGCCAAACTTCCGCCCGACGAGCGGCACGGCGTGCCGCACCACCTGCTGGACATCTGGGACGTGACGCAGGCCGCCAACGTCGCCGACTATCAGCGGCTGGCCCGCGCCGAGATCGACCGCCTGCACGCGGCGGACCGGGTACCGGTGCTGGTCGGCGGCTCCGGGCTGTACGTGCGCGCGGCCATCGACCCGCTGGAATTCCCGGGCACCGACGCCGCCGTCCGCGCCCGGATCGAGGCCGAACTCGAGCTGCGCGGCCCGGGCGCCCTGCACGCCCGGCTGGCCGCCGTCGACCCGGCCGCGGCCCGGGCGATCCTGCCGAGCAACGGCCGCCGGATCGTCCGCGCCCTTGAGGTGGTCGAGATCACCGGTCGACCCTTCACAGCCAATCTCCCCCAGGTGGAGGCGCAGCAGCCGGTCTACGACACCGTGCAGATCGGACTCGACATCCCCCGGCCGCTGCTCGACGAACGCATCGCGCTGCGGGTCGACCGCATGTGGGGGGCCGGCCTCGTCGCCGAGGTCCGCGCCCTCGAGGCCGTCGGGCTGCGCGAGGGTCGCACCGCCTCCCGCGCCCTCGGCTACCAGCAGGTGCTCGCCGCGCTCGCCGGGGAGTGCACCGAGGAGCAGGCACGCGCGGACACCGTGCGGGCCACGAAACGCTTCGCACGGCGGCAGGATTCGTGGTTCCGACGCGACGGCCGTGTGCACTGGCTCACCGCCCAGGGCGAAGAACTCACCGACCGTGCGCTGACGTTGCTCGGAGAAGCGGTCACAGCCTGATCACGTGATGGCATCGGGACGCTCCGGCGTCCCGGACCAGCCCTCCGACCGTGCCATCATCGAGCATCTAGCTACGGTGTCGGAGACTCGGGAGGGCGCGTGGCGATGGCTCTCGGCCCACGCGACACCCCCCAGGGGTGCGACTCAGCGGCGGACTCGTACGAGTCCCATGAGTCACAGGAGATCAACGGTGTCCCGGCAGACAGTGCAGAACCCCTCCCGGAACTGGCGCACTTGGAGCCGCTGGAATCGCTGGATGCCCTCGGCGGCCCGCTGAATCCGCTCGAACCCCTCGACCCGCTGGGCTCGATCGACCCGATCCTGCCGCTCGACGGCGGCCAGTCCTTCGGTGAACTGCGACCGCAACGGCGGCTGCGCATCTGGCAACTCGCTCCGATCATCGCGCTCGCGGTGGGCGGGTCCCTCATGTTCGCCTTTCCTCTCGCCTTCGAATCCGGCGACGCCGGTCCGGTCGTCGCCATGCTCGGCCTGCTGCTGTGCTGCTGCTCCGCGGGCTGGGGCCTGATGGCGGCCCGCCGGGTCGGCTACACCTGGCCGGGCCTGCCCGCCCGCGGCTCCGGCGCCCGGATCGACTGGCGCTTCGCCGCCGGCTACGCAGCCCTGATCGTGCTGCTCGCCGCGCTGGCCGTCTGGCGCGTCGCCCGGCTGCGCTGACGCCCCGCGCCGCCGGACTGCCGGCCGTCCGCGTACGATCGATATGTGACTGACGCGCACCCCGGCACCGCCGCATTCGCCTTCCTCAAAGGCCACGGGACCGAGAACGACTTCGTGATCCTCCCCGATCCGGACGGCCTGCTCGACCTGTCCGCCGCCCAGGTGGCCAGGCTGTGCGACCGCCGCGCCGGGATCGGCGGCGACGGCCTGCTGCGTGTCGTCCGCTCCACCGCCCACCCCGAGGCCGCCGCGCTCGCCGACCGGGCCGAGTGGTTCATGGACTACCGCAACAGCGACGGCAGCATCGCCGAGATGTGCGGCAACGGCGTCCGTGTCTTCGCCCGCTACCTTCAGCGGGCCGGTCTCGCCGACGCGGGCGACCTGGCCATCGCCACCCGCGCGGGGGTGCGCGAGGTCCACCTCGCCAAGGACGGCGACGACGGCACCCCCGGGGCGGTCACCGTCGGCATGGGCCGCGCCACCCTCCCCGGCGGCGAGGTCACGGTCACGGTCGGCTCTCGCAGTTGGCCCGCACTGCACGTCGACATGGGCAACCCACACGCCGTCGTCTTCGTCGACGACCTCGCCGATGCCGGAGACCTCTTCCGAGCCCCCCTTGTCACCCCCTTCGAGTCCTATCCCGCGGGCACCAACGTCGAATTCGTCGTGGACCGCGGACCCCGCCACGTGGCCATGCGCGTCCACGAGCGCGGCTCGGGCGAGACCCGGTCCTGCGGCACCGGAGCCTGCGCCGTCATGGTCGCCGCCGCCCGCCGTGACGGCCTCGACCCCGCGGACACCGGCCGCCCCGTCACCTACACCGTCGACGTCCCCGGCGGTCGGCTGGTGATCACCGAGACCGTCGAGGGCCTGATCGAGATGACCGGTCCTGCGGTCATCGTCGCCGAGGGAGACTTCGATCCCGCTTTCGCGGCCGCCGGACCGGTCCGCTGATCGGCCCGCACCGATTTGTTACCCGGCTCATTCCGCCAGGAATCCCCGTACACCGTCCCTCGAACGGGTGATGGGGATCACTCTCGGCGAGAGCGCGACAGCCGCACGTGGTGGGCTCGATAGCATCAATCACCGGCGCGGCCCCGCGGGTCGTGTGAGGGCTTCCGCCGCCGGTTCACGCTGCCGGAGGTGCCGATGAGCGCAGACAACGCGGTGGACGCCGAGCGCGCCGCCGATGACCGTCGACGCGGTCTGCGGCGCATCGATCTGCGCCGGCTCGGGCGGGCGGCACTGCTCGGTCCCGGCGCCAGGGACCGCCTGCCCGGCGCCATCGAGCACCTCATCAAGGTCCACCGCGCCCGGCATCCGCAGGCCGGGCCTGAGGCGGTCGAGACGCTGCGCCGGGCATATGTGCTCGCCGAGTCCTCGCACCGCGGCCAGACGCGCAAGAGCGGTGAGCCGTTCATCACCCATCCGCTGGCCGTCACCTTGATCCTCGCCGAACTCGGCGCCGAGACCACCACCTTGACGGCCTCTCTGCTGCACGACACCGTCGAGGACACCGACGTGACGCTGGATCAGGTGCGGAAGGAATTCGGCGCCGAGGTGACCTATCTCGTGGACGGCGTCACCAAGCTGGAGAAGGTCGATCACGGGGCCGCGGCCGAGCCCGAGACCTTCCGAAAGATGCTGGTCGCCACCGGCAGCGACGTACGCGTGATGTCGATCAAGCTCGCCGACCGGCTGCACAACGTCCGCACCCTCGGGGTGATGCGGCCCGACAAGCAGGCCAGGATCGCCAAGGTCACCCGGGACGTGCTGATCCCGCTCGCTGAGCGCCTCGGTGTGCAGGCGCTCAAGACCGAACTGGAGGACCGTGTCTTCGCGATCCTCCACCCTGCCGAATACGCCCGCACCCAGGCCATGATCGCTGCCAACGCCCAGCGGCCCGACCTGCTGGCCACGATCGCCGAGGACCTGCGCAAGGTGCTGCGCGACGCGGACATCCCGGCCGAGGTCGCGATCAGGCCGCGGCACGCGGTCTCCGTCCACCGGCTGCTGCTCAAACGCGGCGGCACGGAACTGGGCGGCGGCGATTTCGGCAGGCTGCTTGTGCTGGTCGGCGAGGACGCCGACTGCTACGCCGTGCTCGGCGAACTCCACACCTGCTTCACGCCGGTGATCGCCGAATTCAAGGACTTCATTGCCGCGCCCAAATTCAACCTCTACCAGTCCCTGCACACCGCCGTCGCCGACGCCCAGGGGCGGATCGCCGAGGTCTTGGTCCGCACCCGGCAGATGCACCGGGTGGCGGAGGCCGGGGTGATCGCCCTCGGCGACCCGCACGCCGCCGCCGAGCACCTGCACTCCGCCGCCGGTGGCGTGCCATCGCCCGCCACGAGCGGCGCGGGACGCGCCCCCACGGGGTCCGCGGCCGCCGAAGCGTGGGGGAGGGTCGACCCGACCCAGCCGGGCTGGCTGGCCCGGCTCCTCGAATGGCAGCGTGACGCGCCCGACCCCGACACCTTCTGGACCGCGCTGCGCGACGACCTCGCGCAGGACCGCGAGATCACCGTGTTCACCGCGGAGGGCGGCGACGCCTCGGGGACGATCCGGCTGCCCGCGGGCGCCAGTTGCGTCGACGCCGCTTATGCCGTGCACGGCGAGGGCGGCCGCCGGTGCATCGGCGTACGGGTCAACGGCCGGCTGGCGCCATTGGGCACCAGGCTGCGCGACGGTGACAGCCTGCAACTCCTGCTGGACGACGCGGCCGCCTCGCGACCGGCCGCCGACTGGCTCGAACACGCCACCACCCCCGCGGCCAGGATCGCCATCACCCGCTGGCTGGCACAGCACCCGGCCCCGGCCGACGACGACCAGCCGGCAACCGCCCCGGCGGCCCGGCCCACCCGGGCGGCCAGCACCGCACCGGCCGCCCAGCCGGCGGCCGTCGCCGATCTGCCGGGCGCCACCGTGCGGCTGGCCCGCTGCTGTACGCCCGTCCCGCCCGACGCGGTGACGGGCTTCGTCATCCGCGGCGGGGCCGTGACCGTCCATCGCGTCGAGTGTCCGAGCACCGCCAGGATGACCGCGACCGGCAGGACCTCCGTGCCGGTCGGGTGGCGGGACGGCACGCCGGCCGGCGGCTACCGCGCCACGGTGCTCGCCGAGGCGCTGAGCCGCCCGCGGCTGCTCGCCGACCTCACCGAGGTGATCGCCACCGAGGGCGTCGGCATCGTCTCGGCGGCGGTGGAACCGCCGCAGGAGCACCGTGTGCGACACACCTACACGGTGGAGCTGCCCGACCCCCAGGCCCTCGCCGGCCTGATGCGTGCCATGCGCGCCGTGCCCGGCGTCTACGACGTCTACCGCGCGAAGCCCGCGGTCACCGCCACCCGCAGCTGATCCCCGCACTGCCGTCCTGCTGCCACCCACCGCACTCACCCCTCAGATCGCCATCGACCCGGCTGTCTCCCGCTTCGATGATTACTCTGAGTGAACGTGTGGCTGCGGCGGTGCGTTCCCGGCAGGCGTCACCCGTACGAGTGGTACGCACGTGGTGCGCACCCGCCGGGAAACCCGCGTGACCGCGGCGGTCCGGCGTGCGACCATCGTAATGACGGCACGAACGTGTGCCGGACCCTGACCGTACGACCTAAGGATCCGATGACCTCCTCCTCTTCTTCCTCTTCGAACAACCGCCAGCGCCTCCCCGAGAGCCTTCGGGCCGACGCCCTGATGGAAGAGGACGTCGCCTGGAGCGCGCAGATCGACGGAGACCGGGACGGCGATCAGCTCGACCGCTCCGAGCGGGCCTCGCTCCGCCGGGTCGCGGGACTGTCCACCGAACTCGAGGATGTCACCGAGGTCGAATACCGGCAGCTGCGCCTGGAGCGCGTCGTGCTCGTCGGCGTCTGGACCTCCGGCACCGTGGACGACGCCGAGAATTCGCTGGCAGAGCTGGCGGCGCTCGCCGAGACCGCCGGCGCCCTCGTCCTCGACGGTGTCATCCAACGCCGCGACAAGCCGGACCCGGCCACGTACATCGGCTCAGGCAAGGCGCAGGAGCTGCGGGACATCGTGCTGGAGACCGGCGCCGACACCGTCGTCTGCGACGGTGAGCTGAGCCCCGGACAGCTCATCCACCTCGAAGACGTGGTGAAGGTCAAGGTCGTCGACCGCACCGCGCTGATCCTGGACATCTTCGCCCAGCACGCCAAGTCCCGTGAGGGCAAGGCGCAGGTCTCGCTCGCCCAGATGCAGTACATGCTGCCCAGGCTGCGAGGCTGGGGCCAGTCGCTGTCCCGGCAGATGGGTGGTGGTGGCTCCGGCTCGTCCGGCGGCGGTATGGCCACCCGTGGTCCCGGTGAGACCAAGATCGAGACCGACCGGCGCCGAATCCGCGAGAAGATGGCCAAGATGCGCCGGGAGATCGCGGAGATGAAGACCAGCCGTGACCTCAAGCGCCAGGAGCGCAAGCGCCACAAGGTGCCCTCGGTCGCCATCGCCGGTTACACCAACGCGGGCAAGTCCTCGCTGCTCAACCGGCTCACCGGAGCCGGAGTCCTGGTGGAGAACTCGCTGTTCGCCACCCTCGACCCGACCGTACGAAGGGCGGAGACGCCCAGCGGGCGGCTCTACACCCTGGCGGACACCGTCGGGTTCGTCCGGCACCTGCCGCACCACCTGGTGGAGGCCTTCCGCTCCACGATGGAGGAGGTCGGCGACGCCGACCTGATCTTGCACGTGGTGGACGGCTCGCACCCGGTGCCCGAGGAGCAGCTGGCGGCGGTCCGCGAGGTGTTCCGCGACGTCGGCGCGCTCGACGTGCCCGAGATCGTCGTGATCAACAAGGCGGACGCGGCCGACCCGCTGGTGCTCCAGCGCCTGCTGCGCAACGAGAAGCACGCCATCGCCGTGTCGGCGCGAACCGGCAAGGGCATCGACGTGCTGCTGGAGATGATCGACGACGTATTGCCGCGCCCGGACGTGGAGGTGGAGGCCCTGGTGCCCTACACCCACGGCGGGCTGGTGTCCCGGGTGCATGCCGGCGGTGAGGTGCTCTCCGAGGAGCACACCGGTGACGGCACACTGCTCAAGGTCCGGGTGCATGAGGAGATGGCGGCGGAGCTGGCCCCGTTCATCCTCGCCACGCACCACTGACCGACCCGGGCAGGCAAGGCAACACATGGGTAGGGCCCCGTCTCGCGGGCCCTGCCCATGTCCTCGTTGGTCACCGGGTTGACGAAATCCGCCGCCTTACGCAGCCATGGGTCGCTGTCCCAGTTCTTCCAGGCCGCGAAAGTTCTGCGTGCCGCCCGTGATCGGTCCGTCACCGCGTCGTTAGTACAGACGGGGGACGAATCGACTGCAGGCGACTCGGAGGAGACAGCACGTGGCGGCCATTTCGAGCGCGTCGGGACATCTCACGGCGCCGGCCGGCGGTTACGACGACCACGACGGCTTCACGGCGGCGGAAGTGCCGGCGGAGGGGATCCTGCGCAGGCAGGAGCAGCGCGAGTCGGCCGCCCGCACCTACGCGCGTTCGCTGCCCGTGGTCCCGGTGCGCGCCAGGGGAATGACGATCGAGGGCGCGGACGGCCGCCGCTACCTGGACTGCCTTTCAGGTGCGGGAACCTTGGCTCTCGGCCACAACCACCCCGTCGTCATGGAGGCCGTCAGGGGCGTATTGGACTCCGGTGCGCCGCTGCAAGTGCTCGACCTCGCCACCCCGGTCAAGGACGCCTTCACCACGGCCCTGTTCGAGACGCTGCCGCCGGCACTCGCCGAGCACGGCCGGATCCAGTTCTGCGGGCCGGCCGGCACCGACGCCGTCGAAGCGGCCATCAAGCTTGCCAGGACCGCCACCGGGCGCGACGGGCTGCTGGCCTTCTCCGGCGCCTACCACGGCATGACGGCGGCGGCGCTCGCCGCGACGGGCGACACGGCGGTGCGCGCGGCCCTGCACGGACACGACACGCAGGTCACCCGGCTGCCGTATCCCTACGACTACCGCTGCCCCTTCGGGATCGGCGGCGAGCGGGGCGCCGAATTGGCCGCGCGCTGGACCGCGCACCTGCTGGACGACCCCAAGGGCGGGGTGCAGCCTCCCGCCGGGATGCTCCTGGAAGTGGTGCAGGGCGAGGGCGGCGTGATTCCGGCCCCGGACAGTTGGCTGCGGCGGATGCGGGCGATCACGGCGGACCGCGGCATCCCGCTGATCGCGGACGAGGTGCAGACCGGAGTCGGCAGGACCGGCACTTTCTGGGCCGTCGAGCGCAGCGGCATCGTGCCCGACGTGATGGTGCTGTCCAAGGCCATCGGCGGCAGCCTGCCACTCGCCGTCATCGTCTACCGCGAAGAGCTCGACGGCTGGCTGCCCGGCGCGCACGCCGGAACTTTCCGCGGCAATCAGCTGGCCATGGCCGCGGGCACCGCGACCCTCGGCTTCGTCCGGCGCAACGCCCTGCACGAGCGCGCCGAGACGGTCGGCTCCCTCATGCTCAGCCGCCTGCGGGGGCTCGCAGCGCACCACCCGTGCATCGGAGACGTACGGGGCCGCGGCCTGATGATCGGCGTGGAGATCGTCGACACAGACGCGGAAGCGGACGACCACGGCGCCCAGCCCGCCGCACCGCGCCTCGCCGAGCAGATCCGGTGCGAGGCACTGCGCCGCGGCCTGATCATCGAGCTCGGCGGCAGGCACGGCAGCGTCGTCCGGCTGCTGCCGCCGCTGACGATCACCGACGAGCAGGCGGAGGCCGTACTCGAACGCCTGGCAGGAGCCATCGAAGCCGCGCACGCCATCGCGCCGGGCGCCGCCGCATGACGCCCGCACCCGACATCGCCCGCTTTCCCGCGGAAACGACCAGTGGAGCCTCCGTATGACCGCCCCCGCAGAAGTCGCCATGGCCCCGGTCGCCGAACTGACCGGTATGCCGCTCCAGCGCCCGCATCTCCCGCAGCCGGGCGCTACTTCCGCGCCCGAGGCCACGGCAGGCGCCGGCGCGGACCCGCTGCATCATCCCGACGCCTATCGTGTCGCCGACGCCGCGGCCACCGACAATCTGCTGCGGTGCTGGGTGCGGGAAAGGGGACTGCCGCGGCCGGCCGACGGCGTGCTGCGGCTCGTCCTGCCGGCCAGCGGCATCGAAGCGCGAGCCGCCGTACGCCACTGGTCGCAGACCGGCCACCACCGCTTCGGCCCGGCACGCCCCACCGCCGCCGAGCATGTCCTGACCGCCGTGGAACTGTCCGCCCTGCTGGCCAGGGAAGGCGGCGGCGACCCCGCGCAGGCCGCCGATCTGGTGGCCAGGGTCGCCGATTCAGTACGCCGCACGGCCGTCTTCGTCACGGAAAGGCGCAGCCGTCCCAACCCCGCCGACGCAGAACTGCCCTTCCTGGACTCCGAGCAGGCCCTGGTTCTCGGCCACCCGATGCACCCCGCCCCGAAGAGCCGCGAAGGGCTCAGCGACGGCGAGAACGCGGCATATTCCCCCGAGACGTGCGGCTCGTTCCCCCTGCACTGGCTCGCCGTGGACGAGGCACTGCTCGCCACCGACTCCGCATGGACCGAACGGGGACGCCCGATCCGGGCGGTCGACCTGGTCAGTTCGTTCGCCGGGCCCGGCCCGGCTCGGCCCGACGGCACAGCGCTGCTGCCGCTGCACCCGTGGCAGGCCCGCGACATCGGGCATCGGCCGGGCGTGCGGGCGCTCTTCGACGCGGGGCTGCTGCACGACCTCGGCCCGCACGGCGAGGCGTGGCACCCCACCTCCTCCGTGCGCACCGTCTATCGGCACGACGCCCCCGCGATGCTCAAGCTGTCGCTGGGCGTCCGGATCACCAACTCCCGGCGGGAGAACCTGCGCAAGGAACTGCTGCGAGGCACCGAGGTCCACCGGCTGCTGCGCAGCGGGCTGGCGGCGCAGTGGCGCGCGGCCCACCCCGGGTTCGACATCGTGCGGGACCCGGCGTGGCTCGCCGTCGACACCGCGGACGGCGAGCCGGTGGCCGGTCTCGACGTCGTGCTCCGGCACAATCCGTTCGGCCCTGGCGACCAGGCGCACTGCGTCGCCGGACTGGCCTCGCCGCGGCCCTGGCCGGCCGACGGCGCGGCGCACGTACTGCGGTCCCGGCTGGCCGTGCTCGTCGCCCGGCTCGCGGGGCGGACCGGGCGGCCCGGCCCGGCGGTCGCCACCGAGTGGTTCCTGCGCTACCTCGACGCCGTGGTGCGCCCGCTGCTCTGGCTGGACGGTGAGGCGGGCATCGCACTCGAAGCGCACCAGCAGAACACCCTGGTGCTGCTCGACGCGGACGGCTGGCCCTGCGGCGGCCGCTACCGCGACAACCAGGGCTACTACTACCGCGACTCGCACCGCGCGGACCTGGAGCGGCGGCTGCCGGGCCTCGGAGCCGCCAGCGACACCTTCGTCTCCGACGAGATCGCCGACGAACGCTTCGCCTACTACGTCGGCATCAACAATGTGCTCGGCCTGATCGGCGCCCTGGGGTCGCAGCAACTCGCCGACGAGCGGGTACTGCTCGCCGCCTTCCGCGGCTTCCTCGCCCGGGCGGCGCAGAGCGACGCAAGCAATCTGCCCGGGCTGCTGCTGCACAGCACGCATTTGCGCTGCAAGGCCAACCTGCTGACCCGGCTGCACGGCATGGACGAACTCGTCGGCCCGGTCGACACGCAGTCGGTGTACGTCACCATGTCCAACCCGTTGGCCGGCTGACCGGCCCCCCGTGCAGGGAGGAGGAGCCACCGTGACACCCGCGGAACCGGACACCGAGGACACCCTCGATCTGACGCTGCCACCGGAATTCCTCGCGCTCCTGGCGGCCCGCGACGCCCCGTCGGGCGGGCAGGACCCCGGCTCCCGGTCCGCCGCCGACGCCGGGCTGGTCGGCGACATCGAGCGCTGGGCCTGGGCGGACACGGCCGCCGGAGCCTTCCGCCTCGTGCCGGTCGACGGCGTACGCGACCTCGCCCTCGTGAGCAGATGGATGAACGACCCGGTGGTCGCGGAATTCTGGGAGCTGGCCGGCGACCCGGCGGTGACCGAGCGGCATCTCGACGCCCAACTCGGCGGAGACGGCCGCAGTATCCCCTGCCTCGGCCTGCTCGACGGCATCCCCATGAGCTACTGGGAGGTCTACCGCGCCGACCTCGATCCACTGGCCCGGTACTACCCGGCCAGGCCGCAGGACACCGGCGTCCACCTGCTCATCGGCGGTCCCGCCGACCGCGGCCGCGGGCTCGGCAGCATCCTCATCAAGGCGGTCGCCGACCTCATCCTGGACCATCGGCCCGGCTGTGGCCGGGTGGTCTCGGAACCCGACCTGCGCAACACCCCCTCCGTGGCCGCCTTTCTCGCCGCGGGCTTCCGGCTGTCCGCAGAGGCCGACCTGCCGGGCAAGCGCGCCGCCCTGATGATCCGCGACCGCGCCGTGCGCCACCTGCTCTGAGTAAGCCGTCCCGATCTCCCACCACCCGCCTGCACCCCCGGTCCCGGCAGGAGTCCACCGTGATCAGCACCCCCCATTCCCCCGACTCGGCC
Organism: Actinacidiphila paucisporea; assembly: GCF_900142575.1. Taxonomy (GTDB): domain Bacteria; phylum Actinomycetota; class Actinomycetes; order Streptomycetales; family Streptomycetaceae; genus Actinacidiphila; species Actinacidiphila paucisporea. The sequence goes on from NZ_FRBI01000029.1 coordinate 50,258, forward strand.
GCCTGGCAACGCGCGGCCCGGCGCCTGCTGGCGAAGCTGCTCGCCGAATTCGCCTACGAGGAGGTGATCGTCCCCGAACCGGAGCCCGCGGTCGGTCCGACGGCGTACCGCCTGCGGGTCGGCGACGACGTGACCTACCGCTTCCACGCCCGCCGGGGCGCCTACGGCAGCTGGCAAGTGGACCAGGCGAGCATCGGCCCCGACGGCGATCCACTGCACTTCATCAGCCAGGCACACGACGGCGTGCTCGGCCTGAGCGGGGACACCACCGGCCACCTCATCCGCGAACTCCTCGCCACGCTGCGCGCCGACCTGCGCCTGGACGCCGGCGCGCTGCCCGCCGCCGAACTGGCGGACCTGGACTACGCGGAGCTGGAAGGACACCAGACGGGGCACCCCTGGCTGGTGGCGAACAAAGGACGTATCGGATTCTCGGACGCCGACGCGGCCCACTGGGCGCCCGAAGCCCGCAGGCAGCACCGCCTGCCGTGGATCGCCGTGCACCGCAGCCTGGCCCGATACCGCGGTGTCGACACGCTCGCCACCCCCGATCTGCTCTACGCGGACGAGATCCCGTCCGACACGCTCGACGCCTTCCACCGCACCATCGCCGAGCGCCACCGCGACCCGGCCGACTACCTGCTGCTGCCGGTGCACCCCTGGCAGTGGGAGCACGTGGTCCTGCCGCTCTTCGCTCCCGCTGTCGCCGACGGATCCATCATCGCCCTCGGCACTGACAACGACCTCAGATCACCCCAGCAGTCCATCAGGACCTTCCTCAACACCAGCCGCCCGCAGCGCCGCACGGTCAAGCTGCCGCTGTCGGTGCTCAACACCCTGGTCTGGCGCGGCCTGCCGACCGAGCGCACCCTCGCCGCGCCCGCCGTCACCGCGTGGGTGCACGGGCTGCGTGCCGGCGATCCGTTCCTGCGCGACGAGACGCGGGTGATCCTGCTGGGCGAGGTCGCCTCGGTGACCGTGGCGCACCCGCAGTACGACCGGCTGCCGACCGTTCCGTACCAATACCGCGAGCTGCTGGGCTGCATCTGGCGCGAGCCGCTGACCGCGTACCTCGAACCGGGTGAGCGCGCGCGCACGCTGGCCGCGCTGCTGCACACCGACCCGGACGGCCGCTCGTTCACCGCCGAACTGGTGGCGCGCTCCGGTGTCGCCCCGGCCGTCTGGCTGCGGCACCTCTTCGGCGCCCTGCTGCCCCCGCTGCTGCACTTCCTCTACCGCTACGGCACGGTCTTCTCCCCGCACGGCGAGAACGCCATCGTCGTCTTCGACGAGCACGACCTCCCCGTGCGGCTCGCGGTCAAGGACTTCGTCGACGACGTCAACGTCAGCGCGGAAGCACTGCCCGAGCACGGCACGATGCCCGACGACGTCCGGGCGGTGCTGTTGACCGAGGCGCCCGGCTTCCTCACGCAGTTCATCCACTCGGGCCTCTTCGTCGGCGTCCTGCGATATCTCTCGCCCCTGTGCGAGGATCAGATGGGCGTCGTGGAAGCCGACTTCTGGCGCCTGGTGCGCGACGAGATCATCCGCTACCAGGAACGTTTCCCCCATCTCAAGGAACGATTCTCCAGCTACGACCTGCTCACCCCGCGCATCGCCCGCCTGTGCCTGAACCGCAACCGGCTGCACCTCGACGGCTACCGGGACCGGGCCGAGCGGCCGCACGCAGCGGTGCACGGCACCGTGCCCAACCCGTTGCACACGGTCTGACCTCGGCCGCACCGTGCCGCCGCACCAGCCGATACGATCGCCGCACCGGTCGTACCGCGGAGGGATGGGGGCGGATGCGCGAGGAAACGGGCGCCGGATCCTGCCCGGAATGCGGCACGCCGGGCGCCTTCGCCGGCCAGCTGGTCTGCCAGGGCTGCTTCGTGCCTTTCGCGCTGATGCCCTCGGCGCATGCCGCGGCCACCCCGCCGCCGTCCTCGACGGCCCCGACGGAACGCCTGCCGAGGCCCGGCGTGTCCCGGCCGCCCGCGCCGGGCCCGGACACGCCGGGAGCCGGGCCGGCCCCGAGCACACCGCCACGGGCCGCCTCGGACGCCGAACACACCCGGGTCATCAACGTCATCCCCGGTGTCCTCCCCAGGCCCGCACGGACCCGCAGGGACGCTCCCGTGGACGCCCTGCGGCTGCGGTTCCCCGGCGGCGACATCGTCGAGGTGGCACCGGGTTACTCGATCAGGCTCGGCCGCGACCCGCAGCTCTGCCCGGCCGTCACCTTCCTCGCCGAGCGCGACAATCTGTCACGCATCCACGCGCGAGTCGGCGTCGACACCGACGGCTCGGCATGGATCACCGACGAGGACTCCACCAACGGCACCTACGTGCGGGGCTACCGGCTCGCGGCGAACGACAGGACACCGCTGCGGCCGGGAGACACCTTCCGGCTCGCCGCAGACCTCCACGTCAGTGTGCTCCTCTGACCGACGCATAGACGGCGGTGCATCGGGCGAGCGGATGGTCGGCGCCCAGCGCCTCCGCGGCGCTCAACGCCAGCTCCTCCAGCTGTCGGCGGGTCGTTTCGACGCCGTTGAGGCCCTCGAGCGCCCGTGCCCGGCCGAAGAGCGCGGCAAAGGAAGCGGGCTCGTTGTCCGCGCCCTGGCGCAGGATCTGCTGCCGCGCCTGCCAGTACCTGTCATCGGCGTCATGGAAGCGCCCGGCGGCGAGCAGCACCTCGCCCTCCTCGATCAGCGTCCACACCAGATGCCGGGCACCACGGTCCAGGGTCGTCGGCGTCCGCCGCAGTGCCGCGGGCCGCATCATCGCCCGCAACCGAGCGGCAACCTCGGCGGCACTGGCGGGACGGTCCCGCGGAGCCTTGGCGAGCAACTCGTGCACCAGCCGCGCCAGCTCCGGCGGCACTCCGGGACGCCGGTTCGCGATCGGTTCCGGCTCCTCGTGCACGTGGAGATATGCGTAGCCGATGTAATTCCCCGCGGTGAAAGGCGGCCGTTCCGCGAGCATGGCGTAGAGGACGCAGCCCAGCGAATACAGGTCGGACCGCGCGGTCACCTCGACGCCCTGTGCCTGCTCGGGCGTGAAATACGGCGGCGAGCCGAGCAGTGCCTGCGGCTCCGTATACCGCGTCACGTTCGGATCCTGCGGTGCGACCAGGCCGAAGTCGCAGATTTTGACGACGCCGTCTGGGAGCAGCATCAGATTCTCGGGTTTGATGTCGCGGTGCACCAGGCCGCGCTCATGGGCGTGCTGCAGCCCGGCGCAGATCTGCGCGCCGTACGCCAGCACGTCCGCCACCGGCAGCCCGCCGCGATCCAGCAGGACATTGCGGAAGTCGGTGCCGGAGAGCAGTTCCATCACGATGAACGGGCGCCCTTCGTGCTCGCCCGCGTCATGGATCGTCGCGACATTGGGGTGGCTCAGCGCGGCCGCCGCCACCGCCTCGCGGCGGAAACGCCCTTGCCGCTCGCTGCGTTCGACGTCCGCCCACTCGGCGCGCAGCGTCAGCACCTTCACCGCGACCCGGCGACCCAAACCCTGATCGACCGCCGCGTAGACCTGCCCGAAGCCGCCGCCGCCGAGCAGCTCCTCCAGCCGGTAGCGGCCGCTGAGGACCGTTCCGACACCGACTTCGCCTGCTGCCACCGGAGCCCCGTTCACTCGACGTCGTGCAACGGCAGCCGCACCGTCGTGGGTGCCGCGACCGCCCTGCCTGCCCGCGGTGCGACCGTACCCTCCGCCGGGTCGCCCTCGACGACGGGTCCGCCGCCCTCGTCCCGCCGAGCGCCGGCGCGCGGACCACGTCGGCGACGGCGATCACCTCCCTCGCGGACGAGGAGTCCGGAGTCGGGCGACGCCCGAACGGCATATGACCGGAAGGCGGCACCCTATGACAGGACCGGTCGCGGAGATGACCGGCCGCGGCAGCCGGACGGCGTTGTCGGTGGCTGCCCGTAGGCTTGCCTTCCTATGACTGACACGCCCCCACCCGCGCTCACCGACCTCCTGCACGCCGCCGTCACCGCCGTCGGAGGCGTGGAGCGGACCGGTCAGGTCACCATGGCCGAGGCCGTCGCCGCCGCCGTGGACGACAAGTCCCACCTGCTCGTCCAGGCAGGCACCGGCACCGGTAAGTCCCTCGGCTATCTCGTGCCCGCGCTCGCCCACGGGGAGCGGGTGGTGGTGGCCACCGCCACCCTCGCGCTCCAGCGCCAGCTCGTCGAGCGTGACCTGCCTCGCACGGTCACCGCGCTGCAGCCGCTGCTGCGCCGCGAGCCGCAGTTCGCCATGCTCAAGGGCCGTTCCAACTACCTGTGCCTGCACCGCCTGCACGAAGGGGTGCCGCAGGACGACGAAGAGGGCCTCTTCGACCCCTTCGAAGCCGCGGCGCCGAGCAGCAAGCTCGGCCAGGACCTGCTGCGGATGCGGGACTGGGCCGACGAGACGGAGACCGGCGACCGCGACGGCCTCACCCCGGGGGTGTCCGACCGCGCGTGGGGCCAGGTGTCGGTCAGCTCGCGCGAGTGCCTGGGTGCCACCAAGTGCGCCTATGGCGCGGAGTGTTTCGCCGAGGCGGCGCGCGAGCGCGCCAAGCTCGCCGACGTGGTGGTCACCAACCACGCGCTGCTCGCCATCGACGCGATCGAGGGCACGCCGGTCCTGCCGAGCCACGAAGTGTTGATCATCGACGAAGGGCACGAGCTGGTCTCCCGGGTCACCGGGGTGGCGACCGGCGAGCTGAGCGCGGGCAGCGTGAACCGGGCGGTCAAGCGCGCCGCCCGGCTGGTCAACGAGAAGGCCGCGGACGCGCTGCTGAGCGCCGCGGAGGGCTTCGAGCGGGTGATGGAGCTGGCGCTGCCCGGACGCCTCGAGGAGATTCCCGAGGACCTGCTCTACGTCCTGGCCGCGCTCCGGGACGCCTGCCGCCAGGTGATCACGGCGCTCGGCGACACCCGCGACAAGTCGGTGCAGGACGAGGACGCGGTACGCAAGCAGGCCCTCGCCGCGGTCGAGCACGTGCACGAGGTGAGCGAGAGGCTGGTCTCGGTCTCGGAGTACGACGTGGTGTGGTGCGAGCGCCACGACCGTTTCGGAGCGTCGCTCCGGGTCGCCCCGCTCAACGTGTCCGGGCTGCTGCGCGAGAAGCTGTTCCCCGAGCGTTCGGTCGTCCTCACCTCTGCCACGCTCAAGCTCGGCGGCGACTTCAACGGCGTGGCGGCCTCGCTCGGCCTGTCCCCGGAAGGCACCGAGGGCGACGACGTGGCGTCGTGGAAGGGCATCGACGTCGGATCGCCCTTCGACTACCGCAAGCAGGGCATCCTCTATGTGGCCAGGCATCTGTCGCCGCCTGGCAGGGACGCCGGCCGTGAGGACATGCTCGACGAGCTGGCCGAACTGATCGAGGCGGCCGGAGGCCGTACGCTCGGGCTGTTTTCCTCGATGCGCGGCGCCCAGACCGCCGCGGAGGCGATGCGCGACCGGCTGGACCACCCTGTGCTGCTGCAGGGCGAGGAGACGCTCGGCGAGCTGATCCGGGCCTTCTCGCAGGACGCCAGGACGTGCCTGTTCGGCACGCTCTCGCTGTGGCAGGGGGTGGATGTGCCGGGGGTGAACTGCCAGCTCGTGGTGATGGACCGGATTCCGTTCCCGCGGCCCGACGACCCGCTGATGAGCGCCCGGCAGAAGTCGGTCGAGGAGCACGGCGGCAATGGCTTCATGGCGGTCGCCGCGACCCACGCCGCGCTGCTGATGGCGCAGGGCGCGGGTCGGCTGATCAGGGCGTCGGGTGACCGGGGTGTGGTCGCCGTCCTCGACCCGCGGCTCGCGACCGCCCGCTACGGCGGCTTCCTGCGCTCGTCCATGCCCGACCTCTGGTACACGACCGATCGCAACCAGGTGCGCCGCTCCCTGGCGGCGATCGACGCGGCGGCCCAGGTCTGAATCGACGGCGGGGACCTGCGCGGCGGGATCTTTACGGCCGGGTCTGTACGACAGGGCCCCGACGAGTCCGCCCCGGAACCGTCGCACGGTTTCCGGGGCGCTCGGACCACCAGCGGGTCAGACCCTGCGCAGGACCGCGACGACCTTGCCGAGGATGGTGGCCTCGTCGCCGGGGATGGGCTGGTAGGCCGCATTGTGCGGCAGCAGCCACACATGCCCGTTGTCCCGCTTGAAGCGCTTCACCGTGGCCTCGCCGTCGAGCATGGCGGCGACGATGTCGCCGTTCTCGGCGACCGGCTGGCGGCGGACGGTGACCCAGTCGCCGTCGCAGATGGCGGCCTCGATCATCGAGTCGCCGACGACCTTGAGGACGAACAGCTCGCCGTCGCCGACGAGTTGCCGGGGCAGGGGGAAGACGTCCTCGACCGACTCCTCGGCGAGGATCGGCCCACCTGCCGCGATCCGGCCGACCAGCGGCACGTACGAGGCCGACGGCTTCCCCGAGGTGTCGGTGGGTTGGGGATGCCCCGCGTCGGAGGCACGCACCTCGTAGGCCCGCGGGCGGTGCGGGTCGCGGCGTAGGAACCCCTTGCGCTCCAGCGCCATCAGCTGGTGCGCGACGGACGACGTGCTGGACAGGCCCACGGCCTGGCCGATTTCCCGCATGGACGGGGGGTATCCGCGGCGCTGCACCGAATCCCTGATGACTTCGATGACCCTGCGCTGGCGTTCGGTGAGGCCGGAGCTGTCGGCGCGAATACCCGGGGGCCGTCCGGGAAGTGAGCGCGCGGGCTTCGGGCTGTTGTCTTCGTTCATCACGTCCAACGGGCCGATTCGATCCGGGGAGCGGTCATGGGCGTTCAATGTCGCTGTGGCGCTCTCTGCGGTGGTGGTCACGGCGGCCCCTTTCGAGATGTTCTCCCACCGCATGAACTGCGGGAGGCCCGCTTCGCAGCCGCGGGCAGTTAGTACAACGGTAGTGGGTTTCGAAAGGTTGCGCCAAACACACGTTCGAGTGAATTTGCATAAATCCGCTGACGTGATCAAGGTACCGGGTGTAATGATCGAATGGAAGTTCGACCGCAGTGTTCGCCGTATACGGTCGTCCCCTGCTCGTTCGGACGACCGCCGTGACGCTCCGGTCGGTGCCGTCTCCAGGGTGTCACCGGCTCCCCGAAGCCGCCGCGACACGCAGCGGACGCGGCCGCGTACGGTCTGCGACTTGCGACACGCGCGGCGAGCCGGTTGAATCCACTCCACCACATCTAGTGGTTGGATAGGGCCCGGCCCCCACGGGTTGTGGTCCGCTAGGGACCCCGGCGGGTCCAACGCAGCAGTGGTCACCTATGCTTGAGGCTGCTTCTCGGGGTCGCACGACACCGCGGAAGCCGTCTTGTCGCGCGCTCACCACGGAGTGAGGGAGGGAGTAGGAACGATGCACTGCCCCTTCTGCCGACACCCCGACAGCCGTGTCGTCGACAGCCGCACCACAGATGACGGTGCCTCGATCCGCCGGCGGCGCCAGTGCCCCGACTGCGGTCGCCGGTTCACGACGGTGGAGACCGCGTCACTGATGGTGATCAAGCGCAGCGGCGTCACGGAGCCGTTCAGCCGCGGCAAGGTGATCGCCGGCGTGCGCAAGGCATGCCAGGGTCGCCCCGTCACCGAGGACGCCCTCGCCCAGCTCGGGCAGCGGGTCGAGGAGGCGGTCAGGGCCACCGGCAGCGCGGAGCTGTCGACCCACGACGTGGGACTGGCCATACTCGGTCCCCTCCAGGACCTCGACCTCGTCGCCTACCTGCGGTTCGCCTCGGTCTACCGCGCCTTCGACTCGCTCGAGGACTTCGAGAGGGCCATCACGGAGCTGCGCGAGCAGCGGCCACCCACCACTCCTGGCGGGCTCGACGAGGACCTCGGTGTCCCCGCGCCCGCATCCGCCGCCGACTGAGCGGCGCGCAGGACACAGATTTCCGCCGGAGCGCGACGCGCGCCGGCTGTGGACGACACCGTGCAGCGGGAAGAACCGCGCACATCAGGGCGTTTTCGCCCGTATAGGGAGGCGGAATGACAGAGACGACGAGCGGCCCGGCGCGCGGTTCCCGCACCAAGGGGTCCAAGACGAGCAAGGGCCTGCGCATGGAGCGCATCCACACCACCCCCGGCGTGCATCCGTACGACGAGGTGGTCTGGGAGCACCGTGACGTCGTCATGACCAACTGGCGCGACGGTTCGATCAACTTCGAGCAGCGTGGCGTCGAGTTCCCCGACTTCTGGTCGGTGAACGCGGTCAACATCGTCACCAGCAAGTACTTCCGCGGCGCGGTGGGCAGCCCGCAACGCGAGAAGAGCCTCAAGCAGCTGATCGACCGGGTGGTGCTCACCTACCGCAAGGCGGGCGAGAAGTACGGCTACTTCAGCTCTCCCGACGAGGCCGAGGTCTTCGAGCACGAGCTCACCTACGCGCTGCTGCACCAGGTCTTCAGCTTCAACTCGCCGGTCTGGTTCAACGTCGGCACCGCGCAGCCCCAGCAGGTCTCCGCGTGCTTCATCCTGTCCGTCGACGACTCCATGGAGTCGATCCTCGACTGGTACAAGGAAGAAGGCATGATCTTCAAGGGCGGCTCGGGCGCCGGCCTGAACCTGTCCCGTATCCGCTCCTCCAAGGAACTGCTCTCCTCCGGCGGCAACGCCTCGGGGCCTGTCTCCTTCATGCGCGGGGCCGACGCCTCCGCGGGCACCATCAAGTCGGGCGGTGCCACGCGCCGCGCCGCCAAGATGGTCGTCCTGGACGTCGACCACCCCGACGTCGAGGCCTTCATCGAGACGAAGGTCAAGGAGGAGGAGAAGATCCGCGCCCTTCGTGACGCGGGCTTCGACATGGACCTGGGCGGTGACGACATCACGTCCGTCCAGTACCAGAACGCCAACAACTCGGTCCGCGTCAACGACGAGTTCATGAAGGCGTACGAGTCGGCGGCGCCCTTCGGCCTGCGCGCCCGGATGACCGGCGAGGTCATCGAGGAGGTCGACGCTCGGTCGCTGTTCCGCAAGCTGGCCGAGGCGGCCTGGGCATGCGCCGACCCGGGCATCCAGTACGACGACACGATCAACCACTGGCACACCTCGCCGGAGACCGGCCGGATCACCGCGTCCAACCCGTGCAGCGAGTACATGCACCTGGACAACTCCAGCTGCAACCTGGCCTCGCTGAACCTGCTGAAGTTCCTGCGCGACGACGGCGAGGGCCACCAGTCCTTCGACGCCGAGCGTTTCGCGAAGGTCGTCGAGCTGGTCATCACCGCGATGGACATCTCCATCTCCTTCGCCGACTTCCCGACCGAGAAGATCGGCGAGACCACCCGGGCATTCCGCCAGCTGGGCATCGGATACGCCAACCTGGGCGCCCTGCTGATGGCAACCGGCCACGCGTACGACTCGGACGGCGGCCGCGGTCTCGCCGGTGCCATCACCTCCCTGATGACCGGTACGTCCTACAGGCGGTCCGCGGAACTTGCCGCGGTCGTCGGCGCCTACGACGGCTACGCCCGCAACGCCGACGCTCACAAGCGCGTCATGAAGCAGCACTCCGACGCCAACGGCGCCGCGCGCAGGGTCGACGACCTGGACAGCCCGGTCTGGGCGGCGGCGACCGAGGCGTGGCAGGACGTCATCAGGCTCGGCGAGAAGAACGGCTTCCGCAATGCGCAGGCCTCGGTCCTCGCGCCCACCGGCACGATCGGCCTGATGATGGACTGCGACACCACGGGTGTCGAACCGGACCTGGCCCTGGTGAAGTTCAAGAAGCTCGTCGGCGGCGGCTCGATGCAGATCGTGAACAACACGGTCCCCACCGCGCTGCGCAGGCTCGGCTACCAGCCCGAGCAGATCGAGGCGATCGTCGCCCACATCGCCGAGCACGGCAACGTGATCGACGCGCCCGGCCTCAAGCACGAGCACTACGAGGTCTTCGACTGCGCCATGGGTGAGCGGGCGATCTCGGCCATGGGCCACGTGCGCATGATGGCCGCCGCCCAGCCCTTCCTGTCCGGTGCCATCTCCAAGACGGTGAACCTGCCGGAGACCGCCACCGTCGAGGAGGTCGAAGAGGTCTACTACGAGGGCTGGAAGCTCGGCCTGAAGGCGCTGGCGATCTACCGCGACAACTGCAAGGTCGGCCAGCCGCTCTCGGCCAAGAAGAAAGACGAGAAGGCGGCGCAGGCGCCCGCGCAGGTCGAGAAGGTCGTCGAGTACCGCCCGGTGCGCAAGCGCCTGCCCAAGGGCCGTCCCGGCATTACCACGTCCTTCACCGTCGGTGGCGCCGAGGGCTACATGACGGCGAATTCGTACCCGGACGACGGTCTGGGCGAGGTCTTCCTGAAGATGTCCAAGCAGGGCTCCACCCTCGCCGGCATGATGGACGCCTTTTCCATCGCCGTCTCGGTGGGCATGCAGTACGGCGTTCCGCTGGAGACCTACGTCTCGAAGTTCACGAACATGCGCTTCGAGCCGGCCGGACTCACCGACGACCCGGACGTGCGGATGGCGCAGTCGATCGTCGACTACATCTTCCGCCGCCTGGCGCTGGACTTCCTGCCCTTCGAGACCCGCTCGGCGCTCGGCATCCACTCCGCCGACGAGCGGCAGCGGCACCTCGACACCGGCTCGTACGAGGCCGACGACGTCGACGTCGAGGGCCTGGCCCAGTCCGCCCCGCGGCAGGTCGAAGCCCGTACGCCGCTGACCGTGGCCAAGCCCCCCGCGGCCGTCCCGGCGCCCAAGGAGGCGCACAACTCCACGGAGCTGCTGGAGATCCAGCTCGGCCTCAACGCCGACGCACCGCTGTGCTTCTCGTGCGGCACCAAGATGCGCCGCGCCGGCAGCTGCTACCTGTGCGAGGGTTGCGGCTCGACCAGCGGGTGCAGCTGACCCGCGGATCGACCGGCTGACCGGTAAATGACAGTGGTGGGGTGCGGGCCCGCGGGCCCGCACCCCACCATTTCGTGCGCTCGGCGCGGACCTGAGTCGCGCGCGGGGACGTTCTCCCCCCTCCGCGCCACTACGATGGCGCGGTGTTGGTGAAGTGGATACGCTGCGGCGTCCTGGATCAGGCCGGGTTCGACCGGGGGCAGCGCAGATGGGCGGCGCTCAGGCAGCAGCCTGGTTTCCACGGACAGGGCGGCGGTTTCAGCCGTTCCCAGCCCGGCGTGGTGCATCTCTTCGCCTTCTGGGACGCGAGGGCGTCCTACGACGCCTTCATGGCGGGGCCACACGACGCCCTGGCGGCTACCCAGGCCGGCACGTTCGAGATGCTGGCGGCGCGGGACTTCACCACCAGGCTGGACGTGAAGGTCGGCTTCGAGCCGCGCTTCTCCGACGTCGACCTGCTGCGGGTGGCGCTGTGCAAGGTGCGTCCCGAGCGCGTCGACCACTTCGTCCAGATGCAGGAACGCGTCTGGAACCCCGCGATGGCCGGCTCACCAGGCATGCTGCGCGGCGTCTTCGCGCAGGGCGTGGACGACGACTTCCTGGTGTTCTCTGCCTGGGATACCGCCACGGAGCGCGGCAAATACCGAGAGAGCGCGGTCGCCCGCCTGTCGGACCGGGCCGGCCTCGACGGCGATGTGCTGTCCGTCGCCGGCGACGTGGTCGATGTCGTGCAGGCGTGGACGGTGTGAGTGCGGCGGCGCCCTCACGCGGCGGCGGGACGTAGCAGCGTCGCGAGCGCCGCGGTGATCTGCTCGGCCAGTGCGGTGTCCACCGGGGCGTGCTGGCTGATCAGCCGGTACCACATGGTGCCGAAGGCGAAGTCGACGGCGAGGTCGAGCGCCGCGGCGTCGCCTTCGAGCGAACCGTCCGCCACTCCGCGGGCCAGCAGCGCTCGAAGCGCCTGGCGTCGCGGGCCGATGACGGTCGCCTGAAGCCGGTGCGACAGCGCCGGGTCGTGCTGCGCCTCGGCCATCAGCCCGACCAGCGCCTTGCCGGTGAGGGAGGTGGTCAGAGTGAAGGTGGCGTTGAGCAGAGTGCGTACGTCGCGCAGCGTGTCGCCGGTCTCCGGGTCCAAATGCTCAGCCTTGCGCAGCGCGAGGTCGCGCAGGGCGTCGATCAGCACGTCCTGCTTGGCGGGCCACCAGCGGTAGACGGTCTGCCGGCCGACCCCCGCGGTCAGTGCGATGCCTTTCATCGTCAGCCCCTGGTAGCCGCCGCTCTGGCACAGCTGCAGTGCCGCGTCGAGCACGGCGCGTCTGGCTGTCTCGCTGCGGGGCCTGCCCCGCGCGGGTGTGTCGTCCATGAGGTCACTTTACAAGGCAGACTGTCTCGCATATGGTTAACGAGTCAGCATGTCTCGTAATGGGGGAGCGCAATGTCCGCATCGACAGAACGTGTCGTCGTCATCGGCGGCACATCGGGAATCGGCCTGGCCGCTGCGGAGGAGCAGCTGCGGGCCGGCCGCGAGGTGATCATCGCCGGTCGGGACAAGAGCAGGCTGGACGCCGCTCTCGCGCGGCTCGGGCAGGGCGCGTCCGGCGTGTCGCTGGACGCGCTGGACGAGACGGCCACCCATGACTTCTTCGCCGGGCTCGACCAGATCGACCACGTGGTGGTGGCCGTCACCGGCAGCACCGCCGCGGGTCCCTTTGAGAACCTGCCGGTAGCCGACCTGCGGGCCGCGGCGGAAGGCAAGCTGGTGGCCCAGACCGTCGCCGCCCAGGGAGCGCTGAAGGCACTGCGCCCCGGTGGCTCGATCACCTTCGTCACGGCGGGCTCGGCCGGCTCGGCCCGTCCCGGCACGGCCGGACTCGCCGCTGTCAATGCGGCCGTCGAGGCGATGGTCCCGGTCCTGGCCGTCGAGCTGGCGCCGATACGGGTCAACGCCGTCTCGCCGGGGATCATCGACACTCCGTGGTGGGACTGGATGGACGCCGAGGCCCGGCAGCAGGCGTTCGACGGCTTCGCGGCGACCGCGCCGGCCGGCCGGGTGGGGCGTCCCGAGGACATCGCCGGGGCGATCGGGTACCTGATCGGCGCGACCTTCACCACCGGTGTGGTGCTCTCGGTCGACGGCGGGTCGCGCCTGCGGCCGGCCGCGCTGTGACCGGCCCGGGGCGGCGGACCGTACTGATCACCGGATCCACCGACGGAATGGGCCGCTGGCTGGCCCTGCGGCTGGCCGAGGCGGGTGACCGGGTCCTGATCCACGGCCGGCACGAGGGGCGCGCGCAGGAGGTGCGCAGACAGGTGCGGGAGGCCACCGGCGAGGACCGGGCCGAGGTGCTGCTCGCCGACCTCGCCGAGCTGCCCGAGGTCGACCGGCTGGCCGACGAGGTGGCCGCCCGGACCGACCGGCTGGATGTGCTGGTGAACAACGCGGGGATCGGCGGCGCCTCACCCGGCGGCCGGCGGCAGGTCGACGCTTTCGGGGTCGAACGCAGGTTCGCGGTGAATTACCTGGCCGGATATCGGCTGACCCGCCGGCTACTGCCGCTGCTCATCGGCTCGGCGCCGTCCCGGATCGTCAATGTCGCCTCGGCGGGGCAGCATGCCATCGACTTCGCCGACCCGATGCTGGCCGCGGGTTACGACGCGACGCGGGCGTATTCCCAGAGCAAGCTGGCGCAGATCATGTTCACCTTCGACCTCGCCGAGGAATTGCGCGGGACGGGCGTCACGGTGGACGCACTGCACCCGGCCACTTTCATGGACACGACGATGGTGCGGGAGGTCGGCGTCAGCCCGTGGAGCACCGTCGAGGAGGGCGGTGTGGCGACGCTGCGGCTCATCAATGCGGCGGATCCCGGCAGCGGCCGCTATTTCAACGGGCTCGACGAGGCGTGGGCCGACCGGCAGGCGTACGACCCCGAGGCCCGGCGAAAGCTGCGGGAATTGTCGGACCACCTGCTGGCAGGACCTGCCGGGGCCGGGCACTGACCGATCGGCCCGACGTGCGCCCCACCTGCGGCATGGCGGGCGACCTGGTCGGCGGCCCCGGCGAGCCGCTGAACCGGTCGCACCATAGGCTCGTCTTCATGGGACGCCCTCGCCGCATCGTGCTCATCCGACACGGCGAGTCCCAGGGCAACAGGGACGACACCATTTACGAGCGGGTGCCCGACCACGCCCTGGAACTCACCGCCGTCGGCATGCGCCAGGCCGCCGAGGCCGGCGAGCGGCTGCGCCGGCTGTTCGGCGACGAGCGGGTGCAGGCTTTCGTGTCCCCTTACCGGCGCACCTGGAACACCTATCGCGCGCTACGCCTGGACCCCCGCCTGACGCGGGCCAAGGAGGAGCCCCGGCTCAGGGAGCAGGACTGGGGCAACTGGCAGGACATCGAGGACATCCAGCGGCAGCGCAAGGCGCGCGACGCCTACGGCCACTTCTTCTACCGGTTCGCGATGGGGGAGAGCGGCGCCGACGTCTACGACCGGGTCGGGGCGTTCCTGGAGACCCTCTACCGCGCCTTCGACAAGGAGGACTTCCCGCCGAACGTCCTGATCGTCACCCACGGCCTCACCATGCGGCTGTTCTGCATGCGCTGGTTCCACTGGACCGTCGAGGAGTTCGAGGCCCTGTGCAATCCGGACAACGCCGAGACGCGCACCTTGCTCCTCGGCGCATCGGGCCGCTACGCCCTGGACCGGCCGTTCGAACGCTGGCGTACCCCGGGGCCGCCCGGCGGCAGCTACGGGTGAGTTTCGGCACAAGGAGATTGACCCGAAACAGGCATGATGCCAGAGTTCCGACGACATGACGGCTCACACCACCCACTCCGCGCGAGTCTCCCGCGCCCTCACCAGCCTCCGCGGCCTCGCCGTGGGCGACGCCCTCGGCTCCCAGTTCTTCGTCCCGGCTCACTACAGCGCACTGCAGAGCGGCGAACTGCCGCCAGGCACCTGGCAGTGGACGGACGACACCGAAATGGCCTGCTCCGTGCTCGCCGTACTCGTCCGCCACGGCCGCATCGACCAGGACGCGCTCGCGCTGTCCTTCGCCGAGCACCACGACTTCGACCGGGGTTACGGCCCCGCTGTCAACCGCATGCTGCGGCTCATCCGCCAGGAGGGCGCCGACTGGCGGGAACTGGCGGCCGGGCTCTTCAACGGGCAGGGTTCCTGGGGCAACGGCGCCGCGATGCGGGTGGCCCCGCTCGGCGCCTGGTATGCCGGCGACCCCGTCCAGGCCAGCCATCAGGCCGAGATCTCGGCGTACACCACCCACCAGCACCGCGAGGCAGTCGCCGGAGCGATGGCAGTGGCCGCCGCAGCGGCGCTCGCCGCCGACCCCGCGGGCCCGCAGGACCCGCCCGGGCTGCTCGGCGCGGTCCTCGACCTCGTGCCGCGCAGCGCTGTCCAGGCGGGCATCCGCAGGGCCCGGGACATGCTCGACTACGCCGACGTCGCCACCGTCGCCGCGGTGCTCGGCTGCGGCCGCCGGACCAGCGCCCACGACACCGTGCCCTTCGCCCTCTGGTCGGCCGCACGCCACCTCGGCAACTACGAGCAGGCGTTCTGGACCACCGCGAAGGTCGGCGGCGACGTCGACACGACCTGCGCGATCGTGGGCGGCATCGTCGCGGCACGGCCGGGCGGCGAACCGCCGGCGGCATGGACCGAGCGGACCGAAGCGCTGCCCGACTGGGCCGTGATGTCCTGATCGGCCCGTGGAAGCGGCCGGCGAGCGGCGGGTAAGCTGGTGCCCGCCATGGCGTACCAACCACCCACACACAGCGTCGAGCGTTCGATGCGTGCCACGCTCGGTGTGAAGACCGTCGCAGGCGTCGACGAGGTGGGGCGCGGCGCCTGGGCCGGACCGGTCACCGTTTGCGCCGCCGTCACAGGTCTGCGCCGTCCGCCGGAAGGCCTCACCGACTCCAAGCTGATCGCCCCCAATCGCCGCACCCGGCTGGCAGCCGTACTGACCGGCTGGGTCACCTCCTACGCGCTCGGCCAGGCGTCCCCGGAGGAGATCGACGGGCTGGGCATGACGGCCGCCCTGCGGCTCGCGGCGCTGCGCGCCCTCGACGGGCTGCCCGAGCCGCCGGAGGCGGTCATACTCGACGGCAAGCACAACTACCTGGGCGGCGGCGGGCCGTGGCAGGTCAGGACGGTGATCAAGGGCGACGTGTCGTGCGTGTCGGTCGCCGCCGCCTCGGTCATCGCCAAGGTGCGGCGCGACGGGCAGATGGCCGAAGTCGGCGCCGACTACGCGCCGTTCGCTTTCGGCGACAACGCGGGCTACCCCTCGCCCGTCCACCGCTCGGCACTTGAGGAACTGGGGCCGACACCGCTGCACCGGATGTCGTGGTCGTACCTGGACTCGATGCCGCGCTGGCAGCACCTGAAAAAGGTGCGTAACCCGGACGACTCAGGGGAACAACTCGGTTTCGATTTCTGATCCGGCGCGCACCCGCCGCTGCGCATCCGGTGCGCATTTGATAGACATCAACCCATGCCTCTCACCCCCGAGGAGCCTCAGATTCACGAGAGCGTCCCGGGTCCCCGCACTGCTCCGACCAGCGGCCGGAGTGCGTCGACCCCCCGTCCTGTCCCAGGTCCGCCCCGGCCCGCTGCGCCGCGGCCGGCGCCGCCGAGGGCGGTCGCCACCGTCGGCTCGGCTTCCGCTCACGCGGGAACCGGCCAGACCGGCACCACCGGTCCCACGGCTGCGCCTTCGCCGGCCCCGGCCGCTGCCGCGGCGGTGCCTGAGCAGCACCTGTCCACCACCACGGAAGCCGCACAGATCCAGCTCATCCCCGCCCCGGCCGAGGGCGCGCTCGACGCGGCCGAGGAGGCCGTCGACCTGCTGCTCGACACCGGCCGCGCCCCGGGCGAGATCCTGGTGCTCACCACCGGCGATCAGCACCCGTGGGCCGTCCACGAACTGAGCTTCGGCGAGGTGTCCTACTGGGCACAGCACGCCGCCGCCGACGACGTCTTCTACGCCGACATCACCGCCTCGCGTGCCACCGGCAGGCCCGTCGTGGTGGTGGCGCTCAACGGCGGCAGCGACGACACGCTGCCGCGAGCCCTGGGCACCGCGCTGGCCCGTGCCGGCCTGCTGCTGATCGTGTGCGGAGACCCGGCGCGTATCAACAGTGCGCTCGGCGCCAGCGCCTGAACCGACGCCGGGCGGGGACGTCCCCGCCCGGTGCCGCTCAGCGGGCGGAGGCGTGCCGCAGCGTGTGCGGCCTGCCGTTGGCGGCAAGCGGCGGCGGGTCGGTTTTGGCGCGCGACCACGAGGCCGAATTCGGCGTACGCCCGGCGCGGTTCTCACCGATCACCTGCCAGCCGCCGGCGGTGAGCGTCACATATGAGCCGCAGCGCAGTCCGTGCAAGGTACAGGCGTCCCGCAGCCCCCACATCCAGGCACCGTCCTCCGGGGTCCACCCCGGCGATCCCTCGCGGCAGACCATCAACACCGCGGTACGCACGGGCTTGCGCAGCCTCAGGTCGTGGGGGATGACGCGACGCAGGTGGGACAGCAGCGCATTGCGGTGCTCCCAGCCGTCCACGATCCCGCCGCGGCCGGCGAACGAGGCGCTGGCGCGTATTCGCCCGTCCGGGTCGTAGACCGCGACCACGGCGGTCGACGGCGCCGGCAGATGCCTGGCGTGCAGGTCCTTGACCACTTCGCGCGGGCTCGCGAGCAGCGGGACGCCGACGTCGGTCCACTCCGCCGGCTCCAGCGTGCGCGACGCCGGGGAGGTGAGAGCGGAGGACGCCTGCGGAACGAAGCCGATGGTCACGGTCCTCCCTTCACGGATGCACCCGTGGACCGGCCGCGGGCGTGCGCCGGTCAGGGGGCTCGGAGAGCCGTTCGGGGATCCGTGTCCAATTCTTCCCCGCGTATTGCCCTGCGGCAACGGGCAATTGGCGGTCACGACCGGAATGGTCCCGTCCGTCTGATAGATCCCGACCCCGCCGCAACCCCCTGGCCTCCGCACCCCTTCACCGCCGGGACCAGCGAGAACGCATGGGAAGGGCGACCCCTGCGCGGCCCGAGGGCGGTCACAGCCCGTGGCCGGCCCCTGTCCGAGAATCGACTGCGGGAGGCGCGGGACGCGCTGCCGCCTTCACAGCTTCAACCCACCGCCTTACCGGCGCGGACGATGCGTGCAGTGCCCGTACGCGCCGGGCATCCGCTCGGGGAAGTCGGAGCCGACGGCGGGGTGGAGTGGTGGATTGTCCTTGCCATCGGGTTGCATGGGGGTATGGACACCCTGGAGTTGCGCGCCGAAGCCGATGCCGTCCTCGCCGAACTCGTTCGTGACCCGAGCGGTTCGGCGAGGCTGCGCGAGGACCAGTGGCAGGCGGTGGCGGCCCTGGTGGAGGAGCGCAGGCGGGCGCTGGTCGTGCAGCGCACCGGCTGGGGCAAGTCCGCGGTGTATTTCGTGGCCACCGCTCTGCTGCGGCGGCGCGGCGCGGGTCCCACGGTGATCATCTCCCCGCTGCTGGCTCTGATGCGCAACCAGGTCGAGGCGGCAGCTCGCGCCGGTATCCGCGCGCGGACCATCAACTCGGCGAATCCGGAGGAGTGGGAGACCATCCACGGGGAGGTGGAGCGCGGCGAGACCGACGTTCTCCTGGTAAGTCCTGAACGCCTCAACTCCGTCGATTTCCGTGACCAAGTGCTGCCGAAACTCGCCGCCACCACCGGTCTGCTGGTGGTGGACGAGGCGCACTGCATCTCCGACTGGGGCCACGACTTCCGGCCTGACTACCGTCGGCTGCGCACCATGCTGGCGGAGCTGCCGGCCGGGGTCCCGGTGCTGGCGACGACCGCGACGGCGAACGCCCGGGTGACCGAGGATGTTGCCGAGCAGTTGGGGACGGGCAGCGGCGATGCCCTGGTGCTGCGCGGGCCGCTGGACCGGGAGAGCCTGCGGCTCGGGGTGTTGCAGCTGCCGGACGCGGCGCATCGGCTGGCATGGCTGGGCGAACGGCTGGGGGATATGCCGGGCTCGGGGATCATCTACACGCTGACGGTGGCGGCGGCTGAGGAGGTCGCGGCCTTCCTGCGGCAGCGCGGTTACCCGGTGGCCTCCTACACAGGCAAGACGGAGAACGCGGACCGGTTGCAGGCGGAGGAGGACCTGCTGGCCAACCGGGTGAAGGCGCTGGTGGCGACCTCCGCGCTGGGAATGGGCTTCGACAAGCCCGACCTCGGATTCGTCGTGCACCTGGGGTCGCCCTCGTCCCCCATCGCCTATTACCAGCAGGTGGGACGTGCTGGACGTGGCGTGGACCATGCGGACGTCCTTCTGCTGCCGGGCCGGGAGGACGAGGCGATCTGGAGGTATTTCGCCTCGGTGGGCTTCCCGCCCGAGGAGCAGGTGCGGCGCACCTTGGCCGTGTTGGAGGAGGCCGGTCGCCCCTTGTCGCTGCCGGCACTGGAGCCGCTGGTGGACCTCCGGCGCTCGCGCCTGGAGACGATGCTGAAGGTCCTGGACGTGGACGGGGCGGTCAAGCGGGTGAAGGGCGGCTGGACCGCCACCGGGCAGCAGTGGGCGTACGACGCGGAGCGCTACGCGTGGGTGGCCCGCCAGCGCGAGGCGGAGCAGCAGGCCATGCGGGACTACGTAGCGACCACAGGGTGCCGGATGGAATTCCTGCAACGCCAGCTCGATGACGAGAAGGCGGCCCCCTGCGGCCGCTGCGACAACTGCGCCGGGCCCTGGCTCGACGCTGTCGTCTCCTCGGGCGCCCTTTCCGGCGCGGCCGGCGAGTTGGACCGCCCGGGTGTCGAGGTCGAGCCGCGCCGCATGTGGCCGACGGGCATGGCGGCGGTCGGCGTCGACCTCAAAGGCCGCATCCCCGCCGGCCAGCAGGCGGCCACCGGGCGTGCGCTGGGCAGGCTGTCGGACATCGGCTGGGGCAACAGGCTGCGCCCGCTACTGTCCGAATCGGCGGCGGACGCACCCGTCCCGGACGACGTGCTGACCGCCGTGGTGACGGTGGTGGCCGACTGGGCGCGCTCACCGGGCGGCTGGGCCAGTGGCGCTCCCGACGCGCAGGGACGCCCGGTCGGCGTCGTCGCCATGCCGTCGCGCACCCGGCCGCAACTGGTCTCCTCCCTGGCAGCAGGGCTCGCCCGGGTCGGCAGGCTCCCGCTGCTCGGCACTCTGGCCTACGCCCCGCAGGCTGGGGAATATGCCGCGCACCGCAGCAACTCCGCCCAGCGGCTGCGTGCCCTGGCCGCCTCGTTCACGGTGCCCGACGACGTCGCCGCCGCTCTGGCCGCCACGCCCGGCCCCGTCCTGCTCGTGGACGACTACGCCGACTCCGGCTGGACCCTGGCCGTCGGCGCGCGCCTCCTGCGCCAGGCCGGTGCCGATCAGGTGCTCCCGCTGGTCCTGGCCCTGGCCGGGTAGTCCGCCCTCGCCCCGGCCGGGTCATCCCGAGGCGTGTCAGCCGCCCAGGTCGCCGATCGGCGGCAGCGCCGCCCGGTGCACCCACGCGTCGAAGACCGGGTCCAGCGGGCGGGAGGCGTAATGCGCGGCATGCGCCGCGAGGCCGGCCGTGGTCACCACGCCGTGGCGGTGCACCGCCGTCCAGCCCTTGAGCATGCGGAAGAACGGGCCCTCGCCCAAGGCACGGCGCAGCGCGTGCACCGCCAGGCCGCCGCGCTGGTAGAGCCGGTCGTCGAACATCAGCCGGCGGCCCGGGTCGCCAAGCACCAGGTCCTGCGGCAGCCGGGCCAGCCCGTCGTACGCGGCGGTGGCGAGTGCGGCGGCGGACGGGCCGCCGGTGTGCTCGGACCACAGCCACTCGGCGTATTTGGCGAAGCCTTCATTGAGCCAGATGTGCCGCCAGTCGCCGATCGAGAGGCTGTTGCCGAACCACTGGTGGGCCAGCTCGTGCGCGACCAGCCGCTCCGAGCGGCGCCGCCCCCCCAGGTGGTTGGTGCCGAAGGTGGCCAGGCCCTGCGCCTCGACCGGCACGTCCAGCTCCTCGTCGGCCACCACCACCGTGTACTCGCCGAAGGGATACGGTCCGAAGACGTCCTCGAAGAAGTCCATGATGCGGGTCTGGCGCCCGAAGTCGACGGCGAACTCCTCGCGCCGTCCGGCCGGTACGTAGCCGGTCTGCGGCACCGGGCGGCGCGGCGCGAACACCGAGCCGCCGCCCACCAGCCGCACGGCCTCGTACCTGCCGATCGAGACGGTCACCAGGTAGCTGGAGGTGGGAGCCGCCTGCTCGTAGACCCACGTGGTGCTGCTGGACCTGGTGGTCCTGGACAGCAGCGTGCCTCCGACGACCACGGTGTACGCAGACGGGACGGTGACCGAGACCTGGTAGGACGCCTTGTCCGCGGGCCGGTCGTTGCACGGATACCACGACGGCGCGCCGACCGGCTGGCTCGCCACCAGCGCGCCGTCCGTCAGTTCCTCCCAGCCCAGTCCGCCCCACGGGCTGGCGATGGGCTGCGGATTGCCGGCGTAGTGGACCTCGACGGTGAAGGCCGCGCCCGCCTCCACCGCCTTCGCGGGGCGGACCCGCAGCCGCCCCGCGCGGTGCGAGTAGTGCGCGGGCCTGCCGTCGACCACGACGCGCTGGAGCCGGAAGCCGGCCAGGTCGAGGACGAACTCGCGCAGCGCGGCGCCGCCGGCCACCGCACTGAGCCGGGCTGTCCCGCGCAGCCGGTTGGACGCGGGGCGGTAGTCCAGGGCCAGCTCGTAGCGGTGGACGCGGTAGCGGATGTCGCCGTGCGCGGGGAAGTACCGATCCGCCTCCGGCGCTCGCTTGTGGCTCAACGGTCCCTCGCTCCCTCGTAGTCGCAGGACGGACCGCGTCGCAAAAAGCCGTGCCTCATCCTTTGCCGAGCCCGGACCGTCAAACCCGGCCGTCAGACCCGAGCCGTGCTTTCACCGGAACAGCCGCGCAGGACCGCTCCGTCACGACTGCTCCCTTTCCGGCTCCCCGTCCTGCCATGCCTCCGCCGGATTGCCCAGCCAGCGGCTGTCCGCCGGGATGGACTCGGACCGCATCACCAGCGACGCGGGACCCAGCGTGCTGCGGGCCCCGACCTCGCTGCCAGGCAGCACGATGCCACCGGGACCGAGCGTCGCTCCCGCGCGGAGCACCACCGTATCCAGCCGCATGATCCGGTCGTGGAACAGGTGGGTCTGCAGCACGCAGCCGCGGTTCACGCTCACCCCGTCCTCCAGGGTGACCAGGTCGGCCTCGGGCAGCCAGTAGCTCTCGCACCACACGCCCCGGCCGATTCTCGCGCCGAGACCGCGCAGCCACAGATTCATCACCGGAGTGCCCGGCACCGCCCCGACCAGCCACGGCACCGCCAGCACCTCCACGAAGGTGTCGGCCAGTTCGTTGCGCCATACGAAGCCGCTCCACAGCGGGCGTTCCACGGGCCGGAAGCGGCCGACCAGCAACCACTTCGCAGCGATCGACACCACGGCCGCCACGCCGCCCGCGGCGAGAAGCACAGGACCGGACAGCAGCGCCATCAGCAGCGGCCCGCTCCGCGCCAGCACCGCGAGTACCAGCACGGCCAGCGCGGCTGAAGCCAGCACCGGCACCAGCCGGCAGACCTCGACCAGCCCGCGAGCCCACACCAGCCGGGCGGGCGGCTCGTACGTCAGGCTCTCGACGCCGTCGTCCGCGGTGCGCGGCAGCCGTACCGGCGGCATGCCGAGGTAGGAACGGCCCTTCTTGGCCTTCTTCGGCGTGGCCGACAGCACGCCCACCAGGCCGCGGTCCGGGACGGCACGCCCCGGCGCGGTCATGCCGGAATTGCCGAGGAAGGCGCGCTCGCCGATCTCGGCCGCGCCGATCCGCAGCCAGCCGCCGCCGAGCTGATAGGGAGCGATCAGCACGTCGTCGGCGAGGAAGGCGCCGTTGCCGACGGTGGTGAGGCTGGGGATCGCCAGCACCGTGGAGACCTCGGCCCCGCTGCCGATCTTCATGCCCAGCGCGCGCAGCCACACCGGGGTGATCAGGCCCGCGTAGAGCGGGAAGAGGGTGTCGCGGGCGGCGTCCATGAGCTGGATCACCGTCCAGGACTGCCAGCCCACCCGGCTGTGCAGCGGGTGCCAGCCGGGGCGCAAGCCTAGGCTCAGCAGCCGTACTGCGGCCAGGAGCAGCGCCGCGTACGCCAGACCGAAGGCCAGGGTGGCAGGCACCAGGGCGACGAGCGCGCCCCGTAGAGCGTCCGCCAGGCCCCCGTGGGCGGGCACCAGGGCGCCCGCGACGGCCAGGGCCGCCAGCCCGGCCGCCACGGGCAGCAGCGCGAGGCCCACACCGCTGGCGCCGTAGGCCGCCGCCCAGCAGGCCCGGCGGGCGGGACGCTGCTTGGGCCAGCGCCGCTCCGCGTGGCCGACCTTGACCGCGGGCGCGCCCGCCCAGCGCTGGCCGGTGGGCACCTGGCCGGTGACGCTGGACCCGGCCGTGATCTGTGCTCGCTTGCCGATCCTGGCACCGGGCAGCAACGTGCTGCGGGTACCGACCACGGCACCCGAGCCGACTTTCACCGGGCCGACCTCCAACCGGTCGCCGTCGAGCCAGTAGCCGCACAGGTCGACCTCGGCCTCCACCGCGCAACCTCTGCCGAGCCTGAGCATGCCGGTGACGGGCGGCAGCGAGTGCAGGTCCACGTCGTCGGCGATACGGGCGCCGAGCGCACGGCCGTAGCGGATTAGCCAGGCGCCGGACAGCGAGGTCGCGCCGGTGGCCTCGGCCAGCCGCTCGGCCGCCCACAGGCGCAGGTGGACGCTGCCGCCGCGCGGATAGCTGCCCGGTTTCAGGCCGAGCAGCAGCAGTCGCGCGCCGGCCGCCGCCAGCGCCAGCCTGCCGGGCGGGCTGAAGAGCAGCACCGCGGCGGCCCCGACCAGCCACCAGGATGCGGTAGGCGCCCACGGATAGCCGTCGGTCCGGGCCAGGATGTCGCCCAGCGCCAGCAGCCCGGTCGTCCAGCGCAGTCCGGGCAGCGCGTACAGCGGCAACAGGGCGAGCAGCTGTACGACCTTGGCGCGGTTCGGCACGGGCGCGATCTCCCTGGCGGGCCGGTCGTCGCGCACCGAACGGTCGAGCTTGCGCGCCAGCTTGCGCACGGTGGGCGCCTGGTAGACGTCGACCACCGCGACCGAAGGGAAGCGGGTCCGCAGCAGGGTGGTGAGTTGGGCGGCGGCCAGGCTGGTGCCGCCGACCGCGAAGAAGTCGTCGCGCGCCCCGGCCACCGGTACCCCGAGGACCTCGGTCCACTGCTCGGCCACCCACGCTTCGGTGCCGTGCAGCGGTTCCGCGGCCTCCTCACCGGCTGCCGGAGCCGCGGACTCCGGCAGCGGCCAGGGCAGCGCGGCACGGTCCACCTTGCCGGAGGTGCGGGTCGGCAGCGTGTCCACGGCCGCCAGCAGCGGCACCAGGGCGGCGGGCAGTTCGGCAGACAGCGCGGCGACGGCGGCGGCCCGGTCCCAGCCGTCACCGGCCACGACATAGCCGACCAGCAGCTGGTTGCCGCGCCGGGTCGTCCGCACGGCCGCTGCGGCGCCTGCGACGCCGGGAAGCGCCTGGAGTGCGGCGTCCACTTCGCCCAGCTCGATCCGCCGGCCGCCGAGCTTGACCTGCTCGTCGGCCCGGCCGAGGAAGAGCAGTCCTTCGGGCTCGGCCCTGACGAGGTCGCCGCTGCGGTAGGCGCGCTGCCAGCCGAGCGACTCCAGCGGCGCGTATTCCTCCGCGTCCTTGCCGGCGTCCAGATAGCGGGCCAGGCCCACGCCGCCGATGATGAGCTGGCCGGTGCCGCCCATGGGAACGGGCTCGCCCGCCTCGTCCACCACGGCCAGTTCCCACCCGTCCAGCGGCAGGCCGATGCGTACCGGCCCCTCCCCGGTCAGCGGTGCGGCACAGGCGACGACGGTGGCCTCGGTCGGGCCGTAGGTGTTCCAGACCTCGCGCCCCTCGGTCACCAGGCGCTCGACCAGTTCCGGCGGGCAGGCCTCGCCTCCGAAGATGAGCAGCCGCACCTCGTTGAGTGCCTCGGCCGGCCACAGCGCGGCGAGCGTCGGCACCGTGGACACCACGGTGATCTCCTGTTCGGTCAGCCAGGGGCCGAGATCACCGCCGCCGCGCACCTGCGAGCGCGGCACCGGTACCAGGCAGGCGCCGTTGCGCCAGGCCAGCCACATCTCCTCGCAGGACGCGTCGAAGGCCACCGACAGGCTCGCCATCACGCGGTCGCCGGGACCGATCGGTTCGTCCCGCAGGAACAGTGCGGCCTCGGCGTCCACGAAGGCCGCCGCACTGCGGTGGGTGACGGCCACGCCCTTGGGGCGGCCGGTGGAGCCGGAGGTGAAGATGATCCAGGCGTCGTCGTCGGGGGAGGGGCGGCGGGCTGCGGTGCGGTCGTCGCGCCTGCCGGTCACGGTCAGGGTACGGCCGGCGCCCAGCACGGCCGCGACGGCCGCCTCGCCGAAGACCAACTCCGCCCGCTCGTCCGGGTCCTCGGCGTCCACCGGCACGTACGCGGCACCCGCCGCGAGCACGGCCAGGACGGACACGTACAGGTCGTTGCTGCCCGACGGCACCCGGACGCCCACCCGGTCGCCCGCGCCGATCCCGGCCGCCGCCAGCTTCCGCCGCAGCCCGTCGACCTCCGCGGCCAGTGCCCGATACGTCAGCGCGGTGCGGCCGTCATCCAGCGCCGGCTCGTGCGGGTGGGCGAGAACGGTCGCGTCGAGGATGTCCATCAGCGTCCGCGGTCCGGCCGCCGGACCTCCGGAGAATCGGGCGTACGGCGTGGCGGGCTGCCCGGCCGCCGGGCTGTCGGCGGTGTCGGCGGTGTCGCCGACGACACCGATCAGCAGGTCCACGTCCCGCAGCGGATCGCTCTGCACCCTCAGATTCATGCGCTCCTCGTCCCTCGTCCCCCATCCGGGGCCCTGCATCCGGCCCTGGGCCCCGCGGTGGCACGCCCCTCCCGGGACGCCGCACTCGGTACCAAAGCAAGACAAGCCGGCCAATACTAAGTGGCTCGCCCGCCAGGCGCCTCCTGAGTACGGCTGCCCCGCACTCGGCCCGAGCCTGCCCCGGGGCGCCGGCCCGCTCCCTCTGACCTGCACGGGAAGTGGGCCGGCCACCCCTTCCCCTGACGCCGCGCCAGCTGCCGGATAGTGCCGCAACGCACACCGCGGGGCCGCGGCCGGGCGTCCTGGAAGGGTGTCGGCCCCGGCGAGGCCACCGGCGGAGTGTCAACCCCGTTCCGCGCCCTGTGGATAAGTCTGACCCAGAGTTATCCACAGGTTTTGAGGGGGTCTGGTGGGAAGCGTGCCGCCTGCGGGATCCTCGAGTCATGACACAGAGCAACCAAACTCAGCACGGAGAGTCATCGTCGTCGGCGGGTGAGACGAAGGTCGTCCTGCACGGCCCTGCCGAACTCGCTGACGCCCTACCGTTTTTGATGGGCTACCGGCCCGACGATTCCATCGTCCTGCTGGCCCTGCACGGTGAGCGGGGGCGCTTCGGCGGCAGGCTGCGGGTCGGGCTGGGCAAGGACCCACAGGATCCCGCGGAGTGGGCGGATCTCGCCCGGCAGCTCGCGGACTGCCTGGTGACCGGGAGTCTGCGGCGCGGCAGCCGACCGTCCTCCATGGTCGCCTTCCTCTGCCAGGATCCGCGCGCGGGTGAGCGGTCCTCCGACGTGGTGGAGCGACTGCGGCCGCTTGCCCAACAATTGCGTGTCGCATGCGGTGAGTTGGACGTCCCGGTGATCGAGGCGCTGTGCGTCTCGGGAGGCCGATGGTGGTCGTACTGCAGGCCGGACCGCGACGGAGCCGCGCCGACCCCGGAAGAGGGTGTCCTGATCGCGGAGCCCGGCGGTTCCGCTATCGCCGCCGCGGCGGCCTACAACGGCATCCGGATGCCGTTGCCGCTGCGCGACCTGGAGTCCCGGCTGCGGCCGGTCGAGCCGCGCGACCCCGCCCATGAGACCGCGCTCGACCTGGCCTGCGCCAGGCTGGTGCCACGCATGCTCGACCGGGACACCAGCGCCTCGGTCACGGAGCGCACGGTCGAGCTCGCCCGCGGCGCGCTGGACGCCTTCCGCACCGCACCGCTGATCAGCGACCCGGCGCGGTCCGACAGCCGGGACGACGCGCTCCTCGATCACGACGAGGCCGCGGAGATGATCCTCGGCCTCCAGGACAACGCGGCGCGTGACCGGGTCGTGGAGTGGTCGGACCCCGCCCGGGCCGGTGCGGCGATCCGGCTGTGGCGGGCGCTGGCCAGGCGCTGCGCGGGGCCCTACGCGGAGCACGCGGCCGCACTGCTCGCCCTGACCGGCTGGGTGGCCTGGTGCTCGGGAGACGAGGCGGAGGCGCGCGTCGCCCTGTGCGCGGCACTGGACCTGGAACCGCACTGCACCTTCGCCCGCCTGCTCCAGCACGCCGTCGGCCAGGGACTGGACCCCGACGTGGTCAGGCGCACCCTGCGCAGCACCCGGCGCAGAAGGATCATGGAAGCAGCTACAGTTCGCCGCGGACCATCCGGACCAGCCGGTCGAGGACCCGGCCGCCGCTCACTCGGAGGCCGTCGTGCTCGTATTCGTCGGTGACCCAGGTCCGCAGGCCCCGGATCGCCCGCGCGGTCCGAAGCGAGTCCGCCGTGTCGACGTACATGTCGTCGTGGTAGACGGCGGCCGCGACGGGCACCTCGTTGTGCGCCAGCCGGTCCGGGTCGTAGAGGTCCGGCCACTCCTCGCGCTGCGCCAGCAGTTCGGCCGGCTCACGCAGTGGTGCAAGCGCCGGGTCGGTCTCGAACATCCACGGGTGGATCGACTCGCCGGTGAAGAGCACCGGTCCGTCGCCGTCCAGCGCGATGTCCGCGTCGAAAGCGGGGAATTCGCGCCTGACCGTCTCGGCGGCCCAGCGGGTCCCCTGCGCGGACACGGACTTCTGACCGTAGGTGGCCTCGTGCAGCACGGCGTAGAGCGGACCGCCGGCGAAGGAGAGGTGCCCTTGGGCCTCGGTGAGAAAGGAGTCGGACAGGACGCGTCCGGCCGGGCCGGTGACGAAGGCGTCCTCGATCAGGTAATGCAGGGTGTGCGATCCGGTGCCCGAGCCCAGCATCAGGCCGAGGGACTGGAAGGCGCGCGGGGTGAGCACGCCGCCGCCGGGGAGTTCGGCGGGCCGGTCGCGCAGGTGGCGGACGATGTCCCTGACCGCCGCGACGTCGTCGGGGTAGCGCGCGTAGTGTGCGGCGTTCTTCCGCTGGATCCGCGGGTAGGCCGCGCGATAGACCTCCTCGGGTGCCGTCCGCAGCCCCGGCAGGCCGCCGGTGATCAGCACTTCGCTGAGGGAACGGGGCGCGTAGGACAGGTAGCTGACGGCGCAGAAGCCGCCGAAGCTCTGGCCGAGCACGCTCCACGGCTCGTCCTCGCCGCGCAGCCGGCGCCGGACGATCTCGCAGTCCCGCACGATCGCGTCGGCCCGGAAGTGGGAGAGGTACTCCGCCTGTGCCGCCGCGTCGCCGCGTACGGGCAGCGTGCGGCGGTTCGCGGGAGTGGACAGCCCCGTGCCGCGCTGGTCGAGCAGCAGCACGCGGTAGTCGTCCAGGGCGCGCTCCAGCCAGCCGTCCCTGCCCAGCGGACGCGGGGCGCGGTTGCCGGGGCCGCCCTGGAGGAACAGCAACCACGGCAGCCGGTCGGAGTCCTTGCCCGCCGGCGCCACCTCCCGCGCGAAGATCTCGATGTGCTCGCCTTCGGGCTCCTCGTGGTCGAGCGGCACCTGGAAGCGGTGGTCGGTGACGACGGTGCCGGGCTGGCGGTGGACGGGCATGCTGCCTCTTCTCTGCGACCCCGCGACATCACGGGGCTGCGCGAACGGTGCCTTTCGTTCAGGAACCGTAGACGGCCTGTGACCTGTGCGCTCGGCACGCCCCTCTTCAGGAGTGCAGCACTCAGCGCGACAGCCGAACCGCCCGCGGCCGCACGCGGACGCGGGCAGCGAGCCCGCCGGCCGGTGGCGAGGCCTGCGGAGCACGCGAGTCGACGGGAGGCGGTGACGGCACCGCGCCCCCGGGGCCGGGTCCGGGCGGGGCTGCCGTCGGCCGCCGTCCACGACGCGCTGATCCGCGTGGCAGCACCGGCGCTCGCGGTCCCCGGCCGGTACGGCCGGCTGCGGGCAGAAGGGTGCGACGGCCTCTACCGCGACGGGCGCCGGCTGCCCGCCCGGTGCGTGCTGACGGCGGCGGGGGAGGAATCGGTGCCGGTGCAGGCCGCGTTGCTGGGGGCCGACCACGTCCGCTTCGTGGCCGTCGTGCGGACGGCGGCAGACCGCGGCCCCGGCTTCAGCCCGTTCGGGCATCGCAGCGGCGCCGTGCGGATCCCCGAGACAGCCGTGGCGGTGGCGGGGTCGGCGACCGCGGGGCTGGAGGATGCCGCGTCGTCGCTGCCGGCGGAGTGCTCGACGCGGAGCCCGCGTTCGGCACGCGCCTGCCGGCGATGTACGCGGGGCGGCATTCGGGCGACGGCTCGGCGTGCCCGCATCCGACGGCCTGCCGTCCCGCCGCGATCGCGGCGGGACGGGTCGGTCCACCTGCCGGTCGCGCCGGCCGGATCGCGGCCGGACGCGCCGGGAACGGTTGAGGGCCCTGCGGCCGCTGTCCTGCGCGCCGGCGGAAGCCGTCCTGCTCAGCGGGATGCGGGTCGCGGAGGCGCCGTTCGCGGTCCGGGTCGGCAGGAAGGGGGGACGGCGACGGTCGAACAGGTCGCTCCGGCGCTGCATCGCGAGGCCTGACGCGGGCCGGGGCGGGGGAAAGGATCGGGGGAGGGAAGTGATCGCGGAGAGGTGTCGAACCTGCTGATTATCGTCAGGCAGACGACTAAGATCGCGGCATGTCGCCCTACGACCCGTCGGCCTTTCCGCCCTTCGCCGTCACCGTCGACCTGGTCGTGCTCACCGTGCGGCACCACGCGCTGTGCGCGTTGACGGTGCGCCGTGGTGAGCCGCCCTACCAGGGGAGATGGGCACTGCCCGGCGGTTTCGTGCGGGACGACGAGGACCTGTCGCAGGCCGCGGCGCGCGAGTTGGCCGAGGAGACCGGTCTGCGGGCGCAGAGCGGTGCCCATCTGGAGCAGCTCGCGACCTACGGCGATCCGAACCGCGACCCGCGGATGAGGGTGGTGAGCGTCGCCCATCTGGTGCTCGCGCCCGATCTGCCCGCGCCGCGGGCGGGCGGGGACGCGCGCAGCGCGCGCTGGGCGCCGGTCGGCACCCTGCTCGCCGAGAACGGCCAGGAGCACCCGGCAGACGCCGCGCCGCTGGCCTTCGACCATGCGCGGATCCTGTCGGACGGCGTGGAGCGGGCCAGGTCCAAGATCGAGTACTCGTCCCTGGCCACGGCCTTCTGCCCGGCCGAGTTCACCGTGGGCGAGCTGCGCCGCGTCTACGAGGCGGTGTGGGGAGTGGCCCTCGACCCGCGCAATTTCCACCGGAAGGTCACCGGCACGGTGGGCTTCCTGGTGCCGACAGGTGGCACGACGACACGTCAGGGCGGCCGTCCCGCACAGTTGTTCAGAGCGGGTGGGGCCACTCTGCTCAATCCGCCGATGCTGCGGCCCGAGGTGTAGTCCGGAGGGCGATTTACCCCTTTTCCGGCGTTATGGTGCTGGAGTGATCCAGGCCATCGGATTGACCAGCATGCCCCGCCGCAGCTCCCCGCCCGCGGTCGTCGACCTCACCTTCGACATCCGCCCGGGCGAGGTCACGGGCCTGCTCGGACCCGCGGGGTCGGGCAAGTCCACCGCCGTCCGCCTGCTGCTCGGCCTGCAGGCGGGCCGAGGCGCCACGCTCGTCGACGGCCGCCCGCTGCACGAGCTCGACAGACCGGCCCGCGCGATCGGCGCGGTGCTCGGAGACGTCCCCGGGCACCCCCGCCGGACCGCGCGCGGCCATCTGCGGATGCTCTGCGCCGCCCACGGCCTGCGGGTCGCCCGCGCCGATGACCTGCTGGAAACCGTCGGCCTCGACGCGGTGGCCGACCGGCGGCTCGGCACGTACTCGCTGGGCATGGACCGCAGGCTGGCCTTCGCCGTGGCGCTGCTGCCCGACCCGCACACCCTGGTCATCGACGACCCGGCGCGCGAGCTCCCGCCGCGCGAAGCCGCCTGGGTGCACGCGCTCGTACGCCGCCACGCGGCCGCCGGCGGCGCCGTACTGCTGACCGGCCGCGACCCAGGAGCGCTGGCCAGGACCGCTGACCGGGTGGTCGCGCTCGCCGACGGCCGGGTCGTCGCCGACCAGTCCGCGGCGGTCTTCGCCGGCACCCGGCTGCGGCCGCACGTGGCCGTGCGGTCCCCCTACGCCGAGCGGCTGGCCGGGCTGCTCGCCGAGGACGGCGCCGAGGTCGTCGCGACCAGCGGCAGCCGTATCGCGGTCTACGGCGCCACATCGGCGGCCGTCGGCGAGGTCGCCCACCGGCACGGCATCCTGCTGCACCAGCTCGCGGACGAGTCGGCGGCGGCCCGATCCGAGGATGCCGACCCGGACACGGACCATGACGAGGCCAAGCCCCGTCGTGCGGCCAGGAACCGGCCCTCGCCGCTGCGGAGGCCGCACAACCCGCTGCATCCGGTGCGCTACGAACTGCGCCGCTGCTTCGGGGTGCGCACCCCCTGGCCGACGGTTGCGGCAGCGCTGGTCGCGTCCACGGTCGGCGCGCTGCTGCTGGCGCGCACCGGAGCCGTGCACGCGTCCCCCCTGCGGCTGCTGTCCGGCTGGCCCGCGGCGCTTCCGCTGCCCGCCGCGGCAGTCGGCGCCGGGGCGCTGGGCGCGCTGGCGTACGGGCAGGAATTCGCCTTCCCCGCGCTGACCGCCGGCTTCGGCCCCGAGCCCCGGGCGCCACGGCTGCTCGCCGCCAAACTCGCGGTCAGCGGCGCCCTCGCGCTGGTGCTCGCCGCGCTGGCGGCGCTGGTGGACACCGCCGTGCTGCGGCTGGCCCTCGGGTCCGGCCGGGCCCCGGACCCGATGGCACTGTCGGCCACCACGGCGGGCTGGGCGGCGCTGGCCGTCGGTTGCGCCTGGACCGGGGTGCTCGCGGCCTGCGCGTTCCGCACGACGGCGCTCGGGCTGTCCGCGGTCCTGTCGGTGCCGCTGGTGGTGGCACCAGGCGTACGGACCTTGCTCGGTGGCCGGACGGGGCGGCAATTCCTCGACGCGGGCGGTGCGTTGTGGTCGGTGCTCAGCGGGGCGTCGCGCGCCGACGACCGCGCGGCGCTCGCGGCGCTGCATTCGGCCGCCCAACCGCTCTTCGTGGCGATGGCGTTGTCGCTGTCCGGCCTGGTCACCGCCTATCTGGCAGGCGCATTGCGCGGTCGCAGGCGCGGTCGCAGGCCAACTCCCGCCCGTTCCGGGGGGGCTGTAGGAATCGACAATGAGGAGGGATGATTCGTCCCCATAAAACGTCAATTATCAGGTGATGAGCGCTCACCCTTTCGTGTGCTTTTCAGCAAAGCCCTCAAGGCCCGCATCGGCATCGCCGACAAAGGATGCGTGAGTACCCTTGCGCACACCATGATGACCGCGGCTCGATCCGCCGATTCCGGCATCGCCGGCCCGGGCGAGCTGGACCGCTACTCGTATGCCGACGCCCCCGGCGGCGACCGTCCAGGACTCGGCTCCTGGGACGGCATGGACCCGGACATGGGCCGGGTCGGCCGCCGAGCCGGCGGCAGCCGCGGCCGGGGGCTGCACGGCCAACTCGTCCAGCAGCTCGGACAGATGATCGTCTCCGGCGACCTGGGCGCCGACCGCCCGCTGGTGCCCGAGGAGATCGGCCAGCGCTTCGAGGTCTCCCGCACCGTGGTGCGCGAGTCCCTGCGCGTCCTTGAGGCCAAGGGCCTGGTCAGCGCCCGGCCCAACGTCGGCACCCGGGTCCGGCCGGTCAGCGACTGGAATCTGCTCGACCCCGACATCATCGAATGGCGGGCCTTCGGGCCGCAGCGCGACGAGCAGCGCCGCGAGCTGCTCGAGCTGCGCTGGACCATGGAACCGCTCGCCGCCCGGCTCGCCGCCGGCCACGGTCGCGAGGACGTGCAGCAGCGGCTCGCCGACATGGCCGAGATCATGGCCCACGCCGCCGCCCAGGGTGACGCGCTCACCTTCACGCGCGCCGACGCGGAATTCCACGCCCTGCTGCTCCAGGTCGCGGGCAACCGCATGCTGGAGCACCTGTCCGGCATCGTGTCGTCGGCGCTGCATGTCTCCGGTGGCCCGGTCACCGGCTGTGAGCGGCCCGGCGACACTTCGGTCGGCCTGCACCACCGCATCGTCGACGCCCTCGCCGGCGGCGACGGCGGCACGGCGGAGGCCGCGATGCGCCAGCTGCTCACTGTGCCCTCGGAGCAGGCGACCGCTCCGGCCGACCATGTCGTCCCCGCCCCCCGCGAGCACTGAGCGCCCTGTCCGGCCGTCGCCGGCCCCGTGATCGGGGGTCTGCGGCGGCCCCATGCGTGGCACATGTCCGACTTTGCCGCTGATCTGCACAATTTGGGGTGTGACTCGGGCCACGTAAGCTGGGCGTAACGCCAGACGAGGCAGTGCGATGACTTAAGAGGTGGCGGCCGTACGAGGAATATTCAGCATCGAGCTTGACGCTGAGTGGCTCTGCGGTTCCACCGAGTCGTTCCCATCGTTCCGAGAGGTTGTTCGTGTCGGCCAGCACATCCCGTACGCTCCCGTCCGAGATCGCCGAGTCTGAGTCTCTGATGGCGCTCATCGAGCAGGGTAAGGCCCAGGGGCAGATCGCAGGCGACGACGTGCGTCGGGCGTTCGAAGCGGACCAGATTCCGGCAACCCAGTGGAAGAACGTTCTGCGCAGCCTCAACCAGGTCCTCGACGAGGAGGGTGTGACGCTGATGGTGAGTGCCGCTGAGGCGCCCAAGCGCACCCGTAAGAGCGTCGCAGCCAAGAGCCCGGCGAAGCGTACTGCCACCAAGACGGTCGCCACCAAGGCGGCCCCTGCCAAGAAGACCGTAGCGCCCAAGGCTCCCGCTCCCGAGGCGGCGGCCGAGGCCGAGACCACGGTGGAGCCATCGGTGGAGGCGGAAAACCCAGCAGCCAAGAAGGCGCCTGCCAAGAAGGTCGCCGCCAAGAAGACGGCCGCCAAGAAGGCCCCCGCGAAGAAGGTGGCGGCCAAGAAGACCGCCGGTTCTCCCGGTGAGGACGAAGCGGTCGAGGCGGAGGAGGCGATCGAGGACGTCGCTCCCGGCAAGGCCGGCGAGGAGGAGACCGAGAAGCCGGAGTCCGAGAGCTTCGTGCTCTCCGACGACGACGAGGACGACGCGCCCGCCCAGCAGGTCGCGGTCGCCGGCGCCACCGCCGACCCGGTCAAGGACTACCTCAAGCAGATCGGCAAGGTCCCGCTGCTCAATGCCGAGCAGGAGGTGGAGCTGGCCAAGCGCATCGAGGCCGGCCTCTTCGCCGAGGACAAGCTGGCGGCGGCCGACAAGCTCGCCCCGAAGCTCAAGCGCGAGCTGGAGATCATCGCCGAGGACGGGCGCTGGGCCAAGAACCACCTGCTGGAGGCCAACCTCCGGCTGGTCGTCTCGCTGGCCAAGCGCTACACCGGCCGCGGCATGCTCTTCCTGGACCTGATCCAGGAGGGCAACCTGGGCCTGATCCGTGCGGTCGAGAAGTTCGACTACACCAAGGGCTTCAAGTTCTCCACGTACGCCACATGGTGGATCCGCCAGGCGATCACCCGCGCGATGGCCGACCAGGCCCGCACCATCCGTATTCCGGTGCACATGGTCGAGGTCATCAACAAGCTCGCCAGGGTGCAGCGCCAGATGCTCCAGGACCTGGGCCGCGAGCCCACCCCGGAGGAGCTGGCCAAGGAACTCGACATGACCCCGGAGAAGGTCATCGAGGTCCAGAAGTACGGCCGCGAGCCGATCTCGCTGCA
Source organism: Actinacidiphila paucisporea (assembly GCF_900142575.1). Taxonomy (GTDB): domain Bacteria; phylum Actinomycetota; class Actinomycetes; order Streptomycetales; family Streptomycetaceae; genus Actinacidiphila; species Actinacidiphila paucisporea. The sequence goes on from NZ_FRBI01000029.1 coordinate 85,087, forward strand.
CACCCCGCTCGGTGAGGACGGCGACAGCGAGTTCGGTGACCTGATCGAGGACTCCGAGGCGGTCGTGCCCGCGGACGCGGTCAGCTTCACGCTTCTGCAGGAGCAGCTGCACTCGGTGCTCGACACCCTGTCCGAGCGCGAGGCGGGCGTGGTCTCCATGCGCTTCGGCCTGACCGATGGGCAGCCCAAGACGCTGGACGAGATCGGCAAGGTCTACGGCGTCACGCGGGAGCGGATCCGGCAGATCGAGTCCAAGACGATGTCCAAGCTGCGCCACCCGTCGCGCTCCCAGGTCCTGCGCGACTACCTGGACTAGATCGTCACTGATCCGCCGCCCTGCTCGGCAGGGCGGCGGATTTCTGCGTTCCCCGTTCTTCCCGGGGTTTTTCCGGTCCCTCTTCTGCGGATGCGGCCTCCTGCCCGATCGATGACTCTGGGTGTTCAGAGTGATTCACAGGGTCAGGAGGCCCCATGCGTGTCCCCATCCCCGTCTGCTTCCGCCGTCGTGCCGTGGGCGGCCGCCGTGTACTGATAGCCGTGGCGGCGCTGCTGCCGGCGCTTGCCGTTCCCCTGGCGGCGCCCGCGGCTCCGGCCGCCGCCAACGGGGTCGTGGTCGGCGGTGCGCCGACCACCACCGACAGCGACCCGTGGGTGGTGGCGCTCGCCAGCAAGGAGCGTTTCGGCTCCAGCCGGTCGGGTCAGTTCTGCGGCGGCGTCGCGGTCGGGCCGCGTACCGTCGTCACCGCGGCACATTGCTTCGGCCAGGAGGCCCTGGGCACCGCGGACTGGCGGAAACTGCCCGATCTTCGGGTCATCGTCGGGCGTACGGACCTCAGCGGGACGGCGGGCCAGGAGGTACCGCTGTCCGACGTGTGGGTCAATCCGGCCTTCGACGCCGCGACCAATGCCGGCGACGTCGCGGTGATCACGCTGCCGCAGGCGCTGCCGGACGGAGCCGTCATCCCGATGGCCGGACCTGCGGACACCGCGCCGTACACGGCGGGGACCCAGGCGCAGGTCTACGGCTGGGGGGATACGACGGGGCAGGGAACGTATCCGCAGGGGCTGCGGACGGCCACGGTCGACGTCCTGGCGGACTCGGTGTGCGAGAAGGCGTATCCAGGCAATGCCGACGGTACGTATCTGCGTGCATCCATGGTGTGCGCAGGGGTCATCGGCGGGGGCAAGGACGCATGCCAGGGCGACAGCGGCGGCCCGCTGGTCGTGGGCGGCCGGCTGATCGGCCTGGTGTCCTGGGGGACGGGCTGCGCCGAGGCGGCCTTCCCCGGGGTCTACACGCGCGTTTCCGCGGTGTCGGAGCTGGTTGCCCAGCACATGTGACGGAAGCCGCAGGAGACCCTTGGCGGGCCTGCAGGAAGACCTGCGGGCGGACACCCCCTCATGGGGTCCGTCCGCCCGCAGGTCCGAGCTGGTCGCTGGTGCGACGTGTCAGCGCTCGTCGTCTCCCGCCGACGCCGGGGGGTCGGTAAGCCGTCCGGTCTCGTCCTGTATTTCCGCAGCGATCTTCTTGAGTTCCGGCTCGAACTTGCGTCCGTGGTGTGCGCAGAAGAGCAGCTCACCGCCACTGGTGAGCACGACACGCAGGTAGGCCTGAGCGCCGCAACGGTCGCAGCGGTCTGCCGCTGTCAGCGGACTCGCGGGGGTCAGAACAGTAGTCACGTCGCCTCTTCTCTAGCTCGACGAGCTGTCGTACCAGGGTCAACATCCAACCAGGCCGAAAACGTTCCCGCTGACGACTTTTCCTCGAAAACGGGCCTCGGGGTGACTGGCTGTGACCGATTGGCGGCGAATAAGAGTTCTTGCGTCGGATGTCGCTTGTGGGCCTTTTGGTGCGCTTGTCCCTGCTTGGCCCCGACCGGCTTGCCGGAGTGTTGGTGAGGACGTGCCCGGAGCCTAAATGGTTCATGCCTCTTTGGGAACGTGACATGTGTATCACTCGCGCGGGTGATCGAACGGATGCTCGAAAACGACTAGGATGAGCCCCTGGATACCGGGTGGCGGCGTGGTCGCCCTTGCTGACCTCGGTACCCTCTCACCGATACGGCTGAAGACCTTCAGGCCATCCAGATCGAGGAGTTGTCCGCGTGACCGCCGAAACATCCGTGCCGTCGTCCGCGCTGCTGGCGGGCGCAGATCGCGACGGCTCCAATTACACAGCGCGGCACCTGCTCGTTCTCGAGGGCCTCGAAGCGGTTCGCAAGCGGCCCGGCATGTACATCGGCTCCACCGACAGCCGCGGTCTGATGCACTGCGTCTGGGAGATCATCGACAACTCCGTGGACGAGGCGCTGGGCGGCCACTGCGACCGCATCGAGGTGATCCTCCACGAGGACGCCTCCATCGAGGTCCGGGACACCGGCCGGGGCATCCCGGTGGACGTCGAGCCCAAGACCGGCCTGTCCGGTGTCGAGGTCGTCATGACCAAGCTGCACGCCGGCGGCAAGTTCGGCGGCGGCTCGTACGCGGCCTCCGGCGGCCTGCACGGTGTCGGCGCCTCGGTGGTCAACGCGCTGTCGGCCCGTCTCGACGTCGAGGTCGACAGGAGCGGCCACACCCACGCCATCAGCTTCCGCCGCGGGGTGCCAGGCGCCTTCAGCGGTGCAGGTCCCGAGGCGCCCTTCGAGCCTGCCAGCGGCGTCACCAGGACCAAGAAGGTCCCGCGCACCCGCACCGGCACCCGGGTGCGCTACTGGGCGGACCGGCAGATCTTCCTCAAGGACGCCAAGCTCTCTCTGGAGAATCTGCACCAGCGTGCCCGGCAGACCGCGTTCCTGGTCCCCGGCCTGACCATCGTGGTGCGCGACGAGCGCGGCATCGAGTCGGACGGGCCGGTCGAGGAGACCTTCCACTTCGACGGCGGCATCAGCGAGTTCTGCGAGTTCCTGGCCCCCGACAAGCCGATCTGCGACGTCCTGCGCCTCACCGGCAGCGGCACCTTCAAGGAGACCGTCCCGGTCCTCGACGACCGCGGCCACATGACACCGACGGAGGTCACTCGGGAACTGGGCGTCGACATCGCGCTGCGCTGGGGCACCGGGTACGACACCACCGCCAGGTCGTTCGTCAACATCATCGCCACGCCCAAGGGCGGCACCCATGTGACCGGCTTCGAGCGCTCCGTCACCAAGACGATGAACGAAGCACTGCGCGCGGCGAAGCTGCTGCGCGTCGCCGAGGACGACATCGTCAAGGACGACGCGATGGAGGGACTCACGGCCGTCGTCACCGTGCGGCTCGCGGAGCCGCAGTTCGAGGGCCAGACCAAGGAGGTGCTCGGCACCTCGGCCGCCAACCGGATCGTGTCGGCCGTGGTCGCCAAGGAGCTGAAGGAATTCCTGACCTCCACCAAGCGGGACGCCAAGGCCCAGGCCCGCGCGGTGCTGGAGAAGGCCGTCGCCGCCGCCAGGACGCGGATCGCGGCCCGCCAGCACAAGGAGGCGCAGCGCAGGAAGACCGCGCTGGAGACCTCCTCGCTGCCCGCCAAGCTCGCCGACTGCCGCAGTGACGACGTGGACCGCAGCGAACTGTTCATCGTCGAGGGCGACTCCGCCCTCGGCACCGCCAAGCTGGCGCGCAACTCCGAATTCCAGGCCCTGCTGCCGATCCGCGGAAAGATCCTCAACACCCAGAAGTCGTCGGTCTCCGACATGCTCAAGAACGCCGAATGCGGCGCGATCATCCAGGTGATAGGAGCCGGCTCGGGCCGCACCTTCGACATCGACCAGGCGCGCTACGGCAAAGTGATCTTCCTGGCCGACGCCGACGTCGACGGCGCCCACATCCGCTGCCTCCTGCTGACCCTCTTCCAGCGCTACATGCGCCCGATGGTCGAGGAGGGCCGCGTCTTCTCCGCGGTCCCTCCGCTGCACCGCATCGAACTCGTCCAGCCCAAGAAGGGCCAGGACAAATACATCTACACCTACTCCGACAACGAACTGCGCCAGACCCTCCTCGACCTCCAGCGCCGCAACGTCCGCTACAAGGACGGCATCCAGCGCTACAAGGGCCTCGGCGAAATGGACGCCAACCAGCTGGCCGAAACGACGATGGACCCCCGCCACCGCACCCTGCGCCGCATCAACATCAGCGACATCGAGGCCGCGGAGCAGGCCTTCGACCTCCTGATGGGCAACGAGGTGGCACCCCGCAAGGAGTTCATCACCAACTCCGCCACGACGCTCGATCGCTCGAAAATCGACGTGTGAGGCACGGCGGAGCAGAGGGCGGGCGCAGGGTTCCCTCTGCGTTCCGTACGCTGTCCGCAGGCGAGCTGATGTCAGTTCGGGGGAGTGGTTACGCCGCCGTCTCGGCCTCTATGTCACCCCCGTCCAGGCGGTCCGCGTAGGCCTCGTGGACGGGAGCCTGGGGTCCGCTCATCGAAGTCGGGCCACAGGTGGGTACGGGTGTTGGCCGTCATGGCCGCGTTGGCGTGGCCGAGGTGCTCGGGGAGTCTGAAACGCCCTGCTGGTCGCGCTCCACGTGCACCATGACTTTCGTGCGGTTGGCGTCGACCCGTGGAAGGCGACGACGCCCGGCGCTGCGCCTCGCCTGCGACGGTCGTTCCGCTGACCCGCTCGTCGGATATCTGCGTGTCGAAGTCGCGCTTGACCCCACCACTCAAGTCGCCCGATGGCTGAAGGGGTGGCGCGCTACTCGATGCGCCCAACGCCGTCCATGAACTGCGGGAGCTCTTCGGAACTGGGTCACTGGTCGTCCGCCACGCACACACGCAGGCACCTGGACCTCGACCGGTTCGTCCATGGTGTGCATCAAATTCGTGTTGCAACTAAAGCGCCTGAATTCGCGGATTCTGAGCACTCGGCGCCCCGAACCTGGGCGTTCGTCGCGTGTCGGTTGGCGATCATCGCCTGGCCCTACCCGCAGGGCCGGACCTGGGAGACCAGGGATCATGACCGACCGTCGACCGCTCTCGCTGCCCGCCTCTCCGAGCCCGCTTCCGATGCTCCCGTACCCGCCCAGGCGGGTGGGCGCCGGCTGATGCCGGTCGAGCAGCGCGCCTCCTTCCGCCAGCCGCCCGGCGAGACCGAGCCCGCACCCGCCCCGGCCCGGCCCGACGTCCGCTCGCGCCCGGCGGCCTCACCTTCTCAGATCCGGACCGCCACATCTGAGCGCTACCACCACGGGTTGCGCCACGTCCACGACCAGCTCACCACCTAGCCCCGCCGCCGGGTGTGCCAGCGCCTCCACTTGGACAGTGGTCGTAGCGGGCCCGGCTCCCGCCTCGGATACCGTGTTCCTCTACGGGGCGCCACAACGGATGTGACGCCCCCTACCGGAGGTAGTCAGCGTATGAGTTCAAAGCGCAGCAAGAATCCAGCCCTGCCCGTGCTTGACGACGCATTCCGACTCGCGTCGGTCAAGGACGCCGAAGAGTCCACCCGTGACTTGGCCGCGCGGCTGGCCACCACCGAGCTGCGCCGCGTTTCCCACCCGGGCCGGGTCACCTGGGAGCCCACTGATCAGGCCGAGCCCGTACCGGTCCCGCCTACTGTGGTCGACGGTGACGGGGACCTGTGGCTGCGGGACCGGGGCACTGGCACCTGGACCATGCCTGAGTTCAACCCCAAGGATTTCCCGGCCCGCTGTGGCGAGGTTCTGACGTGGAACCAGCTTGCCCGCGAGTTCGGCCCGCTGACCGCACTGGCCGACGACCGCCGCATCGGCGGCGGCCGGCGCTGACCGCGCAGCCTTCTGGGATGACCGCGCCCCTGAAGCGCCCGTCACGGGTAGCTGGGAGTTCCAGCTCACCGCCGAGCTCGACGATGGCGGCGAGCAGGTGAGCGTGGTGGTCGGTCACGATGTCTCCATGTTGCAGCCGGATACTTCGTCGCTGTCCGTGGGGTCGGGGTGGAAGAAGCGGGTGTAGTGGAGTCCGGTCTCCGAAGTGATGTTGAACACCGCGCATAGGTGGGGCGGATCAGCGCCGGTGACGGCGGCCTCTTCGAGGATTCGGTCCTCGCGAAGTTGCTGGGCGGTGACCGGAGGCCGCGCAGCAGAGGCTGCATCCAGCCGGTTGTGACCGGGGCTCGGGTGTGCGCGGTCTGCGAGCTGCAGCAACGAGAGCAGCCAGGTGAGTCCGGCGAGTGCGGGCAGGTTGTACGGGTCGTAGGCACCATCGCCGCGGCCTCCGCCGTTGGCGGCAAGATCCAGCCAGGTTGTCACCGTGCGCCGGAGCACCTCAGCGTCGATCGGAGCGGTCAGGGCCAGTGCCCGGCGGTCCTATGTGCCGGTGGGACGCGCCACCGGTGCGAGCAGGGCGTGGTCGATGAAATCGGGCCAGGGCTCGTCGAGCGAAGGCAAGTCGGTGAGTACGGCATCGGCCCATAGCTCACCCGGGTTGAGTACGGGCCCGCGAAGACGGGTGAGCACCGGTGCCGCACACTCCGGGGGCCAGTCGTGCTCCAGTGCGGAGCGCCGGAGGAGGCCGACGACCGCGTCGGGCAGGTGCCTGTCGGCGTCCAGCAGAGCCTGGCTGCACGTCCAGAGCTCGTCCGCGATGCCGCAGGACCAGAGCTGATCCGCCATCTCCGCCAGAAGCGATTCCCCACGCCTCGCACCATGTGGCGTCGGCGATGCCACGCGAGACAGCAGCCCTCGTGCCGTGGGTCTTTCGCGAGGAGCAAAGCGCGCGACAGCTCGGCGAGGTCGCCCTTGCGGGCCAGTTCCCGGACGTACTCAACCCGCTCAGCCGGCTCCCACGGGGACGTGGAGAGTACGGGCTGCCACTGACAGCGCACGGGTATGCGCCTCGAAGGGCTCGCTGCGGTACCGCCCCGGCTCCTCGCGATGTGTTTGGTCGGCGAGGCCGGTCGAGTCCTGACCACGTAGAACTGCACCGTCGGATGAGGTCCGACCAGTCCGCAAACAGTCCGCAGGACAGTCGAAAGGGGCCGTCGGGGGCCAACGCCAGCCATCGGGGAAACGCCTGGTCAGCGCAGGATCGGCGGCTGCGCCGCAGGTCAGAAGGGTGGCCGGATGGTTCATCATCAACTCCGCCACGACGCTCGACCGCTCGAAGATCGACGTCTGACCTGCGGCTTTGCAGCCGAGCGGACTCAGGGGAACCCCTGCAGTCCGCACACGGTCCCCAAGGTGACTGACGTCACGTTCCGCACCGTTCCCGCGGAGATCCACGGTATCCATGCGAACCTGAGCATCGCCAACCTGACATTTGAGGAGTTCGGGCACGGGCTCACGACGATCCCGAGGAGATTTAACGGTCCTTCTGAACAGGGCTCCCGAAATCGCCGTCGCCGATCGCGGTGCGGGGATTCCGTCGGCGAACCGTGAATCGTCCGTTGTGCAGCGGCTCAATCGATGCGCACAGCACCGTCCGGCGGTAGCCGACGGAGCTGCTGAAGAGCGAGAGAAGCGGCTGCGGCCGGCGCGGTAGCCGTATTCGGGCCGGCCTGCCAGATCGAAGTATTTGACGTCGTCACCACCAGGAGGAATCAGTGGCGTACTCGCAACGGCTCACCCCTGAGGAGAAGCTCGCCGACGCGAAGAGGCTGTTGAGCCTCCCGCGAATCGTGGTGATCTGCGGGTCCACCCGCTTCATGGCCGAGATGAACGAGGCAGATCTGCGGGAGACCCAAGCAGGAAAGATTGTCGTCAAGCCGGGCTGTGACATGAAGTCGCCGCACGAACTTTGGTCCAATCCTGTCGAGGCCGAGGCTCTGAAGGTTCGACTCGACGATCTGCACCGGGCGAAGATCCGGCTCGCTGATGAGGTACTCGTGGTCGGCGACTACATCGGAGACAGCACCCGAGCCGAAATCGCCTACGCCCGGTCGATGGGCAAGCCCGTGCGGTTCAGGCACCCTTTTCCGGACTATGAGATTGAGTCAGTAGGTCATAGTTCCACCGGTCCTACTACTGAGCTTTAAAGTGTGGTGCCGTCGAGGGCTGACAGTTGTTCGGTCCGGCGGTACGTCTGTTGTATGAGATATGCGCAAGGTGGCGGTTGACCGCCGAGCGTAGAGCGGTGCGAGAGCAGCTGAGGATGGAGGCCGGTGAGCGGTTCGCCGTCGGCGACGACAACGCGGTGATCGCCAAGGAGTTGCGGGTGCAGTTGTCCGTAGTCGGCCCTACTCGGCGTCCTGCGCCTCGATCAGGTCGAGGTCGCGAACGCAGAAACCGTGGTGCTCGAAGGTCTCGTTGAGCACCGTGCGGAGGCACTGCCGCACCAAGCGGCCCCGGGCGTACGGCGGCCAGACATCGTCGTCGGGCACCGGCGCTCGCGCTGCGAGCTGCACGGCGGTGACCTCGTCGAGCCAGGCCTCAAGCTCGGCGGCCTGCGCGTCACGCACGCTCACGATCTCGTCGAGGGCCGGATCGAGCGAGAGGTCAAGCCCGTGCGCTCCACGGTAGGGCTCGACGGTCGTCCCGATGCCCATCGGCGTGAACAGCTCCGTCGAGCCCAGGCAGCAGCGGCGGAACCACGAGTCGTGGACGAAGACCAGGTGGCGCATCGTCTGCACCGCCGACCACTCGTCGTTCACGCTGCGCCGCTCGATGCCGGGCATACGGCGGATTCGATCGATCGTGGCGGCCCAGCCGGCATGGAGCTGACGCGATGCCTCGCGCAGATCGTCAGGGTCCTCGGAGCGAATTAGCACCCGCACTGGATGTCGCCGGTCGAGCTCTGCCTCAACGTACTCGGTGACCTCGACACCGTTCACCACGAGGTTGGTGACGAGCCCGTCGATCACGGCATCCTGCATGACGATGCCGATCAGGCGTGCCCCGGTCAGATCGCACTCGCGGAACTCCGCACCGTGCAGATCCTCGTCGATATATCGTGTCATGCTCCGCATGCTAGGTCCGAGCACCGACAAGCCAGCCTCCCCGGCTTGATGTGGCCTCTTCCAAGTCCTGACCGAGCGCGAAGAACGCAACAGCGCCGTAATGAGGGCCCTTGTGAGGTCTCGGAACAGCGCGCGGCGGATGATTGAGTCAGCAGACCGGCCGTGGTGCCGTCGGTCACGACGTCGTGGTGCCGCGGAAGACCGGAACGTTGAGGTCGACCAGCTGGCTGCGGGGCTTGTTGGCGGAGCGTTGAGCGGCCGCAAGCTTTTCGCGAGCCTGCGGGATAGTGAGGCGCAGGTGTGTCGCCGTTCCGCCCCAGCCGTACATCTCGGCCTCAGCCAGCCGGTCTTCCATGTTCTTGATCATCCTGATGAGGCGGCCTGTCGCGTTCGGGTCGACCTGGAGCATGGGCCACTTCAAGCAGGCGTGTTCGTGCGGACATGTGGTGCCGAAGGTGCGGTTGCAGTCGCCGAGTTCGACCTTGCGAAGCTCGAAGTGTTCGTGGAATTCTCGCCACTCGTCGGGGGTCGGTTCCCGGTACTCGGGCTCGGGCCTGGTGCTGCGCCGCTTGGGCAGGAACTGGCGGTAGTTGGTGACGACTTCTTCTGGGAAGACGGCTAAGTCGCTGTTGTCGTTCCGACCGTGCGGGATGCGGTTCGAACCGGGGTTCCCGTTCAGGTAGTGGTTGCGGGGTTGGCGCATAAAGGTGGGGCCTTCTGAACAGTTCGGTGGTGTCGAATCAACGAACAACGTCAGGAGGCCCCGGTGTTGGAGTGTTCCGTGTCGATGGCAGGGCAGTCCAGTTCCGTCACCCCGGGGTGTGACTGCCTGGCGCACCAGTTCGGAAACGCCGCCGACAACGGCACGCGCCGGGCCCGGTACCCGTCGGACATGACGGAGGCGGAGTGGGTCGTGGTCCGGCCGCTGCTGCCGGTGCCGGGCTGGATGCGGGGCCGGGG